>NZ_JAANTG010000010.1:0-4860 GCF_011627385.1 Haloarcula sp. R1-2
CTACCTAATCGGCCGCAGCCACATCCTACAGCGCCGGAACGTTTCTAACTCTCTGCACTCCAGCATGAGAGTTATATCCGCTATTGGCCTCAGTTTCCCGAGGTTATCGCGGTCTGTAGGGTAGTTTGGCCACGTGTTACTGAGCTATATGCTACGAGTCTAAACTCGTGCAACTAGCATGGCTAAATCGGACTCCGATAGCAATGGCCTCCGGCAGGATCAACCGGAATGTGCTGATATACATCAGCGGCGGAAGTGGTTGCACTCCGTCGGAAGCTAACACACTGGTTCCTACACCAGCGTTGACTACTGCATGGGTCCGTGGGCTCACATCAGATTCCATCTTAACGGCGGACCGCAGGGGTGGAATCCTCATACACGAACACGAAGCCTCGGTGGCCTCGCGTTCTAAGCGAGTGACCCAACCCACCACGGGGGTGGCGTTGGGGTGTCGTTCCGGGAATGCTGCCCGGCGCGACCTTCGCATTACATCCGACGGGAGGGGAGTATATAAATGGACGGTCTTGGACCCGCCATGTTCAGGAACCACACGGCACACGCGTGGCATACACACGGGTGGTTTCAGTAGTGTATTGGACCGGCGAAATTGAGCGATAGTTGAAAAGTATAGTCAAGTTTTGAGGGATATTATCTGGATATCGGTGGAGGATTTCATCGCTCAGGTCGGCACAATCCGCGATTCAGAGGTGAGAAGTAAATCAGTTGCGCGTAGGAAGTCTCCTCTATCACCGACGAAAACGGACTCGTTACGCCCCAAAACGGTTGCAGCGATTGCTGCGTCCTTTGCCAATACCGCTCCCTTCGCCGTCATCTGCGGTTAGCTATGCATTCACCGAATACCCGACCAGCACGGCGGGAAATGCTTAGGTTCGTGTTGGCCAGCGCGGATGAGTCAAGCACGGCTTCTATGGGCGCTCCGCGCGTGTGTGCGCGACCTTCACTTCCCCGTCCAGTTTGACCCCGTACGACGCCGATGTACAGTTCCAAGACTGTTATCGCCGAAATCACCAGTGGAACATTCGCTACTTCGAACTCATGTTCCTTCTCAACGGCCGCTACGACAGCGTCGATGATATCCAAGATAAGGCTCGTATCGAAATCATTCAAATCGCCCTGCGACATCACGGGCTTCATTACGGTCGTCCTGACCAGCCTGCCCGATGATGTCTCGCATATCGGCTACCTGATCTTCATCGAACGCACCGCGAAGGTCTCTGAGAGAACGCCCCGTCGATGAGTCGTGCTACGGCGTCGCTGAACGACGCATTGTCACGTTTCTTCGCTTTGATCGTAGACATCTTCTCAGGGCAGATTTGATGTGGCATGTTGACAGCGTTAACGCTCCGTCGAAATCAACAGTGGGGTGTTGCAAGTCGGGAAATCAGACCTTCCAGGGGGGAGAATGGAGTATATGCACACCCACTCCAGCGCGAGAGGTTTGAGGCGCTGCTTCGGCGTGTCAGCGATGGATAATGCTGGAGCAATATTCAGGGTGGTTAAGGCGAAAGATACAATAGATGGAGCGGGTGAGAAGGTCAAGAGCCGGTACGTTGCACTGGTTGGTCCGAGGTAGTGCGGTTTTCTCCGGAAACAGTGGTGTGTGTTTTCCTCGTCACATCGTGGCGAACTCCTCGCCGGAGTCGGGCAGGTACTCAATGATACTTTGATGTGCTCCAAACTCGCCAATAATCGTCTGGAGAGCATCAACGACAGTCGCAATATCGCGATTGAGTTCATGCTGACGGTACGTGCCACCGTCCTGACCACGATGTTCCATTTCAGACAGTGTGAGATTGAGAATTTCGAAATCTGAGAGAAAACTGCGCATTCGGCGCGCAGTTCGCGGTTCTCGGCCCTGAAACTCACAGAGCTCTTTATATCGCTGATAGACAATCCGAGAGCGGGCGGGTGTTTCCCCCTCTGCAGCAAGCGTGGTCAGCGCATAGAGTGTGAGTTGCTCGTGTTCAGTAAGGTCGCGCATAATGTCCATGCTCTGTTGGGCCTCAAGCTTCTCCTGAGCGCGTTCGACATGATCAGTCGTAACCGAGTTTGCGTTTTCAGTGCGAGCGAGGTCGCCAGCCTTCCGCAGAAGCGTGATCGCCCGTCGGGCGTCACCACCATCCTGGCGACCGAGTGCGGCACACAGCGGGATGACGCCGTCCTCAAGCGCACTCTCGTGGAAGGCTATCTCGGCCCGTTGTTCGAGGACCTTCTGGAGTTCTTCCGTGCCGTATGGCGGGAACGAAATCTCCGTCTCACAGAGAGATGACTGCACCTTCGCATCGAGCTGTTCGCGGAAGGTCGAATCGTTACTGATCCCAATGACACCAAGCTGGATATTGTCGATATAGCCGTTGTTATCGGCACGGGTGATCTGGTAGAGGAAGGTATCATCCGTGATGTGGTCGATCTCGTCGAGAACGATGATAACGCTGCCAGAAAGCTTATTCAGTTCATTCCAGAGGAGACGATAAACTTTGGATTGAGGATGGCCGGTCTCAGCGATATGGTTCTCGTGACCGCGAAGGTTATTCACGAGGCTGATTGCAGCCTGATAGCTCGTACTCAGCCCATCGCAATTCAGCGAGATGACGGTGAGATCGACTTCAAAATGGTCCGCTGATTCTCGGAGTTCATTAAGTAGAAAGTTCGTCACAGCAGTCTTCCCGACACCAGTCTTTCCATAGATGAAGATGTTATCGGGGTACTCACCATTGATTATCGGCTGTAAAGCAGCTTCATATTCCTCAATCTCGTTGTCCCGGCCAACGATATCATCCGGCACATACTCGACTTTGAGTGTATTCCGGCGTTTGTACAGCGTGTCGTCCGGTTGAAAACGAGGACCCATATTATGCGTGAATGAGTGAGGCTACCACAATAGTTGTTTCGACCACCGTTTCCGCTATTTCCAGTATAACCAGGACTGGGTGGCCCTTCCGATATATGGGGAGGACCCCACTGTTTCCACTATATCACCTGCGCTCTATCGCGGTGCGGTTGAAGACCAGTAGAATGGAATTAGGTATATACGAGATAACTGCCGCTTGGCGCTATGTGGAGCGATAGTACCCCACTATTTCCAGTATATAGCGTGTCGTGGGGGGACTAGACACACCCCACCGTTTCCAGTAAATCGGAGTCACTGTATCATGAGTTGTGACAGATGGGTCAGACCACTGGGTTCCAGTATTTCCAGTAAATACCTTTTTATAAGAGTTAGAGACCCCACCGTTTCCAGTATATCGGTAAAACAAGTGTAATCAGGAGACTGAAGCAGGATGGGATGGTGTAGATTATTGGTACACCCTCCCCCCACTATTTCCAGTAAAGAACAACGAAGTAGCGACGACTACAGAAAATGAACTTTGATCTAGGGAAAAGTTTATAATAATAGCATTATAGCTAGACCGTAGTAGGGCTAGAGCGGTGTTGTTGTAGGGACTAGTTCTAGTGAAAGAAATGAGGTGCGGAGCCTAACTTACCTGTCCTACTAGCTTTAGTGGAAATAGTGGGGGGTGGGTGGCCATTCTTACTTCTTCTATCCTAATGTGTAATTCTAATAGTAGAAATAGTGGGGTCTGACGGGTGTCAGACAACGGGAGTTGGAACCCGAAACTTCGCGGAATGGCATACGGACTTCTTGGAATGCTTGGGTTGCTGGTGTATCTGGTACAAAAAGAGCGTCAAAAGGCTGGCCCGACCTGACTAATATCTCTATCCGCTCGAGCTCCTCACTGATGTCCCGGATAGGGCAAATCGGTACGTTCGAAGGTCTACCTTGCAGTTAGTTCACTCGCTTTCACAGGTGAAGAAACTATATCCAACGACTGGTCTCACAGGCATGGGACCCATTTTTTAGCCCCAGTCTGGTGAAGGCCGTTCCAGTGAAAGCGTCCTGACCGTACCATGGGAAGGCTACTGAAGGCGATCAAAACAGAAAATAACATCCAGCAACCGAACCCACTGAAGCGCAGTTTCCAGAACTTGCTGTTGATTGTCACGTAGTACCTCAGAAACAGGATACCGGTCTGAAGTTCCAGTCACCGCTCGTAGTTAGGGGACTCGCTCCGAGAGTTCCACAGGCGTGTGGCTGTCCGATCCAAGAACGAACCGGATTCCATACTCAGTGAACAGATCTAGCACCGCTGGGTCAGGATGTACCCGGCCAAGTGATCCATGGACGCGGCCAGCATTCACTTCAGGGATTGTTCTGGAGTCAACAAGCGCACGCGCAACCCGGTCATAATCTTCCCGCGCTCATCCGTAGCACATTGTTGATTTCACAGCGTTGCTTGAACAGCGTGTTTGAGAGCATCTCGGCTGGGTTTCCGAAACAGCTCTCGGCGTAGCTGGAACGCTCTAAGATACTGTGTCAGCTTGTCTTTGGAGTACCTCGGTGGGACGAGAGCCACCGTCGCACCTGCGACGCGTGGCTCTCGCAGGTGTTGACGTGCACCTCATCGTCGGCGTATTCACCGTCGCCGTGGACGACGTATTCGCGGTCGAGTGCGTCGTCATCTTTGAGCGGTTCGTACGCTCGAAAGCCGTCGGTATAGACAGTGAGCGACTCCTGCTGGCGGTCGGCCAGCAGGAGTCGAATCGTCGATTCGTCTGCGGCTTTCGCCGGGATCACGTACCGCTGTCCGGTGCCGCGGCCGGCGATGATGAAAACCGGTGGCTTGTCTCCATTTATACGAACCACGCCCACGCGTGGACAGGCCACGCGAGCGCGACTCTAGTACCTAGCGTAACTTTTGAAGATAGCCACCGAGATAGTTGTCGATCCAAGAGGCCGCGAAACTCAGCTGAGCTGTGAGCTTCTCAAAGAGTTCGGTG
>NZ_JAANTG010000011.1:0-1181 GCF_011627385.1 Haloarcula sp. R1-2
TAGTGCCTAGTGGAAGTTATGAAGGTAGAGTTTGATGTGTGGATATGTCTGGAGATCGCCGCAAAGAGATCGTCCGTCACCTCAGTGAGGACGATCTCGATCGACTCCTCGCAGAGTCTACGGATGAAAAACTCACTGAGCGGTTGATCTTCGTTAAGCGGCTCTACAAGGGTGCAACCTTGGAGGACGCTGCCGACGACGTCGGCAGATCCTCCGCGACAGGAACACGCTGGGCTCGCCGATGGAACAAAGGCGGTCTCGGACTCCTGATGCCGAACTTCGGGGGCGGCAGGCCCCCGAAGCTCGGCGAAGAACAACAGCAACGCCTCCTAGAACTGCTCCGTGAGGGCCAACCGTGGAAGAAACAGGAGATACAGCACCTCATCAACGAGGAATTCGACGTTGAATTTCATCCCGCTCATCTCACTACATTCCTCGAAAAGCTCGGCCTCTCCTACGCAATTCCGCGGACTAAGCGCCCATCACGGCCAGAGAATGCTGAAGAGATACTCGACGAACGCGTCGCCGACGCGTTCGACGAGGGTTCTGATGAGCCGCACAACAAACGCGATGGAGACAACGAGGAAGGCTGGATCGTCGACGAAGAGATCCGTACGGACGGTGGAACTGTACTTGGATTTCTCGACACATCGCATCCGCAACCGTGGGACAACTCACAGCGACTCTACACCGTCGACGACCCTCACATCACCCGACCGTTGGTGAAGTTAGACGAACCAGCGGTCGGGTTCTATGCCATCTCTCGTGAGAGTGTCGTTCAGTTTCCGAGTAATCAGGAGAAAGAACGAATCTGCGAGTGTCTCGAGGGGATCCGCGAGCAGAATCCGCTGACTCGGATTCTGCTCGTCTTGGATTACTTCTCTTCTCACGTGTGCGAACACACGCGCAAGCGAGCCCATCAACTCGGAATTGACCTCGTGTTTCTGCCCGTTGGCTCACCTGATCTCAACCCGATCGAGCAGATCTGGAAGAGTTTGAAATGGGAAGCGTCACCGTTGATTGTGGTGAGCGCGGCAGAATACCGCGCTCTCCTCACCGAACTCTTTGAGAAGCTCACAGCTCAGCTGAGTTTCGCGGCCTCTTGGATCGACAACTATCTCGGTGGCTATCTTCAAAAGTTACGCTAGGTACTAGAGTCGCGCTCGCGTGGCCTGTCCACG
>NZ_JAANTG010000012.1:0-631 GCF_011627385.1 Haloarcula sp. R1-2
CCGCTGTACTGGTTTGCCAAGATACTCGCTCCAGCTATCTGGGTCGGTGATTCGGTTGCAAAGGGAACACTGGGCCTGTTCGGCATCGAGATGACTCAGGCATGGACAGAAACCGAGAAAGAAGTCATCGAAACTCGTGCCGACCTTCGGAACCGACTTGGATCGGTACTCGAAGAGGGTGAATTGCCTGCGGAGCGCCGTGAAGAGATCATGAACGCGTTGACGATTGGTGAACAGTCGGTGAGAGAGGTCATGGTCCCCACCGAAGAAATCATAGCCATCTCAACTGAGGATTCAGCTGAAGCGAACTTCGAAAAGCTTGAGCAGCACCCTCATACACGGTATCCACTAATTGGTGAGGATTTAACTGAATTCCATGGGATCGTCTACAGTCCAGCTCTGTTCAGTCATCGTGAGGAACTCGCCAGTGGCAACGGTGCGTTCACTGAACTGGCGGCACCGACGATGACGCTTTCGCCCGATACCGATGTGAGCGACGCGATCGATCAGTTCCAGACAGAGCGACAAGAGATGGCTCTCATCATCGAAGACGGCGAGGTTATTGGACTAGTGACCGTCACTGACCTGCTGGAAACGATTATCGGCGATATCGAAGATCCGCTCGACCAAG
>NZ_JAANTG010000002.1:0-1184577 GCF_011627385.1 Haloarcula sp. R1-2
CAGATTCCTCTACGGCTACCTTGTTACGACTTAAGCCCCCTTGCGGAGCCCAGATTCGACCGTCGCATGACGGCCTCATCCGGACCCCACTCGGGTGCTTTGACGGGCGGTGTGTGCAAGGAGCAGGGACGTATTCACCGCGCGCTTCTGACACGCGATTACTACCGAATCCAGCTTCATGCGGGCGGGTTTCAGCCCGCAATCCGAACTACGACTACGTTTGGAGATTAGCTTCGCCTCTCGGCGTTGCGTCCCACTGTCATAGCCATTGTAGCCCGCGTGTTGCCCGGTCCATTCGGGGCATACTGACCTACCGTTGCCCGTTCCTTCCTCCGCTTTAGCAGCGGCAGTCCTCCTAGTGTACCCAACTACCTCAAGGGTATTGCTGGCAACTAGAAGTGCGGGTCTCGCTCGTTGCCTGACTTAACAGGACGCCTCACGGTACGAGCTGACGGCGGCCATGCACCTCCTCTCAGTAGCGTCGAGTAAAGTCGTCAACCTGACTGTCATTACTACTGTCGGGACCGGTGAGATGTCCGGCGTTGAGTCCAATTAAACCGCAGGCTCCTCCGGTTGTGGTGCTCCCCCGCCAATTCCTTTAAGTTTCATCCTTGCAGACGTACTTCCCAGGCGGCTCGCTTCTCGGCTTCCCTAGGGCGCAGCGCAGGCTCGTAGCCTACGGCACACCTAGCGAGCATCGTTTACAGCTAGGACTACCCGGGTATCTAATCCGGTTCGAGACCCTAGCTTTCGTCCCTCACCGTCGGGTCCGTCTTCCTGAGGTGGTTTCCCCATTGGTGGTCCGTCCAGGATTACAGGATTTCACTCCTACCCCGGACGTACCCCTCAGGTCTTCCGGCCCCAAGCCGGACAGTTTCCGCTGGACGCCGACGCGTTGAGCGCGTCGATTTCCCAACGGACTTGTCCGGCCGGCTACGGACGCTTTAGGCCCAATAATATCGGCCATCACTCGGACTGCCGGTATTACCGCGGCGGCTGGCACCGGTCTTGCCCAGTCCTTGTTCCTGTACCACCTTACGGTACAGAAAAGCGAGGGCTATATGCCCTCGCACTCGGAGTCCCCCTATCGCACTGTCGTGCAGTGTAAAGGTTTCGCGCCTGCTGCGCCCCGTAGGGCCCGGTATCTTGTCTCAGATACCGTCTCCGGGTTCTTGCTCTCACAACCCGTACCGATTATCGGCATGGTGGGCCGTTACCCCACCATCTACCTAATCGGCCGCAGCCACATCCTACAGCGCCGGAACATTTCTAACTCTCTGCACTCCAGCATGAGAGTTATATCCGCTATTGGCCTCAGTTTCCCGAGGTTATTGCGGTCTGTAGGGTAGTTTGGCCACGTGTTACTGAGCTATATGCCACGGGTCTAAGCCCGTGCGACTAGCATGGCTAAATCGGACTCCGATAGCAATGGCCTCCGGCAGGATCAACCGGAATGTATCCCGGCACAATGCCGGGGGGTTAGGCGGGATCACACCCATATAATGGGTGTGGTCGCTATCGAAGGGTGTTCGAGGACACCCGTCGACCGAGTGTCACCGAACTATCAGGGCTAACATCAGATCCCATCTTGACGGCGGACCGCAGGGGTGGAATCCTCATTTCTTCGGACCTGATTGTTGTCTCGAAGCCATCATAAAGGCTTCGAGTTTCGTTGGCGAGTCGGTCCCGCCTGGTCCGTGTCGGCAGGGGTTCGATGTCCCCGACCGAACGTCGTTCGCGTTCATTCCGAGCACCCTGTTACACTTAAGGGCGTCGGATTGGTATCGCGTCGAACCACACGACGCGAGCGACCTTTGCGTTCATTCCGAACGCCCTGTTACACTTAAGGGCGTCGGAACGAGTGCGTTCGTTTGGGGGGCATCGCCCCTGACCGCGTTCGCATTTCATTCCGATGGGTGAGCCACACTTAACGCCGTCGAAGGAGGTCGCCTGCGAGACGTGATTACACGGGTGTGAGTATCCCACACGTGTACAGACGGAGAGTACGGGTCATGGAACAGCAGTGACTATGATAGACGGTTCTCGCTCGCGCGCACGTGAGCGCGCAGTTAGAATGACGACACAGACGGCCACCGAAAATGTCGGGAATGCGACCTAGATCTCGTCTAGGTGTTCGACGCCCTGCTTCGAGACGTTCCCTTTCGTGATATCGCCGGGCATCCAGTCGGGTTTGTCGTCAGGTGCCTCCTCGACCCATGCCCACGCCTCGTAGATGTGGACCTTGTGAGTCCCCTTCTCCCGTAGTCGTATCTCCTCAGGGTCAGCCTGCTCTTCACCGTCGGCCGGCTCAAGTCGACGTGCTGCCTTCAGTGCAGCCTGTCGAGGTGTTCCGCCCGAGAAGACGCTCGATTCGTCACCGTCTTCGCGCAGTGCGAAGTTGCGCTTGTCACTGTCGGGTGCCATGGATTTCACCGCTCCATGCCAATTCAGCACATGGCAGAACATAAATATACCCCCCAATCCGCCCTCCGTCAGGGGGTCCTTTTATATACTGAGGCCATCACGCGCTGTTGCGACCCCCGAGACCGGCCAGTTCAGGCCAGATATTCGGACTAAAATCGTCACGCGCGTCCACAAAACCGCCAGCCAGCGACCGGCGGCACGGTAGACTTAAGTGTATCCTGCGGTGAAGTGCGGAGTAGGATAGCGCGATGGTGCGAAAGAAGAAGCTTAGCCCGAGTGGCGCCAAAGATGAGGACGGCGAGTACCACAACGTACATATCAACATTCATGAAGACGAGCTAGCCGTCGCTGGGATGGAGATCGGCGATGAGGTGTTCGTTCGCGTCCGTGACAACAAGATTATTATCCAGAAAGCAGACCCGGAAGAGGTCGAACACGACTTTTGAGGCACCATCGACGGTGACACAGTGCCACTGGGCGGGGCTGTTTGGGCCGACGCTCGATCTCGGTCGGTCACCACCGTTCTTTGAACCAACCGGACCACCCACACAATGAGACCCTACGATATCGCGAAACCATTCCTGTTTTCGCTGCCAGCAGAAACCGCCAATAAGAGTGTCCACCGACTGCTAGAGACAGTCGACGGCACACGTGTCGCCGACGTGATGGCCGACCGCTACACCGTCGCTGACGAGCGACTCGCCGTGGAGGCGTTTGGCCACACTTTCGACAATCCAGTCGGCGTCGCCGCTGGATTCGACAAGAACGCGACCATCCCCGAAACCCTGGCATCGCTCGGCTTCGGCTTCGCCGAGGTCGGCGGTGTCACGGCCGAGCCACAGGCGGGAAACGCCCGCCCGCGGATGTTCCGGCTCAAAGCAGACGAGGCCATCATCAACCGGATGGGACTGAACAACGACGGGGCCATCGTCATCGGCGAGCGGTTGAAAAACGTCGACGCCCCGTTCCCGGTCGGCGTCAACATCGCCAAGACGGAACACGTCGGAACGGATGAGGCCCCAGACGACTACCGGACCACGTACGAACACGTCGCCGAGGGCGGGGACTTCTTCGTCGTCAACGTCTCCTGTCCCAACTCGGAGGGCTTCGAGGAGCTCCAGAACCGCGACGCGATGGAGGCGATCCTCGGCGAGCTCCAGGACGCGGGGGCGGCCCCGCTGCTCGTGAAGCTCTCGCCGGACCTCCCCGAGCCGGCAGTCGAGGACGCGCTTGACCTGGTGACCGAACTCGGCCTCGACAGCGTCGTCGCGACGAACACGACGACTGAACGGCCCGCAAGCCTACGCTCGCCGAACGCGGTCGAGACGGGCGGCCTCTCCGGGAAGCCGATCGAGAACCAGGCGACCGAGATGGTCCGGTTCGTCGCCGAGCGCGTCGACGTGCCCGTCGTCGGCGTCGGCGGCGTCTCGACGGCGGAGGGTGCATACCGGAAGATTCGGGCCGGGGCTTCACTCGTCCAGCTGTACACCGGCCTGGTGTACCGTGGCCCGTCCATCGCCTGCGAAATCAACGAGGGACTGCTGGACCTGCTCGCGGAGGACGGCTTCGACTCGGTCGAGGACGCCGTCGGCGCGGACCTGTAACCAGCGAATCTTGAAGTACGGTTGCAGCGAACCGCCGGCATGGGCGACAGTCCCCGCACCCTCCACATCGCCGCCTGGGACGACCGCTTTCTCGCCTGTCTCCTCGACGTCCTGCTCGTCGGTATCGTCCTCTCCGCATTGGGCGAGGCCGCTGGCGTGTTCTCACTCCTGACCCGGGGCTCTCAGTTACCACCCCAGCCATCGGCCTGAACGGCCTCGGCTTGTTCATCTACTGGACGGTCCTCAAAGGTCGACAGGGCCAGTCGGTCGGGAAGATGGTGATGAACATCGCCGTCACGAACGAACGCGGCGACGCCATCGACTGCGGGACGACAGCCATCGAGAGTTTCGGGAAAGCGTTCCTGCTCCCCTATACTCCTAGACATCCTCGTGGGCTGGCCTACGAGGAAGACGGAGTCCGGTTGTTCAACAAGCTCTCCTCAGCCATCGTTATCGAGACCGACGAGGAGGTGGCCGGGAAATCGACCGCTCGCTTCGCTCGTAGTCGAACTTACTCCAGCGCGTCGAGCTGGAACTCGAAGGCGGCGACCGGCAGTTCCAGATCGTGCTGCAACCACCTTTTTCTGCGTCGGGTAGCCTCGCTCACGCCGTTCGCTTCGGATACCGCTCCTTGAAAAACGTGGGCGAAAAAACAGCTCGCTCCGCTCGCAGTCGAACTTACTCCAGCGCGCCGAGCCGGAACTCGAAGGCGGCGACCGGCAGTTCCAGATCGTGCTCGACGAGCACCTTTGGATGGATTTCACCGATAACGCCGACCGGCTCGCCGTCGAGAACCACTTCGGCAACGCGGCCGCCGATGAACGATGGATGCGTGGTCGGCGGCGTTTCGAGGTCTTTGTCGAAGGCATCGGCGAGCGCCTGCAGTCGGGCTTTCGCGTCCTCGTAGGAGGCGTCGGTGCGCGCGAGCGCGGCCGCGACGGTCCGGTGTTCGGCGACGCCGGTGTTCTCGGAGTCGTCGAGGCCGGCAGCCAGCCCGATTTCGGCGAGGTCCTGCGGGTAGCTCCGGTGGGTGTTGTTCTCCAACACCATCATGATAGAGGGAAGCGCCCACGTCCGAAGGATGGTGTAGTCCTCGCTGTATGGCTCCTGAATGGTGACCGGGTCAGCCAGACCGACAGTGTCTGCGTCGTTTCCGTCTTCGGCCTCCGGCGTTGAGAGGTTCATCCGCTCGAAGTTCTCGACCTCGTTTGTCATGTGGAAGTTCAGCAGGTCCTCGAAGCCCAGGCCGACGAGCGCGTCGCGGGCGGCGTCCTCAAGCCGAGACCGTTCATGCCGACCGCCGACCGTCGACACGTCGGGGTACGTCGGTTCGAGGCTGTTGAATCCGAGCGCCCGGCCGATGTCGTCGATGATGTCCAGCGGGTGGATGACATCGACGCGGTACGGCGGGACCTCAACGTCGTATGCCACACCGTCGTCAGATTCAGTCTCGGTCGCATCGAGGCCGGCGCGCTCGGCGTAGTCGATGACCTCGCGGCTGTCCAGTGAGACGCCGAGGATGGACTCAATCCGGTCGTGCGTGACCGTCTTCGTCCGGACCGAGAAGTCCGGTCGTTCCAGCGTCTTGCCGGCGTACTCCCCAGGCGCGTCATCAGCGTAGGACACGTCGACCTTTTCGACCTGGCCGCCGCGGGCGGCGAGCGCGTAGCAGACGATATTACACATGTGGTCGATGGTCCACTGGTTGGTCCCGGTCATCTCGATGAACAGGTCCCGGGAGTCGACGCTGACCTCGGTCCGGCGGCCGTTGATGACCGGCGGGAACGAGAACAGGCCGATTGCGTCGTAGATTGCCGGGACGCGGTCGAAGTCGGCCACGAGGTCACCGTAGGTCTGGCCGGTTTCGTGAGACGCCATGACCTCGCTGGGGGTCATCTCTGCGTCGGCGTCCAGCGGAACGAACGTCGCCTCGTCCGGGTCGGCGCTGGTGTAGGTGATAGACTTCCCCGTCTCGTCCGTGACCGAGTCGCCTTTCAGCATGGTGAGGTCGTGGACCCCAATCGCGCCTTTCGCCCGCTTGCGGCCCATCGTCGCGTGGAGCTTCTCCTGCAGCTGGATAAGTGACTCCAGCGCGGCCTCGTCCATATCCAGACCGCGGACGATAGCACCGGTGACATACGGGCGCTCGTCGGGCTGGTCCTCGACCTCGATGCTCCAGTCGGCGCTGTTCGTGTTGGGGATATCCACCCCGCGGTCGTCGCCGTAGTGGTACCGCAGCGACCGCGCGACCCCCTCGACGGAGAGGCGGTCCAGTCGGTCCGGCGCGAACTCCAGCTGGAACTCGTCGTCCTCGGTCCAGCCCTCGAATTCCAGCCCGAGATTGAACAGGTCCGATTTGAGTTCGTCGTCGTCTTTCTCGTCGTGCCCGGTCAGATACCGCAGTTCGTCAGGGTCGACGTCGACGACCGGCATCAGCGAATCACCTCCGTCTCCCGCAGCAGTTCAAGGTCACACAGCGTCCCGTGCACGTCGCGGATGTCCTCGAAGCCGTACATGAGCATGAGTAGTCGTTCGAGCGAGAGGCCCCACGCCATCACGTCGCAGTCGACGCCCAGCGGCGTGAGTACCTCGTCGCGGAAGATACCGGAGTTGCCAACCTCAACGACCTCGCCGGTCTCGGGGTGGGTGCCGAACAGTTCGAAGCTCGGCTCCGTGTAGGGGTTGTAGTGGGGCTTGAACTCCAGGTCGGTGATGCCGAACTGCTCGTAGAACTCCGTAAACGTCCCCATCAGGTCCCGCACGGAGAGGTCCTCGGCCATCACCCAGCCCTCGATCTGGAAGAACTCGAGCAGGTGGGTCGGGTCGAGCGTGTCGTTGCGGTACACCTTCTCGACGCTGAAGTAGCGTTCGGGCGGGTCAAGTTCGCCGACCTGATGGCCCGAGAGGTACCGCATCGAGAGCGAGGTGGTGTGGCCGCGCAGGTCCATCCCGCGGGCGATGTCCTCGGTCCACGGCGAGTGGTACCCCTCGCCGTCGGGGCCGACACCCTCCTTGTGGGCCGAGTGGACCCGTTCGACGAGGTCCGGTGGGAGGTGACCGATCTCCTCTGGCTCCTCTAGGGCGAACTGGTCCCAGTGGGTCCGGGCCGGGTGGTCCTGTGGCATGAACAGGCAGTCGTTGATCCAGAACTGGGCGTCGGCGTGGGGGCCTTCCATCTCGGAAAACCCCATGCCGACGAGCGTGTCCTTCACGCGGTTGGCCGTCTGGCGGAGGATGTGCTCCTTGCCGTGGCTCACGTCCTCGGCGTCGGCCTCGACGTTGTACTCGGTAAAGGCAACATCCTCCCACTCGCCGCTGGTGAGCATCTCGGGGGTGAGCTGGTCGACGGTCTCGGCGGCTTCGACGCCCTCCATCAGCGCGGTGACACCGTCGTCGGTGAGCTGGACCGAGCGGACGGTTTCCTCACGCACGTCGAGGAGCCCACGCCGTTCCAACTGCTCGAGCGCGTCCGCATCGGCGTCCTCGACACGCCCGTCTGCGACGGCCTCCAGTGCCAGCATCTCGGGGTCGGACCCGGGGTCGGCGTCTTGGTTGGCCGTGATTTCGCCGCTGTCGATCTCACCGTAAGCCTTGCGGGCGTAGTTCGAGAGCGCGATGTCGACCGCGCCGCCTTCGAGGCCAGACGCGCCGATGACCTGTCCCATCTGGACCGGACCATCAGCTGCGCCGGCGTCGATAGCTGCCTCGTAAAGGTCCTGTTCGGGCAGACTCTCGCGGACGTACTGGTCGCCTTCCTCGGTGAGTTCGTAGTGTTCCAGCGTCTCCTCGGAGACGGCAAGCAGTCCGTCGGCTTCGAGTTCGAACGCCGCTCTGGTGGCCGCTTCCGGCTTGAGGTCAGCCTCCGCAGCCACGTCGTCGATACGCCTGTCTTCCTGTGCGTCGGCGGCCTGCAGGACGGCCACCTGTGCCTGTGGTCGTTTCATACGGGTGTCTCGGTCTTGTGGGGATAACCGCGGGTCGCTCAGTTAACGGTTCTCACTTCCTGCTCGCGGTTTCGTCCGACCACGCCTCTCGACGCCGTCAGAGTCCACACGCGGTCAGGCAGCAAAAAAGAAGCCGAACCCCGAACGAGCGGACAGCTGGCAAGCGACGCCGGCGCAGTGGGATTCGGATACCATGTCTGAGCGGTTGTGACTGGCGGATATAAACGTTATGCGTGTGCTCGTCTCGACACGAAACATGTGTGGCGGCCCGGTTCTCAGTCCGCGCTCGTCGGCGCGCGGTCGGAGTCGAGGTCGATGTCGAGTTCGTCGAGTTTGTCTTCCCACTCCGCGCGTTTCTCCTGATGCTCTTCGAGGAACTGCTCCATCAGCTCGGCGGCCTGTTCTTTGCAGCCGCCACAGAGGCGTTCGCCGCCGACGCACTCGTCGTAGACCTCTTTGGCGAACTCGTCGTCGTCGCCCGAGAGCAGATACGCGTACAGTTCATACACCGGGCACTCGTCGGCTTTGCCGCCTTTCTCCCGCTGTTCCTCGGCCGTGGAGCGACCGCCGGTAGTCGCCGATTTTACCTTGTCGTAGCCGTCCTCCGGGTCGTCCAGCAGCGAGATGTGGGAGGCTGGAATCGACGAGGACATCTTGCCGCCGGTGAGGCCAGTCATGAACCGGTGGTAGATCGAGGACGGCGGCTGGAAGCCGTAGCCGCCGTTGTCGAGTTCGACCTGGCGAGCCAGCTCCTCGGCCTCGGCGTGGTCCAGGTCGAACGTGTCGATGTGCTCGTCGTACACCCGTTTCTCCCCGTCGACGGCTTCGATGAGGGCCTCGAAGGCCGCGTCGGTGGCGTTGCGGTCGAGGAACCGAATCCGCGGTCGGAGCGGTTCCTTTCCGGCCTCATCGAGTTTCGCGACGATGGACTCGCGGGCGTCGGCGGGCGCTGGCTGATGGTCGCGCAGCCAGTCAGCAGCCTCGCCACACCGTGGTCGGTCGGCGTCCTCGGCGTACTCCTCGCGGGCGTCGTAGGCCTGGCGGAGCAGTGTCCGCTCAACCCCGTCGGCTTCGAAACTGGCGAACGCCTCCGTCACGCCGAAGTACCGCATCCGCGCGGCGAGGTCTCGGGCCAGCCGCATGTGCGGGTCCTGGTCCGGGCCGACGGGGATGACCGTCGGCTTGGGCTCGTCCAGTTGCGGATAGAGGATATCGGCCATCTGCGTGACGACCGACTGCATGTGGGAGATGTCGGTCTCGCCATCGAAGTCGTAGATGGCCTGCAACTCCGAGAAGTTTGCCTCTGCGCCGAGTTCGAACGCCAAGTCCTGTACCTCGCGGTTGTCGGACTGACGGTACAGCGTCCCCTCGTCGGGGTCGAATCCCAGCGCGAGCAGGGACAGCAGGTAGTTCGTCGCGTGCTCGTCGATTTCGTCCCACGACAGCCCGCGGGCGCTGTGGGCTTCGAGGTCCGCGATGAGTGCGTACGCGTCCCCGCCCTGCTGTTGATGCCAGATGATCTCGTCGAAGACGAGCTTGTGGCCGATGTGGGGGTCGCCGGTCGGCATGAACCCCGACAGCGCGGCGAAGGGGTCGTCGTTGCGCATTGCGTCGGCGACCGGTCGGTAGTCCCGGTGGCCGAAGATGACGCCGCGCCGCATCAGGTAGTGGGGGTTGGGAACTTCGGGAAGCACCTCGTCGAACTCCTCGATGCCGAACTGCTCGAACAGCTTGCGGTAGTCGGCAATAGTCGAAGAGCCCCACGGGTCGAGCGTCGCCTCGTCGGCCCCTTCAGCCTCAGTACCGCCGTCCGGTAGCACTGGTTCGCCGCCAGAGCGGGCGTCAGGCTCCCGCCACGTTCCGCCCGACTGGCGGCAGTCCTCGTCGGGCGATGCGTCGTCGTGGTGGGAGTCGTCCGTTGTCATGGATGTGGTCGGCTCGCGGTGAGCCACGTTACAGGTGCTTTGGTTCCGGTCGGCGCAAAAAGGGTTCGTTTCGGTGCGCTGTCCGAGCCAGTAAACGAGCGGGAGTCTAGCGCTGCAATGTTCGGCCGATTCAGGGCGTTAGCCGCTCGACGGCCACCCATTCAATCTCGTCGCCGCCGTCTGTCGTGAGCGCAAACACCATCGTCTTCCGGACGCCGTGGGCCAGCCGCACGTCCAGCGCGAGGTCCCGCGGTTCGAAGCGGTGGTCAGCCGGCAGTACTCGCACCAGTAGCTCTGAGTGCCCAAGGTTCTCGGCACTTTCGACGTCGGCGTAGGTCCGGAAGTCCGCGCCGAATTTGAAGCCGGTCTTTGGCGCAACGCCGCTCGCTCGCAGCGCCGTATAGACGGCCAGCCGGCGGTCGAAGCGGTCGCCCTCGACCTCGCGGCCTCGCTCAACGACAGCGTCAGCTCCGCCCTCGACTGTAAGCATCCCTTCCTGTGTGAGGTACGCAGCCTCTACGAGCGAGAGCTGAACCGCGCCGTCGTCACCCAGTTGCTGCCCGTAGAACGCCTGTTCGTACAGTTCCGCCGGCGGTTCCCAGCACACCACCCGCTCTCCGAGCAGTTCACCCGCCGTCGCTGGGACGGCGGCGTCGCTGGTCCCGGAGACCTCGCGTCGGTCGGTATCGAGGTACGTCACTTCGCTCTCCTCGTCGACGACCGCCAGCACGCAGCCGCCCAGATCAGTGGCCACAGCCGTATCGCGTTCGCCAATTATCCTGACGCGGTAGGCGACCTCGTTGTCCCACGGCCCCTTCCCGCGCGGATAGACGACGAAATCCGCGCCCGCAGCGTCGTCGACCCATCCCTCGCGGGCCGGCGTGAGATAGAAGCCGCGGTCCCGCAGGTCTTTGTAGACAGCGAAATCGACCTCAGAGACGGCCGCCGACCCGAGGAACCCCCGGAAATCCATGCCGTCGATGCTCTCGATATCCCCGCGGTAGAGGAGGTGTGCGGCCTCCACCGGAGCCAGGTCGATGTCGCCGTTACGGACCTTGCCGTATCCGCGCGAGTCGTAGAAGCGCTCGCGCGCCTCGTAGCCGGCCCGCACGACATCGCCCTCAAGCGTCAGTTCCATGCCCTGACGTGGCTCCCGCGGCGACAAAGCCCCTACGGGTCCGAGCCGTCAGCGAAACCGGATGGGGCGGGTGTGGAGACCCAGCTCTCACCCCTGTTTTTCGCAAGAACTGTCCAAACAGCGCGTGCCGCCAGCGGTTTCGAACAGCGGCAGGCCACAGTTACAGTTACCGACGACGACGCCGGACGGCATCGAGAAGCCAGTGTCACAGTCGGGGTAGTGCTCACAGCCGGCGAGCAGGCCGCCGCGGCGGAGGACCAACAGGTCACCGTCGCAGTTGGGACAGTCCCACTCGCGGTCAAAGGCCGCAGTGACAGCGTCGTCCAGTGAGTCACAGCCGCGGTCGAGACACAGTTCGAACGCCCGCCCGCGTTCCACCCGAAGCGTGGGGAGTCCGCAGTCTCCGCAACGGCCGCCGGTGACCGCGGCATCGCTCGGAATCCCGTAGGCGGCGTCACAGCCGGTACAGGTGACTTCGCTTCGAGCGCGGACCAGCGTCCCGGCGCAGTCTGGGCAGTCACGTACCGGGACGCCGGCGTTCGAGGCCGGATAGCGGGCACTGCCGTGTTCGTCGTGAGTGACAACCCGGAGGAGTTCGTCACCGTCACGGGCGGTCACCGTTCCGCTGTCGATGGTGACGCTTTCGGCGCGCGTGAGCCACGCAACGGGCTGATACCCCTCAGCGTCGTGAACGAGAACAGTGTTGTCCGGTTTAACGACGACGAGGACATCGCCGCGCTGCTCTCGCTCGCGCGGTCCCTCGAAGACAGTCGTACACTCGCCAGCTATCACACGGGTTCCGTCGTGCATAGACGGACCTGCCTATATACCAGTATTTAAACCCTCAGTCGGTGGACGGAGCTTCGTAGCGCGGTCGTCGCTGCCGGAGTCGCAACAGCCAAAGCCATCGCCAAGCGACAGGGAGGCAATGAGTGTCCCGCCTGCTGCGGTCTGTTTCGATATGGACGGCGTGCTCGTCCAGTCCGAGGATCACTGGGTCCGTGCCCAGCGCGAGGATATCCTTCCGGCGGCCGCGCCGAACGACGACATCCCGCTGTCCGCGATTACCGGTCGAAATTACCGAGAGGTGTATCCGGACCTGAACGCCGAGTACGACCTCGAAATCAGTCGTGAGGTGTTCGAGGGACTGTTCGAGGAGCACGGCGAGCGGATTTACGGTGACGAGGCGACCTTTCTTGATGGGGCACACGACCTGCTCGACGACCTGCGGGACGCCGGCGTGGCGCTGGCGCTGACGACCTCTGCACCGTGGGCCTGGATCGACGTGGCCGACGAGCGCTTCGACCTTCTCTCGAAGTTCGACGTCGCTATCAGCGCCGGCGACATCGACGGCCCCGGCAAACCGGAGCCGGACATCTACGAACGTGGTGCGGCGGAGCTGGGCGTCGCACCGGAGGACTGCTGGGCCGTCGAAGACTCTACCGCGGGCGCACGGGCCGCCGTCGCCGCCGGGATGACGACTGTCGGGTTCCGCGGCGATGGCGACGAGACGGACCTCTCGATGGTGCACGAGACCGCGGACGACGCTGCATCGCTGCGACAGGTACTGTTAGGCGGTGTGTAACAACCCGGTATAGGGTCTGTGCGACGGTGGAGAGAGGACAGACTCAGAAATGGTGGGTAATGGCTCTCGGATGCAGAACTGAACCAAAGACCGGGCTGGTGTTAGGACGGTGTGCAGCGATTCAAGAACCACAAAACTGTGTACCGGAACTGCCACGTGGAGGGGGAGGAAGACCCGGCCAGGTCAGGCGGGGTCACCGTATCCGCGGCCCGCGAGGAGGCCGAAGACGTTGAGGGCAACGACACCCACGAAGATGAGGAAGCTCTGACTGTCCAGTCCGCCCAGCAGCAGCGGCGGGTATGCCAGCGGCGTGACGATAGCCAGCCAGAACGCGATGAATTGCAGGGGACGAGTGAGTGATCGGAGGGCGACGCTACTGGGGGCGGCTTCCATCGGGGAACGGAAGGGCGATGCACTGGACATTGTGGGCTTCCTCAGTTCTTCGTAAGAACCCATACCCCCATATAAACGCCAGACCCTTGGGGAGAATTCGTGCTCTTTTCGGAATATTAACCGGATTTCAGCACCTTTCAGCGATGTTTCACAGAAGCATATAACGCTTCGAAAAGTGTTTATAAATTTTATCGAGCGTTCTGAGAGCGTTTCAGCCCAACAGCCGAAACGGCGGTTATCGGACAAGCACTGACCGGGTTTCGGTAATTGTCGGGAGCGGCAGCGCGGGGAACGCGACCTCCACGGTGAAGGTAAGTTCGTCGGCATCCGCGCCGAAGACAGCAACCGGAAGCGTGGCCTGGCCGAGATACGACGGTTTGGCGGTCATCTCACGCCCGTTAACCGTGACCCGAAGGCCCGCGCGGGCGCTGCCGCCGGTGTTTTCGACCGTTACCTCCCGCATATCGTTGTCGCCGGGCGCGATTGTCTCGGGAAAATCGCCCCAGTCGATGGAAACGACGGGGAGGTCCCGCGCGTTGGCAAGCACTTGCTCGGCAACACCATCTGAGAGCCCAGCACGGACGAGGCCGTCTTCGCCGGCTTCGACCACGTCGGCGGGCGACGTGAGCCCAGCGGCGGCGAGTTTGCCCGCGCGGCCGCTGGCAACACCATCGATGGCCGTCAGCCCAACAGCGTCGGCGCTGATGCCGTGTTCGACGCGGGCCTCGACCCGACACGCGAGGTTTGCGTAGCGGGCCGGGCCGAGCGTGTCGACGAACTCCCGCATCGCCGCGAGCAGGCGCAGGGCGTTTTGGCGGATGACCCACGCGTCGCTTTTGAGTTCTGTCGGCGTCGTCCCGGTCATACCCGAGCGGAGGATGGCCAGCACCTTTCGCTGGCCGGCGTCGAGGCTGTCGTCGACACTGTCCCCGAGAACTGCGTGGACAGCGTCCTCTTCGTCGGAACGGGCGCTGACGCTGTCGAACTCGGTTGCGCCGGCCACCGCGGTCAGCAGGTCGTCAGCATCCACGGAGACAGCGGAGTCCGGGTCGGCGGCGTCTTGACAGCGTTCGGCGACGTCCGCGAACCGGCGTGCGGTCGAGAGCCGGAGGTAGAACTTCGAGGCGAGCTGGCCGAGCCGTGTTGGCTCAACGTTGAGGCCCTCTTGCTCGACAAAGCCCTCGTCGACGAGCGCCGAGAGGGTGTCGCTGACCCGGTTTCGGAGGTCGCTGCCGGCGTCGTACTCGTCAGGGGCCGACTGCGAGCGGGCGTAGTAAAATGTCGTGGCGAGCCAGTCCATCACGTCGTCCACGTCGTCGATGGTGCCCAGCGCGATTTCGGCGTTCAGGTGGGCGTCGAGTTCAGCCGCCAATCGGGACTCGATTTCCTTGCCATCCCGGAGGAGGCGGCGGTACTTGTCAGCGTCCGAGCGGTCACAGACGACCCAGGCGTAGCCCATGTCGTCATAGCCCGGCCGGCCCGCGCGACCAAGCATCTGGAGCACGTCGAGCGGGCTCATATCGACCTCGCCTTCGAGCGGGTCGTGGAGCTTGGTGTCGCGGATGACGACACAGCGGGCGGGGAGGTTCACGCCCCATGCCAGCGTCGAGGTCGAGAAGAGAAGCTGAATCTTGCCCTCTTTGAACCACTGCTCAACTCTGTTCTTGTCCTCGCGCGCGAGGCCGGCGTGGTGAAAGCCTACGCCGTCCAGCACGGACTGGCGAAGCGTATCGTTCGAGAGGTCGGCGGCGTCGTTGTGAAAGTCGTAGTCCCCGCGTGCGCCCATGGGGATGTCGCGTTCGGTAATCTCATCGCGAGCCTTCTTGGCGGCCTGCACCGTGTCCTGGCGCGAGGAGACGAACACGAGCGCTTGCCCCTCCTCGCGGATGTGTGGCTCGGCGAGGTCAAGTGCCCGGTAGAGCCGACGGTACTTGTCGGCAAAGGCGTTCTCGCCGTGGGAGTAGGTCTTCACGTCGGCGTTGAGTGGGACCGGTCGGTACTTCTCGCCGAAAGCAAAGGTCGTCTCGTCCGGCGCGTCGAGCCAGTCGGCCACGTCGTCGATGTTCGGCATCGTCGCCGACAACGCCACGACGCGCGGGTCACAGAGCCGGCGGAGCCGCGAGACGGTGACTTCGAGCACCGCCCCCCGGCGGTCCGAATCCAGCAGGTGGACCTCGTCAATGACACAGCAGTCCACGTCAGTGATGAACGAATAGCGGCTGGTCTCGTGTTTCCGGGTGGCCGAGTCGGCCTTCTCCGGCGTCATCACGAGGATATCGGCCCGCTCGGCGCGGCGGGGGTTCAGGTCCCGTTCACCGGTGACGACGTAGACGGAGTAGCCCATCTCCTCGAACCGCTCCCATTCGCTTTCCTTCTCGTTGGTGAGCGCGCGCAGCGGTGCGAGAAAGAGCGCGGTCCCGTCCTCGGCGAGCGTCTTGCAGATGGCCAGTTCCGCCAGCGCGGTCTTCCCGCTGGCCGTCGGCGCGCTGACGACGACGTTGTCGTCGCGGTTCAGCAGGGCCGGCAGGGCCGCCGACTGCATCCGGTTGAACTCCTCGAACGGGAAGGCATCGGCAAACTCGGGGAGCACCTCCGCGACCGCCACAGTCGGCTCGCTGTCGGTTCTGGATGACACGTCACAGTCGCGGTTCCGCGACGGCAAAGGCGTTTCTATGGGGGAGCGAACGTGTGTGAAAAGCGGATGCATTCTCTGGCTTCGCTGTGCAGTTCATCGGTGTGAGTGTCCAGCACACCTGGCAAAAAATTAACTCAGCTGGCTGATAGTGCGCAGGTGTGCCTATCAGTGACCCCGAGGACTATTACGACGAGAACGACGAGAGCGAGTGGGACCGCCTGACAGCCACGCTACACGGGCAGTTGGAGTGGTCGGGGACCGTTGCACAGCTCGAAGCGAACCTCCCCGACACGGGACACGTTCTCGACGTGGGCGGCGGTGCTGGCCGGTACGCCGTCTGGCTGGCCGAACAGGGATACGATGTCACGCTTGTCGACCCCAGCAAGGGCCAGCGAGCTATCGCACAGGAGAAAATCGCCGAGCACGGGTACGAAGAGCGGGTGGCCGTCGAGGCGGGCGACGTGCGCGACCTCGGGTTTGACCGGGACGTATTCGACGCGACGCTGTGTCTGGGTGGGCCGCTTTCGCATATACTCGACGCTGACGAACGGACGGCCGCTGTGCGGGAGCTTCACCGGGTGACGAAAGCCGGGAGTCCGGTGTTCGCCTCCGTCATGGGGCGGCTCAACTGGCTGGTGCTCTCGCTGGTCGGCAGGTCGGACCACCTCGTCCACGCGGACGAACTCGCCGAAACGGGCGACTACGACCGTTCGTTCGTGGCGCAGCTCGGTCACGACGCGGCGTTCACCGAGACCCATTTTTTCCGCGCCGATGAGTTCGAGGCGCTGTTAGAGGTGGGCGGAGTGACCGTCGAGACGCTGGTCGGACTGGAGGGGCTGGCGTCAGTACTCGCCGCTCCATCGCTCCGAGAGACCGCTGCCGGCCTGTCGGCACACGAGCAGGCCGGTGTTCAGGCGCTCGTAGACGAACTCCGGACGGACCGAACTGTCGTGGATATGTCCGCACATATGCTTGCTGTCTGCCGTGCCTGAGGTGGGCACGCGGGCAGTAGCGTTGATATCCCTGAGTACGCAGGTGGCGGTCGGTTCGGCTGAGCCGCCTGACCGCCCGACCGGCGTTCAACAAGGGGTGTGACAGAGGACATGACCCCCGCACGTTTTTGACCGACCCAACCTAACTGCCGGTAATGAGTCGTTCGCGCAAGCCTGACTGGCTGAAGATGCGGCCACCGTCGGGCGAGCGGTTCACCGATATCAAGCAGACGCTCCGGGACCGCAACCTCAACACGGTCTGTGAAGAGGCCAACTGCCCCAACCTCGGGGAGTGCTGGAGCGGGCGCGACGGACCGGGAACGGCGACGTTCATGCTGATGGGTGACCGCTGTTCGCGGGGCTGTAACTTCTGTGACGTGGAGACGGGCGGGATGGACCCGCTGGACCCCGACGAGCCACAGCAGGTGGCCGACGCCGTCGCGGAGATCGGGCTGGACTACGTGGTACTGACCAGCGTCGACCGCGACGACCTGCCCGACCAGGGCGCGGGCCACTTCGCCGAGACGATCCGGGCCATCAAAGAGCGTGACCCGTCGATTCTGGTCGAGTGTCTCATCCCCGATTTTCAGGGTGAGCCGGACCTTGTACGGGAAATCATCGACGCCGACCCGGACGTCATCGCGCACAACATCGAGACGGTCGACCGGCTCCAGTGGCCGGTCCGGGACCGCCGGGCGGGCTACGAGCAGTCCCTCTCGGTGCTTCGGCAGGTCAACCGCGAAAGCGACTGCTACAGCAAGACCAGCCTGATGCTGGGCGTCGGCGAGTACGCTCACGAAGTGTACCAGACGCTGTCGGACCTCCGGCAGGCCGGCGTCGACGTGGTCACGTTCGGCCAGTACCTCCAGCCCTCCCGGTCACATCTGGAGGTCTCAGAGTACGTTCATCCGGACGCCTTCGACACCTGGCAGCAGGTCGCTGAAGCGGAGTTCGACTTCCTGTACTGTGCCTCGGGACCGATGGTCCGGTCGTCCTATCGTGCCGGCGAACTGTTTGTCGAGAGCGTCCTGCGCGAGGGGCGAAGTGCCGACGAGGCGCGGGCGGAAGTGCGTGCGAACGACTGATACATCGGAGTTATCGCTGATAAATTGGGTAGAATTAAAAAAGCCTTAGAGTCGCTAAAACACTCATATTAGCAGTAATACCTACATCGGAGATATTTTTCAGCGCCGCGAAAGCTCTAAACGTAGTGCGAGTGAACAGTCGTCGTATGCCACTTCGACGGAGGCGGTTTCTATGAGTGTCCTCCAACGCGACCCCACGGACAGGGTACAGATTCTCGATGAAGACGGGACAGTGGTCGACGGCGCAACCGTCCCGGACCTCTCGGACGACGAACTGGTGGAGATGTACCGGTATCTCAAACTCGGCCGGCACTTTGACCAGCGGGCGGTGAGTTTGCAACGACAGGGCCGGATGGGAACGTACCCCCCCATGTCGGGACAGGAGGCCTCGCAGGTCGGCAGCGCCTTCGCGCTGCGAGACGGCGACTGGGCGTTCCCGAGCTACCGGGAACATCTCGCAATGTACGTCAAGGGATGGCCCCTGTCGGACGACCTGTTGTACTGGATGGGGTCGGAGTCGGGTAATTCGCCGCCGGAAGACGTCCAGGCGTTCTCGTTTGCGGTCCCAATCGCGACGCAGATTCCGCACGCGACCGGGGCCGCGTGGGCATCGAAACTCAAGGGCGATGACACCGCTGCCCTCGTGTACTTCGGTGACGGTGCGACCTCCGAGGGCGACTTTCACGAAGGCCTGAACTTCGCTGGCGTGTTCGATGTGCCAGCGGTGTTTTTCTGTAACAACAACCAGTGGGCGATTTCGGTGCCACGGGAGCGCCAGTCGGCCAGCGAGACGCTCGCCCAGAAGGCCAACGCCTACGGCTTCGACGGCGTCCAGGTCGACGGAATGGACCCGCTGGCGGTGTATCAGGTGACCCGCGAGGCCGTCGACAAGGCGCACGACCCACCAGAGGGTGAACTCCGCCCGACGATGATCGAGGCGGTGCAGTACCGCTTTGGCGCACACACGACTGCTGACGACCCGTCGGTGTACCGCGACGACAGCGAGGTCGAACGCTGGAAGCAGAAAGACCCCATTCCGCGGATGGAGGCGTTCCTCCGGGACCGGGGCCTGCTCGACGACGAGCGGGTCGACGCCATCGACGAATCGGTTCAGGATGAGGTGGCTACGGCCATCGACGAGGCTGAGGCGACGGAGCGACCGAAACCGGAGGAGATGTTCGCGGACGTGTACGCGGAGATGCCACAGCGACTCGAACAGCAACTGGACTACCTCGAAGAACTGCGCGCGCGACACGGCGACGAGGTGCTACTGGAATGAGCACACAGGACGCGAACACACAGAGTTTGACGCTCGTACAGGCCGTCCGTGACGGGCTCTACGGCGAGATGGAACGGGACGAAGACGTGGTCGTGATGGGTGAAGATGTCGGGAAAAACGGCGGCGTCTTCCGGGCGACACAGGGGCTCCACGAGGAGTTCGGTGACGACCGGGTCATCGACACGCCGCTCGCGGAGGCCGGCATCGTCGGGACGGCTATCGGCATGGCCGCCTACGGGCTCCGGCCGGTGCCGGAGATGCAGTTCTCCGGGTTCATGTACCCTGCGTTCGACCAGATTGTCAGCCACGCCGCCCGGCTTCGGAACAGGAGCCGCGGCCGATACAATTGCCCGCTGACTGTTCGCGCACCGTACGGCGGTGGCATCCGCGCACCGGAGCACCACTCCGAGTCCAAGGAGGCGTTTTACGTCCACGAGGCGGGGCTAAAGGTGGTCGTCCCGTCGACGCCAAAGGAGACGAAGGGGCTGCTGACGGCGGCTATCCGGGACCCGGACCCCGTTATCTTCCTCGAACCGAAGCTCATCTACCGGTCGTTCCGCGAGGAGGTCCCTGATGACCCCTACACCGTCGAACTTGGCGAGGCGAAGGTCCGCCGCGAGGGGGCTGACGTGTCCGTGTTCACATGGGGTGCGATGACCCGGCCGACGGTCGAAGCAGCCGAAGAACTGGCCGAGGAGGGCATCGACGCCGAAGTAATCGACCTGCGAACGCTGTCGCCGATGGACACCGAGACCATCGTCGAGTCGTTCAAAAAGACCGGACGAGCAACCGTCGTCCACGAAGCGCCCAAAACCGGCGGGCTGGCCGGCGAAATCATCGCCACCATTCAGGAGGAAGTCCTGCTGTATCAGGAGGCCCCCGTTACGCGGGTGACTGGCTTCGACGTGCCGTACCCGCTGTACGCGTTAGAGGACTACTACCTCCCCGAACCCGCCCGCATCAAAGACGGTATCAGAGAGGCAGTGGAGTTCTGACGCATGTTCGAGTTCAATCTCCCAGACCTCGGTGAAGGGGTCGCAGAGGGTGAGGTGCTGACCTGGCGCGTCTCGCCGGGCGACGCCGTCACCGAGGACCAGGTCCTCGCGGAGGTGGAAACCGACAAGGCCGCCGTCGACGTGCCGTCGCCGGTCGACGGCGTCGTGC
Source organism: Haloarcula sp. R1-2 (assembly GCF_011627385.1). Lineage (NCBI taxonomy): Archaea > Methanobacteriati > Methanobacteriota > Halobacteria > Halobacteriales > Haloarculaceae > Haloarcula > Haloarcula sp. R1-2. Next base: position 20,169 of record NZ_JAANTG010000002.1, read on the forward strand.
AGGAACTGCACGCCGAGGTCGGCGAGATGGTGCAGACCGGCGAGGTGCTCATCACCATTGCCGAAGAGGGCGACGCCGAAACGGCCGACGCGGCGGCCAGCGATACAGACGAAGCCGAATCGGCAGGAGCCGACACAGAGGAGGCAGACAGCGCTGCGAGCGAAGCCGCAGCGGCTGACGAGCAGTCGGGTGCAAGCACAAGTACGGCTGATGGCCGCGTGTTCGCCTCGCCGAGCGTGCGTCGACTCGCCCGTGAGAAGGGCGTCGACATCGCGGCCGTCGACGGAAGCGGACCGGGCGGCCGTGTCACAGAGGGGGATGTCGAGGCGGCCACAGCGTCGGCCGACGAGGCGACTGCCAGTGACGACAGCCCTACGTCGGTTGTTTCGAAGGCGTCCGACGACGGGGACAGTCCGACCGCAGCGGTTTCACAGGTCGACGCGGGCGACACAGACGACGGGACCGCTGTCAAATCAGCCGTCAAAAGCGTCTCCGGCGACGGACAGGAAGCCGCCAGTCGCGACCAGACGCTGGCGACGCCGGCCACCAGAAAGGCCGCCCGTGAACTCGACGTGAATATCGACGCCGTCCCGACCGACCAGACGCGGGACGGTCAGCCCTACGTCGACGAGGCCGCCGTCCGGACGTACGCGGAGGCCCAGCAGGCTGCACAGGCGGCCGATGCCGAAGCCATCAGCGCCGAAGGCGGCGCGACAGGGAGGGCAGCCAAGGCGGGCGGCACTGGGGCCGTCGAGACAGGCGACGGCGAGCGCCGCGAACCGTACCGTGGCGTCCGCCGGTCTATCGGCGAGCAGATGGCGCGCTCGCGTCGAGAAGTGCCCCACGCGACCCACCACGACCAGGTAGTCGTGTCCGGCCTCGTCGAGGCCCGTGAGCGACTCGCGCCACTCGCCGAGGAGCGCGATGTCGCCCTGACGTACACACCGTTTGTGGTGAAATGCGTCGCCGCGGCGCTGGACCAGCACCCGGTGCTCAACACGGCGCTTGACACCGAAAACGAGGAAATCGTCTACAGGGATGCCCACAACATCGGCGTGGCGGCGGCAACCGACCACGGGCTTGTCGTCCCGGTCGTTAACGACGTGGACGGGAAGGGGCTGGTCGAACTCGCCGGCGAGGTCAACGACCTCGTCGGGCGGGCCAGAGAGCGAGACATCGAGCGATCAGAGATGCAGGGCGGGACGTTCACCGTTACGAACTTCGGCGTCATCGGCGGCGAGTATGCCAGTCCGATCATCAACGTCCCCGAGACGGCGATTCTCGGTATCGGGGCGCTGAAAGAGCGGCCGGTGGCCGAAGACGGCGAAGTCGTCGCGAAACCTACGCTCCCGCTCTCGCTGGCAATCGACCACCGTGTCATCGACGGCGCCGACGCGGCGCGCTTCGTCAACACGCTCAAGGAGTATCTGTCGGACCCGACGCGACTCCTGCTGGAGTGACTGCCCGGGTTCGCAACCGAAAACCAGACCAGTCACTGGAACGACAGGGCTCGTGATGCCCTCCACAAGAGACACGTGGGTCTGGTACGGGTTAGCCACGCTGTTTGTGCTGGTTCCGGGCTGTGCTGCCCTCTCCCGAGTCGGAATGGAACTGTTCATTTCGTCGGGATCGGCCGGTGAGGGGAGTCTCGGGACGTTCCTCGGCGCGTTTGCCCTGACCGTCCTCGCCAGCTGGACGGGTGTGCTGTTCAGCCTGCTTCTCACGGTCGGCCTCTTTCTCGACAGTCGACACCTCCGGCAGACCGACGGGGACTGGACCCCCACACCGCTGTATGCGCTCGCCGGCATCGCCCACGCCGTGGGGGCGACACTGCTCGCGGCGTTTGCGGTGTCAGTGCCGGTCATCGGGTACTACCTGTACCGACGGCGCAGGTGAGAGACGACAGCGAGCTGAAGGGCGATAGCTTTTCACGGACCCGGACGAGGCACCGCTATGGTCGTTGGAGATGTCACTACGGGAACGGAACTGCTTGTTATCGGCGGCGGTCCGGGAGGCTACGTCGCTGCGATCCGGGGTGCGCAACTGGGACTAGACACGACGCTTGTCGAGCGGGATGCCTACGGCGGGACCTGTCTGAACCACGGCTGTATCCCCTCGAAAGCACTCATCTCGGCCTCGGATGTCGCCCACGACGCCCGGCAGGCCGAGTCGATGGGCGTATTCGCGGACCCGGCCGTCGACATGGCCGGAATGACCGAGTGGAAAGACGGCGTCGTCACACGGCTGACACGGGGCGTCGAATCGCTGTGTAAGAACGCCGGCGTCAATCTGGTGGAGGGGACCGCCGAGTTCGTCGACGACGGGACGGTCCGGGTTGCCCACGGCGGTGAGGGACAGGGCTCGGAATCGCTGTCGTTCGAACACGCCATCGTTGCGACGGGGAGCCGACCGATGGCGGTCCCGGGCTTCGAATTCGACGGCGAGCACATCCTCTCATCGAAGGACGCGCTTGCACTCGAATCGGTCCCGGAGAAGCTGCTCGTCGTCGGCGCGGGCTATATCGGCATGGAGCTCTCGACGGTGTTCGCAAAGCTTGGTGCGGAGGTCACCGTCGTCGAAATGCTTGATGACGTGTTGCCCGGCTACGAGGACGACATCGCGACGGTCGTTCGGGACCGCGCCGAGGAGCTGGGTATCGATTTCAACTTCGGCGAGGCGGCCGACAACTGGGAGGAGACAGACGAGGGCATTCGCGTCCAGACCGTTGACGAAGACGAGGCGGTCACTGAGTACAACGCCGAGAAATGTCTTGTCGCGGTCGGCCGCGAGCCGGTCACGGATACACTCGCGCTGGATAACATCGACCTCCAGACGGACGAGAACGGCGTCATTCCGACCGACGACCAGTGCCGAACGGCGTTTGAGTCGGTGTTTGCAGTCGGTGACGTGGCCGGAGAACCGATGCTGGCCCACAAGGCGATGGCTGAGGGCGAGGTTGCCGCGAGAGCCGCCGCCGGTGAGCCAGCCGCGTTCGACCACCAGGCGATTCCCGCCGCGGTATTCACCGACCCCGAAATCGCGACCGTCGGGATGACTGAGTCGGAGGCCGAGGCGGCGGGCTTCGAGCCGGTCATTGGACAGATGCCGGTCCGGGCCAACGGCCGTGCGCTCACGGTCAACGAGAAGGAAGGGTTCGTCCGCGTCGTCGCTGATGCCGACGAGGAGTTCCTGCTCGGGGCACAGATCGTTGGTCCGGAGGCGTCTGAACTCATCGCCGAACTCGGGCTGGGCATCGAGATGGGCGCGCGGCTGGAAGACATCGCCGGGACGATCCACACGCACCCGACACTCTCCGAAGCGGTCCACGAGGCGGCCGCAGCAGCACGCGGCGAAGCGGTTCACACGCGCTGAGAACGTTCTGGGCTGGTTCGTGAAGGGCCATTATGTTTTAACACAACTCTGATAGCGTTTATTATCAGAGAGTCATAATTTTGCGCCGTGCAAAAGGGTTATATTGTGGATTGAGTAAACTGTCGGTAAATAGGAACCGGTAACATATGTCTACTGATTCACAGCCCGACGACACTATCGCCCAAGCGATCATTTCGGGGTCGACGTACGAGCGACTCCGCTATGAACGCCACTCGTATCTCAGACAGACTGTCCCGCGGACGCTCGCGCTCCAGAGCGCCCTGCTTGGCGCGCTGGCACTGTTACTCCCGGTCTACGGGCTGTATCCGGACAGCACCGCGGCGTTTCTGCCATCGATTAACCCCGACCTCGCCTCGCCGAAAGTGCTGTTGCTCGGGGTATTCGGCGGATTCCTCCAGTTGTTCGGTGCGACATTACTCGTCGGGTCAGTTCTCTACCGGGTCCGGCTCGCCCCGCTGACCGAGCGACAGGCGCACGCGGCGCTCAACGCCGAGGACTTCGCGCGGTACGTCGGCCTCGGAACCGGCGGCCTGGCGATTGTCCTCTCGCTTTGCCTGTTCGCTGTGGGTCTGGGCGGCGGTGACGCAGTGTCCGCATACATCGCGTTCACGGGTCGAAACCCGTTCGTCGCCTCCGGGTTCGGGCTGTCAGTTGCGGCCGTCTCGCTGTTTGCCTTTGTCGCCAGCGTGACGGTTTTTTACGCCTCACGCTACCTCCTCGTTCACCTTGCGCTGTTCCACCGTAGCAGCGAGTGAGCGGGCTACGTGAGGTGTCGACACCGACGACCTGCGCCGACGCGGCTATTTTCAGGCGTGCGGACAACCGTGTTCACATGGTTACAAACGAGAGTGAGACGTTCGATATCGGTGGCGAACTCACGGTCCACCGGCTCGGCTTCGGCGCGATGCGGCTCACCGGTGATGATGTCATCGGTGAGCCAGACAACGAGACGGACGCTCACGCCGTACTGAAGCGGGCGGTGGAACTCGGTGTTGACTTCATCGACACGGCGGATTCGTACGGGCCGGGCGTCTCGGAGCGGCTCATCGGCGAAGCGCTCGACACCGAACGCGAGGACCTCGTCATCGCGACGAAGGGCGGCCTGCTCCGTAACACCGACGCGGACTGGCTGGCACACGGCGACCCGGACTACCTGCGCAACGCCCAGTTGTGCTCGCGGGACCGCCTGCAGATGGACCCTATCGACCTGTACCAGTACCACCGACCGGACCCCGACACGCCGTTCGAAGATTCGATTCGCGCGCTCGCCGAGATGAAGGATGAAGGGTTGATCCGCCACATCGGCGTCTCGAACGTCTCCGTCGAACAACTTGACCGCGCCCGAGACATCGTCGACATCGTGACGGTCCAGAACCAGTACAACGTCAGCCACCGCGACGACGAGGACGTGCTGGAAGCCTGCGAGCGCTACGGTATCGGGTTCATCCCGTGGTTCCCGCTCGGCGCTGGCGACCTCGGCGGCGTCGACGGTATCGATGAGATAGCCCAGCGCCACGACGCCACGCCCTACCAGATCGCGTTGGCGTGGCTGCTGGGGCACTCGGACGTGACACTCCCGATTCCCGGAACCAGCAGTCTCGACCACCTCGAACAGAACGTGGCTGCAAGCGCCATCGACCTCACTGACGAGGAACTGACGCGGTTGTCCTGAATCACGGCACACTGCGGCGACACAGCGCTTGCCGATGACCACGGTTCTTTTGGTTCCCACCGCTGTACCCCGGGTATGACCACTGTTACCTTAGGTCCTGAGGGGACCTACTCACACCGCGCCGCACAGGCAGTCACCGACGACGATATCTCCTTCTCCGAGTCAGTGACCGCCATCGTCGAGGCCGTCGCCAACGGCGAGGCCGAGCGCGGCGTCGTCCCCGTCGAAAACAGTATCGAGGGCTCTGTCACCGAATCGCTCGACGCCTTCGCGGAGTACGACGTTGCCGTCGTCGAGGAGGTTATCACGCCGATCCGCCACGCCCTGCTCGCACAGGACGACTCGTTCTCACTGGTAGCCAGCCATGCACAGGCGCTGGCTCAGTGTCGCGGCTGGCTCGACGAGCACTACCCCGGCGTCAATGTCGAGGCCGTCGCGTCGACGGCCCGCGGCGTTGAGCGCGCCCGTGGCGACGCGGACATCGCCGCTATCGGCCACCCCGAGAACGCGACCAACGGCACCGAACTGAAAGTGCTCGCCGAGGACATTCAGGACCGGTCCTCGAACGCCACCCGCTTCGTCGTCGTCGCCCCGAAGAGCGAGCGCAGCGAGGCCGGCGGCAAGACCTCCTTTATTGTTTACCCCGATGTCGACTACCCCGGCCTCCTGCTTGAACTGCTGGAGCCGTTCGCAGACCGCGACATCAACCTCACCCGCGTCGAGTCCCGGCCCAGCGGTGAGCGGCTCGGGGACTACGTCTTCCACATCGACATCTCGGCCGGTCTCTACGAGCAGCGCACGCAGGAGGCTCTCGCTGATATCGAGGACATCGCCGGGAAGGGGTGGGTCCGCCGGCTCGGGTCGTATGACTCCAAGACAGTCGTCAACTGAGCCGGCGAAACACCGCCGGCCCCGCTTCAAGCGTTAAGTCCTGGGCCCGTGTACCCCCGTGTATGTCTGACCGCGATCCGTTCAGCGAAATCGAGCGCGCGTTCGATATGCTGGGAGAGCAGTTCGGCGTCGACATGGGCGCTATCCCGGTCGACGTCCTCGACGAGGGCGACGCCTTCCTCGTCCACGCGGACCTGCCCGGCTACGACAGCGAGGACATCGACGTCCAGCTTGTCGAGGACCGCAAGCTCACCATCAGCGCCACATCAAGCCAGGAGCGGGAATCAACCGACGGCCAGTACGTCCAGCGCGAGCGCCGTCAGCAGTCGCTGAGCCGGTCGGTTCGCCTCCCCGAAGCCGTCGACGACGGTGAGACCACTGCGAGCTACGACAGCGGCGTTCTCACTGTGCGGCTGGCGAAGGTTGGACACAACGAGGACGACGACGGGACAGATATCCCTGTAAACTGACGATGGTACTCGAACCCGGTACCGACGTACCGACGATCAGGGCGACGAACCAGCACGGCGACGCGGTCCAGCCCAACTTCGAGCAGCCAACAGTGCTGTACTTCTATCCGGCGGACGACACGCCGGGCTGTACGACGGAGACAGAACAGTTCGAGGAGCACGCACAGCGGTTCGAAGACACGGGCGTCTCAGTGTACGGCGTCTCGACCGACGGCGTCGAGAGCCACCGCGACTTTGCTGAAGCGAACGACATCAGTTTCGACCTGCTGGCCGACCCCGAAGGGCGACTGTGTGAAGCGTTCGACGTGCCACTCGTCGACGGACGGAGCCAGCGGACGACGTACGTTATCGCACGGGAGCGCGTCGTCGCCGTCTACGAACGGGTCGGTCCCGACGGCCACGCGGCGAGCGTCTTCGAAGACCTCGTCGACACTGGGCTAGTTAGCGCCGAGTAGGCCGCGACAGACGAAAATCGGACGACTGCGAGCTATTCTTCGATATCGATGGCCGGTCGGCCGGGACCGGATTTGCCGACGAGGTCGGGGTCCGCCTCCTCGGGTCCCTGCACGACCACGTCAGCGCCGAACTCCCGTTCGATGAGCCACGCGGCCCGTTCGAGCGCTGCCTGTTCGCGCTCGGGCGGGAGTTGCTCGTCGAGCGATTGTGCGCGGCCGGCCAGTTCCTTGGCGAAGTCCGCGGCCGCCTCGCCCTGCTCGCGCAGGTCCTCGTCCTGCATGACGGTCCCGACGACGTTGCCGTCGGCGTCGCGAGCCAGGTCGAGGACGCGGTGCTTCCACTCCGGTGCGACCGCGAGCGTCACCGTGGCGGGGTCCTCGATACCGACCGTCTCGACGATGTCGCGGATGTCCTCGCGGGTGTTTTCGACCAGCCGGCGCTCCATCTCGTAGTCGGCGGGGGCGTCGGCGGCCGGCCACTCGGCCTCGGCGATGAGGTCGTCATGGCCCAGTTCGGCCCACATCTCCTCTGCGGCGTGGGGCGCGACCGGGGCGAGCAGTTTCGCCGCCGTCGCCAGCCCGCGCTCGAAGGTGTCAGCATCGGGGGTGGTCGCCTCCTGATACCGGCGCAGCAGCGACACCAGTTCCCGGACGGCCTGCAGCGCGTGGTTGAACCGGAAGTCCTCGAACTCCGCCGTCGCGTTCGCTGCCGTCGCGTCGATTTCGCGGGCGACGTAGTCCGCGATGTCGGCCCCATTCTCCGTGTCAGTGGCGGTCCCCGCCTCACCCTCCGCGTAGGCCGAAACCAGCGTGTACACGTTCTGGAGGAAGCTGTGGGCGGACTGCACACCCTCAGGACTCCAGGCGAACTCCTTCTCTGGCTGGGCGGCCTCCATGATGAACAGTCGGGCCGTGTCCGCGCCGTACTCCTCGATGATGCGCTGGGGTGAGACGCCGTTATCCAGACTCTTCGACATCTTGTTGCCGTCCTCGCCAAGCACCATCCCCTGGTTCGTGAGGTTGGTGAAGGGTTCGCGGACATCATCAACCATGTCGAGGTCGTCAAGCACTTTCGTGAAGAAGCGGGCGTACAGCAGGTGCATCACGGCGTGTTCGATGCCGCCGACGTACTGGTCGACAGGCATCCAGTCGCTGGCCCGCTCGGCGTCGAAGGGAGCCTCATCCATCTCCGGCGAGGTGTACCGCAGGAAGTACCACGAGGAGTCGACGAAGGTGTCCATCGTGTCCGTCTCCCGCACCGCGTCGGCACCGCAGTCCGGACAATCAACCTGCTTCCACTCCTCAGCGGCGTCCAGCGGGTTCCCAGTCGTGTGGACGAACTCCGGCAGTTCGACGGGGAGATCCTCGTCGGGGACTTCGACGTAGCCACAGTCGTCGCAGTGGATCATCGGAATTGGCGTGCCCCAGTAGCGCTGGCGGGAGATACCCCAGTCGCGGAGGTTGTATTCCGTCCTGTGTTCGCCGTCGAACTCCTCAACGAAGCGGTCGCGGGCTTCGTTACTACTGAGCCCGTCGAACTCGCCGCTGTTGACCAGCAGGCCGTCCTCGGGGTAGGCTGCTTCCTGCACGTCGATGTCTTCGGGGTCAGCGTCCGCGTCGTCGGTTGGTTCGACGACCTGCACGATGTCGATGTCGTGGTGTGTGGCAAACTCGTGGTCGCGCTCGTCGTGGGCCGGCACGGCGTACAGCGCGCCGGTTCCCACGTCGGTCAGCACGTAGTCGGCGACGTAGACAGGAATCTCCTCGCCAGTAGCGGGATTGGTCGCGTACTCGCCGGTGAACACGCCGGAAGTTACGTCCAGCTCGTCCTCGTCGGCCTGCTCTGCCGTCTCGATGTACTCCGCAACCTCGTCGTTCTGTTGGGCGATCTCCTGCGCGACGGGATGACCGGGAGCCAGCGAGAAGAACGTCGCCCCGTGGATGGTGTCCAGACGGGTCGTGAAGATGTCGACCTCGCCGTAGTCGCCGACCTCGAAGGCGACGCTCGCCCCCTCTTGCTTGCCGATCCAGTTACGCTGCATCTCCCGGACGTTGTTCGGCCAGCCCTCGAGGTCGTCTAAGTCCTCGAGCAGTTCCTCGGCGTAGTCGGTGATAGTGAAGAACCACTGGTCCATCTCGCGGGCCTCGATGGGCGTGTCACAGCGCCAGCAGAGCTCTTCTTCGCCCTCGACCTGCTCGTCGGCCAGCACTGTCTCACAGGAGGGACACCAGTTCAGCTCGGCGGCCTGACGCTCGACCAGCCCTTCCTCGCGGAACTGTTTGAACAGCCACTGGTTCCACTGGTAGTAGTCGGGTTCACAGGTCGCGAGTTCGCGGTCCCAGTCGTAGCCAAAGCCCATCTCCGTGAGCTGGTCACGCATCGAGTCGATGCACTGCATCGTCCAGTCCCGCGGGTTGGTGTCGCGTTCCTCGGCGGCGTTCTCAGCCGGGAGGCCGAAGGAGTCCCACCCCATCGGGTGGAGGACGCTCTCGCCGCGCATCCGCTCGAAGCGGGCGTAAGCATCCGTGATTGTGTAGTTCCGGACGTGGCCCATGTGGAGGCTTCCGGACGTGTAGGGGAACATCGCCAGCACGTACTCCGGGTCGGTCTCGTCGTCGTCGATCCGGAACACGTCGGCCTCGTCCCACGTGCGCTGCCACCGGGGCTCGATCTCCGTATGATCGAACCCCCGCTCGCGTTCCTCACCGGTCGTGGTCATGATATCGGAACATCCGGCAGCGACCGTGCTATACCTTTCCCTTCGGGAGGGTATCAGGGTCCGCCGCACGAACGCACAGGCCAACGGGTGTGAGTCCGGAGCGCTGCCTGCTTACAGAGCGGTAGCGTCGCCAGGGTCGACTGACCGCCCGCTATTCGGGACAGTCGACGTTTCCGATATCGAATCGGGCACCGCCCGACTCGCTCTCCGCTGCTGTGACCGTCCACCCCTGGTCAGCGGCGACCCGTCGGGCGACATAGAGTCCGAATCCAGTGTTCTCTGCGACAGCAGTGTGACCCGCATCGAACACCCGTTCCGGTGGTTCGACATCGATGCCCGGACCGTCATCTGCGACGAAGAAGCCGTCTGCCGTCAGGCCGACGGTGACGGTGACCGACGGTCCGGCGTGTTCAAGCGCGTTCTGGAACAGTATCTGGAGCAACAGTCCGGCAGACTCCTGATCGGCGACAATACGGGTGTCCCCATCGAAAGTCAGGCATGCCTCACTGTCAGCGAGCGTGTCCCACACCTCCCGACTGAGACGGGAGAGCCAGACGTGTTTTCGCTTCGGGACCTGTTCGATCTCGGCGTGCTGGACCGGGCCATTCGGGTCACTCGTAGAGAGTTCAACGACGGTATCAATAATCGCAGAAATCTGGGACAGCGACTCGGCAATGTCGGCGGTCGGACCGTCGCAGTCAGCCAGCTCTTCGAGTCGCCCGTACGCGATCTGCAGTTCGTTTCGAAGCTCATGAGACGCCACGAGTGCGACTTTCACCATCCGTTCGTTCTGGCGGCGAAACGCGTGCTCACGGAGCTTTCGCTCGGTGATGTCCTGCGTGTGTCCGACGATTCCCCGAACGTTCCCAGCGGAATCGTACCACGGCATCTTGCGGGTGCGGACGTACGACGCGTCGAGATCGAGGAACTCCTCCACTTCGATCCGGTCCGTGTCGCCCTCGATGACGTCCATCTCATCACGCAGGGCCGCTCTCGCGTGTTCATCGGCCAGTTCCGGAACCTCGACGTCGGTGAGGCCGAGTCGGTCGGTCGGCTCGTTGAACCCCCGACTCATCAGGACGTGTCGGGCCTGCTCGTCTTTCGCGTACAGGTGGTCCGGCAACTCGTTGAACAGGGAGAGCAACAGCGTCTCCATTGGGGACGGTGGGCGTCCAGCAACGGACGGCGGCTCAGCGTCGAGACTGTCCCGGACGGCCTCGGCAACGGCGTCTTCGAGACCTGCCGACGGCTCAACGGCCGTCACCTCGAGGGTATCCGGGACCGCCGCCGGGTCCTCGCCAACAATGATTACCGGCAGGTCGGGAAACAGCGTCCTGACGCCGTACGCGATATCGGTTCCGGACTGGCCATCGACTGTTTCGGGCAGCACGAGCGCGTGGAACACCGAATGGGTGAGCGTATCAAAGAGGTCCGTGAGGTCCGACAGGTGCGTGATCGAAGCCGGTGTGTCAGCGAGGGCAGATTCAAGAGTGGCGGTATCCAGCCCGTCGGTCGTGACGACTAAGACAGGTTTGCTACCCATAGTGCGTTCCCGGTGGGCAGATCATTGCATGCGGGAGATTGTCACTGTTTCGGGCGTTTCGACGTGCAAAAGCTGTTCAGGCAAATCAGTTCAGGAACTGTACTGAACGCTCCAGCTTCAGCCAGTTCCGGTCAGGCCAGACGAAACGAGAGCGTTCGAGTCGGCATGAGCGGTGTACGCAGATATTATCGATAGTGGCGACCGGTCTCTGTAACGGCGTCAGCGATACGCCGATGTGCCGCGTGTCGAGCAGATATCGTCGCCAGCACGCCGACCGGAAGCGCTGCTACCCACACAAGATTTTTGCCGGACTCGGCAGGTGTCAGGAATGTATGGTACACTGCCCTGATTGTGAGACCTCGCTCGAAACGGCCGACGACATCGAGTTCGTCGAAGTGGACGCGACCACCGGGTTTATCAAAGCCTCCAAGCGCTTCTACACTGCCAACTGCGCGGCCTGTGGCGTTACTATCGGTAGCGGCGTCGCCGGCGCAAAGTCCAACGGAGGTGCAGCCTGATGGTGCACTGCCCGGAATGCGAAGCGGAGATGGCCGACCCGGACGACGTGGAGTTCCTCGACATGGAGTCGACGACGGGCTTCTTTACGGCCTCGAAACGGTTCTACCTCGTCGCCTGTGACAACTGCGGGGCTGCCATCGGCAGCGGCGTCGCCGGTGCCATGTAGCCGCCGGGCCTAGGCTTATACACGTTTCAGCGAAAGAGACAGTATGGCAGCATCACCTGACGACGAGACGGAAGACAGCGGACGACTGCCGGCACCGCTCCGATCGGTCACGCCAGGGTCGCGGCCCCACCGCGACGAAGGGATGGACGTGTTCGGTTGGGGAGTGTTCCTCGGCCTGCTCGTCCTATTGATGCCGCTCCTGCCGTTTATCATCATCGTCTGGGGCATCTCGAAAGTGACCGACATGCTCACGCCTTCGCCGGAATCAGGAGGTCTCGGTGTCGACGAGTGAGAACGCCGTTCCGTCGCCATCGTCGCTCGCGTTCTCATAGACGACGTGTGCAGCCGCGACGTCCTGGATAGCCAGCCCCGTCGAGTCAAAGAGCGTGATTCCGTCGTCGTCTGTCCGCCCCGAGAGCGTGCCCGCGACGATGTCGCCGAGTTCCCCGTGGAGGTCGGTATTGGTCAGGGTACCCTCGCCCCACGGGACGTTGATTTCACCGGAGTGGGTACACTGCTCGTAGTTGTCGATGACGAGTTTCGCGTCGAGGAGCGTGCGTTCGCTGTGTTCCTGCTTGCCGGCGGCGTCGGCCCCGATGGCGTTGACGTGTGTGCGCTCGTCGAGCCACTCCCGGTCGACGATAGGCGACTCGACGGGCGTAATCGTCGACAGCACGTCACAGCCAGCGGCGTCCTCAATACTGCCCGCCCGCACGTCGAACCGGTCGGTGAACGTGTCGACGAACGCCTGCTGTTTCTCCGTGTCCCGGTCGGCGACGACCACCGTCTCGATGTCCCGGACTGACGAAATAGCGTCCAGTTGCGTGTACGCCTGCGTGCCGGCCCCGACCAGACCCAGGGAGTCCGCGTCGGCGACAGCGAGGTGGTCGGTGGCGACGGCGGCCGCCGCCCCGGTCCGCAGGCGCGTCAGGACTGTGCCGTCCATCACGGCTAGCGGGAACGCCGTCTCGGGGTCCGAGTAGATGAGCGTCCCGAGGACGGTCGGCAAGTCGTGGTCGCGGGGGTTGTCCAGATGGACGTTGACCCACTTGACCGCGGCGGCGTCCCACGTTTCAGCGTTGACGTAGGCCGGCATCGACCGGAAGTCGCCGTTGTACTGCGGCAGGTCGATGTAGGACTTGGCCGGCATGATGGTGTTCCCCCTGGCATCGGCGGCGAAGGCCGCGGCAACCGCGTCGATGACTGCCGGCATCGTCGCGTGGTCCTCAACCGCGTCCGCGCCGAGAAGCAGCGTCTGCATACAGTATGTTGACACTCAACGATATTTAGCCCTCCGCCGTCACAGGGGTTATATCGCCACACAACGAGTCACCAATATGCGTCGCGGGGTGGCGATTGCTGTGGTCTGTCTCTGTCTGCTGAGCGCCGGATGTACCGGTCTGTTCGGGGACAACGCGGCCGCCAGGGAGACGGTGACACCAGCCCCAGTCCCGACTGCAGACGCACCAACGAGTGCGGCACAACGCGCCCCGGGCGTCGTCGGCGACCGCGTCGTCAACGCCACCGCGCTCGGCCGCGCCCACGTCAGGCGGCTTTCGAACACCTCCTATCGAGTCCACCACACCAAGACCGTCATGAACGGCAGCGGCCTGCACAGGCGCGTCCGGACCCGTGCCAGCATCGGCGCGGGCTACAAGTCGTACACGGCCACCCGAACGATATCCGGACAGAGTGTGACAGCGCGTGAGATACACAGCACCTGGCGGGACGGCCGTGCGCTCAGACGGACGACCGTCAACGGGTCGACATCGACGGAAGTGGTCGCGGACAGCCGCGGTATCGGTGGCCCACCCCGCTCACCCCGGGCCGCACTGTTCTTCGAACCCACGTTCAACGGGCGTCTCATAGCGTTGCTTTCCGCCACCAACATCACATCCATCCGCCCCGGCGACGAGGTCATCAAGCAACTGTACGGCGTGTCGTTGTATCGCATCAAAGGAACCGGGTCGGCCGACGGCAGCGCGGTTGCCACTCGTCCCGTCGACCGTGTGACGAACGTCTCCCTCTCAGCGACCGTGACGCCCAACGGCATCGTCCGGAGCTACGCGCTCCAGTACACAATCGACAACGGAACGGATACCTACCGAGTGACCGAGATTCTCCGCTACAGCGACCTGGGAACGACGGACGTGGTGTTCGAAGACCGACGCCACCGAAACCGGACAACACGCCCTGAATGATTGGGGCGGCGGCTGGACACTGTCGAGTGACCGCTAAAACGAAGAGAGGCCCCCACCCGCTGTCACCAGTCCGTCCCACCAAACGGACCGGGACAATCGAAACTTCGCAGAGACACACCTAACTGTTTCTCCGGTTTCACGTCTCGATATCGGCGGTGTCACGACCTATCCGTAGCTGTGTGGAATTGGACTGTAGTCGGTCAAAAATATCGTCCGCAGGGCAGTCTGTTAGCGGTCAAAGCACACCCAGCGGGGCTGCTTCGGCGTTCGTTCGAAAAGTCTTCTTCCGGTCAGCTACAGTGCTCGCGGGTTACTGCGTTCCCGCTCGCGTATACGAGGTTCTTCACGTTGCTCAGAACCTCGCGGTTCGCGGCTTTCGCCACTCACTATTCGAGGGCTCTCACTTCGTTCGGCCCCTCGCTTTGCTCACGGACTTCGTCCGTTCCGTTCGCTCGTTCGGAGACTTCGCTCCGCTCGTCTCCTACATCATGCCGCCCATGCCGCCACCCATGCCGCCCATGCCGCCAGGGGCGCCACCGGGGCCGCCGGGGCCGCCTTCGTCGCCGCCGGAGGTCGAGAGCTCGCCGGCAGCGATGATGTCATCGATCTTGAGGACCAGGTTCGCGGCCTCTGCAGCCGAGGAAATCGCCTGTCGCTTGGCGTGGGCTGGCTCGACGACGCCGGTGTCGAGCGTGTTCTCGACGTCACCGGAGAAGACGTTCAGGCCGGCGCTGACATCGCCGTCCTCGTGGGCGGCGCGCAGGTCGACGAGCGTGTCGATGCTGTCGAGACCAGCGTTCTCGGCGAGGGTGCGCGGGATGATCTCCAGCGCGTCGGCGAAGGACTCGATAGCGAGCTGTTCGCGGCCTTCGACGCTGTCGGCGTAGTCGCGGAGCCGGCGGGCGACTTCGACTTCAGGTGCGCCGCCGCCACCGAGGACGCTGCCGTTGGCAACCGTGGACGCGACGACATCGAGCGCGTCCGTGACGCCGCGTTCGAGTTCGTCGACGACGTGGTCGGTCGAACCACGGAGCAGGAGCGTGACGCCGTGGGCTCCGTCGCCGCTGCCCTCGACGTAGAACAGGCCTTCGGCGTCGTCGCGGGTGACAGAGCCGTGACCCAGGTCTTCCGCGCTCGCGGAGTCGAGATCGGAGACGATGCGGGCACCCAGAACCTCTTTGAGGAACTCGATGTCGGACTTCTTGGCGCGGCGGACGGCCAGAATACCCTTCTCGGCGAGGTAGTGCTGGGCCATGTCGTCGATGCCCTTCTGGCAGAAGACGACATCAGCGCCGGTGTCGGCGATCTGGTCGACCATCTGCTTGAGCTGCTCTTCTTCCTTGTCGAGGAAGTTCTGGAGCTGGCTCGGGTCGTCGACAGAGAGCTGCGCGTCGACTTCGGTCTCGTCGAGTTCGATGGCCGTGTCGACGAGGAGGACGTCGGCGTCCTCTGCCTCGGTTGCCATCTCTTCGTGGACCGGGTCCTTGTCGATGACTGCGCCTTCGAGGAGCTCGGAGTTGCCGGCGGAGCTGCCGGTCTGGGTCTCGATGTTGAGGTACTCAAGGTCGGCAATGACGGAGCCGTCCTCGGCCTCGACGGTCACGGCGTTGACCGCGTCGACGATGATCTGGGCGAGTAGCTCCTTGTTGAGCTCCGCGCCCTTGCCCGTCATCGAGGTTTCGGCGACCTTCTTCAGCAGTTCCTCGTCGTCGGGGTCGACTTCCGTAGCGATGTCGTCGAGTTCGTCCTTGGCCTGCGTGGCGGCCATGTTGAACCCTTTGATGATCGCCGTCGGGTGAATGTCCTGTTCGAGGAGGTCCTCGGCGTTCTTGAGGAGTTCGCCTGCGATGGCGACGGCGGAGGTGGTGCCGTCACCAGCCTCGTCTTCCTGTGTCTCGGCAACCTCGACAATCATCGAGGCTGTCGGGTTGTCGATGTCCATCTCCGAGAGGATGGTGACGCCGTCGTTCGTGACGGTGACGTCACCCATCGAGGAGACGAGCATCTTGTCCATCCCCTTCGGGCCGAGCGTCGAGCGTACTGACTCGGCAACCGCGCGAGCGGCCGAGATGTTGTGTTCCTGTGCAGACTTGTCCTTCATCCGCTGGGAGTCCTCTCCCAGGATGATCATCGGCTGGCCCTGCATCTGGCGTTGGCTCATAATCAAGCGAAGATTGCATGTGGTTCTATATAAAAGTAGGGGTTATAGGGCGCTCGCCGGTCACCGGTTGCCCAGGCCAGAACAGGTGAAATCACCCGACAGAAGGGGTACTGGCCGTTAGGAGTGGTAGCTGTTGGCACGCCTCACCAGAACAGCGTCGATCTGTTTATATATTCATTCGACGGGCTCAGTCCAGTGGACCGTAACCGACCCGACGACGAAAGCGTCCTTCGAGTCGGTGTTCCGCCGGAACTGAATCGTGTTCTCGCCGAGGTGGAGTCGCTCGGGCGCAATCGTATCCATCCAGAGCTGCCACCCCTCGCCGGGCGCGATATCGAACCCTGACAGCGGTTCGCCGTTGACCACGATTTCGTGGTTGAAATCCTCGACGTCGAACACCTGCATCTCGACGTACGGGTCCGCCGACGATGAGGTGGGGATGTTGAAGGAAACCGGATCAGTCGAATTCCCGGTGTATTCAGCCCAGGGAACGTCGAGCGAGTCCGCCGCCGGACCGAGGTGCTGCTGGAACTCACAGAGCGCGTAGTTGGCGCGACGTGACATACAGGCTACGTCTCTCCGGTGGCATAAAAATCAGTGGCCGGTCGACACCACACATGGCGGGAGAGAGCGGAGCGCCTATCAGGTGTCGGCTGTTGCCCATCGATATGGACGCTGCGCTTGGCCCGCCCGAGCAGATGGCCGAGCTCGAAGAGGACCTGACGCCGATGATGGCACAGTACTACGAGCTGTGCCGGCAGTACGACGACGCCTTGGTCCTCTTTCAGGTCGGGGACTTCTACGAGGCCTTCTGTGCGGCCGCGAAACGGGTCGCCCGGCTGTGTGAGATCACGCTGACTCAGCGCGAGGATTCGACCGGTGAGTACCCGATGGCCGGCATCCCAATTGACAACGCCGAATCCTACGTCGAGACGCTGCTGGACGCGGGCTATCGGGTCGCCATCGCCGACCAGGTCGAGGACCCCGACGAGGTCAGCGGCGTGGTCGAACGCGCGGTGACGCGAATCGTCACCCCCGGCACGCTCACTGAGAGCGAACTGCTGGGCGGGGCAGACAACAACTACGTCGCGGCTCTGACCGCGGGCGAGCGATACGGGCTGGCGCTACTGGATATCTCGACCGGCGACTGCTACGCGACCAGTGTTGGCTCGGAAAGCGCCGTCGCCGACGAACTCAGCCGGTTCGGCCCCGCCGAAGCCATCGTCGGGCCGGACGTCGACGTGGACCGGGACGCCGTCTTCGGGCCGGCCTGTCTGGTGACGCGCTACGACGCGGACGCCTTCGCCCAGGACCGCGCCGAGGACCGCGTGGGGCAGTACTTCGGCCCGCCTGAGCGCCTGCTCGCCGGCGGCGCGGAGATCCGGGCCTGTGGCGGTCTGCTGGCCTACGCGGAGTACACCCGCGGCAGCAGCGGGGCGGTCGGCCCGGACGGCGAGCCGGTCGACCCGGACGTGGACCCGGCCGGCACGCTCGACTACCTCAATCACCTCACGCGGTACGACCCGCGGGAGTACATGCTGCTGGACGCGGTGGCTGTCGAGAGCCTCGAACTGTTCAAGCGGCGCTCAGTCCGGGGCCACGAGAACCGCACGCTCGTGGACACGGTGGACGAGACCGCCTGTGCGCTAGGGCGGCGGAAGCTGACCGACTGGCTCCGCCGGCCACTACTCGACGCTGACCGCATTGAGGCCCGCCACGGCGCGGTCGCAGAACTCCAGCGCGACCCCGCCACCAGAGAGGAGCTATCTGCCCTTCTGGCAGAGGTGTACGACCTCGAACGCCTCATCTCGCGAGTCTCTCGGGGCCGGGCAAACGCCCGTGACCTCCGGTCGCTGGCCGCCACGCTGTCGGTCGTGCCGGATATCCGTGACCACCTCGCCGACGCCGATGCCCGCCTGCTCGCGGACCTGCACGCGACGCTGGACCCGCTGGCCGAGACCCGCGAGGAAATTGAGGCGGCGATTCGCCCGGACCCGCCACAGCAGGTGACCGAGGGCGGCGTCATTCGCGAAGGCTACGACGAGGAACTGGACCGACTGCGCTCGACCGAGCAGTCCGGCAAGGAATGGATCGACGAACTGGAAGCGAGCGAGCGCGAGCGCACCGGCATTGACTCGCTGAAGGTCGGGCATACCTCCGTCCACGGCTACTACATCGAGGTGACAAACGCCAACCTCGATGCTGTCCCCGAGGACTACCAGCGACGCCAGACGCTGAAAAACAGCGAGCGCTACTACACGCCAGCGCTCAAAGAGCGCGAGGACGAGATTCTACGGGCCGAGAGCGCGGCCGACGACCTGGAGTACGACCTGTTCTGTGCAGTCCGGGACGAGGTGGCCGACGAGGCCGAGCGCGTGCAGGCGCTTGCCGACCGCCTCGCCCGACTGGACGTGCTGGTTTCGTTCGCCGAGGTTGCGGCGCAGTACGACTACTGCCGGCCCACCGTCGGCAGCGACGGCATTGACGTCACCGCCGGCCGCCATCCGGTCGTCGAGCGGACCGAGGATGCCTTCATCCCTAACGATACGCATCTGGGGAGCGGGCCAGTCCCAGCGAGCAGAGACGGAAGCGACGACGGTGTCACCGCGGACGATATACAGCCCTTCCTCGCCGTCGTCACGGGGCCGAACATGAGCGGGAAGTCGACGTATATGCGGCAGGTCGCATTGATTTGCCTGCTCGCACAGTCGGGCAGTTTCGTCCCTGCGAAAGCGGCCGACCTCCCGATTCTCGACCGCGTGTTCACCCGCGTTGGGGCCAGCGACGACATCGCCGGCGGCCGCTCGACGTTCATGATCGAGATGACCGAACTGGCGACGATTCTGGACGCGGCGACCGAAAACTCGCTGGTCCTGCTGGACGAGGTCGGCCGCGGCACGTCGACGGCCGACGGGCTTGCTATCGCCCGCGCCGTGACCGAGTATCTCCACGACGAGGTCGGCGCGTACACGCTGTTTGCGACCCATCATCACGACCTGACCGCCGTCGCCGCGGCGCTGTCCGGCGCAACCAACCGCCACTTCGAGACCAGCCGCGAGGACGGCGACGTTCGCTTCGACCACGAACTCGCGCCCGGTCCCGCGGCGGCCTCCTACGGTGTCGAGGTGGCGAGCATGGCCGGCGTCCCCGACTCCGTTGTCGAGCGGTCGCGGGACCTTCTGGCGGATGCCGAGACGGCCGATACGGGCGTCGAAGCGACGAGAGAGGCGGAGGTGGCGAGCGAACCTAGACCGGGGACAAGAGCTGACTCCGAGACGGATTCCACCGCCACGGAGACGACTGGTCCGACGGAGAACGGAGCAGCGTCGGCCCCGGCCGGTGAGGCGACATCGGATGACCACGCGCAGGAGGTATTTCAGACGAATGGAACCGCCGCCGAGGATGAATTGCCGGAGTCAGTGGCACAGCAGTTAGCGTCGCTCGATGTCGCGACGATGACGCCGATAGAGGCGATGAACGCGCTCGCGGACTTGCAGGACCGGATCGAATAACAGCAGCGGTCAACTGTCGCTGTCAGCAGCGTTATTCGTCGTGCGGGCAGGCGAACATGGTCGCGACGAGTTTCTGTTCGGCAGCCCGCAGGTGCTTGTGGAGCGTGGGCTCCGAGATATCGAGGAGGTCAGCTAGGTCCGCGGCCGTCGCCTCACGGGGCCAGCTGTAATACCCCGCTTCGTGGGCCGTCGCAAGAACTTCCTGCTGGCGGTCGGTCAGTGATTCGGAGTGGGACGCGTAGTTCTGGAACCCGAACAGCGGAACGATAGACTCACGCTGTTTCTTCGCCGCGAGTTCGGCCTCCGGATGGGCCGTCAGGAACGAATCGATAACCGACCCCGTCTCGATTTGACCCGGGACATCAGCTACGATAGTCCCCTGGCCATCGACACTTCGGACAGTCCGTGGTACCGCCCCGATATCCGCAAGCGAGACAACGGGACAGTTATCTCGTACGTCGATTTCGACGAGCCCACCGTCGCCGGTGCGCTCAAGCACCCGCGCCTCACCGCCGTTGGCGTCTTCGATGCGCTCGACAAGCTGGCTAGGGCGAGCACCCTCGACTGAAAAAAACTCCGCGTACATGTCGTCCGTCTGCGGGAGGCATTTTTCAAGAATTACTGCACACGATTCGGCTTCAGACACCGACACAAAGGGATACGACCCATCAGAGAGGGCAAACTCCACACGGGTTACCGCCCGGCTGTCGCCAAGCTGTCGGGACATACACAGGTGTAGTTGACATTTCATGATGAATGTTGTCATGTATTGTGGTTCGGCGTTTACTATACTAGCCACACTGAACTTTACACCTGAAGAACAAGTTCAGCATGAGGTCAGAGAACCGTGTCTGGAAGATCACCAACTGTTATAGAAGTCCACGGCACCGACCAGTCCATCGTCACGGCAGTCGTTCGTGCCGTGGCAACCGCGGAGAGACAGCCGGTCGAGACGCTCCCGCCACTGGCCGACAGTATCAATCCGGATGCACTGACGGCGTGCATCGCCGATTCGAACACCAGCGGGCACGTGGCGTTCGATTACAGCGGCTATCGTGTGGTCGTCGACACCGATGGAACGGTCACTGTAGACGAGTAGCTTCGTCATCTGGCTATGTGGCGACTGCGGCAATCAGTACGGGACACGACTGACAGCTCCGTGCGAAAGGGAAAAAGATCGGTTACGGCGGCTCCAGCGAGACGAACTCTAATCCCTTTTCCGCGAGTAACTGACGCGCCCGGTCGGTCACCGACGGAGCGACGAGGATACCCCGGACTTCAGTGTCGGCGTGCAAGTCGCGTTCTAACGCATCGACGTACCGCCCCAGCTGGCCGACTGCGTCGGGCCCCACGCGCCGGCGCTTGAGTTCGAGTATCGTCGTCCGACCGTCGGCGTCCTCGCCGTAGATGTCGACCGCGCCAGCAGGTGTCTCGCGTTCGGTCGCAAGCGGCGTAAAGCCCGCCTCGACCAGCCCCGGCTCGTCGAGGATACGGTCTTTCAGGTCGGCCTCGGTCCCGGTGAGCGCGAGGTCTTTCGAGTCGGTCACGTCGAAGGCGGCGGCGTGGGCGACTGTCTCAAAAGTCACTTCGAGCAACTCCTCGGGGGTCGACCGCGTGGAGCGGACGACCAGCGAGTCGTCGTCGACGCTGATGCTGTGCTCACACCCCGGCGGCTGCCAGTTCACCGGCTGCTGGCCCTCGTCGGTGTGGACCAGCGCAGCCCCATCGGGCTTGAGCATCACGTGGCGGTCGCCGGGACCCAGTGAACTGGCTGCTCGTCCCTCGTATTCGACCGTACAGGTCCCGACGAGCGTCACCAGCGCGCCGCGGTCGGCGTTGCGCGACGCAAGGTCCAGTGCGTCGGCGGGGTCGGGGTACGTCAGCGTCTCGACGGCAGTCACGGATGGCGGTTAGCGGTCCCCGCGTAAAAAGGACGCGTCGTCGGGGCAGTGGACGGACGAAGCCCGGTTTCGGAGCGACGCGAGCAGGGCACGCCGGACGGCCGCCGGGTCACAGCCTTCACTGTCGAGGGCGCGACAGGCCGCGTCCTTCCGGTCGACCCACCACTGCCGGAACGACTCAGGGTCGGCAGTGCGAGCGAGGGCGATATCGTCGATGGCCGATAGCGTCGGGTCGAGCCAGCAGACAGCGTAGGTCCGGACCGACCCGTCAAGCACGACTAGCTGCTCGTGGGTAGCATCGATGGCAGCGAGGACGGCAGGGGGCGTCCAGTCGTTCCCGAGCGGTCGAGACTGTGCAATGGGGTCAGCGTCAACGCCCCAGTGTGCGAGCCGGCAGTCGTAGCGGCCGTCGGGACGGGCGACAGCCACGAGTGTCCGACGGCCCATCAGGGACCACCGAGCGTGTGAACGGGCATGAGTTCCCGTGGCTGCGTGGTCGTATTTGAACGCTAGCCCACAGCGCACCCGTCTGCTCGCCAGGTAGTCACAGGGGATGATTCCGAACTCGCCGAAATTGCCGTCCATTGGTAACTCGGCACAACCCTCAAGTAGTACGTTCACGTATCGTTACATATGATGGTGAGCGAGTGGCTCTACGGCGCAATCGCGCTTCTCGTGGGGCTCCACGTCCTGACTATGCTGTACGCGTACCGGCACCGGGGTGACCCAGCCGGTGCGACCGGTCAGGGCGATACTGAACCGCGCCGTGGCAGCGCCACCGACGACAGCACTACATCCATCGACTGTCCCCACTGCGGGGCGAGGAACGAGCAGGACTACCAGTTCTGCCGGCAGTGCACCGCCGACCTGACGAGCGGGAGCCCGCAGCGTCAGCCGACGGACCGAAGCCAGCCGTACTGACACCGTCGCAAGGCTGGAGTCGAACCAGCCGGCTTGAGCGCTGTTGTCGGCCAAAGGATTTATTTCTCCGACGAAATATTTGAATATACTGTCACGAACGGGGTGGACTGTGGAAACTGTTACCGATATACGCTCCTCGGGTCGACCGGAAATATTCGACCGAGTGAACACCGACGGGCTGTTCGGACGCACGCGCCGGCTTCAGCAGCCGCTAGGGCAGCACTTTCGGGAGACGGAGACGCCGCGATATCTTGCGTATAACAGTCAGTCCGGCGTCGTCGCTGCCCAGGGGAACAACGAGGGGCTCACGCCGGCTGGCGACTACCGCGCGTATCTGCTCGCAACGAACGGCCGCGTCATGTTCGTCGTTGGCGACGACGACGGTGACCGGACAATCTCGCTCCCCTACGAAGACATCGTGGCCGTGCGCTGTACGTCGGGGCTCCGCACGTCGACACTCGAAATCGTTACCGTCGACGAAGACTGCTGGGCGTTCGAATGCAAGGGCGACCTGACGCCGGTTCGGGAGTTCGTCGACGAAGCCACACAGGTCTGGACGCGCACGCTAACCGAGCTTGACCGGGCCGAGTCGCAGGTCGAGGCTGCTGTGACGGCACTGGAGGCGACAGACCTCGAGACAGCAGCGACGCATATCACGGCCGCACAGGAAGCGCTCGACAACGGGCGAGGGCGAGTCGAAGCGCTGGGAGCGACAGCGAGTATCGACGAACGCTGCCAGTCAACGCAAACACAGATAGACACCTGCCAGCGCCGACGCCACGTCAGCGCGGCCGAACAGCACCGCGACACGGCCCGACGTGCATGGGAGAACCGGGCGTACGAACGGGCTGCGGACGCGTACGCACAGGCAAAGACCGAGTACGAACGAGCGCTAGCGGTAACGGCACCGGAGCCACCCACAGAAACTATTGCGGACGCTCGAAACGCAATCGAAGCGGAATACGCCGAACTCCTGTCAGCCCCAGTCGACGCGGCACAGGTGGCTGCGAGCGCGGCCAGAGCCACGACAGACCCGGCAGCGCGGGCTACACACTGGGAAGACGCCCTCGACCGCTACCGGACGGCGTACGAACTGGACTGGGGCCGTGACCGCCGCTTCGATGGCGACCGGGCGTCGCTCCGGCAAGCGCTCGCAGACATCGCCGTCGAACTGGTCGATACACACCGTGAAGCGGGGCGACAGAAGCGACGTGAAGGCAGCGAGGAATCAAAACGAGAAACGCCCGGGGCCGCGTGTGGCAGTGCAACGGCCCATCTCGAGCGTGCACGCGAGGTAGCCACCGAACTCGTGCCCGACAGACGCGAGCCGCCAGCGGACGAACTGGCCGCCGCGTCCGAACAGGGTGTCAGTGTCGAGTCGGAGTCGAAAGGTCGGTAGTTGTTTATCAGCGGGGCGTCGGGTATCGGTATGCGCTTTGGGGTTATTTCAACGGCAAAAATCGCACGCGAGGACGTGATTCCGGGTATCCAGAAGTCGGACCACACGGTCGCGGCAATCAGCTCCAGAAGCCGAGACCGTGCCAGCGAGGTGGCCGAAACGCTGGGTATCGACAGTGCCTTCGGCGACTACGAAACGATGTTCGCCGAGGCGGACATCGACGCAGTTTACAACCCGCTTCCGAACGCGCTCCATGCCGAGTGGAGCCAGCGGGCCGCCGACCACGGGCTTGACGTACTCTGTGAAAAGCCACTGACCGTCGACACGGCCGGGGCAGTGGACCTCTTCGACTACTGTGCCAAACAGGGCGTCACGCTGATGGAGGCGTTCATGTATCAGTTCCACCCGCGGACCCAGCGGGCCAGAGACATCGTCGAAAACGAACTGGGCGAGGTGCACACTGTCGATGCGTCGTTCAAGTTCGCGCTCTCAGACCCCGAGGACATCCGTCTGGACCCGAAGCTGGCCGGTGGGAGCCTGATGGACGTGGGCTGTTACGCCGTCAGTGCGGCCCGGGGCTTTCTCGGCGAGCCGGACCGGGCGTTCGCGCACAGTCGGGACTCACGGGACAGTGGCGTTGACACGAACCTCAGCGGCGTCCTCTCGTACGACGACGGACGGGTCGCCTCGATTTCCTGTGGGTTCGATGGGCCGAGACGGGAGTCCTACCGGGTCGAGGCAGATGACGGCTGGCTCGAAGCGAAGGACTGCTTCGGCCCGGACCACGACCAGTCCGTCTCGCTGACGTACAGTGTCGACGGCCGCGAAGTCACCGAAACGTTCGACCCGGTCGACCACTACCAGTTGCAGGTCGAGGCGTTCGCGGACGCCATCGAGAACGGCGAAACGCCACCCATCGACCAAGCTGAGACACTGGGGAACATGCGCGTCATGGACGCGCTGGCCCGCAGCGCGGACACCGGCGAACCGGTCGACGTCGCCGGTCCCGAGTGAGCGACGAACGGGTGTGTGCCATACCGCGATGTGCGCGAAACGGTTTTGACTGCGGCGAGTGAGACACGGATGTGACACCCCCAACAGCGACACTCCCGAGTGGCGACGAACTGCCGATGGTCGGCGTCGGGACGTGGGACATCGACGGCGACACCGTACAGGAGTCCGTTCGGGCCGGGCTCAATGTAGGCTACGCCCACGTCGACACCGCCGAGGGCTACAAGAACGAGAGCGAAATCGGCGAGGCCCTGGCCGACTACGACCGCGAGGACGTGTTCCTCACCTCGAAGGTGCTGCCGAAACACCTCGACTACGAATCCGTCATCGAGGCCTGCGAGGCGTCGCTCGACCGCCTCGGGACCGACTACCTCGATCTGTATCTCGTCCACTGGCCCAACCCCGCGACCTCCATCCGTGAGACGATGAACGCCATGGCGACGCTCCACGATCAGGGGAAGATCCGCAATGTCGGCGTCTCGAACTTCAGCGCGTACCAGCTCGGGGCCGCCCAGCACGTCGCCGACGTGCCAATCGCTGTCAACCAGATCGAGTACCATCCCTGGAACACACAGGACCAGGTCGTCGAGTTCTGCCGCGACACCGACACTGTCGTCGAGGCGGCCGCGCCGCTGGGTCGGACGAAGGTGTTCGCTGACGATATTATTCAGGACCTGAGCGAGAAATACGACAGGTCGCCAGCTCAGATCGTCCTGAAGTGGGCGGTTGAGAACAACGTGGTCGTGCTACCGAAGTCCTCCTCGCCCGAACACGTCCGCCAGAATTTCGACCTGTTCGGCTGGGAACTCGACGCCACCGACCGCGAGCGCATCGACGCCATCGAGCGCGAACAGGCGGTCTACGACACCGGCATCAACGACTGGGACAACGATACCTACGGTATCTCACAGTAGTTCCCGATGGTCGAACCGCCCGGACTGGACCGCTGGGACGCCACGGCCGCAGCGAGCATCGCGGTTTTACTTATTGTGGCGTACGTTCTGATTCCCGACCCGACAGTCCAGTACGGGACGTGGCTAGTCATCTTCTGCATCTGGATGGCCTGGTTCGTCTCTTTCGGTGCCAAATGGTTATACGGCCCCTAGAGGGGCTCGTTGAAGCTTTTACTCGATTCCGTGTCAGCGGAGATTTATTTACTCCCGCTCTCTATACACACCTGATGCCCCGTATCGAAGTCTCGGAAAACCTGTACCGGCAGATCGAGAGCGAAGCCAACAACGACGACTTCAACGACACGCTGTGGAAGATGGTGGGCTCCTATCGGCGGACGAACAACCCGGAAGCGGACCAGACGTAACGCACATATCACAGTCGTCAGCGGCCCGTAGCGAGACAGTTTTGAGAGTTCAATCGTTCCCAAGAGTCGCTGTACCAGCGTGCACTTCGACGCCGGCGTCCCCGTCACTGTGAGCGGCAATCACTGCCGTCGGTACGCATGTTTTTACGATTTGAGCCGCTGCGTACTTGTAATGAGGCCACGAATCGCCCTGCTGAACGCGGCCCACGACGGCGACGACAATCGTCGGAACTTCCGGCGGGAACTCGACGCCGACCTCGTGGAATACGACGTGACCGAGCGCGAACTGCCCGACACCTTCGCGTTCGACGGCTGTCTGGTCACCGGCAGCCGCGCGTCCGTCTACTGGGACGAGCCCTGGATTCGGGACCTCGAATCCTGGGTGGATGCGGCAATCGACCGTGATATCGCGTTCCTGGGCGTCTGTTTCGGCCACCAGTTGCTCGCACACGCACTCGGCGGCACCGTCGAACCGATGGACGAGTACGAGATCGGCTACCGGACGGTCGAGCACGACGGCGAGAACGAACTGCTTGCTGGCGTCGACGAGTCCTTTACCGTCTTCACGACGCACTCGGACCGCGTCGCCGAGGTGCCGCCGGGCGCGACCACGTTCGCCGAGAACGACTACGGCATCCACGGGTTCCGGAAAGAGAACGTCTTCTCGGTGCAGTTCCATCCCGAGTACGACCCCGAAACAGCCAAAACGGTGACGAAAGGCAAGGATGAGCAGCTCGCCGACGAGCGCATTGACGCGGTGCTTGACGGCGTCACAGAGGAGAACTACCGCGCCGCCTGCGAGGCCAAGCGGCTGTTCGACAACTTCACCGAGTTCGCCGCGCGTCACGCGGGTGGCGTGACCGGTGCGACCACCGCTGCTGACGACTAACCCGCCGAAGGAGTTGTTGCCGGTCAGGTGAACCGACCGGTCTCGGTGTCACATTCCGCACACCGTGTTACGAGCGCGTCCCGGTCGGCCGTCATTTCGACGTAGTTGTGCGTGCGACCGCCACACTCCTCGCAGTGCCGGAGCATATCCGTGTCACCCATCTCCTGTGGTGCGCCGAGCGCAAGCGCAACGACGCGCTCGTCGCCCTCGTTGTGCCCGCGTTGCCACTCGCCGGGAGCGAAGCGGATGGCCTCGCCCGCTCCGACGCGTACGTCGCCGTCCTCTGTCTCGAACGTCGCTGTGCCCGACTGAACGAGAAACACTTCCTCCTGGTCCGGATGGCGGTGATACCCGAAGCCGAAGGACTCGCCCGGTGCCAGTTCGTAGTGATTCAACGCGATATTGTCGGTGCCGAGTGGACCGGCGAGCGCCCGCTTGACCGACGCCGGCCCCATTCGCGATTCGACGGCGTCAAGGCTGACTTTCTCCATAGTTGCCATGTACGGCGGGCAGTCCTTAACGGTTAGTCAGGGCGAGCCACAGTGGTGACACGGAAGACACGCCATAACAAAAGCAGAGAGACGGAGTGTCGGTCACTCGCGTCGGTCGATATCGAGTTCCTCGTCGAGGTCTTCGAGCCAGTCGGCGTCTTCCAGTTCCGCCATCTGTTCACGGAAGTGTGTCTTGCAGACACCGACCTTGACACCGTCGTTCTCGACGGCGATGTCGGCTTCACGGTCGCAGTAGTGACACTGCATACCTGAATAGTAGACCCGGATGACATTGAACCCTCGGGTTCCGTCTGCCGGTTGTCAGACGTTGAGCGCCGTTTCGACTCGGTCCCACGCGGGCGAGTCCAGACCAGTGTCACCCAGCGTCTCGCCGTGGGCGTCACTGCCGCCCGTCGGGACGAGGTCGTATCGCTCGATAGCATCGTCGACGAGGCTGTCGTCGACAGCGCGGCCGTACGGGTACCACCGTTCGACGGCATCGAGCGACGCACACTTCGACAGTGCAGCCGCCGTCTCAGGGTATCTGAACGGGTGCGCGAGGCCGACCAGCCCGCACGCATCTGAGAGAACGGCACAGCCGCGCTCGAAGGACGGGACCTCCCGTGGGACGTAACAGGGACAGTCGTCGCCGATGAGTTCGTCGAACGCGGACTGGAAGGTGTGGTCCGACACCTCGGCGATTCCGCGGGCGATGTGGGGCCGACCAAGGCCGTCGCGCGGTTCGACGGGCAGCGAGACGCCCAGGCGGTCTTCGACGCACTCGATGATGCGCGCGCCGCGCTCCCGGCGGTTCCGCTGGATGCGCGCACATTCGGTCCGGAGTTCGTCGGTCGGGTCGACGCCGTAGCCCAGCAGGTCCAGTCGCTGGGTCTCGGTTTCGACGCGGAGTTCGATACCGTGGAGCAGCGTCACACCGTCCCGCTGGGTGACGGGGCCGTCGAGTGCAGGCTGGAGTCGGTCGTGGTCCGTGACGGCGACAACCTCGACGCCCGCTCGTCTCGCAGCGGCCGGGACCTCGTCGAAGGAGAGCGTCCCGTCGGAGCGGGTCGTGTGTACGTGCAAATCAGCGACGACCATACGGTTCACACAATCCCCAGCAGGAAGCCGCTTCTGGTCGAATCATGAGTCGTGGGCACACGAAACGTTGGTTCCTTATACGCATTAAGGGATATTATGATTATCTATAGTGAAGGTTTATTAGGAACCATGAACTTTCGATAGATATGCGAATGCTAAGCAACGCAACGGACGCCTTCCAATCGTACGACTACCCGGTTTCAGCCGAAGAAATCATCGAGGGCGACGGCGATATGGAACTCGAACTGCCAAACGGCACCGAACGGCTGGGCGACGCACTCAGCCGGTCGGCTCCGGAAACCTTCGAAAGCGCGGAAGACGCCGAGTTCGCGGCGTTCTCGGGCGTGTCGAGCAAGGCCATCGGCCGGAAAGGCTACTCCGACCGCGACCCGATCTGCATGGGCGAAGACGGACCGGACGAAGTCTCCTTCTAACGGTCAAAAGCGGCCTGCAGTCACCCCAGCTCTGGACGGATTTTCCGTCTCCTTCGTTTTTACATAGGCGAGCAGCAGCGCTGTTCGGGCGGTTGGCGCACACACACTGAAAGGGCTATCGGTCGAGAAAGTCCGGCCTGTCGACAGCGTCAGTGCTGTCGACTGACTGCCTGTCCAGCAGCTCCGAGGAATCAAGCGCCGACGGCAGGCCGTCGCGGCCGCCAGTCGGCACCTCTCCTTCGTCGATATACGTCTTCTCGCCGTTGATGAGGTCTGCCCAGAGGGCGTCCCGGTCGGCGTTGGTCGTCTCCGCCGCTTCCTTCGCTTCGTTGCGCCCTTCGTCGTACGCGAGTTCGACCATGCTCTTGTGATACGCCGAGTTCATCTCGGCGTAGATGGCTTCGAGTTCCTCGCGGTTGTACTCCCCGAGGCGCTCGGCGACGCCGATGGCGTAGGCCCGGTCGGTAGCCTCGTCTTTGTCGAGAGTGTCCCAGTCGGTGCCAAACTCACGCTCGTAGCGACTCATGTCTCCACTTTCCGGTCAGTGTGAACCTGCAGTCCGGCGTCAGAAAAGGAGATTTCGCGGATGTCACAGTCGATAGCGGTACCCCGCATCTTGATAACCTGAACGCCGCGGGTCATGCTCCCGTTTTCGAGGAAGTTATGGAAGAAGACGACGCCGTGGGCGAGGTAGTGCTCGTCGCTGTAGGAGGACGGGTCAGTCATCTCGGAAATGAGCAGTGTCGTCGCGTCGGTCTGTTTCAGCGCAGAAAGAAAGCCCGTAATCTCGTCTTCAACGTCGGCCATGAAATGCTGTAACAGCATCGTCGAGTCGATGACGACCCGCTGGATGTCGTTCTGTCTAATGTAAGCGACGAGTCGATTCGTCAGGCCGCCCTCGTTGCCGAACTGCGTGATAGTTCGCTTCCCGCTCTCGGTGACGAGGTTGAGGAACTGGATGGCATCAGACTGCATGGCCCGGTCGAAGCCGAAGTCGTAGCCGGCCATGTCCTGCATCAGCTCCGTCTTGGTCTCGTGCATCGTCACGTACAGGCACGTCTCGCCCTCCTTGACGCCCTGTGTAATGAACTGTGAGCAGAAAGTAGTCTTCCCGCTGCCCGGCGGGCCGCTGACCACGTAAAGACGATTCGGGAGTAACCCCCCCTCAATGAGTTCGTCGAAGCCGGGGACCCCACTAGAGAGACGCATATCAGCTATCTGAGTCCGTCTGGACATATGCTTTCACATTCTATTTTCACCGGTGATAACTCATTCGGCTGCGTCAGCGTTCGATAGCGCTGGGGTGGCTATCGGCCAGTTCGAGCAGTCGCTCCGTACCGGCCTCGTCGAACCGCATCGGTCGTCGCCACCACGGGCCTTTCCCCGAGTCGGACGACAGTTCGGTGACCAGTTCGTTCGCGTCGGTGCCCCCGCTCGGTGCCGACAGCGGGACCACTGTATCGTACAGCTGTGACTCGTCGGCGTTGCCGCGAATGAGAACGCGAGCGTCGAATGGGTCGCGTTTCACGTGGGCATTCGAGGCAAACTGGGCCTGTTCTGCGGACGGGAGATCGCGGTACTCCTCACCCGAGACCGCGTCGCGGGCGAGCTGGAAGTGACCGATGACGTGGGCACCCCACTCCGGCGACGCCCAAGCCGGACACTCATCGGCTACCGACAGCGTCGCGTAAAAAAACAGATAGTCGCCGGCCGACAGCTCCGAGAGCGGGCCCGCTTTCACGCCGTGTTCGTCACCGTACGTGTAGCGTTCGCCGCCGGCCTCCGGAAACTCCGGGTCGAAGTGGACCGGCTGGTCGGCCACCGCGGATACGTCGGTCCGCAGGTCGAGGTCGCCGTATGTCGGCACGGGCTCACTGGTCGGTTTCGATTCGGGAATCGGGATGTACTCAAAAGAGCCGTCGGAAAACAGCGGGCCGCGAAAGCCGGGCTCGTTCGTGTTTGCTCCGACGTTGATAGCGACACTTCGCATAGCCATTGTTGGTCGGTTTGCGAGAAAGGACTTCGGTTGCGGAGAGGGGACGTACTGTCGCTGCCTACTCCCGGTCCGGCGGCGAGAGGTCGCGCTGGAACTCGTCGAACTGTTCTAGATTGTCGGGCAGGTCAACGGACAGTTGCCGCTCAGCGCGGCGGTCGACGTTCGCCCCCTCGATGGGCTCTGCGACGGACTCCCAGCCGTCCTTGACTGTCAGCGACTTCGCCGGTGTGCCGGCAGCGACGTGATGGGCGGGGATATCTTTGCCGGCGATGGACTTCGCCGCGAGGATAGCGTTTTCGCCGACCTTCACGCCGGCCCGGACCATCGAGTCGTAGGTCAGGCGCACGTCGTCTTCGATGATAGTGTGGTAGTTGTCGACGTGGGTCTGGTCGACGGCGTCGTGGTCGTGGCTGTAGACGTGGGTATCGTCGGAGATAGAGACGCGGTCGCCGATTGTGAGTTTCCCGCGGTCGTCCAGATGGACGTCGTCGTGGACGACGACGTTGTCACCGACCTCGATGTTGTGGCCGTAGGTAAAGGAGATACCCTTGAAGAAGCGACAGCCCTCGCCACAGGACTCGAAGAGATGGTCGGCGAGCATCCGACGGAACCGGAGCGCGAACTCGACGTTGTCCGCCATCGGCGTCGCGTCGAACTGCCGCCAGAGCCACTGGAGGTGTTTCGAGCGTTTGAACCGCTCCTCGTCTTTCTCGGCGTAGTACTCGCTTTCGAGGGTCGTGTTACAGGGGTCATAGCCCTGAAGCCGGACCCGCTCGGCCGGAGAGATATCCGCGCCGTCCTGCCAGCGCTCGTAGGCCTCCCGATCGCCGTGGAGGTCGACAAGCACGTCGGTGACAACATCGCAGGTGTCCTCGTCACCGGAGAGGCGTTCATCGACCTCGTCGATAAACGCCCTGAGCCCCTCTTCGGCGAGCGGTGGCAGCGACACGTGACGCTTCGTCATGTCGAGTACGTGGCTTCGCGGGCAGATAGGGGTTTCCGTTACGTGAAACCTACCCAGTTACACTCGTGTCACGAGACTGTGTCCCACAGAGCACAGCGGGCAAGCCACAATTAAGACGCCGCCGTTCCAGACCACGACATGGTCAGGTCGGACTTCATCATGGAGATACGGCGCTACATTGTCAATCCCGCGGAGCGCCGGCTGCGGGCGCCGTGGCGGGTCACGCTGTGGCTGTTTCTCGCCGGGTTCGGCCTCGTCCTCCTCTCAGGGATGATCGCAGTGGTGTCGTCAGGAGTGCGTGTGACGCCGACGGTCGCAGTCGTGCGCCAGATTACGCTCTTTGCTGTTGGAACCGTCGTCGCCGTCGTAATCGGCTATCTACTCGACCGGCGGACGCTCCCGGATTACGGGTTGGGATTCGACCGCCAGTGGTGGCGCGACGCGGCCTTCGGCCTCCTGCTCGGGGCGGGGCTTCCCGCGCTCGTCCTGCTCGCTGAACTGGCCGTCGGGTTCGTCGAAGTCAGCGTCGTCCTTGCAACCGTCGACAGCGGACCGCTCCCGCTGACCGCGTTCGGACCACCGGTCGCCGTCCTCCTTCTGGGGGCGTTTTTCCTCGTCCAGGCTACTGCCGAGGAGGTGCTCGTCCGTGGGTATCTCCTGACGAACGCGGCTGAGGGACTCGCCGGCTGGATCGGGAAGCGGCGCGCAATTATTGTCGCAACGGCACTGACGGGTGGACTGTTCGGCGTCCTCCACTGGACGAACCCCAGCGCGTCGCTGCTCAGCGTGGCCAACATCACCCTCTACGGCCTCCTGCTCGGTGCGTGTTACGTCCTGACCGGTCGACTCGGAGTCGCCAGCGGCTTCCACGTCGCCTGGAACTACACGCTGGCACTGCTTGGCTTCCCTGTCAGCGGCCTCCGGATGGGTGTCGCCCTGCTCTCGACGACCGCGACCGGCCCCAAACTTGTGACCGGCGGTGGGTTTGGTCCCGAAGGGGGCCTCGTCGCCCTGCCACTGCTCGCCGTCGGCGGGGCCGGGCTGTACTGGTGGGTCCGTCAAGAGTACGGTGCAGTCGAGTTGCTTGACGACATTGCGACCCCGCAGCTCCGGATTCGGACGCGGTCCGACACCGCAAACCAAGACGGCTAAGTGGACAGCGCCGCTAAAACGCGTATGGAATACGCGACACTCGGAAACTCCGGCGTCGAAGTCTCAGAAGTCGGGTTCGGTGCCTGGGTCGTCGGCACGGACTGGTGGGGCGACCGTACTCGCGACGATGCTATCGACATGGTCCAGCACGCGCTCGCGGAGGACGTGACGTTCTTCGACACCGGCGACGTATACGGCCACGGCGACAGCGAGGAGATAATCGGCGAAGCGCTGGCGGAACACCGCGACGAAGTTACCGTCTCGACGAAAATCGGGTACGACTTCTACAATAATCCACAGGCCGGCCACGGCGAACTCCCGAAGAAGGTCACGCCCGAATGGGTGCACACTGCTGTTGACCGCTCGCTCGACCGCCTTGGCATGGACCACGTCGAGCTCCTGATGCTCCACAACGCCAACGTCGACGAGGTCGACGAGGACGTGCTGGAAGCGCTCGACGAACTCCGCGAGGAGGGGAAGGTCGACGCCATCGGCTGGGCGCTTGGCCCCTCTATCGGCTGGCTCGCCGAGGGCGACGCCGCAGTCGCAAACGAGTTCGACGCGCTCCAGACCGTGTTTAACCTCTTCGAACAGACCCCCGGCCAGCACTTCATCGACACCATCCGCGAGCAGAACGCCGACACGTCGGTGCTGGCTCGCGTCCCTCACTCCTCTGGGCTGCTGAACGAGCAGGTGACCCCCGAGACAGAACTCGGTAAGGGCGACCACCGCTCGCACCGACCGAGCGAGTGGTACGAGACCGGCTGGGAGAAGGTCGAGGAAATCCGGTTCCTCGAACGTGACGGGGCACGCACGATGGGCCAAGCCGCCATCCAGTGGCTCCTCTACAACGACGAGGTGGCGTCGGTCACCCCGACGTTCCGGACGAACGCCGACATCGACGAGTGGGCCGGTGCGCCCGACACGCCGCCGCTGAGTGACGAGGAGTACGACCGCGTGCAGAACCTGTACCGGGACAACTTCGGCATCGACCGCGACGACGGGATGGACGCCCTGCGCTCGTCGGTCGGTGGTGCAGACCTCGAAGAGACCGGTATGAAGTCTGCTGGGGACTGAGGGCGAGGCGTTCTCGCGCCGACGCACAGGCAGGCGGGCGACTGATTTGACGCCGCGCACCTGATTTTCGCATCGTCCGAACACCGGGGAGTGGGCACTGAAATCTCCAGTCGACGGTTTACCCTCCGCAACCATTGACGACCAGACAGCCGTCTGTCGGTTCCCGGCTGTTACCCCTCTGTTTCAACAGGAGATGTACCGCCGTCCTGCGGTTAGGGTGTTGAAGTTTCACATTCACCACGGTGCGTCTGACGACCGCAAGACGCCAGACGGAAGCCGGTTCGAGATGAAACGAAGGGGTTCGGGGCGCGAGAGCAGTCCACATACCAGTCCGGATGAAAAC
Source organism: Haloarcula sp. R1-2 (assembly GCF_011627385.1). Classification (NCBI taxonomy): domain Archaea; kingdom Methanobacteriati; phylum Methanobacteriota; class Halobacteria; order Halobacteriales; family Haloarculaceae; genus Haloarcula; species Haloarcula sp. R1-2. The sequence goes on from NZ_JAANTG010000002.1 coordinate 54,866, forward strand.
TGTCGCAGGTGTCAAAGACTGGCAGAGGAAATTATCTGTAGTCGTCGGACCGGCGATGGCCGTTACTGCTGGCGGCCGGGCTACTCGTTCAGCAGGCCGTCTTCTTCGACACGCATGACACCCTCGCCGTCCGGGAGGTTCGGCGCGTCGACGAGCTTGACGATACGCTTGTTCCCCTTGGACTTCCGGAGGTACATCCGGAACGTGGAGGTGTGGCCGAGGATGTTGCCACCGATGGGCTGGGTCGGGTCGCCGAAGAAGGAGTCAGGGTTGGAGGCGACCTGGTTCGTGACGACGACAGCAGTGTTGTTGAGGTCGCCGACCCGCATCAGGTCGTGGAGGTGCTTGTTGAGCTTCTGCTGGCGGTCGGCAAGTTCGCCACGACCGACGTACTCAGCGCGGAAGTGAGCGGTCAGCGAGTCGACGGCGAGCAGGCGAACGGGGAACTCCTCTTCCTGACTCTCGCTGGCGATTTCCTGTGCCTTCTCGGCCAGCAGGATTTGGTGATTGGAGTTGAACGCCTTCGCGACGTGGATTTTCTCCAGCACAGAGGCAACGAGGTCGTCAAGTAGCGCCTCGTCGGTTGGGTCTGCGTCGGCCTCCTCTTCGACAATGCCGTGGAGGACCATCGTATCTGCCAGTACCTCGTCGGCGAGGCCCTTGACCATCTGTTCGATACGCTCAGGTCGGAACGTGTCCTCGGAGTCGACGAAGATAGCGCTGCCCTCCAGCCCGCCGTGTTCGGCCGGAAGCTGGACGTTGACTGCGAGCTGGTGCGTTACCTGGGACTTCCCCGCGCCGAACTCACCGTAGACCTCGGTGATGGACTGGGTCTCGACGCCGCCGCCGAGCAGGTCGTCGACCTCGTCGACGCCCCAGGAGAGCTTCCCGATCTGCTCACGGCGTTCGAGCACCGTCGACCCGGTTTCGAAACCACCGATGTCGGCCGCTTCGCGGGCAGCCTGAATGATATCTGCCGCCGACGACTCGCCGATGTCGGCCGTATTCGACAGTTCGCCGGGGGAGGCGACTGCAATTCCCTGATAGGAGTCGTAGCCGTTGTCTTCGAGTTTCTCTGCTGTCGCCGGACCGACACCCGGCAGCTCTTCGAGGTCCTCACTTGCGGACATAGACATGCCTTGTGCGTCCGGGGGTATAAAGCCTCGTTAACACCAGAGTGAAAGTGAAAGTGTCGGACGGAAGCAGGACGCTTCGAGATGGTATCGGGAGTTTTAGATGGGAAGGAGGGTCGGTGGGCGGTGGAAACGGATTCAGGCCGGACCCGCTCGACCGAGATAGACGAGCAACAGCGTCCCCAGCAGAACGAGTACAGTCAGCACCGTCTCGGACACCGGCAGTATCCCGTCGCCGAACGTGCCGACGAGGAGGAGCGTAATCGCAGTCGTGCCGGAAATCGGCCTGGAGCGGATTGAGCGCCAAAACAGCCAGAGCGACCACCGGAGGCCGGCAAGCTGTGAGAGAATGTGTGTGGCAAGTGAGCGACTTGCGTCCGGGTTCTCGGCGGGTTCGAACGCGTCGAGGTCCCCGCGGGCGACTGTCACCACCTCGCCGGTGTGGACGCGACGGCCGGCCACGTCGCCGACCACCAGCAGCGTCACAGCGTCTTCGTCCGTACCGACGACGCGGTAGACACCGGCGGGAACGCGGCTGTCGCGGCCGGCCTCGGTCGGCCGGACGTGGTCACCGACAGCGACGCTGCCGTCGGTCATGTCACTCCCAGGGGTGGTAGCCGGGACGATCCGGCCACAGCGGATACCAGTACTCCTTGTCGTCCTCGACGGTGATTTCGTCGCTGAGGTTACTGTCCAGTTTGAACTCTGCGGAGGTGTTGCGCTCGTGGCTGTCGTGTGGGTCCGGCGCGAACGGGTAGTACGCGCCCCGGCGGAAGGAGTACACCCAGTAGACGGTCTGGTCGCTGCGCGCGTCCTCGAACGAGAACAGCGCCGCGAGCAGGCGGGAGCCGTAGCGCCGTTCGACGAGCGTGTCCGCCGCGAAGTGGATCGACGTGAGCAGGTCCTCGAAGTCGTTGTCGTGCAGCACGACCCACTGATAGCCGTGGTCGTCGGTCTCGAAGGTCGCCCGGGTGCCCGTCTCGACCATTCCGGCGTCGAGAATGGATTCGACCTCGTCGATAGCGTCCTGAAAGTCCGTACTGTCGACGTCGGCGAAACACAGCGCCGCCTCGCCGGTCGGTTCGTACCCCAGATCGGCCTCCATCGTGATATAGGCGGTACTCATCCCGAACAGGTCGTCCGGGTCGGCGTCCCGTGTCGCGTCGGCCTCGGCTTTCACCCCGAGGACGCTCTTGAGTCCGTCGAGCAGTCCCATATGCGAGCCCCTACGGGCCGGAGACCAAGGTGGTTTGTGTCTCGACTAGTTGCTGTGGTTGCGTACGAAGACAGGGACAACTGTTCTAACAGCCAGAAAGCCCCGAGTCGCTGGGCTACTGCGACTCGCTGCGCTCCTCACCACGTTGCGGTGCTTACGTCGCCTCGTACGCCCAGCGACTCGCCCCTTTCAGTCCCACCCGTTTCGGCTGCTCAATCAGCCACAGGAGGGACTGAAAGGGGCAGCTGGCTGAACGACGGCGGACGACGTAAGCACTGGAACGAACGGAGTGAGTGAAGCGCGCAGCGAGTCCCCCGAGTTCAGACAGCCGGGGCTTTCTGGCTCTGTATAGCTGTCACGGTGAGAATCCACACTATCGCGTAGACGACTGCCGGCAAATCAGATAATAAACAGACATTACCGACTTTCGAGTTCGCGTTCGAGGTCCTGCAGGCGGTCGATGCGCTTCTCGGTCGAGGGGTGAGTGCTGGCCAGACGGCCGATCCACCCGACGTTAATCGGGATGATGAAGAACGCGTTCATTTCAGCCTGGTCGCGCATATCCTCTTTGGGGACCTTGTCCATCCGACCGTCGATTTTCATCAGTGCGTTCGCAAGGGCGGCGGGCTTGCCGGTAATCATCGCGCCGCCGCGGTCGGCGGCATACTCGCGGTAGCGGCTGAGCGTCCGGATCAGGAGGAACGAGATGACCCAGACGACCAGCGAGATGAGGATGGCGACGATGACGGGCACCTGCTGGCCACCGCGCTCGCGGCCGCCGCTGAACAGCCAGCCCCACCGGACGATGAGGAAGGCGATAGTCGAGAGGAACGACGCGATGGTCATCACCATCACGTCGCGGTTCTTGATGTGGGCCAGTTCGTGGGCGATAACGCCCTCCAGTTCGTCCTGGTCGAGCGTGTCCATGATGCCCGTCGTCACGCAGACGGCCGAACTGCTCTTGGACCGGCCGGTGGCGAAGGCGTTGGGCACCCGCGAGTCGGCGACAGCGACCTTCGGCTTCGGGAGGTCGGCCTGCTGGGCGAGGCGGTCAACGGTCCGGTGAAGTTCCGGGTACTCCTCCGGTTCGACCGTCCGAGCCCCCATCGAATACAGGGCGAGTTTGTCGCTGAAGAAGAACTGCGCACCGAGGAACAGTCCCATGACAACCACGATGAGTGCGAGATTGCTGAAATACAGCGTGAGCGCTCCAAGGAAGACGATGTACAGCGCGAACAGCAGGAACATCGTCAGGGCCATCCGGCCACGGAGCCCCCAGTCTGTTTGCCACTCCATACCCTTGATAGACGGTCGACACTCTAAAACCTCGCTATCGTGAGAAAGTGCCACACGGCAGGGCCAGTGGACCGTCAGCGGGCCAACGGTCCACACGCATTTACTCTCCGGGCAACAATCGGATGCATGACCGACACAGTCGTCGTCACTGGCGGGCGCGGGCGGTCCGGGCGCTGGATTTGTGACCACCTCGCCGGCGAGTATCACGTCGTCTGCGTGGACCGTGACCACCCCGGCTGGGAGATTCCGACGCGGGAGTACATTGATTTCAAAGCCGTCGACGTGACTGAAGGAGTGGAGGTCCGGGACCTCTTCAGCGAAGTTGACCCAGACGCCGTCGTCCACTGGGCCGCGCTCCCAGCGCCGGAGCGTCACGCGGGCACGCGGGTGTTCGACACCAACGTTTCGGCGACGTACAACGTCATTGACGCCGCAGGCCGCGCTGGCGCAGATGTCGTCTGGGCGTCCTCCGAGAGCGCCTACGGGCTGGCCTTCGCCGAAGAGACGCCACTCCCGGCGTATCTCCCGATAGACGAATCCCATCCGACCGCGCCGGAGGACCCGTACGGCACGTCGAAGGTCGCCGGCGAAGAGGTGGCGAAGATGGTCACCCGGCGCGACGGCGTCGACGTTGCTTCGATACGGCCGTCGTGGATTCAGTACCCCGGCGAGTACAACTGCCGGGACGTGGCCACGGGCGACCTCGCCGACGGTGCGGGTAACTGCTGGTCGTATGTCGACGTGCGCGACGTGGCGACAGCCGTCGCGGCAGCGCTCGATGCCGACATCGGTGGGCACGAAGCGTTCAACGTCGCCGCCGCCGAGAACTACGTCGGTCGGCCGACGGCTGCCCTCGTGGAAGAGCAGTGGGGTGACCTTCCCGCGGAGTGTAAGCTGGACGACGACCAGTCAGCGCTCTCGACGGCAAAGGCCCAAGGGCTGTTGAACTGGGAACCCCGACACAGTTGGCGTGATGCCGTCGACGCCGATGTTGCAGCGCCAACTCTCACGGGCGAGTAATTGAGGGCAGTCCCGGGCCTGCCGGCGGCGGCCGGCCGCGGTGGCGGAACACACGGCTTAAACGGGTCAGTACAGTAAGACCGGTAATGAGCCGGTCGGGAGAGTTCTGTCCACGCTGCGGTGACGAGATACCAGAGGGCACTGACGAGCGCCCGGAGCTTGCGGGTGCCGGCGGTCAGCGCAACTCCGAGCACGTCCTCTGTGACGCCTGCTACTTCGAGGAGTTCGACCTGGTGGACGCCCCCGACACCATCCAGGTGCGGGTCTGTTCACGGTGTGGCGCGGTCCACAAGGGGAACCGCTGGGTCGACATCGGCGCGGAGGACTACACCGATATCGCCGTCGAGCAGGTTAGCGAGGCGCTCGGTATCCACGTCGACGCCCAGTCGGTTGCTTGGCAGGTCGCTCCCGAGCAACTCGACAAGAACAACATCCGGATGCACGCGGAGTTCTCCGGCGTCATCCGCGGGACGCCGGTCACCGAGGAGGTCACCGTCCCTGTTCGCATCTCCCGGCAGACGTGCAAGCGCTGTGGGAAAATCGCTGGCGGTTCCTTCGCCAGTATCGTGCAGGTGCGGGCCGACAGCCGCGACCCGACCGACGACGAGCGAGAGCGTGCTGAGGAAATCGCACAGGAGTACGTCGCCGCCCGCGAAGAGACCGGCGACCGCAACGCCTTCATCACCGAGACCAAGTCCGTCGATGACGGACTGGACATGAAAATCTCGACCAATCAGATGGGGCTGGGCATCGCCAAGCGAATCACCGCCCGACTCGGCGGCTCGTACTCCGACTCACGGCGTCTCATCTCCGAGGACGAGGACGGGCAGGAACTGTACCGGATGACCTACGCCGTCCGCCTGCCCCGCTACCGACAGGGCGAGGTCATCGACCCGGAGGACGGCGACGGGCCGGTGCTGGTCCGCTCGGTCCAAGGGAACCTCAAGGGCGTCCGTCTGGCGACCGGTGAGGACTACGAAGCGAGTTTCGAGGCGGGCGAAACGCCCGACGCCCGCCGGCTGGGGTTCCGTGAAGACGGACAGCAGACGACTCTCGTCGCAATCGAGGACGAGAGAGCCGTTCAGGTCCTCGACCCCGAAACCTTCGAGAGCAAGACCGTCCCCCGGCCGGACTATCTCGACATCGACGCCGACGAGGTGCCGGTGCTGAAAAGTCATGCGGGGTTGCACATTCTCCCTGCCGCCGACGCGGATACCGATGAGTGAGGACACGGAGACAGCGGACGACCAGCAGCTAGCTGTCGTTGTCCACAAACCCCGTTCGCAGGTTGCTATCGAGTCCCTGCGAGCGGAGGGCGTCTACGACGACACCAGAAGCGTCACCGAGTGGACCGCGGACAGCGTCGCAGTTCCGGTGACTGCCCCGCCACAGGAGACGCAGTTCCGGGAGGTCGTCCGGCAGGTCGGGAAGCGCCGCCTCCGAACGCTCGATGACCACCTCCGAGAGCGCGGCTGGACCGACGCAGAAATCGCCGCCGCCCCGAGTTCCTGGGCCGTGCTCGGCTCCGTCGTGCTCGTCGACATCGGCGACAGCCCCCGACCGGCGGAGGTCGGTGACGCCCTGCTGGCCCTCCACGGCGAGGCCGAGACGGTGCTGGCTCGCCACGGCATCTCCGGGGAACACCGCGAACCCAGTGTTGAGGTCATCGCCGGTGACGGCGACACAGAGACGGTCCACACCGAACACGGCACACGCTACGCGATGGACCTCGCGGAAGTGATGTTCTCGCCCGGCAACAAGGCCGAGCGGGCGCGGATGGGTGAAATCGTCAGCGAGGGGCGGGGGACCCGGCCCTCGGAAGGGGCGAGCGGTGAAGCCGCGAGCGAGGGCGGCGAGCGCGTACTGGATATGTTCGCCGGCATCGGCTACTTCACCCTCCCGATGGCCCGCGCCGGCGCGCACGTCACCGCCGTCGAGCGCAATCCCACGTCGTTTCGCTTTCTGGTCGAGAACGTCATGTTGAACGATGTGGACGAGCGGGTGCAGCCGTATCGGGCCGACTGTCGAGACGTTGTGCCGGGCTTCGCCAGTGAGGGACGCGCCGACCGGATCGTGATGGGCTACTACGAATCACACGAGTACCTCGATAGCGCGCTCGACGCGCTCACACCCGGCGGCGTCCTCCATATGCACGAAGCAACACCGAATTCGCTCGTGTTCGACCGCCCGATAGAACGGCTGGAAGCGGCCGCCGGCGAGGCCAACCGAGCCGTCGAAGTTCTGGACACTCGGCGCGTCAAGGAGTATAGCGAGGGCGTCGCCCACGTTGTCGTGGACGCTAAGATACAGTAGGGCGTTTTTACTCAAACAGTCCCGGCCAGAGCGGCGAGTACCACACACGGTCGTAACGCATAATTAGGCTAGTAGTCAAGAGGGGGCATGAACAGACAGCAGATTATCGCCATCATTCTCGTCGGCCTGATGGTCGGGTCGTCAGTGGTCTATGGATTAGCCTTCGCCTTCTTCTAATCCCACACATCCGAAAGCGGATGATTTCCGTTCCCGGACCGCGAGCGGGAGCGGTCGTGCCGGCGCTTCGTGCCCGAACTGAGCGCCGAGAGCGCCTGGTCCGGCGCAAACCGCGGCAAATCTGGCTGTGAAAGGCGGTCGACCTGCGCGCGGAACCAGTCGGGCATGTCGTGGTCAGCGCGCTCGAAGAGGTCAAGTAGCGACGTGTCCGCGAGGTAGGTCGCACCGTGGTCGTTGGGCGCGCGGACGACCCGGCCACAGGCCTGGATGACCGTCCGCAGTGCCGTCCGATAATACCAACCCCACTGGTCGTCTTCGAGCCGTCGGGCGACGCGAGAGTCGCGAGTGTTGGGGTAGGGGGCCTTGCACAGCACCTGCCAGCGACAGAGATCGCCTTCGAGGTCGAGGGCTTCTTCCATCTTCACTGAGAGGAACACGTCGGGGTTGTCGCTGCGCTTCCAAGCGGACAGCGCCCCGTCCCGACCTTCCTTGTCATGGGTGCGGACGCGAGCGCCGACGCCGAAGTCGTCAAGCAACTCCTTCAGTTGCTCCTGAATAGCATACGAGTGGCAGTGGATTAGCCCCTTCTCGTCCGTGTGCCGGGCCATGATACGCACGATAGTGCGAGCGATGTCTGGCAGCGTGTCGTCGCGGTGCTCGTAGGTCATTTTGCCCTGAGCGACGTCGTACAGTGGCCGGTTCTCGACGGGGAAGGTGTGTCCGACCTCCACGAGTGCGACGTTGCTTGGGTCAAGGCCGACGTTGGCACAGAACGCCTCCTTGTTGAGAATAGTCGCCGACAGCAGGGCGAAGCGGTTGCCCCGGTCCCAGACGGTGTGTTTGAGGTAGCGCTCCGGATTCATCGGCTTGATTGTCACCGGTGCGTGCTCGCCGTCGGCCTGGTCGACGACCCACGTGGTCGCGCTCTCGGTGTCGGTGTAGTCCTCGCGGAACCACCCGAGGTCCTGCCGGAGCGTGTTCAGCGAGTCCCGCTCGGCGACTTCCTCGCCGGTGAGTTCCGCCTTTTTTCGTAGTTCCTTCACGCGGCGTTCGGCGAGGTGTTCGACGCGCTCGGTGAAGGCGACAGCCTCGTCCAGCCCGTCGATGTCGGGCACGTCGATATCGTTCCACATCGGGATGGACTGCGGCGAGAGGTCGATGGTGGCGTACATCTCCGCCCATTCGCCCAGACCGTGGGCCTCGTCAATGACGACCACGTCGCGCTTGCCGAACACGTCGCTGCCGGCGGTCTGCATGAAATAGGCAAGCGTCATCGCAGCGATGCGCCGGTTCGAAGCGATGGCACGGTCAGAGAAGTACGGACAGCGGTGCTTGACCTGACAGTCGAACTTCCGTTCGCGCACGCACGGGGCCTGATTCACCGGCGTGTCAGTCTCACCGGGAAGGATGCAGTCGTAGTTGTTCTTCCCGCGGATGACACAGAGGTCCTCAAGCAGGGCGTCCTCGGCCACATCATCCAGTTGCGAGACCTGTGGCGTGGTGTAGTAGGCGTCGATGACCTGTTCGGCGGCGGCCTCGCCGGCGGTTCGAGCACACCCGGCGATGGCCCGGGCGAGCAACGATTTGCCGCTGCCGGTCGGGGCGCGAACGAGGACAACGTCCTTGCCGCGCTCGAAGGCCGCACGGATGTCAGCCAGAGCCTGCTTCTGGTTGCCCCGGTAAGACGGGGCTGGGAACTCGTCGGTAATCCGCGCGGGGCACACGCGAGAAAGCAACGGACGAGGCGGCCTAAACCTTTCCTGTCACCGGATGTGTGTCAGCAGCTACCCGAGATGACGGGAGTGGGTCGTGTTCACAGGCACACGGTCATGTCACCTGTACTCTCGGAACTCTTATACATATACCCCCTGTACGTATATTTGCAATGGCAAACGGTAAGGTTGATTTCTTCAACGACACAGGCGGTTACGGTTTCATCTCGACTGAGGACGCGGACGATGACGTTTTCTTCCACATGGAAGACGTTGGCGGCCCTGACCTCGAAGAAGGCGAGGAGATCGAATTCGACATCGAACAGGCCGACAAAGGCCCCCGCGCGACGAACGTCGTCCGCAACTAAGGCAGATTTCCGGTCGCCTTCGGGCGACCACATCTGACACTTTGTTTTATCAGACTACTCGAAAAGCGACGGCGCCCGGTTCGCAGTAACCCAGACAGGAAACAACGATCAGTTGTCAGTCTGTGCGGAGAGAGCGGCCACGTCCGCCGCAGTCACGTCCCGGTCGTCGGGCAGCCGGTCGATGCAGTCATAACAGAGGAAATGCTCCGTATCGTCGCCGAGTTCGAGGACGATGCCTTCGGTCGGTCTGGACTCCTGCGACCAGATGTTGGCGATGCCGCCAGCTATCGAAACGTTCGTATCGCACCCGTCGCAGGCTCTGGATGCCATTATCCGAATTTTACGCACTGTATACACTTCAAGGTAGCTGGCCCCTTCGAACAGTTCAGCCGAGTAACTCTCGGCATACTTTTGTCGTCCGATGGGCACCATCCAGATAATGCAAATACTGGTCACAGGGGGTGCCGGGTTCATCGGCGGTCACCTGGCACAGCGGTTCGCCGCCGACGGCCACGATGTCGTCGTGCTGGACAACCGCGACCCGTTCTACGATCTAGATATCAAACAACACAACGTCGATGCCGGACAGGAGGCCGCCCGGAACAGCGACGGGAGCTACGAGTTCATCGAGGGCGATGTACGTGACGCGGAGCTTGTCACAGATCTCGTCGCCGACGCCGACTACGTCTACCATCAGGCCGCCCAGGCCGGCGTCCGCCCAAGCGTCAAGAACCCCCGCAAGTACGACGAGGTCAACGTCGACGGCACGCTGAACCTCCTCGATGCCTGCCGCGACGAGGGCATCGAACGGTTCGTGATGGCTTCCTCTTCCTCCGTCTACGGGAAGCCACAGTACCTGCCCTACGACGAGCAACATCCCACGACACCCGTCTCGCCCTACGGCGCGTCGAAGCTCGCCGCCGAACGGTACGCCTGCGCCTACAGCGAAGTGTACGACCTCTCTACGGTAGCTCTTCGCTATTTCACCGTCTACGGCCCCCGGATGCGCCCGAACATGGCGATCTCGAACTTCGTCTCCCGGTGCCACAACGGCGAGCCCCCGGTCATCTACGGCGATGGCACGCAAACACGCGATTTCACCTACATCGAGGATATCATCGACGCGAACATGACGCTGCTGCACGAAGACGCCGCCGACGGGAAGGCCGTGAACATCGGGTCGACGGACAACATCGAGATCAAGACGCTCGCGACGGAGATCCGCGACCAGATCGACCCGGACCTCGATCTGGTCTACGAGGAACGCCACGACGCCGACGCCGAACACACCCACGCCGCGACCGACCGTGCCGAGGAACTGCTCGGCTACGACCCGGACCACACCATCCGGGAGGGCGTCGCGAAGTTCATCGACTGGTACCGCGACAACCGCGACTGGTACGAACCGCTCGTTCGACAGTCCTGAAACGAGCAAGCGGTCCGACACGGCTCCGAACAATCAGACGGCGGTTTTAACCCCGTTCCGTTCTGCAGGAAGGGTATGCATGTGCTCGTGACCGGTGCGACGGGGTTCGTCGGGAGCCATCTCGTCCCGGCGCTCCTCGCGGCCGGCCACAGCGTCCGGGCGCTCGTTCGCGATCCGAGCGAGTACGACCCACCCGACGGCGTCGACGTGGCGACAGGTGACCTGCTCGACGCGGGCAGTTTCGACGCCGGCCTTGACGGCGTCGACGCCGCGTACTACCTGGTCCATTCGATGCGTGCCGGGAGCGACTACGCCGAGCGGGACCGGCGGGCGGCGCGGAACTTCCGTCGGGCAGCTGACGAGGCCGGTGTCGACCGGGTCGTCTACCTCGGCGGCCTCGGCGAGGAGGACGAGACGCTGTCCGAGCACCTCCGGTCACGCCGTGAGGTCGAGTTTATTCTCCGGGAAGGAGCGTACGACCTGACGACGTTCCGGGCGGCCATCATCATCGGCGCGGGCTCGGCGAGCTTTCGGATGATACGCGAGCTAACGACGCGACTGCCCGTGATGCTGACACCGCGCTGGGTGCGGACAGACTGTCATCCGATCGCTATCGACGACGTCATCGCGTACCTGGTCGACGTGCTCGACAAGCCGGAAACAGCCGGCGAAACCTACGAGATCGGGGGGCCGGAGGTACTGACATACGCAGAGATCCTGAAGCGAACGGGCCGGCTCATGGGGTCCGGTGAGCCGACAATCGTGCCGATACCGGTGTTGACACCGAAGCTGTCGGCGTACTGGGTCGCCCTCATGACCGACGTGCCATCAAGCGTCGCCCGGCCGCTCATCCACGGGCTGAAGACGCCAGTGGTCGCAGACACCGAGGCTGCGCAGGCACAGTTCGCCGTTGCCCCGACATCGTTCGGGGATGCGGTCAAGCTAGCCCTCAGCGAGCCACGGAGTCGAAACGCAGCACGGGCGGCCGCAGCTACGGGTGGTGCGGGCAGATGAGCGGGGATAGCGCCCGTCCCGACTACGGCGAGACGTGGGTGTACGAGAGCATCATCGGCGCGCTGCCGGGAATCCGGCTGCCGACGTGGGCAGCGATGGCGATTCAGCTCCTCATCTTCGAGGTTGCCATCATCGCCCTGTCGTGGTACTACGAGGTCTGGAGCGCCGCAATCGCCGGCACGGTCGTCGTGTTCGTCGCCACCATCGGGAGCGCAGAGATGCTCCGCATTAGCACGCTCATCCGGCGTATCGACGTGCCGCCGACCTACCGTGCACTGCTGTTCGCCTCGAACGTCGAAGTCGTGTTGTCCGTCCTCGCATACATCGCGCTACTTACTCATCTGTTCGTCTTCGACCCACAGGTTAGCTCGATGCCGCTACTGGGCCGGCTGTTCGGGCCGGAGCCACCGGTACTGGTCGTGTATCTAACGCTGCTCATCCTCTGGGACGTGAGTTACCGCATCGGGACGGGCTGGTGGGCCAGCGTCACGGGCCTGTGGCGGTCGGCTCGGTACCGGTTCGACCCAGAGACGGCACGGGTGTTCATGCGGGCCGACTTAGAGATATGGGGCTTTGGCGTCCTCCAGCTCGTGCTCGTGCCGTTCGTGCTGGACCAGCCGGTGCTGCTCGCGGCGCTGGTCGGCCATGTGATAGCCGTGACTGCCGTGACAGCCGTCTCTGTCGGACTATTGCGCTACCGGTCGAGAACGACCGCAGTCAGTCGGAGTTAATCTGCTTGAACTGGTCGAGCAGCTCTTCTGTCGACTCGTCACCGTCGTAGTCGACGCTCCCGTGGTATGTACTCCGGTCGTCGTCTTCCGACAGTTCGACCTCGCTGTTCTTGCGCTCACGGCGTTCGTGTTCGTCGTCGTCGTACGCTCCCATCGACATAGGTTACCACGGTAAATCTTGGCTGCTAGTGATTATCAATGTAACGGTGGTTCCAGAAACCGTACCATACAGGCGACAGAGCAGTCGAGCAGGCCGAACGAGGGCGTTCCGATAGGGCGGAACGCCCAAGACCACTGACCGTCTACACGACCCTGTGGCTGGTCCCTTACGCCTGCGGCGGTCGAACGAGCGATGGAGCGAGAAGCGGGTCCGGACAGACCTGCTGTCACCGTTGCAGAACACCTTCGGTGCGACGATGAACGGTCCGTGGTTCGCTCCGCCAGAGGGGTGGGCTGCGCGCCGGCTGGAGATGGACAACGGCGACCTGGCGCTGTTTTGCTGGAACGGCCAGCGGGCGTACTGGGTCGGTAACACCGAAACCCCGGAGACGCTGTGGCGGACGGAGAAGTACACGTTCGACGAGGTCCCAGACGAAATCAGCGAGTGGGTCCAGCGTGAACTGTTCGCACAGTTGGAGGTCGAAGACCCGTGGCTCACCGAGTACGAGACGCTGGCGCACTTTTTCCTGCCTGTGTTCCTCTCGAAAGACGGCCGGGAGTCGACGCGGACGTTCTTCCGGGACCACGCCGGCGGCTTCCCGGACGCCGACCGGGCGGACGGGCTGGCGTTCTACGACGACTTCCTCGCGACCGGCGAACTCAACGACTACCGCTACACGATGGCGAGCAAACTCGGGACCAGCGAGGGCTTTGACCTCTCGCGGATGCGGGCGACGATGGGCGAGTTCAACGTCGCCAAACTGCTCGTCGATGCGGGCAACGACATCAGGCCCGAGGTCGAACTGGACTCCGGCCACTCCGTCGATTTCCGGGTCGAAGACACGCTCGTTGAGGTCACTCGCCCGCGGCCGCCGTCCCGACGGCAGGTCGACACTGCCGTCGGCGCGGTGAAGGCGTCCGGGGATGCGAAGACACGCGACCAGCTAGCGGCCCACCCCGGTGCGGTCCTCGTGGTGGACTGCAGTTCCTTCCCGGACGACGACTGGCGTCGGGTCTACGGCGAACAGCCAGACGTGGGGTACTCGCCGACTATCGTGTTCCGCGCTCGACCGGACGGCAACATGGAAGGATACGCCTACGGCTCGGTTCCGTTTCCACTGCCGTTCTAGGTAGGACGGACAGGTCACGTTATCTTCCTCGAAATTCGGGGCGTAACATATAACGCGCCGGACGGGTAAGGCTGAGAGAGATAGCCGTGGTGGACGACACAGAGCAACCGGGTTCTAGCGGCGCGGGACAGTCGGTCTCAGAGGTAATGGACCGCCTCGAATCGCTCCGGTCGGAAGAAGAAGAACGTGCCGAGAGCGCCGCTGCCGGCGTGCTACTGGACCAGCTACAGGAGGTCGAACAGCGGCTGCTGGCCTTTGGCGAGGCGCTGGGCGGCACGGCCGACACAGTGACAGACCTCCCGTTTACCGAGGAAGCCGGGCTGGACCATATGCCCGAACCGCTGTACGTCCGCCACGACACCGAGATGCTGAATCAGGTCACGTCCTGGCTCCTGCAGGACCAGCACATCGGGTTAGTGAGTCCCTACGGCACCGGAAAGACCGCCTTCCGAGAAATCGTGCTGCGGGACCTCTCGAAACACGAGGGCTTTGTCATCACGCATCTGGACAACCCACGCGAGACGACGCCCCGGAAACTCTACCAGACGGTTCTGACAGCCGCCTACGCCGCGGGCTACTCCATTGACCAGCGTAACTACTCGCAGGTTCGTGACGGAATTCCGTGGGCGACCGCTGAAGCGAAAGACGCTGTTCACGAAATCGTTCGTCGCGTGCGCGAGGACGGCAAGACGCTCTTACTGGTCGTCGACGAAATTGAAGTGCTTGAGGCGGACCTGCTGTCGCCGCTGCAGGTGGCCGGCGACGCCGGCGTTCGGCTGCTCCTCACCGGCACACCGGAAGGGAAACGGCGGGTGGCGGAGATTCGCGGGACACTCGACTCCCGGCTGCGATATTATGAGGGTATCGACCCGTTTTCGCCGGACGACGTAGCTGAGTACGCCGCCCGCTCGCTGGCGTACTTCCGAGACGAACCCTACGAGGGGCAGGCCCCGGACCTGTTCACCCGGGCCGCAATCGAAGACATCCACGAGCGGACCGATGGCAATCCCCGGGAAGTCCGCATCGAGTGTCGTGAACTGTTCACAAGGGCGGCGTTCGTCTGGTACCGGACCGGGCAGGACATCTCTCGCATCCAGATTACGCCGGAACTACGCCACCGTCGGTTCGGAATGGGCCGCTAAGCGGCAATAAACGGGTATATAAACCACCCACGTTACACGGTATCACACCGTCGAGTGTGGCGTGTAATAGGGCGATACACCGACGGCCACCGTGGCTTTTATATAGAAGCACATTCAATCATCGTTTGACTATGGCTCAACAGCAGATGGGCAACCAGCCCATGATTGTACTTTCCGAGGAGTCCCAGCGGACATCCGGAAAGGACGCGCAGTCGATGAACATCACGGCCGGGACGGCCGTCGCCGAGGCCGTTCGGACGACTCTGGGTCCGAAGGGCATGGACAAGATGCTCGTCGACAACTCGGGCTCGGTCGTCGTCACGAATGACGGCGTCACCATCCTCGACGAGATGGACATCGAGCACCCCGCCGCCAACATGATCGTCGAGGTCGCCCAGACCCAGGAAGACGAAGTGGGCGACGGCACGACCACGGCGGTTGTCATGGCCGGCGAACTCCTCTCGAAGGCCGAGGAACTTCTCGACCAGGACATCCACGCCAGCATCCTGGCCCAGGGGTACCGCCAGGCCGCCGAGAAAGCCAAGGAAATCCTCGAAGACAACGCCATCGACGTCGACGCCGACGACACGGAGACCCTCGAGAAGGTCGCCGCGACCGCGATGACCGGCAAGGGCGCGGAGTCCTCCAAGGACGTCCTCGCCGAACTCGTCGTCCGCGCCGCACAGTCCGTCGTCGACGACGACGGCAGCGTTGACACCGACAACATCCAGATCGAAACCGTCGTCGGCGGCGCAACCGATGAATCCGAACTCGTCGAAGGCGTCATCGTCGACAAGGAACGCGTCCACGACAACATGCCGTTCGCCGTTGAGGACGCCGACGTGGCCCTGCTCGACACGGCCATCGAGGTTCCGGAAACGGAGCTCGACACCGAAGTCAACGTCACTGACCCCGACCAGCTCCAGCAGTTCCTCGACCAGGAAGAGGAACAGCTCAAGGAAATGGTCGACCAGCTCGCCGAGGCCGGTGCTGACGTCGTCTTCTGCCAGAAGGGCATCGACGACATGGCCCAGCACTACCTCGCACAGGAAGGCATCCTCGCTGTTCGCCGCGCAAAGAAGTCCGACATCGAGGCGCTCTCGCGCTCGACCGGCGCGCGCATCATCTCGAACATCGACGACATCGAAGCCGACGACCTCGGCTTCGCCGGCTCCGTTGCCCAGAAGGACATCGCTGGCGACGAGCGCATCTTCGTCGAGGACGTCGAGGACGCCCGCGCTGTCACGATGATTCTCCGCGGCGGCACCGAACACGTCGTCGACGAAGTCGAGCGCGCCATCGAGGACTCGCTCGGCGTCGTCGCCGCCACGCTGGAGGACGGTAAGGTCCTACCCGGCGGCGGTGCCCCCGAGACGCAGCTCGCGCTCGGCCTGCGCGACCACGCTGACTCCGTCGGTGGGCGCGAACAGCTCGCCGTCGAGGCCTTCGCCGACGCCATCGACGTCATCCCGCGCACCCTCGCGGAGAACGCCGGTCTCGACCCGATCGACTCGCTGGTCGACCTCCGCAGCAAGCACGACGGTGGCGCAGTCACCTCCGGGCTTGACGCCTACACCGGTGAGGTCGTCGACATGGAAGACGACGGCGTCGTCGAGCCCCTCCGTGTCAAGACCCAGGCTGTCGAAAGCGCAACCGAAGCAGCCGTCATGATCCTCCGCATCGATGACGTCATCGCTGCTGGCGACCTCAAGGGTGGCCAGGGCGACGACGACGAGGACGAAGGCGGACCTGGCGGCCCAGGCGGCGCGCCCGGCGGAATGGGCGGCGGCATGGGCGGCATGGGCGGCGGTATGGGCGGCATGATGTAAGCCACCTTTTTGCGCAGGGGCCTCTGGCGCTTCGCGCCCTCAACCCCCGCGCAAAAACGTGGGCGAAAAAGGCGGAATCGCCGCTTTGCGGCGATTCCGAGAACCGCGGTCTTCGGCCGCGGATGCCTGCCTCGCCCGTCGACCTCGTGAAGAATCGGTGCGATTCTCTATTTTTGTTTTCAGTATAGGTGGATAACGACGCTATGACGATAGCGTAGCCGCGGTGAACGCCGTCTCGCCCCCAAGAATCCTACTATCACGAAGTAGACGCCACGGTCAAACCGACGTATCCCTTTGAGTCGGTATGGACCTGACACGGACCGAACGGCGGTTGCTGTGGGTCGGAACAGCACTAGCGGGCGCGCTTCATCTGCTCGTTCCGGGGCTGTTACTGTCGATAGCGCAGCTGGGCTATCGCTGGGTGCTGTCGGTGGAGTTCACGCCGCAGGACGGGGCCCGTCGTCGGGTCAGGCTGCTTGGCGTTGGGAACCTCATTGTTGCGGCGATACTGCGGCGGCTACTCGACTGAAACAGCGGCTACTGCACGGCAGACTCAACGTATGCGACAGCCTCGGCAGGGGTGTCGACGTGTTCGATAGCGTCGCCGACCGGGCTGTCGAGGCGGTGCGTTCCGAGCCCAGCGACCGGCCGGTCTATGTCGAGGGCGTGGCCGAGTTCCGAGAGCGTCCCGGTGCCGCCGTCGACCGCGATGACGGCCGCGCCGTTCATCACGACGAGAGCGTTGCGGGCGTTTCCGAGTCCCGTCGCAATGGCGGTCTGGACGTAGTCGTTTGCGGCGGCCCGGCGCTCGCCAGGGAGGATACCGACAGTGTGACCGCCGGCCTCGCTCGCGCCCCGACAGGCCGCCTCCATCACGCCGGTGAGGCCGCCACAGACGACATCGTGGCCGTGCTCACCGAGTCGTCGCCCAACCTCGCGTGCCTGCTGGTACTGTTCGTCAGTGACTGTCGAGCCGCCGATGACAGAAACGCGCATAGCTACTCGTGGAGCGGGAAACAGAAAAACAGCGCCGGATTACAGCTGGTCGAGCCAGTCCTGCGCGCGGGATTCGGTGGTCTCAGCGATATCGGCCAGTTCGGCCGCGTCGTAGTCAGCCAGGTCTGCAACGCTGTGGATGCCAGCGTCGTGCAGTCGGTCGGCGTAGGTCGGGCCGATACCAGAGACGCTGTCGACATCAGCTGATTCATCGTTTGCATCGTCTTCGTCCTCGGTAGCATCGCCATCGACGTCGTCAGTCGCGTCAACGTCGATGTCGGTGAGTTCCGACTGGTCCGCCGCGTCGTCTGCAGCCGCTTCGGGAGATTCGACCTCGATATCGACTTCCTCGCCCCCCGTGCTGCGCTCCGAGTACCACTCGGCGACCTCGGGCCAGAGGTCGGCGTGCGTCGACGACGAAACGGAGAGGCCGATGTGGCCCGTCGAGAACTCGATGGTGCGCGTGTCGTCGCTGGCGATGACATCGTTGAACGGCTTGGAGGCCTCCGGCGGGATGAGGTGGTCGTACTCACCCATGAGCTGGAGGACGGGCATATCGATGTTGTCCAGATCGACGTGCTTGCCGTCGAGTTCCAGTTCGTTCCGATAGAGTTTGTTGTCCTGATACACATCTTCGAGGAACTGAACGTAGGCCTCGCCGGCGACGTCGATACCGTCACCGAGCCACTGCTCCATCCGGCCGAAGTTCTCGACGAAGCCCTCGTTTTCCATGTTCTCCGCGAACCGGATGTACTTCGTGACGTAGTTCTCGACCGGGTCCATCAGCGCGAAGCCGATGTCGAGCATATCCGCGGGGACGTTGCCGAACGTGTCGACGACATCCTGCGGGGAGTAGTACTCCTCGGAGCCCCACTCTTCGAGGACGCCGCCAGTGTGGTCGAAGCACAGTCCGGCGGCCATCAGGCCCAGGGTGTTGACCTTCTCCTTGTGGAGTGCGGTGTACATCACCGACATCGTGCCGCCCATACAGTAGCCGAGGATGTTGATCGCGTCCTGCCCGGAGCGGTCGCGGACCACGTCGACGCAGTTGTCCATGTAGCGGTTAACGTAGTCATCGAGAGTGAGGTGCTGGTCAAGCCGCGACGGCTCGTTCCAGTCGATGAGATACACGTCGTGGCCCGCCTCAAGCAGGCGTCGGACGACTGACCGCTCCTCCTGCAGATCAAGGATGTACGGTCGGTTGATGAGCGCGTAAACGATGAGTATCGGAACGTCTTCCTTCTCCTCGTCCGGCACCTCAATGCCAGCGGCTTCGGGGTCGTAGTGGAGGAGTTCGAGCTTGTTCTCCTCGTAGACAACGTTACTGGGCGTCTGGCCGACGTCGACGGACTCCATCAGCTCCAGTCGCTCGTCGGCGACCTGACTGGTCTCAGCGGCGTCGGTCATGTTCTCCAGCGTCTTTCGCTGCCAGTTGAGCGCGGCCTCGAACGGATTGAAGGGGTTGCTGGACATGGTTATTCTTCTAAGTGTTCGAGAACGCGGTCAAGCTTCTGTTCGACCGCGTGCTGGCGGCGCTCAAGCTCGATGAGCCGCTCAGCGATTTCGTCGACGTCGTTGCGCGTTGGGAAGCCGAGCTGTTCCAGCGTGTCCTGGCTCAGGTCGTCCGCTTCCTGTTGCATCTCCATCATCGACTCGACGAGCTGGCCGTTGGCGGCCGCAAAGGCCGAGGTGCCCATGACGTGCTTGAACGCCTCGTTTGCGGACTGCAGCCAGATGTCACGGAACTCGGCCGGGTCGACGTCCTCGCCCTGTGCGGCGTCGGTCGAGCGTTCGACCATCTGCTCTGCGGCGTCCATCCACTCCTCGTAGGCGCGGTTGTAGCCGTCCATCCCGTCGGCAAGGTCATCCTGCTCCGGGATCGTATCTTCGACGGCATCAGCCCACGACTCCACGAAGGCCGCCTGCGCCTTCATGTTCTGCTCCATCGAGTCAGCGACCGCATTGTTCATCTCCTCAACCATCTCCGTCCATTCTTCCTGAATGTTGTTTGTATTACTCATAATAGTACCTCGGCGGCGGGCGCACAAAAAAACCGACTGTCGTATCTACGCTTCGACGTCGACAGCGTCGGCGGCTTCGGCCTGCACTTCCTCGACCTGCTCCTGAATCTCCTCGACCTGCTCCTGCACTTCTTCGAGTTGCTCGCCGAACTGCTCGGCGGCCTCGACGGACTGCGCCTCGAGTTCCTCGTGGGCCTCGACGAGCATATCGACCTGATCGTTGACGGCCGTGACGTACTCGTCGGTCATCTCGTCATAGGTGTCGACGCCCTCTTCGAGTTCAGTTTCCATGTTGTCGAAGACCTCGGCGTGGTTCTCGAGCAGGAAGTCGAACTGCTCGTCGACGGTCTCGCGGATCTGCTCGACAGTTTCGGTCATGCCGGGCATCGTCGACGCCATCGCGTCGAGGTAGCTGTGGAACGCGGTCTGCTGAAGCTCGACACCGCGGCGCTGCGCCGACTCCTGTGTGTCGAGGCTGTCGATAACCGCGCTGTTGACGTTTTGCTGGAAGGAAACGCTCTGTTCGAGCGCCTTCTGGCTCTGTTCAATCGTTGCGCGCTGCATCTCGAAGGCTGTCGTGACGGGGGTTGTGTAGTCTACCATTGTTGGGTTACTCGCTGTTGTTGTTAGTGACCGGGAGGACGACGGCTTGAACGATATCGCCTTCATCGATGCCCAGCGCCTCTCGCTCCGCATCGGGGATACTGATCCGACCCCCGCTTTGCACGCGGGTCTTGAACGTCGCCATCTGGCTCATAGCACCGAGCTGATTCATATCGAAACTCGGCATGCCACCGCTGGCGAACATCTGTTTCATCAGCTGCTGTTGCTGTTCCATCGCATTCTCGCTCGCCTGTTGCATCCCCTTGAACATCGGAGGCCACATCAGGCCATCATCCTCGTCGGCCATCGGTCATCTACATGTACTCTCCTCAACAATATAAACCTTCCGCAGAAAACCACTGAGTACCATTGAATGGTAGAGAATAGTATTAGCGGTTAAGGGGCGTCGATGGGCGTGCTACGCCCTGCAGCACCGATAACTGGAACCCCAAATACGCGTCTGACGCCCGTTAGACGGCGTTTACCGACAGCTGAAGCGAAACCAACACCAAGGTTTAATACTCCGACCAATAAATTACCAGAACAGATGAGTTCTGAATCGCCACGAAACCCGCTGTTAGACACATGGACTGAAACATCGTCACATATGTTCAACAGCGTCGTCGCAGCTAACCGGGCAGCGTTCGCCGCGTTCGGCGTCCAGCAGGAGGAGGAGAACGGCGTAACGCCCGCAGAACGTATCGAACCGGACGAAGACCTCCCGGAATGGCACGTCTCGATTTCTGAGGAGCACCCTGGCCGCCTCGGCGTCGGTGACCACGTCGATTTCACGAAAACGATCTCGGAGCACGACGTACAGCAGTTCGCCGCCGCGAGCGGCGACACGAACCCGCTCCATCTTGACGACGAGTTCGCGGAGCAGACGCGCTTCCGCGGCCGTATCGCCCACGGGACGCTCGTCGGAAGCCTCATCAGCGCAGCGCTGGCACGCCTGCCAGGGCTGACGATCTATCTCTCACAGGATCTGGAGTTCCACAACCCAGTCCGTATCGGCGACCGCCTCACCGCCGAATGTGAGATCGTCGAAGACCTCGGCGACGAACAGTACCGGCTGACCACGCGCGTCCTCGCAGACGACGAAGTTGTCATCGACGGCGAAGCGGTCGTCCTCATCGATGACCTGCCAGAGTAGTCAGCAGAACGCTCGAACGGCCCGGTTGAAACGGTCGGGATGTTCCCGCGGCGGACAGTGCCCGCAGTTCTCGAAGATTTTCAGCGTGCTGTCAGTGACTGTCCCAGCAGCCTGCTCGGACCATCGACGGGGGAGCAGTGGGTCGACGGCCCCGTGAATCAGCATCGTCGGCACGTCTAGTTCTGCTAACCGGTCGGAGTAGTCCGTCCGGAAGCCAGACCATCGGAACTCGCTGCGCTGCCAGCGCCGCATCGCCCGGACGGTCTGTCGGTCGACAGCGCTATCGACATCCTCAACCAGTTGCTGGGGCGGCTCACCGGGACCCATGCTTCGGAGGCTGTTCCGGATAGCTGATTGGGACGACCCCACGCCCTGCCAGAGCATATTGCCGAGTATCGGCGTCTGTAAGACACTGCTGGCCGCCGTTCGCCAGTAGGCGTCGGCACCCAGCCCGTAGCTGTCGACTAGCACCAGCCGTTCGACGGGGCCGCCGTCAAGCGCGTGGCCGAGCGCAACTGCGCCGCCCATCGAGAGGCCAGCTAGCGCGGGTTCCTCGATGGCGAGCGCGTCGAGAAACTCGGACAGCGTCTCAAGATAGTAGTCGGTCGTGTACGTGCGGTCAGGCTTGTCACTGTCGCCGTGGCCCGGCAGGTCAAGCGCATACACCGTTCGCTCCGGCGCGAGTGCGGGCAGCGCGTGTCGCCACGAGACGGTCGCGGCGTCCAGCCCGATACCGTGGAGAAACACCATCGGCGGCCCCTCGCCACCGGTCCGGTAGTGAATGTCAACGTCCTCGCCGTCGACGGACAGCTCGACGCGTTCGGACGAAATCCCTGTAGTCATCGGCACTCGTTCGGGACCGAGCGCGTATGAGCCTTTGTATCGGCTCAGTGACGGTGGCGGCAGTATCGGGGTCGGTCACTCAGTTCGCTCGTAGGCGCCATCCCGCCGGAGTCGGGCCTGCTCGCGGACGATAGCCGGCGTTCGACAGCGGCCCGGTTCGCCGGTGACCTGCGGGATGGTACAGTTGTTACAGCTCTCACACAGCGCGTCTGCGCCGTCGAGCAGGCGGGCGCCGAGTCGGGGTTCGGCGTAGAATGGGCGGGCCATCCCAACCGCGTCAGCGGCGGGGGCCGCTCCAGTCGCTCCGAGATACCGGTCACAGTCGGCACGCGTTCGAAGACCGCCCTCCAGCAGAACCGGTACGTCCACACGCTCGCGTACCGCTCGACAGAAGTCGGCGTTCCAGCCCGGGTCGCGGCTGAAACGGCGGGCTTGCAGGCGATTAAGCAACTGAACGGCACGCGCTCGTAGTCGGCCGCCGAAGACCGCTGCGTAGTCGTCCTGCAGGTCACTCGCGTCCCAGGCCCGGTCCGGAAACGCACCACGGACAATGCTCATGTCCCAGAACGGGGACACCTCGACCGGAACGAGACCATCATAGCCGATAGCCGCCGCTCGCGTCGCGATAGCTACGCCATCCCTCCGAGTGAGATGCCGTCGAACGAAACTCGGCGCAGCGGTCTCAGCTGGGACCTTCGTGACCAGCGGCACGTCGCCGGCGTGTTCCCGAACGGCGTCGTGGATTGCTTCGAGGAAGCGGACGCCGTCCCGGAACTGGTCGTTCCGACGGTTGTAAAACGGCGAGAGGAACTGCTGGATAAGGCTCATGTTCGCCGCAGAAAGGTGGATGCCGTCGTATCCCGCCTCGACGGCGTAGCCGGCACAGCGCCCGAACTGCTCGGCCAGGGCCCATACCTCCTCTGTCGAGAGCACATCTGGCTGGAGGGAAATCAGGCCAAGCCGGTCAAGCATCCGGAGCTGCCACGGCGGGCGGCTGACGGCGAGCTGGCGCTGGTCCGGATGCTGGCGGCGGTACTCGGCGTGCCACGTCCCCATACTCCGGAGGCCACCGTGGGCCAGTTGGAGGAAGATGCGACCGCCGTGGTCGTGAATCGTCCCGGTAAGCCGTTCGAGGCGCTCGACGAAGGCCGGGTCGTGGACCCGCGTCATGTTCGGCGCGGCACAGCCACCGCGGTCGGTGACGATGCTTGCCCCCTGGAAGAGAAGGCCGACACCGGAGGCTGCCGTCGGTTCAAGTTCGTCGATGAGTGTGTTGACGGCGGTCTCACCGTTACCTGCACACTCCAGTACCGGTGCGCGATACAGCCGGTTGGGAACCTCGACGCCACCGATAGACACCGGCGTCTCCAACGCAGTCACGACTGGTCGCGCTCGTCGAACGTCGCCTCGCTACGGGCGCTGTTCGGCGGTGTCACCTGCTGAATTGCCGCCCGGACTTCCGTCGGCGAGTCGAACTCGCCGTCGGTGCAGTGCTCGATTGCGGCCGAGAAGTCCTCGACGGGCGGGTCGGCGCTGCCGTATTCGTCTGCCAGTTCCTCCACGCGGACCGGATACGCGGCCGCACCGGTGGTGCGGTCGACCGTTGCCGCAACCCGACGGGCGCGCTCACTGGCCCGCTGCCGTGCCGTCCGCTGTGGGTCCATGTGTATAACTAACACATCCGTCGGCAAAAATACTGCCGTTACTTCTCGACCGGGAGCAACGCCACACGCTCCCGAACGGCGTCAGGAAGGTCACCGGCTGTCGCAGCGAGCTCAGTGTCCGTCACGTCGAAAAACGACCGGATGCGGTCGGGGTCGTACTCGCATAAGGTGGACATCGCGGTAAGCTCCTCACGAACGTCGTCTTCAGCTGCCTCAATACCGTTCTGTTCGCTTTTTCCTACGTGGGTATCTATCCGTTCGTGGTCGACAATGACCGCGACGACGGGACAGGCCCCCTCGCTGACGCCCATCTTCAGCGCGCGGTTGATCTGGCGGCGACCGGCCGCGTACAGCAGGATTTCAACACCGAAGTCCTCTGCGATGGCGTCGCTCCGGTCGTGAGCCCGGGTCGCAAGTTCGACAGCCAGTTGAAGATGGGCGCGGTCCACGACGTAGCGGGCGTCGAACGCCTGCACCGTGACGCCGTAGCGGTCACCGATTGCACTGAGCGTCTCGACGAAGGTGCCCACGTCGTCGATTTCAGCAGTGCCTTCGACGACCCGCATCAGAAATCACCCAGACTGGCCTGGTCGTCGTTGGCTGTCGATTCGGCGCTTGCGTCCCCGTCTGCACCATCGTTGAGGTCGACAGACACGTCGGGCGCGGGCTCGACGCCTTCCATCGACGGGTCACGGTGGCCGGCGTTTTCGAGGACGTTCTCGGCCGTCTTCCGGCGGCCTCGAAGCGCCGCCAGCACGACGGCTTTGTCCGCGTCCCGGAGCTGTGCGCGGTCGGTGATACCGGCCTGAAACAGCCGGCGGGCGCGCTTGCGGCCGACGCCGCGGACGCCGGCCAGGTCAACCAGTTCCTCGCGCACGCCGTGTTCGACGCGGATGCGGGCCTCGCTGATGGCGCGTGCGGCGTCCAGATCGACCTCGCTGGCCAGCGATTCGGCGGCCCCCAGCAGCCACTGGGCAGTTTCGACCTTCCCGCGGATGTCGCCCGGGCCGACGCCGTACCGGTCCGTGATGGTCGCCTCGTCGACCTCCGTGGCCCAGTCTTCGAGCAGGCGGGCGGTCTTCAGCGCCGAGAGCCAGTCCTCGAAGCGGCCCTCCTCGAACTCCGATGGCGTGGGACCGAGCAACTCTTCTTCGCGCTCGAACAGCTCCATCTCGTACTCCTCGCGGTCGCCCGAGCGGAGATACAGCTGGTACATATCCGGCGTCCGCGAGACGAGATGGTACAGGCCCAGCGCGGAGATATCGTCCGGGTCCCTGTCGGCGTCGCTCTCGTCAGCGTCCTCGGCCAGTTCACTAGCGGTCGTGAAGCCGCTGTTAGCCGGCGGCTCCGCTTGCGCGTCAGCCGGCGACCCGCTCGCCGACGTGCTGTCGCTTGCTCCCCGCTCCCAGTCGCGCAAGCCGTCGACGATTTCCGCGGCGCTCATCGGGTCCAGATAGAGCCGCGAGACGGTGTGGCCCAGCGAGGTAGCGTCGAGTTCGCCAGCTTCGATTTCTAAGAAGTCATTGCGCTGGAGGTACGTGAGCACGTCGTCGACGACGCGTTCGAGCTGGCCGCTGTCGTCGGTCTGGCTGGCGTACAGCGTCTGTTCGAGGAACTCGAGCAGTCCCTTGCGGGAGCGTGCGAAGCCAGAGGCGACCGTCGCGAGGATGTGAGTCCGCAGTGCCGGTTCGGCCGCGAGTTTCGACCGGACCGGCTCCGGGTCGGCCCAGACGTAGCGCTCGAACAGTTCGTCCACTTCGTCGTGGCTGGACGCGATGAGGACCGCCTCGCCGTAGGGGTCGAGCCCCGGGCGGCCAGCCCGCCCCATCATCTGATGGACTTCGAGCACGGACAGCGGGGCCATCCCACCCGCCGAGCCGTCGTAGCGCCGCCAGTCGCGGACCACAACGCGCCGGGAGGGCGTGTTGACGCCGGCCGCGAGCGTCGGCGTCGCACAGACGACCTTCACCAGCCGGTCTCGGAAGGCGTCCTCGACGAGTTCGCGGTGGCCCCGGGAGAGTCCGGCGTGGTGGAACGCCGCCCCGTCCGCGACGGCGTCCGCGAGGTCGTCGCTCGTCTCCGTGTCGCTCACATCCCGAATTTCCTCGGCAATGTCGGCCAGCTGGTCCCGTTCCTCGGTACTGAGGTGGGGCCGAACCGTGTTCGCTAGCCGGCCCGCTGCCGCCTCGGCGTTACGCCGGGAGTTGACAAACACCAGCGTCGACCCGTCGTCTTCCAGCGTATCGCGGACGATAGCCGCCGTCTGCTTCTCGTTGTTTTGTACCGAAAGCCGCTGTTGGCTCCCGTCTTCGAGGTGCAGCGCCTGCCCGTAGTGGACCCCCTTCTGGAGGTCGATAGGCCGCCAATCAGAGTCGACGAGCCCCGCATCGAGCCACGTCGCCAGCGCCTCGGCGTTGCCGATGGTCGCCGACAGCGCGACGGTCTGCAGGTCGGGGTTGAGCCGCCGGAGTTTCGCCAGCGTCACCTCCAGTGTCGGCCCTCGCTCCCCGTCGTCGACCAGATGGACCTCGTCGGTGACGACGCAGGTGAGGTCCTCTATCCAGGGGGCGTCGTTGCGGACCAGCGAGTCCACTTTCTCGCTGGTGGCGACAACGATGTCCTTGTCCGCGAGCCACCCACCCTCGGATTCGTAGTTCCCCGTCGAGACACCGATGTCGAGGCCGTACTGTTCGAACTCCTCAAAGTCGGCCTGCTTCTCGCTGGCCAGCGCTCGCAGTGGAACGATGTACAGCGCTTTCCCGCCGCGAGCAACCGATGAAAGCATCGCTAGCTCGGCGATGAGGGTCTTTCCGCTCGCCGTCGGAATCGACGCGACCAGATTCTCCCCCTCGGTGACGCCGGCCTCGACGGCCTCGGCCTGTGGCGGGTACAGCTCTTCGATGCCGTCGTCGCGCAGGTGGTCCGGGAGCCACTCGGGCACGCCCGGCAGGTCCGCAACGTCCATTACACCCCGCTTGGGTCCTGCCCCGATTTAAACTGTCGCACTGCAACCGCGTCGGTCCGCTGGCGCATCGAGCACCGAGGGGAACGCCTTTGCCCGCGAGCGGCCAACACAGGGTATGCGAGTCGAATATGACTATGACACCTGTATCGGGATGTTCCAGTGTGTCGCGGAGTGGGACGCCTTCGAGCGCGACGAGGACGCCGGCAAAGCGGTGCTGGCGGACAGTGAGGAACAGGACGAGGACGTGTTCGTCCGGGAGGTCCCAGACGACGCCGAACTGGACGCGAAGTTCGCGGCCCGGACCTGTCCGGTCGACGCCATCACGATCTACGATGACGACGGCGAACAGCTCATTCCCTGATTAGTCCTTCGACGGTCGCTTCAAGCACGACGGTTCCGGCGGGAGCACTATCTGCCGAGTTCGGGGCGGCTGTGTCAGCCTGACCAGAGTCATCGTCGCGATTGACTCGCCGGACAGCCACATCGCCCACAAGAGCGACGCCACCATCGGTATGCGGGTCAGCGCTCACAACTGTTAGTTCACAGACCAGCGTCTCACCGGTGTACACCGGGCGCTGGAACTGCAGGTCCATCCGCGAGGCAAGCACTTCGAGGTCGCCGCCGATACTGGTCAGCAGTGACGCGGTGAGCAACCCCTGAACCATCCGCCGGCCGTCCCCATCGGGTTCCGTGTGGCGGGGCTGGTCGTCTCCGGAGAGAGCGGCGAACTGGTCGACATCTTCGGGTCGAAACGTCCGAGTTTCGGTGAACGTCTCGCCGACTTCGATAGCTGGCATCACTTCGGCGCTCGGTGCTTGGTGACAAAAGCGTGCCGCCGGTTCGGGGAGCCGACTGGGGGCTGGAACCGCTCACACAGGACGGCGCAGCGTCGAAGCCACACCGGCCGCCACAGCGCTGACAACGATAACGAGCACGCTCGCCGCGTTCAGGAAGGCCGTGGCACCGATTCTGACCTTGCCGAATATCTCCAGCGGGACCGTCGTCACACTCGACCCGGCGAGGAAGAACGTGATGAGGAATTCGTTGAACGAGAGCGCGAACGCGAACAGTACACTCGCCATCAGTGCCGGCCACAACAGCGGGACTGTGATCGTCCGGAACACAGTCCGGTCGTCGGCACCGAGGTCGCGGGCTGCAGCCGAAAGACGGTCGTCTAGCTCCGCGTAGCGGGCGGCGATGAGAAACGTCGTGAACGGGAGTACCCAGAACAGATGGCCGAGGATGACCGGAAGGTAGCCGTAGCCGAGGCCGACGAGCGCACTGGCGCGCCCGATACCGAACGCAACAACAACTGTTGGAACGAACAGCGGCAGGGCGATAATCACGGCGATGCTTCGACGGGCAAGCTGAGGGAGCTGACTCCGAACGATCACGTATGCGCCGGCCAGCCCCAGCGCAGTCCCACCAGTAGCTGTGACGACGCCGATGCCGAGGCTCGTCAGTAGCGCCCGGATGAACCGTGTGTCAGTCAGAACTGCGGTGTACCACCGCAGCGAGAACGCGTCGATGGGAATCGTCGGCTGGCCGGCCGGTGAGAGCGACAGATACCCGATGACGAGAACAGGGGTGTACAGAAACACGAGCGTCAGCGCAACAACGATGCCCGGGAGCCGGCCAGCCCCGCGTTCAGCCAGCCGCGTGACGCGGCTCACCATTGTCGTAACTCCCGTCTGACTCGCGGCGAAAGCGCCCCGAGCCCGAGCGTTCCAAGCACCAGCAGCAGGAACACGAA
Source organism: Haloarcula sp. R1-2 (assembly GCF_011627385.1). NCBI lineage: Archaea > Methanobacteriati > Methanobacteriota > Halobacteria > Halobacteriales > Haloarculaceae > Haloarcula > Haloarcula sp. R1-2. The sequence continues at coordinate 83,530 of NZ_JAANTG010000002.1, forward strand.
CGATAGCGCCGCCGCGAACCCGTAGTTCGTGTACTGCCGAAACGCCTGAACGACGAGCCGTGCAATCATGACGTTCCCGGGACTGCCGAGTATTTCCGGGGTCGCAAACGCCCCGGCGATGCGTGCGTAGACGATGAGCGTCGCCGCCGCCGCGCCGGGAAGCGTTCGCGGGAGCACGATGTCGAGAAACACCCGGACATCACTCGCGCCGAGGTCTCGTGCGGCCTCAATGAGCTGGTAATCGAGCCGCTCCATCGAGACATACATCGTCAAGACGACGTACGGAAGGTAGATGTACACGAACCCGATCCCCATCGAGATATTGTTGTACAGGAGGTCAAGGGACGAATCGAGGAGGCCTGTCCCGACGAGGATTCGGTTCACCACGCCGCCCCGGGCCAGAATCCACACCCAGGCGTAGTTGAGCACTACGTAATTGAGCCACAGCGGCAACGTCACTGAGACCAGCGCGATGAGCCGGTACCGGTCCGGACACCGGTGGGCAATCCAGTACGTAATCGGATACGCGACTGCGAGACAGACAGCAGTGACGCCGACACCGACGCCAATAGAGTACAGCAGTGCGCCGCGGTACAGGGGCGACAGCACCTCCGCGTAGTTCTCGCCGCCGAGGCCGGGGCCGATGCTCTCGACGAACAGCGTCAGGAGCGGAAACACGCCCAGTGCCAGTGCCAGTAAGAGCGGGCTGCCAGCGACGAGCCAGTCCCGGAGCCGACCGGGTGTGTTAGCGACGCTCATCTCTGACGAGAACAGCCCGGCTCACGCCCAGTTCGACGGTCTCGCCGACGCGGAACGGGAGGTCTGTGCCGCCGTCAGCGGATGGTGCGGTGTCCGGTGCCGCCGTGTTGCGTTCGCGTCGGACGACCAGTTCCGCACCGCTGCAATCGACGGTCGCTTCCTCGTAGAAGCCCTTGTACGCGACGTCGGTGACGGTGCCGGTCAGGTCGCCGCCGCCGAGCGTCACTGCTTCCGGTCGGACTGCGACCGTCACCGTGTCGCCCACGGCGTAGCTCGCTGCGTCTGCGTCGGCCCGAAGTGGTCCAGCACCGGTCTGGACAACAACGTCGGGACCCTCGCGGCGGATAACGTCGCCGTCTAGCAACGTGGCGTCACCGAGAAACGACGCGACGAACCGGGTCTGTGGGTCCGTGTATAGCTGGCGAGGCGGGCCAACGTTGACGATGCGTCCGTCCCGCATCACGGCGACTCTGTCGGACATACTCATCGCGCTCTCTTGATCGTGTGTGACGTACAGAAAGGTCGTGTCGCTGTCGCGCTGTATCCGGCGGAACTCCGCCTGCATATCTTCCCGAAGCGCCCGGTCGAGTGACGCAAGCGGTTCGTCAAGCAGCAGTATCGCCGGGTCGTTGACCAGCGCCCGGGCCAGTGCGACCCGCTGGCGCTGGCCGCCAGAGAGGTCAGACGGGTCACGGTCGCCGAATCCCGCCAGATTGACCAGTGCCAGAGCGTCCTCAACGCGCTGTCCGCGCTCCGGCTCTGTAACACCACTTCGGGCCAGCCCATAGCCGACGTTCTCCGCGACGCTCATATGGGGGAACAGGACGAGGTCCTGAAACACCATGTTCGTCGCTCGCTCGCGGGCGGGTCGGTCCGTCACGTCCTGTCCATTGAGCAGCACCTGTCCCGAGTCCGGCGTAAGGAGGCCAGCAAGCATCCGGAGCGTCGTCGTCTTGCCGCAGCCGGACGGTCCGATGAGCGAGAAAAACTCCCCCTGCTCGACAGTCAGCGAGATATCGTCGACGGCAGGCGCTCCGTCGAAGGTCTTGCCGAGACCGTCAACAGCGAGCGCATTCACTACAGATCAGCCTCCGTCTTTGCCCGGTTCCACGTCTCAGTGTACTGTTCAATGAGCGGCTGAGGTTTCGGTTCCTCGTAGATGAACTGGTCCGGGTCGTCGAGTCCGTACGCCGCCTTCTCGACGTCCTGTTCAGAGAATACCTGCTCGTTCGGGACGGCGATATTGCTCGGTTCCATCAGCGACTTGTAGCCCATCTGCGTGTGCCACTCCTGAATAAAGGTGTGTGCCAGCTCGGGGTTCTCCGCACCGTCTCGGATACAGTGCTGGATGAACCACGCTTTCGTTCCCTCAGAGGGGTAGACCCGTTCGACGGGAATACCGTCGGACTGCATCGACTGGATGACGTAGTTCCAGACCGGCTGGACACCGACCTCCTCACTGCGGAGCAGTTGTTCTGACTCGCCTCCGTTGTTCCAGAGCCCGGAAGTCAGTTCCAGTCGGTCGATGAGGTCGGTCCGGAGCGAATCGAAGTCCACGTCGTCGGCACGTGTCGGGTTGAGCGGCTCGCCTTTCGCGGCGTTTCGGTACAGGACCTGTAGCCGCGCGTCGTCGCGACCACCGACGACGCCGGCGAGCGGTTCGGTCCAGAGGTCAGCCAGCGCGGTGACGTCCTGCTCGACGATGTCAGTATTGACGGCGAGCGGCGTCTGGCCGAAGCTCCGGGGAATCCCGTACACTTCGCCGTCCTGTTCGAAGTAATCCGCTTTCAGGAAGTCGAACACGTCATCGTATGCCGGCACCTGGTCGAGGTCGAGCGGCTGGAGGTAGCCCTCTTCCATCGCCGGCGTCACCGCGTAGTTTCCAAGCGGCACCAGGTCGTAATCGGCTCGTCCGGCCCGCAACTGCGCGAGCGTTTCGGCCGACCCCTGTGCGGCCTGTCGCTCCACCGTCACCCCGTGGCGCTCCTCGAAGGCTTCGATGACGTCGTTACTGTAGACGTACCCCCAGTCGATCATCGTCAACGTCTGGTCCCCGAATCCGAGGCCTGTACACCCGGCAAGCCCGGCGGTGGCAGCAGCCCCGACACCGGTCAAAAACGACCGTCTAGAGGCGGATTGGTCCATAGCCATAGAAAGGGGTTTGCGTAGATAAGCGCTGTGTGCAATCCTACGGGGTATCGAAGTCGTAAGCTACGTTTGCCTGCTCGCCGTGGCACAACTGTGCTCGGCGACGCCCTCCGCCGGCTGGTACGCACCGTCCCGGTCGCGCTCTCCAGATTGGATGCTGTCGACCGGGACCGGGCCATTGAGGCGACGGACCTGGCCGCGCCGGTGATGGTCACGGGCGGCCTACGAATCCTGCTGCGGCTCGCGGACTTTCTGATGGTCGGTCTGGCACTTGGCGACGCCGCGCTGGCCGGTCTCGAACTGGGATTTCAGTACTACTTCGTGGGGTTCGGACTTGCACTCGCAGTCTCCTCTGGCACAATTAGCGTCGTCTCCCGCCTGCAGGGGAGCGGCCAGCCGGACCGGGCAAATCTAGCCGTCAAGCAGTCGCTGTGGCTTGCAATCGTGCTATCGTTGCCACTGACTGCTGTCGCGTGGGTGTATCCGACTGCGCTGCTCGACGTTCTCTCCGATGACCCGGCCGCAATACAGTACGGCGCGACGTATCTCGCGATTGTGATGCTGTCGATGGTGCCGCGGTTCTGGAGTATGGTCGCTGCTCGTGCCCTCGCGGGGAGCGCCGACACGCGGACGCCGATGTACGTCCGGTTGCTGACCGTGCCGACGAACGTCGTGCTCAACGGCGTGTTGATATTCGGCTTCGGACCGGTTGCACCGATGGGAATCGCGGGGGCTGCGTGGGGGACTGTCGCAGCGAACACGCTCGCTGCAGTCATCTTCTTCGGACTGTTGGCCTCCGGTCGGTACGCGACGGCGCTCCCGCTCGGTGGCAAGCAGTTCGACCTCGGCCTGCTGACCGAACTCGTCCGTGTTGCGCTCCCGCTGTCGGGAATGCGCCTGCTCCAGACGTTCGGTCGGTTCCCGTTTCTGTTCATTCTCGGCGTGCTCGGCACGCCGACGCTCGCGGCCTACGCCATCGGCCGCCGGGTCATGCTGCTCGCGCTGATGCCGGCGTGGGGCTATGCGACCGCTGCGTCGACGCTGGTCGGACAGTCGTTGGGCGCGGACGACCCGAAGGAAGCGACGGCGTACGGCTGGCAGTCGCTCGGTGTCGCACTCGCGGTCCAGTTGGCCGTCGCGCTGCTCCTCGTGGTGTTCGCCCGCCCCATTGTGTCCCTGTTCGGGACCGCCTACCCGGACTTGGCGGCGACGTTTGTTCGCGTCTTCGGACTGCTCGTCGCTGGCTTCTCGATGTCACGGACGATGCGCGGAAGCCTTCGGGGTGCTGGTGACACCCGGTGGCCGCTGTACGGGACCGTGCTTGCAAGCTACTGCTACCGCCTCCCGGTCGCCGCGCTCGCATTGCCGACGGCGTTCGTCATACCGATCCCCGTCATCGGCGTTTCGTTCTCTCCGGGGCTGGGACTCGGCCTGCCGGCTATCTTCGCCGCGCTGATCGGCGATTTCTACTTAAAAGCCGCTGTCAATGTCGGTCGGTTCCGCTCCGGGAAGTGGCGTGCCGTCGCCCGCCGCGCGGGTGTCGGCAGGACTGACAAGTAATCGCGGAGAGAGTCGCCCAGCGCCTTACTCGACTTCTGCGACGGCTTCGACCTCGACAGCGGCCTCTGGTGTGGCCAGCCCGCTCACTTCGACCATCGTCGCCACGGGACGAACGTCGCCGAAGAACTCGCTGTGGGCCTCGCCGACCCGTTCCTGATCGTCGATGTCGGTGACATACATCCGGGTCTGGACCACGTCCTCGATAGCGGCATCAAGGGCTGCCAGTGCGTCCGAAACAATACCGAAGGCGTGTTTCGTCTGTTCGTACGGGTCACCCGGCGCGACGACCTCCCCGCCGTCATCCGTTGCGATGGTGCCGGCGACACGGACGGTATCGCCAGTGCGTATCGCCCGCGAGTAGCCAACCTGCTGTTCCCAGGCGGTGCCCGTCGAAGTGCGTTCGCGGCGCATACTCGACACTCACTGTGGACCCCGAAAATCGTTTCTCAAGTTTTAATGTCTGGCCCGAGATACTCATTGGCATGAGCAAGGCCACAAAAATCGTCCTCGGAACAATCGGCGTGTCGGCACTACTGTCGGTCGGCATCATCATCAACCTCGTCCTGTTCTCGGCGTAGATGTTCACCGACCGTTCACTGACCGGCGATCTGCCGGCAGTACGTGCGGCCTACGCCCCCGAGACGCTCGTACTGAACTGCGACCGTGACTTCGAGACACTGGACCCTGCAGTCGCCGAGGAACTCCTGCTGGTGACCGACAGCCTCGACCAGATTTCCTACGACGGTGCGTGGCTCCCGACCACAGCGCCAGAGGTGCTACAGGAGTACATCGGGAATGACCTCACCATCGGGATGCCCGGCGACGGCGGCGTCGCCTGGACGCGCCAGACGGTTCCGCCCTGCGTGTTCGTCAAACCGCGGCTGGAGACCTCGCCGGACGACTTCGTCTCGTTTCTCGTCGCGGAGGCGCTCGTCGAGGTCAGCCTCGACGAACCCGAGCACTTTCTGGGCTTTTTCGGCGAACAGTACCCGGAGTTCGTGGCTGCCACAGAGGACCACCTCGATGCGAACGCCCGATACCAGCTCGCAGCGGCGGTGTACACGGCGTACCTCGGGCTCCAGACCCGTGCGGAGTTCGGCGACTGGGCCGACGACTATCCAGGTCTGTACGCGGCGTGGGACGACGCCGGCGAGCGCCTGCAACCCCGCCTCGAAGACCTCCCCAGCGAGATTGCACAGGGCCAGACGGAGTTCGCCGCGGCCGCCGAACTCGCCTGCAGCGGCGTCAAGCACGGCCTCGACCTGCCCGCGCCGTTTGCCGCACTCGACACCGAGGCCTATCTGGAGTACGGCGCTGACTACGCCGTCCAGTGGGCCGAGACGACGTTCGAGAAGATGGAGTGAGGCGTGCTATTTCGGCGGTTTAATCGTGAACGGGAACTCTACGTCGAGTTCCGGAATCTGGTATGTGAACTCGCCGGCCACTCTGAATGAGAGGTCTGCTTCGTCGAACTGCTCCCGGCCACCCTTCGGGATGTTCCCAGTGATGTCCCGTTCGAGTTCAATTCCTTCTAGCTCTTGATGATCGATGAATACTGTGTCCACGACGAGGCTCGAGTCCCTGTCACTCACATTCCGGATGTTGTACGTCAGGTCAAACTCCTTGTTTACCCTGATGGTCGTCGGTTTCTCGACCAGTTCAAGTTCGACATCCTCGGGACCCAGTGGCTTAACGACATCAAACTCGACGGACATTGGGTCACTGGTTGTCCCGTAGTTTGTGGCGTTGATGACCAGTTCTATCGTGTGGCTCCCGGTGGTCCAGTCATCTGTTTCGACCGCGAACCACCCCTGCCGTGAGATGAACTCCGATTCGTCCTGTACAACTCTGTCGACATCCATCGACGACTGGGTGATCTGGGTGCCGGCGTCGTCGTACACTGTTGCCTGAGCAATAGCCGATACGGCACCGTCTTTGATCGGGAGGTTGTATTCCATCCCGACAATAGCCTCGCCGCCAAGGCCAACGCCAGTAATACTCCGTGCCAGATCGGTGTACCGGCCCCGTTCTCGGATCAACCCTGCATCGGTGATGACTGCTTCCGGGTCAGGCTCCGGTGTCGGCGTCGGTGTCGGCGTGTCGGTGGCGGTTTCCGTCTCCGTCGCTGTCGAGTTCGTCTCGCCCTCACCGCTCCCTTCTCCCGTAGCACACCCGGCCAGCAGCGTGAGACCGCTCCCCAGGCTGGCAATATAATTTCGTTTTTTCATCGGTTCAAAATAGATAGTTAGATGTTGAATTATCTTTCGGAATAGTGCCTCTAACTCCTAGCAAAGAATCTATAACAGTCATAACCCCAGACAGAGTCCGGAAAGCTATCAGTTGTCTCCAAACAGGGGGCGGGTTTTCCACCGGCGTAAACAAACCAATACAGTGTCTTACAGCCGTTCCAGCACCGCGTCGGCGTCGTAGTTGAGCGTCAGTTCCCGTGAGCGGCCCCGGCCCTCTACGTTGGTGTAGTCAGCATCGATGATGTCGAGCTGGTCGAGCTTGTTGATGATCTCGGAGTACCGGGTGTAGCCCAGGTCCGTCTGCTCTGAGAAGGCGTCGTAGATGTCGCCGGCCTGCTGGCCGTCGTGAGCGGCGATGACCTCCACGAGCGCGGTCTCCGAGTCCGACAGCTCCCGCAGCCGGCGGGAGAGGTGAACGTATTTTGACTTGTCGTAGGCTGCCTCGACGTCCTCGGTTTCGACGGAACGGGAGGCGCGCATCTCGGCGTTCATCCCGGCCCGGCGCAGGAGGTCGATACCGACCCGGAGGTCCCCGCCCTGTTCTTCGGTCAGTTCGGCGACGCGGTCAAGCACCGTGGGGCCGACGACACCTTCGTTGAACCCCCGGTCGGCACGCTCGCCCAGGATATCTGCGATTTCGGCCTGTCCGTACGGGTTGAAATACACCTCCTCCGGGCGAAATACGGACTGAACGCGTGTATCGAGGGCGTCGATGGTATCCAGTTCGAGGTCCGAGGAGACACAGATGACGCCGATTTTCGCGCCCGAGTGAGCCTCGTGGGCGCGCAGCAGTGAGTACAGTGTGTCGCTGGCCTCGCTCTCGTAGAACAAGTAGTTCACGTCGTCCAGCGCGACGACGAGTACCTCGTCTTCCTCGACCAGTTTGTCGGTTATCTGGGAGAACAGCTTCTTGAACGAAATACCCGAGGACGGCGGCTCGTAGTCGAATATCTCGGCGAACAGGCGGGAAAAGACGGCATAGCGCGTCGAGTCCATCTGGCAGTTCACCCGGACAGTTTTGACATCCGTCTGGGCGGTGAGTTCGTCGAACAGAATCTGGACGGCCGTCGTCTTCCCCGTCCCGGGCGGTCCGCGGGCGATGACGTTGAGCGGGCGCGACCCCCGGACGGCCGGCCGGAGCGCGTACTTCAGCGTCTCCATCTGGGTATCCCGGTGTTTGAACGTCTCCGGGAGCCAGTCGATTTCGAAGACGTGTTCGTCCCGAAAGACGGACTCGTCCCAGCCGAGCATCCGGTCCTCGGGGTCGTCACTCATCACTTTCACCGAGCTTCGCGGCCCACTTAACCATTTGCCACAGCTTCACCCACAGTGACAGGTCAGTGCGTCTCGGGCAGTCGCTACTCGAACTTCCCGAGTAGATCACTGTAGAACCCATCGGCATCGTCGGCACCGTCGTCGGCGAGCTTCTCGACGATGAGTTCCGGCGTCGAGCGGGCGAGCTTCCCTTTGACCGGCGAGCGCTCAACCCGTAGTTCGCCGTCTTCCAGCCCCTTCGCCTCGATGCCGTCGATGCTGATATCGGTTTCGGCGGCCGCGCGGATGTCGCGTGCGAGGTGTGAGACGAAGATGGCCGTGGCCTGCCGTTCGCCCAGCGCTTCGAGGATGCCTGCCATAATCTTCGCGCTGGCTCCGGGCTCAGTGATCGATTCGAGTTCGTCGACCAGCACCATCACCGGTCGGTCGTCGGTCCCGGCCGCTGGGTCGTCCGAAGTCACCCCGCTGTCTCCATCCGTCTCGGCCCCCGCTGGCCCCGAACGGTAGTCGACATCCGCGACGAGGTCGCCGAACTCCCGCAACGTGGCCTCAAACGCGCCGGCATCCAGCGTCCCCTGGGTCTTGGCGTGGTAGTGGAGTTCGGAGACCCGGCCGACGCGGGCCGACTCCGCCGGAACGGGCAGGCCCATGTGGGCTAGGGTCGTTACCAGCGCCACGAGGTCCAGCGTCGATGTCTTGCCGCCGCTGTTGACCCCCGAGAGGACCGTCACACCCTCGACAGCGTAATCGACGGGCTCGACGACTTCGAAGGGGACATCCAGCAGCGGGGAGCGCCCGCCCTCGATGGCGACGCCCTCAGACTCGGTCAGCGCTGGCATCGTGCAATCGAAATCGTCGGCAAAGCGGGCAATCGCCAGCTCTACGTCGAGTTCCAGCGCGGCGTCGACCAGCGCCGCGGCGTCGTCGCGCATCTCGGCGAGGTCGTCGGCGAGTTCCCGCTTCCGGCGGGTCGCGCGCTGGTCGCGTGCGGCGGTCAGTTCCTCGCGGAGACGGGCAACGACATCCTCGCTGTGTTCGACGGGATAGGCGGGCTCGTCGGGGAACGCCCGGCGCGCCGTCGCCTCCATGTCCCGGAGCGCCAGCGCGTCGACGAGGTGGTCGCGGGCCTTCCCGACGGCGGCGGCGTACTCGTCGGCCAGTTCCCGCTGGAGCAGCGAGTCGACACCCGCGCCGCGCTCGACCAGCGACAGCAGGTCCGTCCCCTCGATGGTCACGTCCTGCTCCTCGATAGCCTCGCGGAGGTGGTCGTTGGCGACGCTCTCGGCTGTCGACACCGCCGCGTCGAGGTCGTCGACAGCAGTGGCGAGCCGGTCGAGTTCCTCGTCGCCGCTGACGCTGCCGTCCGCATCAAGCTGGGCAAGCGCCGACAGGAGCGTCTCAAGGTCACACGGCGCGTCGAGGTCGGCGACGCGGTGGACCTCGGCGGCGGCCCGTATCCGGTCGCGGTTGCGGGCGAAGAAGGTGAGCACGCGTTCTGGGACGACCGATTCGGGCTCTTCGAGCGCGTTTGGCTCCACCCGTACGTCGCCCTCGATATCGACGCCGGCGAAGGCCTCGTCCAGCGCGACGACCGTCGAGTACGAGCGGGCGAGTTCGGCCAGCTGGCGGGCGTCGTCGACGACCTCGACACTGACCTCCGGAATCGCGGCCTGCGCGTCGGCGTAGCGCTCGGCGTCGCGGGTCGCCAGACAGCGGTCCCGGACCCGCACGTCGCCGGGTTCAGCCAGCGGCTCAACGGCCGAGAGGGCGTCGAGAACTGCCGGGTCAGGCTTGCGGGTCATCGCCGACTCGGCGAACGAGCGGACTTCCTCGATACGGCTGCGGACGCCGCTGGGATAGATCGTCTCCAGTCGCTTCGCGGCGTAGTCGGTCACTGTCCGCTCGGTCAACAGGGCCAGTGCATCCTCGTGGATCTCTCGGGCGCGTTTCGTCGCGGTGAACCCACCGGAGTCGTCGTGTTCGGCCCGGATCGCACCGCGAGCGATGCGGGCGGCCCGGCCCTCGCTGATTCCCGGTGCGCGTGCGAGCGACGCCACGTCGCCGTCCCGAAGTGCCGCCTCCGGGTCGTCTAGTTCCCGGAGCGCCGCGGCTGTCTTCGCCCCGACGCCCGGAACCGATTCGAGCTCCATCTGCCCGCCCATTCGACGCCAGCGAGAAAAAACCCGTTGCCAGCGGCTCCGGCGGCGGAGTGGGCGGTCGACACCGCTCGGCCCGGCCAGCCGAACACCGAACGCGAAGGCGTTTTTGCGCTCCACCGAGAAAGAAATTCTATGTCTGCTGTTTCGGAGAAGCTAGCGGCCGCCCGCGAAGACCTCAAGTCGCGAGACGGCGTGCTTATCGCCTTCTCCGGTGGGGTCGATTCGAGTGTCGTCGCCGCACTGGCTTACGACGCCCTCGGCGACGACGCCATCGCCTGTACCGCCAAATCTGAAACCCTCCCCGCTGCCGAGCTGACGGACGCGACTCGCGTCGCCGAGGAGATCGGCATCCGTCACGAAATCGTGGAGTTCTCCGAGCTCGACAGCGAGGAGTTCATGCAGAACGACGACATGCGGTGTTACCACTGCCGGTCGATGCGGCTGGGGGCGATGTACGACCGCGCCCGCGAACTCGGCATCGACATCGTGTGTGACGGGACGAACGCCTCCGACACGGGCGAGGGCCACCGCCCTGGCCTGCGCGCCGTCGAGGAGCTGGACGCCTACTCCCCGCTGCTGGAACACGACATCGAGAAATCCGAGGTCCGGGAAATCGCCCGCGAGTACGACCTCTCGGTCGCCGACAAGCCCTCGATGGCGTGTCTCTCCTCGCGGATTCCGACCGGTCTCGAAGTCACGGAGGAGCGCCTCTCCCGCGTCGAGAAGGCCGAGCGACTCCTGCGGACGTGGGGCTTCGAGCAGTTCCGCGTGCGCGACCACGACGGCCTCGCCCGTATCGAGGTCGGCGAAGAAGAACTCGAAACCGCGCTCGACCCTGACTTCGTTCGCACCGCCCGTGATCACATCGAGGACTGCGGCTTCGACCACGTGACGCTTGACCTCCACGGGTACGAAACCGGCAGCGTAAGTCCGGAAACAGAAGAATCAGCCGAAGAAGACGTGGTCAGCAACGTTTTCGACGCGGACTATCCGTCCGTCGACTGAGCAAGCCGCTCTCAGTCCAGCAACGTCCGCCAGCCGGTCATCTCTTCGCTGACCAGTTCGGGACTGCCCGCATCCAATCGAATTTCATTGGCCGCGCAGTTCGGCTGTGAGCTTTTGGCCAGCGCCGCGTCCGGGTCCACATCGGTGAGTTTCGCCAGCAAGACCTTGATGACGCCGCCGTGGGTGACCACCAGCGTCGTTTCACCGGCGTCGGTGGTCGCGATTGCCCGGTCCCAGGCCGACTCGACCCGTCCGCGGAAGGTCGGGATGCCCTCGCCGCCTTCCGGGGCCGCATCGAGTGAGATGACGCTCGCGTCCCGGTCGTGGCCGGGAAACTCATCGAGCAGTTCCTCCGCGTACAGGCCCTGCATGGTTCCGAAGCCGCGCTCACGCCAGTCAGTCTCGAACTCAGGGTCGGGCAGGCCACCGTAGCCGTCGTTGGCTGCGGCGGCCGTCTCGCGGGTGCGTCGGAGGTCCGACGCGAAGACGCGGTCGACGCCGTAGCGCTCATCGAGCCACGTTCCGAGCGCCGTGGCCTGCTTCTGTCCCTGGTCGGTCAGCCGACTCGGGGCCCACCCCTGAATACGACCGTCGCGGTTCCACGTCGTCTCGCCGTGCCGGGCGACGAGGAGGGTCCCCATTTTATTCCTCCCGGCTTCGCCAGCGCGCGACGGCGATGGTCCCCTCGTAGAGGAGGACAAGGCCGGCGGCGACGGCGATGGCGGCGTTTCGCGGGAGGCTGAACTGGTTGATGAGGCGGAACAGCGTCGGGTCGGGGCTGCCGAGGTAGCCGACGACGATGGCGACGGCCCACACCGGCAGGCGGGCGGCCCGGAACCCGCGCCAGAGTTTGACCGAGCCGTAGTAGTTCTTGTTCGCGTACGCCAGCGCCTCGAACAGGACGATCATCCCGCCGCCGACAAGCATCGGCGTGGCGTTCCCGAGGCCGACGGCTGCAAGCGTCTCAGTAACTGTGGCTGGCAGTTGCTCGTAGTAGCCCGTCGGGACCGGCGCGGGGCTGAGGACGTAGCCGGCGATACCGGCGGTCAGCCACGCGACCGGGCGGCGCGCGGCGAGGTCGTCCGCCGTCGGGACCGGCGACGTGCTGCCGGTCCAGCGAAGGAGCAGCAGGGTGCCCTCGAACAGGCCGATCATCGTCACGGCGACCATGAGCGGGGCCATCCCGGTCGGGTCCGGGCTGAACAGGAACGCCACGGCAGCGAAGCCACCCCAGAAGTACAGCCGCCGGTCCTGCAGCCACTGGCGGGTCGTCACGCCCATCATCACTGCAAGCATCACGAACAGCGGAATCTGGAAGATGAGCGCGAACAGCCCCAACATCAGGATGATGAGGTTGAACGTCTCGCTCAGACCGAATGCGAGGTCGGCCGCACGGTCGGAGTAGGTAATGAAGTAATCGAACATCGCCCGCAACACGGCGAAGTACGCGAAGCCGACGCCGACAGCTGCGAGAACGAGGCTTGTCGGAACCGCGGCCAGATAGTAGCGTCGCTCGCGGGGGTACAGCCCCGGTCGCATGAACAGGTACGTCTGGTAGACGAACACCGGCAAGGCGACGATAAAGCCGACTAGCGAGGACACTTTCAGCCGCGCCAGAATCAGCGCGAGCGGGTTGTACACGTTCGGACAGTCCGCCCCTTCGACGACACTGCCATCGGCATTCGTCGCGACCTGACCGCATTGGCTTGCCGGGCCATCGAGGAAGGAGTACCACAGGAAGTTGATGAGTTCGTCGGAGTACGGCAGGGCGATAACGGCGACGACGGCCATCACGCCGACAACGACGAACAGCCGCATCGCCATCTCTTCGACGTGGTCGGCAAGGGGCATCTCCTCGTCGTCAGGGGCACCCTCGTCGACGAGATCATCGTCGGGGTCGTAGCTCGGTGCGTTTCCGCCCCCGGTCGTCGGCGCAGCACCGCCGGCACCAGCCGGTGACGGCGTCGACTTGCCCCAGTCGGTCGGGACATCTGCCGGGACAGCGGCGGCAACGTCCGACGCGTCCCGGTCGAACAGCCCGACGCTGGATTCGTCTTCGGTCGGCGCGGCGTGAGAGCCGACAGTGGCCTCGTTACCACCGGCCGGCGCTGGACCGGGGCCCGTCACGTCGTCCGTTTCCCGGTTGGCATCGGCTTCGGCCACGGGGTCGGTGGGGATTGACGACTCGTCGGATTCGTCGTCGGACGGTAGTGGCGGCTCATCGGGCCTGCGCCGCTCGTCATCTGCGTCACCGTCCTCCATCTGTCCCGGGCTTAGACGGTGGGTGTTGTAAACTTTCTTTTCGAGCAGTGGCCGTCACCGGGATGAATAAATTGATAACGCCCACTGGGCTAGGCACAGAGAAGATGGCGAGTGCTATCGACGAGGACACCGTCCAGACGGTCCAGAGCGGGCGCGCAACGCTCGGCGCGATGCTTCGCTCGGCGCAGGTGCACCTCCAAAAGGTGTTCATCGTCTTCGTCATCGGGATGATCGGCACGATCATGGGACTGCAGTACGGCGTCTGGGACACGCTGCGTGCCGATCTCCTGTACTCGCAGATGGACCTCACCACACAGGAGGCCACGAGCATCGTCGCGGTCACGCCGTTCGACGTCATCCTCCTGCAGGTGAAAATCGGAGCCGTCATCGGGATTCTCATGTCGTTGCCGCTGCTGATCTACTTCGGCCGCGACGGGCTCCGCCAGCGCGGCTGGTGGCCGGCCGAGCACATCCCGACCTGGAAGGGCGCGCTGTTTGTCACAATAAGCCTGGGCCTGTTTTTCGGCGGTGTCGCCTACGCCTACGAGCTGTTCTTCCCGCTGATGTTCAACTTCCTCGCCGGAGATGCCTTCAAAGCAGGCTTCACGCCACAGTACTCCATCGTCAAGTGGTTCCAGTTCGTCTTCCTGCTGGCCGTCTCCTTCGGGCTCGCCGCCCAGTTGCCGCTCGTGATGACGGTGCTTTCCTACACCGAAATCGTCCCCTACGAGACGTTCCGGGACAAGTGGCGCTACGCGGTGATGGGGATTTTCGCCTTCGGGGCGCTGTTCTCGCCGCCGGACCCCTTCACCCAGATCATGTGGGCCGCGCCGCTGTGTGGCCTCTACGGTATCAGCCTCGCGCTGGCGAAGCTCGCGATGCTGGTCCGTCGCTCCGGTGACCTCGTCAGTACCAGTGCCGTCGCCCGCGGGCACTGGAACACGATTCTCGGCGGTGCAGTGCTGGGCGGCGGTGTGGTGTACTACGTCTTGGCGACGCCAGCATTCCAGTACATCCAGCAGTTCGCCGAAGTATTCCCGTCCGACCGGCTCACTGGCGACATTCAGCCGCCAGCGCTGTTCGGGCTGCCGGTCGAGAGTACAGCAGTACTTCTCGCCGCCGTATTCGGTGTCATCGGTGCTGTTGCTGTTCTGTACTACCACGTTCTGACCGCACTGTCCGAGAAAGCCGGTCCCGGTCAGGTCGGCGACCCGACGGCCATCGACATCGAGGAACTCAACGCCTCGGCCGTCGAGGTCGCGCCCCCCGAAGTGTTCGAGGAGATGACCGAGGACGAGGCGCTTGCTCACGCCGACAGCGCTCTTGCGGACGACAACAAGGAGAAAGCTCAGGCCGTCCTCGACCGCTGGGACATGGCCCACCAGGACGACCCAGAGCCGGAGGGCGAGGGCGACGGTGCCGACGGGACCGCCGAAGCGGACGAGGAAGACGCAGGCGTGTTCACCTCGACGACCGCTGGCATGGTCGACGCCTTCACCGAGGACGAGACCACTGAAGACGAGATCGGCGGCTACTACTACGACATCCAGTTCATCCTCAGTGCGCTGGCTTCCCGGGCGTTCGTGATTCTGGGCATCTTCGGGGCGGTGCTCGCCGCCGCGTTCCTGTTCCTCTATCAGGGCGGCATCGGGTCGATACAGCGGACGTTCGTCAGCCGGCTCCCGCCGGAGATGGCCGCCGACGTGAGCAT
This sequence comes from Haloarcula sp. R1-2, assembly GCF_011627385.1. NCBI lineage: Archaea > Methanobacteriati > Methanobacteriota > Halobacteria > Halobacteriales > Haloarculaceae > Haloarcula > Haloarcula sp. R1-2. Next base: position 98,658 of record NZ_JAANTG010000002.1, read on the forward strand.
CGTCACGCTCCATCCCGTCGAGCACCTCGTGTTTATCGTCAAGTTCTCGACGATACTCGGCGCTGTCTCGGTCATCCCCGTGGTGCTGTACTTCGCGTGGCCGGCGATGCGTGAGCGCGGCCTCGTCATCGGGAACCGCAATATCCTCGGCATCTGGGGCGGGACGCTGTTCGCCGCACTCATCGGCGGAAGCCTGCTCGGGTTCCTCTACGTGGCCCCGACGACAATCTCCTGGATCGCCTACGACCAGCTGAACTCGAACATGGTCATCGCCTACCGGGTGAGCAACTTCGGTTGGCTCGTGTTCTTCCTCACCATCGGCATCGGCCTGCTGGCTGAGATTCCGGTGACGATGTTCCTCTTCCACAAGGGCGGCATCATCCCGTTCCGCCTGATGTACGAGCGCTGGCGGGAGGTCGTCATCGCTATCGTCGCCCTCTCGGCAATTCTCTCGCCCAGCGGCATCTTCACGATGTTTATCGTCGGCATTCCAACAGCGCTGGCGTACATGCTTGGGCTCGGCATCCTCTGGGTGTACACGCTGGGCGGCCGGCGGACGACGAACCGCCGAAGCGAACCGGCTGACTGATAGCTGTGTGCAGCGCCGAGTCGTGAACCTCGACGATTATCGCGCCGCGGTCGCAGTCGTGGAACGCGCAGTGCTACTCGTAACGACCTGAAATCCCGATAGCAGCCCCGCGAGACGCTCCTCTACTGGCCGAAATCTGGGCTTTTCCGCCATCCGGCCTGTCGTGAGTGCAGTAGCCCTCGTGGTGTCTGGAGATCGCCTGCGAGTCGATACGTCCGGTCAATAAACCACAGTGGCTAAGCTTATGCCCGGTATATTCCTCAGATATGCCCAAGATAAGCGTCGAAGTCCCGGCCGAACTGCTGGACGACATCGACAAGCACGTCGGCGAAGACGGGAAGTTCGTCAACCGGAGCGAGGCTATCCGCGCCTCGGTACGAAAGACACTTGACATGCTCGACGACATCGATAAACGCCAGGGACGACTCGACGATGACCAGTGAGCGGTCGGAGGCGGTGCGCGTCGGTCTCGTCGCGCTGTTCGTGACAGCGCTGGTCACCTCACAGGTGACGGCCTCGAAGCTACTCGCGTTCTCGCTGCCGTTCTCGCTCCCGCTTGCGGGGTCGACGCTCGTCCTGCCCGGGGCCGCGCTGGCGTACGCGCTGACGTTCTTCGCGTCCGACTGCTACGCCGAGCTGTACGGCCGCCGGGCCGCGACTGTCGTCGTCAACGTCGGCTTCGCGATGAACTTCGTCCTGCTGGCGCTGGTCTGGAGCACCATCTTCGCGCCCGGCCTCCCGCAGGCGGCCCAGCCGGTCGACCTCGCGGCGTTCCGAAACGTCCTCGGGGCCAGCACGGCCATCGTCGTCGCCAGCCTGTCGGCCTACCTCATAAGCCAAAACTGGGACGTGTTCGTCTTCCACTGGCTCAGAGACCAAACAGACGGCGAGAAGCTCTGGCTCCGTAACATCGGCTCGACAGCCACCAGCCAGCTTATCGATACGGTCATCTTCATCGGCGTCGGCTTCGTCCTGTTTCAGGGCGTCCCGCCGAGCGAGGCGCTGGCACTCATCGTCGGCCAGTACCTGCTAAAAGTCGCTATCGCCGTTCTCGACACGCCGTTCGTCTACGCTGTCGTCGGCTTTGCTCGGCGAAACAACGTCGTTACGACCCCGGCGAGCGCCGATTAAAAACGACTGGAAGCGGCTTATTCGACCGGTTCGGCGAACGCGTACCGTGGTTTCACGTCATCGATTCGGACCTCGACCGTTTCGCCGTCCTCGACGCCGCTGACGAACACAGTGAAGTTCTCGACCTTGGCGATACCGTCGCCCTCCTCACCGATATCCTCGATAGTGGCTTCGACGATGTCACCCTCGCGGACCGGCCCAGTCAGGCGGTGTTTCGCCACCAGATACAGCTCCGAGGAGGAGTCCCGCGAGGCGTCGGGACGGACCTCGCGGACGTACTCGAACTCCGGTTCGATGTCGGCGATGAGGTCATCGAGGTCCTGTCCGTCGAACACCTTCGCACAGAAGTCCCCGCCGGCGTCGAGCAGGTCCGTCGCGACCTCGAAGGCCTGCCGGACCAGATGGACCGACCGGGCGTGGTCGAGGTCGTACTGCCCGGTCATGTTCGGAGCCATGTCTGAGATGACAACGTCGACCGGGCCACCGCTACCGTCGCTTTCCCCGACGATCTCGCGGATCTCGTCTTTCGTGCTGTCCTCGGTCATGTCGCCGCGGACGTACTCGACGGTCGGTTCGGGGTCCTCCAAGTCGTCGATTGTCTGGCGGTCGACGCCGACAAGCGTCCCGCGTTCGCCGATGCGCTCGGCCGCGACCTGCATCCAGCCGCCGGGTGCAGCACCGAGGTCAACGACGGTCCGCCCCTCGCCGAGGAGGCCGGCCGTGTCGTCTAACTGCTGCAGTTTGTACGCCGACCGCGCGCGGTACCCTTCCTGCTTCGCTCTGTTGTAGTAGTCGTCTTTGCCCGACATGGTTACCACACACCGGGAGCGTCTCGACTGCCGAAATATGGCGAACTCGTATTCATAGTATCACGGAGACGGTCAGCGCTCAAATGGATGCCGACTCGAAGTTTCCGGCCGAGCTACTGCACGACAGTCGCTATTCGGTTGTCATATCTAGAAATTAAGATATGCTACCGGTTCTAGACGCCATGCTTTACCACCGACCCGAACACGTTCACTGTCGTTCTTACCGCGTAAGAACGCGTCTCAGCGGCTGAGATCTGCCGGCCCCATATATACAGGTCACGCACTGAGTCCAATCTGTAGGAAGTGACCTCCCCATGTCAACCATTCCGACGGCGACGCGGAGGCGGGTGTTAGAAGCCCTGGGCGTCGGCACGGCCGCACTCGCGGGCTGTGCCAGCGCACCAGGCGCAAAAGAGCAAGCGACCGAAGCGGAGACGACTCCACAGGAGCCAGCTATGAACGCCGCACAACAGACCGACGTCGACCGTATTGCCGCGGACCCGACCGCGATTCCAGACCCCATCGACCGGTCGGAGCCAAAGACCGTGTCGGTCGAGATGACCACCAAAGAGCAGGTCGCAGAGATCGAGCCGGGCGTCACCTACACGTACATGACGTTCGGCGACCAGATCCCCGGCCCGATGATCCGGGTTCGCCGGGGCGACACCGTCGAACTCACCATCACGAACGAGGAGGGGAACTCGATGCCCCACAACATCGACCTCCACGCCGTCCGCGGCCCCGGTGGCGGTGCTGAGGCGTCGATGGTCACGCCGGGCCAGACCAAGACGTTCCGGTTCAAGGCTACCTACCCCGGCGCGTTCATCTACCACTGTGCCGTCCCGAACCTCGATATGCACATCTCCTCGGGGATGTTCGGGATGATACTCGTCGAGCCGAAAGAGGGGCTCCCCGAAGTGGACCACGAGTTCTACTTCGGCCAGCACGAACTGTACACTACCGGCGACACCGGCGAGAAGGGGCACCACGACTTCGACATGGAGGCGATGGCGGCCGAAGAGCCGACGTACGTCCTGATGAACGGCGAAAAGTACGCCATCACGCCGGACCGACACGGTTCGCCGAGCATGTCGGTCGGCGACACCGCTCGCGTGTACTTCGTGACCGGCGGTCCGAACCTCGACTCCAGTTTCCACCCAATCGGGTCCGTCTGGGACGAGGTCTGGCAGCAGGGCTCTATCGCCGGACCGCCGAACAAGTACGTCCAGACCACGCCGGTCAAGCCGGGGTCCTGTGCCATCGCCACGCTCCACGCCGAGGTGCCTGGACCCATCAAACTGGTCGACCACGCGCTCTCCCGGGTCGCCCGCAAGGGCACGATGGCCATCATCAACCGCGAAGGGGCGGCAAACCCCGACGTGTTCGAACCGGAAGCCTGACCCGTTCAACGACGGAGCGCACCACACTGTCTGTTCCCGGTTGGGCTTGATTACGCACAATACGGGCCGCTGCCGACTGTCGTTCTCGTCCGCGGTCGCTCGCGCGCACGCGGTTTCAATGAGGGACTTTTTAATGGATGGGGGCATAGTCCGGTTCAAGATGTTCAACGCCATCGTGAGCGCAGACACGCTCCAGGCGACTCTCGACTCTGTGAGCGTGCTGGTGGACGAGTGCAAGATCCACCTCGAAGAAGACGGGCTGGAAATCCGGGCAGTCGACCCGGCAAACGTTGGAATGGTCGACCTGCGGCTCGACGCGGCGGCCTTCGAGTCCTACGAGACTGATGGTGGGCTCATCGGCGTCAACCTCTCCCGCCTCGAAGACATCGCCGGTATGGCCGACGCCGGCCAGCTCGTCCACCTCGATCTGGACGAAGAGACACGGAAGCTCCACATCTCTATCGACGGTCTCGAATACACCCTCGCGCTGATCGACCCCGACTCCATCCGTCAGGAGCCTGACCTCCCAGATCTGGACCTCTCGGCAAACATCGTCATCGAAGGGAAAGACATCGACCGGTCGGTCACCGCCGCGGACATGGTCAGCGACCACATCGCGCTGGGCGTCGACGCGACCGATGAACTGTTCTACGTCGACGCCGAGGGCGACACCGACGATGTCCACCTCGAGCTCACCCGCGACGACCTCATCGACCTCACGCCCGGGGACGCCCACTCCCTGTTCTCGCTGGATTACCTGAAGAACATGAACAAGGCCATCCCGAAAGACGCCGAGGTCGAGATGGAACTCGGTGAGGAGTTCCCCGTCAAGATGCACTTCAGCTTCGCTGAAGGCCAGGGCCGGGTCACGTATATGCTCGCGCCGCGCATCCAGAGCGAATAACGACGGATGGGGTCCGCGCCGCCGATTCCGGCCACCGACTGGCTGCCGAACGATTCCGAGACCGAGTCGCTCTCGCTCCCTGACGGTCGGCGGCTGGCCTACGCCACCTACGGCGACGCCGACGGCTATCCGGTCCTTTTCTGTCACGGTACCCCCGGATCACACGTCGCCGCACGGCTGCTCGCCGCGCCGGCTCGCGAGCGCGGCATCAACCTCATCGCTCCGGACCGGCCGGGCATCGGGAACTCCGAAGACGCAGCTGTTACGTTCGAGGACTGGCCGGACGACGCCGCGAACCTCCTGTCCCATCTCGATGTCGACACGGCCGGAGCCATCGGTTTTTCCGGCGGCGGCCCGTTCGCGCTGACCTGTCACCGACTGCCCGAGATACAGCGCGTTGCACTCCTGGGAAGCAGCGGCCCGCCGTCAGTCGGCGCGACAGGGCGCGTCCAGCAGTTTGTGGGAGCACTGTCCCGACACGCTCCGTGGGCGCTCGGGCGACTCTTCCGGCTGCAGCGATGGTTCGCCCTCCGCCGGGACCCGTCCTACGCCGTCGGGTTCGTCGCCGAGGAGACACCGGAAACGGATGCCCTGGCAGCCGACGAGGTGGCTCGGGTCGTCCGTGCGGATATGCTCACGTCGATGGCACGCGGTCCAAGCGGGATCATCCACGAGCAGCGACTCCTCTCACAGCCATGGCCGTTTGCCCTCGAAGACATTTCAGTGCCGGTTACTGTGTTTCAGGGGCAAAACGACGCCAACGTTGCCCCGGCGACGGGGACCGCCCTCGCACAGCAGCTTCCGGACGCCTCGCTCGAACGCGTCGACAGCGACCATCTCGGTACGTTGACAGCTGCTGGCGGCGACGCGCTGGCCGCCGCACAGCGTCGCACGCGCGTCTGACGTACCGTTTTGTGGGCCGGGTGCCAACGGGCCGGTATGGAGAACCTCGGGGACGCGTACAGCAACCGGCGCTGGGAGGGGCGCGACCCTCGCCGCGTCGTTGCCGGTGCGACCCTGGGGGGTGTCGGCGCGCTGGCAGTGGTTGTGGCGATACTGCTGGTGACGACCCCGCTGTCGGCAGTCGTCGGCGCAACTGAACCCCACGCCGCCGAGAAACTCGGCGGGACACTGGGTGGCCTTGGCATCCCCGCGATGTTTCTGAGTGTCGTCGCTGTGCTTCCCTCAAGCCGTCGTGAACAGAGTGGTGTCGCCGTCGGCGCGGTCCTCTGTCTGGTCGGAATCGGACTGTTTCAGGCCGCCTATCCATACAACTGGACGGTCGGCGAGCAGACACTGGCCTTTGAGACGACGATGGCGTACTTTATCGGGACGTGCGTGGCGTTCTGGTTCGTCTTCACGGCGATGGCAAGCTTCCGGCGTCGCAACGACCCGCACGGAACCGTGAAGCTGGAAATTTCGCACAAAGGCGAAACTAAGACTGTGGAGGTGTCCCCCAAGGAATACAGGCGCTACACGCAGGCGGTTCGCGGCGACGGCGGCACAACCGACGAGGTCATACAGGAACTTGAGTCGCGAATCGAAGACTGAGCGCTACTCGGCAGCCGTCGTTGTGCTGCCGCGCTGGTCCGACTCCGGCGTCGAGTCCCGGTCAGTTTCCTCGATTTCTGTTGTCTCGGCCTCGGTCTCTTCGTCGTCGGTATCGTCGCCGTCCGCCTCCGTCCCGTCAGCCTCGCCTTCCGCACCGTCGGTGCCGACTTCCTCTACAGCAACGTCCTTCCCGGCAACCCCGCTTTCCGAGATGACCGGCAGGAGGTTGTAGCCGCCGTTGCCCTTCTTGACGACGTTGATGTCGAAGACGAAGTCGACCGATTCGCCAGCGACAACTTCGAACGGCTTGGTGAGCTGGAGCTTCTCGCTCGGAATCTTTACATCGACCGACTCGCCGTCGACGACCCCATCAACGGATTCGGCGTACAGTTCGATCTTGCTGTAGCGGCCCGCTTCGAGTTCACCATCGAGGACGCCGATGGCTTTGTCCCCGACGACTTCGGTAAGGTCGACGGTTGCGCCGTCGAGGTCACGAACCTCGAAGCCGCTGTCGCCTCCGTCGGCTTCCTCGTCCTCGCCTTCGGCTTCGGTTTCATCCTCTGCGTCGTCATCATCCGCTGTCTCAGTCGCTTCGGCCGTCTCTGTCCCGGTTGCTTCTGCTGTGGCCGTTTCTGTGGATTCGGTCTCGGTCGCGTCGCCGCCTTCGTCCGTCTCCTCGTCGCCCTTCGCGTGGAAGATGCGGGCTCTGGAGAAGGATACGTCGAGCGAATCGAAGTCACCGATAGCCGCTGGCTGGTCGCTGATTAGCAACCGGAACGTCCCGACGGTTCCACCGTCGTTCGTCATCGTGTCCTCGTCGGTTGAGCCGCCGTCGCTGGTGCCGTCACCGCTGGTCCCGTCGGCGCTGCCTGGGTCGCTCGACCCGGAACAGCCTGCGAGGAGACCGACGCTGACGCCAGCGCCTGTCGTCATAAATCGTCGTCGCCTCATTGGCTCTCACCTGTGTGGTTGGTCGCCGTCGATACTGTCCGTGCTGTTACGTACGTATTCATTCCATAATCTGGGATGGTACTGGTGCGTATATGCCCCGCGATAGATCAAATCAGTGTACGCCTCTCTGAACGGAATGAACGGTCTGGCTGTATCTGAACGGTTTTACCCCCGACGCTCCACGACCTGATAATGGCAAACTCGAACGCGAAGGGCGACCGCCGCGAGCGCGAACTGGTCAACGCACTCGACGAGGCGGGCTTTGCGGTAATGCGCGCGCCAGCCAGCGGCAGCGCGACCGAGCGGGAACTGCCGGACGTGCTCTCGGGTGACGGCGAGACGTTCTACGCTATCGAGGCGAAATCCAGCGCCGGCGACCCCATCTATCTCACTGGTGAGGAGGTCGAGGCGCTGCTGTTTTTCGCCCGGAACTTCGGCGCGAAGCCGCGTATCGGCGTCCGGTTCGACCGCGAGGACTGGTACTTCTTCCACCCGGCAGACCTCCACACGACCGACGGCGGCAACTATCGGGTCAAGAAGGAGAAAGCCCTCTCCGACGGGACTGACTTCGATGAGTTCGTGGGCAACTCCGAGAAGGTCACGCTTGACGAGGTGGGCGACGACGGCCCCGACCAGAGCGTGCTGGACGTGCTGTCGGCCTTCGAGCGCGGCGATCTCAACAAAGAGGAAGCCGCAGCGATGCTGGAATAGCTGTTCACAGGCGTTTGATTACTGGGTCTCGCCGCCGACGAGTTCGGCGTCCTCGGCTCGGCGAAGTCGTGACAGCGGAAAGGCGTATTCTCGTGGCTCAGTCGCGCTGACGGCGTCGGAGAGATACGTCGCCAGTACCACGAGGTCGTCAGGCGGGTAGCCGTCGTTGGTGTCGTAGTCGGCGACTGTCCCGTCGGTCGCCTCGATGGTCCAGTCGTCGGCTGGCGTGTCGGTGACGGCCGTAACGACGAGGCTGTCGTCCGTCTCGTGGTCCCGCACGATATCGCCGGTTTCCAGTCGGCAGTTGCCACAGAGGTGTGGCGTTCCCGCGTCCGCGGCGACGAAGGTAACGGTGCCACAGGCGTCACAGACCGCCCGTTGCTTGCCGGGCGGTGCGACCCGCCGTGCGGTGATTTCGATGGCAACGCGCCGGAGGTGTTTGCAGTGCTCGCCGCGGATGCGGTTGTCCGGGCAGGAACAGGCGTGCTGTGCGATGTCGACGAGGTATGTGCTGTCGCTTTCCGTCGTCACGGCATACGTGCTGTCCGCTCGTGGGCGAACGGCCATGCGCTCGGTCCAGGCGCGGGCGGCCCGGTCCGGGAGGGAGCGGAGGTCCGGTGCAAGTGCGGTACTCTGCCGGTCGGCTGCTGGCTCGATGAGCGTCATAGGTGCGGACACGGCTGTATTTTCCAATGTGTCCAGTTGAAACGTAGGTGCTACACAGGCCTAAATGGCTCGGCCAGCGGGCTCCGGCGCTTCGATACCCTTTTTGCCGGCCCTGTGAAATCGCAGAGCATGGATACCGAGCGGGAGACGGTCCTGCAAATCGTCATCTCGGCGGTCGCCGTCGTGCTGTTCGTCGGCGCAACTGTTACCGCCTCACAGATGTATCTGAGTGGGTCAACCGTAGAGCCAACGGGCGGCTATGCACTCATCGGCGCAATTGGGCTGTTCGTCGTGTTTATGACCGCTGCTGGCCTCTGGCTCGAACGCCAGCAGTTCTAGGCGTCAGCTTCTTCCTCGCCCTCGTCCTCGCGCCAGTCAACCAGTTCCTCCTCGTCGGTGTCGTCTAACTTCTGTTCGTAGTAGCCCATCGGGTGAGAAATCGCCTCACAGAGGTCGTCCATGTTGACACAGTCGCCGTAGGACTGCATGGTCGAACACGCCGGCGTCGAGTATTCCGTCGGGCTGGTATCCCCGCGGATGTGGTCGACCTGATAGCGGGTCGCTTCCTCGCCGAAACCGGGGTTGACCTGGAACAGGTCGACAATTTCGTCCGTCGTCATTCCGATGCCGACGAGGAAGGTCGCAATAGCAAACCGGGAGTGGTGTTCGAGGTGTTCGCCCTTCTGCACCTGATCGAGGAGGGACTTCATGCAGGGCGGGAACAGTTCCGGAACGACAGTGTCGATCTCGCGGGTGAGTTCCAGTTCCGAGAGCACTTCCTCTAACTGCTCGACCTCCGCCGTCAGTTCGTCAGCGATCGCGTCCGGGACGGTGAACGGCAGGCCGTCAGTGACCCGATGGCGAATCGCTTGTTTTAACAGAACGTTCAGTTCCTCGGCGGTGACCCTGACCTCGCCGTCAGTCAGTGGCCGATTGACCAGCCGCCAGGAATCGCCCCGCTGGTCGGCCGCCAGGTCGAGATACGCGCCAACCTCGACGCGGTACCCGTCGCCAGCGTCGCTGACAGCGCTTGCAAGGTCGAACTCCCCTAGCAGTTCTGTTCGGTCCAGTGTCTCGCGCTGGGTCGATTTCAGCTCTGTCGTCGTCGCAAACTCCTCTGTGAACCGGTCGTAGGCCGCCTCAGCCTCAGCCTGTGCGTACTTCCGGGTGCAGATGTGGACGTCGACGAGCGACACCAGCACACGGGCGACCGGGTACGACAGCAGTTCGACGCGAGTCCGTCGATGTGGCTCCCCAACAGTCCCGTCTGTGATTGCCGATTCGACCCGCTCCAGCGCGCGCGCCGTGACCGTCTCGTCCGTGGCGACAATCTCGCCCAAATCCACCGCCGCGGCTTCGACGGCCTCCCGCGACCGCGCTAGAAAGGGGTAGCGTGCGTGGAGCGGTTCCATTGCCACCACCTTTCGGATGGGAGCGAATAAAATTGCCGTCACCGAGACGGTCGGTGTCGAATTCCCGACAGCGAGAGCGACCAGACCGGGGGGCTATACATATAGCCCAAGGCTGGACGCAGGTGAATACAGCTAGTAGATAGACGGATGCCCGCCACTCTCCAGTGTGCAAGTGTGGTAAGGACACGCGGGTCGGCGACGGCACTCGGTTCAGTCTGGGAACTGGACCGGTGCAGTCATTGCCGACGAGGTAACTGCCAAACGAGACGCGGAGCACACTGATGACGCACGAGCACGACACTAATTCACAAGGGGGCATTAGAGCGACATTCGAAGAGTACGACGTTGGCGTGGATACAGTCGCCCATATCGGCGACCCCGAGAACCCGTCTGCGTGGATTCAGTCGACGGTCTTTGTCGACGTAACCCAGTAGGACCAGTCGACGGTCGATCGGCGACACCAACGAAACAAGCTGTTTTGCGTCTGTATGGAGCGAGTATCCCCGCCCAGCCAATCGGTCGCGGTGGGCAACCCGTTTGCCGGGAAGTGGAGGCCGGTGTTTTGTGCCGACCTCAGAGAGATCGCTGTACCGTTTCCGTGGCACTCCGGACCATGGTCTCGGACGGAACGTCTTCGGTGACGGTGGTTCCGGCACCGACGACGGCGTTTTCGCCGACCGTGACACCCGGGAGGACCACCGCACCAGCGCCGACGAAAGCCCCGTTCTCGAGGGCGATTTCGTCGAACGTGTCGTTCTGGAACTCCATGCCCGCGTCGGTGAGGTCGTGGGTTACGCCGACGATAGAGGCGTTGGGCCCGATCTGAACGGACTCGCCGAGCGTTGCGTTCTCAACGTAGACGTTTGCGTTGATATCAGTCGGGCCGTGGATGGTCGCCTTCTTGATCGAGGCCCCCTCGTAAATCTGGACGCCGTCGTCTATGTCGGCGTCGTGGATTGTGACGTATTCTCGAATCTCGACGGTGCCCAGTGTCGCATTCTCAATCTGAGCGGTTTCGTGGACAGCCATACCGAGACATCAGCGCCGACACTAATCATCGTGGTGACGAAAACCAGATATTTTAGCCACAACGCAAGAAAGCCACCCGATCGGTTATTCCGTGTCAATTCCGTCGGTCGCCGCTCGCAGTTTGGCGACCTTTCGCTACGCTCGGGGTCACCCTACGTCTCACGGCTTCGCCGTTCGGCGTGTTAGTGGTTCTCGCTCCGCTCGAACCACTCTATGTCCGCCACGGGTCGCTTCGCTCCCCGTTCCGGTGCGAGATTCTTCGCACCGCTCAGAATCTCGCTATGTCCCGTGCTGCCAGGAATCCATGTACTCGGCCTGCGTATCGGTCAGGGAATCGAAGTCGACACCCTCGGCGTCAAGTTTGATTTCCGCGACCTCCTTGTCGAGTCGGTCCGGGACAGCGTGGACACCGGCCTCGTAGTCGTCGCCGTTTTCGACCAGTTCGCGGACACAGACGGCCTGCACGCCGAAGCTCTGGTCCATCACTTCGACAGGGTGGCCCAGTGCGATAGGCGTCGCAAGATTGACCAGTCGGCCCTCGGCAAGCACGTTCAGGCGGCGGCCGTCGGCCATCTCATAGGTCTGGACCCCGTCGCGGGCCTCGTAGGTGTCGACAGCGAGGTCGGACAGCGCATCGAGGTCGACTTCCACGTCGAAGTGACCGGCGTTGGCGAGCAAGACGCCGTCCTGCATCGCTTCGAAGTGCTCCTCGACAATGACGTCGCGGTTGCCGGTGGTCGTGATGAACACGTCACCCTCGGCGGCGGCCTCGGCCATCGGCTTGACCTCGTAGCCTTCCATGTGCGCTTCGAGCGCGCGGCGGGGCTCGACCTCGGTGACAATCACGTCGGCGTTCTGGCCGCTGGCTTTCTTCGCAACACCCTTGCCGCAGTCACCGTACCCGGAGACGACGACGGTCTTGCCGGCCCACGAGAGATTCGTCGTCATCGCAATCGAGGCCAGCGAGGATTCGCCGGTGCCGTGGACGTTGTCGAACAGGCGCTTCATCGGCGTGTCGTTGACAGCGAACACAGGATAGTCGAGTTCGCCGTCATCGTCCATCGCGCGCAGTCGGTGGACGCCGGTCGTCGTCTCCTCTGCCCCACCGATGATAGTGTCGATGAGTTCCGGATAGTCCTCGTGGATGGCCGCGACGAGGTCCATTCCGTCGTCGACGGTGATGGTCGGCTTGTGGCCGATGACAGCCTCGATAGCCTCGTAGTACTCCTCGTCGTCGACGCCGCGCTCGGCGTAGGAAGTGATGCCGTCGACGGCGTCGAGTGCGGCACTCACGTCGTCGTGCGTCGAGAGCGGGTTACAGCCGGTGATGGCGACTTCCGCGCCACCGACCGCGAGGATTTCCGCGAGAACAGCGGTCTTGGCTTCGACGTGCATTGCCATGCCGATGCGTTCGCCGGCAAAGGGCTGGTCGGCCTCGAACTGCTCGCGGAGCGCGGCGCAGATGGGCATATGCTGGATAGCCCAGTCCATCTTTCGGCGGCCGGAATCGCGAGCCTCGTCAAGGTCATCAAGTCGCTCCGAAATAGGCGTCGTCATGTCACAACAGAGGAAGAGAGTTCCTAAAACGCTACCGAAGCCGTTCAGTTACCGCGTTCGTCCGGCGGGCCGGCGTCGTCCGGTCGGCCGCGGTCGCCGTCGTCATCGTCGTCGCTATCGGTGTCGTCGTCAGCATCGTCGTCCTCGTCTTGCTCTTCCGTCTCGTCTTCCGGTTCCTCGGTTTCGTTCTCGTCGTCTTCAGTTTCGTTCTCCACGTCGTCGTCATCGCGGTCCTCGGGTGGCCCAGCGTCTTCGGGCGGACCACGACGGTCGTCGTCCGTCTCGTTTTCGTCGTCCGTTTCATTCTCCGCGTCATCGCTGCCCGGACCGCGGTCTTCGGGCGGTCCGGCGTCCTCGGGCGGGCCGCGGCGGTCGTCTGTCTCGTTTTCAGTCTCGTTCTCGTCGTCACCGAAGATGTCGGCCGGCGGACCCTGTCGTTCGCTGGGGTGGGTCTCGTTGTCGTCGGACTCGTTCTCACCAGTGACGTGTGCGGGCGGGCCAGCGTGGTCCGGCGCGTTGCCGGGGTTGTTCGCCGTCACGAAACTGGCCACGGCCGGGCCGATACCACCGGTCCGGTTCTCGTCGCTCAACAGGTCGTTCACGTAGGCTGACACTTCGAGTCCGAAGGTGTCGAACTCGGTCACGTTGGTAGCGTTCGGCGCGACAGTCAGGTCCGCCGTCGTCGTCGCAGTGTGATTGTCGGCCGTCGCCGTCACGTCGACCGTCACGTTCTGCTCGGGGGCGGGCAGTCCAACCGTCCCGTTGCTGTCGGTCGTGTAGTTTCCGGTCCCGGCGTAGGAGGTGTTGTCAGCCGTCTCCACGGCAACTGAGGCATTTTCGACGCCCGTCTCGTTCTGTGTGACCGATACCGTCGCGCTGCCGTCGTCAGCCTGTGAGACACCGACAGCGAGGGTGTTCCCTGCGTCGGTGTTACCGGCTGAGTCCGCAGCGGCCGCCAGTCCCGGACCGACGGCCAGCAATGTCAGTCCGACAGCGGCGTACAGTGCGAAGAGTTTGGTGCGCATCGTAGCCAATTGGTTCGCCGAGAGAGCGATAAACACCCCCTCTCGTTCAACCCGTTCAGGCCGTTTGCAGAGTCGACAACACCGACTGAGGAATAGTTATACAGTTTAAAGCCAGCTCTCAGCGTTTATTCCACCGGTTCAGTCACCGGCTCGTTCGACCAGCGAAGCCGCATGCTCGCTGGCCCGTTCGCGGACGGCCTGCTCGTCGAACACCTCGACAGTGCGGTCGCGCATGAGCACCTCGCCGTCACAGACCGTGTGGCGCACGTCGCTCCCGTGGACGGCGTAGGCAAGGTGCGAGACGAGGTCGTGGGCCGGCGTCAGGTGTGGGGCGTCGAGGTCGATGACGGCCAGGTCCGCGTTCGCGCCGGTCTCGATGCGGCCGCTGTCGAAGCCCAGCAGGGCCGCACCGTTTGCGGTCGCCATTTCGACGACAGTGCCAGCATCGACCGCGCTGGCGTCGTCGGCCGCGAGTTTGCCGATCATCGCCGCGTCGCGCATCTCGTCGAACATGTCGAGGTCGTTGTTCGAGGCCGCGCCGTCGGTTCCGATACCCACGGTAACGCCAGCGTCCAGCAGGTCCTGTACCGGGGCCATCCCGCTGGCGAGTTTCATGTTCGAGGCCGGGCAGTGAGCAACGCCGGTACCCGTCTCGGCCAGCAGGTCGATTTCACTGTCGTCGACGTGGACGCCGTGAGCCACGTACGTGTCGCCGTCGAGCAGGCCGATATCGTCGGCGTAGGCGAGCGGGCGCTGTCCGTGTTCGTCGACGATAGGCGTCACCTCATCGCGCGTCTCGTTGGCGTGCAGGTGGATCGAAAGGTCGTCCTCAAGCGCCTGTGGGACGAACTCGCGCAGGTACTCCTCGCCGACGGTCGTGAGCGAGTGCGGCTGGAACGTCGTCCGAACCCGTCCATCAGCCGCACCGTCGAGTTTCCGAGCAACGCCGAGGCTCTCTTCGAGGTCAGACCGCGCGGCCTCGTCATCCTTGCCGACGGTGACTGCAGTAAAGCCAAGCACTGCTCGCATCCCAGCCTGGTCGACTGCGTCCGCGATCTCCTCGACCTCGAAGTACATATCCGACAGCGCCGTCGTCCCCGACCGTATCATCTCGACCAGCCCGAGTTCCGCCCCGGCGCGGATGTCGTCGGCGGTCAGTTCCGCTTCGACGGGCCAGACGTCCTCCTGCAGCCAGGCGTCGAGGGGCTTGTCGTCAGCGAGGCCGCGAAGCAGTGTCATCGCGACGTGGGTGTGCGCGTTGACCAGACCGGGGATGACCAGCCCGTCGCTGGCGTCGAGTTCATCGTCGCCGTCCAGTGTGCCCGGGTCGTCGACAGCCACGATGTCGCCGCTGTCCTGTGAAACCAGTACGTCCGCACGCTCGACGGTCAGGTCAGGTCGGAGGACCTGTCCGCCGGTGACGAGAAGTTCGCTCATGGCGGTGGCTTCACAACCGCGGACCTTAGTTCGCCGGGTCCACGCCGCCGTCGTGTGGCGTGTTGCCACATCTATGGGCAGGTGTCGCAGTGACAGCAGTGCCTGTTCCGCAGGGGTCTTTCGGCTCCGGTGCGTTCAGGTGGGCAAGAGAATGGCGGCGGCAGAGCAACTCCGACAGCGGGTCAACGCCATGCGGCACGGAAGCCCAGCCCGAATGCTGCTTGCCGTTGCTGCCGGCTGGTTTCTCGTCCTCGGGATGCGGTTTGTGGTTCCTGCGGTCCTCCCGACGATACGCAAGGAATTCGTCATCTCGAACGCAGAGGCCGGGCTCGCGGTCACGGTGCTCTGGCTCACATACGCGGCGGTGCAGTTTCCGGCCGGGGTGCTGATCGACCGGATCGGGGAGCGGACACTACTGGTAGCCGCGGCGTTGCTGTCGGGCGTCGGGCTGCTGGGCTACTTCTTCGCGCCGGTGTTCTCGCTGTTCCTTATCGCAACGGGTGCGTTCGGGCTCGGGACGGGGCTGTACGGCCCGACCCGTGGGACCGCCCTCTCGCGGACATTTGATGCCCGCGAGGGGACCGCCTTCGGTGTCGTGATGGCGGCCGGCTCTCTCGGAGCGGCGGCACTACCCGCCATTGCCGCGTTCGTCACCACACGGTACGGGTGGCGGCTGGCACTTGCCAGCGCCGCCCCGCTGTTCATGCTTGTCGCCGGCGCGCTCTGGCTCTCGGTGTCAGACCGTCCGACCGGCGAGTCCGAACGGAGCCTCCGGCGGGACCTCCGAACGGTTCTCACCGGCCTTCGCAACCGCCGGCTCGTGCTGTCGGTTTCGGGCAAGACACTGATGCTGTTCGCCTTTCAGGCCGTGACAGCATTCCTCACCACGTATCTGGTCACGGTCCGGGGCCTCTCACAGGGAACCGCTGGGGCGCTTCTCTCGGTGCTGTTCGTCGGTGGCGCGCTCTCCCAGACAGTCACCGGCCGGCTCGCTGACCGATACGGAACGCCAAGTGTTCTGACCGCTGTCGCGCTCGTCAGTACCGTTCCACTCGTGCTCATTCCGTCCGTCCGCGGCGTCGTGCCGCTGGCCATCGTTTCCGGCGTCATCGGTGTTCGGATGAGTGTCGGCCCGCTGGCAAACGCCTACATCGTCGATACGCTACCTGACACCGCCGAAGGCACCGGCTGGGGCCTGCTCCGGACCGGCTTCTTCGCGATCAGCTCGCTGGGGTCGACGGCTGTCGGGCTGCTCGCCGACCAGAATCTGTTTGCGCTCGCGTTCTACGGTCTCGCTGGCCTGACACTGCTGGCTGCGGGTACCTTCGTTGTCCTCCCACGCCGGGACCGCCTGTGACGACTTCGCTCACAGACCCCGGCCTGAGGGGAAAGACAGTTGCCCCGCGGCCTGCCAGTAGACGTATGCGAATCGCCGTCCCCAACAAGGGCCGCCTGCACGAACCAAGCGAGGAACTGCTCGAACGGGCCGGCCTCCATCTGGTCGACGGGGCCGACCGCCAACTGCACGCCGATACTGTCGATCCGGACGTGACCGTCCTGTACGCCCGCGCCGCTGACATCCCCGAGTACGTCGCGGACGGTGCTGCCGACGTGGGTATCACCGGCCTCGACCAGGTCCGGGAGTCTGACACCGACGACCTCGTCGAACTCCGGGACCTCGATTTCGGCCGCTGTCGCCTCGTTCTTGCCGCGCCTGAAGAGAGCGACATCGAGACCGTCTATGACTTTGAGGACGGCCGCATCGCCACGGAGTTCCCTAAAATCACCCGCCGGTACTTCGACCGGGTCGACGTGGATGTCGACGTGACCGAGGTGTCCGGCGCGACGGAACTGACTCCCCACGTCGATATCGCCGACGGTATCGTCGATATCACCTCGACCGGGACCACGCTCCGGATGAACCGGCTGGCTGTCGTCGACGAGGTGCTCGAGAGCTCCGTCCGCCTGTTCGCTCGTGAAGACACCGCTGACAACGAGAAGGTGAAGCAGGTCGACACCGCACTTGGCTCAGTTCTCGCCGCCGACGACAAACGCTATCTGATGATGAACGCCCCCGAGGATGCCCTTGATGACGTGAAAGACGTGCTTCCGGGCATGGGCGGTCCGACCGTGATGGACATCGCCGGTTCCGACCAGCTCGCCGTCCACGCCGTCGTCGAGGAGCGTGCTGTCTTCGAGACCATTAGCTCGCTCAAGGACGTGGGCGCGAGCGATATCCTCGTGACGGAGATAGAGCGGCTGGTTGAATAGTACTTTTTTACGTCACCCCCTCTCCTCGCGCGCTTTATGAGCGCGCTGTGGGGAGCGGGTTCGCAAAAATCTACGCTACAAACGACCTCCGAGTCGCGGCCTGCGGCCGCGCTCGGAGTGAAACCGCGCCGAAGGCGCAGTATGCAAGCCGCGCTCCGCGCCCGCATTCGACAGACACTCCCACCACAGTCCCGGCTCGGAGGGTCAGAAGAATATGAAAATGTTGTTCAGCGCGAACCCAAGCACCGCCGCAAACGCCAGATGCAGCGCCACGAGCGGGGCCGTCGAGCGGGTCGACAACCGATAGGAGAGGCTGATGGCGATCCCGTCAGCGACGAGAGTGAGCAACAGGACGACAGCGACGCCGAGGTCCGCCGAGACGACGCCGGACTCGACGCCCCAACGCTGGAGGATGAGCGAGACGATTGCCGGCGCGAGGGCCGCCTTTGCGGCGAGTTGGCTCGGCACGTCGCCGATAAAGAACGTCGCAGCCAGGTGGAGGGTCAGAGCGTAAAAGAGCCAGGTGACGAGGACGGTCACGAGGACCGCGAGGATACCACCGCCGGTCAGGCTGGAGAACCCGGACTGGAGCATACTCGGGGTTCGTCGGCCGCTCGCTTGTGCGTTTTGTTCCCGGGCGCGACCGGCACGCTCATAGCCGCTCGCCCACACCGCTCGGGCGTGTACGTCCTCGAACTTGGCGGGCAGGACGACGCGTTCGCGCGGCGGGAAGCCGCAAGCGCCGCGAGCGCCGTCGACGTGCTCGCCCCCGGACTGGCGACGGCACGGGGTATCAGCGACCGCGTTCGCCACCTCGCGTTCACCCACCGGGCCTGTGACCTGATCGGAACCTCGGACCCGGACATCGAAAGCGCCGCCGCGTTGCTATCGGCTGCGACCATCGACCGCGAAGGGAGCGTCGCCGTGCGCGCGGTCGACGTGCGAGCGAGCACCGGTATCGACACGCAACAGGCCGAGCGGACGCTGGGCGGCGTGCTCACCGACCGCGGCTTCGCCGTCGACCTCGACAACCCCGACCACGTCCTCTACGCCTATCTCTCGGACCCCGACGGCGACGAGGAGGGCGGGACCGGCGAGGCCTGCTGTGCGCTGGGCTGGCTTACCGCCGAGAGCGTGCGGGACTTCGGGGGCCGCCAGCCGACGGACCGTCCGTTCTTCCAGCCCGGCAGCATGGACCCGCTCGAAGCCCGCGCGCTGGTCAATATCGCCGGAGCCGGCCCGGACGCAACGATACTGGACCCGATGTGTGGCACCGGTGGTCTCCTGCTGGAAGCGGGCCTGGTCGGGGCCGACGTGGTCGGCGGCGACGCACAGGAAAAGATGGTCTCGGGGACACGCAAGAACCTGGCCTACGCACTCGACGGCGACGGCCACCCTGAGCGAGCGTCGTACCCGGACCCGGGCGAGTGGGGGGTGTTCCGGTCCGACGCGTCCGCACTGCCAGTGGCCGACGACACCGTCGATGCCGTCGTCTTCGACGCCCCCTACGGTCGTCAGTCCCGTATTGAAGGTGACCTGGCCCCGCTCGTGTCCGGTGCGCTCGGCGAAGCCGCCCGCGTCGCAGGGCGGTGCGTCCTCGTCGCCGACCGCGACTGGCGCGAGGCCGCGACCGGCGCGGGCTGGGCCGTCACTGACTACTTCAAGCGACGCGTTCACCGCTCGCTGGTCAGGCACGTCCACGTTCTTGAGTGACCATACGTTCACTTTCTCTGGACAGGTGTTGTCTTTTGTTCGGGTATGAGCAAAGTTTATGCCGTGACAAATGCTAATGAGTCACAAGTATGCCAACGTGGTCAGACCCCGCCCCATGCGACGACGACGAACAGCTGTTTGAATGCCCGGACTGCGGGAAGCGTCTCTGTAGCGAGCGCTCGACGGTCTCCTGTGGCCGCTGTGAGACAGAAATGCAGAACCTCAGCGTCCCTCGGCCGGAATAAAATCAGTCCGCGTTTTTGCTAGTTAGTTCGACACGAGTGCAATCGCTCGCTCGGCGTCGCCGTCCATCCGCTCCAGCAGCGACCGGACCCGGTCCCGGGCTGTGTCGTCGCAGTCGGCCAGCACCATTCCCTCGTCCGGTTGGCCGTACACGACACTGGCACCAGCAGGCGCGGCAAGCACTGCAGGGAGCGTAGCGAGGTCCTCCTCGCCGTCGACATCCAGAAGTGTCGTCTCGTCGCTGTCGAGACCGTCTCTGAGTGCAGCAAGCAGGTCTGCGGTGAGTGTCGCAGCCGGGTTGTCGACTGAGAGCGTCCGGTCGAAGCCGTCGATTGCCGCTGCCACGTCCGCGTCGACGGCCGAGCGCTTGGTCCGTTCGTCGACTAGCGCGAGGTCGGGCGTCCGCCCGGCCTCGATGAGGTGGTACGTGACCATGTCGCCGACGGCGATGATGGGGTCACCGGCGTCGGCCAGCAGCGCCGCTGTATCAGTATAAATCCGTCCGAGCGGCTCTTTCAGCTCGTGCCGCAAGTCACTCGGGAGTTCGAGAACGACGTCGGACACGTTAGCGGACTTTCAGCGCGTACTTGCCCGGCTCGGTCACTTCCATCTCCTCAGCGATGTCTGACCGCTCCGGGTGCGCGATGACGACGTAGCCGGCCCAGTCCTCGGTCAGTGCGGTGCCGCC
Organism: Haloarcula sp. R1-2; assembly: GCF_011627385.1. Taxonomy (NCBI): domain Archaea; kingdom Methanobacteriati; phylum Methanobacteriota; class Halobacteria; order Halobacteriales; family Haloarculaceae; genus Haloarcula; species Haloarcula sp. R1-2. Next base: position 118,745 of record NZ_JAANTG010000002.1, read on the forward strand.
GCAGGCCTCACACTGGCTTTCGATCTCCGCGCTCTGGACGCGGTGACAGTCGCGACAGACGAGTCGGTCCGCCATCAGCTATCACCGGCTTCCGCCGTGCCTTCACGGCGCTCGCGCTCCTCCTGGAGCCAGCCGTGCTTGCCCAGGCCGACCTGTTTCGCCGTCAGGCCGATCTTGGAGTCGCGCGGGTTGCGCTCGTCGATACTCTTGGTGACGATACGCGCCCGGACGGCGTCACCGACGGTGAGCGTCCGGTTGGACTCGCGGGAGGCGAGTTGCTGGTTCTCCTCGTCGTAGGCCAGATACTCGTCGGAGATCTGGGAGACGTGGAGCAGACCGTCGACCGGCCCGATGCCGATGAAGGCCCCGAAGTTGACGACCTCGACGACCTCGCCGTCGACCACTTCCTGCATCTGTGGGTCGAACGTGAGGGCGTCGAACTCGGCCTCGTAGTAGACGCCGGGCTTGTTCGGCAGCACGGCACCGGTGCCGATGTCGTGGACCTCGATGACGGAGACGACGCTGCCGACGTCTTCGTCCATTCGTCCTTCGAGCTTCTCTTGCAGGAGCCGTTTGACCAGCCCCGGACTGACCTCCGCCAGAAAGCGTGGCGGGACTTCGACCGTATCGCGTAGGCGTACCCGTTTATACATGTGTTATGGTTGAGTGATACCCAGTTTGTTCCGGCCCCTTAAACTAATTACTGGAACGCCCGCGTCCAGCAGGCGTCGTTTGAGGGGCTTGTCGTTCGTGACCGCGTGTGTCGCATCGTCTGTCTGTGCCAGTTCGAGGACGGCGTCGTCCGCGTAGTCCGCCGTCGTCTCCCGAATCGCACACCGGTCGAGCAGGTCCTGCCCGACAGAGGCGGCCGTCGCTTCCGCGCCGGCCCCATCGGCCAGTTTCGCCAGTTCGTCGCGGACGGCAGCGGGCGCGACGTAGTCTGTCGCGTCCGGCAGCACCCTATCGAGTTCCTCGAACAGGCGTACGTTACATTCGACCGGCATCATCAGCGCGTTCGTGTCCAGCACGATCATCACCGCAGCGTGCCGACACCGATGAGCCGCCACCGAGCGCCGACACGGCGGTTGATCGCGATCTTCGAGCCCGACGCCGCACAGACCGGGCGCTTGAGCGCGACTTCACATTCGTCGTCGCGCGCGCTCGTGACCGACCCGACCGTGGTTGCGGTGCCGATAGTCAGCATGAGCGGTTCGCCGGTCGAGATTTCGTCGACCTCACCGCCATCGTCACCGACGATGCGTTCCAGCAGGTCCACGTCCATCGTGAACGTCTCGTGGACCGGCGGGAGGCTCCCGGGCGGCCCGGCGACCTGTCCGGCGAGCGCGTCGCCTTTGGTGATTGCGGGGTCGAGCCCGGTCCCGACGCCGAGCAGGCCACCCGGCGTGACCGTGTCCACGAAGTCGCCGCCGGACTGGAGCGAGCGGACCGTCGTCGTCACGGGCTGCCACTCCGTCTTGCCGCCTTCCTCGACCTCGCGGCCGGGACGGAGTTCGATCTCGTCGTCGGCGTCCAGTTGGCCGCCAACGAGCGACCCGCCAAGCACGCCGCCCATCAAGTCGTCCCAGGTCGTACCGGGACGGTTGATGTCGAACGAGCGTGCGACCATCATGCGGGCGTCCTCGTCCGGGTCCCGTTCCGGCGTCGGAATCTCAGACTGGACAGCCTCGATAAGCAGGTCGATGTTGGCCTCCTGACCCGCGCTGATGGGGACAACCGGTGCGCCTTCGGCGACGGTGCCCTCGACGAACTCCTGAATCTGCTCGTAGTTCTGCATCGCCCGCTCCTCGTCGACGAGGTCGACCTTGTTCTGGGCGATGACGATGTTGTCGATGCCGATGATATCGAGCGCGCTCAGGTGCTCCTCAGTCTGGGCCTGCGGGACGGGCTCGGTCGCCGAGATGACGAGGACGGCCCCGTCCATGATGGCCGCGCCGGACAGCATGGTTGCCATCAGCGTCTCGTGCCCGGGCGCGTCCACGAACGACACCGTCCGGAGGTGGTCGGTGTCGACGTCGTGGTCGTCGCAGTGCTCGTCGACAGTAAAGGCCTCCGGCTCCTCGGCCTCCGGGCAGCGACGGAACGTCGCGTCGGCGTAGCCGAGTCGAATAGAGATACCGCGCTTCATCTCCTCGGAGTGCTGGTCGGTCCATTCGCCGGACAATGCCTGTACGAGCGTCGTCTTTCCGTGGTCGACGTGCCCGACGAGTCCGATGTTCACCTCCGGTTGTTTGTTCGATGTCATTTCGAGAGTAATCTTGGTGGAGTTTCGCCGCGTGCAACTGATAAACCTACTGTTTGCGCCCCGCCGACCCCGGTTCAATCGCCGATTTGGTCCCTGCTGACCGCGGCAACGTCACCGGATTGCTCGGTATTGGCCCCGATATAGCGACGCGACCCCGTCACTGAGCGAGCAGCGGACTGTGCGAGTCGGGTGCTACGCCGGCTATCGCCATTGCGATACTGTCGGGGGCAGCAATCAGCCCATGCTGTCGCCCGTGACGAACCGGTCGAACCCTGCTCAGTGAGCGGGACTGAAACGCTGGAGCGATCATGTATCGTGGACATCTTCTGTCACCGATATTACGTAACTGTGTTTCTGTGAACGCTTTTGTTTATCCAGAAACAGGTCAACGTACGATGCGAGTCGATGAGTCCCCCGAAACGGATGCCGACATTGACCCGGCGACGGCGTTCTCGGTCATCGCAAGCGAGACGCGTCTGGACATTCTGGAGGCGCTGTGGCGCGCAGATGACCGACCAGTTCGCTTCTCGGAGCTGTTCGACGCCGTCGAGCTAGCCGACAGCGGGCAGTTCAACTATCACCTGCAGGAGCTCACCGGCCAGTTCGTCAGCCAGGGAGCCGACGGGTACGACCTCCGGTACGCCGGGGCGCAGGTCATCCGCGCGGTGCGGGCAGGAACGTTCACACGGACACCCGACATCGACCCGTTCCCGGTGACCGGGGCCTGTACGCGGTGTGGCGGCGGTCTGCTGGCCGAGTACGCCGACGAGCAGTTCGCCATCGACTGCGAGGACTGCGGGAAGGCCCACGGCGAGTACCCGTTCCCGCCGGGCGGTCTAGTCGACCGGACACCGGCGGAAGTCGCGACGGCCTTCGCCGAGCGGGTGCGACACCTCCACTGTCTGGCCGCCGACGGCGTCTGCCCGGACTGCGCCGGTCGGATGGGGACGGAGATATCCCGCGATGGCGACTGCTGTCTCGACGTGTCGGTCCGCGCCGAGTTCGTCTGCGAGCGGTGTCGCCACGAACTCTGTTCGCCTGTCGGGCTGACGCTACTCGATAACTCCCGCGTTGCAGCGTTCTACGACGACCACGGCGTCGACCTGTCGAGTCGGCCTTACTGGACGCTGCCCTGGTGTGTCGACGACCAGTACACCAGTGTCGAAGCCACCGACCCGTGGCGGCTCGCGGTCCAGATTCCGCTGGCCGAAGCGGAACTGACCGCCTATCTGGACGGCGACCTCCAGCCGGTCGAGTTCGAGCGACAGGACTGCGGGCACTGAGCCGACCTGTTGGTCCTGTGGGGGTACGCTGTTTTTCCGCTGACTGAAATCGTTTTCAGGAGATCCCCGATGCGCGCCTCCCGCAGAAATATCATTCAGATTATACTTATCGGCGTTCGGGACCATTGTTTCACTGTAATGTACCAGCCTGCGCCCTACGCCGACCCCGAGCTGTACAGGCCGACGTATCCATCCCTGACCGGCCGTTCCCTGCTGGGAGTGCTAACTGTCTACCTCGGCTTGCTGACGCTACTCTCACAGAGTCCGGTCCTCGCGCTGGCGGCGCTGATCTGTTTCTTCGTCGCCAGCCGGTAACCGAGCGCGGGGCTTTTGCCCGTCCCAGCCCTGCCTCCGGTCGTGCGGGAGTTCGACTTCGAACTGGCGCTGTGTGCCCATCTTGAGCGCGAGGGCCGTCTGGTGAGCCGGCAGCTCGGCGGCGCTGTCCACGGCCGGCGCGTCCTCGACACCGTCGTCGTTGAGCCGGGTCCTGAACTCGACGAGCGGGCGGCCATCACTCCCGAACGGCTGCCGACGGCGGCCATTGAAAGCGACGTTGGCCCAGGTCGGGCGCGGTACTGGAAGGACGCCTTCGACTGTCACCCCAACCGCGCCGAGCGGGCCGTCAAACTGGCCGCCGAGCGAGGGTTTTTCGAGCGGGAGCGTCGGGGTGGCCGGACATACGTCCGACAGACGACGCGATATCCCGACTGGTTCGGCGAAATCGTCGCCATCGAGAACAAGCCCGACCTGAGTCGCCCCGGCGATCTGGAATCACAGTTGCGGACCGACGTGTCGCTCGCGCTCGCCGACCGCGTCGTACTGGCGACGGCGTCCTACGTTACCGGGGCGCACCTCAACCGGATTCCCGAGGAAGTCGGCGTCTGGCGGTTCGACGCCGACAGCGGAACGATAGACGTCCGTCGAGAGGCGACACCACTGTCGACAGACGACGCCGGCGTCGAACTCCTTGCGGAGCGGCCGGTCCAGACGGACGTGCGGATGGTCGGCGCTTCGGAGAAGGCCCGCGCGCGTCGGCAACTGGCCGAGCGAGCGTACGGCAAGGGATGGCGGAGTTTCGACTACCCCGCATGTGAGCGCTGTTCACCCGACAGTGACGGAATTCCGTACTGCCAGTGGAAGGGCCGCGCTGTCCGCGAAAGCGACGACTGCGGCCCGGACTGCGGTGGGTACGAGGCAGCCGACCCGCCGGCCGTCGACGGCGACTCACTCCGGGCCGAGCGGACGCCGTGGCGGGCAGACCCCGACGGGCGCAGGCGTCGCCAGTCGGGACTGGACCGGTTCGGATAGCCACGAGAAGTTGTCACCGCTACCGGGTGTCGTCCGTCGAGGGGGTGTCATCGGGAGGGGAACCGCCGTCGCCAGCGGTCGGGCGGCCGTGCTGTTCGTAGTTGTCTTCGGTCACCGCCGGTGCTTCGGTAGCGACTTTGGCCGCGTGTTTCGTTCTGGCCTGATAGTTCGCCGCGGCCGCGATACCGACACAGGTGACCAGTCCCACCACCAGCACCCAGTCGATACTGCCCACGATACCCTGCTGGACGGCGATTGCGAGGACGCCGCCAGCCAGCGACAGCCCACCGACCTCCGCGATGCCGCGCCTGTCCATACAACGGCATTAGCTGCCATGGCCTATAATCTACGGTCCGTTTCACCCAGCCGAATCCGGGTCAGAGCGTAAACTGCTCGCCGTCGAGTCCGATGTCGTCGGCGAAGGCCCTGTCCGCGGGGACGTAGTGTGCGGTGTGGACGATACGGTAGTCGTCGGCCTCGATGTCGGCAGCGAAGTCCCGCGCGCCGGGCAGGGTCATGTGTTTCGTGCCAAAGGTCCGCGGCACGCCGTTTTCGTCGTGGTGCGTGCCGCCTTTCGGGTGGTATTCGCAGGCCTCCGGGTGAACGATGCCCTCGACGAGCGCGAGGTCGGCCCCGGTCAGCACGGATTTCGAGCGGTCGGGCACGTCATAACAGGTGTCCCCGGAAATCGACAGCACTGCACCGGTCTGTGGTTCCTCGATGCGCAGGCCGTAACACAAAAGCGGCGGGTGCGTGACCGGGACGAGCGTCACCTCGAAGCCGGCGACGGTGAACGGCTCGAGCGGCGTCTGTGCGTGGACCGATACCGTGTCAAGGTAGTCATAGCGGCTCCGGACGGCCTCAGCGACGCTCTCGTCAGTCACCGGGTCCGTCTCGTCGGCGGCGTGGACCGGCAGTTCGTCGAACAAACGGTAGGCATTGCCGAGGCCATCGAGGTGGTCAAAGTGAATGTGGGTAATGATAGCCGCGTCCGGCAGCGGGACCGACTCGCGGAGGAACTGGTGACGGAAGTCCGGACTCAGGTCGACCAGCAACGACTCGCCGGTTGCATCGTTCTCTACGGCGACGGAGAAGCGCGACCGTTCGACCCCGCCGGTAGGGTCGATGCCGCGCTCGCGAACACTGGCCCGGAGTTCCTCGTCAGGGTCGCGCGCCCGTTCGCACGTGTCACAGTCGCACTGGACAGTCGGCGTCCCCGTCGTGTCGCCGGTCCCAAGCAGCGTGACCTCCATTACCGGTCCTTCAGAGTGCGACCCGCCTAAGCCCCTCGCTTTCGTTACTGGCTATCGAACAGGTTCGCTGGGTCGATGCCCTGTCGCTCCATCGTCGCCACCAGCAGGGACTGGGCGCGTTCGTCGGCGAGGTCGTCGAACAGACACTCGAAGAATCCCTCAAGTAACTCCGGGCGGATGCGCAGGTCGACGTACTCGACTTGCTTCTCGGCGATAACCACGTCTACGTCCCACTCGCCTTCCTGCGGGTCAGTCATGCGAACGTCAACCCACGACTCGGCGGGGTCGTCTGTCTCGGTGAATACGCTGTCGTCAGCCATGGCTACCGAATGGTTCCTGCATTGATAAGTAAATCGCTCATACCGATAGCCAGAACGGGTACCTGAGCGAGTAAGCAATCGCTCAGTGGTCGTGATCGTGGTCGTGATCGCTGCCGCCGTCGCCGGAGAAGCCGCCGCTCCCGGCGACCAGCGCGTCGGCATCGCCGTCCATCATGTCCATGTTCTTGAGGTTGTCCCGCTCCTCGAAGTCGATGATGGCGTCTTCGAGGTCCTGTTGTGTGAGCGTCGTCCGCTCCTCGGTCAGAGCATTGAGCACGGCCTCACGGAGCACAAGCCGGAGGTCGCTGCCGGTCAGCCCCTCGGTGAGGTCGGCCAGTGTCTCCGGGTCGAAGTCGTCGATCTCCATCTGCTGGGTGACGATACGGAGGATGTCCGCGCGCATGCCGCTATCCGGCTTGGGGAAGTTGACGATTTCGTCGAAGCGCCGCCAGGCGGCGGCGTCGAGCTGGTCAGGGTGGTTCGTTGCGCCGATGAGCAACACCTCATCCTGAATAAGTGAAATCTCGTCGATGCTCTTGAGGAGGGTGTTGACGGCGCGCTTGATCGCGGCGTGTTCGTCGGAAGAGCGGGTCTTGGCGACGAAGTCGAACTCATCCATGAAGAGGATACACGGCGAGAGCCGCTTTGCGACCTCGAACACCTTCTCGACGTTCTTGGCCGTCTCGCCGAGGTACTGGCTGGTGATCATCGAGAGCTTCACTTCGACAAAGGGGAGGTCAAGGTCATGCGCCAGCGCGCGGGCGACGCTGGTCTTGCCGGTCCCCGGCGGGCCGACAAAGAGGAGTTTCCCGATCTCGCGCAGGCCGATCCGGGCAAGGTAGTCGCGGTGTTCGATGGCCTTGACGATCTTCTGGATCTCGTCTTCCTGGTCAGTGGTCAACACCAGGTCGGCAAGCGTCATTTCCACCTCTTCGGGGGCGCGCACATCGACCAGGTCGAGCATCTCCTCGTCGTCCTCGTCGTCGGTGTCGAACGCCTCCTCGAGTTTAGCGTCGATGAACGCGCGGTCGGCGCGCGACGGTCGGTTCTGTTGGCGGGCCCGCTCGTAGTCAGCGCCCTCGACCTGGTCCTCGAAGGCTTTCGCCAGGACCGGGTTGTCTTCGAGGTCCGAGGCGTCGACCCGTTCGAGGAACCACTCCTCGGCGAGGTCGCGGTCCGTCATGGAAATACTCCCCGAGAAATCGTCGCGGTCGGTGAACATCAGGCCGGAGATGGCCGCCCAGGGCCGCTCGACACCGGTGGCCTCGCTCGCGGTTGAGTTGGTGACCGACAGCGGCCGTTCGATCTCGCCGTCGCTCCAGAAGACGGACCGGTACGAGGCCGGCAGGTCGTCCGGCTCAAGGTCCCGCCGCTCGCTGTAAATAGTGGCCGTCAGCAGAAACTCAACGACATCCAGTTCCGGATTGCTCATTCCCACTGATGTTACCACGCAACCGGTATAAGTCACTCGAAGCCCCGATGGCCGACACCAAGGTAATATACCACCTCTGTGTGTTTCAAACATGGCAGCTGATAACACATTACTCGCAGTGTATCGGAGCCGCATCGGCGAGCCGACGACCGACGACGAGGCCTACGGGTACTGGCTGTTTGTCATCGGTATCGTACTCGGAATCGTCGGCCTGCTTCTGTTTTATTTGACAGCGTCGCGGAGCACGCCCCGACAGTTCGGCTATCTCCTCGGTGCGATTGGTCTCATCTCGCTGTTTGCGGGACCGACAATCAGACTGCCGCTGACACGACGTGGGCTGATACTCACATACCTCGGGGCTGTGGTCGGACTGGTCGCGATGGTGTGGTTCACCACGTTCTACCCCTCGAACTGGACCGGCCCGGAGGGGAACCCGGCAGTGACGCTGTATATCGTCGGCCTCGGACTGATGGCAGTCGGGGCGGTCGTCTCCCCGCTGCTGACCGGGCGGAAGGAAGCGTACGACGAGGCCGTGCGGACGGCGCAGGAAGCAACCGAAGTGGCCGAGCAAGCCACACAGGAGGCCGACCGGGCGTCCCGGGAAGCGACACAGCAGTCCCAGACCGCCGACCGAGCGACCCGCGAGCGCAACAGGCTGGCCGGGCAGTTAGCGACCAGCGAGGCCGCCCGCGAGGAACTGGCGACCGTGACCGAGGCTAGCGAGGCAGAACTCGCCGGGGCCCACGCCACCATCGCGGCTGCGATGGACAGCAAAGCGACGTTCGAACTGTACGAGGACAACGCCGGGAAGTACCGCTGGCGGCTCCGCCACCGAAACTCGAACGTCATCGCCGACAGCGCGCAGGGGTACTCCTCGCGCCAGAAGGCGATGCAGGGGCTCCGCAGTGTGCAGTCCAACGCCGCCGGCGGGGCCGTCGTCTTCTTCGAGGACGCCACGGAGGACGACACCGCCGAGGACGTGCCGGTCGTGCCGGCCCCCGAAAGCAATGCCGCGTTCGAACTGTTCGAGGATTCGGCCGGGGAGTTCCGCTGGCGCTTGCGCCACGACAACGGCAACATCCTCGCTGACAGCGGCGAGGGGTATGCCTCGAAGTCCAACGTTCGACGGGCGCTGCAGAGCGTCCGCGCACACGTCCCCGGCGCGGCTTACCTCAGGGTCGACTCCGTCGCCTACGAGGTGTACGCCGACGCCGCCGGAGAGTTCCGCTGGCGCTTGCTCCACCGCAACGGTAACATCCTCGCCGACAGCGGCGAAGGATACAGCTCCCGGTCGAACGCCCGGCGGGCGGCCCGTCGAGTCAGCGAACTCGCACCCGACTCCGCGGTCGATGACCGTTTCGAGGTGTATGAGGACGCTGCCGAGGAGTGGCGCTGGCGGCTGCGGGCCGACAACGGCGAACTCATCGCCGACAGCGGCGAGGGGTACGCGAACCGGTCGAAGGCGATGGACGCCGTCGAGCGGGTCCAGTCCTACGCCGCCGACGCCGACTTGCTGGCTATCGGGAGCGCGGCGTTCGAAGTGTACGAGGACAAAGGCGAGGAGTGGCGCTGGCGGCTCCGACACCGCAACGGCGAAATCATCGCTGACTCCGGCGAGGGGTACGCCGAACGCAACAAAGCCGTGGCCGCCATCGAGCGGATCAAGCGCCACGCTCCGGGTGCAACACAGGAGGAGTAGCGGTGACCGGGAATGTCCTGACGGGGAGTTCTCTGTATCGAGGAATAGCCGAATTAATTAAGCAGGTTTCGATCGAAGTTACACCTATATGACAATAGACACACTCGAGGCGGCCGGACTCACGCACATGGACGACAGCGACATTGCGGCGTTTCTGTCGAACCAGCGGGTCGGTGTGCTGGGGCTGCCGACCGAGAGCGGACCGTACATGATTCCACTGTCGTTCGGGTACGATGGTGACAGCTCGCTGTATTTCACCTTCATCGGTGGGTCGGCGAGTCGCAAGCAACGGTTGACCGAGGCGGCAGCGGACGCGACCGTGCTCGTGTACAAAGTCGAATCCATGTTCCATTGGGAGAGTGTCCTGCTACAGGGCGATATCGAAGCTGTGCCCGAATCCGAGTGGGCCGATCTTGCAGAGGTGCTTGACGGAGCGTGGCGGCCGGAGGTGTTTGAGGACGCAATCAAAGACGACGATGTCACCATCTACCGGTTCCACATCGACGAGCGGGAAGGGCTCAGACACGCCGGCCTCCCGCCGGGGTTCGAGCAGGAGTGAAACGGCTGCTCGACCGCGGTCAGGCCGTCGGCCGACAACGGTTCCCCCACTGTGTCGAGTTTGTCAGGATTTAACACAGGCCGAGACGTTCCGTTGTCCATGCCCACACCTGTCATCGTGGATGCAGTCAGAACGCCACAGGGAAAGGAGGACGGCGCACTCGCCGGCGTCCGGAGCGAAGACCTCTCTGTGCCGCTTATCAACCAGTTGCTCGCGTCGACCGGCGTCGAGGCCGAGGACGTCGACGACCTGCTGTGGGGCTGTGCCCAGCAGCGCGGGGAACAGGGCAACAACATGGCTCGCGTCATCGCGCTGTTGTCGGACCTCGGCGAGAGCGTCCCCGCATCGACGATCAACCGCTGGTGTGCGTCTTCCGCCGAAGCGCTGATGCGGGCCGCCGACGCCATCGCGGCCGGCCAGCGCGACGTGCTCATCGCCGGCGGTGTGGAGTCGATGTCCCGCGTGCAGATGGACGAAAACACCCACAACGTCCATCCGCGGCTGGCCGAGCAGTACAACATCGGCGAGCTCCAGATGGGGATGACCGCCGAAAAGGTCGCCAGCGAGATGGAGGTCGCTCGGCAGGAGCAAGACGAGTACGCGCTCCGGAGCCACCAGCGCGCCGCCGACGCGACGGAGTCCGGTCGCTTCGACGACGAAATCGTCCCGATCGAGACCGAGGACGGACAGCTCGACGCAGACGAGGGTATCCGCCCCGACACCACGCTCGAAAAGCTGTCCCAGCTACCGACGGTGTTCAAGTCGGACGGGACGGTCACGCCCGGCAACGCCTCGCAGGTTTCTGACGGTGCGGCGGGGCTGATGGTCACCTCCCGTGAGTTCGCGGAAGACCGCGGACTCGACGTGCTGGCGGAGATCGGCTCCCACGAAGTCGCCGGCGTCGACCCGACTGTGATGGGTATCGGCCCGGTCCCCGCGGTTCGCAAACTCACCGAACGAACAGACCGCGAGACGGACGATTACGACCTCGTGGAACTCAACGAGGCCTTCGCCTCCCAGTGTCTGTACTGCCAGCGCGAACTCGGCTTCGACGACGACATCTACAACGTCAACGGCGGCGCAATCGCCATCGGCCACCCGCTCGGGGCCTCTGGCGCGCGCCTTCCAGTGACGCTCGTCCACGAAATGAACCGCCGCGACGCGGAGCTGGGTCTGGCGACAGAGTGTGTCGGCTTCGGTCAGGGCGCGGCTATCGAGTTCCGACTGCCCTGAGCAGCCGCTGTCAGCGCGGTTTCAGTATTCTGCCCCAGCACGACGTTTGCGAATCCGTCGGTTTCGAGTCTGTTCTTATGAATCCGTCATTTGCGACCGCTGTGGCGCTTGCACGAGCGATATTTGAGAGAAGAAGTCGTTAATCGGCAGCCACATCGCCGGCTGTCGTCGCCTCAGCGGGACTCGTCAGGGAGTGGAGATAGTCGTCAAGATCAAGTGCGAAGGTGGCATCGGTCTGGAGGTCGACCCACGAGAACTCGAACTCTGCGCCGCGTTCCTCGCCCGTCCCGGTGACGGTGTGGACCCAGTGGTCCCGGGACTCGTGAACGGGGAGGTGGTAGAACGACCGCACGTACCGCTTCGGGGGCGACTCGCGGCGCGTCCAGACGTCGGTGGCGATGTGTTGCAGGCGCTCGAATGAAGCGAGACCGCTCTCCTCAACAGCCTCTCGCTGTACGGCGACCCGCGGTTTTTCCCCTGGTTCAACGGTTCCCTTCGGTATCTGTAGCCCGTCGTGCCCCGGCCCGTCGAACACCAGCAGTTCCGACCCGTTTCTGGTGATGTAGGCACAGGCTTTCTTGACGTACGTCGCCCGCTGTGGTTGCATGGCATCCGGTAGCTACGGCAAACATATAGTAGTACCCACATATCTGCCTAAAATCATATTAGGTCATCAGGGGGGCAAAGAGGGGTGCTGATAGGGAGCGGGGGCCGGTAGCAAGGCCGCTACAGTCTACCGGCATCCTCATTCTCGGTGTACGCGCTGCGATAGTGGCAGTTCGGGATTGTAGATGACTAGTCACTATAAATTAATTTTAGGTTTTATTGTAAGGGTTAAAGTAGTGTCAATAACACATACTTTGTATGGACGGTCACATCACACCGGAGGAGTGGGAGCGAATCGAAGCGTTCGCACAGAAACCGAGCTACTTGCGTCGTCCGGAGCATCTGCTCCCCGAAGAAGCCACGGGGGGCGACGAGAGCGTGGACGGAACAGTGGCAGGCGACTAACCGGGACGTGTCCTAAGAAACCGACCACGCCTGACCCGTTGTTGTGCGTTCTCGGAGGCTTATCAGACTCGATTCCGTTGGGATAGCCATGAGTCTCAAATCGATGTTCAACGACATCCCGTTTGTCAAGCAGTTAGGGATGGAAATAACGGCCGTCGACGATGGCTATGCGGCGGGCGAGCTCCCGCTAGAGGACGGCCACTCCTCGAACCCCGAATCGATAATCGCACATGGCGGCGTCACGTACTCGCTCGTCGACACCGTCGGCGGGGCGGCCGTCATCTCACAGTCCGGCACCGTCTCGCCAACGGTCGACATGCGGATCGATTACCTCGCGCCAGCGACCGCCGATTTACGGACTGAGGCGGAGGTGATCCGAAACGGCGGGAGCGTCTCAGTCGTCGATGCAGAAGTGTACGACACCGATGGCCATCACATCGCGAGCGCTCGCGGGACGTACAAAACTGACGGCGACCGCGGTGAGTCGCCGTGGACAGCAGGTGTCGACGAATCAGACGGTGCCCATCTTACCGACGACTAGTCGCCGCTGACCATCTTCATCCCGTCGCGCACGGACTCTCGACGGCCCAGCAGGGTCACCATGTCGCCTTCCTCAAGTATATAGTCTGCTGTGGGTACTTCGGCGTTTTCGTGGAGTTCCCCGCTGACGAGCGCGACCAGACAGGCGTCGGGCAGCATCGGCCCGACATCGCGGATCGGCTTCCCGATGAGTTCCTGGTTCTTGACCTCGACCTCCTGCACATCGCCGCTCCGACCGACATCGGTCATCCAGTGGGCGATAGCGGGGCGCTCGATCTGGTTGTCGATGGCCCAGGCCGTCGCCATCGCCGAGGAGATGGTGCGAACGCCGAGGTCCTCGAAGGCCTCAACATTGTCCGGATTGTTCGCGCGGGCGATGACCCGCTCGACGCCGAACTTCGAACTCGCTAGCTGTGACACCAGCAGGTTCGCGTCGTCGTCACCGGTCGCCGCGACGACGGTTTTGGCGTTTTCAGCCCCGGCCGACCGCAACGTGTCGGTGTCGGTGCCGTCGCCGATCTCGACGGCGTAGCCGTCGTTACGGGCTCGTTCGACGATCTCTTCCTCCTGCTCGATGATGACGACGTTTTCGCCCCGGTCTTCGAGGCGTGCGGCGAGCGCTCGGCCCACCTGTCCGCCGCCGACAATGATGACTCGCATTGGTATCACATCCAGTTTTTCCGCGATGTATCGCGCCAGTCCACCCTCAAACAGGGCGGTCGCAAAGATAACGAGAAAGACAGTGCCAAGCAGGATATCGGCCTGCGTCCCCAGCAGTTCAGCCTGTGCCCCAGTGACCTCCTCGGCCGCGGCGTTCAGTTCGACGGCAAACAGCGTGGCAACAGACGCCGGAATAATACCACGCGGCCCGACAAAGCTGACGAACAGCTTCTCGTTGGTGGTGAATCTGTCACCGACGGTCGAGACGAACACCAGCAACGGCCGGATGAACAAGGCGACGGCGAGGACGACGATGATGCCCGCTAGCCCGACATCAATGAGCGAGGCGGGTTCCAGTTGCGCCGCCAGTGCGATAAACACGAACGACAGCACCAGCAGCGTGATATCGCCTTTGAACTCCTCGATGTCTTCCTCGTACGGGTGGTCGACGTTCCCGAGCGCCATCCCCGCCGTGGCGGCGGCGGCAACACCGGCCTCGGTCGCTATCGTGTTCGCGCCTGCGTAGGCGATGAGCGCCCCGGCGAGCACGAGCAGTCGGGAGTTCCGCGGTGCGTCACCGGGCGAGAGGTCGACGTACTGGAGGAGGTAGTACAACACACCGGCGACGATGAGGCCGACGAGCAGGCCCGTTCCCAACCGGAGTGCGAACGCCCGCAACAGTCCCTCGCTCGACGCCACCGGATTGACCGTCTCGAAGATGACGACGGCGATGATAGCCGCGGTCACGTCGTTGACAATCCCCTCCGTCTCCAGCGCGGCGGCAACGCGGTCTCGAACCGGAACGACATCGAGGATTGGCGTGATGACGGTCGGCCCGGTCGCGACCAGCAGCGCACCGATCAGGAACGCGAGGTTCCAGGAGACGGCCGCGGAGCTGAACGCGAACTTAACGGCGATAGCGGTGCCCACGAGTGCGATAGCCGCACCGACGGTAACGAGTCTGAACGTCGCGGCCGGAGCCTCGCGTAGCCGGTCGAATCGGAGGTGATAGGCCCCCTCGAAAACGATGATTGCGACCGCTAAGCCGACGATTGCCGACAGCGCTCCACCGAAGGTGCCGTCACCGATGATGTTCAGTCCGGGCTGGCCGATGATGACACCGACCAGCAGGTAGAAGATGATACTAGGCACCCGCAGTCGTGCTGCGAGGACCTGTGCAAGAACACCGAGCCCGATGATACCGGCGACAAGCGGAATCAGTAGCCCCGAACTACCAGCCACAGTTGGCCTCCATCTGTCCAGCCTAACGCATCGCCCTCGTATAAACGCATTCACTCACCGGCACACGGGGGCTCCATTGGGACCGCAGTGTCAGGCCTCTGTGACGTTTGGCTATTCGTCCCGGTTATCGAGCGCCACGAGGACGCCGCGGACGTTCAGGCGCATCTCGGCGCGGCCCTTTCGCTCGCCCCAGGTATCGGTGTCGGCCCGCTCGACGAAGTAATCGATGACCGCCTCGTCGTCGTCCAGTTCCTCGCGTTTTCGCTCGACCTCGGCGACCCATTCAGGTAGTATCTCGGTGTATGTTTCCAGCTTATCGCCGGTTTCGACGGCACCGAAGTGGCCGAACATGAGGATGTCCGGGCCGAGGTCCTGTATCATCGCCACGTCGTCGAGCGCCTGGTCGAGCGTGAAGTTGACCGGCGGGGTCGTGACGTGCATCTCGTCGGTCGACGGGTTGTAGATGCCGGCGGCGTCGGCGGTGAACACACCGTCGATGGCAGGGTCGTAGAAGACGACCTGATGTGGCGCATGGCCCGGCGCGTGCAGAGTTTCGAGGGAGTGGTCACCTAGGTCGATCACGTCGCCGTCAGTTAGCGTCTCGATACGGTCTTCGGCGACCGGGATCGGCTTGCCGTAGAACTCGATCTGGTCACCGACGGCGTGTTTGGTCCCCTCCCAGAGCCGCTCGGGGTCGACGAGGTGGCGCTTGCCTGACTCGTGGACGTACACCGTCGCATTCGGGCAGTCCTCGGCGAGGTAGCCGGCTCCGCCGGCGTGGTCCAGATGAACGTGGGTCGCCGCGATGACTTCCAGATCCTCGGGCGCAATCCCGACCGACTCCATCGCCGAGAGGATGGTTTCGTGTCGCGCGCCGGTGCCGGTGTCGACCAGCGCCGGTCGCTCGGCGTCGATTATGTAGACGGGCCCGTACTCGGCGACGCCGTACATCCCGACGTCGACGTAGTGGACATCTATGCAGTCCCCGACCGTCACCTCGTGAACGTCACCGATTCCCATACACTCTCTCGTGACCGGCGGGGGCAAAACCGTTATGCTGTGGCTGTCGTGACAGTCAGGCAAAAGGAAGGGCAAAGCCATTTACCCGGAATCAGAAACACCACTGTATGTACGACGCCGTACTCGTTCCGACCGACGGTTCCGAGGGGTCCGCCACCGCGGCCGAACACGCCATCGACCTCGCACAGCGCCACGATGCGAGGCTGTACGCGCTGCACGTCCTCGAAACCGAGCAGGTAGTCGACCAGATTCCCGAGTTCGAGGACAGCAGCATCTTCGACCGCCTCGCCGACGCCGGGCAGCAGGCCGTCGATGACCTGCAGGCACAGGCCGAAGACGCCGGCATCGACACGGTGACAACGGCGGTCAAGCAGGGCGTTCCCCACGAGGAAGTCGTGGAATACGTTGAGCGCAACGACATCGACGTCGTCGTGATGGCGACGGAGGGGCGAACCGGGCCATCTCGGGAACTCATCGGCAGCGTCACCGAGTCGGTCGTTCGGGCCTCGCCGGTGCCGGTGCTGGCCGTCAAGGTCGGCGGCGAGGCATAGGGCGACGGAGGGGTCGCGGGCAGGGCCAGCCCCACCGCGGGACCGACACGACTAATTTCTGCCGTCGAGAACCGTCGGCCATGTTATCGAGACAGTTCGTCCGGGAGCACCCCGAGACGGTCCGTGACGCTATCGAGCGGAAGGGCGTCACGGGCGTCGACCTCGACGAAATCCTCGACATAGACGAGGAGTGGCGGGAACTGAAAGCCGAAGGCGACGGGCTCCGACAGGAGCGCAACGAGGTGTCGAGCAAGATCGGCGAGCTCAAGCAGGACGGCAAGGACGAAGAGGCCCAGGAGGCCATCGACCGCTCGCAGGAACTCAAAGACGAACTGCAGGATATCGAGGAGCGCGCCGACGAACTGGAGTCCCAGTTGGAAGAGGCGCTGCTAGAACTGCCGAACATTCCCCACGAGTCGGTCCCGACCGGCGATGGCGAGGCCGATAACGTCGAGCGCTACCGCGAAGGGTTCGACGACCTCCGGAACCTGCCCGACGAAGTGGTGCCCCACTACGACCTCGGCGAGGATCTGGACCTGCTTGACTTCGAGCGCGGTGCGAAAGTGTCCGGCGGCGGCTACCAGTTCGTCAAGGGCGAGGGGGCGCGCTTAGAGCACGCTCTCATCCAGTTCATGCTCGATGTCCACCGCGAGCAGGAGTACGTCGACGTGCTCCCGCCGATTCCCGTCAACTCCGATTCGATGGAAGGGACCGGCCAGCTCCCCAAATTTGACGAGGACGCCTACCGCGTCGGAGCCAGACAGGACGACGACTACGACAGCGATGACCTGTGGCTGCTCCCGACGGCGGAAGTGCCGGTCACCAACATGTACCGCGGCGAAATTTTACTTGATGACGACCTGCCGGTCAAACATCAGGCGTTCTCGCCGAACTTCCGCCGCGAGGCCGGCGAGCACGGGACCGAGACGCGGGGGTACGTCCGCGTCCACCAGTTCCACAAGGTGGAACTCGTCAACTTCGTCCGGCCCGAGAACAGCTACGACCGGCTTGAGAGCCTGCTTGACGAGGCCGCCGAAGTGCTCGACCGGCTCGAACTGCCCTACCGCGTGCTCGACATGTGTACCGGCGACATGGGCTTTACACAGGCGAAAAAGTACGACATCGAGGTGTGGGCACCCGGCGACGACATGGAGGACGGTCCCGACCGCGGCGGCCGCTGGCTCGAAGTCTCCTCGGTGTCGAACTTCGAGGACTTCCAGGCGCGCCGCGCCGGCCTGCGCTACCGCCCCGAACGCCACGAATCCGCCGACTACCTCCATACGCTGAACGGCTCCGGACTCGCCGTCCCGCGTGTCCTCGTCGCCATCATGGAGTACTACCAGAACGACGACGGAACCATCACCGTGCCCGAGCCGCTCCGCCCGTACATGGGCGGCCAGGAAGTCATCGAGGGCTCCGAGAAAATCGGCGAGAGCGCCGTCGGAGCCGGCGAGAAAGAGTAGGCCACCGCGGTCCGTTGCGCACGGCCGGTGTCCCGCTTTCCCGTATGCGGCGTGTTACACGGAACCATATTTCAATACAGTATTACATTCGTTCGCCGGCACCGTCGATATATGGCTGACGACGCCTTCGGCCGGATGGTGCTGGACTTTCACCGCGACGACCTCGCCGAGCCACCCCGCTATCGCCGCGACGACGACGATCTGACTGAAGCACATCTTTCGGGCTACTTCGAGCCGCCATCGGCGTGGCATCCCATCGAACAGAACCTGTTCTCGGCGGTGACGGGCCGTGTCCTCGACGCCGGCTGTGGCGTCGGCCGACACACGCTTCCACTACAGGAGCGCGGCCACAGCGTGCTGGCCATCGACCGGAGTCCGGGAGCCGTCGCGGTCGCCCGCGAGCGCGGCGTCACGCGTCCCGTGGTCGGCGACCTCCGACGGCCGCCGGGCAACGGATTCGAGACGGTCGTTGCCCTTGGCAAACAACTCGGCCTCGGCAGTTCGCTGGCCGACCTCCGGACGACGCTCACCGAACTGGCGGCGGTGACACAGCCCGGTGGCCGACTCGTCGCCGACATGGACACGCTCGACCGGGCAGAGCCGGAGACTGACGCGGCCCACCGCACCCAGCCCGGTGTCGCTTACCGGACCTTCCGCGTCGAGTACGACGGGCTGGCCGGCCCGTGGACCGACCTGTTGCTGGTCACTCCGTCGGAGTTCCGCGACGCGGTCAGCGAAACGCCGTGGACCATGGACACGCTCGTCGGGACCGAGACCGACGGGTCGATGTACGGCGTTCAGCTGTCGCTGCCCGGACAGTAAAATAGCAACGCCGCAAGCGGGCAAGCCTTAGCGCGTGTACGTCTCTATTCGCTCGATGTCGTCCCTGGCGAACGTGAACATATCGACGAACCCGACGATGCACTCGCCCTCAGCATCGAGCAAGCGGCCACGGGCGATGACTGCCGCCGTCGTCGCGTCGTCGCTGTCGGCCGGCTCAACCGCGCTGTCTTTCTGGCGACAGTAAAGGCCGTCGAGCGGATGCGTGGTGTCTGTCTGGGGTCGTTCCTCACGCATGAACTGTACGAACCGGTCCCGGCCTTCGATGGTCCGGTCGGGGCGGTCGTGGACGAACGACGGGGCGAGCAGCGAGGCCAACTGGTCGTAGTCGTCGCCGTCGATGGCGTCGTAGTAGGCCCGCGTCCGCTGACGGAGAGCAGGTCGCGTCACGGGCCTGGTTCGGGTTCGTCACCCGTGTCTCTATCGCTCTCCGCGTCGGATGTCTCGTCAGCCGCGTCCGGGACCGAATCGGCAGCTTGCTCGGGGTCGGCTGATTCTCCCGTGTCGCCGCCGTCACCGTCGGCCATCGGGTCGGCCAGATCCAGTTCGACTGCGTCGTCAGTCTCCGTCTCGGAGTCAGTGGCGGCGTCCGATGACGCGTCGGGGGTCGACTGCTCGCCGTCCGACGCGTCCTGTGTCGAGGTGTCGTCGTCCGCGCTGCCGACCGTGTCGGGAGGCTCTTCAACCATCGCGGTCGGGGCCTCGTCCAGCGGGTCCGTCGGCTCGTTTTCAGCTTCGCTGGCGGCCAGTTCGGCCTGAATCTCCTCGATATCAGCGTCGTCGACATCCGAAAGCTCACCCTCGCCGTCAGGCGTCGGTGCCGACTCCGGTGAGGCATCGTCAACCGACGAGGCATCGGGTTCCGCCGCTGTCGACTGGTCCGCGTGAGCGGTCGCGTCGTTGGTTGCGGTCGGCGGATTCGTTGACTGGGTAGCTGTCCCCGTCGTCGTCCCCTCGGCCGATTCTGCCGTCGGATCATCGGCTGTGTCTCGTATGTCGTCGGCCGCATCGGCGGCTTCAGATGACGGCGTCGACTCCAGCGACTCGGTAGCCGACGACGCCGTCTCCGTCAGCTCGTTGTCTGTCCGTTCGACTTCTGCGTCGATGTCTACGTCGAGCGAGGTATCCACAGCGGTCTCGTCCTGTGTGAGGAACGTCGGCCGGTCGTTGTCCGTCTCTTTTTTCAGTGTCTCCAGATCTGGCGGCCACGGACCGTCGGGGTCGGGTGGTTCCTTGTAGCCGCGGGCAGCTTCAAGCGGCCGCTCTGCGTCGTCCCGGAGTTGCTGGCCCTCGGCACCGTCCCCGCTAGAGTAGGCGCGAGCGGCCTGTGTGAGCCAGTCGCTGGCCTGCCACAGCGAGTTCGCCTTCGTCTTTGTGTCCTCGTAGATCGGTTTCAGGGACTCGTCGTCGACGAACCGGACAGCGGTGTCGAAGTGGTCTTCGGCGTCGGCGAACTCCTCGCGTGCCTGCTGGAAGTCGCCCTGTGCGACCATCCACTCCGACTCCCGGAAGGCCCCCATCGCCGACGTGAACGCGCGCCGTCCCTCAGTGTAGTGGGCGTGGCCGACGCGGTAGCGGGCGAACGCGGTGTCGTCGCCACCGGTGTCGGCGATAGCGTCCTTGATTTCCCCGACACGAGGGAGTTGCTGGAGGTTGTCGGTACTCCAGGCGTACTGCACGTCGCCGTCGTGGTCGATGACGACGACAGCGCGCTCGATCAGTTGCTGGCCGATATCGTCGATAAAGTCGAGTCCGTACTCACGGGCGACATCGTGGTCAGTGTCGGACAGGAGCGGGACTTTCAGGCCGTAGCGGTCGGCGAAGGCCCGGTGGCTATACACCGAATCCGGGCTGATGCCCAGGATCGTCACGTCCTTCTGCATCGTAAAGAGGTCGAGTTCGTCCAGATCACAGGACGTGTCGTCACAGGCCGGATTGAAATCCGCCGGATAGAACGCAAGGATGACCACGTCCTCGCCAAGATAGTCGGATAGTTCGACTCGCTGGCAGTCGCCATCGACGAGCGCCGGCAGTTCGAACAGTGGTGCCGCCGTCCCCTCTGAAAGCACACGTTGTACAACCAATTCCGGCTATAACAGTGTTTGCACAGTGTCACTGAACGAGTCGCTTTTATTCGCCAGCGTAGTAGCGCTGGTGTGGAACTGCACGTCCGGTACGAGGGTGACGACGACCCCGATAAATGTAGCGCACGGAAACTGGCCCGGATGGACGAGGCCGAACTCCACCGCGCGACGCGGTCGACGCCGCCCGGCATCGTGCTCAACCCCTTCGCCGAGCAGGCGCTGTCTCCGGCGGACCGACCGACCGCCGGCGACGGCGCTCGCCACAGCCGTCTGGTTGCACTCGACTGTTCCTGGGAGACCGCCGAACGGGAGGCGTTCGACCTCGAAGGGGTGCACCGCTCGCTCCCCTTCCTCGTCGCCGGCAACCCGGTCAACTACGGCACGGCCTTTCAGCTCAATACCGTCGAAGCCTTCGCGGGTGCGCTCGCCATTCTCGGGGAGCACGACCACGCCGAGCGGATTCTCTCGACGTTCTCCTGGGGCCACACGTTTCTGGAACTGAACGAGGAACCACTGGAACGGTACGCGAACTGCGAGGATTCGAGCGACGTCATCGACGTACAGGACGACTATCTCGCCGAGGAGTAGTCATCGGGGCGTTGCTGGCTTTTCGAGGAGCGGCGCATCACAGTGTGGACAGGCCCGCCGCGCATGTGCCTCCAGTACGTCGTCGATGCGTTCTCCGCAGGCTTGACATCGCATGACAATAGTTAGCTCTCCAACAATAATGTAGCTTCGGCTTCATATTTAAGGCCGCTTACGAGAAGCTGGTGCCGATACCGGCTGGCGCGTCGGGAGGGGTGAGCGGACTCGTCGGCAGGTCCGCGTCGGGGTCGGGGTCGTTATACCCGCCGGGCGCAACGTCGTTTGGCCCATCAGGATAGCACAGCGACGCTAGCGCCTGGATATGGTCGCGGCCGACACCGAGTTCGAACTGCCCGCCGCCGTACAGGTCGATACCGTGTGCCTCGCAGTAGTTGATAGTCGCAAGCACGGACTCGACGGTCCCGCAACGGGATGGTTTCATATTGAGCCACGCCGGTTCGAAGGGCAGCGACTCGATACTTTCAACGCCGGTGATAGGTACGTCCCAGGTGACACGGGCCTCCTGACCGTCGAAGATGGGTCGGGTCGTCTCGGTCAGGTCGGGGTCTTCAACCAGCGCGTCCGGGAGGCCGTCGACGACACGGCGGTAGAACTCCGGGTCGGCCGCGACATCGACATCTGTCCCCTCGTACAGCCCTTTCAGGTCCAGCACGCGAACGTCGTAGTCCGCCAGCTGGTCGACAAGGGCGTCACTCCAAGACGGCGTCGGGTCGAGTTTGAACGACAGGTCGCCGTAGCGCTCACACAGCATCGCCAATCTGTCAGCCGTCGGCGGCGTGTCGTCGTCGGCGTTCGAGAGCCGCGTCGAGACGACGAAGTTCACTGGGTCGTACTGTCGGCCGAGTGCTGCCCCGAGGTCCGTGTCATCCTGCTGCAGCGCCAGGTCAAGCGCCGCGCTCTCGAACCCCCAGCGGCGGTAGTGACGGAACCGCTTCTCGTCGGGGGGCTCGGGCCACAAATCGGTCGCTTCCAGCGTCGCCGAAAACGAATCAACGGTGTACTCGCCGGCCAGCGGGGAGTCCTCGCCCGGCAACGCATCGCTGTCCTGTAGCACGTCGTGGGCTTCGGCTGTGTACGTCACGTCCTCGCCGCTGCCGGTCTCACCCGCACCGGAAAGGTGGATGACCGTCGTCACTCGGTCGAATCCGCTGGAGGTCGCCCGTTCTCGACGCTCGAATGAACAGCTCTCGATGGTGACCGGTAGGTCTGCGACCTGATCGTACATACTCCGGCTTCGTCGCTCGGGCATCTAAAGCCGGCGACGACTGGGAGGTGTCTCCCTGTCTTTCACCGTCGTTCCACGCTGAATCGGTCCCGGACCGAAACTCAAAGCTTAAACGCGCGCACCGGGAATGACCGCGCATGGCTAGCTTCGAGACAGCGTCCGACCGACTCCTCAACAAGCAGATCTGCATGCGGTGTAACGCTCGGAACCCACAGCGCGCCCAGCAGTGCCGGAAATGTGGCTACGGCAACCTGCGTCCGAAGGCGAAAGAAACCCGCAGCGCCTGATTTTCGGGTCAGTTGCCACCGACATCCGGTGGCAGTTCGTCACCACTCGGCTACTGCCCAGTGGGTTCTTCATCCGCTGACTGCCGGTCGAGCGTCGCCATGCGAACCGACGCGTGTGAGACGAGAAGCTCCAGCAGCTTCTGGTCTTCTTCACCGACAGTCGTCTCGTCCGTCGTAACCGAGATGACGACTGTCGTCTCGTCTTCATCGTCCAGAACCACTGCCGACACGCAATCGGTGACTGACTCGGGGATGTCGACGGGGAACGGCCGGTCGTGAACGATGACCGCTCCCTGTTCCTGTGCCCGGACGGCCTGCGCGAACTCGGCGACGACGTCGACCGGAACGGTCCGAACCGTGTTCGCGAGCGCCACCGCATCGCCGTCCCTGAGCTGGATGACGGCTGTCTCCTCCATGTCGGTCATCGTGCCGAAGGCCTCAACAACGAAGGCAGCGACGCCGTCGACGCTGGGGGCGCTGGCGATGGCGCGCCCGTAGTTGTTCACGTCGGCCGCCTTCCCGGCGAAAGCCTCGACGCGGTCGCGCTCGGCCGCCAGTTCGCGGAGCCGACTGCGGCTCCGGGCGTCGTACAGGCCGACCAGAACGCCCGCCAGCGCGCCGACAGTAACGAGGTCAACCGTCAGGTACGACGCTCGGGCGAGTGAGCCAGAGGTCACGCGCTGACTGAACAACAGGAGCGCCGCCACGGCGGCGAACGTCACAGTTCCGCCGGCGGCCCACGCGGCCACTCGGGACGTGGCCCCCTCAAATGCCGTGTCGCGGGCGAGCCAGACGCCCGCGTACGTCACCGCGAGGCCCATCGCCACAAAGGGGAGCGCATCGACCGCGACCGCCACCGGAATCCGGGTCTGCTGGACCGCGTGAAATACCTGCATCGCGGCCAGTACGACGCCGGAGACTGCCAGAGCCGCCCCCGTCAGAAGTCGCTGGTTCATAGCGTCGAATATCGGCCCTATCACTAGAGCGTTGTGCCGGTTTCGAGTGGTCAGTCGTCGGGATACTTCGGCTCGCGGCGCTCGGCCCGTTCGAGGGCTCGCTCGACAACCTCGCGGACATCGCCGTGGAAGACGCCGCCGTGACCCGAGTACATGTGTTCGACGCCTGCCGGCATTCGGTCGAGAATACGCTCGATGCTCTCGATGAGGCGCTCGCGGGACTGGCCGGGGCGGTCCGTGCGGCCGAAGGAGCCGTCGTCGAACGCGCCGTCGTCGTGGACGACCACGTCGCCGGAGAACAGGGCTGACTCGGAGACGAGCGAGACGTGGTCATCGGCGTGGCCCGGCGTGTACACGACCTCACACTCTTCATCGCCAACGGTGAGCGTGTCGCCGTCAGCGAGTGCGTGGTCCCGGCGGGGATGGGAGCCGTAGGCGTACAGCGGCGCGTCGAAGGCGTCGAGGACGGTATCAAGTCGCTGGACGTGGTCGCCGTGCTGGTGGGTTAACACGACGGCATCGAGCGCGTCGACGTGCTCCCGAATGACGTCGACGACGCCGCGCATCGCACCAGCGTCGACGAGTGTCGTCTGCTCGCCGGTCGCGAGATAGGCGTTGCAGGTGAACGTCTCGGCTTCGGCGGTGACGTTGTGAACGTCCATACACGAAGCCTGTGGCGCGGCCCGCTTGAGTGTACTGTCCCGGCCGCCGGTCGCCACAGCAGTTCCGAGAGTGAGACCGAAGAACATCGTATTAACGCGCTAACACGCTGGAGTCGGCGAGTGATTTTTTACTGTGAACGTCATAGTTGTACACGTACCATGGGGTTCGGGAGCTACGACGAATCGGAACAAGACAATCAGGAGTACGACACAGACTTCGAGGACGAGGACGGCCTCGATGCTGAAGAAAACGCCCACGAGGGCGACATCGAGTACGAGTTCACCGCGTCGAACGACGAACTACTCGACAGACTGGAAGACATCAAAGACAACCAGAACACGTGAAAGCAGGGGCACGGGCCCTCGGCGTCGCGGAGTCGTACCGGGCGGAAACCAGTCAGTTTGCTGGCGCTGTCGTCCGCGCCAGTAGAGTGGCCGACGGCTTTGTTTTCAGTACTGCCACGGTCGGCGGGAGCGACGCGACCGAGACAGTGTGTGCGATGGTCGACCGACTGGACCGCGAGGACATCCGCTACCTGCTGGTGGCGGGTCTCGCGCCGGCGTGGTTCAACGTCCTCGACCTCCGCCGGATTCACGACCACACCGACCTGCCAGTCGTCTCAGTCACCTTCGAATCCTCGCCGGGGCTCGAGGGGGCCATTCGTGAGGCGTTCGACGATCCCAATGTCGTACAGGACCGGCTGGCGACCTACCGTGCCCAGCCGGAGCGCCGACCGGTGTCGGTGAACGACGAGACGGTGTACGTTCGGAGCGTCGGTATCGACGACAGCGCCGCCGCAGATGTCGTCCGGGCGTTCACGCCGGAAGGCGGCCGTCCGGAACCGCTCCGGGTGGCCCGACTGGCAGCGCGGGGACTGGCCGAGATGGAGTGAGTCGGACAGCGGTAGCGGCCGACCGGCGACGCTGTGACACTGGTCGTCAAGACAGTGGAACAGGCCAGAGTTATTGCTGTCAGGAGCCACAGCGAAAAGTTGTCTATTGCTAAGTCATATCTGCGGCCCGAAAGCATCCTGCTAGCTAGTACTGCCTCATCATTGTCTACAGTTAGTAATAGCTAAAGATATCCTGATTAGCTGGCACTGTGTTTGTACGAATACAATGGCAGAGAGCAAGACACAGGCGAGGAATGCTGTAGACCCCGCAGAAACGAACGAGCAGACGAATATCAACAGTAGCGTGACCCGGTCCGAGGGCGACCAGCCGACAGAGCACAGCGTGTACGGCAAGCGCCAGCAGGACAGCCAGCTCATATTCTTCGACGGGCAGGTTCCGGACGCGGACACGGCTCGCAACGGCGATGTGCAGGAACAGACGCTGGCCGCACTCGACCAGATTCGAGCGATGGCTGCCGAATCCGGTCTCGAACCGCGTGACCTGCTGCGGACGACGGTGTACCTCACGGAGATGGACCAGCTACCAGCGGTCAAGCAAGCGTACGCGGCGTTTTTCGACGGACAGCGACCGTCACGAAGCGTCGTCGGCGTTGCAAGCCTGCCAAACGACGCGGCGGTGCAGATCGAAGCAACCGGTGTAAAGCGGTAGTCACGGCCAGCGTCCGCGGTCGGGTGCCTGCCGGCGGACCGCTGCGTTTGAGAGCCTTCGGTGCAAACGACGCTGCATGGAGCAGATGGACGGCCTCGATGTCGTCGGCTGTGAGCGCTGTGATGACCTCTGTGGCTCGCGCTCGCGCATCGTCAACGGCGTCGGCCCCGCGGACGCGGACCTGTTGTTCGTCGGGGAAGCCCCCGGCGCGAACGAGGACGAACAGGGCGAGCCGTTCGTCGGCCGGAGCGGCGACGTGCTCGACGCTGGGTTACGCGATGCCGGCCTCGACCGCGGCGACGTGCGCATCACGAACTGCGTCCGCTGTCGCCCGCCGGACAACCGCGACCCCCGAAACGGTGAACTCGCGAACTGCCGCGACTATCTGGAGACGGAAATCGACCGTGTTGACCCCGAAGTCGTCGTGACGCTCGGGAAAGTGCCGGCCGAGCACCTGCTAGAGCGTGATGTCGCCGTCACCGGCGAAGCGGGCGACGTGTTCGACGTGGCTATCGCCGGCCAGCCACGGCGCGTTCTCGTCTCCGTTCACCCGGCGGCGACGCTGTACGACCCGAGCCAGAAAGAGACGTTCGAGGCGGCGCTGACGACTGCCGCGGAGTTTACCGACGCCCAGAGCGGCCAGTCACGACTCGGCGAGTTTTAAAAGTCGGATAGTGCGCTCGGAACCGCTAGTTCGCTGCGATGTCCATCGCTTCTGCTCTGGTATCAACCAGCGAAATGTCAACACCCGGAATCTCGCCGACCTGACTCTTGAGCGCCATTTTCTTGATCCCCTCGGAGACGATGACCCAGTCCGTGATACCGAACTCCTTGCCCGCTTCCGCGGCCTCCTGTGCTCGCGAGAACACGTCGTCGTTCAGTGACGCCTCCATCTGGAGATTTGAGATGTGCGTATCGACCGCCGGCTGTGAGGCGAGTTCTTCGAATCGTTCGTTGACTTTCGCAAACGTCTCATCCGTCATCTCCATCTCTTCGGGAAATTCAGCGATGAGAACGTTACCGTCGACGTACAGGACTTCTGTAAGGTCAATCATCAGCGGCTGTATGCGGTAGGTGGATAAAACTGGGCCGGCCTACTCTCAGCTTTGATACTCTTTCAGGACCGGACGTGTGAGCGGGGTCGAGACCGCCCGCTTGACAGTGGCGGTGCTGAAGGCTTGTTCGAACAGGAACTCACTTACCCCCCGTTCGCCTACGAGAAGGTATGAGTGTCAGACAGACGACTGCGGACGTGGTCGTCGTCGATTACGGACTGGGGAACCTCCGGAGCGTCACGCGCGGGCTCGAACGCGCCGGCGCGAATGTTTCGCTCTCGGAGGACCCCGCAGAGTTCGACGCGGCTGACGGCATCGTCCTGCCCGGCGTCGGAGCCTTCTCCGAAGGGATGGACAACGCTGGGCCGTTCCGCGAGGCGCTGGTCGAACAGGCCGAGGCCGGGAAGCCCCTGTTCGGAATCTGTCTCGGGATGCAGATGCTCCTGACGACGAGTGAGGAGGCCGACCACGAAGGACAGGGCGACGCCGAGGGGCTGGACCTCATTCCGGGGAAGAACGTCCGGTTCAGCCGCGACCAGACCGTGCCACACATGGGCTGGAACGAACTTGACGTGACGCGGGACCATCCCCTCGTCAAGGGCGTCGACAGCGTGGGGTCGAAGACCCCACGGGCAGATGGAACCGGTGGTTCCGTCGACGGCGAACACGCCTACTTCGTCCACTCCTACTACGCCGTTCCTGACGACGAGAGCGCGACGGTGGCGACGACGGACTACGGGACAGACTTCGCATCGATTGTTGCCAACGACGCCGGCAACGTCTTCGGGACGCAGTTCCACCCGGAGAAGTCGGGCGAAACCGGGCTTCGCATCCTCCGGAACTACGTCGACTACTGTCTCGACCACTGAGTTCTGGACTTGGGTTCGTTTGTATGTCTACAGGAGCTTCTGTTGTGCTGCTCACCGGCGCAGCGTCGGGTATCGGAGCGGCGACGGCGCAGGCGTTCGCCGACGACGGCTGGACCGTCTACGCGACGGATGTTCGGACCGAGTTTCCAGCGGATATCCGCGAGCGCTGTCGCTGTCTCGAACTCGATGTAACTGACAGCGAGCAGGTCGAGGCTGTCGTTGACCACATCATCGAGGAAGCGGGACGACTCGACTGTCTGGTGAACAACGCCGGGTACGGGGTCGCCGGCCCAGTCGAGGATGTTTCCAGCGACGACGTTCGCGAGCAGTTCGACGTGCTGGTCCACGGCCCACACCGACTCGCACAGGCAGTGCTGCCCGAGATGCGCGAACACGGCGGGCGCATCATCACCGTCTCAAGCGTCCTGGGCCACACCGCGTCGCCCGGACTCGGCGCGTATTCAGCCGGGAAAGCCGCCGTTGAATCGCTTTCTGACGCAGTTCGGATAGAGGTGGCCGGCGCGGACGACATCCATATCTCGCTCGTTGAACCGGCGTGGGTCGAGACGGGGTTCGCCGATGGCGCGCTGGAGAGCCTGCGTGATGCGGACCGGACGCCGACCTACGACCGGACGTACGACGCGCTGGAGGACGGCTGGGTCCTCACCGGCGGACCGCTGGCGACAACGCCAGAAGCCGTCGCGGCGACGGTACTCGCCGCAGCGACCGACGACCCGCCGAAGGCCCGCTATCCTGTCGGGGCCTTCGCCACGTTCGTCCGATGGACCCACTGGCTCCCGGCGCGACTGCAGGACCCGATACACCGTGGGTTCGGTCGGGCGAGCGCGCTTCTGGGGCGGTGGTTATGATACACCTGTCCGACGGCGACCGGGTTCGGCTCTCGACCGGCCACGAAGTGACGCTGCCGCTGGTCACCGAGGCGACGGTTGCCGGCGCGGTGCTCCCGGCGCGATACGACGTTGCCGAGTCGCTGCTGCCCGATGGACTGACACCGGTTCGAGTAACGGCCCGGCAGGCCGCAGTCGTGCTCCTCTGTGTCGAGTATCACCGTATCGGCGACGACGCGATGGCCCCCTACGACGAGTTCGCGGTGCTGATTGGCGCAACGGCGGACGAGTGGCAGCCACCACTGGTGCCACTGCTGACCCGCGATATCGGTGGCTACGTCTGGTCGCTCCCGGTGACAACTGAACCCGCTCGCGCCCTCGGCGACGAAATCTGGGGCTATCCGAAAACAGTCGCCAACATCAGCCACCACGACAACACGACCCGCCGCGAGACGACGGTCGTCGAGGACGGCGACCGCGTGGCGACGGTCAGCATCGACTGGCCCCGGACCTGGGAACACCGAGAGCAGATAGAGAGCTACGCGGTTCGGGAGGGACGACTGGAACGGACGCCGGTCGAGTTCCAGGGGAAACTAGGGGCTGCGCCGCTGAGCAGCCGCATCGACGTGGACCTGGGTGACCACGAACGGGCCGACACGCTCCGGTCCCTCGACCTCGGCTCCCGGTCCGTCCTTCGATTCTCACTGGAAGGACGGATTGCGTACGGGGCTGGGCGGTCAGTGGAGCGGTAGCGGGGGCAGTAGCAGGAGCGGAGCAGTGCGGTAGCAGTAGCAGAGCGGTGAGGAAGCCGTACCGCATAGCATACCGCGCGCCGACGGCGCGCGGTTTCACGCGAATCGCTCCGCGATTCGCGCCTTTTTCGCCCACGTTTTTGCCGCGAGAGGTGAGCGCTATGCGCTCACCCGAGCGGGAAAAAGGTAGTCTAGAGGAACTCCCGGACCTCAGAGTACCACATATCGTGCTCGTCAACGGCGTCGATAGCCTCGGCGATGCGGACCGCGATAGCGTGCCAGCAAAGCTGGTCGGGGTCGTCGGCGTCGAGGTTGTACTCGCTGTCGGCACAGGTGCAGCCGCCGTCCTCGACGATGTACTCGTCGTCATGGCCGACAACGACGGTGAAATCGCGGTACTGCTTGACGCGGCCCTCGCCGACGGCCTCGATAGCTTGATGACCGCGGTCATCGTGGACGGCGACGATAGCCGACACTGCATCGGGGGTCAGCTCACCGGCGGCTTCGAGGTCGGCCACCCACTCCTCGACATCAGTCACATCCGTGCTACGGAAAGGGGTGACAAAACGGCGTCGGCTTCAGCAGCCAGATTCCAGCTGGCTCGCCACCGGCGGCGAGAAGTTATCAATGCTTGTACTGTGCCCAGAAACATAAACACGGAGTACAGATTTATTCCGGCATGAACCTCGACCTCCCGTGGCTGGCGCTGGGCTCGTTTGCCTCGGGATTCGGGTCGCTGTACCTGCTGGCCCAGCTCCAGGCACACTGGGACAAGCCCGGCGCGCGGTGGTTCGTCGCGACCATCGTCACACAGACGGTCTGGTGTTTCAGCTACGGCGCGGCACTGCTGGTGTTCGACCCGGCACTGCGCCTCGCTCTGGAGATGGTATCCTGGCTGGGCATCATCTGGATTGGCTTCTGTTTTCTCTCGTTCGCGCTGGGATACACGGGCCGGACAAACGTCCTCGAAAGCGGCTGGTACCGTGGCGTGGCGGTGCTGCCGCTCGTCGAAACGGCGCTCGTCGTCACAAACCCACTCCATACTGTGGTCTGGCAGGGGTTCCGGGTCGTACCGGCTGCCGGCAGCGCGGGGGCCGACTACGCCGTCTTGCCGGTGGGACTGCTCACAATCATCGTCGCGATGCTGTTCGTCAGCTTCGGGACCCTGCTGGTGTTCGATACGGTCGTCAGCTACGGCCCGCTGTACCGGCGCGAGGCGCTGGCGGTCGGCTTGAGTCCGATACCGCCCGGGGCCGCGGTGTTGCTGTGGGCCGGCGGTATCGGGCCGGTTCCGGCAGTGAATCTGACGCCGCTCCTGTTTCTGCCCCACGTCGCGCTGGACCTGTACGCGTTCGTTCACAGCGATATGTTCGAGTTCCACCCGGCGACCCGGCGGGCCGGCGAGCGGGCAGCAATCCACGACATCGCCACGCCGGTCGCCATCGTCGACGAGCAAGGGCGCGTCGTGAATCTCAACCCCGCCGCCGAACAGATGCTCGCCGTCGACAAGCACGAGGCACTGACGGAGCCGCTGAACGGTTTTCTGGGCGGCGATGACATCGCAACCGACGGGGGGAGTTCGCGGGTGTCCATCGAGGCCGATGGTCGGCACCGCGAGTACAAGGTCCAACAGACGGCGCTCCGGGACGAGACGGGCACGCAACTGGGATACACCGTCGTCTTTCAGGACATCACCGACGAGATCCGGCGTGAACGCCGCCTCGAAGTGCTCAATCGCTTTCTCAGACACAACGTCCGCAACGAGAGTGTCGTCATCCAGGCTCGGTCGGAGTTGCTAGCGACGGAACTCGACGGCGACCACGCGGACTATGCGGCGACCATCGAGCAGTCTGTCGGTCGTCTGGTCGACTCCGGCCAGAAGGCTCGAACCCTTGCAGAAGCGGGTGCCGACGACGCAGGCCTCGAATCCGTCGTGCTGGCCGACCTCGCCGCCGAAGTCATCGACGCCGCCCGCGAGGAATACGGTGGCTCGGTCACGGTTGAGATACCCGACGACCTCCGGCTGACGACCCAGCCCGCCCTGCTGGAAATCCTGCTTACCAATCTCGTCGAGAACGCTCTCCAGCACGTTCCGGACGCCGTCGTAACCGTCACCGCCGCGGTCGAGGGCGACGATGTCGTGCTGACCGTCAGCGACAACGGCCCCGGGGTGCCGGACCACGAA
The DNA here is from genome assembly GCF_011627385.1 of Haloarcula sp. R1-2. Taxonomy (NCBI): domain Archaea; kingdom Methanobacteriati; phylum Methanobacteriota; class Halobacteria; order Halobacteriales; family Haloarculaceae; genus Haloarcula; species Haloarcula sp. R1-2. Next base: position 150,514 of record NZ_JAANTG010000002.1, read on the forward strand.
CTCGACGTACTGGAGCGGGGCCGCGAGACGGACCTGAACCACGGCAGCGGCATCGGCCTCTGGCTCGTCCGCTGGACCGCGACGACGCTGGAGGGCGACCTCGATTTCGACACGAGCGACGGAACGACGGTAACCGTTCGACTGCCCCGAGAGCGGACGGCCGCCGAAGCAAGATGAGTGTGGTAATCACGGGGACAGTCTGCCGACCGTGCTGAGTGCGACTGCACAGCCGGCATGCACAGTGCGATTACACTGCCAACACGGGTGGGACTGGAAGGGGCGAGGCGCTGGCGGACGGCGGGCGACGCAAGCACTGCACGAGCGACTGGAAGGAGCGAGGCAGCGCGCAGCGAGACCTCCGATGCCAGCGCCTCGGGGCTTTCTGGCTGTTCACGCCACCCTCAAGTACGGAAGCATCGACAGGCAGGTTCGAACGACTTAACGGCGCCCGCACGGACCGGAGAGTATGCGCGTCAGTGAGGGCCGGGTGACGGTCACGGTGCCGGAACAGCCGGAGGCGGGGAAGGGTGCGGACGTATTCTTCAACCCCGTACAGGAGCTGAACCGCGACATCACCGTGGCGGCGCTGCGGGCCTACCGAGAGCGAACCCCCCGCGTGTCGACGTATCTGGACGCCACCGCCGCCAGCGGTATCCGTGGCGTCCGCGCGGCGGCCAACGACTGGGAGACGACGCTGTGTGATATCGACGACGACGCAACGGCGCTGTGTGAACAGAACCTCGAACGCAACGACCTCGCGGCCTCGGTCCGGCGGTCGGACGCGAACGTGCTCATGCACTCCGAGGCGTTCGACGTAGTGGACGTGGACCCCTTCGGGACGCCGATTCCGTTCGCCGACGCGGCGGTGCAGGGGACCAAACACCTCCTCTGTGTGACGGCCACCGACACCGCGCCGCTGTGTGGCGCGCACTTCGAGAGCGGCGTCCGCTCGTATGGCGCGGTGCCACGAAATACCGAGTTCCACGCCGAGATGGGGATGCGCGTCCTTCTATCGGCGATGGTCCGCACCGCCGCCCGCTACGACATCGCTGCCCGACCGATTCTCAGCCACGCGACCAAGCACTACGCCCGGACCTATCTGGAGTTCGACCACGGCGCAAAAGTCGCCAACGACTGCATCGACGAACTCGGCTACGTCCACCACTGCCAGCACTGCCTCTGGCGCGACCACGATTACGGCCTCATCGCCGACCAGCCCGAGGACTGTCCGGTCTGTGAGAAGCACCTCCAGACGGCCGGTCCCATCTGGCTGGGTCGGACCTGTGACCCCGAGTTCATCAGCGCCGTTTCAGAGCAGGTGAGCGAAGAGATGGGCACCGCCGACGAAGCCAAAGAACTGCTGGCGACGCTCGGGGCCGAAATCGACACTCCGACCCACTATGACCAGCACCGCCTCTGCAAGCGCTGGGGGCGCGGCGCTGAAGCCATGGACGAGTTCATCGAGAAGCTCCGTGACGCTGGCTACGCGGCCTCCCGAACGCACTACGGCGGCACGACGTTCAAGACGGACGCCGACGTGGTAGAGATACGCGAGGCGACGGCAGACTGAGACCGCCGGGTGCTCGTTGACCGCCCGCGAACAGCGGTACCGGTACTAGCGGGATGCAACATGTTGCTGTAAGCGTCACCTCACTGTGTCCGTTCTGTGTACATATGGAACGGAACGAACACCGTTCGAACAGTCGCGTCGCAAGTACGGCTACCGTCCCGAGAAAGATGATTCTCGTGTTGTTCGTGCCGGCGCTATTCGGGGCCGCGCATCACGTCGACCACATCGTCCGCGGGAACCACGTGGGTTGGCCGCTGACCCCCGAAGTAAACGCGTTCACGCTCAGTCTCGCCGTCTACCCACTCCTGGCAATCGGCCTCGTCCTCACGGTAACCGGGCGGACCGGACTGCGGTACTGGCTCGGATTTTTTACGGCGAACAGCGTGGTGCTCGCGTCCGTCCACCTCGGTCCCTGGGCTATCGAACCACCGTCGGACATCATTGCACCGTACAGCGATCCGATGCTCGGCTACGGGGCCTTCGGGGTCCTGCTTGCACTCATCGCTGCTGTCGCCATCGGGGCAGCGTACACCGGGGTCCTCGTTCTTCGAGGTGGCCGATGAGCCAAACGCTGTCCCACGCGCGCCCCAAGCCGGTGAGCGCAGTCGTCTCAGCAGTCGTGACGGCGGCCACACTGCTCATTGCGTTCGGATTGCTGGCACTGGGCGTCGAGTCGTTCTGGCTGGTGTTCGTCGTCGGCTTTGGTGTGGTCCTCCCGGTGGCAGTGGGGGTGGTCGAATACAATCAAGACAGTGACACCCGCAATACGACCACCGACCGGGAGAGCGAGACAGAGTCGGCGCTGGCCACGCTTCGCCAGCGGTACGCTCGGGGCGAACTCTCAGAAGTTGAGTTCGAGCGGCGGCTTGAACAGCTTCTCGAAGCGCCGTCATCGCCGGCAGAACGCACACGTGAGACGGCTCACTGGACCGAGGAGCAACACGGTGTGTCCAGAGTGAGCGACCAGTAGTCGTCACTCACGGTTAGCGATTCTCCGGGGACTGCGAGGCCGCCGTGGTGAGAAACCACTTGACAATTCGCGTCTGTCCACGTCTGAGCACACGGCTCGCGGTCGACTTGTCGATATCGAGCGCCGACGCTAGGTCGGCGAGCGTGCAGTCGCGGGGCAACTCAAAGTAGCCCGCTCGGAGCGCAGCCATGAGGACGTCCCGCTGGCGCTCTGTCAGGAGTCCGGACGGATCTGTGCTGTGAACGAGCGACAGCAGCTCGTACTGCCTACCTGCGTCCTCAATCGCCGTCCGGAAGTGGTCGAACTCCGCACGGGACCCGGTGAGGTCGAACTCGTACCAGCCGTTCTCGGCAGTGACCGGGTACTCGATAGGGAGGCCGGACTCAGCGACGAACTCGTACAGGTCCGTGTCCGTCGTCTCGTACTTCGCGAGTACCCGATCGGCAGTGCGTTCCAGTTCCTCGTATGCGGTAACCGAGGGATGCGTCGCGATAGCGTCGCCGGCGGTCGCGGGGTCATCGGTAATTACCTCGCCGAGTTCGACCGCCCTCGTCGCGGCTCGAATACCGGAGAGCAACCGGAACGTGGCCTGCGGGTTCGCCTGTGAGACGTCAGCGATCCAGATGTCCTCTGGGAGGCGAATTCGAAGCCGAGCGGCAATCACGCCGACCGCCTCCGGCAAGATGTTGGCTGTGGCCACGGCATAGTGTCGCCAGTCGTACCACACAGCCGGACTGTGTAAATCCCGTGGCGAGCGTCGCCGTCGGCAATCGCCTCACCGACCGTTCGCCCGGCCGACGCTCTCTCGAACCGCGGAGACGAGGTCATAGCCCAGCAGATACACCGGGCGCAGGAAGTAGTTCGCCATCCCCGCGAGCCCAAGCAGCCCGCCGATAGCCTGCACCTCGCCGGGTGTGGCCGACAGGCGAACGAGCAGCGGCAGAGCCGTAACGAGCGGCGCGAGCCACAGCGACTGGACGACGCCGTCCAGATCGACACCGGCGACGGAACCGAATCGGTCCTCGTCAGGGCGGACGGCGTACAGCACAGCCGTCAGTACCAGCAGGCCCACGACAATCGGCAGGGACGCGCCGACCCCGGCGACGCCAAAGCCAATAGCCAGCGCGGCCGCGACGAGCAACAGGATCGTCACCTGCATCGTCCCGTTCCGGATGGCCGCTTCCGTATCCATATCCGGTCGTTGCGGCGGCGCTGTATAAACCCTGTGAGGGCGGCTCCCCTTTCTTAACGCCTTTCCTGTTCGACTGCAAAGGAGGGGCGAACACGTGCCCTCCACGTACAATCCAGTCCGTGGCGTCCTGCTGCTCGTCGGCAGCTTGCTCGCGCGGTTCGGGCTTGTCGAACGCGAGCGGGTCCGGCGAGCGACGGACCTGTCCTGGCCCCGGATCGTCACCGGACTCGCCCGGATGTCGAAGTCGACGGTCGACGTGGCGATGGTGGGGCTGGCGCTCGGACCGACCGCCATCGCCGGCGTCGGCTTCGCCGCGCCGTTCTGGGAACTGGTGTTCGCGCTGGGCGCAGGTGTTGCTGGTGGGACTATCGGCATGGTGTCACAGCGCTACGGGGCCGACGCCGGCGAGGAGCTAGCGGTCACCGTTACGACCAGCAGTGTCGTCGTGGTAGCGGCCACTGTCCCGTTCGCAGTGGTGTACTGGGTCCTTCCAGGCTTACTCGTCGATCTGGTTGGGACAGGGCCACAGGCAATCAGGTACGGTGTGCGGTACTTGCGCGTCGTCGCCCTCGGTGTGCCGTTTGCAGTGCTCAACCTCATCGGGAGCCGAGCACTCGTCGGGGCTGATGACGCATGGACGCCGATGCTGTTACGGGCCGGCGGTGCGGTCGGAAACATCGTGCTGAGCGCCGTCCTCATTTTCGTGGCTGACCTCGGTGTCGTCGGTGCGGCGCTCGGGACAGTCGTTGCGAACGTCCTCGTCACGGTCGGGTTCGCTGTCGGGCTGACTCGTGGACGACTCCCACTCGTCGGTACACTGCCGATACAGATACCGGTCACCCGGCCGTTCTTCGATAGCGGACTGGCTCGCGACCTCACGAGGACCGGGGCCCCGCTCGTAGGGGCCAACCTCGCACGGACCGGGGCGCAGTTCCCCCGGCTGTTCATCGTCGGCCTGTTCGGGCCCGGCGTCGTCTCGGCCTACGTCGTGGCACTCCGCGTCCGGGCGCTGCTTGATACGCCGAACTGGGGGCTGAGCCTCGCATCGAGTAGCCTCGTTGGGCAGGCACTCGGCGACGATGACGAGGCCGAGGCGACCATCTGGGCGGAGACAGTACTCCGGCTGAGTATCGGCGTGTACATCGTCGTCGCAGCAATGCTGCTCCCGTTCTCGCGGGGCATCGCCCGTCTGTTCGTTTCGGACCCCACAGTGCTCCCGCTGGTGACAGTGTTCGTCGCCGTTGCGTGTGCCAGTGTCGTGTTCCGTGGCGTCGACGGCGGCTCAGTCGGGCCGCTCCGTGCCAGCGGCGACACGCGCTGGCCGTTTTACTCACAGCTGGCCGGGATGTACCTGTTTGCCCTCCCACTGGCGTATCTCGGCTACGTCACGCCGCTTGGCAAACTCGCGCTATACGCCTCGCTCGTCGTCGAAACGGCGGTTCCCGCGGCGGTGACCTACTATCGGTTCCGGTCGGGGACGTGGCGGGTCGTGAGCCGGTCGTACCGGCCCGACGCAGCGCTCGACGACTGAGATAGCGTCGATGGCCGACTGACATCAGCCAGTCGACAGTATATTTGTGGCTCCACTCTGACGTGCTCGCGTGGACCGCACACGCGCTGTCTCCGTCGGTCGGGCTGTCATCCGAACCGTTCAGGAAGAGGAGGTCTCCTTTCTCGCCGCCGGCATCGCCTACTACATGTTCGTCTCGCTCCTGCCGCTGTTGTTGCTGACGCTGGTCGTCGGCACGCTGGCGGGCGGAGAAGCCTTCGCAGAGCGAATCGTGACGGCGGCGGGAGATGTGCTCACACCGGCGGCGTCGACACTGCTCGAAGACGCGCTGACCAGCGGGGCCGGTCGCGGTGGTGCGACTGTGCTCGGTGTCGGCGTGACGCTGTGGAGCGCGCTCAAGGTGTTTCGCGGACTGGATACGGCCTTCAGCCGCGTCTACGGGACGGACGGCCCCGACTCGATTGTCCGAGAAATCGTCGACGGGCTGGCCGCGCTAGGCGGCATCGGCATCGCACTGGTCGGGCTCGGTATCATCGGCGCGTTCGGGACGGTGCTCGGCGTACAGGTCGCGCTCGGCGGGCTCGCGCTCGTTCCCGTGCTGGCAGTCGCCTTCCTCCCGCTGTACTACCTCTTTCCCGACCAAGAGATGACACTGCGGGAGGCCGTTCCCGGCGCGGTGTTTGCCGGTGGTGGGTGGACACTGCTCGGGACGGGGTTCAACGTCTATGCGGCGCAGGCCGATTCCTATCAGGTGTATGGCGTCATCGGCGGGGTCCTGTTGCTCGTGACGTGGTTCTACTTCGCCGGACAGGTGCTCCTCGTGGGCGCGGCGGTCAACGCGGCGCTCGCGGACCGGCAACTACAACAGGTATCGCGCCGACGGTCCGGCAAAGCGATGAGTGAGGACGCTGACGAGACCGACACGCCCCCGCCAGCCGGAACCGGGCCGACCGGACGAGACACTGATACGCTGACAGACGAGGAACTACAGGAACTCCGCGAGGAGTTCGAGTCGTTCCGCGAGGACATCGAGGGCCGGACGCTCCACCGTGACGAGGTGCGGTCGGACCTCAAGCAGTACGTCCGCCGCCGGATGCGCCGCGGCCACGCCCGACAGTGGGGCCCCTACATCGTCTTGCTGTACGGCACGATCATGACCCTCGGCGCGTTCTACTACCTGAAGGGGCTCTGGGCCGTGCTGGCGATGCTGGTCATCTGGCTGTCGGTACTGGGCCTTTACGCTATCATGATTGCTGTCGGTGTGACGCTTACTGCCACCGGCCTCCCCGGACGGCTCGTTGACCGCGTGCGCGACTGGCGACAGTGATACGGGCTGTCGGCGTCACCGAGGTGCTGTCGGCGCTGCCCGGCGCAGTCGTCGTGCTGTTCTCTCTAATCACCCAGCTGGGTGATTTCTGGTTCACGTTTCTGGCCTGTGGCCTGCTGTACTGGCTCGGCCCGTGGACGCCAAAACTCGGGCAGGACCTCACTCGCGACCGGACGGCGATGCTGGTGGCACTGCTCGCCGTCGGCGTCGCGCTCGTCGTGTCACTGAAAGGCGTGTTCGCGCTGCCACGGCCGCCCGGGGCGGGCACGGCCACCCACGCCGAACTGCTCCCGGCGGCGCTGCGGGGCGTCTACGAGTCGATGGCGACCGGCGAAGGGTTTGGCTTCCCCAGTGGCCACGCCACCCTTTCGCTGCTCGTCTGGGGCGGTATCGCGTGGGCGCTCCGGGTCGGCACGCGCCGACAGCGCACCGCTGTCGCCGCGACAATCGTTGCCCTCATCGGGCTCTCCCGGCTAGTACTGGGCGTCCACTACCTCGCCGACATCGTCGCGGGCTTTGCCATCGCCGGGACAGCCCTCGTACTCGCCCTCAGCGCACTCAAAACGCCCGAGCGAGTATTCGGCTTCGCGGCCGTCATCGCCGTGGCAGGGCTGTTCGTCACCGGCGTTTCCCGCAATTCGGCCGGCGCGCTGGGTGTCGCTGTCGCGGGTGCCGTGGTCTGGGCGCTCTTAGGAGATTCAATCCCGGAACCGACCCGGCACGGTGTCGGTATCACAGCGCTGCTGGGCGTTGTCTCGGTTGGAACGTTGCTCGGGGTGACGTTCGGGTTAGACCCGACGCCGGGCGTCGTCACGTTACTTGCGGGGCTTGGGACCGGGGTCCTGCTAACGCTACCGCTGGCCGGTGAGCAACTCGCGAAAAAATACTGAAGCGGCGGCCGTTTAGAACTTCTCGAGGTAGCGGTCGAGTTCCCAGTCGGAGACGTCGACGAGGTACTCCTTGTGTTCCTGACGCTTGGCCTCGACGAAGTTCTCGAAGACGTGCTCGCCGAGCGCGTCGCTGATGACCTCGTCCTTTTCGAGTTCGTCGACGGCTTCGCCGAGGTTCTCCGGCAGCGTGGTGATGCCGTACTCCTCGCGTTTCTCCTCGTCGAAGTCGTAGATGTTCTCGCGGACCGGGTCCTCACATTCGAGGTCGCGCTCGACACCGTCGAGTCCGGCGTGGATGAGCGCCGCGAAGGCGAGGTACGGGTTACACGACGGGTCGGGGAAGCGAGCCTCGATACGGCTTGCGGCCGGCGTGCGGGCGGCCGGCTTGCGGATGAGCGCCGAGCGGTTCCGGTCGGACCAGGCGACGTAGACCGGAGCCTCGTAGCCCGGGACTAGACGCTTGTAGGAGTTCACGGTCGGGTTAGTGACCGCGGTGATGGCCGGTGCGTGTTCGAGGATACCGGCGGTGAAGCTCTTGGCCGTCTCGGAGAGGTTGAACTCGTCGTCGTCGTCGTGGAACGCGTTCTCGCCGTCCTCGGTGAACAGCGAGATGTGCGTGTGCATCCCGGAGCCGTTGATTTTCGGAATCGGCTTCGGCATGAACGTCGCGTGCAGGTCGTGCTCGGCCGCGATGGCGCGAACGACGGAGCGGAAGGTCGCGACGTTGTCGGCCGTGGTCAGGGCGTCGTCATAGGTGAAGTTGATTTCGTGCTGGCCCTGTGCGACCTCGTGGTGGGAGGCTTCGATGTCGAAGCCCATGTCTTCGAGGCCGTAGATGATGTCACGGCGCACGTCGGAGGCGAGGTCCTTCGGCGCGAGGTCGAAGTAGCCACCGGCGTCGTTGGTCTTGGTCGTCGCGCGGCCCTCTTCGTCTTCCTCGAACAGGAAGAACTCGGGCTCGGGGGCAGCGTTGACCGTATAGCCCATGTCCTCGGCGCGCTTGATGGCACGCTTCAGGACGCCACGCGGGTCGCCGGAGAACGGCTCGCCGGTCGAGGTGTCGATGACATCACAGATGAGACGGGCACTCGAACCGCCTTCGACGTTTTCTCTCCACGGCAGGACGGAGAACGTCGAGGGGTCCGGGTCCAGACGCATGTCGGACTCCTGAATCCGGACGAAGCCGTTGATAGAGGAGCCGTCGAAGTAGATACCCTCTGTGAACGCTTTCTCTGCCTGGTCGGCTGTAATCGAGACGTTCTTGATTGTGCCGAGGATGTCGGTAAACTGGAGCCGAAGGAAGTCGACGTTCTTCTCGTCGATTTCGTCGAGTACCTCCTGTGCCGCCTCTGAAAGTTCGCTTGTCATCTTTGGACACCCGATAGGAGCGGTGCTACTACTAAAACCCTGCTGATTTGCGCAAAGGTTTCGACGCTTTCGCTTACATTTGGACATTCGTAAAATTCTAATCCCTGGGGGGCGTCCGCCAATGTAATGACGTACGAAAATCTCGACCGTGAGCTAGTGAATGCACTTCTGGGTGACGGCCGTGCCAGCCTCCGAAGCCTCGGAGAGGACCTCGACGTATCGGTAACAACCGTCTCAAATCACCTCTCCGATCTTGAGGACGAGGGGATCATCAACGGGTACACCCCCAAGGTCGATTACGACAAGCTCGGCTACGACGTGACGGCAATCATCCAGCTCAAGGTGGAGGGGTCGTCGCTCCCGGCAGTCACCGAAGACCTCAAAGAACACAAGCAGATGATCTCCGTGTACGAGGTCACCGGCGACTACGACATCATCGCGGTCGGGAAGTTCACCGATACCGACGGCATGAACGCCCAGATAAAGGAACTCCTCACTGACCCGGACATCAGGGAGTCGAACACCTCCGTCGTACTCAACGCCGCAAGCGAACACGAACAGTTCGACCTCGACCTGAAGGAGTAGCGACTGGCCTTCTGCCGTCGTTCCGACCTCTCCCAGAGCGACGGCTCCCGCGAGTCTGAGCCCGATATAGCAGGGCATGCGAACCCACCCGCAGACGGTACCGACGAATACTTGACTGACCAGTCAGTTAGTAACACGTAATGGATGACGGCGATACGGCCGACGATATTATGGATGCGACCTACCGTGCGCTGTGTACGCACGGCTACGCGGATCTGACGATGCAGGACATCGCTGACGAGTCGGACAAGAGCAAGGCTGCCCTCCACTACCACTACGACAGCAAACACGACCTCCTCTGTGCGTTCCTCGAATACCTCTATGACGGGTTCGTCGACCGGATCGAGGACCCCGCCGGCGAGACCCCACACGAGCGCCTGCTTTCGCTCATCGATTCCGTGCTGGACAAGCCGGATGACGGGAGCGAAGAGTTCGGGACGGCGATTCTCGAAATCCGCGCCCACGCGCCATACGAACCTGGCTTTCGCGAGCGGCTCACGAAGTTCGACGATTACCTCGTCGACGAACTCGAAGTGATTCTCGAAGACGGTATCGCTGACGGGACGTTCAAATCGGACCTCGACGCCGATGAGACCGCCCAGTTCATCGTCACCGTGCTGACCGGGGCTGCGACCGAGCGCGTCACGACCGGACGCCCGGTCAAGTGTACCAGACGGATGCTCACCGAGTACGTCGAGACGCACCTTCTCGACGGACAGCAGGAGGTCACAGCGTGAGCGTCCGGCAGAAACTAGGCCGCTTGGGAGCGCGACTCGGGAACCTGTTCAAGGGGCAAGAGGAACTAGAACTGACAAGCGGCGACATCGGCAAGCCGCTGCTGTTTCTCTCCTTCCCCATCGTCATCACGAACCTGCTCCAGGTGGCGTACAACCTCGCCGACACGTTCTGGCTCGGCCAGTATTCCACGACAGCGCTTGCGGCAATCTCCTTTGCCTTCCCGATGATCTTCCTGCTCATCTCGCTCGGCATGGGACTGTCAGTGGCAGGCAGCGTGCTGGTCGCCCAGCACACCGGGGCCGAGGAGCACCGCGAGGCCGAGTACGCCGCCTCCCAGACCGTGACGTTCGCGCTGCTGGCCTCCGTGTTGCTCGGCACGGCCGGCTACTTCTTCGTCGAGGACTTTCTGTCGCTGCTGGGCGCATCCAACGAGGTGCTCCCGGGCGCGACAGGCTACCTACAGGTCGTTTCGCTCGGGCTGACGGCGATGTTCGGCTTCTTCGTGTTCATCTCACTGATGCGCGGGGCCGGGGACACCATCACGCCGATGCTGGTGATGTTCGGGACCGTCGTACTGAACATCGTCATCGACCCGTTCCTCATCTTCGGCTGGTGGGTGTTCCCCGAGATGGGTGTCGTCGGCGCGGCCGTCGCGACCATCTTCTCCCGCGGTGTGGCGCTAGTCGTCGGCATCGGTATCCTCCTGTCGGGGAGGCGCGGCGTGCGGATTCACCTCAGCGATATGGCCCCCGACCTGGAGTACCTCCGGAAACTGCTCAGGCTGGGCATCCCGGCCTCCGTTGAGGGGACTGGCCGCGCACTGTCGGTCAACGCCATGCTGTTCATCGTCGGGACGTTCTCCGTGACCGTCGTGGCAGCCTTCGGCGTCGGTATCCGCGTGTTCTCGCTGGTGTTCATGCCGGCCATCGCGATGGACCGCGGCGTCGAGACGATGACCGGCCAGAACCTCGGTGCCGAGCGGCCTGACCGCGCAGCGACGGCGAACCACTTCGCCGCAAAAGTCTCGTTTGCCATCCTCACCGTCCTCGGCGTGGTTACTATCTTCGCCGCCCCAGCCGTCGTGAGCGTGTTCAGCGACGACCCCGAGGTCGTCCGCATCGGGGCCGAGTTCCTCCAGTGGGTCGCCCCGACCTTCGGCTTCATCGGCATCGTTCGGGCCTACTCCGGCGGGTTCCGTGGGGCCGGCAAGACACTCACCGCAGCGGCGCTGGCAGTTACCATGCTGGGAATCATCCGCCTGCCGGTCGCCTGGGTCGCCTCCCGCCCGGTCTCGGTCCCGGCATGGCTCGGCCCGCAGGTCGTCGACCTCTTCGCGTACTCACTGGCCGAACAGGGCATCTGGCTGGCCTTCGCCGTCTCGAACGTCCTCGCGGCCGGCCTTGCAGCGGCCTGGTTCCTCCGAGGAACGTGGCGTGAGGCCGACCCGCGGAACAACAGCGAACCGGCCGTCGCCGACGACTGACGGCGCTGCTTATTGGGAGATAACCGAAAACAGTCTGACAGCGTGTCAGCGCCGGTCGGCCCGCTCGAAGCGCTCGTCGGTCAGGTACACGTCGCCGTCCCGAACCGAGACCTCGATACTGTCGAGAGCATCGCCAGCGCAGGGCCCATGCGTGCAGACGCCGTCGTCGGGTTCGAACTGCGCGCCGTGTTTGTGACACACCAGCTGGTCACCCCGTACAATCGCGCCCCGGCCCGGGTCCAGCGGGACCTCGGGCTGGTGGGGACAGGAGTTGCGCCAGGCGGCGACGGCATCGCCCGAACGGTGCAGGATGCAGTTGACACCGCGCCGACCGTCGCGCGCCTCGAAGACGAGCGTGCTGTCGGTGGGCACCGAATCGAGGTCGACGATACGGCGCGGCTCGTCACCGTCGTCGTTGTCGTCGGGTGACTGCTCGTCGTCACCGCTGGACTGCACATCGTCGCCAGTCCCAGAAAAGCTGAATCGGACGGTCGCGTCGCCGGCTTCGACCTCGCCGCCGTCGTCGTGGATGCGGACCGACTCCGACTCGTCGTCAGCGTCAACGGTCACATCCACGGGGTCGCTCATAGCAACCTGTCGGCGATTGACACACATATCGATGTCGAAGTCGTCCGCAGGGTGCCGATTGCAAAACGGAGTTATGTCAGCCCCTCAGAATATGAGTATGGACCGAGACGACGTTTCCGTCGAAGTGGAAGTCGAAGTAGAGATAGACACAGCGGAACTGGAAGCCGAAGTCGAAGACATGGCTGAGTTCGAGGCAGAACTAGAGGGCAAAGGCGTCGAAATCGAACTGGAAGCCGAAGTCGAGTTCGCTGAACACGACGAACACGAGGAGATGGATGAGACGGAGGAGGCCGAACACGAGGAGATGGACGAGGCAGACGCAGAAGCTGAGACGGCGGAGTCCGAAGCCGGCGGCGAGACGGACGAGACAGCGGGCGACGACGAAGACCAGGCGTAGTCACAGACAACGATAGCCGGGGTTGGCAGGGTATTCCGCAGTGAACGCGGGTGAAAATCGCAATGTCACAACGGATCGTCTGGCGACGTAGCCACCTATCAGAATACGTACTGAAATCCATTTCTCAGAATACTTACTGATAGGCGGCAGCTACGAACAGGCACACAATGCACGACACGCCACACGTTATCGGTGTCAGCGGCAGCCTTCGTGACGAGAGCGGAACCAGAATCGCCGTCCAGCACGCCCTCGATGCAGCAGCGGGGGCTGGCGCGACGGTTGCACACATCGACCTTCGAGAGTGGGACCTCCCGCTGTTCGACCCTGACGCGAGTGCGGCAGACTCCGGTGACGGCCCGGAACTCGCTGCCCGTGTCCGCGAGGCCGACGCGATGGTCCTCGGAACGCCCGTGTATCATGGCACAATCGCCTCACCGCTGAAGACGGCGCTCGACTACTGCAGTATCGAGGATGTCGAGGGGACGACCGTCGGCATCCTTGCAGTGGCCGGCGGCGGGTTCCCCACGCCGACGCTACAGCATCTTCGGGCCTCCGTCCTGGAGTTGAAGGGCTGGCCGCTCCCGCAAGATGTCGCCATCCCCGACTCGTGGGCCGCCTTCGAGGACGGCACCATCGCCGACGGAGACATCATAGAGCGTGTCGAAGAACTGGGCGCAAGCGTCGTCGCGTGCGCAGGGATTGCGGACCAACGCGAGGAGGCGGAACAGTCGGAACTAGCGACCGGGGACTGAGGTTACTCGAACCAGTCGACGAAACTCCCCTCCAGCAGGTTCCCCTCCTGATGGCGGATGTAGGTGGCCTGCATCCCCCAGATGGCTTCGGCCAGCGGGACGTTCTCCTCGACGCGGCGGCGGACGTAGTCGTGTTTCCAGCGTGCGGGCGTGAGCCGGCGGTCGACGCGCTCGCGCAACGGCCGGATGTATCCATGGGCCTCTTCCGCCGAGAGGCCCCGCTGTTCGAGCCCCTCGCGTGCGTGCTCGAACAGTTCACCGTATATCTCTTCGGTGCTGGTCGTCGTTGCTCCATCAGCGGTGATCCACTCGATTTTCGCCCGGAGTCCGTTCCGAGCGGCGGTGTAGAAGTTCTGCTTTGCCGTCTCCCAGTCCAGTGACTGGATTGGGTGTTCGAGTCGCGGTAGGCTCTCCATCAGGCCGGCAAAGACGGCTGCAAAACCAATCGCGTCGTCGACGGTCGGCTGTGCGGCCAGCGGGCGGAACTCGATGCGGGCGTTAGCCGCCGACCGGGTGGCTCCCTCAAACACCGGCCTGACCCACCGCCAGTAGGAGCCATGCTTGTGCCGGAGGTGAACGAAGTCGTCGTCGAAGCGGGTGCCCGACGGCAGGTCGACCGGGACGATGGTGTCGTCCGCGACGATGTCGTCGATGGCATCCTCAACGGTGTCGAAATCCGGTGGGAAACAGACCTTCGGTGGCGTCGAATCGCCATCGGGCGGATTGAGGACTGACTCGAAGACGCCGATGCGGTTCTCCATGTTCGCCCCCGCAACGATCTCCGGGTCGGGCGCGTCGTCGTACAGGTCCGGCGGGAAAAACGGCGAATTGACGCCAAGCGCCAGCAGCGGCGCAGCAATTCGGAGCGCGTAGCTGAAATACTCCGGCAGGTCCGGGGCGTGGGGAATCTGGTAGTGGGGTTGAATCGAAGTGATAAGTGATTCCGGCATCACCGTCTCGGCCTGCAGGGAGACGTGGGGTGCGTCAATTTCGAACGCCGAGGGGTAGTCCGTATTGGCCATCGTGTGATAGCGGACGGAGTCCGACATGTTCGTCCCAATGCGGACGCCGCTCTGTTCGACACAGTCACAGAGATACGTCTCGGCTGTCTCGCCGGCGGGCGGAACAGTCCACATACCGTCGGAGACGAGGCGGATGCCCTCGTTGCGTACCCGTTGCTGGGCCGGCATCAGCGACGCCTTCAGTTCGTTTCGCTGGGCCGCCAGTCCGTGGGTGTTCAGCGGCTGTGGGCTCGTCTGCATCTCGGCGTTGTGCAGGCCAAGCTCCTTCTCGAACCCGATGAGTTCAAGCAACTGGCGAGGAACCCGCTGGAGCGCGTCGGTTTGCTCATCAACAGCATACAGCTCCAGTTCCATACCAACGATCGCTTCCGTGTTGTCAAACGTCCCGTCACGAACAGCGGATTTGAGCGCCTGCGCCTCCTCGCGAGCGCGCTCATTGAACGCCTCGCTGTCCGTCGCAAGCACCTCTGCCACCCGGTCCGCCAGTTCCGAAGCCGACATATCTCCGGGTTTGCAGCCATGGGTGTTAAGCATGCCCCAGACAGGAGGTGGGGAGCGAGAGAGCAGTTGCGACACCGTCACAGCAGGTCGCCGACATCGCTCACCCCCGACCTCGCCGAGAAAGCTATTCACACACGCTCACAGCAGCTCGCCGACGTCGCTCATCGTCTCTCCTAACGGGTCCCGGTCCTCAGTTGTAAGCGCTCCCTCGACGGCGTCACGGGCCGCGGGCAGCGGGTCGTGCGTCTCGATGTACACAGCCAGGGCAAACTCCTGTTCAGTCACGTCAGCGAGTGCGATGGCGTCGCTGCGGGAGAGGTCTCCGGCAAGCCAATCGGCGATTATCTCACGGCCCTGTGGGCCGACCGGTGACACTTGCTCGCCGACGAGATGGAGCGTCTTTGCGGCCAGCACGGGCGCAACACCGGCGGCGCGGCCTGCATCGCCCACACTCCGACCGGCTGCGTAGGCCTCGACGACAGTTGCCGCTGCCGCCGCCGAACACGGGAGGTCGTCGGCAAACGGGGCCAGCCGCTCCGGGAGGGGCGCGTCCGTCTCGTCGACAGCAGCGACGCCGCGGTCACGCTGGCGGGTCGTGACCTCGACACCAGCGGCGATATCCGACAATGCCATTAAAAATTTACTTCTCTACATTGGAATTTAATGCTGTCGGTATCTCGATAGGCGCTGGTGTCAATCCCAGTTCCTACCTACCGGTTACCGGTAGGCAGTTTCGCCGAAAAGCGCCCGAAAACCCGCCGTTGCATCGGTTTTTTAACCCTCCATCCAGCCGTAGGTGGAAACATGAGTACGACGGTAACGCAATGTCCGGAGTGTAACGGGTCAGTCAAACAACAGGGCGTCGAATCGGTCTGTGGCAGCTGTGGGCTGGTCGTCGGCGAGGACGCCATCGACCCCGGCCCGGAGTGGCGGTCATTCGAGGATGACGACACCGACCGGGCACGCACGGGCGCGCCGCTGACGCGGTCGCGTCACGACCGCGGGCTCTCGACGAAGATCGGCCGGTCGACACGGCTGAAAGGGCGCAAGCGGCGGCAGTTTGCCCGCCTCCGGCGCGAGCACAACCGCGCCCAGATCAGCTCGAAACGCGAGCGAAACAAGGTGTACGCCTTCACCGAGATCCGACGTATCATCAGCTCAATGGCGCTTTCAGACGCGATTCGGGACCGGGCCTGTGTGCTGTTCGAATCCGCACAGAACGAGGATCTGCTGCAGGGACGGACGCTGGAAGGGTTTGCGGCCGCGGCCATCTACGCCACCTGCCGGACCGAAGGTGTTGCCCGGACCGTCGACGAACTCTGTACCGTCGCCAAGGCGACACAGGCGGAACTCCGCGCGGCCTACGACGCCCTGAACAGGGAGCTCGGGCTGCCGACCGGTCCGATTGACCCACGCGAGTACGTCCCTCGGTTCGCGACGACGCTGGACCTGCCGACGGCGGTCCGCCAGCGCGCGGAACAGCTCGTCGACGAGGCACAGGACCGCGGGCTGGTCAGCGGGCGCAATCCGGCGGGCGTCGCGGCGGCGTGTCTCTATACTGCGGCTCAGGAGCAGGACGTGGCACTTACGCAGGCCAAAGCGGCAGAGACAGCGGACGTAACGCCGGTCACGCTACGTGGGACCTACACCGAGCTACAGGAATAGACGGCGTCAGCGAGCGATTCAATCGAGCGCCGAGCCGACGTGTCCGGCGCTGTTTCTCGAAGCGGCTGTCCATGGGCCTGTGCCGTCGCTAGCGGCTCACTTTTCGGGATAGCGACGGCTGGCGCACCGAACCGGTCCGCGACAGCCCCGGTCGCGGGGTTCGGACCGGCACGGTTGAGGACGACCCGACAGAGTCCGGCGTCGAGTTCGCGGGCCAGCGCCCGGACCCGAAGCGCATCAGCGAGCGCCGCGTCCTCCGGCGTCGTGACGAGTACCGCAGCGTCGGCAGCAGCAAGGGGTAACCCCACGTCGGCGTGCATCCCCGCCGGCGAGTCCACAATGACCCAGCGATAGGTCCGCTCCAGCGCGGCGAATACATCTGTGAGCCCCCGCAAGTCGGCACTCCGAGCACCGGCCAGCGTTCGTCCGCATGGGACGAGAGTCACTGGACCGTCCTCCCGGACAGTTTCGTGCGGGTCGGCGCGGTCGGCAAGAACGTCGTGCAGGTCGGGACCACGACTGGACGGGAGGTCCGCCATCCCGAGGTCGCCGTCAACGACGACGCTCCCGGCGTTCGCGGTCGAGTGCGAATCCCTGCTGTCGGTCCGTTCGAGCGCGTCGAGTTCTGCCGCGAGATTGTACGCGACAGTCGACTTGCCGACACCGCCTTTCCCGCCGGTGACTGCCAGAATCATGCCAGGCGGGACAGGGTCTCAGTCGGCACCGTGGCAGCCGCTCGTCGGTCGGCGAGCCGCTCGGCCCGTCGGGCCAGCGCCCGGAGCATTTGCTCGTCGGTCTCGCCCCGTGCCGCGACCGTCCGGACGCCAGACAGGCCGTCTGCCGTGCGAACCGCAGCCGTCGCTGCTGACAGCGAATCCGCCTCGGCTAGCCGCTCAGCACGGTCGACCCGCCCAGCAACGGTTTCGAGCCACTGCGAAACTGCATCGGGGAGTTGCTGGTCCGGCTGGTGCCCGGCCGCAGTCCTCGGTTCGGCTGACGGTTGGCGTCCCGCTGGCTGCGGTTCGATGTCTTGTTCCGGCGTTGGACCGGGCGACCCAGCGCTCGCGGCTTCGGCTACGTGCACTGACTCAGCTGTTGGGACGGCAGCAGCAGGCGGCGACGGGTCACCCAGTTCTCTGAGAACGGCGTCCGCGGAGTCGAGTCGGTCGTCCGCTATCGTCGTATCAGGTGCCGGCTCGGTACTCACCAGCTCCGCCGGCTGTGCAGACGGTGGGGCTGGCGTCGCGTACCCGAGCGCCTGCGTTTCCGGTCTGAGGACCCCTTCGAACCCGTCCTCGGACCAACCGGCTGCAGGAACGCCCTGCGTTCTCGGCGGCCAGAGAGGGCCATCGAGACGGTTCCGGACAGTAATTCGAGTCGGTTCGGCGATGTTGCCGACAGTCGCTGTGACGAGCGTCACGCCGTCGACTCGCTCGGCGCGACAGTCGAAGGTAACCATAGGGGGCAGTGGCCCGACCTTCCAATTTAAAAGTCAGCAACGGACAACAGGAGCGTTGAGACAGTCTGACGCAGCCGCTGGCGTTCTGAACCGGTCCGTTTCGAGGACGACCGGTGCAGGCGTTTTGGCGACCCGGAGTACGGCCAGGGCAGCCGTTACTGGGTCGGCATGGAACGGGTCGTCCGGAACTGGCCCGGGAACGGCTTCGATGGCCCGAGCGAACGTATCAGCGCACCGGTCAACGAGGGTCGCTCGGGCGCTCCGCTGGAGGTTGGCCAGTTCGTCGGTAAGCCGACGCTGTTCCTCCAGCGTGTCCCGATAGGCGCGTGCCCGCTCCCGACGGAGTTCGCGTGTCTCTCTGGCGGCAGCCTGTCGAGTTTCCCGTTCGCTCAGTTCCGTCGCCGCGTCCCGGAGAGCGGCCTGTACCGCCCCGTCGTCCGCACCGACCGCCTGCCGAGCGGTAAGGCGACCGCGGTGGGTAGCGACCGCTTCCTGCAGGCCGTCGATGGTCGACTCCGGGACTGGGTCGATGGGGTCCGGCAGCTCCGGCGGCGAGCACTCAAGTTCGGCCAGCTGGGCGTGGCACTCTGTGATGGCGTCGTCCTGTGGCGTCTCGTATCCCCGTGACCGAGCGGCAGCCGCGAGTGCAGTCCGCGTTCGCAGTCCCATCGATGGATGGACGTGCCCTGCGTAGGCGTACACGGACGGTGGTTCCGGACAGGAAACGACCGGAACGGACTGCTGCCCGCGGATGCTTGCGGCGATGGTCCGACCGTCGACGTTTCGGGTGCGAAGGTCGACGACAGCGCCCGTGTACGTGGTTCCAGCGACGTGGAGCTTCACAGGTCAACGCCTCGGAGTTGGTCCGGGTCCGGGAGGTCACGCCCCGACGCGAACCGCTTGTATGGCGTCGCCGGTTCCTCGCGTGCCTCATACCGTTTGGCCGCCTCACGGATATGCTCCGGAGCATCTGTCGGCTCGAACGGTTCGACGTGCTCGATCTGCACGTCAAGGTCGTGTTTCTCGTGGAGCCGAAGCGCCTGAAAGGCCCCGAACTCTGTTCCGGCGAACATCGCTGCTCTCCCGAACTGCCGAACGACACAGTCTTCATGGGCACGACAGACGTTTCGCAGGTCTCTGCGTGCCGCCCGGGAGTACGTGACGACGAGTAGCACTGGGTAGACATTGCTATTATTACTATAAAATTTTACTGAATTGAATGGGATATAGACTGAATATATATGCTAGTCGGCAAGAAAGATAGGGGCAGGCGGACTCGGGAGTCAGTACTGTAGGGGAGGTGTGGAATGTGCCGACAGTACTCACGCTGCTCGAAAAGGTCTACTCGACGACTGTGACGGTGAATTCGCCGGCATCTGAGACGAGGTCCTGAACCCGCTCGCGGGCCGCTGTCTCAGACGGTGCGAGGACAACGAGACCATCCACGGTGGCTCCACCGTTTGCCCGATAGGCCTGCAGGTCGCCCTCGAACTCAGTCGCATAGGTCCGGAGCGTCCCACGAACGTCCCGTTCGAGGTCACTGAGAGACCGTGACCCTGCCTCGAACTCGGCCAGCGCCTCCTCGATGTTGCGGAGTGCGGAGATACGGTCCATATCAGGTTGTCCGAAGGTGATCCGTCCGAGGTTCGTACACCTCGCCTTTCTGTTTCAGCTTGTCAATCTCGTGTTCGGCCTTCGACTCGTCGATGCCGACCTCCTCGGCGCGTTCGATGACTACGTCGGCGGGTGCGCCCTCATCGTACTCGTCCTCGATGTCGGAAATGATGCCTTTGATGTTCTGGATGCGGTCGCGCTGAGTCTTCGACTGGCCGGTTTCGACCACGTCGGCGTCGAACTCGCCGGTTTCGGGGTCGACGCCGATCTCCTTCAGGCAGTAGTGAGCGATGTCGACCGCCCGGTCGGCGTCAGCTTCGTCGACGGTATCAGACAGCCGAATTCGAGCGGACGCCTCGGCAAGCCGGACCAGCGCCTCCAGTTTCCGGGCGGTGACCGGCACCGGTGCGTCCTCGTCCTGCCCCTTGAGCCGCAGGTCGACGTAGAAGTCTTCGATGCGCGATTTCGCCTCCTCGGTCATCGTCGGGAAGCAGTTGCGCTTCGCGTAGGCGACGTACTTCCGGAGAAGGTCCGGCTCGATAGTCGGCGCAACCTCTTCGGTGACGGTCCCAACCTCCTCCTCACTGAAATTCGACGTGGGATTTTCCGTCCGATGCGTGTGGAGTTCACCGGCGTAGTTGGTCTGGATAATGTGCTCGGCGAGGTTCCGGTCTTTTTCCTCGTCGGGCTTGTCCGTCACGGTGAAAATGAGGTCGAACCGGGAGATGAGTGCCGGTTCGAGGTCGATCTGCTCGCCGATAGGCTCGTACTGGTCGAAACGACCGTACTTCGGGTTAGCCGCGCCCAGCAGCGAACAGCGGGATTTGAGTGTCGCGTTGATTCCAGCCTTCGAGACGCTGATACGCTGCTGTTCCAGCGCTTCGTGCATCGCAGACCGATCTTCCGGAGACATCTTGTCGAGTTCGTCGATAGCGGCGATACCCTGGTCTGCGAGCACGAGCGCCCCCGCTTCCAGCGTCCACTGCTGGCCGTCGCCGAAGTCGTCACGAACGGCGGCTGCGGTAAGCCCCGCACTTGATGACCCTTTGCCGGAGGTGTAGACAGATCGGGGCGCAATATTCTCGATATATGACAGCATCTGTGAGTTATGCGAGACAACTCCGTTAGTGAGATAGTTGTGTGTCCCCTCGATTTCGAGGTCGTAGACCCACTTTTCATCGTGTTCGATGGGTTCTATCGATTCGATCCGGTCCCACGCGATGTCACCTTCGACGAGTGCAGCGAGTCCGTTCAGGTCTTGACGGAGTGACCCCGTTCCGCCGCCGTCGCTACGCGCAGTGTCGCTGATAGGTGTGTCATTGTTCATCTCAGCCAACCGCGTCTCGAAGGCATCGAGAACCGATTCGAGACTGTCACAGCTTGGGTTTCGGCGTCCCCGCTCGTAGTGTTGATACGTCGAACGCGGGAGGCCGCACTCGGATTGCGTCAGTCCAAGTGCTTCCCGGATGCGACGGAGTTCCGGACCCAGATTGGGGACAATATCAAGATTCGTATTTCCGTGGGTTCCCTCGGATTGCCGGCACGCTTCGGTCTTTCGCGCTGTGATGAATCCGATTTGTTCGGCGTAGTCGTGGAAAGACTGCCCGGAGATTCGAAGCCGGTAGCTGCCGTTGTTCCGGGGTTGGAGTTGTGCCGTGATTCCCTGTGTGACGAGCAGGGTTCGAACGTCTTCCAGCAGCGGTTTACTCATCGAAGCAACAGTAATCTCTCGCTGTGATGTCGAAACGTGTCCCTCTCCCTCGATATAGCCTCGAATAAATCCGGTGACAACGTTGTCGCTGGCTCGCATGATATCTTGCGGAACGCGTCTCTCCGTCGAGGACTGGAGCAACGTTTCGTCCAGAGATGCGAGGAAGCTCACGAACTCGCCGGCAGAACACAACAGTTCGCGGGCGGTCTTCCCCTCGTGTGAACTCCGTTCCGTAACGTTGAGGTTCAGTGTCTCCAGAACAGATTTCGCGTCATCGAGAACTTCGCGGTCGTTATTGGTTATCGAAACATACCCCGTGTTATCCGGACGTTGCTCGACGTACCCCTCGGCAACAATATAACCGATCAGACGGGCCAGTTCGGGTGTCCACTGCGGTGGAAGGTCAGGATCGATTCTGTTGTGGGCCTGTGATTGTCGGAACGTGACATCCAGTTCGTTACAGGCATTTGTGGAAACCTTCCGTGGAACGGCAACGTGTGTCCCGCTCTCTAATTCCTCGGCTTTCCTGGCCTGGAACCGGCCGTCAGATTGGACGAACAGTGGATGGGACGGGGTTACATCGAGTTCACGACCAGTCGCGGTTCGTATCCGATACAGTGTTTCCGGTGCCTCGCGCTTCCAAACCTTGGTCGCGTTTTGCGTGGCTACTGTTCCATCGGATTGGAGTGAGGGGACATCGAAATCAACAGTGTCCCACACGCCGTCGTCGACTGGTTTGGGATCATCTAAGTTCGATTCAACGACCTCTCGTATCGGCCGTTCGTGGCCGTCTGCGAGAGTTACCCGCGTGTCACCGTGGACGCATTTCCCCGTCCCCGGATCGCCTATCAGCAACATATGGAGGTCCCCACGTATTCGAGATCCGTCAGGTAGCTCCTTCGTTACGCCGGAGAAGAGCTGGAGCATCATCGCGAGCTTCTCTTTTTCGTAGCCGTAGATAGAGGGGGCGATGGCCCCGACCATCTTGTCGTAGATGTCGGGTTCGCTGGAGAGTTCGACGATTTCCGTCTTGTCAGCGTCGGTGATCTCCATGTCCTCGAACTGCTCGTCCTCGATTTCAACGCTGACGCCTTCCATGTAGATGTCGAACATCGGGGACTTTTCGTTGTCGTTGCCCCGCTGGTCGAGTTTGAGGATGCCGGTCACGCGGACGTGGTCGCCCGCGGTGACGTGGCCCGTGATATCGTCCTCGATGTTGATGTCGATGGACTGGGGCGTCTCGCCGCCGCGCAGTCCCTCGGGGGATTCCTGCACGCGGAGCTTCTGGGCGTCGATGAACTGGGACTGGTCGGTGTTGAGCCGGAACGGCCCCTGTCGTTCACAGCCCTGACAGTCGTGCGGTTCCTGAAAGTCACCGGCGGTCTGGGGGATACGCGTGAGCGTGCCACAGCGCTGGCACTCGAAGGCCGCCTCGATGACTTTCGGGCGTACATCGGTCGCTTTCCGGATGATACCACGGACGGCGACGAGGTTGCCGTGGTGTTCGTGGCGCAGGTCACGGATGTCCTCCGACTCGGGGAGGTTCCGGACGCGGACGTGAGCCTGGCCAAGCGAGACGTCGACCGGGAGGTCGTACAGTCGAAGGGCCTCCTCGGCGTACTCCTGAATCTGCTCTGGCTTGGTCCGGTAGTCGTCCGCCAGGTCCGGATCGAAGCGATAGAGGTCGTCCCAGTCGATATACAGCGATTTCTGGTCGTTCGGGTATTTCTGGGCGAGCTCACCGATTTCGTTGCGGTAGTAGTTGCGGTAGAACTCCTCGAAGCGGTCGATGAGTTCGGTGTTCTCGGCGGTCGCCATTTGAGTGGACAGTGGTTATGCCCACTGGCCTAAGAAGGTTCGCAAACCGGGGTGGAACTGAAATAAGGCGGCACGAGGACGGTATCAGTATCACTGTCGAGAATTGGGCCCCGTGGTTTTTGCTGGTATAGTTGATTCACTCAGAGTAGAATAATCGTGCGCAATCACAATATTACAAGACGTCAGCTCCTCGCCAGCGGCGGCGCGGCCGCGACCGCAGCACTCGCCGGCTGTGCGGGTGGTTTTGGAGGGACCGGACAGGGAGACGAGGGGGCCAGCGACAGCCAAGAAGCAACTGCCAGTGGCATCGACGAGAGCGATGCGGCGGCGACTGTCGGAATGGTGTACGCGCTGGGTGGGCTCGATGACCGCTCGTTCAACGATGCTGCGAACCGCGGCATTCAGCGCGCACGCCTCGATGACGGGGTCGAGTACACGAACCACGAGCCAACCAGTGTCGCCGGGTTCGGCGAAATACAGGCCGAACTGGCGAGTTCGACGAGTCCGTCATACGACCTGATCTGTTGTATCGGATTTCTGCAGGCTGAAGGGCTATCTGAGGCTGCATCGGAGTACACGGACCAGCAGTTCATGATCGTCGACTCTGTCGTGGATGCAGACAACGTGGCGAGTTACGTGTTCCGCGAACACGAGGGGTCGTTTCAGGCCGGGAACCTCGCTGGGCTGCTCACAACCAGAGATGTCGACCTCGGTGCGGGTGCGACGAACCCGGAAGAGACGACGGTCGGGTTTATCGGCGGCCTCGACCAGCCGCTCATCCACAAGTTCGAGGCCGGCTTCAGAGCCGGCGTCGAGTACGCTAACACAGACGTTGATGTCCTCGCCGAGTACCTCGGGAACTTCGACGACGTGCAGGGCGCTCGGGACATCGCAGCCGGGATGTACGACGATGGGGCGGACATCGTCTACCACGCGGCGGGTGGCGCAGGTGTCGGCATCTTCCAGGCCGCACAGGCCAGTGGCCGGTACGCAATCGGGGTGGACTCAGACCAGTCCCGGAGTAACCCTCGGTACGCGGATGTCGTACTCGCGAGCATGGTCAAGCGAGTGAACGTTGCGGTCTACGACGCGGCGACGGCGACGGTCGCGGACAACCTCCCCGCTGGTGAGGTTGTCTCGCTTGGGCTTGATAGTGATGGCGTCGGCGTCGTCTATGGCACCTCCCTCGAGCCGGCAATTCCCGACGATATCAGGGAGGCGCTGTCGACATCGCGGGAGCAAATCGCCGCCGGCGACATCGTCGTGCCCACTGAGCGCTCCAACACGGGTGGTGCCTGATGGCGGGCGGTCCGCTCGACGGACTGGCGAGCGCGCTTGATCGAGTCGCTCCCGAATTCATACGGCAGCGGTTCGCTGCGAAGTTTGCTGTTGCGTTCCTCGCCGTGTTGCTCGTCATCGCGGGCGCCGGCGCGTTCACGTTTCAGGCGACATCCACAGCAGTCGAGCAACAGACAACCGAACAGCTCGCCGAGACCAGCCAGCTGGAGGGGGACTCTATCGGCTCGTGGGTCGAACAGCAACGCACGCACACCCGGTCCATTTCGCAGGGTGAACCACTCCGGAGCGACCGGCGCGCTGCGGCGTACATCCTGCTGCAGGACCAGTTACTGCCTGACGACGTTGTCAGTATGCACCTCGTAAACGAATCCCGTGGCGAGGTAGTCGCCAGCACGGAACTCCCGCTAGAGGGACGGTCGCTGTCCGAACTTGACGCGCCGTGGACGGCCGCCGAAGTGCCGGAGGGGCCCGGCAACAACACACAGGTCTGGTCGAGTAGTCGGTCGTACCGCTCGCCGGTCCTCAACGACGAGCCCGTGATGGCGTTCGCGAGCTCGGTCCCGAAGCGTGACGGCTCGCACCTCGTCGTCGTCACGCGTATCCAGAGTCAGGTCGACCGGCTCAGCGATACGAATTCGACGAAGGAAACCACGATTCTGAACACCAACGACGAGACGGTACTGAACATCGACCGCAAGTTCGATGCTGCCACCCACAGTGAGAGCCTCGCGGCAATCCGCGACGCGAACGGCACTGCAGCCCCGGTGACAGCGGTGTCCGATGGTCGCGTGTACGCGTTCGCGCCCGTCCCGACCACGAACTGGGTCACAGTGACCAGTCTAGACACGGCACAGGCGTTCAGTGTCCGGGATACGGTCGGGCAGACGGTCGGACTGCTTGTCCTGCTGGCACTCGTTTCGTTGTCGGCTGTCGGCCTCGTGCTCGGGAAACGCACGGTCGACCCCCTGAAGCAGCTACGAGACCGTGCTGAACGCATCGAGGCCGGCGACTTCGATGTCGACCTCTCGACGAACCGCGCCGATGAAATCGGCCGGCTCTACGGGACGTTTGACGATATGCGGATCTCTCTGCAGAACCGCATTCAGGAAGCGGAGGATGCAGTTGAGGAAGCGAAGACGGCGCGGTCGGAGGCCGAGGAGCTCCGCACGGAAGCGGAGGACGCACGGGCTGAGGCGGAGGAAGCCAGCCAGCGGCTTCAGGAGCGCGCTACCGAGTACAGCGCGGTGATGCAGGAGATCGCTGACGGTGATCTCACGAAGCGACTCGACGAAGACGCGGAGGAGACGGCAATGCGAGAAGTCGCAGTGGAGTTCAACGCAATGCTCGACGGGCTCGAAGCCACCGTCAGTGAGGTCGCGGCGTTCGCCGACGAGGTCGCGGATGCCACAATCGAGGTCGCAACTGGGGCCGAAGAAATCGAGACGACGAGCCAGACCGTCAGTGACCGCATACAGGAGATCGCCGACGGCGCTATCAGACAGCACGACGACCTTGAGGAGGCTGCCGCCGAAATGGACGAGCTATCGGCGAGCATCGAGGAAGTCGCAGCGTCGTCGACGACGGTCGCAGAGACGGCCAGGGAAGCCGTCGACCGTGGCGAAACGGGCCGGGAAGCCGCCGAGTCAGCCATTGACGACATGGCGGAAATCGAGTCCCGCTCGGCAGACGCGGTCGACCAGATTCTCGCGCTACAGAAGCGGATGGACGACATCGGCGAGATTGTCGACTTCATCTCGGATATCGCCGAGCAGACGAATATGCTCGCCCTGAACGCCAACATCGAGGCCGCCCGTGCCGACAAAGACGGCGAGGGCTTCGCCGTTGTCGCCGACGAGGTCAAGAACCTCGCGGAGGAGACGAAACAGGCGGCCGCAGAGATAGAGGCCGAAATCGCGGCCGTGCAGACGGAGACCGACGAGACTGTCACGGACATCCGCGCGACCAGCGACCACATCGACACCGGTGTGAAGACTGTCCGCGAGGCTGCCGACGCGATAGCGGACACTGTCGACGCAATCGAGAACGCCAACGATGGGATTCAGGAGATTGCGGACGCCACCGAGGACCAGGCCGACGCAACGCAGAGCGTCGTCCACCGCGTCGACGGGGTGTCCGAGATCAGCCAGAACGTGACGGAAGACGCCG
The DNA here is from genome assembly GCF_011627385.1 of Haloarcula sp. R1-2. Lineage (NCBI taxonomy): Archaea > Methanobacteriati > Methanobacteriota > Halobacteria > Halobacteriales > Haloarculaceae > Haloarcula > Haloarcula sp. R1-2. Next base: position 177,139 of record NZ_JAANTG010000002.1, read on the forward strand.
AGCAGGTATCGGCGGCCGCCGAAGAGCAGTCCGCGTCCGTCGCTGAAATCGCCCAGAGCGCGGACGAACTCCGCGACCGTGCCGACTCGCTGGCCGCGACCGTCGACGAGTTCGACACCAGTAGCAGGGAGGACGACCACAGCGATGTCGGAGGCCAGCGATAACACGCCACGCGTTCCGCCCCTGACGGGACTGGCGACTAGCGCGATGTGACATCGCGACGGCATCTTTTTGCAGTGTCGCCCGGGGAATCGGTACGGGCATAGTGGTGAGGACGGGCCGCGGCTACGAGTGGGAGTGGCGATGACAGCAAGGGGCTGGCAAGACAGGCTGCTAGAGAAGTAGCGGTAGACGCGGCAGAAAGGCCGCGTTCGTTATCGCAGGTATGGGATCGCCCAGATTTGAACTAGGGGCGCGGGCACCCAAGGCCCGAAGGTTACCAAGCTACCCCACGATCCCGTACTACTCTCTCGATTCGACAGCCTGTAAAGCGTTTCGTTGCGAGACGGCCATGTCACGCGGGAGCGAGGCCCCAGAAATATGCGATGCCAAGCGTCGTTGCGACGGCGAATACGGCCTGTAGCGGCGCACCAACCTTCAGATAGTCGGTGAATCGGTACCCACCGGGCCCATAGACAAGGAGGTTGGTCTGATAGCCAACCGGCGTCATGAACGCCGTCGAGGCAGCGAAGGTGACGGCGAGGACGAAGGCGAAGGCGTTGGCGTTCAGTTGCTGGGCGGTTTCGATGGCGACCGGGATCATCAGGACGACGGAGGCATTGTTCGAGATGATGTTCGTCAGCAGCGCCGTAACGAGATACATGAGTCCAAGGACAACAGCGAGGCCGCCCCCAGCGGTAAGGACGCTGCCAGCGCCCATGACGAACAGCTCCGCGAGCAAGTCAGCGCCGCCGGTCTCCTGTAGTGCGGTACCAAGCGGGATGACGCCGGCGAGCAGGAAGATGACATCCCACTGGACGGCGTCGTACAGCTCCGGGGGGCGGAGACAGCCAGTGAGCACCATCGCCAGCGCGCCGCCGAGCGCCGAGATGACGATGTGAACCGGCGTCAGCGCCGCGACGCCGACGACAGCAGCGACGATGCCGATAGCGACGGGAATCTTCGACCGCCGGAAATCCGGGCGTGCGACCTCCTGGGCGACGATGAAGTCGTTGTTACGGTTGAGACGGTCGATGCTTTCAGGAGTGGCCTGCACCAGAAGCGTATCGCCGATGCGGAGTGTAACGTGGTCCATTCGTTGGCGGTACAGCTCCTGCCCGTGGCGAAGCGCCAGCACTGTCGCGTCGTAGCGCTGGCGGAAGTTCGTGGAGACGAGTGTCTCGCCAATAAGCGAGGAGCCGGGGGCGACGACAACCTCAACGAGGTTTTTCCGCTCGTTTGCGGTTTCCAGTTCCGCGTCGTCGACCTCGACATCCGGAATGATGTCCAGCCCTTCGACATCGAGGAGGTCGACGAGCGTGTCTCGGTCCGTCCGAACGGCGAAGACATCACCGGCCCGAATGGATTTCTGGCCGAGCGGTTCGAGGAACGTGCGTTTCTCACGGACCAACTGGACGATGTCCACGTCGAACGCCGAAACTCTGAGCGCCTCGTCGACAGTCTGCCCGATGAGCGGGGAGTCTTCGCGAACGACGACCTCGGTGAGATACTCACCCATCTCGAACTCCTCGGTGAGGTCCTCTTCGACCGGAATCCGCGACGGGACCAGATAGCGCCCGACGGTAAGAAGATAAACCGTTCCGATGACGGTCACGATGATGCCGAGCTGGGTGAACTCGAACATACTGAACGGCTGGTCGATCAGTTCCGCCGAGAGCTGCGAGGCGAGGATGTTCGTCGACGTCCCAATGAGCGTCAGCATTCCGCCGAACATCGAAGCATAGGACAGCGGCAACAGTAGTTTCGACGGCGAGAGCTTGCCCTTGTGTGCGATGTCAGTGACCATCGGCAGGAGGATGGCAACGGCGGCAGTGTTGTTGATGAACCCGGAGATAGGCGCGACCAGCCCGACGGTCGCACTGAGCTGTTTCGTTTCGCTGTCTCCGGTCAGCGAGGCGATTTTCGCGCCGAGAATCTGGACGATCCCGGTCCGCTGGACGCCGTCCGAGAGGATGAACATCGCCAGCACCGTTATGGTCGCCGTCGAGGCGAAGCCAGAGAGCCCGCGGTCCAGCGGCGAAATCCCGTCACCGGCCTGGTGTAACACGTACACCGGCTCGGCAATGAGTCCGGCATCAGCCGCCAGAGTCGTTGCTGGCTCGGCCAGCATCAGCGCGACCATAACGGCAATAGCGGTCACATCGACGGGCAGCGCCTCCGTCGCAAACAGCACCAGCGCAGCGACAATGACCGCAAACACGAACAACATCCCCGGCGTGAGAGGTGGCAGCGACACGTCTGGCCCCTGCGCCGCCAGTGACAAAAGGATGGGTCGTTTGCGAGTGGCGACATCCTCACGCGACCCGGAACCGCAGCCGACGTTTATGCCTGTCCGGGCCGAACGTATCATAATGAGCCTTTTCAACGATATCGGTCGGAAAGTCGAGACGCTGAAGCAGGAAGTCGAAAAGGCGTCTGACGACGAGGCCACCCACCAGTGCAGCGAGTGTGAAACGCGCCTCTACACGGATCACGACGAGTGTCCCGACTGTGGGAGCACGGCTGTCCTCCCCCTGTCTGACTAGCAACAGCGGGGAAACGACGGACCGGGACTCACATCGCTCACCGTGCCGGCCCCTCACGACCAAGATCGTCGAGCAGGGCGTCGTAGCTCCGGCCAAACACCGCCTGTTTTCTGAGCGACGTTATCGCGACCTCGAAGACAGGGACTGCGAACTGCCCGGCCGGCCCACCGACGACGACGGCCGCTTCGTGGTCCGTCTCGTCGGTCCAGTCGCCATCGAGGTGCCGGACGAGGACTTCGCCGAAGTAGCCGCCGAGTTCTCGCACGACGCTGGTGAACGCGCGGTCGTCGAACGACGCGTCGCTCCCGAAGGTCGTCTCGGCGAAGCGCTCGTTGTCCCACTCGGCGTCGACTAGGTCGTCAAGCCGCGAAAGCGAGGCCGGCGAGAAATCGAGGTCGTGCTCGCCCCAGAAGTCAGCGAACTCGACAGCGGTGTCGGCGTGGTCCGCCCGGACCGTGCCGGATTCCCACGAGCGGGCCATCGAGCTAGCGGTCGAATCGCTGTCACTGGGTGCAGATAGGTCACTCTCGTCGGTGTCTGCTGTCGCAGCCGTCTCGTCAGCGGTTACGTCCTGTGACGCTGCGTGCTCGCTGGTATCGTTCGCCTTGACATCTGCGACAGGAGCCGATGTGTTGGGACTGTCATCAAACAGCTCCGTGGTGTCAGAGTCCGAAACGGCTGCCGGGGTATCATCGACCCTCGCGTCGGCGATGTCTGCAGGTGACTCATCAGCCGTCGTTTCGGCAGCCGCCTCTGCGTCTGGAACGGTATCTGACAACGCATCCGGCGAGCTATCGCGGGTCGGTTCGTCGTCCATCGATGTGTCGGACAATGTGTCGTCGGCTGTGCCCGTCGCTGCTTCGTCAGCGGCTGTGTCCGTCGCTGCTTCGTCGTCGGCTGTGTCAGTTGCCGCCCGCGCGGGCGTGGTGTCATCGGTTCCATCCTCATCGCGGGAGTCGACAGCCGAGCCTTCGGACGGTGTCTCGGCCGCTGGCGTTTCATCAGAGGAGTCCGCTGTGGCACTATCGAACGACGACTCCGCTTCATCGATATACGCAACCGGCTCGTCGGCTGCGGCCGCATCGGTCGTTGTTTCGACAGCATCAGTCGTATCAGCGGCCGGTTCATCCGCAGAATCATCGACGGCTGACTCCTCGGCCAGCGTTTCAACTGTTGGCTGCTCATCAGCAGTGTCATCAGCCAACCACTCTGTGGCGGTGTCATCTGCCGACCGCTCTAGGGCGGTATCATCCGCCGACCGCTCTGGGGCGGTGTCGTCAGCCGCCGGCCTGTCACTCGGATCGGCAATCGATTCTTCCTCGGTGGCTGCAGTGGCTGGCGGCTCGCTACCAGCAGCATCTGACACTGAATCAATTGTATCGGAATCTGCGCTCTCGTTGCTGTCGGGGTCGTCACTGCCCCGCAGTGGCTCGTTCTCCGGTTCGTCATCAACCGCACTGGCGACGGGCGTGGGGTCGGTGTCGTCCGACCGGTCATCAGCTTCCGACTCGGATTCGACCCGTTTGACGATGCGGGTCGGCTCCGTTTCGACAGCTTGAGACGGCTCAGAATCAGTGGTATCGCCGGCAGGTGCCTCACCTCGCTCGTCTGTCGCCGTCGGTTCGGGAGGGGCCTCGCGCTCGTCCGCCTGTGCATCACCAACACGGCTAACGATCCGCGTCGGCTCGGAGACGACGCTGTCGGCGTCGGTTTCATCTGCCTCCAAATCTGCCCGCCCATCACCGTCGGGAGTCTGTATGCTATCCAGTGCCAGTTCGGATTCCAGACGTGTCACGACAGCCGCAAACACCGGCTCGTCGCCGAACGAGCGGGCGGCCACGTCGAACACCGCGACGGTCACCTCGTCGTCCGGGCCGGAAACGGTAACGCCCCATCGGCCGTCGGACTGGACCCACTCGCCGTCGTACGCCCGCACGAGGAGTTCACCGAGATAGCTCCCGAACCGGACTGTGTTCTCGGTGTAGGTCGTCGTCCCCGCGGCGTCGCCGACGGTCTCGCCGCCGTAGCTCTCCTCGATGGCCGTATCGAGGCGGGCAAGCGCATCGGGGTCGAATGTCAGCGGGTCCGCGCCATCGACGACGTTCTCGGCGTACTCCCGGAACGTCGTCGGGTCGAGCGCCGCCGTGTCTAGGCGGTCCGGCCCATCGTCGGACGGCCCGTTATCCTTTGCCGTCCGCTCGTCCCCGTCGGTCGACGAGTCATCGCCACCGACGGCACGACGGATCCTATCGAACAGGCCCATGGACACCGGAAGTACGTGCCGCTACAAGAATGTACGCCGAAAGGATATTCAGCCGACAGGTTGGACGGGCGCGGACCGCTCAGTGCTCGTCGCGTAATTCCATGTCGGCGACGATTTCGTAGGGATGCTGTCCCTTGCGGATGCCGTCGAGCAACTGGAAAGACTCATCGGGCGCGAGGAAATGCCGGGTCACAGCCCGGCCAAGCGGCGTCGGCGAGAGGCCGTCGATAAACTCGTATTCGAGCAGTTTCCCCAGCGCGTGTTTCGTCGGCACCTCGCCGACCATCCGGTCGTTGAGCCGCTTGGCCTGCTTGCCGGCGACGGTGACGTTAGCCAGCGTCTCTTCGACGGCTGCGCCCTCGTCGTAGCGGGTGATGACCGGCTCCATCTCGCCTTTCAGCAGCTTGAACGCCACTTCGTCTTCGGTCATCTCCATGCTGTTGTGGTACGAACAATCAGGCTCGACCAGCATGTAGACGGTCCCCTTGTCGTGGTAGTCCGGGCGGCCGGCCCGGCCGAGCATCTGGCTGAACTCCTGGACTGTGAGCCATTCGATACCCATCGCCAGTGAGTCGAAGATGACCTGCGAGGCGGGGAAGTCGACTCCGGCAGCCAGCGCCGCCGTCGTCACGACCGCTGCGAGGTCCTGATCGGCGAACTGCCGCTCGACCCGCTGGCGCTTCCGGTTGTCCAGTCCGGCGTGGTACGGCGCAGAACTGTACTCCAGTTTGCGTGAAATCTGGTGACAGCGCCGCCGGGAGTTCGTGAAGATGATGGTCTGCCCGCGGTACCCCTTGCTGGATTTGTTGTCGAACGCCCGCTTGACGAGCTTCTTTTCGGTCTCGATCTTCTCGCGGCCGTCGGCGAACGTGACGTGGCGCTCGATTGGAACCGGTCGCTCCTCGAATTCGATGAGCGTCGCCCGGAGCTGGTCGGCCAGCTGTCCGGGGTTGCCGACCGTCGCCGAGAGATAGATCCACTGCGTGTCGCCGCTATCCGGTGCGCCACCGGACTCGCAGTAGTATTTGAGTCTGGAAATCAGCCCGTCGAGCCGGTGGCCCCGCTCGTCCTCCCCAAGCGTGTGGACCTCGTCGATGACGACGGTTCCAACAGTACCGAGGTCCTTGCCGGTCCGGAGCGCGTGGTCGATGCCCTCGTAGGTCCCGACGATAACGTCGGCTTCGGGGTCGAAGCGCCCGCCTTCGTCAGCAATGCGGCTCGCGCCAACGCGCAGCGACACGTCGACCATGTCGCCGTAGCGGTCCTGAAACTGCTCGTATTTCTGGTTCGCAAGGGCGACCAGCGGGACGAGAAACAGCATCGTCCCCTTGTTGTTCAGGACGCGGTCGATGCCGGCCATTTCGCCGATGAGCGTTTTCCCCGTCGCCGTCGCGCTCACGACGAGCTGGTCGCGGCCCTCCGTGGCCCCGTGCTCGACGGCGAGACTCTGGACCGGGAGCAGTGTATCGAACCGCGATTCGAGATGGTCCTGCATCCCGGGATGGAGGTCCAGCGAGTCGACGCGAACGGGGTCGACCTCGTCGACGGTGGCCGAGATCTCGTCGAACTTCGTCAGGTCCGGGTCCAGTTGGCCGGACAGGAGGTTCGTCACCCGGTCGAGGTCCTGTACTTCGAGCAGAAGCTCTTCGAGTCGGTCGCGGGCGTCGCCGCTGATGCTCCCTTTGAACGCGAGTTCGCGGTCGAGTTGCTGGCGAGCACACTCCGGACAGATGGTTTCGTCATCGGTCTCGATAGCAGTCTCGCTGGTAATCGGCGAGTAACGCCCGTCAGAGGCACAGAGCCGACAGGTCCGGACGACCTTGGCCTCGACCTGGTACGCGTCGAGCATCTCGCGGACGCGGTCGCGGGCGAGCGGCGCGGTCTGTTCTGAAATACGAATGCGAGCCGCACGGCGAGCGAGGTCGACGAACTGGTCGGGCGAGCGAAGCTCCTCGCTGGTCCCGTCCTTGACGCGGAGCCGACGCGGGCGGGGGCCGGCGTCGGTCTCTTTCAGTTCGAGGATTCCGTGGAAGAGCCGCTCGCCGTCCCGGTGGGCGGCGACGCGGAACTCCTCGCCGTGTTCGTGGAGGAACAGGGTCTCTACCTGTGCGGCCTGCTGTGACACAATTATCTAGTGGCGACTGCGCTACTTGAGCGGTTCGGACTAGCTGTGAGCGGGACGAATCACGCGGCTACGGTTTCGAACAGCCAGAAAGCCCCGAGCCGCTGGACTACTGCGACTCGCTGCGCTCCTCGGTCGTTGCACTCCCTGCGGTGCTTACGTCGTCTCGAACGCCCAGCGGCTCGCCCCTTTCGGTCCCACCCGGCCTGGATTGGGTAGTCGGCTCTGTGTTGGGCGCTCTGGTGCTCAGTTGTTGCTACGCCTGTGGTAGATGCACATGCTAGCAGTCACTCTTGCAGTTTGATTTCGTCATCGCCAGCGGGAACCGCACAGAGAAACGCGCCCGGTTCGTCGCCGTCGTTACGATACCAGTGGACAGCGCCAGCGGGGATATGGAGGCTGTCGCCCGCCCCGACGGCGTACTCCTCGCCCTCGATGCCGACGGTGTACCGGCCAGCAAGGACGTATTGCTCGTGTTCGATGTCGTTGGTGTGTTTCGGCACGCTGCCGCCGGGGGCGAGCGTGAAGCGACGGATTGCGAGGTTGCCGCCGCCGCTCTCCTCGCCGATGAGGACGCCCTTTTCAAGCCCGTCAGCTGCGTCGACGTCCTCGTACACAATGTCGTCCGCGCGGCGAATCAGTGGGTCGCTCATGTGCGGTCCATCGCGGGCTCGGCGCAAAGGCGTACCGGCGGCGGTGACCATGGCAGTCCCGCCAAGGGGGCTTAAGACCGTCCCGCGTCAACCTCCCGATATGCGCCGGTTTCGCATCGGAAGCGCGTTTGGAATCCCCATCCAGTTGGACCTGACGTTTCTCCTCGTGCTACCGCTGTTCGCCTGGATTATCGGGACACAGATCGAACAGACAACTGAGCTGTTGAACGGGACGCTGAACGCCGGGCTGGACGCGGCCGTCCTTACCGACGGCGCGCTCGTCTGGGTACTCGGCATCGGTGCGGCCCTCGGCCTGTTCACCGGCGTCGTCCTCCACGAACTCGGCCACTCCCTCGTCGCTATCCGCTATGGCTTCCCGATCGATTCCATCACGCTCTGGCTGTTCGGCGGCATCGCCCAACTCAGCGAGATGCCCGAAGACTGGAAACAGGAGCTGGTCATCGCCATCGCCGGCCCCATCGTCAGCATCGCCATCGGCGCTGTCTGTTTCGTCGCGTTCCAGATTCTCCCGAGCGGCGCGGGGACCATCGTCGAATCGACGCGGTTCATCCTCGGCTATCTCGCGCTGATGAATATCGCGCTGGCGGCGTTCAACATGCTGCCGGGGTTCCCGATGGACGGCGGCCGTGTCCTGCGTGCGCTGCTCGCCCGCCGGCGGTCCTACGCCCGAGCGACGACAATCGCCGCCGAAGTCGGGAAGATATTCGCCGTCTTTCTCGGCCTGTTTGGCATCTTCGTCCTCGGGAATATCTTCCTCGCCGGGCTGGCGTTCTTCATCTACATCGGGGCGGCGGGCGAGTCCCGCCAGACCTCGATGCGGGCCGCGTTCGAGGGCGTCACCGTCGCAGACGTGATGACCCCAGCGGACCACGTCACGACAGTCGCCGACGATATGTCTGTCCGGGAACTCATTCAGACGATGTTCAGGGAGCGCCACACCGGCTATCCGGTCAAGCGCAGCGGCGAGGTCGTCGGCCTCGTCACGCTCGAAGACGCCCGCGCCGTTCAGGAAGTCGAGCGCGAGGCCTACACCGTCGGCGACGTGATGACGACGGAAATCATCACAATCAGTCCGGAGACCGACGTGATGGACGCGCTGACCTCGCTGCAGCAGAACTCCGTTGGTCGCCTGCTCGTCACTGACGAGGACGGCTCCTTCGAGGGACTACTCACCAGGTCTGACATCATGACAGCACTTTCGATTATCAAATCAAGCAGCGACTACACCGCCATCGGCGAGTCAGAAACCGAGACCGTCCGGCCGGAATCAAGAATCGAGCGGTAGCGGTCACTCCTCGGCGAGATACGACATCGCCGCCTCGTCGGAGACCTGCTCGAACTGCTCGTAGTACTGGCCGACAGCGCGAAACGCCGACGGCCTTTCCAGACAGACCACTTCGTCGACCAGCGCTTCGAGGTCCGACATCGCCCGCGGCGAGGCCACCGGGACCGCGAGCACGAGTCGTTCGGGGTCCGCCTGTCGAATCTGCTCGATACAGGCCCGCGCCGTTGCCCCCGTCGCCACACCATCGTCGACGAGGCAGACTCGCTTCCCGGTAAGTGTCGGCGACGACTCCGAACTGCGGTAGCGCTGGGCCTTCTGTCGGGCGGCTTCCGCCATCTCCGCTCGTGTGCTCGCAACGTAGTCACGGGGTATCTCGCGTTGCTCGATGACATCGGTGTTGAGCCAGACCGCTCCGTCCGCGGCGACGGCGCCGATAGCGTACTCGGGGTTGTTCGGTGCGCCGATCTTCTTTGCGACCGCGATGTCTAGCGGCGCGTCCAGCGCGTCGGCGACGGGCCGCCCGATTGGCAGCCCACCGCGCGGAATTGCGAGGACGATGTCGACTGTGATGTCCCGCTCACGCAACGCCTCTCCCAGCCGCTGTCCAGCAGCCTGCCTGTTCTTGAACGTCGGGGAGCGGTTGCGTCCCATACTAGTTAGTTCGCTGTCGAGATGCAAATATTTCCGCATTCTGGCAGCGGCGAGATAGTCGAACGAGCCGATCCCGGCAAAGCCCCGCGTTAGTCGTCGGACAGCGCTGTGGCAACCGCTTCGAGTTCGCCCTTCCGGAAGGGCTGCTCCGCGTCCGCCGGGTCGTCGTCCTCCTGCGCTCCGATTTTCCAGAGAATACCCGCTCGCATCTGTGGCTTCGATGGGAGCCGGTCCGTGTCAATGTCGTACCCCACAGCCTCGCAGATCGCTGCCAGGGCTTCCTTGGTGAAAGCAGTCGAGACCGGCCGTTCGTACCGCCCAACAGCTTCACGAATCTCGTTTCGGAGTTCGTCGACAGTCGGTGACATACGCGTACTGGCGGCGGGCCGGATTGTGTAGATTCCGGTCCGATTACACCGTCGCGCCGCCAACAGCAGACGGGTCCCATCGGGGGATGCCGGCCCGCCAGCGCAGTTCCGCCCGCGAGACACGGCCGAACTCCGCCCGACGGTGACAGCTCGGACACAGCGAGACGACATTGTCAAGCGTGTGTGCGTCCCGAACGGCGAGCGCCCGCAGTGCGGCGAACAGACGGACTGGGACGATGTGGTGCACATCCGGGTTCCGCCCCAGTTCGTCGGCATTAGTCCCACACAATACGCACGCGTGGTCGTCCCGTGCTAAAGCCTGCTCGCGTACTGCCCGCCATCCCGGCCCGTAGTCGCCGACGCCACCGCCGCGCCAGTTCGGATGGCCGTCACCAGTGAACGCCTCGGAGAGCCACGCGGCGTGGCAGTCGCGGCTGCAAAGGACGACTTCACCAGTCACGTCGCTGGGATATCGCTCGACGGGGCTATCACAGATAGAACAGTCAAGCTTGAGCTTTCCACCACTCCAGTTCGGGTTGTCAGCCCCGGAAATCTGTCGCGTGTGTCGCCACTCGGCGTCCTCGACACAGTCCGGACAGTAACACCCCTCCTTCTCGGATGGGTAGTACTCGAAAGTCGTGCCGCAGTTGTCACAGGAAGTCTCCTCTTTTGCATCGGAGTAGTTCGGGTTGTCAGCCCCAGAAAAGGAGACTGCAGCGTCGCGGCACTCGCCAGAGCAGTAGCGTTTCTCGTATTCAGAATGAAATGTATCCGAGCAACGATCACACTCCCGGTTTGGCAGGCGTTCGCCGTGCGTGCTGCTGTGGTGAACCCCGAGGCCGCGTTTAGAGTCGAACGTCCGGTTACATGAGGGACAATCGTGGATTACCATTGAAAAATAGCACTCCCTGACACTTCATAAAGAACCGGGATCAAAATGAAAATGAAAACCTACGAAACGCTGAAAGTATCGAAATAAGCGGGTAAAAGGTCTAAGTCCGGGCGCGGGAATTGAACCCGCCTCTTAGCCACCACAAGGCTAAAGGATGCCACTACCCCAGCCCGGACACGCTATTGAAGCAACTATAGATATTCCGCTGGAACAGAAATACGTTACGAATCTGGAAACCAGTGAGTCGTGAGAGCGCGTGACAGCGGTGGCACAGCGGTTCGGGGTTGGCTTCGAAACCCATCAAGTGCTTCGAGACGCTTTTACACAGGCGACACGTATGGAAGGGCACGCGTGGCCATCACGGACAAGATTTACGTCAAGAACCACCAGCAACTCGCCTCCCAGCTAGAGACGAGTTTCCCGAAAGGGGCGTTCAAGGGGGCGACGCTGGACATCCTCTTTCAGGGCGAGGGGCTGGCAAAACTCGACGAAGCCTCCAGAGAGCGGGTTCTGGATTTCGCGGAGGATTTCCTGGACTGTGACTGTGAGGCCAACCCCCACTGTGGCTGTGCTGAGCGGAAGTTCATTTCGTACCTGCTGGAACTGCGCGAGCAGGGGATGGGGCCGGACGCAATCGTCGACGTGATGAGCGATGACTACATGCTGTATGCCTATCCGGGCGACGTGCTGTCTTTCCTCGATAACTCCGTCAGAACGTTAGAAGCCGTGGAAACTCTGGCCGACGTCGATGGGCGCGACGACGTGGCCGAAGACGTACAACAGAAGCGTCAGCGGTTACTCTAGGTCGTCGAAGCTGCCGATGCGATAGGAGGCGTCCTCCTCTTCGCCCTGGTCGAGGTCTTCGAGGTGAATGACCTCGTCTTGGTCCATCTCGTCGAGTTGCTGGCGGAGTTTGGTGACGTAACGCTTGTGTTCTTCCAGTTGTTCGCGGAGATGTTCGGCTTCGAGTTCGAGTCGCTCGTGCTCACGGACGAAGCTCTTCGGAACTTCGACTTTCGGCGGGAAGCTCTCGGTACTGGTCTCGGTTGCGTCGTCCTCGAACTCGTGTTCCGGCGCGACCTTCACCTGACCGTCGTGGGAAACAAGCGTGTCGACGTAGTCACGAAAAACTGCGGACAGCGAGATATCGCGCTCCTCGGCGATTTCGCGGAGGGTTTCGAATTTGTCCTCGCTGACGCGAAAGGAGATAGTCTTGTTTTTGTTGCCCATAGTTATGTACTGTTTTAGCAGCAACGTATTTAATCGTTTGTCAGACGCTACCGGACCGGTCCCTTGGTGGCCGGCTTTGACGACAGTCGAACCGCTGTGATTTAACCGCCGGCCGACCTCGGTATCGGCAAAGATGGCGACAGACATCGACGCAACTGGCCACCACTTCGGTATCATCGTCAGCAATCTGGACCGCGCGGTCGAGTTCTACCGGGACGTGCTGGGGCTTGACGTAGTGACTCGCTTTTCCGTCGGTGACGAGGCGTTTGGAGCCGCTGTCGACATTGAGGGAGCCAGCGCCGAACTGGTCCACCTCGACGCCGGCAACGTGCGTCTGGAACTGGCGACCTACGAACCCGAGGGCGAGGAAATGCCCGACCCCGACCTCAATCGCCCGGGGGCGACCCATCCCGGTCTGGAAGTCGACGACCTCGACGCCGTCGCCGACCGCTTGCCCGACGACGTTGAGACGCTCAGCGGCCCGCAAACGACCGAAAGCGGGACGACTATCATGTTCGTCGTCGACCCAGAGGGGAACCGAATCGAGCTACTGGAGCCGTAGCAGCGGACCACTCACCAGCAGCAAAAATAGACGACTGCGCCGCGGTCAGTCCGCGCTGGCTTCGGCCTGCTCGTCCTGCAGACTCTCCAGCGCGCCGACGACCGACTGCCGATAGTTCTCGATTGACAGTTGGTCGTATTCCTCGTCAGCCATCGAGATATACTCGTCAGTGGCCGGGTCCTCCATGTCGGCTTCCTTGTACCGCTTGACCCGGTCAAGCGTTCGCTCGGCCGTTTCGACGACCCAGCGGTCCCGCGTCGCTTCGTCGACCTTCGAGATGGACTCGGGGCGAATCGAGACGTTCACTTCGCCCTCGTCGGTCTCGTAGGTGCGTGGCTTGCCGACGACAGCGACGTAGGCCGGCGGTTCCAGTTCGCGCAGCATCGACGCCGCGTCGGGCTGGTACTGCCCGGCGTACATGAAGAACGTGTCGCCGTTGGGGTCGACGACTCGTCCCTGCCAGTACTCGCTGTCCTCGCCAACATCCTCGGTCTCGGTGAGGGTGCCGACCAGGAACACGCGGTTGGCGCGCTGGCCGGTCGGCAAGAGGACGTACACCGGCGCGCGGTCGTCGTCGGATTCCTTGAACGTGTAGCTTGCGTCGTTGAACTCGCGTGCGAAGACGCGCCGTGCGACCTCGCGGGTGGGTGTACTCGCCATTTAGATCGACCTCGCTTTGATGAGAATCTCGTCTGCATCCACGGCCCCGGTCAGTCGCTCCTGCTCGTCGGCGAGCAAGTAGCGGCCAAACGTCGGACCGCGGACGCGGTAATACCGGCCGAGGATTTTCTGTCGCATCTCGTCGGCGACAACGGTGGTGTCGAGCGCGTCCATCGCCATCTCCTTCGCCTCTTCGAGGGCGATACCGGTCAACTCCTCGGTCGCGTCCTCGTCGAAGATGACCTCGGTGACCTCCTCGCCGTCGTCGAGGACGCCCTTGATTCGGAGGTCGAACTCGCCTTCAACCTCGCCGTGTTCGCTACAGCGGCCGTTCTGGAGGACGCGCGTGCAGTCGTCCTCCGGACAGCGCTTGATGAGCCCGGAGCCCGACTGGATGTCAACCAGCGCGCCGTCGGCCTCGACGCTGTCGTCGCCGACCTCAATTGCCTCGTCGAGTTCCTCGATAGTGGTCGTCCGGTTGAGCTTCACCGAAAAGCGACCCTGGTACTCGTCGGTAACGACGTTGCGCAGGGCGTAGGACTTGCCTTCTTCGAGCGACGGAAGGTCGGACTTCGACCACTTCGTGAACTTGATCGTGCCCGTTTCATCGCCCAGCAAGCCGACCTGCGCAACGGCGTCGGCGCGTGGCTCCCAGAGTTCGACGACCGTCGCGCGGACATCGACCCACTCCTCGGGGGCGTCGACGTCAGCGACGTTCACCTGCTCGTTGCCGCCGCCATCGCCGCCACCTAGCTGGTCGCGGTCCATACCAGCCTCGTCAAGGTACGTGTTGACGACGCTCCGGCGGGCCTCACTGATGGGGACCTGATAATCGTTCACCAGCGTATCGAGACGTTCGACAACGTCGTCGACGTCGATCTCTAGCTGGTCGGAAAACTGCTCGTGTATCTCTGTCGCGTGGGTACGCAAATCTGACTCAGTCATTGGCTTTCACTGTCTCCGCCTGGTTTTCGTTGGGAGACAATCGACGGTTGGTCGCCTTTGGTTATAAATACTCGCCCAGCGGAGTGAAAGTGAATGTGGATATCGGACCCCCGGAGTCACGTCGTGCGAGCCACGCGAGAAGATTGATTTGTGGCCGGACACAACGGTCAGTATGGCCGACGACGACCGACTCGCACGGTTCATCCGGGATACCTTGCGGTCGGCCGAGCAGCAACTCTCCGATGCGAAGAAGGCCTACAAGAACGGCAAGCGGTCGGCAGAAGCCGGCCTGCCCAGAGATGAGGAAGGACGGGCCCGAATCGTCTGTCGCCGCCACGCCGAGTACCGCGCGGTGTCGATGGACGAGCAACGGCGGCCAGTGTGCTACGACGCAGAGAGTCCGGACTGTCAGGGCTGTGTCGAAGACATCAGGGACGGGACGATAGAAACGTGGTAACTCGCTGACGGCAGTGGGTTCGGGTGGTCTCCGCCTCGGTCGCCAGTACAACATTTTAGCACTGGCTGGGCAAAGCCCGAGTATGGAGCGACCAATCGTCGCGCTCGTTCTGGCCGGCGGCACCGGCACGCGCCTGTATCCGGCGAGTCGGAGCGACCGCCCCAAACAGTTTCTCTCCTTCGGGGAAGACGAATCGCTACTCGCCGAGACTGTCAGTCGGGTCGGGTTCGCCGACGAGACCTACGTGCTGACTCGGGACTCGTTCGCCGACGGGGTCCGGGAGCACGTCCCGAATGCAGCAGTGTTGACCGAACCGGAACCGAAAGACACCGGGCCGGCACTGGCGTATGCGGCCCACCGCATCCGCGAGCAGGTCGGCGACTGTGTTCTGCTGTGTCTGCCGAGCGACCACCGGATTTCGGGGCCGTTCGAGACGGTCGCACGGACGGCCGCGCGGGTCGCAGTGGAAACCGAGGGGCTCGTCACCGTCGGTATCGAACCGGACCGGCCGGCGACCGGCTACGGCTACATCAAGCCCGGACCGTCCGAGAACGGCTTCGTGCCGGTCGAAACGTTCCACGAGAAACCCGACCGGGAGACCGCGACGGAGTACGTCCGGGAGGGATTCTACTGGAACGCTGGCCTGTTCGCGTGGACGCCGACGGCTCTCCTGTCCGCCGCGTCGTCGTCACCGCTTGCACCCATGGTCGAGCGACTCGACGACGGGGACCACGACGACGCCTTTGCCGCTGTTGACCCGGTGAGCATCGATTACGCTGTGCTCGAAGACGCGGAAGACGCCTTTGTCGTTCCGGCGGCGCTTGACTGGGACGACCTGGGGTCGTGGGATGCCTTCGAGCGCGTCCTCGACGGCCAAGATGGAAACGCGGTGCTGGGTGAGGCAGTTAGTATAGACGCCGACGGGAACGTGCTGGCGAGCGACGGCCACATCAGCGCCGTCGGCGTCGAAGACCTCGTCGTGGCGTCATTCGACGACCGGACGCTCGTGGTCCCGAAAGAGGAGGCCCAGCGGGTCCGAGAGGTGGTCGGGGAACTGCGCGACGACGGGCGGTTCTGAGCGGCCCGGCGGCCGGAACTGTTAGCTCTGCATCGCCCCGCCGTCGACGGGCAGGGCCGTTCCAGTGACGTATGAGGACCGGGGCGAGGAGAGGAAGGCGACGACATCCCCGAGCTCTTCCGGTCGGCCGACACGCTGCAGCGGGGCATCGGCCCAAGATTTGATGCCCTCTTCGTAGGAGTCGTACTCGCCACGCTCGACGGCTGCTTCGACGAGTTCCTCGATACGTGGTGTCTCGTGTGCGCCGGGGAGGACGGCGTTGACGCGGACTTCCGGCGCAAACTCGTTAGCCTGTGTCTTCATCAGGCCGATAACAGCGCGGCGGACAGCGTTCGAGAGCACCAGGTCGTCAATGGCTTCCCGGACAGAACGGGAGGTGATATTGACGATGGTGCCGGCATCGGAGTCCCTGAGATGTGGGTAGGCGGCCCGGGTGGTCCAGACGACACTCATCACGAGCAGGTCGTAGGCGCTGTACCACTCTCGCTCGGTCGTCTCCATGAACGGTCCGGGGGCCGGACCGCCAGCGCTGGTGACGACGTGGTCGAGGCCGCCGAAGCTGTCGACAGTTTCCTTGACGAGTGCCTCGATCTGGTCGGGGTCAGTAATATCGGCCTCGACGGCCAGTACGTCGCCGTCGCCGACCGCTTCGAGCCGGTTCCGTGCCTCGTCGACGTGTTCCGGCGTCCGGCCACAGACCGCTACGTTGGCACCGTCCGCAGCGAGGGCTTCGGCGCTCGCAAGTCCGAGTCCGCTCGTTGCGGCGGTACACAGCGCTGCGTTGCCATCGAGTTCGAGGTCCATATCTACAGGAAGGACCGACTGGCTCAAAGAAGTCCCGCTCGCAAACTGTCCAACCGGTGTGTCCTAGCTGCCCCAGAAGTTGTCCCGACTCCCGAGACGCCGGCCGTCATCATCAGCACTGTCGTCCGTCTCGTCAGCGTCGGCGTCGTTTTCTTCGGCTTCAGACTCGGAGGGGTCCTCGTCCATCTCCAGTCGCTCGACTTCCTCAGCCCGGGCGTGGTTCGAGTGAACGTTCGTCACCTTGACCAGCGAGCGAGCCGGGGGCAGGACGCCGTCAACCATGATGATGAAGCCGTCCTCGGTCCGACCGACACCGGCACCGCTCTCATGGATGTCCTCAACGTCGACAGTGACTTCCTCGCCCATCTTGACCGGCTGGCTCTTGAGCTCCGAGATCGGCTGGTTGTAGTGATTGCACCACTCGGCGCCGCCACGGTCGCCGTAGTGGGTACAGCCCATCCCCTGAATTCGTTCGGTGAATTCGGGACAGTCGTCTGCGAGCGGACAATCGGCCATATCAGGGGATAACGTGGCCGCTGGCAAAACGCTTGCGACCCCGTGTCCGAGGCGCACAGCCTGTTATTACGTTTGAGATTTTCACCGGCACACACTTTACCGCCACTCGCTGGTTGTCGCGTAGCACTCGGCAACACCCAGAGCTATGAGAACGCAGCTGTTTGCAGGACTGGTCTGTCTCCTTCTGGTTTGCACGTCTCCGGTCGCCCTCGGTATCGAATCCGGGCCACCAGCGCAGGGCAGTGCCGACCACGACAGGTCGATTGCTGTTCAGTACACACTCGACAGAGAGCCGAACAAGACCGGCCGGGTTCGGGTAACCGCGACGATTGAGCGACCACGGCACGTCACCGGACTGTCGGTACGGACGCCGGGGGAGGCGACAGTCCTCCAAGCCGACGGACTCCAGTCCGATGGCGACCGCTGGCGTGTCAGCGGTGATACTGAGAGAGCACGACTGACCTACACCGTGCCGGTCGGACTCTCGACAACGTTCGGCCAGCGGACCGCTGACACCCACAACTGGACGCTGCTTGCCAGACAGGAGGTGTCACTGCGTGCCCGCTGGCGTTGGCACGTCGGGCCGCGGCCCACGTGGAACGAGTCGCTCGCACTCGCACCCGGGCAAAGCGGTGTCGCCGGGCGTACGGCCGCCTACATCGGCCCCCACGAGACAGAAACCAGAACGGTCGATGGCGACCGAATCACGCTCGTTGTCCCGGCGGATGCGGACTTGCGACCCAACCGTACCGCCGCGCTTGACTCAATCAGCCATGCGAAGCGTGCCTCGACCGCCGGAACGGACCACGACCACATCCGCGTGTTTGTCGCGCCGAACGAACTCGCATCGGGCGGGTACACCCCGTCGAACGGCGAGTCGGACGTCATCGTCAACGCCGGCGAACCCGTCCGCTCCCCGGTCAACGTCTGGGTCCACGAGTACCGCCACACCCGACAGACGTTCGAGACGGCACCGGCGATGGACTGGCTCAGTGAGGGCAGCGCGGACTACCACACCGCGGCCCTCACCTACAGCACGGGCGGCATCGATGCAGACCAGTTCCATGAGCGGGTGACGACCGAGCGCCACGAAACCGCCGATCTGACACAGCCCGACACATGGGCGGGACCGGGCGCACAGTACCACAAGGGAACACGTGTCGTCGCGGCCATTGACGCCCATCTCCGGCAAGCGACCGATGGCACCCGGACGTTCGAAGCGGTCCTCGACAGGCTGACCCGACACGACGACCGCATCACTCTCGCGCTGTTCGCCGAGACGGTGTCGGCTGTCGCCGGAGATGAACTCAATGCGTTTGTTCGACAGGCTGTCACTGGCACCGCGCCGTCGGTCCCGGTCGAGGTGCTCACTGACCGCGACCTGCGGCGAAGCGGCGCAGCAGATACGACCGGCCGGCGGACGAATTTCGCGCCGTCGGGCGATAGCAGTGCGACCACAGCGACCACCGCCGGCGACGGTCCCAGACGCGTCGTCGATACCACGCGGCCCGTCACGGACCGCCACGGGGAGTGGACCGTGCTTGGGACGCTCGGCCTGCTGTCTCTGTTGCTGGTTCGTCGTCAACGACTGTAGCGCGTCCATAATCGCCCGCTTTGAGAGTGTCGCCGCAGGCATCACGTCCGAGCAGCAGCGCGACGGTCGATGCCAAATCTGTTTTTCCACAACAATCATGCCGACTGCGTACCTGTCACTCGACAATGGCATCACAGTCTATTTTCGAGCGGATCGGCGGTCGCGACGCGGTCGACGCGGTGGTCTCGGATTTCTACGACCGCGTACTCGACGACCCGCTGCTCGAACCGTACTTCGAGGAAACCGACATGGACCAGCTCCGCAGCCACCAGACTCAGTTCATCAGCACCGTTGCCGGCGGCCCGGTCGACTACGACGGCGACGATATGCAAACCGCCCACGAGGGCATGGGGATCACCGAAGACGCGTTTGCCAGCGTTGCGACCCACCTCGAAGCCGCGCTCCGGGCGAACGGCGTCCCCGACGACGACGTCGAAGCGATTCTCACCGAGGTCGCCGCAATGAAAGACGATATCGTTGAGGCGTAGCCGGCCGCCGTGGGTCAGACACGGGCCCACATAGTGTTGGAGTCGGAGGCTGAAGCTGATTATGCAGCGAAACACAGTGTTGCTGTCGTCCTGTCCCAGCAAATGGGGACCATGACAGTGCAGGGATTTTACCCAGATGTTCAAAACAGTAGCTGGGTGTGAAAATGTCACTGTTACATACGTGTTGCCGGGGAATCCGTGCGTGTGGAGGGGACGAAACCAGTGCCATCCCCCCAAGTCGGGTTGCCATGCCTCTGACAAGTCATGCAAACTGACGCGGTACTGGTAGTCGTGTTCCCTTCACTGTAATACTGCAAAGGGCGGGTCGCAGAGTTCGTCTCGGCGGGAATTGGCTCTGCTAGAACGGACAGCAGGTGGTGTCGGCACTTCTTATTTTCAGTTACAGATAACGGGCACGGTGGGATTCGAACCCACGACCGTCGGATGTCTTCCCCCGATGGCAGCGCCAGCGGAGATAGAAGTCCGACGCTCTATCCGGACTGAGCTACGTGCCCTCGATATCGTGTATTTCCGGCGGTGACAAAAGAAATGCGGAACACGGTCGCCGGTCAGTGATCGGGATCGAGGTCTTCTTCGACGTCGTCGGCCGTCGTGATAGCGTTCACGTTGCCAGTCTGAACCGCAGTCAGGCCATCCAAGTCACAGAGGGCGTCGATTTCGTCCTGTGTCGTCGAGACCAGCAGGTCGTCGAACTGGAGGTGGCGCTCGACGGTCGCGCCGGCGGCCTCCGCAGCGGCGGCGACGCGCTCAGGGTCAGCATCGTCAGCCGTTTCGAGAACCAGATCGACGGGCTCGCCGTCGAGTGGGTCCGCGCGCAGACTCTCGACGGCACGGGAGACGTACATTACTCGGATGAGGGACCGCCGGGGCCTTGATTGTGCTGTTCGGCGCGGTCGAAGCGGGCCTCCGCAACAGCGAAGCCTAAGGTACTGACCAGCCCGAGCAGCGTCCCACCAGTGAGCATTATCGCGAGGTATTCCAAGTCCTGCACCCCGAGGAAAAAGGCGCTGACAGCGTGTAACACGAGGGCGATCGAGAGGACGTAGAAGGGAGCGTTGAGATACCGCCAGCGGAAGCTCCCGTCGAGGTACTCGTCGGTCACGCGGCCGAGGCTGGAAGTGATGCCGGCGGCGGCGAACCACTGAATCGCGCCGGAGACCAGCGACGCGATGACTTCGAGGGCGTCGGGGTCCGTCTGGCGTTCGAGTTCCTGAACGCCGCTGACGCCGCCGATAGCGAGCAGTGCGGCCGCGACGACATAAGTGATGATCGTGACGCGACCGGCGTACAGTCCGGCGGTCGTTCGCTCGACCGCTTCGTCCAGTATCTTCTCAGCGCCGAGGCCCCGTGCGAGGATGTAGAGCCCAAGCAAGCCGGAGATAACACCCAGCGCGGAACCGGGGTACCCCAGCGCTTCGACGGCGATTGTCAGCGGGTAAATCAGCAGGAGGATGCCCAGCGGAACCAGTATCGTCCCGCGGGTCTCCGGGTCGTCGAGCACCTGCTTGATGGTGTAGTACATCGATTCGAGGTTCTGGGCCTGTCGGACGACGACGCGACGAACGCCGTCGATTTGGACCCGCGAGCGGATAACGGGGACCACCGACTCGTCCTGTGCGCCGTCGGTGACCAGCAGCGCCCGCACGTCCTCGCTGGCCGCCAGTGACGCGAGAACGGTATCGACCTCCTCGCCGACTGCCCGGTTAGCGGCGACATCGCTTCCGTCGACGCCGGTGACGGCTGCGACTTCGACCGGCTCGTCGGTGATGTCGTCATAGATGTGGACGCCCTCGAACAGGACGTTCACATCGGAGTCTTCCGGGTCGTTCGAGGCCAGCGCCACGGCTGCGTCTACGACGGCATCGCGCCCGATGACTGGCGTGTCGATGCCGGTCTTGCGGCCGAGGTCGTCGTCGAGGTCGATACACAGCACCAGCAGCATCTATCGGCGCTACGCCGCCTGTGTTTAACTTCTTTCGGGACCGCTCACCCTGATTCCGGGAGCCTGTCTCGGGTCCGACGCTCGACGAGCAGCAGCGCCGCGAGCCCGAGGATGATGAGCGTGTAGGCTGCGGCGGCGGTGAGCGCGGCCTGTTCGGAGCTGTACTCACCGGTGCGGAAAATGATAGCTTTCCGGACCATCGCGATGACGCCCGTGTAGATAACCAGACGGACGATGCGGCGCGTTTCGCTTTCCTGCGTGTACGCGACGACGGTCTGGTACACCTCGACGATAATGAACAGGAGGAGCGCCGTGTCGATGAAACCGACGACGACTAGCGGGTCGGTGATATCGCCACGAAGCGCGCTCTGGAATATCTGGAGCGTCAGGTCGAAGACGCCGATAGCAAAGAGGAGAACCAGCACTAGCGCCGCGATGACCTCGACGTACCGGATGAGCGACTCGCTGACCCCCAGCACTCTATCGTCGAACGACTCCGCTTCCGGCAGTGGCCCGCCCACGGGGTCAGCATCCTCGTCATCCATACGCACAGAACGGGCCCCAGCCAGTTCAAAGCGGTCCCTATCTGGCGTGGCCCGGGTCCGCCGGCCGGGGTTCGTAGGCGTCCGGCGTCGCCCCCAGTCCAGCGACGAGCCACAGGACAGGGAGCAACAGGACGCTACCGACGACGAACGGTGACCAGTAGCCGACGGCGAAGTACAGCCCACCCATGACAGGCGGACCGACGGTCCGGGCGAGGCTACCGGCGCCCTGCGTGATACCGAAGGCGCTCCCCTGAAGGGCGGCGCTGGCTCGCTGGGAGACGAGCGCCGTCAGCGTCACCGAGAGGATACCGTTGCCAAGCGGCAGCAATGTCAACACGAGCAAGAGGCCGAGCAGGTCAGCGGTGAGAAACGGGGCAACTGCAGTCAGGTCGGGAAGGGTCGAACCGAGGAGCCGCGAGGCCGGAATGGCACCGACACCGACGACGAGCAGGCCGGTCCCGAACAGCGAGAGCCGGACCGGGCTGTAGCGGGCCGAAAGCCGGCCGACCAGCACTCCCTGCGTGATGACCGCGAGGACGCCGATGTAGGTCAACAGGAGCGCGCTCTGAGCAGCCGTGTAGCCGTAGATATCGGCGACGTAGGGAACGAACATCACCTGCACGCCCGAGAAGGCAAAAGAGACGAGGAAAAAGGCCGCCAGCAGCGGTCTGAGACCGGGGGTCGCTACCGCTGTGCGGAGCTGGGCAATCGACGAGGTGCGTTCAGTGGTGGTTTCGGCCGCGGACTCTGAGACGGTCCTGGACTCGGGGAGAAAGAGCAGGGCGACGAGCACACCGGCAAGACTCGCGGCCGCGGCAGCGAAGCTCGGAAGCGAGAACCGGGTGATGGGTACAGCCGCCGGCAACAGCCCATCGACGGCTGCGACCGTGGCATCGAAGCTCAGCACCGCACCGATGCCGGGGCCGAAAATGAAGCCGAGGCCGAACGCGGCCCCGATGAACCCCAGGGCGGCGGCCCGCCGCTCCGGCGGCGTCACGTCGGCGACATACGCCTGGGCCGTCGAGAGGTTGCCCCCCATCGCGCCGGCCAGTAGCCGGGACAGGAACAGGAGCCACAGCGCGTCGGCCAGCCCGAACACCGTCCACGCAACCACGGAGCCACACAGCGACACCACCAGCACCGGACGGCGGCCGACACGGTCCGACAGCGACCCCAGAAGCGGCGCGAAGACGAACTGCATCGCGGAGTACGAGGCTGCGAGCAATCCGATAACGAACTCCGTCCCGCCGGGGAACGTCCGCGTGTAGTACGGGAGGATAGGGATGATGATACCGAAGCCCAGCAGGTCCAGAAAGACGACGAAGAAGACGACCGCGAGGCCACGGCGGCGGGACCCGGTAATCGTGGTCCCGGTGTCTGTCATACCAGCCCCTGCGTCAGGTAGCCGGATAAGAGCGCCGGGCGAGTACAGCGCAGGGCAGCCCGTGCCTCCCTATCACACGCCGAACGCGATGCGCACGCTTTTTCCCGCTGGGAGCGGTGGCTAGAGACAATGATTTCCGAGGGCTGCGAACAGTGCGCCAAAGGCGGCAAAATGGTGCTGTTCGTCTACGGCTACTGCGACCAGCGAGACTGCTTCTACTGTCCCCTCGGGGAAAACCGCAAGAACGTCACCCAGATGTACGCCAACGAGCGCCCCATCGAGGACGATGCGGACGTTATCGAGGAAGCCAAGCGCATGAGCGCGCTGGGCACCTCAATCACGGGTGGCGAACCTCAGGAAGTGCTTGACCGGACCTGTCACTATCTGGAACTGCTGAAAGACGAGTTCGGCGAGGATCACCACACGCACCTCTACACCGGTATCCCCGGCGGCCGCGAGAATATGCGCCGCCTCTCGGAAGCCGGTCTCGACGAGATTCG
Organism: Haloarcula sp. R1-2; assembly: GCF_011627385.1. Lineage (NCBI taxonomy): Archaea > Methanobacteriati > Methanobacteriota > Halobacteria > Halobacteriales > Haloarculaceae > Haloarcula > Haloarcula sp. R1-2. The sequence goes on from NZ_JAANTG010000002.1 coordinate 200,825, forward strand.
CTTCCACCCGCCACTGGAGCAGTGGGGCGACCTCCACGGCACCGAGTGGGAAGATATCCTCTACATCGCCCGCGAAGAAGGACTGACGCCGGCCTTCGAAATCCCCGGCATTCGCGCCGAGGAGGAGTTCCTCGAATTCCTCGACGAGGGCGCGGCCGACTTCTGTAACATCAACGAGTTCGAGATGTCCGACGGGAACTACCGTCGGATGCAGGAGGAGGGCTTCGAACTGAAAGAGGACCACATGAGCGCCGTCGAGGGGTCCCACGATATTCTGGAAAAGATGGGCGACCACGAGAAGGTGTACTTCTGTACGAGCGTGTTCAAGGACGCCGCCCAGCACCGCTCGCGGCTCAAGCGAATGGCCCGCAACATCCGCCGTCCGTTCGACGACGTGACCGACGACGGGACGCTCGTCTACGGGAAGGCGTGGACCTCCGAAGCCCGTCTGGAAACCCTCGGCGTCCCCGAGGAGTACTACACCGTCAAATCCGAGCACGTCGAACTCGCCTGGTGGCTGCTGGAGGAGATGGTCGAGGAGGGCGATGTCGAGAAGGGCGAAATCGTCGAGCAGTACCCGACCTACGACGGGACGGTCGTCGAGCGGACACCGCTGTCGAACGGTGCTGACGCCGGACGAGCGACAGCCGACGACTAGCGACCCGGTTCTGTTTGGCTTCTCGATTACTGCGAGTCCCAGGCCTGCACTGTCCAGCCGTGGCTTTATTTGTCAGCTAAGAGAAACGCCGGTGACCCTCCATGCGCTTTGCTATCGACAGCGGCAAGCTCCTGTATGCACTTGGCGTCCTGTTCGCCGCGGCAGCGCTCCTGTATTTCGTCCGCGATGTCGTGTTCAATCTCTCGATAACGGTAAAAGCGGCGCTGCTGTTGCTGGGGTTTATTGCGCTGTTCGTTGCGGGTGTGGCCCTCGAGCGGGACGTGCTAGATGTCGTCGCCTTCGCTCTCAGTGGCGTGACCTACGTCGTGTTCGTCGGCTACGTCGTCGTTCGGTATTCGCCGGGCGAGACGGGGACGTTCCTGTTGCTCGCCGCGTCCGCGGGGCTGTTCGTCGGGCTCGGCTACGCGCTCCGGGCAGGGATTCCGACACCGTCGCGGCGAACGGCGGCAGCCGCCCTCGGCGGCCTCCTCATTGTGAGCGCCGTCCTCGTGGGAGCCGACGCGCTCAGCGGCGGGGTGACCTACGATGTGCAGACAAACGAGTCTGTCACCGTGTCGGTCCCGGAAACAAGGCAGGGAGGTGGCGGGTACCCACCCGTCAGCAGGCAGATCGGAACGGTTACCGCTTCGAACCCGTCACCGTTCCTGCGGGCACTCAACCCCCCGAGCGTCTCAAGCTGTCTCGTCGGACCTGCCGAGAACCCCCGGGAGGACGTGTGGGTGGATGTGGATAGAGACTGGGACGAAGATACGCTCGCCGGGTCGACCACGAAGTCCTACGCAATTACGGGCGAGTTCAGACTGGACACGAACCGCACTGGACAGGTAACGTTCGCCATCGAGCGAGGCAGCGACTGCAGCGTCGTGCGGTCCGAGCCGACGATAGCGATTCAGATCGACGGAGACGACTCGTTAGACTGACTCATCTAGTTCTGTGAGACACGACTGACAGTAGCTGGCGTCTTGTACGTTCGGCGTGCCACAGGTGCTACAGGTCACGACCGACATCTTTGTTTCAGACAGCGGTGACGACTCATCAGCAAGGAGCGTATCGGTCGACCAGTCAGGACCAGCGGACGGCTGGTCCCGCATCTCGGCGCGCTGGTGGGCCTGCTGAATGAGTTCGTCGTCACGCATCGCTTCGAGGCCGCGCCACAGCCCCAGAAACAACAGCGTCGGTGCGACAATGACGAACAGGCCAGCGATGACGCGCAGTGCCAGTTCCACCTGGCCAAGTGGCATACGATAACAATGGGCTGGAACGTAGAGTATCCTTCGCCGCATCCGTCGGCTCACGGGCCCTCAGGCAGCGTCGACGCCTTCTTGCCTCGGCTGGCTGAAGACGGGATATGAGTGGTCCTATCGTGGCAATCAGTGGCGGGCTTGCGGTGGTCTTGCTTCTCGGATTGAGTGCGTTCTTTTCCAGTTCGGAGATAGCAGTGTTCTCGCTACAGAAAGACTGGATAGCACAACAGGCGGCAACGGGGGAGCGACGGGCGCAGGTGCTACAGGAGCTGTACGACAATCCACATCGCCTGCTAGTGACGTTGCTGGTCGGCAACAACATCGTCAACATCGCAATTTCGAGCATCATCACCGTCCTCGTGGCGAGCTATCTCTCACCGGGGCCGGCGGTCGTCGCAACCACAGTCGTCACCAGCTTTCTCATCCTGATTTTCGGCGAGATCGTGCCAAAGGCGTTCGGCCTCGGCAACGCACAGGAGTGGGCCCTGACCGTCGCACCGCCGGTCCGGGTCGTTGAGCGCGTGCTCTCCCCACTTATCACCCTGTTTGACGGCATCACCACGCGCATAAACGCTCTCATCACCGTCGAAACAGACATCGAGAAGCCGTATCTGGACTGACGGTCAGTACTGGTACAGCGAAACGACGAACGGGAGCCTGTTGTACATCCAGATCGCCAGCGGCAGGCCGACGATTGTCAGCGAGAGCGCGTACGCGACACCAGTCCAGACCCCACTGGCCCACCAGCCGACGAAAACGAACCAGACTGCGCGGATGAGCAGAGAGTGCTGTGAGCCGCCGTCACTCTCCGTGACGAGTCGGTCGCGTCGCTTGAGCGTCAGCACCAGCGGCACCTTGTTTATCATCTTGATGCCGAACGGGAGGCCGATGATTGTGACGTTCAGGAACCAGGCGACCGAGAGCCAGATGCCAGTCACCCACCAGCCGACGAGCAGGAACCACACCGCCCGAACGAGCAGGGACCGCTGTTCGCTCATATCGACACTACCGTACCTGCCGGCATAAGTCTCCGGTTGGAAGCGAGACGGCCGTGCCAGCAACGGATGGCAGGGATAGTATCACACCAGAGTGTTGAATTTGATAATGGATGGGTGGCTATCGATGTCGAATTGTCGGACCGGTGATTCTGAAGGTAACTCTTAGACGTTTCATTGCCTGAATTCATCCATACTGTTCGTATATACCTTTGTCAGTACTTCTATATATCTCGTAGTTTTTTGTACGATAACTGGAAATCGCCGAACGAATGGTGAGCCGAGATTTCCGTCCCCGAGTCGCCCACCTCGTCCCGGCCGCTGTGCGAGGGAGCTTCGTCCGGAAGTTCGTGGCCGCGGTGCTGGTGGCGGTCCTGGTTGCCGGAGGAATCGGAGCGGTGTTCTACACTGACACGACGCGAACGCTCGACCAGCGCGTAGAGGCACAGGTCGTCTCGACCGCCGAGTTACAGGCTGACGGCCTCGATAACTGGGTTGACGGCTTCCGGCGGCAGGCCCGCACGCTCTCGTCGGTCAAAGAGTTCCAGAACGGGCAACCGGGCGTCATCAGGGACTACCTCTTGCTCGAATCGGACGACCTCACGTCCGAGTTCGTGGCCGTCCACTACGTCCAAGCTTCCGACGGCACGGTAGAAGCGAGCACCGCAAGCGGCGTCAGCGGGGAGACGCTGGCATCCCTCGGCGTTCCGTGGGGGTCGGAAATGACAGCCATCGACGACGAGACCGACACGCCGGGGAGTGTTGTCGTTCCGGCGGAGCCCTACCGGTCGCCGGTGACAAACGACAGCGTCCTGGCATTCGTCAGCTCCGCACCACAGAACACAGAACACGTCGTCGTCGTCGAGGCAAACCTCTCCGCCCGCACCGAATCGTTCCGCGGGTCGCTGGCCGACAGCGAGACGACGATTCTCGGATCGGAGGGCGCGGCCGTCGTCGGTAAAAGCGTGCCAGAGGAGACTGCCACTACGGTCACGAACGGGGGTGCCAATGGCTTTACCCAGTCATCGGAGACGGTATACGGGTACGCGAGCCTCGATAGTGTTCGGTGGACAGTCGTAACGCAGGTGCCGGCGTCGAGCGCCTATGCCCTCCGGAACCAGATCGCCACCAGCCTTGTCCTGACGCTCGTGTCCGCAGTGGTGGTCCTCGGCGGCGTGACCATCGCGATGAGCAGGCGCTCGGCGACAGCCCTCTCGGAGCTCGCCGAGACAGCCGACGAGATGCGAGCCGGTGGCCTCGACGTGACGCTCGAAACATCCCGGTCCGACGAGATCGGCCGGCTGTTCGACGCCTTCGACGAGATGAGGCAGTCGCTCCGCGAGCAAATCGCTGACGCGGAGGCGGCCAGAGAAAATGCCGAATCCGCCAGAAACGAGGCTGAATCGGCGAAAAGAGAGGCCGAAGCGGCTCGTGAGGCCGCAGAGGAACTCAGCGAGAGCCTCCAGAACCGCGCCAAGGACTACGCCGAGGTCATGGCCGCCTGTGCCGATGGGGACCTGACGGCGCGGATGTCGTCCGACACGGACGCCGAGTCGATGGCCCGGATCGCAACAGCCTACAACGACCTGCTCGACGAGTGGGAAGACACCATCCGCGAGGTCCGGTCGTTCAGCGAGGCCGTCGACACCGCGAGCGAGACGGTCTCGGAGAACGTCGACGCGGTTCAGGACCGCAGCACCAGCGTGAAATCCTCGGCCGCAGAGATGGCCGACGGGGCAGAGACACAGTCGGAGAAACTCGAAACCGTCTGGAAGGAGCTGGAGGACCTCTCGGCGACCGTCGAAGAGGTGTCTACCGCCGCCGACACAGTCAGGAATCGGGCTGATGAAGCCCTCAGTCGGTCACAGAGCGGGCGAACGGCCGCCAAGCGGGCGGCGACGGCTCTCGACGATATCGAGCGGTCGACCGACGAGACCGTCGCACAAGTCGAAGAACTGGACGCGCTGATGGGAGAGATCGAGTCCGTCACCAACCTCATCACCGATATCGCAGACCAGACGACGATGCTCGCGCTGAACGCCAACATCGAGGCCGCCCGTGCCGGGAACGGAGGCGATGGCGACGGCTTTGCAGTCGTCGCCGATGAGGTGAAGGCGCTCGCCGACGAGACGGTGGCAGCGACTGCTGACATCGAAACCGCTATCGACGAGATGCGTCAGCAGGTCGAGCGCACCGTCGACGAGATGCACGCCACCCAGTCGAAAGTCGACACTGGAACCGAGACCGTCGGCGACGCCCTCGATGCGTTCGACGACATCGTCGGCGATATCGAGGACGCGACCAGCGGGATGCGAGAGATCGACCGTGCGACCGATGAGCAGGCCGAGTCGACACAGGAGGTCGTCTCGATGGTCGAGACAGTTGGCGACATTAGCGACGACACGGCTGTCGAAGCGGCCGCCGTCGCCGACGCGGCGACCGAGCAGGTTGTGGCCGTCGACGACGTCGAATCCTCCGTCGCGCAACTCTCCGGCCGTGCCACCGACCTCGGGCAGTTGCTGGAAACGTTCACCGTCGACGAACCCGGGACTATCGACAGCGGGACTGAGGTGTTCGAGATGGCGGTCGAGGACCGCACAGGAGCAGAGTCAACAGGGGACGACTGAGCGATCAACGTCCAGCAGACGACGTTCGCGGTCGGTACTCAGTCCTCAAACCCGTCCTCGAAGATGAACGTCCCGTTTCGCTGGACGACCTGCACCGACCTTTTTTAGCGTCGGGTCGCCGCTGGCGACCGCTCCTTGAAAAACGTCGATGAAAAGGCCGACCGCTCACTTTGTTCGCGGTCGGTACTTAGTCCTCAAACCCGTCCTCGAAGATGAACGTCCCGTTTCGCTGGACGACTTCGCCGTCAACTTCGATGAACGAGTCCTCGCTCATGTCGACAATCATGTCCACGTGGACGGCCGACTCGTTCTGTTCGTTGTCCTCGCCAACTGTCTCGTCGTAGGCTCGTCCTACTGCCATATGAACGGTATCGCCCATCTTTTCATCGAACAGCATATTGTAGGAGAACTGGTCGATATCCCGGTTCATTCCGATACCCAGTTCGCCGAGTCGGCTCGCACCGTCGTCAGTTGACAGCACCTCTGTCAGAAGGTCCTCGTTCTTGCCGGCGCTGTGCTCGACGACTTCACCGTCCTCGAACCGGAGGAAGACATCAGTCACTTCCCGGCCCTGATGGTACAGCGGCTTGTCGAACAACACCTCGCCCTCGACGCTGTCAGGGACTGGCGCAGTGAACACCTCGCCACCGGGAAGGTTCTTCTCGCCGTAGTCATTGAGCGTCTCGTTACCGGTGACAGACATCGTCACGTCCGTTGTCTCCCCGGAAACGATGCGGACCTCATCGGCAGGATCGAGTATCTCGACCATCTGTGCCTGATGCTCGCGGACAGCGTCCCAGTCTTTGAGGACGGCGTCCCAGACGAAGTTCTCGTACCCCTCCGTAGAGGTCTGTGCGAGCTGGGCGTTGGCGGGCGCGGGGTACTGTGTGAGACACCAGGTCTTCGAGAGGCGTTCGTTCAGGAGCGGCTGCTGTGACTGCTGATAGGCGGCTGTTGTTTCGGGGTCGACGTCGCTGGTCTCGGTGACGTTGTCGCTACCCTTGATCGCGATATACGCGTCCATCTCTTCGTACAGCGCCTCGATGTGGCTCGGCGTCTCGAACTCGTCCCGGTTTCGGAGGTACGCGCGGCGGAACCGCTCGCCGAGGCGGTCCTGTACGACGAGCGGGTTCGCGCCGCGGTCGGCGGCAAACTCGTGGAGCGCAGTAACGAGATCCGCAGCCTGCGGGTGGGCGTCGATAACGAGGTTGTCGCCTTCGCTCAGATCGATAGAGTGGTCGACGATGACTTCCGCGTGTTCGCGAATACGTGGGTCCATACAGATAGGCACCACCGACGGCCCCTAACCGTTACCCTCCCGGCTACTTCTTCTTGCTCTGCTGGAACCCTTCTTTGAATCCCTGAAAGGTCCGGCGGAGCATCAGATACATGAAGAAGAAAAACAGGAGCACAGCAGCGAGGAGTGCGTAAGTGAGCAGGTCAGCCATACCGGCGGTTGTCGAGCCGACATCAAAGTCCTTTCGGGAGTCCCGCCTTCGGGCGTCTACCCGTCGATATTGGAGGGTAAAATACGGGTTTGACCGATAGCTACAACGACCACTGTGCTTTGGCAAAGACTCATAATCCCATAGAACATACAGATGATCATGTCGTTGCTGCCCTCTCGGGACCCGGCGACCCCGGACGCCGAACCCCGAGTTATCGGTGTCGACAGTGATGATGCGGACGACGTGCTGTCGGCACTCTCGGCAGAGACCGCGCGCAACTTACTGTCAGAGCTAAACAAGGAGCCAGCACCGCCGTCGGAGCTGGCTGACCGGGTCGATACGTCGCTGCAAAACGCACAGTACCATCTGAAGAAGCTCAAAAACGCCGGTGCGGTCGAGGTTGTCGATACGGCGTACTCCGAGAAGGGGCGGGAAATGGACGTGTTCGCGCCGGCCAACCAGCCACTCGTCATCTGTGCCGGTGATGAGCAGGAGACATCGGGGCTTCGGGCGGCGCTGGCGAACATTATCGGCGGCCTCGCAATCATCGGCTTCGCCAGCCTGCTGGTCCAGCAGGTGTTCGGGAGTGGGGTTGGATCGCTGCTCGGCGGCCCGACGGTGTCGTCCGGCAGTGCGGACACTGGGACCCGAGACCCGAGTTTTTACCCCGGGAACACGACCGTGACCGACGGGGGCTTCGAGGCCACCGCGGGCGCACTCGATACCGCCGCACAGGGCGGTGCCGAGGCCGCCGCCGCTGCGATTCCGCCGGGGGTGGCGTTCTTCGCCGGCGGCGCGTTCGTCATTGCCGGCATGGCGGCGCTGTGGTACATGCGACAATAGCCGCTTGCGACCGTTTTGCTCCGTTATATGAAGTCGACCCCGACCAGAAGCGTCCCTGCAACACGTTTACCGCTCGACGATGGTCGTCGAAATCGGCGTCCCGTCCGGGGAGCGAAGGCGGACGCGTACGTCACCGGCCATCACATCCAGTTCCGCGTGGGCCGGCTGGTATCGCCGCGGGTCGGCGTAGCTGCCCGGATTGACGAGCGTCCAGCCGCCGAAGTCGGTCAGGACAGGCTTGTGTGAGTGACCGACGACGACGATATCGGCGTTTTCCTGCCGAGCCAACATTCCGAGGGCGGTTTCGGTGTGTTCGTGCCCGTGCACAACAACGATCGTCAGTCCTTCCCAAGAGACGGTCGCAACGTCGGAAAGGCGGGCCCTGACTGCCGGTCTGTCGTTGTTTCCGACAACGCCGGTGAGTTCGTCGGATTCGGCGTCGATGGCATCAAGCACCTGCTCGGTCATGAAATCGCCCGCGTGGAGAACGTGGTCGGCTTCGCGGACGGCGTCAAGCGTCCGACCTGTCAGCCGATGGTCGTCTGTTCCGTGCGTGTCTGAGATAGCAGTGAGCATACTGCCGGTAGTGGAGCCAGGTATAAATCCAGAAGCATTTTGCGTCATGAATGTGACGGAAAAATAATGGCAGGGAGCAAGTCAGTCGTCATCGCTGCACTGATAGCCAACGGCGCGATTGCGATTCTGAAGTTCTTCGGCTTTCTTTTGACGGGGAGTGCCGCGATGTTGTCAGAAACGTACCATAGCATCTCTGACACCGGGAATCAGGTGTTCCTGCTTATCGGGATTCGGTTCAGCGAGCGGGAGCGCGACCGTCGCCATCCCTTTGGCTACGGCAAGGCACAGTTCTTCTACAGCTTTCTCGTCTCCGTGTTCCTGTTCGGCATCGCTGGGTGGGAGAGCGCGAAACACGGCTATAACCAACTGACTGCCGGCGGCCATGGTGGCGGCGGACACGCCGGCGAGGCGGTCGAGTTCCTGTTTTTTTCCTTCCAGCCCCCGGCGTGGCTGGACCCGCTGTGGGTCAACTATACTGTCCTCATCGGTGCGTTCGTGTTCGAAACGTACGCGCTGATTAAGGCCCGCGCCGAGATGAAACGACAGATCGACCGGAACAACTGGTCGGGGTACCGCGAGGCCTTCCGCAAGACCAGCGACGTGACAACGCTGACCGCGCTGACTGAGGACACCATCGCGCTCGCGGGGATCGTCATCGCACTGGTCGGGTTGGTCCTCGAACAGATGACCGGTAACCCCTTTTTCGACCGGGTCTCCGCACTACTCATCGGGATTATGCTGATGGGCTTCGCCCTGGCGCTGGCCTGGGAGAACAAGCGCCTCCTGCTGGGAGAAAGCCTCCCGACGGACGAGGAACAGCGCCTCCGTGACATCGTCATGCAGAACGAACACGTGGACGAAGTCATCGGCTTCCGGACAGTCTATTTCGGGCCGAACGAGGTCATCGTCTTCGCAGACCTGCAGTTCGACCCGGCGCTGGACACGGAAGCAATCGATGACGAGATAACGACTCTTGAATCCGCGATGCAGGACACTAACGGCGATATCAGGAAAGTCTACATCGAGCCGGAGCTGTAAGGGTCGCTCTCTGCAAGCCACCACGGAATCGGGACGCGCTCAATATCGGTCGTGACCGTCATCGTCGTGTCGATATCCGGGCGGTCCGGTCGTCGTTCGGTGTGTTCGACGTACCTGATTACCCCCTGCCGGTCGACATACAGCCGCGACCGTCCGATTTCGGACCCGTTCTCGGTGGTCGGTGTCTCAGCTGTGTTCGTCATGGCAAGAACAGCGACAGGCCGTCCGTTCCACCGGACGGAGTCCACCTGCCGATACGCAGTATCCGACAGAAGCTGTCGGAGCAGGTCAGTCCCGGCCGGCGAGGCGAGCAAGGACGTGTTCGGTGTCGCGTCTCTGGTGGCGTACGGCGTATCGGGGTCGTCGCGGACATTGGTGTACACCGTCCGGTTGGCGAGAACCACGTCATTGGATATCGGTCCGAACCGCCGCCGGACGCGCCGAATCTCCCGCTCCCGGTCTATCCAGACGTCGAGCGTGTTCTGTGGCCCCGCCTGTTCGACATGGCGGTGAAAGCTCCGGGACGCCAACGCCTGTTCATGACGGTCCAGTAGGCGGGCCACGTCGACCGTCCCGTCGCTGGTCGGGACCGCCACCGTCGCCTCCGGCGAATCAGTGGGGACAGGCGCTGGCGTCACCGGGTCGCTGTCGTCCGCCGTCGGGCTGGCCGGAAAGAAGCCGGAACAGCCCGCGATCAGCGCGATACCGACGGCGAGCGTGACGCGCCACATACCTCTCTGGAGGGGCGCTCGCGGCAAGTAGCTGTGGGGGCGAACCCTTTTGCCGGTGAACGGCCAAGCGGGGCACGTGGCAACGACGGACGACAGCTACATGCGGTTTTTCCCCTTCGAAGAGCCGTACGGCCATCAGCAGGAGGCGATGGGAACGATATACGACGCGCTCGAAGAGGGCCGTGACGTGCTGTTCGAAGGAGCCTGCGGGACCGGGAAGACGCTCGCGTCGCTGGTCCCCGCGCTAGAACACGCCCGCGAGACGGGCAAGACCGTCGTCATCACGACGAACGTTCACCAGCAGATGCGCCAGTTCGTCGAGGACGCCAGAGCAATTACCGACCAGGAGCGCCTGCGAGCGGTCGTCTTCCGGGGCAAAGGGTCGATGTGTCACATCGACGTAGACTACGAGGAGTGCCAGGCGCTGCGGGACACGACCCGTGACCTGGTCGAGGTCGAGAGCGATATCGCCGAACTCGAACAGCGCGAGGGAGAACTCCTTTCTGACGGGCAGGCTGGCAGTAGCGAGGCGATGGAGGCCCGCAACGCCGTTGTCGAGGAACTCCGGGACCTGCAGGACGAGCGCGAGGAAATCGAAACCGAGCGCTCGACCTGTGACCACTACTATCGGAACCTCACTGTCGACACCAGCGAGTTCTATTCTTGGCTGTTCGACGACGTTCGGACGCCCGACGACGTGTACGAGTACGCCCACCAGCAAGGGCTGTGTGGCTACGAACTACTGAAAGAAGGAATGGACGGCGTCGACCTCGTCGTCTGTAACTACCATCACCTGCTGGACCCGACCATCCGCGAACAGTTCTTCCACTGGATCGGGCGCGACCCCGAAGACATCATCGCCGTCTTCGACGAGGCCCACAACGTCGAGTCGGCCGCCCGTGACCACGCCCGGCGGACGCTTACCGAGAACACGCTCGACCAGGCGCTGGATGAACTCGACAACGAGGAGGACGCCCGGACCGACGCCGCAGCCAACGTCATCGAGACGTTCCGGGATGCACTGGTCGAGGCCTACGAAGATTCCTTCGGGTTCGGCGGCCGCGAGGCCGTCGACGAACACTGGGACGATATCACCATCGCCAACGACGACCGGAAAGACGACCTGACACTCGCCTTCCTGCAGGGGTACACCGGCCCCGGCTTCCACGAGGAGCTGGACCACGCGCTGGCCCTCGGCCGGGACCTCGACGCCCGCTATCAAGAGGCGTTCAAAGAAGGGGACCTCGATACCAGAAAGGAGTGTCAGACCCTGCAGGCCGCCGGCTTCATTTCTGACTGGCTCGATGAGACGGACGAGACCGGCCAGTACCCCGTCGTCAGCGTTCGCCGGGACGAGTCGACCGACGAGGTGTATGGCCGCGCAGAGCTGTACACCTGTATTCCCGAAGAAGTCACCCGCGACCTGTTCGAGGACCTGCACGCGGCAGTGCTGATGAGCGCCACGCTCCGGCCCTTCGACGTGACCGAGAACGTCGTCGGCGTCGAGGACCCGGTGACGATGGCCTACGGCGCGCAGTTCCCCGAGGAGCGCCGTCGGACTTACGCCGTCGACGGCCCCGCGCTGTTTTCCAGCGAACGTGACGACCCACAGACCCAGCAACGCATTGCGCGCACGCTCGAAGACATCGTTCGCTTCACGCCCGGGAACACGCTCGTGTTCTGTCCCTCTTACAGCGAGGCCGAACGCTACCACGACATGACCGCCGTGAGTGCGACCCGGTATCTGGACGAGCCGGGAACCCAGGCCCGTGACCTCCGGGAGGCCTTTACCGACGGCGACGACGGCGTCCTCTACACCTCGCTGTGGGGGACACTGGGCGAGGGCGTGAGCTACGACGGCGACGATGCCCGAACCGTCGTGGTTGTCGGCGTCCCGTACCCGCACCTCGACGACCGGATGGACGCCGTACAGGACGCCTACGACGTGGCCTTCGGCGACGACGAGGACGACGCGGGCTGGCGCTACGCCGTCGAGATTCCGACAATTCGCAAGACAAGGCAGGCCCTCGGGCGCGTGGTCCGCTCGCCGGACGACTTCGGGGCGCGCATTCTGCTCGACAAGCGATACACCGAAGCCGCCGAGATGGAGATGCACGATTACGCCGTCCGCGGGACCTTTCCACCGGGGGAACGCCGAGAGATGGTCGATATCGGGCCCGAGAAGCTCAAGTTCGCGATGCTGAACTTCTATCAGGACATGGACGCCTACGACGGACCGCCGCCGAAGCCCTGAGACGGGTGGAAATAACTGTTACAGTTGGTTCTAACGCTCGGTTACGACTACGAGCCGCTAGAGGTCCGGTTCAACTTCGGTGCCACAGTCAGGGCAGACAAGCAGGAAACCCTCGTCAGCTGGTTCCAGCGCGAGGACATCGCTGTCACAGTCAGGGCAGGGCTGTGCAACGCGGCCTTCTGTCGAGTTCATGGGCGCACCGAGTGCCAACGCGACCACCCGGTCGTCGCTTTCGTTCCGGCCCTGCTGATACTCTCCGGGCGCGAACCGGACGACTTCGTCGGGACCAACGGTGACCATCTCACTTTCACCGGCGGGGTCAGTCCGGTGTTCGAAGGTGGCGGTGCCCGCAACGACGTAGAACACTTCTTCTTGATCGAGGTGTGCGTGTAATCCGCCCGAGAAGGCCTCGCCAGGGTCCAGAACATACCGGTTGATTGCGACGTCCGTCGTTCCCAGCGGGTCCGCAAGCCCACGCCGGTCAACGTCGCCACCCATCGCCTGTGGTTCGATTTCGTCGACGGAGACGTGCTCCATACGGGGACAGTAGCAGGGAATACACAAAAATAAACCCCAGTTGGTCGGCTGGAAACCGGATAGTTTGAAACCCTCCACGCGAAACGGACGGGTAATGCTAGTCGCCTTCGACTTCGACGGGACACTCTCCGATTCGGAGATGACAGTCCTGCTCGGGAGCCAGAACGGGACGGCCGAGGACATGGCCGACATCACCGAGCGCGCGATGAACAACGAAATCGAGTACGCCGAAAGCCTCCGTCAGCGGTGTGCGTTGTTGGAGGACCTCCCGGACGAGCAGGCCCAAGCGGCCTTCGACGAGGTCGCCCTGCGCCCCGGCGCGGCGGAAGTCATCGAAGCCTTGCGGAACGCCGGCGTCTACGTCGCTATCCTTACCGGCGGGTTCGAGCGCGGCGTGGAAGCTGCACTCGAAACGGAGGGGGTCGAGGTCGACGCCATCGTCGCCAACCGACTGCCAGTGGAAGACGGAAAGCTGACCGGCGAAGTTCGCGGACCGCTCATCTCCGGCACCAAAGACGACGCAATGGAGGTCGTGACCGCCGTTACTGGAGAAGACCGGGACACGACTGTCGCCGTCGGCGACGGGGCCAATGACCTGCCGATGCTCGAAGTCGCGAATCTGGCTATCGGCTTCGACCCGAAACCGGCCGTCGCACCGTCGTGTGACACGTCGGTCGAGACAATGGACGAACTGTACGACCTGCTGGAAGCCGAAGAAATCCTGTAGCGACACCTTCGTGTTCGGACATAGAAGTCGCTACTAAGTATTCTCATCGTTATACGACGGTTGAAAGGTTGAACGAGGGAGTGGCACGCTCCCCACGGATGCGAGCAGTCGTTGTCGGACCAATGACAGAGTATGGTTGAGCGTGAACCGACGCGTGCTCGCTATCGGCGACGGTTCATTGAATACATTAGCCTCTCCCGTAATAAGCCTAATGAACAGGTGAATTATTGCAGAACAGTGGTACGCACGTCCAGAAACGCTCCGCAAAATACAGTATCTTTGGTTAGTTGGTCGCCCGGCCGATAGCCTGATCGAGGTCAGCTTTGATGTCCTCGACAGACTCGGTACCGACGGAGAGACGGACCATGTCGTTGGTGACGCCGGCGGCGGCCTTTTCCTCGTCAGTGAGTTGCTGGTGGGTGGTCGAGGCCGGATGGATGATGAGCGTCTTCGCGTCGCCGACGTTTGCCAGCAGAGAGGCGATTTCCGTCGATTCGACGGTCGTTCGGGCGGCGTCGTAGCCCGCGTCGAGGCCGAACGTTATCATGCCGCCGTAGCCGCCGTCAAGGTACTTGCTGGCGGTGTCGTGCGTTTCGTGGTCTTCGAGGCCAGGGTAGGTGACCCACGAGACTTCGGGGTGGTCCGCGAGGAACTCGGCGACGCCCATCGCATTGTCGCAGTGGCGGTCCATCCGTGCGGGCAGCGTCTCCAGACCCTGCATCGTCTGCCAGGCATCGAAGGGGGACTGCTGGCAGCCCAGATCGCGGAGACCGCGGGCGATGGCGGCATAGGTGAAGGCCGCGTCCTCGAATCGCTCGCGGAAGTTGACGCCGTGGTAGGCTGGGTTGTCGCCGGCGATTTCGGGGTACTTGTCGGCGTGTTCCTCCCACGGGAAAGAGCCACCGTCGACGAGAACGCCGCCGACGGTGGTGCCGTGGCCGTGAATCCACTTCGTCGTGGAGTTCCAGACGAGGTCGGCCCCGTGTTCGATTGGGTTGCAGAGATACGGTGTTGCGAAGGTGTTGTCGACGAAGAAGGGGACGCCGTGGTCGTGGGCGATTTCGGCGAGGCGCTCGAAGTCCGGTGTGACCAGCGACGGGTTGCCGATGGTCTCACAGTGGACGTAGGCCGTGTTCTCGTCGATAGCCTCGGCGTAGGCATCGTAGTCGAGCGTGTCGACGAACCGCGTCTCGACACCGTTGCGCGGCGCGGTGTGGGTGTAGTAGGTGTAGGTGCCGCCGTACAGCGACGACGCCGTGACGACGTTGTCGCCGACGTCCGCGAGCAGGAAGGTTGCGAGGTTCAGCGACGCCATCCCGGAGGCGGTGGCGACCGCGCCGACGCCGCCCTCCAGCGCCGCCAGCCGCTCCTGTAGCATGCCGACGGTGGGGTTCATCAGCCGCGAGTAGATGTGGCCCGGCTTTTCCAGTGCGAACTGCTTTGCCGCGTCTTCGGCGTCTTCGAAGACGTATGAGGTGGTCTGATACAGTGGCGGCGCGCGAGAACGGGCCTCGGCGTCTGGCTCTTCCTGTCCGACGTGCAGCGCGTCGGTTTCGAATCCGTGGTCTTGGTCGTCACTCATACACCCCGCTTCCACCGGACGGGTCTTAATAACAGCCACACCGGTCAGCCCCGCCACTGCTACGAGATACCGGTGATTCTTCGCACTAATGCCGAATGGGTTCGGCCATGGGTCGACAGGGTACAATCTGAGCGGTGCTGTCGAGACAACGTACAAACAGGCGGACGGCCGGGAGCGAGTGGTGCGACAACTGTCGCACCCGAAGCGACCCGGGGAAGGGCAGGCCTGCGGTCGTGCCGGGCGGTTAGCATACCGGTCGCCTGGCGACCGGTTTCACCGGACGCGAACGGAGTGAGCGTCCGGCCTTTTTCGCCCACGTTTTTGTACGGGGGTTGAGCGCTCGGCCCCGGCGAGCGCGAGGCCCCCGTGGAAAAAGGTGGTTAGGTAAACTTCCGGACCGTCATCGAGAGCGTATCAAGGTCCAAAATCGGTGCGAAACCGGCGTCAGGGTCGATGTTGACACTTTTCTGGAATTCAGTCTGGGCCTGCCAGCAGCCGGAGTTCAGCGCAACAACATTGTGGTACTCGCCCCAGCCGAGCTTGTGGACGTGGCCGGTGTGGAACACGTCGGGCACCTCCTCCATCACCAGATAATCGCGGTCCTCGGGGGCGAGTCGGGTGTGGCCGCCGTACTGCGGCGCGACGTGGCGCTTCTTCAGGAGCTGGTACATCGCCCTGTGTGGTTCCTCGTAGCTGGCTTCCTCGTCCGGGAGTTCGGCGATGACCTCGTCGAGCGAGACGCCGTGGTACATCAGCACTGTGACGCCCTCGACAGTGACCAGCGAGGGGTTAGAGTGGACCTGCGCGTCGTGGGCACTCATGATGTCCCGGAGTTCCTCGTCGAAGCCGGGCTGGGGCTCGGCCAGCCGAACGGCGTCGTGGTTGCCCGGAATCATCCGGATTTCCATGTCCGCCGGGACTTCCTTGAGGTACTCCGAGAACGCGCGGTACTGGTCGTAGATGTCGATGATGTCCAGTTCCTTGTCCTGCTCGGGATAGATGCCGACGCCTTCGACCATGTCGCCGGCGATGAGCAGGTATTCGACGTGCTCGGCCTCCGGCGTGTGGAGCCAGTCCGTGAAGCGGTGCCAGGCGTCCTCCATGAACTCCTGGCTGCCGACGTGGACATCGGAGATGAGCGCCGCCTGAACGTGACGGTCAGCGGTCGAGGGGCTGTGCGTTCGGGGCACATCCGGGAAATACAGCGAGTCCACGAACAGGATGCCAGCATCGTCGGCCAGCGTCCCCTCAACGGCGATAACCTCGTCCATGAGCAACTGCTGGACGAGGTCGGCGATAGGGCGGTCTTTCATCACCAGGCAGGGGAATGTCCCGTTCGTGTCTTCCAGTTCGACCAGCCAGTGACCGCTGGCTGTCGAGCGGATGTCAGAGACCATGCCGATCAGCGCCGCGTCGCTGCCACCGCCCATGTTCTCGATGGCGTCGGTCGGCCGGTGGTTCACTCTGCCGCGCAGTTTGCCCGCCAGTTTCTCGTAGCGGTCCCGGAACACCGCGACGAAGTCCGAGTACTCCCCGGTCCCAGTGGACTGGCCGGTCATATCGTTTGCGACGTCGATAGCTCGGAGGGATGTGTCCACATCCCGTGACCCCCCCGTTTCAGGTGGAGCGGACGCACCCGGTTCGGTCGACGAGGCTGCGTCAGTTCCAGTTGAAACGGAGGGGTGTGATTGAGTCGGAGCGCCGGTTGTTTCGTTTCCGCGGTCTGGTTCGGTATTTGACGTTCCCTCACCATTTTCTATCGCTTCAACCACAGATTCGACGTGGTCGGTTGTCAGCTTCAGCGCTTCATCAGGGAGGGTTTCGAGTGCGCGTTCCAGCGTCGTCGACGGGTCCCGCGTGTCAGCGATCCGAGTCACTGCCTCACGTTCCGCGTTGTAGCCGCGGCTCGCGAGTTCGCTGACGATGCGTGCCGGCGTCTCCAGAGGCACGTTCCACACTCCGTGTCTGTGGGCAAAAGGATAGCGGACCGACAGCCGTCACAAGATTGATACCCCGCTGTCGGCAATCCGAGGTAGGATGGGCCGGGACGAATCGACCAACAGCACGCCTTCAGGCGGGACAGACGAGTCTGTGGACGCCAGCCCTTCGTTTCGTTTTGGCCTGTACGTCCGTGACATCGGGACGAGTGTCGGGGCAGTCCTGCTTGTCGGCGGGTTCCTGTTTGCCGTCAGTGGGGTGTGGCCGCCGCTCGTCGCCATCGAAAGCGGAAGCATGGAGCCACACATCGACACCGGCGATATGGTCTTTGTCATGGACGCAGAACGCTTCTCGGGGCAGGAGGACCGTCACGGCGTTGTAACGGCAGCGGCCGGAGCCGAAACCGGGTATCAGACCTTTCAACAGCCCGGTGACGTCATCGTCTTCGAACCCAACGGTAACGAGCAGCGAACGCCGATCATCCACCGGTCGATGCTGTGGGTTGATGCCGGTGAGAACTGGTACGACCGCGCGAACCGAGAGTACGTCGGGAACGCGGACAGTTGCGACGAGCTTCGGAACTGTCCGGCGCCGCATGCTGGCTTTATCACGAAAGGTGACAACAAAGTGACCAACAGTAAATACGATCAGGTCACCGGAGCGAGTACCGTTGTCCGGCCGGAGTGGGTCATTGGAACCGGGATCTTCCGGATCCCACGTCTCGGGTACGTTCGGGTCCAACCGTCCCAGCTATGGCACACATCAGTGTCGATGCCGGTCGGAGATGTTTCAGCGCCGGCGGCGAGCTGACCAAATCGGACGGTAGTGTTCGGTCCAACAACAGAAAGTTGATTGGCCGCCTCCGAGTATTCGTGGTACGAATGGCCGGGTCAGACCATCGGTCGTCGGACGGAGACGAAACCGAGAGGCCGGGAGGGATGATGTACGTGACCGATATCGTCAGTAGCGCCGGCTCAGTCCTGCTTGTCGGGGTGTTACTGTTCGCCGTTAGTGGTGTGTGGCCCCCACTCGTCGCTATCGAAAGCCCAAGCATGGACCCCCATATCAAGGAAGGAGACCTCGTGTTCGTGATGGAAGAGGACCGGTTCTCCGGCCCGGGTGACCACGAGGGTGTCGTCACCGCAGCGAACGACGACAGCTATCGAGCGTTCCAGCGTCCGGGCGACGTTATCGTATACGAACCCGACGGCAACAGTCGACAGACGCCGATCATCCACCGGGCGATGCTGTGGGTTGAAGCGGACGAGAACTGGTACGACCGGGCGAACCAAGACTACATCGGGAGTGCGGACAGCTGTGACGAGCTCACCTCCTGTCCGGCCGACCACGCCGGCTTCATCACCAAGGGTGACAACAACGGCCGGTACGACCAGGTCGGTTCCAGCCCCATCAGCGAACCAGTCAAGCCCGGGTGGGTCGTCGGGACCGCAGAGATGCGAGTTCCATTGCTGGGGCAGGTCCGACTCCAGTGGAACCAGGCCGGCGCGACTGATGTGGGAGCGAACGAAACAGGACTAGCGGTGACAAACGAAGCAGAGACGGCAGCCGTGAACGCGACGGCATCCGGGTAGCTCGTCTCACTCAAAGGGGACTGTTTCACCTGGAACAGCGAGTACTATGGAGATCGTAAAACACGCAGATTAGTTGTCGAACCGGGCCTGAACGAACGGCTGGACATCGTCGATATCGCCGAGTCGCGAATCAGACAGAAGCACCGCCTCCGTCTCTTCGGTTGGAACTGACAGCGAGATTTCTTTCGTCCGGCCGTAGCGGCCCTTCGAGACGACGACAGCGTTGACGATGCCGAGCATATCCAGTTCGGAGATGAGGTCAGTGACGCGGCGCTGTGTCAGAATATCGGCGTCGATCTCTTCACAGAGGTTCTTGTAAATATTGAACACCTCGCCGGTGTTGATGTTGTGGACACCGTTCTTTTCGAGGAGGATGATAGCGAAGAGGACAATCTTCGACTGCGTTGGGAGCGTCCGGACGACCTCCACAACACGGTCGAGTTCGATCTTCTCCTGAGCCTGACGAACGTGGTCTTCGAGGACGTTGTCCGTCTGGTCCCGTTCAGCAAGTTCGCCGGCCGTCCGAAGGAGATCAAGCGCGCGGCGCGCGTCGCCGTGTTCCTGTGCGGCGAAGGCCGCACACAGCGGGATAACATCCTCGGTGAGCGCGTCGCCTTTGAACGCGACGTCCGAGCGTGCCTGAAGAATGTCCCGAAGCTGGTTCGCGTCGTAGGGCGGGAAGACGATTTCCTCTTCGCCGAGACTTGACTTGACCCGAGGGTCGAGGAAATCGGTGAACTTCAGGTCGTTCGAGATGCCCATAATCGAGACGCGAGAGTTCTCCAGTTCGGAGTTCATCCGGGAGAGGTTATACAGGGTGTCGTCGCCGCTTTTCTCGACGAGTTTGTCAATTTCGTCGAGCATGATGACGACCACGCGCTCGTGATAGTCGACGGCGTCGAAAAAGGAGCTGTAGACACGGTCCGTCGGCCACCCCGTCATCGGAACTTCCTCGAACTCCGACTTGTCAGCTTCCAACGATTCGATTTCGGCTTCGACATTGTCGAGGGAGCCAAACGCCGTCTCTTCGAGTGCAGCCGTGTTCTCGCGTGCCTGTGATTGAAGCTCCTCGAGTTCGGCGATGCGGTCGTCGATGAGCTGGGCGTTCTTGTCGATGAACTTGTTCGCGAGCTGCGCCAGCACGCGGTACTGGGTGTCGGTCACCTCGCAGTTGATATACTCGACTTCACAGGGGACCTCGTATTTTTGTGAGGTCGTTTCGAGTTCCTCGCTGACGAACTTCGCGGACGCGGTTTTCCCCGTCCCCGTCTTGCCATAGATGAGGATGTTCGACGGTGTATCACCGCGCAAGGCAGTGACGAGAATCGTCGCCATGTTGTTGATCTGCTCCTCGCGGTGGGGAAGTTTGTGCGGCGTGTACGAGGGGCGAAGGACCTCCTTGTTCTCGAAAATGGGTTCCCCTTCGAGAAGGTCATCGAACAGGCCACGGGACGCCTCGTCGGAGGGGTCGTCAGACCCAGCATCAAGATTGTCAAGAATAACATCATCGAGATCTGACGGCCCGGTCGATGTCCCAGGGTCCGTTTCGGCGTCGAGTTGTCCGTCGGACCCGTCAGCATCGTTCGACGTCTCTGTTGTCGACGGATCGGATGCCGGGGCCGGATTGTTGCTTTCGTCAGTCATAGTCGATCAAGAGGGTCCCCTTCGTTTCGTGTGGAGCGAGTTGGAGACACCGGAACAGAGAGAGCGAGGAGTGCGTCAGTACCGTTATTAGTGAGCATCAGCGCTCTCCGGTGCGTCCAGTTGAACCACATGAACCGTACCGTGAATCGATATTAAATATTTCGGTACACCACCCATGAAAGATATATGTTGTTATATTGATTGTTTCTGTCGGGTGGGTACTGTTGTCCTAAAGAGGACTATAGCTTCAGTCTCACCGAGGTCGGATGGACATGATGCAGCGGGAGAGTGATTGGATAGGAACGGGAGCGGTGGCGCAGTTCCAAGAGCGAGTACGCTGTATGAATATGCGCAGGGTGCATCATAAACCGGCACTTGCAGCGGAAACCGACTGCAACAGGCCAACCCCCCCACCCCTTCGTTTCCGGTGGAACAGGAAACAGGCCCGGGGGGAGGGGGTGGGGAGGACGATGGTGTCTTCTAGAAAGGGGAAAGACTTAATACGATATCATATAAACCAAAGCCGCACTAGATAAAACAAATAGCTAGTAGGGGTCAGTGTACAGTTTTCTAGTGTCTAGGCCGCTCTAGCTAGTGAAGTCACGAATCGCGCTGCTCTGAACAACTGGTGCACTCCCGATTCGACCGGCGATTCTCCCACCCCTCCCCAGGGGTGCATGGCGTTCCACTTGAAACGAAGGGGTGGGGGGCTAGGATGGGGCACCCAAATCTAAATTGTCTGGTTTCGGATGACCGGACTCCACCCGAACAACTCCCCGCCAACCGTTCCACACCCGTAGCAACGCCCGCACGCTGGTCTATGCCATGATATGCCTCCTCATGTCAAAAAGAAAACTCATGTCTGACGTAGGCTTAAGTGAATACGCCTATCTTTTACGGGCAGAGCCGCCATACCGGACGACTCCGGGCGGCGGGAGGATAGGATGGGATTGTTAACAAACCTCAAAGATAGCATTTCACGTGCGGCATCGACACTGTTCTCCGAAGAGGATCCGAAGCGTATCGGAATCTACGGCCCGCCGAACGCCGGCAAGACGACGTTGGCGAACCGCATTGCACGAGACTGGACCGGCGACGCCGTCGGCCCGGAGAGTCACGTTCCCCACGAGACTCGTCGTGCGCGCCGAAAGGAGAACGTTGAAATCGAACGCGACGGGAAGAAAGTGACAATCGATATCGTCGACACGCCGGGCGTGACGACGAAAGTCGATTACACCGAGTTCCTCGAACACGACATGGAGAAAGACGACGCCGTTCGTCGCTCCCGCGAAGCGACTGAGGGCGTCGCCGAAGCGATGCACTGGCTCCGCGAGGACGTCGACGGCGTCATTTACGTGCTAGACTCCGCGACGGACCCGTTCACGCAGGTCAACACCATGCTCATCGGCATCATCGAGAGTCAGGACCTGCCGGTGTTGATACTCGCGAACAAAATCGACCTGGAGGAGTCCTCCGTCCAGCGCATCCGAAACGCCTACCCCCAGCACGAGACCATTCCGCTGTCCGCGCTCGAAGGGGACAACATGGACGAGGTCTACGACAAAATCGCGGAGTACTTCGGGTGATATAATGGCAGAAGTCAAAGACCCAGACGACGGCGTCCAGATCGACCTCATCAGCGGCGAACGGATGGCGGGGCTGGCCTCGATGGAGAAGATTCGAATGATTCTCGACGGGGTTCGTGACGGTAACATCGTCATCCTCGAAGAGGGACTCTCCCCCGACGAGGAGTCCCGACTTATCGAAGTGACGATGACCGAAATCAGCCCCGATGAGTTCAACGGCATCGAGATAGAGACCTATCCAAAGTCCGAGGCTGCCGACGCCAGCATCCTCGACCGGCTGATGGGCAAACAGTCGACCCAGAAGCTGACGGTCATCGGGCCGGCGAACCAGATAGAGACGCTCCACAAGGACGAAACGCTCATCAGCGCCCTCGTCTCTCGGAAATAATGCCCCATCAGTGCACGGACTGTGGCCGTGGCTTCGACGACGGGTCGAAGGAGATGCTCTCGGGCTGTCCCAACTGCGGCGGGAACAAGTTCCAGTATCAGCCCGAGGGGGCCGACATCTCCGAGACGCCGGATGCGGAGCCACCGGAACCACCGGGACCTGACAGCACTGTCGCCCGTACCGTCGGCAAGACCGCCGCCTCGGTGCGCGACTTCGTCAGTGGCTCCACTACGGACGGGGACCGTCCCGCCGAGCAGTCCCATCTCGACGCCGACCGGTCGGCTGATGCACAGCCGAGTGACCCATCCCACACGCCCGGCTCGCCGTCGACCGAACCCGACCGTGCGTCTGCGGCTGAGGATTCAGCCCAGGCCAGTGCCCGCGGTGATATTGTCGAGCCAGACGAACTCCCATCCGACGCGCCGTCTGCGTCTGAATCTGAACACCAGTTCCGCCCTGTCGGTGCAGACCCCGACCCACCGGCGGAACCAGACCGGGAGGACCGTCCCGATCTGGAGGAACTGCGCGCGGAACTCAACGACCAGTTCGAGTCGATCAAGGTACTGGAACCCGGCCAGTACGAACTGAACCTGATGGAACTGTACGACCGCGAGGAGTACATCATCGCACTGCAGGAAGACGGGCACTACTCCATTCAGGTCCCGGAAACCATCCGCTCCGAGTGATTGTCACGCTCTTCTCGGCGCTTTTTGTGATTCGCCAATCCCGGATTACCCCGTAGAACCGCTGCATACAGCATTATGTATCAATGCGGGCACAACCATTATATAATATGCCGTGGATGCTTCGGATAACGCCATGAACCACCGAGAACTCTCGACATCGGACTCACACCTCGAAGAGTGGGCATCACTCCTCGGTGCTGATATCGATGACGACGGACGCGATAGCGACTTGCTTGACGAGCAGGACGAGCCCGCGTAACGGCCACTGTTTGTCAGAGAGCGCTCCTCGCAGTGACAGCCGCGTCTTCACACCGCTGGCGAGGCAAAATAATATTCGGGACGAGTGCCGTCCCGGACCCTGCCGACCGCGAGTAATATCTGGTTACGAGATTTTGTCGTACTGGTCCGAGAGCTTCTCGGCAGCGTCGGCCATCAGGTCCTGCTCGTAGTCGTCAAGATCCCACTCGACGATCTCTTCGACGCCGTTGCTCCCGAGACGGACCGGGACACCGAAGGCAGTGTCCTCGTGCCCGAACTCACCCTCTAGCTTGACCGAAGCCGGCAGTACTTCACCGGTGTCGTGGAGGATGGCTTCGACCATATGTGCGACACCGCGGGCTGGCCCCCACTCGGTCGCGCCCTTGCGCTCGATGACGTCCATCGCCGATTCCTGCAGGTCGCCGAGCAGCTGCTCTTTCTCGTCCCCGCTGAATTCGGGGTCGGTGCCGTCAACGCGGACCTTCGAGAACACGGGAACCTGTGCGTCGCCGTGTTCCCCGAGGATCGTTCCTTCGACGTTCTGAACCGGGGCGTCGAACTCCTCGCTCAGGACGTAACGGAACCGCGCGGAGTCCAGTCGGCCGCCGAAGCCGATGACCTGCTCGCGCGAGCGGTCGCCGGCTTCGTAGAGGTGGCGGTTGAGCAGGTCGACGGGGTTCGAGGTGGTCAGCGAGATGTAGTCGTCGTTGTGTTCGTCCAGTGAGGACTGGATGTCCTCCATGATGGGCGCGTTGTCGCCCGCGAGGTCGATACGTGTCTGGCCGGGCTGGCGAGGAATCCCGGCCGTGATGACTACCACGTCTGAGCCGGCAGTATCCTCGTAGCCGCCCTGGCGGACGCGCGTGTTCGAATCGTAGGCGATGCCGTGGTTCGTGTCAGCGGCCTGCCCGACCGTGTCGTCTTCCTTGTCCGGGATGTCCACGAAGACGACCTCGTCAGCGATGTCACGGAGCGCGATGTTGTACCCTGCGGCTGCGCCGACCGTTCCGGCTGCGCCGACTACGCTTACCTTTGTCATACCATTCGCAAAGGCTCGGGCGCGAACGTTAAACGTGTCGAAACCCCAATTCCGACGGATATCGTTCAGGCGGTATCGACATCTCGCACCCGTAAACTGTTTTCAGCCCCGTGGCGTTGTGACTCGTATGAGCGACTTCGACAAGGAAGCCGAACGCGAGAAACTCCGCGAGAAGTTCGAGCAAGAGGAGGACAACCGGGCGGCGACCGAGCAAATGAGCGAACTCCTGTTGAAGGGCGCGACGATGACGAACGCCCACTGCAGCGAGTGTGGCGACCCCATCTTCCGCCACGACGGTCAGGAGTTCTGCCCCACCTGCCAGAAGCCGGTCGCTCGCGATACACAGGCCAGCGGGGCGGACCCGTCGGATGCTGACGAACAGGAGGGCCAGACCGACGACGGTGACCAGATCGAGGTTGCCGACCCCAGCGACGAGGCCCGCGTCCAGTTCGGCGATGGTGACGAGGCGGCTGCGAGTGCGCCGGACACGACGGACGACTCGACCGCTCCACCTGAAGCGGGGGGTGCTCAGTCGACTCGGCAGTCCGACCACTCGGAGCCAGCGTCACAGACTGCTCGAACAGGTGTTTCGTCGGAGCCTAGCGGCCAGACTTCGAACGGCCAGCCGCGTGGGACACCGTCACAGAACCCCCCCGTTTCCGCTCGACAGCCAACGCCATCCGAAGGCGGGACCGGTGACGTTGCGGCAAATCTGGATGCGGCGTCTGCGTTACTGGCTGAAACAGTTCACCGCTTCGCCGAGCGCGCCGCGGCGACCGAGAACCCACGCGAGGCCCGCGAGCATCTGCAGGCGGCCCGAGAAGCGGCGGAAGCGCTGGATGCAGCGCGGTTCTAGGGTTCGTAGTCGCTGGCGATGACTTCCCGAATCCGGTCGGCTGTTACATCGCCGATGCCGGATACCTCCAGCAGGTCGTCTTTGTCGGCGGTCATCACCGCTTCGACGCTCCCGAAGGACTCCAGTAGCGTGCGCGCGGTCACCGGTCCGACTTCGGCGATTGCGGCCACGACGTACTCCTGTTGTTCGGGCAGCGTCTTCGACTGTTTCTCGCCGTGGACGCTCACCTCGCGGTCGGCGGTCTCCTGCTCCCGCCCGGCGATGACTTCCAGCAGGTCGGCGGTCTCGTCCTCGTCGCTGGTCCGCAACACGCTCGCGCCGAAATCGACCGCCAGCGACGCGAGCGCGCCCTGAATCGCCTTGTGGTGGACGTTGCGCGCGCCGAAGAGGTCCTCCCCCTCGATGACGACGACGGGCCGACCGTAGTTGCGCGTGGCGTCCCCGACCTGTTCGAACATCGACCGGTCGCCGCCGGTCAGCGTGTCCATGAAGTCAGCGACGGTCTTGCGCTCGACGACCACGCGGTCCGAGAGAACGTAGTCGCCGACGGCCAGCGTTTCGAGTCGGGTCTCGATACCGTCCCGCGTCGAGAGGTCCCGGGCGATGTTCGAGTCGAGTTCGCGCTGGTCGGCGACGATTTCGACGGGGTCGTCCTCGTTGTCGCGGCCGGCGGTGGCGACCGTTCCTTCATCGTCCCCTGTTCCGGCGTTCCCCTCCTCGTCCGCCGTCCCGGTGCTCTCTCCACCGTCCGCTGTCGCGGTGTCCCCCTCGTCGACCGACGCCGCTTCGCTGTCGCCTTCGGCCGCTCCCGCATCGGCATCGGCCGCTTCCGACCGGTCGTCCGCGAAGGCGTCCAGGCCAGCCTGACCGTCACTGCCATCGTCATCCTCGGCTGACTTGTTAGCTCCGCTACCCCTCCCGTTTCCAGTGGAACCACCGCTCTGTCTAGTGGTTTCACCGTCGCCAGTTCCACTCGAAGCGGTCCCCTTGGTGTCCTCGTACTCGTCGAGACCGGTCTGGTCGAGGCGGGCCTCCAGTTCGCCGGCGACGCTTTTGAGTTCGTTCAGCTCGCGTTTCATCCGCTTCTGGTCGTTGCGGGCCTTCCAGAAGTACGCCTCGTCGCGGGTGTCCTCGGCCAGCAGGACGACGACGCGGCCCTCGGCCTGTCGGCCGGTCCGACCCTTCCGCTGGATGGCCCGAATCGCGGTCGGGACCGGCTCGTAGAACAGCACCAGATCCACCTCCGGCACGTCCAGCCCCTCCTCGGCGACGGAGGTGGAGACGAGTACCTCGAACTCGCCGTCCCGGAACCGGTCAAGGGTCTCCTGTTGCTGGCTCTGTGTCATCCCTTCGCTCCCGTCGGTGTCGCTCTGGCCGACGAACTTCTGGGTCGTGAAGTGATCCGAGAGAAAGTCAACGAGTGTCTCAGCTGTATCGCGGGATTCCGTGAAGACGATGACACGCTCGCCGTTCTCGATACCGAGCGTCTCCGCGAGCAACATCCGGGTCTGGCGGAATTTCGGATGCAGGTCGTCGTAGTCGCTGGCCTTCCGCATCGCCTCGCGGACTTTCGGCTCGCTGACGAGGCGCTGGTCGGCCTTCGACGCGCCCGAGGAGCGGGCGGCCTCCTTCAGCCGCTCGAAGTACCGCCGCAGGGACTCGACGCTCTGGGTCTCGACGTACGTGACGGCGGTCCGGAGCTTGCGGACCTCCGCGAGAAAGCTCATCCCCTGGTACCCCTCGCTCTGGTCGTTGTTCATCAGGTCCCGAAGCTGGCCCTGAATCTGCTGGATTTCTCGTTCGGAGATGTCCGCCGAGGACTTGTTCGTGACGCCGAGTTCTTTCAACTGCGACAGGCGGTCTTTGATGACTTCGTTGATTGCGTCGCGGATTTCCACGACGATATCGGGCAGTTCGATGCGGTTCCAGTCGACGCTGGTGTCGTGGGTGTACTCGGCCACGTCGGCGTCGTTTTCGGTCATCACGGCCACCTCGGACAGACCGAGGTTCTCGCACACTTCGAGTATTGCCTCCTCGTCGTCGCCGGGGGAGGCGCTCATCCCCGTCACCAGCGGGTTCTCGGCGTCGGCGTGGTAGCGGTCGGCGATGTAGTTGTAGGCGTAGTCGCCGGTCGCCCGGTGGCACTCGTCGAAGGTGCAGTGGGTCACGTCGGCGAGGGAGATGCGGTTGCCGACGAGGTCGTTCTCGACGACCTGCGGCGTCGCGATGACGATACGGGCGTCCTCCCAGAGGGCAGCCCGGTCGTCGGGTCGGACCTCACCGGTGAACACGACCACATCTTGGTCGTCCAGTTCCAGCGCTTCGCGGTAGAACTCGGCGTGTTGCTGGACCAGCGGCTTCGTCGGGGCCAGCATGAGCGCTTTCCCGCCGACGGCGTCGAGTCGCTCAGCAGTCACCAGCAGCGAGACGGTCGTCTTGCCCAGTCCGGTCGGCAGACAGACGAGCGTGTGGTCTCCGCTCGCCGTCGCCGCCAGTTCAGTCTGGTAGCGGCGGTTCTCCAGGAACTCCGGCGTCACCAGCGGGCGCTCGACGTGCTCGCCACCGGCGTCGGTGGTCGCCATTACCCACGCGTTCGTCCCGCCAGTGGTTAAGGGTTCAGATACCGCGGTGAAAGTAAACAGCGAGGATTACAGGCCGATTCCGGGCAGGTACTGGACGCCGACCCACATCGCCAGTGCGCCGAGCACCGGAATCGAGAAGTTGTCGTCGATGACGTAGCCGGCGACTTGTGGCTTGACCCCGTCGGCGAACGTCGCCGCGACGCCACCAAGGATGGCCGCGGCGGGGGGCACAAAAGGCGCGGCGAGCAGTGTGCAGACGCCAAACATCACCAGCAGGACCCAGGCCTGTTTGATGTTGCTGGCATCGCTGGAACCCAGTAGCCCGCTGATGGGGTCGCCGACGGCAAGCATCAGCATCGCTGGGACGGCAATCGTCTCGGTCATACTTGGGAGTTCGACGGCGAAGGCGACGATGGCGATCCCGACGATGTACAGCGCGTAGCCGGCGGGGTTGTCCTGCTCGTACTCCCGGGTGAGCCGGTCGTACACCACCCAGTCCAGCCCGGTCGTCAGCCGCACCGCTTCGAGCACACACACGACGACCAGCGCCACGGCCAGGAATCCCTGGACGACGCGCCACGTAAGCAGGTCCGGCCGGAGCAGATGCGCGAGCGGGACCGTCGCACCGGTGACGTGGACGAGCCGCCGGGAGACCTCGTCGGCCATCTACAGGTCGGCGAAGGTGAGCTCGCCACTTGCCAGCCGTTCGAGCCGGTCGGCGAGCCCGTCGATGGGAAGGCGCTTCTGCTCGGTCGTGTCGCGTTCGCGCACCGTAACCTCGCGGTCTTCGAGGCTCTCGTAGTCCACAGTCACGCAGTAGGGCGTCCCCACTTCGTCCTGTCGGCGGTAGCGCCGCCCGATGGCCCCGGAGTCGTCGTAGGTGACCGAGAGACCGGCGGCCCGGAGGTCGTCGGCGATATCGGTGGCGAGGTCAGCCATCCCGTCTTTGTCCATCAGCGGGAAGACGCCAACTGTCGTCGGGGCCTGCTCCGGCGGGAGGTCGAGGTAGGTTCGCTCCTCGCCGTCGACCTCGTCTGTCTTGTAGGAATGTGCGAGGACGGTGTAGATGATCCGGCCCACGCCGAACGAGGGTTCGACGACGTGTGGGCGGATGTGTTCGCCGTTCTCGGTAACCTCGTCGACGCTGAAGTTCGTCTTGTCGACGGGGATGGTGTGGGACTCGCCGTCGACCTCGACAGTAACCTCGTCAGCATCGAAGGCGTCCGGGTTCCGCTCGGCTAGCGCTTCGAGTGCGTCGGCGACCGCGCCGGCTGACCCACCGAACTCCGGCCCGAGGTAGCTCATGTCAGGGTCGACGGTGGCGCGCTCGACAGTAATCGGCTCGTCGTACTGCTTGAACACCGTGTAGTCCTCGCCGGAGTGTTCGGCGTGTTTCGAGAGGTCGTAGTCGCCCCGGTAGGCGAAGCCGGTGATCTCGATCCAGTCGCCGTCGACCTCGCTCTCGGCGTCCCAGCAGTCGGAGGCGTAGTGGGCCCGTTCCCCGGCGAGGTGCTGGCGGTAGCGGAATCGGTCCATATCCACGCCGATGCGCTCGTACCACTCTCTGGAGACGCCCAGATAGTAGGCGACCCACTCGCTCTCGACGACGCCCTCGTCGACGGCCTCGCGGACCGTAAGTTCGCGCTGGCCGCCGTCCTCGGACTGCTGTGCCGCGGCGGAGTACAGCGGCAGCGTCACGTCCGCCACGTCAGCCAGCGGCGGCTCGTCCTCCTCGGGGTCGATGAAGTGCTCCAGTTCGGCCTGCGTGAACTCCCGGACGCGGACCAGCGACTTCCGCGGGGAGATCTCGTTCCGGTAGGCTTTCCCGATCTGGGCGACGCCGAAGGGAAGCTGATTCCGGGCGTACTCGGAGAGTTGCGGGAATTCCACGAAGATGCCCTGTGCAGTCTCCGGGCGGAGATAGCCCGGCGACGACGACCCCGGCCCGATGTTGGTTTCGAACATCAGGTTGAAATTGTCGACCGGCTGGTCGGCCAGGGACGCGTGACAGGAGGGACATTCGACCCCGTGCTCGGCAATGAGGTCCATCACTTCCTCGTTGGGGAGGGATTCGGCTTCCTCGATGTCCGTGTTGTCCTCGACGAGGTGGTCCGCGCGGTGGGTCGCGCCGCACTCGCCGCACTCGACGATCATGTCGTCGAAGCCGTCGAGGTGTCCTGACGCTTCAAAGACGGGTTCAGGCATCACGTCGGGAGCGGAGATCTCTTGATGGCCTTCCTTGACGACGTAGCGGTCCCGCCAGGCGTCCTCGATGTTCGATTTCAGGGCAGCGCCCTGTGGCCCGTAGGTCCAGAAGCCCGCCGCGCCGCCGTAGGCGCTCGATGAGGGGAAGTAGAAGCCGCGACGCTTGGCCAGCTCGGTGAGGCGTTCGCCTTCGCTCATAGGCCTCGCAGCAGGTCGATGTCCCGTACGATGCCGGTGAGTTCGTCACCAGACAGCAGCGGGATCTGCTCGATGTCGTGTTCGATCATCAGCTGTGCCGCCTCCTCGGCGGTGCGACGCTTGTTCACTGTTACGACATCGCCGGTCATGAACTCGCGGACGGATTCGGCCGGAAGTTCGACGTTGCGGGTGGGCATGTACCGTCCGCCGACGGCTTTGATGCCTTCCCAGGCCCAGTCGTCGTCCTGATTGGCGATGGAGTCGCCGGTGTCGTCCTCGCCCTCGACAACGCGGGCGACCGCGATGATGTCGACCTCTGTGAGCATCCCCGACATGTCGCCGTCATCGCCGAGCACGACGCCGTAGGGGACGTTCGCGTGGGAGAGCTCCCGTTCGGCAACGGTCAGCGGCGTATCCTCGTACACGCAGTTGATGTCTCGGTTGGCGAGGTCGCCGACGATCTGGTCGCCGTCGACGTCGCCGTTGGCGATGGACCGAATCACGTCGGTCACTGTGATGATTCCTTTGAGCTGGCCGTCGACGATGGGGAGGCGTCGCTCGCCGTCCTCGACCATCACCTGTGCGGCGGCCTCGATAGATGTGTCCCCGCTGATCGCCGGGACTTCCTCGACAAGCAGGGCCAGCTGGTCCTCGTCGGGGCTCTCGATGAGCGCATCGCGTGAAATAATCCCTCTGAACTCCTCGCCCTCGTCGGTTTCCTTGATAACCGGGACCGACGAGAAGGCCTGCTCCTGGAGGTACTCCAGTGCGTCATCACGGGTGCCAGGCACGGTGACCGTGACGACCTCCGAGCGTGGCGTCATAGCGTCTGCGACGTTCATACTGCCAGAACTTCCTTCCCGCATCTACTAAGTCCTTAACATCCGTCCGTTTTCGATATTTAGGTGGCACGCTCGGCGGCCATCGGCTATCGCCGACGACCGTGCAGGCGGCATCTCGGAAACCGAGAGCCCGTACTGCCTCGAGAACAACTACGTCTTCTGCCATATCGGCGTCTCGTATCTGTGTTTGAACAGAATACAGGATACAGGTGCTGATGGTTGATGTATAAGGCCCTCTGTGTATCGGCTCATGCACTGCTTTATCCCAATATTGACAGGAGTCGAACTATTGTCAGACAGCTGGACCTGAGTCATACTGTCCCCCTCTATGGGTTTCGCTAAATTTTTATAGGGTTGTTACATATTATCATGCATGGAGTCGGATACTGTCGTTCCGGTCGAGATGGCTGCGGACGGAGACATCATGGCGTCCGTCGAAGAGGGTCCAACGGACCAGTTTATCCTCGCTGACGTGACCCGAGACGACGCCTATCTCACAACCCCGCTCGCAGACGCTGCCTCGCTCCCGGCCTGGCGATAGGTGTTGTCTGTCGGTTCGTTTTTTCAGTGGCTCTGCCCGAGACGGTACTGCGTTAGCGGCGTTGCTGCTCCCCACCGAGTCCCCGTACGCATTTGCGCGGACGGAGAAAACAAGCGTTATGCCGCCCCAGTAAGTTCGATTCGGTATGAAGGTACTCGTTACGGACCCTATCGCTGACGCCGGTCTCACGCGACTCCGTGAGGCGGGCCACGATGTCGAAACAGCCTACGAGGTCGAGGGCGACGCACTCCTCGATGCGGTGGCCGACGCGAACGCGCTCATCGTCCGCTCGGGCACCGAAGTCACTGAAGAAGTGTTTGCGGCCGCGCCCGACCTCATCATCGTCGGCCGAGCCGGCATCGGCGTGGACAACATCGACATCGACGCCGCCACCGACCACGGCGTCATCGTTGCTAACGCCCCCGAAGGCAACGTCCGTGCCGCTGCAGAACACTCTGTCGCAATGGCGTTTGCCACTGCCCGGTCCATCCCACAGGCCCACGACCGCCTGAAAAGCGGCGAATGGGCCAAAGGCGAGTTCCTCGGCACGGAAGTCAACAACAAGACGCTCGGCGTCGTCGGCTTCGGCCGCGTCGGCCAGCAGGTCGCCAAACGGCTGGGCGGCCTCGGCATGGATATCGTCACGTTCGACCCCTACATCAGTCAGGAGCGCGCCGACCAGTTCGGCGCGGAACTGGTCGATGATCTTGAGGACTGCCTCGCCAAGTCCGACTTCATCACGATCCACACGCCACTGACCCCCGAGACCGAGAACATGATCGGCGAGGACGAACTCGCCCTGCTCGACGGCGGCTACGTCGTCAACTGTGCCCGCGGCGGCATCATCGACGAGCCGGCCCTTGCCGAAGCCGTTGAGGACGGCGTTCTGAAAGGCGCTGCACTGGACGTGTTCGGCGAGGAACCGCTGCCAGACGACAGCCCACTCCTCGATGTCGATGACATCATTGTCACGCCCCATCTGGGCGCGTCGACGGAGGCCGCACAGGAGAACGTCGCCACCTCCACGGCCGACCAGATTATCGCTGCGGCCAACGGCCAGCCCGTTGCCAACGCTCTGAACGCGCCGTCGCTGGACGAGGCGACGTTCAAACAGGTCGGACCGTACCTCGACCTCGCCGACACTGCCGGTCGCATCGCGGTCCAGCTGTTCGGCGGCCACATGTCCGAAGTGCAGGTCACCTACGCTGGTGACATCGCTGAGGAAGACGTAGAGTACGTCACCGCCAGCGCGCTGAAGGGTGTGTTCGCGCCCTCGGACCTGCAAGTCAACGCCGTCAACGCCCCGCAGATAGCCAAGGACCGTGGCATCGACGTGACTGAGTCCAAAACCCGAACCTCCGAAGACTACCAGAGCCTCATCACCGTCACCGTCTCCGACGGCGAGGAATCCGTCTCCGTCTGTGGGACCCAGTTCGGCGGCGAGGAGCCCCGAATCGTCCGTATCGACGACCACCGTATCGAGGCCGTCCCCCACGGACACATGCTGGTCGTCCGCAACCGCGACGAGCCCGGCACTATCGGATTCATCGGGACCGTGCTGGGCGAGGCTGACATCAACATCGCCGGGATGTTCAACGGCCGCGAGACCATCGGCGGGGAGGCCCTGTCCGTCTACAACCTCGATGAACAACCGCCACAGGACATCATCGAGCGACTCAACGACGATAGCCGCATCATCGAAACGACCTACGTCGAACTCGGCGACGAGTAACACAGCGGAATTTTCTGACAGCCAGTTCCGGGTTATTCCCCGTGGAGAAGGCGCTCGTACCGGTCGACGACGGCCTGCCGATGTTCGCGTTCCTGTTCGAGCGCGGTTTCCAGCGTGGCCACCTGTGAGCGCAACAGCGCGATCTGTATCTGATAGATCGTACTGGGTGTCTGTCGGGGCGACAGTAACGGGGTCCCCGACCGGTCCCCGGAGTCGAACGACGGCGCTGAATCGCGGGACGAGGCCATACCCGAGACAGGAGCGCCACGGGCAAAAACACCCGTCGGACGGCTGTCACGCGCTCGTCAGTCGCCCTGAGAGGTCCGGCGTCGGTCGTTGTCGCCGACACCGAACTCCGCAGCGAGCGGAATCTGGAGCGTGAGCGTCGTTCGCCCGTCGTGCCTGTCGTAGGCGAGTTCTCCGCCGTGACAGTCCAGTATCCACTTCGTCAGCCACAGTCCCAGTCCGGTGCTGTGTCTGAGCTGCGTTATCGGCCTGTCGCCGAACAACACCGCCCGCTCGTGTTCGGGCAATCCCGGGCCGTTGTCGCTGACTTCGACCACCGCCACCGTCCGCTCGCACCGCACCGTGACTGACAGCTCCGGCTCTCCGTCGGTGTGTTTGATTCCGTTTTCCACGAGCTGTGTCAGCGCTATTTCAAGCCGGTCGTCGACGGCGACGGTCACCGTCTCGGAGTCCTCGACAGCGAGGTCAACTGTCGCGGCGTCGTACCGGTCGAGGACTGACCGCACGCTCTCGACGAGGTCGGTCCGTGACGCCGTCGTCGCGGCCGCGCCCATCACGTACTCTATCTTCCCGGCCATCTCGCTCAGTTCGGCCAGTTCGCTTGCCGCCGTCGCCATCAGGGATGCCTGCGCCCCGAGGTCGCCCGACAGCTCCGCCGCCAGCGTCTCTGTCCCGTCGAGCAGCGGCACGAGCTTGTTCCTGAGGTTGTGCCGTAGCACACGGTGGAGCACCTGATGGTGTTGCTCTCGCCGTTGTCTCTCGGTCAGGTCAGTGTATATCGTCAGCGCTCGGTTCGCTGTCGTCGGAACGACTCGACAGGACAACTGCCGGGGGCCCTCGACTGTCTGTCCCGTGACGGTGCCCTGCTGTGGGTGGGGGTCGCCTGGCGCTCCGTCGGACGCTTTCCAGCCGTCCCGTTCGATTCCCAGGACGTGCTCGGTCAGTGGTTCCCCGCGTATTTGCTCGCTGTCGACACCGAACAGTTCGACGAACGCCGGATTTACCGCCCGGATTATCGGCTTGTCGTCGATGAACTTGACCTCGGCGACAGCATCGTCGGTGTGCTCGAACAGCGCCCTGAAGCGCGTGGCATCCGGATCACTCATCCCTGTACTGGGTGGCGGCGACGAACTCAAAGCGGGCACCGCCGGTCCCGCTTTCGGTTACGGACACGTCCCAGTCGTGTGCGCTCGCGATTTCCCCGACGATTGTCAGGCCGAGCCCCGTCCCGTCGGCACTCGTCGTGTAGCCGTTGTCGAAGATGCTGTTTCGCTCCTCCTCCGGGATGCCGACCCCGTCGTCGGCGACGTAAAACCCGCTGTCGAGTGGTCCGACCCGGATGATCGACGCCTGCCCGTGTGTGACGGCGTTGCGAAACAGGTTTTCGAAGAGGTGTTTGAGGCGGGCGTCGTCCCCGGAAACAACGAGGCTGTCCGCCTCGACGACCAGTTCCGTGTCACAGGAACTCACGTGGGTCCAACAGGAACGCGCGACCGCACCGAGGTCGACCGGTGACGGGTCTTCGACGCGGTTCCCCTGCCGTGTCAGCGTCAACACGCCCTCGATGACTTCTTCCATCCGCTCGTGGGCCTGCCGCAGCCGGTCGACCCCGGCAGTGCTGTCGTCGAGCTGGCTCAGCGTCCCCTTGGCGACCTGTAGCGGGTTCCGAAGGTCGTGTGAAACGGTGCTTGCGAACTGTTCGAGCCGGTCGTTCTCCCGCTGTAGCTCCCGCTCTTTTTGCAGGCGTTGCAGGGCGACTTCCGCGTTGCTCGCAATAATCTGGACGAGGTTCAGGTCGGTCTCATCGAACGCATCCGGGTCCGTCTGTCCCACGCTGATGATGCCGTACTCGCTGATTGGGACGTACAGCCACGAGACGACCGGCTCAAGCGCTGTGCCGCCGTCGTGGTCACGGATATCCGTGTAGACGCTTGCCTGCTGTTCCTCGAAGGCTTCGCCGGGGAACCCCTCGCCGACGTCGTATGTCGGCCGCTCCGCTAGCAACTCCTCGGCCTTGTCGTTGACGTGCACAGGCTGGAGTTGCCCGTCCCGATGGACGCGGATCACGTTGATGCGGAACTCCAGAATCGATTCGATGGCCGCGCCGACTTCGGCGGCAACCGTCGACGGGCTGTCAGCGCCGAGCAGGTCCCGTGTCGCCTCGTGTAGCGCCTCTATTTTCTCCTCACGCTGCCGCTTTTGGGTGATATCCGTGTTGATAGCGACGTAGCCGCGCGGCTCGCCGCCGCGTGGAAGCGGCGCAATCGTCTGCTCGATGACGTAGCGCTCACCGTCGGGGCGCTCGTTCACCAGTTCACCCCGCCAGACATCGCCAGCATCGATGGTGTCCCACAGGCGCTCGTAGAAGGCGTCGTCGTGTTCACCCGAATTGAGGACCCGCGGCGTGTGACCGATAACCTCCGATTCGGCGTACCCGGTCAGCTCCTCGAACGCCGGATTGACGTACTCGATAACCCCGTCTCGGTCGGTGAACACGACGGCATGGCCAGCGCTCTCGACTGCCTCCCGGAACTTCCAGGGACTGATATCCACGCTTTCCAGACGGCTCCCGCCGGTCTCTCCGCCGTCGGCCCGCGGTGCCTGCCGCTCGTCAGTAGCGCCCCGTATCAGGTCGAGGTGGGTAGAGAGGATATCGGCGTCAATCCGCTCAATCTCACACAGAACCTCCGGCCTTGCAAGTTCGCGGAGTCGCCGACGTGCGTCGTGGACCGCCCGACTCTGTTCGAGTTCGCTGCCTGACTGGGCCGAATCAAGCACGTGTACTTTTCGCGTCAGTGATATCGCCTCCCGGAGGTCACCGTCCGAGAGCCCCATCGCCCGCTCGACTGCCTGCCCGAGCGCCGCCCCGTCGACCGGTTTCCGAAGGTAATCGGTACACGGGAGCGACAGGAGTTCCAGCGTCGGCTCCGCCCCGGTCACGACGAGCACGCAGTACGACCCACCGATGTCTCGTACCGTCTGTTTCAGTTCTGGAAACGCCATCCCCGGCCGTCCGTGGTCGTAGACGACGACCTCCGACCGAGCAAACGAGGGGGCGATGTCGTCCACTGTCTCGGCCAGTGTGTAGCTGTATGCTGGGTTGAGGCCCCTTTCATACACCTGACGGTCGACTGAATCGTCGATGACCAGCACGTCTCGGTCCATCTCTTGCCTCGCCTTCTATCAGGATTCATCATATATCCCGCTCGGATTGCAAGGAGCTGAGAACGCGGTTCGAATTTAAATGCCACCCCGAACGCGGACGCGCCCGCTGACACACGCCGCCCGATGGGCGGACCCGGTCGGGCGTCCCGAAGGCGGTCCCGGGACGGCTCACATGAAGTCCGCGATACCTGACTGCTTGTTGTGGTCGTTCTCGAACACCGACTCGATTTTCCGTTCCAGTATCTTGAGCCGCTGTTTCGTGTAGTCGCGGGCACCGAACTCGTCGGCGACGCGGATGGCTGTGTCGATGTACTTGTTGACCGACCCCTCGTGGACGGTGAGGTTGACGCGGCCGCCACACTCCCGGCAGTCGCCGGTCAGGGGCGCACGGCGGAACGACTCCCCGCAGTCGAGACACCGGACCTCCTGTCTGGAGAAGGCCCGGAGGTTGCCGATGAGGTCCGGCAGGAAGTGGTACTCGATGATTCGTTCGGCCACATCGCTCTCGACGACGGCCCGCAGCTTCCGGGAAATCTCCAGCTGGGCGTCCATCTTGTCCTCCATCGAGCCGAGCGTCTTGTACGCCGAGAGGTCCGGCCCGGCAGCGATGTTCGCCGTGTCGTGCGTATGCCGGAACTCGGTGTACTCGCGGTCGGTCCCCAGCGTCTCCTCGGCGATTTTCATCACGTCCTCGACCTCGGTCGGGTCTTTCATCTCGCGGGTTGCCTCGTAGAACTCCCTGGGATAGGCGTCCATGATGTCCATGTTGTGGGCCTCGTCGTCGATTTCGCTGGGGTCGATACGCGAGGACATCACCAAGGGTGCGTCCATCTGGCCGCCACGCTGGTTCGGGAGGTACGACTTCGAGAAGTTCAGCAGGCCGTCCATCAGGAGCATCACGCAGTCCTCATCGCCGTCGCACTGGCCGACGTAGGTCCCTTCGACGGCAACCCGGTGCGTGTCGGCGACTGTGAGACAGTAGACGTGGTCGACATCGCTTTCGACGTACTCGACAGCCTCAACGGTGTCTGTCGGGGCTGCGCCGTCGGTAGCCGCCGTCGAGGCCTCGCCGCGTGCCGTCATCGTCGTCGTCTCGCCGCCGTCGTAGGCAGGGAGGTCGTCGCCGGCGGCTAAATCGCTGGCCGGGACCTCCTCGATTCCATCGGGACCGGCCCGGAGCATCGTGTGGTCGGGCGTGACACGGAGCGTCCGGTCGCCGACGGTTACTTCCACGAGGTGGTCCGGCGCGGGGTGTTTCGAGACGGCGTCGACGGGCTGGCGACAGGGGCCGTTTTCACCAAGTGATGACACCGTGAGGTCGCCGTCTAGCTCCTGTACGAGCGTTCCGAAGTCGTCCTCTTGGGGGTCGTCCAGTCGACTTTCGACCAGTTCCTCGATGGTGCCGTATTCCCAGTCGTCGTTCTCGTCCTCGTACCACAGCCGGGTGTCCGGATGGAAGCAGTTCCGTCGCTTGGCGGCGTGGAAGTACGGGTGCGCGTAGCCGACGGCGGCGGAGGTGAAGCCGACCACACGGCCGACCGTCGCCGCGCTGGTGTGGGGGGCCATTCCGAACACGAGTTCGCCGACGAGGTCTTCGCGGTCGTCGAACTCGTAGAACCGCTCCAGCCCATAGTACTGTTCCAAGAGGTCGTCGACGAACCGGGCGGTCTGGAGCATGTGCTCGGCCGCGCCGTCCGAGAGGACGATATCCTGAACCTTTAGCTCGACCAGCTGGTCCTCGTGGGTCAGCGGGTCGCCGTGGATGTCCTCTGTGTAGCCCAGTCCCCGGAGTCGCTCGGCAGAGACATCCAGTTCTGAGGCTCGGACCGCCGTCACCGGCAAGTCGGTCATATCGTAGCGGACGGTGCCGTCCTTGAACGCCGACACGTCGTGTTTCGCCCGGAGGACGCCCTTCTCCATCGGCTCCGGGACTTTCTCCTCGGAGGTGAGCCCCTTGACCGCTTTCAGTTGTTCGAAGGCCGTTTCGCGCTCACCGACATTCTGCAGGGCGTCCCGATACGCTTCCTGCAGGTCGAGCACTTTGTACTGGGTCGGTGAGGCGAGTGTCTCACAGCGCCCACACTCCGCGCGGCCGGACTCGTCGCGCTCGACCTCGGCTTCACAGTCGGGACAGACGTACACTGGCTCGGTGGTTCCGCTGCATTCGGCACAGTTCGCCTGGTGGGTCTCGGTCCCGCAGTCAGGACAGCGCCGCCGGGCTACTTCGACTTCGACCTGGCCGGGCGTATCGCTCATGTCGTCGGCGTGTTTCGTCGCCTTGGCCACGTCTCGCTGTGCCCCGCCGGCCTCGCCGATGGGGCTGAGCGTGTGGACGGCCGGCGAGAGGTCCCGCCGCTCGGATTTCTCGGGGCGACCCATTCGGTTGCCGATGCGGGTCGGGGCGCGCTCCCGAACCTGAAATGGCGCAACCTCGTTTATCGCCTTGATGGCGTTCTGGCCGTCTTCTCGCTCGGCATCCTCGGCAACGCCGATTGCGTCGAGCGACTCGCTCTCACCGTAGGTTCGCGCGTGCTCGGAGAGGTCTTCTCGCGCCCAGTCCCGCTCCAGCGACCGGGAGAACCCAAGCGTCCGAACCAGCGGCACCCAGTCGGTGACCGTAATCGTCTCCTCGTCCTGCGTGTGCCCGATGAGAAGGTGTTCGAGCGTCTGTTGGACGGCATCGCTCCGTGGCAGGACGAGCACGCCGTCGTCGCTGTGCGCATCGCCTGCTGTGCCGTCCATCTCCGGGTCGGCGTACGCACCGTCAGCCTGTGCGACCTGTGCGTCCTCGACGGCGTCGGCGAGCGCACACACCTGTTCGATGCTCACGTCGTGCCAGAGGTAGGTGTATTTCGGGTGCAGCGGGGCGTCGTAGTCGGTCGCCCACTCGATGGCTTCCTCGGCGCTCGGGTCGGCGAGGTCGATGTGGGGCGAGTCCTGCATCGCCTGCACGTCCGCGCCGGCGGCCGCGAGGTCTTGCTCCCACCACTCGACGGTGTAGGAGGCCGGCGCGAGCGGATGGTTGTTCTCGACGAACTCGCCGTAGTTGACCAGATACTCCCCCAGGTCGAGTATCTTCTCGACGCCGTTGCGCACCTCCAGGGCCTCCTCGGCGTCGTCGATGCGGCGCACGTCCCCGTTGGCCAGGCGGACGGTCGGCCCCTCGATGGTGTCGACCGGCACGACGCCGGCGGCTTTCCCCGGCCGCTCGGTCTTGATCTGAGTCCCCGTCGCGAGGAAGTCGTCGACGAGGTGCATCGTTGCCGGGTGGACGCCGGCGGTCGCAAAGCCGTGGTTGCGTGACCGGCCGTAGCGAAGCCGGAACCCGCCCGCTTTCGACGGGTGGGAAAACACCGGGCGGCCGGCGATGAGGTCCCGGAGGTATTTGTCGGCGGGTTCGACGCGTGGCGGTCCCGCCTGCTCGTCAGCCTCGTCCCCGCCGTCGTCGTCCGCGCCGTCGCCACCGTCGTCGCCGTTCGCGTCTTCTGCGCCGTCCCCCTCGTCGGCTTCGTCCTTGCCGATGGTCCCGTCGATGAGGTCCTGCAGCCACGGCCAGTCGACCTCGTCTAGGTTCCGGGTGTAGCGCTGTATCTTCGGCGCTTTCAGCGCAATCCCTTCGGCCAGTACCAGACACATCCCGCCACGCGGGGAGTTCGAGTCGACGCGTTCGAGGTCCCGATAGCCCGACACCTCCTCGTCGCCGGTCGCCTCGCCGTCGAGCATGATGGGCATGTGCTCGGCGATGAACTTCGTCTCCTTTTCTTTTGGCGAGTACTGGAGGCCGGTGTCCTTGTCGTAGAGGTCGATCTCTTCGGCGTAGCGGCCGATCTCGTCGTCGCGGGCCTTGTACTGGTCGATGCCAAGCAGTGCGCGGGCGTAGTCGGCGACCAGCACTGAGAGCGCCTGTGCGGTCCCGCCGGCCGAGCGGATCGGGCCAGCGTAGTAGACGTTGATGAACTCCGTGCCGTCGTCGTTTTCCAGCAGTTCCACGCGGTCGATACCCTCGATTGGGGCGGCAACGACACCCTCGGTCAGCAGGGCAACAGCAGTCCGGACCGCACCCTCGACTTTCCCCTCGCGGCTGTCGTAGTCGCCGACAGTCCCCTCGACGAAGTCCTCGACCAGTTCCAGTGCGGCTTCTTCGCGGGACATCTGTCCTTCCAGTTCCCGCACTCGCTCGGCAACGCCGTCGATGCCGAGGATGTTCTCGACCCGGTCGGCCATGTCACGGGCGGTCGGAATCTCGACTTCGGGCTTTGGGTCGCCACCGCGCTCTTTGGCCCGCTCGGCGACGTCGAAGGCGGCTTCGAGCTGGGTTTCGAGCGTTTCGAAGTACTGTTCGTCGGCCTCCCGCATCTTAGATATTCCAGAGGTCCAGGTCGGTCGGCTCGTCGTGCTCCCGCTGGAGTTCCGTATCGAACCCGCGGACGTACAGTTCACCCGCCCAGACGGTGCCGGCGTTCAGATGGCCGGCGACCGCCTCGCCGTCGGGCCGTGAGAGGACGGCGTGCGTATGTGCGAACCGCTCCCCGTCCAGATGCGAGATGTTGCCCATGCAGGCGGCGACCTCGAGCGGTTCGTCGAAGGTCAGCGAGTCGTACTCGGTCCGGTCCTGGTCGTAGAACATGAGTTCCGCGTCCTGCACTGCCCCAAGCCCGTAAAAAAAGCCGGCGTCGATGCCCTGTTCGTCCGCGAAGACCTCGATCTGCGCGCGCCAGTCCCCACCGTGCTCCAGTCGGCAGACGAACTCGGACGTACTGTCGACTTCGCGGTAATCCATATCTGTAGTGGATGGTAGGCCGCTCCAAAAGCATTGCTTTCGGTCCAACCGTTTATATCCGAAGCCGAGACCACGGCCGCTGTGACGTAACCATAGCCCGGCGCGAATAGCAGTTGTGCGGCACCACCGCGCCGGAACCGACGCGTGCCGCCTGTTCGCCACTGTGCCGGGACAGACAACTGAGCAGCGCTACGCCGGCAACGACACCTGGCTGACCGGCTG
This sequence comes from Haloarcula sp. R1-2, assembly GCF_011627385.1. Classification (NCBI taxonomy): domain Archaea; kingdom Methanobacteriati; phylum Methanobacteriota; class Halobacteria; order Halobacteriales; family Haloarculaceae; genus Haloarcula; species Haloarcula sp. R1-2. The sequence goes on from NZ_JAANTG010000002.1 coordinate 242,606, forward strand.
GTTTCGGTCGGCGTCATAAAAGGCGAGTTCGTCGACGGTCCACCGAATCGGTTCGATGTCTCGCTCGACCAGCCGTGCGGCTGCGTCCAAGTCCCCGCCGCGGGCGACGGTCACGTGCGGGACGTACGCGTCGCCTTCCATTTCGTCGACCGGGTCGACCCGCTCGCAGAGCCGCTCGTGCAAGGCAACCAGTCCGGGGCTCTCGACGGCGAGATACACCACCGGCGATGGCCCGGTCACGGCCGTTTCGAACTGCTCGACGCCTGCAATCTTCGCCTCGAACGCCGGTTGGCCGCGAAGCGCCTCCCGACCCTGTGCTTCCAGTCGAGCGTAGGCCGCATGGTCGCCACCGCCCAGCCGCTTGGCGACCAGCGTGTGCTCGCCCCGGCCTCGTCGCTGTGCGAGCGGCAGGTCCGCCGCAAGGTCGGCCGCCAGCGACGTGACTGCTGACGGGAGCGGGACGTTGATGCTGTACACAGTGAGCGGGTCGCTTGCTGTCGGGAAAAAGAGCGCGGTCCTACAGCCGGTCAAGCAGCCACAGGACGATGAGGACGACCAGAACCACGCCGAGTATCGGCTGGAGCGGCCCCAGAAGCCAGCCTAACAGTCCCAGAACCCCACCGATAATTTCGAGCACCAACCAGACGACAATGAGGACGAGGACAATCTTCAGCAGGGTGTCCACGTCGAGTTTCGCTCTGTCCATGCTCGACAGGACTCCCTCACGTGGCAAACCCCTTGTGGCCACAGCGGCCGGTGATTCAGGCCCCGGCAGAGATGCGGCATGTGATGTAAGGCCGCAGCGTATCAGTTCACACAATCGGCAATAAACGATATACCTGCTGAGAAGGTAGCCGCGGTAGGATGGGCCGGAGCGCTGGAACGCTGGTAGTCGTATTCGTCGCAGTAGCACTGCTTGTACCGACAGCGACCGGGGCCGGTTTCGGTAGCCTCGGCCAGCAGTCTGTCGATGCAGACGTGGTCGTGATGACCGCTGACGTGGGACCAGATGGGGCCGCCGACTGGACGGTCGCCTACCGCATCCGGTTAGACGACGACAACGCCACGCAGGCCTTCGAGGACCTGCGAGCGGATATCCAGGCAAACCCTGCAGCGTACACGGACCGCTTCGAGAGCCGGATGCAACGCACTGCCGGGGCCGCGGAGAACGCGACCGGCCGCGAGATGGCTATCGAGAACGTCACTGTGAGCGCGCGCGAAGACACGTTCGGCCAGACGTACGGCGTTATCACCTACCGGTTCCAGTGGACAAACTTCGCCGGCGTCTCCGATGACCGCCTCGAAATCGGCGACGCGCTCTCGGGGCTGTTTCTGGACAGCGAGACCTCACTGACTGTCCGCTGGCCGGCAGGCTATCAGGCCGACTCCGTCGCGCCACAGGCCGACGAACGGAAGAACGACTCTGTCACCTGGCGGGGCCAACAGACGTTCGGGGAATCGGAGCCACGAGTGGTTGTCACTTCGGGGGACAGCGCTGGCGGTGACAGCGGGTCGAACGGCCTCCTCGTTGGCGGACTCCTCGCGCTGGTCGGCATCGCCGCCGGAGCGTATGCCCTTCGACGGTACGGTGTCCTTGGCGGCGGTGAGTCGGCCGAACCACCGGCGTCGATGGTCGAATCTGACGATTCAAACACGGAGGCCCCCGCCGGCACGGACGCCGACGCTGGCGCACCGCCGGCCGAACTCCTGAGCAACGAGGAGCAGGTCCTGCAACTGCTTGACTCGAACGGCGGGCGGCTCAAACAACAGCAGGTGGCCGGCGAACTCGACTGGACCGACGCCAAGACGAGTCAGGTCATTGGCGGCTTGCGCGACGAGGACAAGGTCGAAACGTTCCGCATCGGACGGGAGAACGTGGTGACACTGCCGGACACTGACGTGACTGGTGGCAACGGCGGCGAGGGCGACGGAACCGACAGCGACGGCGAAACACAGTAATAAAGACACCGACCGTTCACCGGAACCTGTCAGTTGGTTCGAGCGCAGTATTGCGGTTTTAATCCGGCTTAATCGGCGCTAACCCGGCATCACTGACGCCTATTTATAGGGTCTTGGATGGACAAGTACTGGATAGAATGAGACGAGCCACCCCGGTATTGCTGGCGCTGCTGCTCGTGGTGAGCACGCTCGCCGCAGTGCCCGCCGCAACGATGGCACAGGAAACGGAAGCGGTGACCGAACAGGCCAACGAGAACCCGACGGCCCCCGGCGCACAGCTGGCAGGCGTCGTCAGCGTGCAAGAAGCTGAACTGGACGGTGAGGTCCAGTCACGGACCTTCGGGGTCCGCATCGCACAGGCGAACACTGACGCTGCGAAGGCATCCGTCGTCGCCGAGCAGGTGAACGACTCCGAGGCCCGACTTGACGAACTCCAACAGCGAAAGCAAGCGCTGGAGCAAGCCCGAGAGAACGGCTCGATGAGTGAGGGCGAGTACCGGGCGAAGGCCGCCCAGCTCCACGCGGAGACGAGGAACGTTCAGCGACTGGCTACCGAGACGAACGAAACCGCCAGTCAGCTCCCCACTGAAGTGCTAGAAAAGAAGGGGATCAATGCGACGGCGATCAAGACCCTTTCACAGCGCGCGAGCGAACTGAGCGGACCGGAAGTCGCCGCTATCGCACAGGGTATCGCCGGCCCGAACGTCGGGCAGCAGGCTCGACCTGAGGTTGCCGGTGACCGCGGCAGTGATGCGGCGAACCGAACCGAAGTGGGTGACCGCCCGGGGGCCGGGCCGGAGCGGACCCCGGCGGGTGAACGGACGGACGTTGCCGACGCTACGCCAGCCAACGAGACGGCCACCAATGGCGAGGAAACCGAGTCGCCGGGTGGCGGGTCCGACACTGTCGATGCTGGCCAATAGCCAGACCGAAAACGAATACACCGTTTAACGCTCGTCACACGCCAGTCTGTTGTCGATGCTGGTCGCTATGGGCGACGCGATGGCTGCTGATGACCGGTGTTTGTTGTCCATACACACGGCACTGTGAACACGGAAACTATTAGTACCCGAGTCACACAGCAGAAAGTACATGATGCGGACCCCTCTTTCCACGATACTCGCTGCGGACAGCGAGGGGTCCCTCCGTTTCTCCCCACGACGACGACGACCGGGCCGTTTCTAGGCCCACTACTACTTACTCTTCAATTGACAGGTTCGCTTCGTCGCTAGACGCCGTCGTCGTCGGTTCGATGGGATACTCGATCCATTGTTTGATCGAGAAACCGACAGGCACACCACGGAACCAATCCAGAACACATCCATGCCAGAAGGAAACGGAACCGTCGCGCTCGCCTTCTCGGGCGGGCTCGACACGACAGTTTGCGTATCGCTGCTGAAAGAAGAGTACGGCTACAACGAGGTCATCGGCGTTACCGTCGACGTTGGCCAGCCCGACTACGAGTTCGAGGAGGCCGAGGAGACCGCCGAGGCACTGGGCGTCGAACAGCACGTCGTCGACGCCACCGAGGAGTTCGCGGACCTCTGTATGGAGGCCGTCAAGGCCAACGCCGACTATCAGGGCTACCCGCTCGGAACCGCCCTCGCGCGCCCGGTCATCGCCAAAGCCATTCTCTCGGTCGCCGAAGATGAGGGCTGTTCGGCCGTCGCACACGGCTGTACCGGCAAGGGCAACGACCAACTCCGCTTCGAGTCCGTCTGGCGCGACTCCGACCTCGATGTCATCGCACCGGTCCGCGAACTCGGGCTGACCCGCGAGTGGGAGAACGAGTACGCCGCGGAGAAGGGCCTGCCCGTCGAGGGCGGCGACGGCGGTCGCTACTCGATCGACACGAACCTCTGGAGCCGCTCCATCGAGGGCTCCGAACTCGAAGACCCGAGCACAATCCCGTCCGACGACATCTACAAGTGGACGGACAACCCCTCGGACAAGGATGCCGAACTCGTCGAGGTCGAATTTGAAGACGGCGTTCCCGTTGCCGTTGACGGCGAGGAACTCGGCGGGGTCGAACTCATCGAACAACTCAACGAGCAGGCGGGTGCCCACGGTATCGGTCGCACGGACATGATGGAGGACCGCATGCTCGGGCTGAAAGTCCGCGAGAACTACGAACACCCCGCAGCGACGGTACTTCTGACGGCCCACGAGGCGCTTGAAGGACTGGTGCTCACACAAGAAGAACGCCAGTTCAAGGCTCAGGTCGATCAGGAGTGGTCCCAGAAGGCCTATCAGGGCCTCGTCGACGCGCCGCTGACGGGCGCACTCGAAGCGTTCATCGACGACACCAACGAGCGCGTCACCGGCACTGTGACGGTGAAACTCGAAGGCGGCCACTGCCGCCCGGTCTCGCGCGAGTCCGACTACGCCGTCTACAGCGAGTCGGCGGCCTCGTTCAACGAGGAGGATGTCTCCGGCGGTATCACCCAGCAGGACGCGACCGGCGTCGCGAAGTACCACGGCTTCCAGTCCCGCCTCGCGAACAAGATTCTGGACGACGCGAAGAAAGGGGCCGCCGTGACAGACGGCAGCGGCGACGCCGCAAGCGAGGACACGGAGGAGTAAGCGAATGAGCGACGGCGAGGACCACGAGACGGCAAACGCTGACGACCGCGACGAGACGGTCGTCCGCCGGGACCGCTTCGCGGGCGGGCCCGCCCGGTCGTTCCTCTCCTCGCTGTCCGACGACCAGCGCATCTTCGCGGCCGACCTCGCGGTCGACCGCGCCCACCTCGTGATGCTGGCTGAACAGGAGATAATCGACCGCGAGACGGCCGGCGAGGTACTGGCCGCGCTGGCGGACGTGGAAGATGCCGGTCACGGGGCGCTCCCCGACGGCGAAGACGTGCACGAGGCCATCGAGAGCGCCGTCATCGAGCGTGTCGGGCAGTCGGGCGGGAAGATGCACACCGCCCGCTCGCGCAACGACGAAGTGGCGGCCTGTATCCGTTATCGTCTGCGCGAGGACATTTTGGCCCTCGTTGAGACCGTCATCGGTGCCCGCGAGCAACTCATCGAGGTGGCTCGTGCCGAGCGCGAAACGGTGATGCCGGGCTACACGCATCTCCAGCCCGCTCAGCCAACGACGGTCGCTCACTGGGTCCTGTCCTACGAGCAGGCACTCCAGCGCGACACTGGGCGCCTGCTGGATGCCTACGAGCGCGTCAACCAGAACCCGCTGGGGTCGGCAGCCTTCGCTGGGACGCCCTTCGACGTGGACCGCGAGCGCACGGCGGCACTGCTCGGGTTCGACTCGGTGGCGGAGAACTCGATGGACGCCTCGGCGACGCGTGATTTCCTCGTCGAGACGACCAGCGCTGTCGCCACGTTGGCGACGACTCTGTCGGGGCTGGCCGAAGATGTTGTCGTGATGGCGAGCAAGAGTCACGTCGACCTTGACGACGACTACGCGTCCACGTCCTCGATCATGCCCCAGAAGAAGAACCCCGACACGCTGGAACTGGTCCGTGGACGCACGGGCGACGCCGTCGGCGGGCTGAACGGCCTGCTGACTAACCTGAAGGGCCAGCCTCGCGCGTACAACCGCGACCTGCAGCGCGCCGGTCGCCACGCTTGGGACGCCATCGACAGCGTCACCGAGAGCGTGGCAGTCGCCGCGGGCGCGGTCGCAACCGCTGACTGGCCTGCCGAGACGCTCGAAGCCGCAGCCACTGATGGCTTTGCGACGGCGACTGGCGTGGCGGACTTGCTGGCGATGGCCGGTGTGCCGTTCCGCACGGCCCACGAGGTCGTTGCCGAGGCCGCCGCCGGTCTGGGGTCCGAGGAAGACGCGCCCGACTACGAGGCACTGTCGGCCGTCGCCGAGGACGTGCTGGGCGAGCCTCTGTCAGCCTACGTCGACCGCGACGCGCTGGAGGACGCACTTGACCCAGCGGAAAGTGTCGCGATGCGGGACTCTCGCGGTGGCCCGGCCCCCGACGCCGTCGCCGAGCAGGTGTCGGTAGCCGAAGACGCACTCGCCGCCGACAGCGAGGCACTGACTGACCGCTGGCAAGCGGTTTCACAGGCGGCTGACCGCCGCCAGACGGAGGTGGACCGATATGTCTGACCGACCACCGTCCCCTCGCGGGACAATTATACCATACTTCTGATACACGATTCGGAAACGTGGCGGATTTGGAGCTTTGATACGATTAGAAGGCATTATATATTGTTAAACTATTCTGATATGTTCGAAGGCTTTAAGTGGATCCCTGTCACAGGATGAACTACAATGGCAGAATGCATCGAGTGTGGGGCGGACGTGTCCCTGCACGACAACCTCGAAGTCGGAGAGATCGTTGACTGTGCCACCTGCGGTGCCGAACTGGAAGTCGTTGGCGCCGACCCTGTCGAGCTCGACAGCGCACCCGAGCTCGAAGAGGACTGGGGTGAGTGAGGTGTTCGCGGTGGCGCGGCGCTCGGCGCCGTACGTGACCGTGGCGCTCGACGCTGCGAGCCGCGAACCCACGGAGGACTCAGTATGAAAGTCGGACTCCTCTACTCGCGCATCCGCCGGGACGAGAAGCTGCTCCTGTCGGAACTGCGCGAGCGCGACCACGAGATCGAGAAAATAGACGTTCGCAAACAGCAGTTCAATATCCACGAGGCCCCCGAGGCCTTCGAGGATCTGGACATCGTCGTCGACCGCTGTCTGGCGACCAGTCGTAGCGTGTACGCGACGAAGTTCGCGGAGGCCTACGGCGTGCCGGTCGTCAACGGTCCCGAGGTCGCCGACACCTGTGCGGACAAGGTCAACAACAGCCTCGCGTTAGAGGCCGCGGGCGTGCCGACGCCCAACACCGACGTGGCGTTCACGAAGGACGCCGCGCTGGAATCCATCGAGAAGTTCGGCTACCCCTGCGTCCTCAAACCCGTTGTCGGCTCGTGGGGTCGCCTGATGGCGAAGATCGACTCCCGCTCGGCCGCTGAGGCTATCCTCGAACACAAGGAGACACTTGGCCACTACGAGCACAAGATCTTCTACGTACAGGAGTTCGTGGAAAAGCCCGGCCGCGACATGCGCGTGCTGGCTGTCGACGGCGAGCCCATCGCGGCGATGGTCCGCTCCTCGGACCACTGGCTCACCAACGCTGCCAAGGGCGCTGAGACCAACGAGTTCGAACTCGACGACCGCGCACTGGAACTAGTCGAGAAGGCTTCCGACGCGGTCGGGGGCGGGCTGCTCGGTATCGACCTGATGGAGGTTGGGGTGTCGCAAAGCGACACCCAAGACGCGAGCGGCGAGAGCGAGGCGCAACGCGCCTCGAATGCGAACGGCGACAGCCGTGAGCAAGGCGAGCCGCGAGCGCGTGAGTTCGAGGACTACACGGTCCACGAGGTCAACCACACTGTCGAATTCAAGGCCTTGAACGAGGTCACCGACGTGGACGTACCCGCGAAGGTTGTCGACTGGCTCGAACAGAAGGCGGCGACCGAGACCGACGCCGAGGTGACAGCATGACGTACACGGCAAGCGTCGTCGGCGGCTCCGGCTTCACCGGCGGGGAACTGCTTCGCCTGCTTGACGGCCATCCCGAGTTCGAACTGGCACAGGCGACCAGCCGCTCGAAGGAGAACAAGACTATCGGGCACTCGCACCCGAACCTTCGGCACTCGGACCTACGCTTTAGTTCGCCGGAAGATCTGGAGTCGGTCGACGTGCTGTTCGCTGCGACGCCCCACGGCGTCTCGATGGAGCAGATAGACGCGTTTCAGGAGGCCGCCGGCACAGTCGTCGACCTCTCGGCGGACTTCCGCCTCGAGAGCGAGGCCCAGTACGACGAGTGGTACGACGGGCATTCGCGCCCGGAACTGCTCGAACAGAGCGAGTACGCGCTGCCGGAGCTCAACCGCGACAACCTCGAAGGCGCGGACCTCATCGCCTCCGGCGGCTGTAACGCTACGGCGACAATCCTTGGCCTGCTCCCGCTGTTCGAGGCCGACATCCTCTCCGGTGACGAGCAGATCGTCGTCGACGTGAAGGTCGGGTCAAGCGAGGGCGGAGCCGGCGGCGGCGAGGCCTCCAGCCACCCCGAGCGCTCGGGCGTCGTCCGTCCGTACGCGCCGACGGGACACCGCCACGAGGCCGAGATCCAGCAGTTCCTCGGCATCGACGTGTCCTTCACCGTCCACGCGGTGGACATGATCCGCGGCGCGAGCGCGACCTGTCACGTCTTCCCCGAGGGGCCTGTTTCGAAAGGCGACCTCTGGGGAGCCTACCGCGGCGAGTACGAGGACGAACCCTTCGTTGAACTCGTCGCCGGCGGCGGTGGCGTCTACCGCTACCCCGAACCCAAGTCGGTCGCGGGGACGAACCGCGCCGAGGTCGGCTTCGAACTCGACCCCGGCAACAAACGACTGGTCGTGTTTTCGGCCATCGACAACATGATGAAAGGGTCGGCGGGGCAGGCCGTCCACGCGGCCAACGTCGCCCTCGGCATCGAAGAGACGGCGGGGCTGGAGTTTCAGGGGCTCCACCCCGTCGGCGCACCGTAACCCCTGACCTGAGTTCTTATGACAGTCGTTATCAAAGTCGGTGGCGCTCGCGCGGTCGACCCTGCGGGGGCGCTTGCGGACGTGGCATCGTTAGTGGCCGATGGTGAGCAGGTCGTCGTGGTTCACGGCGGCTCCACCAAAGTCGACGAGACGCTCGAACGGCTTGGCGTCGAGCCTGAATACGTCGAGACACCGTCGGGCGTCGTCGGCCGGTTCACCGACGAGACCACGATGGAGGTGTTCGAGATGGCCTTCGGGCATCTGAACACCCAGCTCGTCGCCGGCCTCCAGAGCGAGGGCGTCGATGCGGTCGGGCTCACCGGCGTCGACGGCAAACTGCTCTACGGACCGCGGAAGTCCGCAGTGCGGGTCGTCGAGGACGGGAAGAAGAAGATTCGCCGCGGCGACCACTCGGGCACGATCAAGCAGGTCAACGGTGACCTGCTGGAGACCTTGCTCGGCGATGGGTACACGCCGGTGGCTGGGCCACCCATGGCGGGAGACGATGACGGTGAGGTAATTCCAGTGAATACCGACGCCGATCGCTCGGCGGCGGCCATCGCCGGCGAACTCGATGCGCAGTTGGTGCTCCTCACTGATGTCGAGGGCGTTTACGCAGACCCCGATAACCCGTCGACGCTCATCGAATCGGTCGAGACGGCAAGCGACTGGGACGCTCTTGAAGACGCTGCAGAGGGATTCATGGGCCGGAAAATCATGGCCGCCGAGGAGGCGCTCGACGGCGGCGCATCGGAGGTCGTGGTGTCAGACGCCAACGCCGAGTCACCGATTCTCTCGGCGCTTGACGGCGGCGGAACCCACGTTCACGCGAGCGCACTCGAACAGGACACAGACCAGACAGCGACGGAGGAACAATGAGCGGATTCGTTTTCAACGAGAAACCTATCCAGATCGAACGTGGCGACGGTGCCTACGTCTACGACGACAGCGGCACAGAGTATCTAGACATGGGCGCATCCTACGCCTGTGTCCCGCTGGGCCACAAGCACCCGGCGGTCCACAGCGCCGTCAGCGAACAGCTAGAGAAGATAACGTACGTTCAGGCGTCCTATCCGAACGCCGAACGGACGGCGCTGTACGACCTGCTCGCCAAGACCGCACCGGACCCGATTGACAAGACCTGGCTCTGTAACTCCGGGACCGAGGCCAACGAGGCCGCACTGAAGTTCGCCCGGTCGGCGACGGGGAACTCCAAAATCGTCGCGACGATGCAGGGCTTTCACGGCCGGACGATGGGCGCGCTGGCGACCACGTGGAAAAACAAGTACAAGAAACCCTACGAGCCGCTCATCGGCGATGTTGAGTTCGTCCCCTACGACGACAGCGAGGCGCTTGAGGAAGCCGTCGACGAGGACACCGCCGCGTTCATCGTCGAACCTGTTCAGGGTGAAGGCGGTATCAATCCTACCTCGGACGGCTACCTCGAAGACGCACGGGAGATTACCGAAGACGCCGGGGCAGCACTCATCTTCGATGAGGTCCAGACCGGGATGGGACGGACCGGTGCGCTGTGGAACTCCCAGCGCGCCGCCGTCGCGCCGGACATGATAACCGCGGCGAAGGGCCTCGGAAATGGTCTCCCTATCGGCGCGACGCTGTGCCGGGACTGGATCGCCGAGGACTACGGCTCCCATGCCTCGACGTTCTCCGGCGGGCCGGTCATCTCGGCGGCTGCCGGCGCAACAGTCTCGACCATCATCGAGGACTCGGTGCCCGGCAACGCCGCCGTTATCGGCGATTACCTCCTGACTGAACTGGAGGCAGCTATCGGTGACGACGTGCGGGACATCCGCGGCGAGGGGCTGATGATCGGCGTTGAGGTCGGCCGCGGCGCGAACGCGGCGCTGAAAAAGCTTGCATTGAACCATCAGGTGCTCGCGCTGCCGGCCGGCCGCACGGTTATCCGCCTGCTCCCGCCTCTGACCATTGATAAGGACCACGCTGACGCCGTCGTTGACGCGATGGCGGAGGTGGTGGAATGAGCGAAGCCGCGAGCCGCGAGGCTGACACCGAGGCACGTGACCTGCTCGAAGCTGTCGTCCGCATCCCGTCTGTCTCGCGGAACGAGACGGAGGCGGCCGAACGGTTAGTCGAGTTCTTCGAGGCCCACGGCCGCGAGGCGTGGCTCGATGAAGTTGGCAACGTCCGCGCGCCCGCAGATGACGGCGTCTTGCTCACCTCTCACATCGACACTGTCCCGGGCGACATCCCGGTTCGCGTCGAGGAGGACGATGAGGGTGACGTGCTCTGGGGCCGCGGCAGCGTCGACGCGAAAGGGCCGCTGTGTGCGATGGCCGTCGCCGCCGTCCGCACCGGCGCTTCGTTCGTCGGCGTCGTCGGCGAGGAGGTCGATTCGAAAGGTGCTCGATTCCTCGTCGAGGACCGCGAGTCGGAACCCGGTGCCGTCATCAATGGCGAGCCCTCCGGCTGGGAGGGCATCACGCTTGGCTATCGCGGCCTGCTGGCCGGGACCTATGTCGCCACCAGCGAGTCCGGCCACTCCTCCCGCCCGGAGAACAACGCCATTCAGGACGCTATCGACTGGTGGTCGTCGGTCGACGACGAGTTCGCTACCGACGAGTGGCACCCCGTCTTCGAGCGCGTCACCTGCAAGCCAGTTGAGTTCAACGGCGGGACATCGAGCGACGGACTGAGCGTCGAAGCGACGATGGATGTCCAGCTTCGCGTCCCGCCGGAGTACAGCACCGGCGAAATCCGCGAAATCGCCGACGGGTTTCTGGAGAACGGCACGGTCAACTGGGACGACAAGGTCGAACCGGTGATGCAGAGCCCCCGAACTAGCGCCGCCCGGGCGTTCCGGGCCGCCATCCGGCAGCAGGGTGGCGAGCCCACGCTGCTTCGCAAGACTGGCACCAGCGACATGAACGTCTACGCGAAGGCGTGGGACTGTCCGATGGTGACATACGGGCCTGGCGACTCGGACCTCGACCACGCACCGAACGAGCACCTCCCGCTCGACGAATACGACCGCTCCGTCGCGGTGCTCGAAACCGCGACCGAACGCCTGCTGGAGGACTGAGATGGATATACTCGACGTCGACGACCTCACGACCGACGAACTGGTGACCGTCCTCGACCGCGCCGCGGCCATCAAGGCCGACCACGGCGAGGGGAGCACGAGTGACCTGCTCGACCAGCAGACACTCGGGATGATATTCGAGAAGCCGTCGACGCGGACCCGGGTTTCCTTCGAGACGGGGATGACGCAACTGGGCGGCCACGCCGTCTTTCTCGGCCCCGACGACATCCATCTGGGCCACGGCGAACCGGTGAAAGACACCGCCCGTGCGCTCGGGCGCTACGTCGATTTCATCATGGCCCGCGTGTTCGACCACGCGGACGCCGAGGAACTGGCCGAATACGCCGACGTTCCGGTCATCAACGGGCTGACCGACGACGCCCACCCTTGCCAGACGCTCGCCGACCTGCTGACCATCCGTGAGCAGTTCGGCGACTTTGATGACGTTTCCGTGGCGTGGGTCGGCGACGGTAACAACGTCTGCCAGTCGTTCGTCATCGGCGCAGCGATGGTCGGCCTCGACCTCACCGTCGCCACGCCGGAGGGCTACGGCATCTCTGATGATGTGGCCGACCGCGCCGCCGGCTTCGGTAACGCGCCTGAGACGACCCACGACCCAGAGGCCGCCGTGGCTGGCGCGGACGTGGTGTACTCCGATGTGTGGGTCAGCATGGGCCAGGAGGATAAACGCGACCAGAAACTCGCGGACTTCGAGGGGTTCCAGATCACGCCGGACCTGCTTGGGGACCGGCCGTTCATGCACTGCCTGCCCGCCCACCGCGGCGAGGAGGTCACCGACGCTGCCATCGAATCGGAGAACGCTGTCGTCTGGAATCAGGCGGAGAATCGCCTGCACGCCCAGAAGGGACTGCTCGTGTGGCTGTCCGAGCAGGCGTAGTAATCGGCCGGCCCGAAGATTTAGAGTGGTTAGCCGGGCGGAAGCGGTCTGTGGCGATGCCACTGTACCGTGCGCCGACGGCCCGCGGTTTCACGCGAATCGCGGAGCGATTCGCGCCTTTTTCGCCCACGTTCACAAGAGCGAAGCTCTTGTGCAGCCCATCAGAAGTCTCCGACTTCTGAGGACGTTTTTGCGCGGGGGTTGAGCGCTCGCCAGCGGCGAGCGCGATGCCCCCGTGGAAAAAGGTGGTAGGCTAGAAGTGGCTAAATTTGTCCCGGCGGAACACGTCGATGCTGTTGATGGTGGTCGGTGGCTCCTGTCGCATGGCGAAGGCGATAGCGTCGGCTACCTCTTCGGGCTCGGTCACCTCGCCCGGCTCGAACCGCTCGTTGAACGCCGTTCCGTCCTCGGAGTTGAACTCCGACCGGACCTCTGAAGGATTGACAACCGTGACGCCGATGTCGTCGTCACCGACCTGGCCGGCGAGGCTATGTGCGAAGCCACGGAGCCACCACTTCGTCGCGGCGTAGACGGGGTTGAACGGCCGGGGATACTGCCCGGCGAAGCTACCGACGAACACCAGCGACCCGGCCCCGTCCCGGAGATAGGAGAGCGACTCGCGGGCGGTGTAGAACGCGCCGTCGACGTTGACGTCCATCATCGTCCGGTACTGCTCGTCTGACAGCGTCTCAACGTCCGACCCGCGGCCGACCCCGGCGTTGACGACAACGCCGTCAAGTGAGCCGAACGCTTCGACGGTCGATTCGATAGCGGCCGTGACCTGTGCCCGGTCGCTGACGTCGGCTGGCACGACGTGGGTACCGACGGTGTGGTTGTCGGTGATTTCGTCGGCCAGTTCAGTGAGTCGGTCTTCCCGGCGGGCAACTAACGCCACGTCAGCCCCGTCGCGGGCCAGCTTCCGGGCGGTCGCCGCGCCGATACCCGAACTCGCTCCGGTGACGAGTACAGTTGTCTCTGCGAGTGGTCCCGAATCCATGGTCGGACCCACGGGCGTCTCGTGGTTAGCGTTTGGGCCCACCGGAGGCCGTGGCAGGTGACCGCTGCAAATCAGAGAAACACCGACGAAGCCCGCTTGACGAAGTCGACGGGGTCCGACCTGAACTGTTCGACGTATCTGAGCGGGTCGGATTTGACGGCTTCAATAGACATCTGGCCGTTTCTGGTGACGCGGTTCAGATACCCCTGCTGGAGCATCCGGTTTTGCTCCTTGCTGTAGACGGGTTTGTTCGTCTGCATAGCGATCGTCCGCGCCTGAGAGTGTGAGCTTTCGACGAACAGTTTGGCGTCCGAGGACTGGTACACCGTGGCCTTGTACTCGCCGTGGTTGCCTGCGGCGACCCGCGTGGCTTTGTCCGGGTACTGCATCATCACCAGTTCGTCGTACTCGATCCCGTGTTCCTCAAGCCAGGCGGCAGTCTCGCTGCGGTACTTCTCCAGCCGACAGGTGACGATCTTCCCGATTTCCACCGAGGGAACACAGATCGGATCGACAGTCGAAATAAACTCCCGGTATTTCGGCCCGTCGTCGTTCTCTTTGGGTGTCGGGTCGCGACAGAGGATGCCATCCAGGTCGACACAGGAGTCCTCGAGGAAGTCGTGGTGCATCATGTTCCACTCGAATACCCTCGGGAACGCCAGGGTCTGGGCGTACGTATCGACGAACTGCTCGGAGCCCTCGTCCACGTACACAGCGCCGTAGTACACGTCTGCGGACAGATCAAACCCGCCAATCGTCGACTGCGCCTCGGTCATTTCGCTTCCGGTGTAGACGGTGTCGTCGACCACCAGTATCTTCGAGAACTCCGAGAGGTCGAACTCACCATCATACCGCTCCCCCGTCTGCAGGAGTCTGCCCTCCCGCAACCCGTCGATATCTGTCATCGGGAGATTGAGATGCAGTGAGAGTAAGTTTGACACTAACATGCCACTTCTGGGTATTCCGACGATCAGATCCAGGCCGTCTGGTAGATCGACGATCCACTCCTGCGTATCAGCACTGAGATGGTCGAAACTCCTGTAATTCATTGGTTTCTGGGATCGGGAAGTATTAGCATCCTCATCGTAGCTCGAACACCACGACGGGACATGCGCTTACTTCTTTTTAACTGACACCCGTCGATGAGTGTTAATACTTCTTATCTGTAACTATATAGTATAGTCTTTTGAGGGTGATTGTAAATTGAGACAACAACAATTCCGTCTCGGGGAACTCTCCACCTGAAACGGCACCCTTTTTGCTAGCATTGACAACGTTCCTCACAGCACCAGTTGCTGCTGGTGTCCGGCTAGTTTGTAGTCCACCCTGAAACAGTAGACGATTTGATATGTCCGAAATCGGGCAGCACCGACACCAGAGCGGTGAGGTTGAGGTAACGACCCAGTTTATCCGGGTCGGAAGTATACAGGTGGGTATGTCTGTCAACTCATCTCCGGACCAGTTCCACGAGCTGATGGTCGACGACGAACCGAATCTCTCGGATGTGATGGCCTGTGTGTTCGGCGTTCAGGAACACGAGGTACGGACGTATCAGACATTGCTCGAAACACCTGCAAGCACTGTCGAGGAACTCGCTGACGAACTTGGTCGGGATCGCTCGAACGTCAACCGGTCGCTATCGACGCTTCGCGAGAAGGGGCTTGCGACGCGGAAACGGCGGTTGCTCGACGGCGGCGGCCACGTGTACCAGTACACCGCGACACCGCTGTCGGAGGCCCGCGAACTGATGCACGAGACCCTCGACGAGTGGACTGTCGCGGTCCATCACCGTATCGACGAGTTCGACGCCAGGCCCAGCGAGTGATAGCTGCCGCGCCGTGAACGCTGGCAGTATAGCCGACAACCGTCCGACTTTTGCCCACTGGGAGCATGGTCCCGACAATGGCTGACCTGCAACTCACCGACGACGTGCCGCCGGTTGCCGATGACGGCGTCTGGCTGGCCTGTATCGAGTGTGGTGAGACGTTCGCTCCCTTCGACGAGATTCGCTACACCTGCGACCATTGCGACGGCCTGCTCGAGGTCCGCTACGATGACCTGCCGACCTTCGACGAGTTCGAAGGCTCGGGGGTCTGGCGGTACAACGCTGCCCTGCCCTTCGAAGAGGGTGTCACGCTCCCCGAGGGTGACACGCCACTGCACGAGATGCCCCGCCTGAAAGACGACATCGGCGTCGACGCGCTCCGCGTGAAACACGAGGGGATGAACCCCACTGGCTCGTTCAAGGACCGCGGCATGACCGTCGGTGTCCGGGTCGCCCAAGAGGTCGGCGTCGACCGACTGGCCTGTGCCTCGACGGGCAACACCTCCGCTGCGCTTGCGGCCTATGGTGCCCGCGGCGGGATGGAGACGCTCGTGCTCCTGCCTGCCGGGAAGGTTGCAGCCGGCAAAATCGCTCAGGCAAGTCTCCACCGCGCGCGCATTCTCGAAGTCGACGGCAACTTCGATCAGTGTCTCGACATCGTGCAGGACCTCGCCGCCCGCGGCGAGGCCTACCTCCTGAACTCGCTGAACCCCTTCCGTCTGGAGGGCCAGAAGACCATCGGGCTGGAAATCATGGAGGAGTTCTACGCCGACAACGGCGAGTACCCGGACCGAATCGTCCTGCCGGTCGGCAACGCCGGCAACACCGCGGCGCTGTACAAGTGCTTCCGCGAACTCGTCAAGGCCGGCGCAATCACCGAAGAGCAGGTGCCCAAACTCACCGGCGTGCAGGCAGAGGGTGCCGCTCCGATGGTCGAGGCTATCGAGAATGGATACGAGGACACCCGCCGCTGGGATGACGTCGAGACCCGCGCGACCGCCATCCGCATCGGCAATCCGGTCAACGCGCCGAAGGCGCTGCCGGGCATCCGTGAGACCGGCGGCACCGCTGTCGCTGTCTCCGACGAGGAAATCACCGAAGCGCAGCGCGACATCGCCGGGGAAGGCGTCGGCGTCGAACCGGCGTCCGCCGCCTCCGTCGCTGGCCTCCGGAAACTCCGGCGCAAGGGCGAGGTTGATAGCGATGAGTCGGTCGTCTGCCTGACCACGGGCCACCTGCTCAAAGACCCCGAAGCGGCCGCAGAGGCCGGGAACGAGCCGGAGCCGGTCGCTAACAGCACCGAGGCCGTGCTGGACCTCATCGAAGAACCGTCGTCAGTCACTGAGACGATTCGGCGACAGGCGTCGAAGGCCGCCGACGCGCCGCTGGTCCCGGCGCTGGTCGCCAGCGGTCTCGGTGTCGCGTATCTCTACCGCAAACTCCGCTCGAAGAAGTAACGTCGGCGAACGGGCCGCCAACGGCGAGGCCCTGCCCGACTTTCTGGTCGAAAACTGACTGCGCTGGCTCTTTACTCAGTATTTTCCGTCTTCTACCCAGTAGAAATATCCATCTTCCCCGGGAACAGCCAACCAATGGACGCACAGACGCGAAGTGCAGTACGACTGAGCGCTGCCGTCGAACCGTCGATTGCGTTGCGGATGCCACCAGCGCGGGTGAGACTGTGACGGGCGTCTACGAGCGGGCGCTGGGCGAGGCCGCGGCCGACCTCCACCCGAAGGTCCGTGACCGGTACAGCCTCGCCCCGGACGACGGGACGGTCTGTGTCGGTCGCGGCGAGATGGATATTACCCGCGGGACGCTGGTCCTCCCGGCGCTGTACGCGATGACGACCCAGAATATGCTGTTCCCTGAAGCCGGCGAGGACGTGCCGTTTTCGGTGACGACGGTGGCCTACACGACGGACGGCGGTCACGAGGCGATGACGACCCGCCGCGCCTTCGACTTTGGCGACACCACCCGCCTGTTCGACTCGCTGACCGTCTGGGACGCCGAGGCCGAGCGACTGCTCGATTTCCTCGGGACACAGGGCCGGGTCGCCAGCGAACTCCACCCGCGGGTCGAGGACGGCGCGCTCGTGGTCGCTGGCGGCCGCCAGTGGGCTCGTCTGGGCGACCGCTATGTGCCCTTGCCGGGGCCGCTGGCCGCCGATGTCGAGGTACGTGACCGCTACGACGAGGATGATGAACGCTACCACGTCACCGCGACCGTCGAGAACGACCTCGTGGGCCACATGCTCGGCTATCGGGGGACGTTCACGCAGGACCAGACTGCCAGCGACGGGACGCCCGACGACCTCCGAATCGTCCGCGGACTCGACCGGCTCCCGCCGCGATGAGCGACCGCGCCGCTGGGCCCCGGCAGCCAGCACTCGCCACCGTCGCCAAGCCGTCTATCCGGGGCATCGCCGTGGCGGACCTGAGCGCGGTGTTTGGAGCGGTGGTCTGGCTGGCGATGACGGTCACTGGCGAACTGGACGCTATCGAACGGGCGCTCGCACTCGCGCCGCTCGTGCTGGTCCCGCTCGCCCTCCGAACGGCGGTGAGCGGAGCGTTCGAGGCACCTGTCAGTCGGCTCACGACCACAGCCATCTGGCTCCAGCCGGTCGGCGCACTCCTGTTTGCGGTATCGCTGGTCATTCCGTCACCAGCACTGCTGGCCGCCGCGCTCGCAACGCCGTGGCTTGCGGTCACCGGCCTCCTCGGACTCGCGGCGTTCGTTCGGACTCGGGGCGGCCTAGTGTTCCCAGAGACCGCTATCGATGCTGGCTTCGCCTACGTCTCGGTTGGCGCGGTCGCACTCCTGCTGGCCCATCTCGACCTGACGCTCTGGTTCGACCGCGTCATCATCCGACTCACAGCGGTCCACTTCCACTACGCCGGGTTCGTCCTCCCGGTCGCGGTGGGACTGACCGGCCGACACCTCGGTGACCGCTCGCGGGGATTCCGCACCGTTGCGGGTGTCATCCTCGTCGGCCCGGCACTCATCGCGGTCGGTATCGCCTTCTCACCGCTGGTGGAGGTCGTCGCAGTGAGTCTCTTCACTGTCGCCGTCGCGGCCTTCGGCGGTGTAGTCCTGCATCGTGTCGTCCCTGCCTGCTCTAGACCGCAGGGGCTCTTGCTCGGCATCGCGGCGGTCGCGCTTCCAGTTTCAATGGCGCTCGCGCTCGGCTACGGGGTGTCGACGTTCACCGGCCGCTCGCTGGGGCTGACGATATCGACGATGGTTGCGCTCCATGGTTCGCTCAACGCCTTCGGGTTCGGGCTGTGTGCGACGCTCGGCTGGCGGCTTTCGGCCCCCTGACGCCGGTCAGTGTTCCGCCCGCTCCGGCTCTAAGCGGTACCGCGTCGTCTCCTGCCCGTCGAACCGGGGACCGTTTCCAGTGGAGGTGAACCCGACCGCCTCAACAGCGGTCCGGACTTGCGATTCGTCCTCCGGGAGCAGTAGTTCGACCGTCATGTGTTCCCGGCGCGCGAACTCGATAGGGTCGGTCAGGAGTTCCTCACAGGCGTCGCTCGACCCGGCCAGTTGCGTCACGTGGACGGTCCCACGTTCGGCGTCGAAACTCACGAACCCCACAATGCTGTCGTCTTCCTCGGCCACGCGGACAGTGCGGTCGTGGACGAGGTTTCGCATCACGTCCGGCGGCCCGTCAGCGAGGGCGGCCAGTCGCTCGGCGTCATCCTCGATAGCGTCGCGGATATCCATACATGTGCGTGGGAACCCCACGCAAATAAACGGTGTGTCGGACGCTCCGGACTGTGCCCGCCTTCGCAGCAACAGGGCTTCGCACGACGGAATCTGCCGGTCGCTGTCGACAGTGAGACGCGGTCACAGATGAACACAGTTATCCCGAGCGACGGATAACGCGAGGGCAATGGTTCACGTACACACGGACACGGTGGTAGCATGCGCGTAGTCGCCAAATTCGGCGGGACGAGCCTCGGTAGCGGCGACCGCATCAACCGGGCCGCGGACTCGATTGCCGCTGCCGTCCAGCAGGGCCACGAGGTCGCGGTCGTCGCCTCGGCGATGGGCAACACGACCGACGAACTGCTCGAAGAAATCAACTACGACGCCGACTCCGCGGACCGTGCGGAAATCGTTTCCATGGGCGAACGGACATCTGTCCGGATGCTCAAGGGTGCACTCGCCGCCCGCGGTATCGAGGCGGTCTTTCTTGAACCCGGCAGCGAGGACTGGCCGATCATCACCGACGAGTACGGTGAAGTCGACGTTGAGGAGACACAGAAGCGCGCCCATGCGCTCGCCGGCCAACTCAAGGATGTCGTCCCGGTCATCACCGGCTTCCTGGCACAAGACTATCAGGGCAACGTGACGACGCTTGGCCGTGGCGGCTCCGACACGAGCGCCGTGATGATGGGCGACTACATGGACGCCGACGAAGTCGTCATCGTCACCGACGTTGAAGGCGTCATGACCGGGGACCCGCGCGTCGTCGAAGGCGCTCGGAACGTCGGCAAAATCTCCGTCGACGAGCTCCGTTCGCTGTCCTTCCGCGGGGCCGAGGTGGTCGCGCCGTCGGCGCTGTCGTACAAGAGTGAGGACCTCGGTGTTCGCGTCGTCCACTACCAGCACGGCGACCTGCTCGCCGGTGGTACCTCCATCGAGGGCGAGTTCCAGAACCTCATCGACCTGCAGGAACAGCCAATCGCCTGCGTCACCGTTGCCGGCCGCGCTATCCGGAACAGCCCGGGCATCCTCGCGGACCTGTCAGGCGCTATTGCGGACGAGGAGATCAACATCGAGGCCAACTCATCGGGGATGGACTCGTTGACGTTCTACGTCGACGAAGATGACGCCGAGGAGGCCGAAGCGCTGCTTCACGCCCGCATCGTTGACGACGAGACGCTTTCGTCGGTCACCGTTGAAGACGAGATCGCCGTTATCCGCGTCACCGGCGGCGATCCGAGTCAGTCGGCGCTCGCGCATCAGGTCGTTGCACCGTTGGCCGACGCCCACATCCACCTCTATGACGTGATTACGTCTGCGACGTCGGTCTCCGTGTTCGTCCCGTGGGAGGACCGCGAACAGGCTCTCTCACTCGTTCAGGACGTGTTCTAACGGCCGGGGACTTGTTAATCGGTTGAGGAAGCCTGCTCGAACCGGCTCGCGGGCAGCAGTAATTCGCTGACTTCGGGGAGGTGTTTCAGGTTGTAGACGATTTTCGCGTCGTCAGACACCGGTGCAGCGATACACGACAGGCGAATCCCCTTCTCGGTGAGTTCGGGTGGGAGGATGTGGCTCGCCGGCGACGGCATCTCGCCGTCGACGACCGCCACCGCACAGTTCGTACACGCGCCGCCGCGGCAGGCAAAGGGCCACGCAAAGCCGTTTTTCTCCGCCGCTTCCAGCAGCGTGTCGTTCGGGTCGACGTAGAACCGTCCGAAATCAGTCGATTGCAGGTTCGCGTCGGCGGCTTTCGCAAACAGGTCCTCGTCTTCGAGTGCCCAGCCGTGGTCCTCAAGCACCTCGAAGTTGAGAAACTCTACCATCGGGTCGCCCGGTTCCGGCGGGGCCTCTTCGGCTTCGGGCTCCGCTGTCTCCTCGGGAAGCGGGTCCCCGGGCTCGTATCCGTTCTGCAGTCGCTCGTAGGCCGTTTTGACCGTCTGGAACTCGGCCGCCGACCCGCCCTGGTCGGGGTGTGCTTCTTTTACCCGCTCGCGGTACGCGTCGACGATCTCCCCGTCGTCGGCGTCCGGTGTAATTCCGAGGACCTCAAATGGGGACTCCACGCCATACAGTAGCGGTCACGGACATAAATTCTCTCGTCCCGCTGCAGTATCTGCAGGCTGCCGCCGACGGACGACGTGCCGTTCCTATGGCTACCGGCCCTGGGTCAACCGGAAGCCGATTTGCCGCGGCAGGTCAGCGTCCTCTACCGCGTCAATGACTGCGCTCGTGTCGTAGGCCACGCGGTGCTCCTCGACAGTTAGGTCCGCGAGGTCGAGCACGGCGTAGGCGGCCCGGTGGTCCCTGTCGCGGGGCTGGCCCACGCTGCCGGGGTTCATCACGATACCGTCCCCGTACACTTCGTGGTGCTGATGGTGCGTGTGGCCCATCACGAGCACGTCCTCGTCGCCCAGCAGGTCCGGGCCGAACTCTTCGGGGTACGTGTAGTGGTCCGGGTCGTCCGGGTGGCCGTGGACGAGTTTCACCCGATCATCATAGACGTGGCGCTCATCGGGCAGTGCCGCCAGCCACTCGATTTGCTCGTCGGACAACTGTTCGGTAGCGTGTTCGATGCCGGCCTGTGCCATCCCGTTGAACGCGAACGGCGTTTCGGCGGCGACGGCCCGGTCGTGGTTGCCCATCACTGTCGGGACTTCTTCGGTCGGCCAGGAAGCGTCCGCAGGGAGCGCGTCGGTGTGCCCCCGCATCGCGTCGACACAGTCGGCGTGCCAGGGGTTGTAGCCGACCACGTCCCCCGCACAGACCAGCCCGTCAACTGGCGGCATATCTGCAAGCACCGCCGTGAGCGCCACCCGATTGCCGTGGATATCAGAGAGGATGCCGAGTTTCATTGTTCGTGTCTATCCCCTGTGGGGTCTTGAGTGTCGGTCCTAGCTCAGTATCTGTGTCCGCCATCGTTCGCGGTCATCCGCTCACTCCCCGTTGTACACTGCTACATCGAACTCGCCCGCCGACCCCGCGACGCCGGCCGAACAGACGGCGTGCTCGTACTCGTGGTCGTACACTTCGCGGGCCACATCGCTGGCGTCGGTCGCGGCCAGGTCGAACGCCGTCGGACTGTTCTCCTCGTAGGTCGCCACCAGCGTCGGCTCGGTGACTTCCTCGACCAGTAGCGCGTCCCGGCGGACGGTCCCGATGACTGCGCCCGGGCCGTCGGCGTTCGTCGTCGGGTCCGCCGCGTCGACACCGACGATACCGGCGACCCGCGGCGTGTCGTAGTCGTCCTTCTCGAAGTCGAGCGACAGGAGCGGCTCCGCGATAGCGTCCCGCGCCGGATAGCCCAGTTCGAGCTTTTCGGCGATGGGGTCGACGTGGGAGCCGTTGCCGACGACCGCGCCGCGCTCGGTGACGCGGACGCCGTTGTAGGAGATGTATGGGTTGTCCGTCTCCGGCGCGTCTGGCGTCGGCTCGACGGTCACTGTCCCGTCGCGCTGGACTGCCTGGCGGTTGGGGAACGAGCGCGAGGAGACACGGTACGCACCGACCTCGGGACTGACGACGACAAATCGTCCAACGTACATACGCGAGTGTGCACAGCACCCCGAAAAAGCGCTGTCGATGTCTTGCCGTCTAGCGTAGGCATGACGCTATTGTTCTCCTGGCGGTGTTGTGTGGGCTGCTGACACGCTTCATGTCCGACCGAATCGCGCAACGCTTACAAAGGGGCACCCGATACTGTAGAGTGCACACAGTCCATTGGGGTAGAGGCCAATCCTGAAGCCTTCTGGGGGCTTCGACCCTGGTTCGAATCCAGGATGGACTATTTCTGTGGCGAGCAAACTCGCGAGCCACGAAATCGTAGTTACTGATTCGGGCCCTGCCAGTCGCGCACAGCGAAGCGAGCACGTCTGGTTCTGGTTCGAATCCAGGATGGACTATTCTTGTCGCGAACAACCCGTGAGCGACAGCGTCGTGATTAGTGGACTCGAGCCTTGGAAGACGAGCGAAGCGAGTCTTCCACTGGTTCGAACTCATGTGGGACGGGCTTGACACACATCTGGCAAGCACCGACTGGCCCCTGACTACTTGTAGCCGCCTCCCAGAGAGAACATATGACACCGACACACGTCCTCGTCCCGCTGGACGGGTCACCGCTGGCTGACGAGGCGCTGACGTACGCGCTGGAGACGTTCGACTGCCGGATTACAGTTCTGAACGTCGTTGCGCCGCTCGATACGGGGATGAGCGAAGGCGGGGTGCTCGAACCGGACGCGGACCGCCAAGCGGCCGCCGACGAGCGGGCCACGAAGCTCGTTGACCGGGCGTCACAGCAGGCCAGTGAGGCCGGCCAACAGGTCGAAACGGCTGTCGAGACCGGTG
This sequence comes from Haloarcula sp. R1-2, assembly GCF_011627385.1. Taxonomy (NCBI): domain Archaea; kingdom Methanobacteriati; phylum Methanobacteriota; class Halobacteria; order Halobacteriales; family Haloarculaceae; genus Haloarcula; species Haloarcula sp. R1-2. The sequence continues at coordinate 265,914 of NZ_JAANTG010000002.1, forward strand.
ACCCGGCCGAGACGATTCTGGACTACGTCGAGGCGGTCGACGTGGATCAGGTGGTGATGGGTGGCCACGGCGGAACGCGAAACGAGATTGCCCGGCGGTTGCTGGGGACCGTTGCGACGGCGGTCGTCAGCGAAGCGCCGGTGACGGTAACGGTCGTCCGGTAGCGCGTGGCTGGCCGCCCCTACTCTTCTCAGACCTGGCTGCCGAGGGCCGCTTCCAGCACCTGATACACGCCGAAGCCAATGACGACGCTTGTGACGAGCGTGATAAGCCAGAACCCGACAGTTACACCGATTTTCCGGCGCGAGACGCCGGCGGAGCCACCGGCCAGGCCGCCGCCGATGACCCCGGAGATGATGATGTTGTTGAACGAAATGGGGATGCCGAGCGCGATGGCGGCCTGTGCGATGATGAACCCGGGGACCAGCGCAGCGATTGAGCGCCGGACGCCGAGTTGCGCGTACTCACGGGAGGTGGCCTGTAGCAGGCGGGGTGCGCCCATCCACGCGCCACCGAGGATACCCACTGCGCCGAGCGCCAGCAATACGAACCCGGGCAGGCCGAGTTCGGCGCGGTAGAGGTTCTCCAGCGGGCCGGTTGCGAGGCCGACCTGACTCCCGCCGCTAGAGAAGGCGACGACGCTGCCGAGAACGACGAGAAAGGTCTTGATACCCTTATCGACGGAGGCCTGGGTCTGTCGGCGGATGTAGTAGAAGCTCCCCGCGGCGACCAGCAGCGTCGTGGCGACGGCGGCGATATCCGTGCCAGCGACCATCGCGGCAAAGCCGGCCAGCGAGCCCTGGTCGGTGCCGGCGGGTGAGGGGATGATGCTCAACTGAACGTTCGCAACGATGCCGCCGACAACGCCGGCCAGCAGCGGGACGCCGACGGTTTCGGGGATGTCGTCTCGGCGCAACACCGTCGCGGTGAGATAGGCCAGGCTCCCCGAGACTGGCGGGACGAGCAGCCAGAATACAGCGATGCGGCGGTAGGTGTCAAACACCGGCTGGCCGCCGAGCGAGAGGCCAACACCGACCATCGCGCCCGTCGTCGCGAACGCCGCCGGGACGGGGTAGCCCGAGTAGATGCCAAACGCCATGAATCCGGTCGCGGTCAACAGCCCGGCGACGGCTGCGAGCGATGTGATCGTGGCGCCGTCGATAAGGCCGGCCCCGACCGTTTCCGAAATGCTCCCGCCCTGGGTCAGTGCCCCCATCGCGGCGAGGATGCCGATCAGGAAGGCGGCGCGCATCGTCGAAATGGCGTTCGCACCGATAGCCGGGGCGAATGGGGGTGAGTTGCTGTTCGCACCGAGGGTCCAGGCTGTCACCAGACCGGTGATCGTCGCGAGGGCGACCAGCGCCCAGAAGACGACGGTCGTCACCGCCTGCTGAGCCCCGCTGGTGTCTGCCAGTTATTGCTGTGTGAACGCGACCAGACTGTCATTGGCAGCCGTTCACACCCAGTACATAAAATGTCCGCGGCGTCGGTATCGAACGGTGATCGGTCCGCCTTGCCATGATTTGTCGCCGATGTGGCTAATGTGCGACACCGAAGTCTTTAACGCCTATCGACACCGCTGGTGGGACATGTCACAGCGAAGGCGCACGTTCATCAGTAGTGTTGGTACCGCAACCGCAATCGGGTTAGCTGGCTGCCTCGGTGGCGATGGCGGCGACGGCAGCGGCGGCGACGGCGGGGACACCGACAGCGATGGCGGGGACGGTGGCGACGGCGACAGCGGTCCGGCCGCTCGCATCGGAATGGTGTATGCGACGGGTGGGCTCGGTGACGGGTCGTTCAACGACCAGGCCCAGACCGGAGCTATCCGGGCAGCAGACGAGCTCAACATCGAATACGATGAGTCGCAGCCGGAAGCGGTACAGGACTTCGGCAGCCTTCAGCAACAGTACGCACAGTCCTCGAACCCGAACTACGATCTTATCTGCTGTATCGGCTTCCTGCAGGCGGACGCCCTCACGGAGAACGCCGAACAGTACCCCGAGCAGGACTTCATGATCGTTGACTCCGTCGTTGACGCGGACAACGTCGGCTCGTACGTGTTCGGTGAGCATCAGGGCTCGTTCCTCATTGGACTGATGGCCGCGAAGCTGTCCACTCAGGACTTCTCGGCTGGAGCCGGATCCACGCAGGGTGACTCCGCGAGCGTCGGTTTCGTCGGCGGTGTCGAGGGTGACCTCATCGGTCGCTTCGAGGCCGGCTACAAAGCCGGCGTCAAGCACGCGGAGGAGGACGTCGAGGTACAGTCGGCCTACGTCGGCGATTTCAACGACCCTTCCGGCGGACAGGAGGCGGCCCTCTCGATGTACGAATCCGGCGCGGACATCGTCTTCCACGCGGCCGGCAACACCGGGACTGGCGTGTTCCGGGCGGCCCAGGAGGCGGGGCGCTTCGCCGTCGGTGTCGACCGCGACCAGTCGGTCACGAAAGAGAACTTCAGCGATATCATTCTCGCGAGTATGGTCAAGCGGGTCGACAACGCTGTCTACGCCGCCATTGAGTCGACGACAAACGATAACTTCGATGGCGGCGCTGTGAACACGCTCGGCCTCGAACAGAACGGCGTCGAAGCGGTGTACGGCCAGCAACTCGGCTCGGAAATCCCACAGAGCGTCAAAGACGAGGTCTCTGAAGTTCGCCAGAGCATCATCGACGGCGACATCAGCGTGCCGACTGACCCCGACAACGCCTGAGGCGGATTGCTGGAGCGATTTGCCGGCCCATTCCGGCCTTGCGGTCGGAACCTTCTGGACATAATATACAACAGCGCCACCGCGGCCACACACGCAGTTGCCGCAGATTTTTGCCAGACATGTGGAACCGTGAAGTTAAAACAACGGGACGGTAACGGCTCAGAGTATGGAACAGGCCGTCCACCTCGATGGAATTACAAAGCGGTTTCCGGGGGTAGTCGCGAATGACGATGTCGATCTGGCGGTCGAGAAGGGGACGGTTCACGCACTGCTCGGCGAGAACGGTGCGGGCAAAACCACCCTGATGAACGTCCTCTACGGGCTCTACCAGCCCACCGAGGGGACGGTCAACGTGCACGGCGAGACACAGCAGTTCGACTCGCCGCGCGACGCCATCGACGAAGGTGTCGGCATGATCCACCAGCACTTCATGCTGGTCGATCCGATGACCGTCACCGAGAACATCACGCTTGGGAACGAGCCCCGCAAGTGGCTTGGACTCACAGTTGACAGCGAACAGTCCCGAAAACAGGTCCGTGAACTGTCTGAGCGGTACGGGTTCGACGTGGACCCCGACGCCAGAATCGAAGATGTCGGTGTCGGCGTCCAGCAGCGCGTCGAGATTCTCAAAGCGCTCTACCGCGGCGCGGATGTTCTGATTCTGGACGAACCGACGGCAGTGCTCACACCACAGGAAGTTGAAGACCTCTTTCGCGTGCTCGAGGAGCTGACTGACCAGGGGAAGACGATTATCTTCATCACGCACAAGCTCGGCGAGGCGATGGAGGCTGCTGACGAAATCACTGTTCTGCGAGAGGGGAAAAACGTCGGGACAGTGCCGGCCGACGACATCACTCGGGAAGAACTGGCCGAGATGATGGTCGGTCGGGAGGTACTGCTGGACCTTGACCGGGACCCAGCCGAGCCAGGCCGGTCTATCCTTGAGGTTTCGGACCTCGTCATGGAGGACGACCGGGGCGTCCGCGCGGTCGACGGGATCTCGCTTGACGTCCGGGCCGGTGAGGTGCTCGGTATCGCTGGCGTCGATGGAAACGGCCAGTCGGAACTGGTCGAGGCGATTACCGGGCTCCAGATGCCTGATGAGGGGACAATCATGTACGACGGCGTCGACCGGACCACCGACAGCCGTCGGGAGCGAATCGAGTCCGGGCTGGCCTACATCCCGGAAGACCGACAGGAGCGTGGACTGGTGATGGACTTCGACCTCGTCGAAAACGGCCTGCTTGGGAGCCAGCACGCGGCCGACTACACCTCGAATGGACGCATCGACTGGAACCACACGCGCGACCACGCGGAGGAGATTATCGAAGAATACGACGTTCGGCCACCGGACGCCAACGCCCACGCGAAGTCCCTCTCCGGCGGGAACCAGCAGAAGTTCGTTGTCGGTCGGGAGTTCGCTCGGGACCCGCGTCTCGTCGTTGCCTCCCACCCCACTCGCGGTGTGGATGTGGGGTCGATGGAGTTCATCCACGACCAGATCAACGCGCTCCGAGAAGCGGGCCGAGCCGTGTTGCTCATCTCCTCGAACCTCGATGAGGTCCAGTCCCTTTCGGACCGCCTCGCCGTCGTCTACGAGGGTGAGATCGTCGACATCGTGGATCCAGAGCGCGTGACCGAAGAACAGCTCGGGCTGTTGATGGCCGGGCAGCAACCTGACGCCGTCCCGACCATCGCGGCGAACGGGGAGGGCCACCAATGAGCGATGGTGGCCCGTCGCAGAACGGGGACGACCCGCCGACACCGGACTCGGACGACCGGTGGTCACAGTACCGCCAGCGACTCATCAGGCTGGGCCAGACCTCAGTCGGCGAGCGGATTCTCATCGCTGTCTCGGCGCTATTGCTCTCTCTCGTCGTTGGGACGGTTATTGTCACTGCCGCGGGACTGCTGGCGACGTGTCGGTCGCCGGTCCTCACGTTCGGTTCCACGACGCTGTGTTACGACCCGTTCTACGTGTTCAACCGGCTGTTCCTCGGCGCGCTGGGCGATCCCTTCGCCGGCGGCTGGTCGCCGCTGAACGCACAGTTCGCGGCGACGCTACGCGAGACGACGATACTGGTGTTTACCGGGCTTTCGGTAGCCTTAGCGTTCCGTGCGGGCATCTTCAACATCGGGACACAGGGCCAGCTTATCATCGGTGCACTGGCGGCCGCACTGACGGTGCTGTGGGCCGGCTCGCTGGTCTCCGGAACAATCGCCCTCGTTCTGTTCATCCCGCTCGGGCTGCTCGCCGGCGCAATCGGTGGCGGCCTCTACGGTGCGATACCCGGCGCGCTGAAGGCCTACGCCGACGCGAACGAGGTTATTACCACGATCATGCTCAACTTCGTCGCGGTCCGGGTAACGCTGTATCTCGTCCGGAACCACTTCGCCGACCCGACGAGTCAGGCGACACAGACCCCGACCCTACCCGTTGAGGGACAGTTCCCCTCGATCCTGTTTGACCCGCGGACGGATTTCTCGCTGCTCGCACTCCTGATAGCACTCGCGTTTGTCGGCGGCGTCTACTACCTGCTCGAACACACGGCCTTTGGCTATGACCTGCGGACCGCCGGTATCCAGCCCGCGGCCGCGGAGTACGGTGGCGTCGACTCTGCCCGGACCATCCTGACCTCGCTCACGCTGTCGGGCGCACTGGGCGGCATCGGCGGGGCCGTATTCGTGATGATGACCCTTGGAAAGTTCCAGACTGGGATTCCGAGCTACGGTTTCGACGGGATCACCGTCTCTATCCTCGCCGGCAACAACCCGATCGGGGCCGTCTTCGCCGCGCTGCTCTTTGGCGTCCTCAAGTCCGGCTCGAACGTGGTGGCGTTCGCGACCGACGTGCCGCCACAGCTTGTCGGCGTCCTCCGTGGACTGATCATCCTGTTCGTCGCGATGCCGGAGTTCTTCCGTATCATCGGCCGGCGGCTCGCAGCACGCGAGCCAGACAGTCCGGCCACCACGACCGCGGGAGGTGGTGCTGATGACTAACGACAGTGCTATGGATCGACTCCGCTCGGCTTCGAGTCGGGTCCTCATCGCCGCCGCAGCGTTCCTCACACTGGCTGTACTTGCCGGGTTCGGGCTCTTCGCGCCGGCGTCGACGCCCGGACAGATATTCTGGGTTCTGGCCTCGAAATCGACGCTGTCATCGACACTGCGGCTCTCGGTTCCGATCGTGCTGGCCGCGCTGGGCGGCATCTTCGCCGAGAAGAGTGGGATCATCAATATCGGGCTGGAAGGGCTGCTCATCATCTCCGCCTTCGCAGCCATCTTCGGAGCCGACGCCACCGGTTCGCTGTGGCTCGGGTTCCTCATCGGCATTGTTGCGTCGACGCTCCTCGCGGGCGTGTTCGCCGTTGTCTGCATCGAGTTCCGCGCCGATCAGATTATCGCTGGGCTGGCGGTCTGGCTCATCGCACTCGGACTTGCGCCGTTCGCCTCGCAGGTGTTCTACGGCGGGCCAAACACCAGCAGCGTCGGGACTTTCGACACAATAACCGTTCCGACGCTGGCCGAGATCCCGTTCTTCGGCGCGCTGTTTGACGCCTCGCCCGCGGTCTACATCATGTTCCTCGCCGTGGCGGCGTCGTGGTACGTCCTGAACCGAACCACGTTCGGCCGCTGGGTCCGGGCCGCCGGCGAGAACCCGAAGGCGCTTGACACCGCCGGCGTTGATGTGTCTCGCGTCCGCTACGCCGCCGTGCTCCTCTCCGGTGTCTTCTCCGGCATGGGTGGGGCCGCGTTGGCGATCAACATCGGTCAGTTCACCGGGAACGGCCCGACGATGGTCAACGGCAAGGGATTCATCGCCATCGTCGCGTATCTGTTCGGCAACTACAATCCGGTCGGCGCGCTGCTATCGACCACGCTGTTTGCCGGCCTTGACGCCGTCCAGTTGCGTCTCCAGACGGCCGATGTCATCGCCGTCCCCGATTCGCTGGTCCAGACGATTCCGTTCGTCGCCGTCATCGTCGTGCTCGCTCTGGTGGGCAAGACCCGCCTGCCGGAAGCCGCCGGTGACCACTACGAGTCCGGCGAGGAATGAGCTAGACACAACCTTCTCTGGACTTGTTTCTGCCCGCAGCTGTTGATCGAATGCGAACAGCCAGAAAGCCCCTGCCGTCTCGGCTCCCGCGACTCGCTGTCGTCCGAAAACCGGAGATTTTCGTGATCACGAGAGAGCTTCGCTCTCTCGAACGACGCTCCGGTAGGTGCTTGCGTCGTCGGGGTTCGCCGAGACGGCAGCCCCTTTCAGTCCCACCCGTAGATGGTTGCCCAAACTATGCTGGGTGGGACTGAAAGGGGCGGCTGGCTGAACGACGGCGGACGAAGCAAGGACCGCAACGCAGTGAGGACCGCAGCGAGGCCCCCGAGTTCAGCCAGGGCGAGAGCTTCGCTCTCGCGGGCAATCGGACGCTGCGCGTCCGATGACAGCCGGGGCTTTCTGGCTGTACACAACCACTGTCTCACTACGACTCGCCACCTTTTCTAGCCGAACACTGATGTGCGCGGCAAGCACAGGACGAGATAGCAAATGTCGCGCCGATATGACCACGCTCGGGTTCAGGAGTACTGGCAGCAGGCCTGGGAGCGAGAGGGCGTTTTCGAATGCCCGACCGACGCTACGGACCCGACGTACGTGCTGGGAATGTTTCCCTACACCTCCGGCTCGTTGCATATGGGACACATCAGAAACTACGCCATTACCGACGCCTACGCCCGGTATCGGCGGATGGCCGGTGACGAGGTGCTTCACCCGATGGGGTGGGACGCCTTCGGCCTGCCGGCGGAGAACGCGGCCTACAAACGGGACACTGACCCCGAATCCTGGACCCGAACCTGTATCGACCAGATGAAAGACGACCTCCGGGAGATGGGCTTTGGCTACGACTGGTCCCGGGAAATCACTACCTGCGACCCCGACTACTACCAGTGGAACCAGTGGCTGTTCACCCAGTTCTACGATGAGGGGCTGGTCGACTACGGCGCGGCGACGGTGAACTGGTGTCCGGACTGTGAGACAGTGCTTGCTGACGCGCAGGTCGAAACGCCGCCGGAAGCCGATGAAGGCGAAACGACTGCTGGCACTGGCCACAGCCACACCCACGGTGGCGGTGTCTGCTGGCGCTGTGGAACGGACGTCGAGCAGCGAGACCTCGACCAGTGGTTCTTCGCCATCACCGACTACGCCGAGGAGCTGTATCACGGACTGGACGATCTGGAGGGGTGGCCCGACGGCGTTCGGGACAGCCAGCGCAACTGGATCGGTCGACAAGAAGGTGCTCGCGTCGCCTTCTCAGTCGGTCACGACGACCACGGGACCGTTGAGGCGTTCACGACGCGGCTCGACACGGTATATGGCGCGACATATCTGGCGCTGTCGCCGGGCCACGACCTCGCGCGAGCGCTGGCCGAGACGGACGACGCCGTCGCCGACTACGTGGAATCAGTGGCGAGCACGGATGACGCCGGGATGAGCGGCGTCGAGACGGACCTCACCGCGACCCACCCCTACACCGGCGAGGAACTGCCGGTGTACGTTGCCGCGTACGTGCTTGACGACGTGGGCACGGGTGCGGTGATGGGCGTGCCGGCTCACAACGAACAGGACCACGCCTTCGCCGACGAACACGACCTGCCCGTCGAGCAGGCTGTCGAACCGGTCGACGGCAGCGGAACGGACCTGCCACACGCACCCTACACCGGCGACGGGATGCTCATGGACAGTGGCGAGTACGACGGCCTCGCCAGTTCCGCCGCCCGCGAGCGCCTGCGCGAGCACGAGGCCGCCGAGTCCGCGGTGACCTACCGCCTGCGGGACTGGCTCATCTCGCGGCAGCGCTACTGGGGGACGCCGATCCCCATCGTCCACTGCGACGACTGCGGTCACGTTCCGGTCCCCGAGGAGGACCTCCCGGTGGAACTGCCCGACTACGTCCAGACGACGGGGAACCCACTCGACGCCGCAGAGGAGTGGAAACAGACGAGCTGTCCCGACTGCGGGGCCGACGCGGTGCGGGAGACGGACACGATGGACACGTTTGTCGACTCCTCGTGGTACTTCCTCAGGTATCTCTCGCCGCACTTCGCGGACGCGCCCTTCGACCAGAAAACCGCCGACGAGTGGCTCCCGGTCGACGTGTACGTCGGCGGCGAGGAACACGCAGTGCTGCACCTCCTCTATATACGCTTTTTCACCCGCGCGCTGTCGGACATCGGCCTGCTGGACCGGGAAGAACCGGTCGAGCGACTCATCAATCAGGGGACGGTGCTTCACAGCGGCGAGAAGATGTCCAAATCGAAGGGCAACGACATCGCGCCCCACGAGTACGGGGCCGAGACGACGCGGCTGTTTGTCCTCTCGGCGGCCCACCCCTCGCAGGACTTCGAGTGGACCGTGAAGGACGTCTCCACGGCCTACGACTTCCAGCAGACGCTGTATCGCCTTGTCACGGAATACACCGACCGAACGGAGACACGGACCGAGAGCACCGACCACGACACGTACTTAGAGCGGGAAATCGACCGGACTATCGCGGCCGTTACCGAGGAGTACGACCGCTTTCGCTTCCATCGCGTTATCGGCGAGATACAGCGCTTCGCCCGCCTACTGGGGCGCTACGCGGGCTACGACCGTCCCTACCAGTTCGCCTACAGCCGCGGCTTGCGTGTGCTCGCTGGCCTAGTTGCCCCGATCGCGCCGTTCCTCGCCGAGGAGATGTGGCAGCTGCTCGACGAGGACGGCCTCGTCGCCGAGAGCCGGTGGCCCGAACCGCTCCGTGACGTGGACGATTACCGCATCGAGCGGCAGGTCGTCCGGCGGACGCTCGACGACGTGCGCGAAATCACGGAGGTCGTCGACATCGACGAACCGAACGAGATCGAACTCGTCGTCGCCGCCGACTGGAAGTACCGCGCCTACGAAATCGCCCGCGAGTCTGACCCCGACGACGCCATCGTCGGCGAAATCATGGCCGACGAGGGTATCAAGCAGCACGGCGACACGGCCGCCGATTTCGCCGACCGGTTGGCCGACCGCGGGGCAGGGCTCGAACCGATTATCAACGGCGAGCGCGAACTCGACACGCTCCAGCAGGCCGCGTGGCTGTTCGAAGACGAGTTCGGCTGTGACGTCGTCGTCCGGCGGGCCGCACCCGACGACGACCTCGCGGCAAAAGCGCGACCGAACAAGCCCGCGATTCACATCTCCTGACTACTCTGTCGCGGCTGTTGTCTCCTCTTGAGCGGCCTCGTGGGCAGCAGTCACCGCGCCGACAAGTTTCTCCTGCTGTTCGTGGTGTATCAGGTGTGAGTGACAGTCACATTCAGAACAGCCGAAGGCGTCGATACGGTCGAACCCCGCCGCTGTCGGTCCGTCGACCCGCTTGGCGACGGCGCATTCGATATCGGCTTCGGTCGTGACGACCCGGGCGATGGTCGTCGCCGCGTCGCCGAGCAGATAGTCGATGTGCCAGTGCCGGGTGTCGTTGTCGCCTTCGGCGACGGCGCGGTGGCGGTCGATGCGCCCGAAGCCGCCGCTGCCCAGCGCACTCCCGGTGTAGGCGTACCAGCCCGCCGGGAACTCGATTTCGCCCAGCGCGCCGACCTCGATTGGCCTGCTGGTGTCCCGTTCGAGAACCAGCGTGTAGGTTCCGCCAGGCATGTCCCCTCAGGTCCCGATATCGGGGTCAGCGGCGAGTTCGCCGAACCCGTCGATACGGAACGGCCGGGAGTCGGTGCAGTCCTCATTTTCAGCGGCGAGTTCGCCGATGACCCAGTTGAACTGGCGGTCGAACCCGTCGTAAGGCGCGTCCGCGAGCAGGTCGGTGACGCGGTCGCTCGTCAGATCCTCGTCGTACTCCTCGGCGAAGTCGGCGATGTTCTCGGCGGCCGTCTGTGCGATTTCGTCATCGGTCTCGTCTGCGAACGCCGTGGTGAGGGCGTCGGTCAGTTCGGACATACGCGACATAACGCGACGATGCCACCTATGCGTTCTGAAACGGAGGGCTGTCCGAGCGTTTCTTGTGTTGAGAGCGACAATATCGGCACAATGAAGCCGTTGCGACAAAGCCCAACCGTGGTCACGCTGGCGGTCATCGGTGCTGTGTTCCTCGCACAGCAGGCCGTCGGCGTGGTGACCGCCCCGCGGAGCCTGTTCGCCCTCTCGCCCCCGCTGTTCAGTCGTCCCTGGACACTCGTCACCAGCGTGTACGCACATGCTGGCCTGTCGCATCTCATCGCAAACGCCGTCGGAGTGGCGCTCGCCGGTGTCGTCCTCGAACGCCGGACGTCGCCGCTCCGATTCCACGCCTTCTTCCTCTCGACCGGCGCACTCGCCGGCGTCTCGCAGGTCTCGATTGCCAGCCTTGTCGGCCCGCTCGTTCCTGGGATGGTCAGCCACGTCTCCGTCCTCGGGGCCAGCGGCGCGGTGTTTGCGCTCTTTGGCTATCTGCTCGCCGCAAACCGCCTGACTGACACTGTCATCGGTGGGTTCGAACTCGCGCCGCGCGTCCAGTTGGCGCTGGCCGGCGGCGTCGCCGCGGCGATCACGCTCGCGACCGCGAACCCCGGCGTCGCGCTCATCGCACACTTCACCGGCCTTTTGTTGGGGTTCCTCGCCGGGCGCGTCCACCTGCTGCGACCGACGGACTCGCCACAGACGCCCGAGACCGCGAACTACTGACCGGCGTGCCGTCGTTCTGAGCTAGCGACGATATGCCCTGTCCCGTGGCACGTAGTTGGTAAGTGGTACCAAATAACTCGGCCACGTAGACAGACGGAATGGTACGGAGTCCCCGTGTCGAGTCCTTGGCAGTCGCGGCGCTACTGGTGCTTGCCGGCTGTGGCGGGTTCGTGGCAAACGGCGTGGACGGCGGTGCGGACCTGTCAACCGCCACGGAGACGGCGACCCCGCCGACTGCAACGCCGGACGCCGGTTCCCCGGCCGCGGCGAACGGGACGCTAGAGGTCCACTTCATCAACGTCGGCCAGTCGGTGGCGACCCTGCTGGTCAGCCCAGACAACGAGACGATGCTCATCGACTCCGGGGACTTCACCGACGACGGCGAGTACGTCCTCCAGTACCTCGACCGGCAGGGCATCGACCGCATAGACCACTTCGTCGTCTCGCACAACGACGCCGACCACATCGGCGGCAATGCGGCCGTTATCAGGCGCTACGAGACCGAGAAAAACGGCGTCGGTGCGGTGTACGACCCCGGTATCGCCGCGAGCACGCAGACCTACGAGCGGTACCTCGACGCCGTCGAAGTCCACAACCTAACGCTGTACGAGACGCGCGAGGGCGACCGGATTCCGTTTTCCGGCGTCGAGACGACCGTGCTCGGCCCGCCGGAGCCGTATCTGGAAAACGCGGCGCGAAACGAGAACAGCATCGTCCTCCGAATCGAGCACGGCGAGACGAGCTTTCTCTTTACCGGCGATGCGGAGGACGACCAGGAGGCGTATCTCGTCGATACCTACGGAGCGGCGCTCAGGGCCACCGTACTAAAAGCCGGCCACCACGGCAGCGCGTCAAGCACGAGCGGGCCGCTACTCGACGCCGTCGACCCCCGGACCGTGGTGGTCTCAAGCGCCTACGATTCGCAGTACGGCCATCCGAACAACGAGACGCTCCAGCGCCTTGCGGCGCGTTCGGTTCCGGCATACTGGACCGCAACCCACGGGGACACCGTCTTGACTAGCAACGGGACCGCTGTGACCGTCAGCACGCAGCGGGCAGCGCCGACCGACCCGCTGTCACTCCGCACCGGGGACCCGATTGCGCCGGGTGCGACCGAACCGGTTACCCCGAGAGCGACCTACCTGCCCCGCTCGTCCCCGCGGACTGATACACCGGGCCCAACCGCAACTGACGGTGGAACGCCCGCCGAGAACACAAGTGGCGACCTGATTATCGACCGGGTGCGCGCCGATGCGGCGGGCGACGACCGCGACAATCTCAACGACGAGTACGTCGTGTTTCGGAACGCGGGCGCGGAGCCGCTGGAAATGGGCGGCTGGACGGTCAGCGATGACGCCGACCACAGCTACACCGTCCCCGACGGATTCATTCTCGGCCCGGACGAAACCGTGACGCTGCACACCGGCAGCGGCACCGACACGGACACCGACCTTTACTGGGGGTCGGGGCGTCCGATATGGAACAACGGCGGCGACACAGTCACTGTGACCGACGCCGACAACGAGAACATACTGAAACGGAGCTACTAATGCTACCTGACGGAACCTACACCGCCGTCGTCGACCGGATCGAAGACGGGATCGCCACGCTGGAAGTGGACACCGAGGCCGGACTGTCTGCCCTCGACATTGCGGCGACCGAACTGCCGACCGAGGCGCGGACGGCCGACGTGGTTCTGGAAATCACTGTTGCAGACGCGGCGCTTGTGGATGTAATCCATGAGCCCGACGAAACCGATAACCGGGCGAGCGAGACACAGCGTCGGTTCGACCGATTATCCGAGCGGCCGCCACAGGACAGCGACGACACGTAAAACTGCCGCACACTCCGTAGGAGCCTGATAACAATATGTATTGAGTGCGTAGCTCGATGCATGTGGGACAGTGACACAGAAACGGTTGACCCACCGCTCGGGCAGTGTCCAGCCTGTGACGTGACGATTCCCGCAGCGAATCTCGTCATCGCGTACGACAGGGCCGGCGACTGGCCGCGGATGCTCGCCGCGTGCCCGGATTGTGGGGACGCCGTGAATCCAGTGTAATTCCTGTCACAAAATGACAGTACCTGTGGACGTGAATACACATAGACGCGCTGGCGCGGTCGTCTATCTGTGTAGTGACCATCGATTAGGTGCGGTATACTGTTGATTCGATTAATGATACCGAGGCCAGACAGGGGGAGTGAGGGTGGGGTCATCAAGCGGTGATAGCCCTCCGCTCCCGCACCGGAGCGACGCCGACAGACTGCGACTGACAGACCTCGGTCAATACCTCGATACGCTCGTGTTTGCGGCTCGCGGGGTCTGGACCGTGACACTCGTCGGTGTCCGACCGTTTGCGTTCTGGGGTGCGGTATTGCTGCCGCTGCTGTATCTCCCGTCGCTCTACGGCATCGGTACGGGGCAGAATACGGCGCTGTTCCTCGACCTCGTTGTCTGGCACGTGGCTTCTATCGTCCTCGGCCACGGCCACACGCCGTTTTGGAGTCGATAGCTCGGTAATACTCCCGCTAACACTCCACGGCTGCCAGCCACCGCCTCCGCTCCACCTGAAACAATGGGGTGTGGTGACGATTCTCGTCCCTGGAATCAGCCAACAAAAATCTGCTCATCAAGCCGCTCGGTGGCGGTTTCGGCCAGCGTCTTGAGATTCACCGTATCCTCACGGTTGTATGACACCAGTGTTTCGAGTGCCCCGTCGCGGCCCTGCTCGTGTTCCCGCCAGAGTCGCACCGCGTCTTGGCCCGAGATGTCCGGCCGGTCCCGCTCGATGCCGATGTCCTGCTCGACCTGTTTGAGTCCGCCGGAGAGTCCAATTTTCTTGCAGGTGTACATCAGGTCTAGATGCGGGCGGTCAAGGTCGACATCGAAGTTCGCTTCGAGGAAGGGCACGTCGAAGCGCTTGCCGTTGAACGTCACCAGTAAGTCCGCACCGTCGAACGCGGCCCGGAGGTTCCCGGCCGTCAGGTCGTCACCGGCGATGAGCGTCTGTGTGTCCCCGTCCTGATGGAGGCTCACCGTCGTCACCTGGTTGCGGTCCTGGTCGAGTCCGGTCGTCTCGATGTCGAAGAAGCAGGCCCGTTCACGGAAGGTCTCGTACAGCCGCCAGCGCTCGCTGCTGGGAAACGCGTGGTCAAAATAGGTAACGTCGGTCTCGGCCACCCGGTCCCGTCCCTCGTCGATGAACTGCTGGATGCGGTCGCCGCGCTGGCCGCCGACGACGGACGGTTCGAACTCGTCCCAGTGGGTGACGCCCTGCTCCCAGATGGACCGCTCGGTCTTCTCCCCGACGCCGTCGGTTCCGATGAAACTGTTCTCGACGCGCACGCTCTCGGGTACAGGTTGGGCTGTATGTAAGCCCGTCGGTGCGACTGGAGTCGTGAAGGGCCTGCAACGCGTTCGACTGGCCGGCCTACGTCCCGCACATCGAGAGGATATCGCGATACACGAACTGGTTTTCCAGCGGGACGACGACGGTACTATCGCAGTTTGCACACGTCGATTGCGGCTGGTCGAACGTCTGCTCGCAAAACGGACAGACGAACACCGACACACCGGTTGGATGGGCGTTGGACATATCTCTCGGTGGGATACCGTGTACGAGTGTTCGTCTGCTATACGTATGCGGTGGCTACGAGCCCCTGACTATGTGTATAACACTCCCCGCTGTGCGCAGCTACTGACGAGCGAAAGCACGAAGCCGAGTGGAACCCATGGACACACAATGACGACGTTTCTGCTCGCCACCAGCTCTGTCCACGTCACCGCGGCCGCCGCTGACTACCTCCAGCACCGCCTCGACCCGGCAGCCGATCACGACATCGTCGTGGTCGCGGTCCACGACCCCGATGCACCGTCGCGCGACGCCGGTGACGCCGTCAACGTCGCCCGCTCGCGGCTCGCAGCCTTCATGCCCGCGACGGAGACGCGAGACGGAGCGCCCGTAACGGAGATACTGGCGGCGGTTGACGAGCACGACCCGGACGAACTCCTCATCGGCCCCCACCGTGGGACCGACGACAGCGACGGCGTCGGGTCGATGGCTCGGGACCTCCTGACCAACGTCGACCGCCCCGTTATCGTCCTCCCATTGCCCTAGCGGGAGAACAGGCCGTCGTCCTCGAAGGTCAGACCGAGGTCGACATCGAGCAGGTCCTCGGCCATCGCGGCGACAGTTGGAGCGACATCCGACTCGGGGTCCGTCGCAAGTGGTCTGGGTGCGCCCGGTCCGATGTGTGGAACGGTGTGTGCCGCGTCTTCGACGGATTCACCGCCATCGCCGTGCACGCGGGTGGCGACAATGGCCGATGCCGGTGCGCCGATGTCACGGAGTCGGCCTCGTTGCCTCGGAAACAGGTCGCTGCCGCGCTGGCTGGCCGGCACCACGAGCGCCCGCCGCTGTGCGGTCGTGGCAGCGGCGACGGCCTGATTCGATGCGATCGGCGGCACATCGAGCAGGACGTGGTCGAACCGGCCGGCTACCTCTTCGATAGCCTGTTCGAGCGCCTGTGCGCTTTCGGCTGACTTCGCTCGCGCGAGGCGCTCAAACGGCGCGTGGGCCGGACAGAGCGCGACCCGCCCGTCGGCGTCGATATCCCACTCGAACAGTGCCTCATCGACTGACGCGTCGCCGACGGCTACCGCGGTCACGTCGGCATCGAGCCGCCCGTCGACGTACGTCGCCAGCCCCTGTGTGCCGAAGGCTGCGTCGACGACAGCGACGGACCGCCCACCCCGGGCCAGTGTCGCCGCTGTCTCGACTGTCAGCCTTGTTGTTCCAGCCCCACCAGTACACCCGACGAACGCAAGCGTCGAAACCCCCATGCGTTGCTGTTGGCGTATCTTTCGGTAAAAAGATGCGGAATTTTACGCTTGCTCAGCGACGATGTCGTTCTCGATGTCGTCCAGTTCGTCGTCAGAAATGTCGGGACGGTCGTTGACCAGCACGTGAATCGGGCGGCCGCCGTCGTCCTCGAACCGCGGGATAATGTGGCCGTGGACGTGGGGGACCTCCTGACCGGCCACCTCACCGTTGTTGAACGCAACCGTGCTGGCGGGGGCGTCGACGGCCGACTCGACGGCGGGGACGAGTTCGTGCAACGTCGACATGACTGCACTCGCCACATCGGCGGGCGTGTCGTTCAGCCGCTCGTGGTGGGCCTTCGGAATGACGAGCGTGTGGCCTGGCGAGAGCGGATTGGCGTCCAGAAACGCCAGCACGGTGTCGTCCTCGTAGACGGTGCGGCCGGGGATGTCGCCGGCAACGATCTGACAGAAGATGCAGTCCTCGCTCATGGTCGTCCCTGCGTCCGGCGGTCACAAGAAGGTTCTAGGTGTCGGCGACACCGGCGACCGCGTCCGTGAGAGCGTCGACATACGTCTCGCGGTCGTAGCCCAGCCGCGAGAGCCAGACTTCCTGATACGACGGGTGGAGCAGCGGAACCACGGGCACGCCCAGCGCCTCGCTTCGGCGGGGGTCGAGCACGCTGTCGAGGAAGCCGTCAAGCGACTCGCCGTCCAGCGCCAGTACTGTCTTCGTCGCGTGTTTCCCGGTCGCCACGACCGCAGTCGGCTCGATCGCCTCGACTTCTTCGACGAGGTAGGGCCGGCAGTTCGCCAGTTCCGCATCGGTCGGGTCGCGGTTCCCCGGCGGGTGGCACTTCACGGCGTTGGTGTAGTAGCAGTCGTCGTGACTGAACCCGGCGTCGGCGAGCAGGTCGCGGACCTTCCGGCCGGAACGCCGTGACGTGTAGGCCATCCCGGTCAGATTGCCGCCCTGCCAGTGCTCGGCCTCGGAGTCGCCCTCGGCTGGGGCCTCGCCGACTACCACGAGGTCGGCGTCCAGCGGACCGTTGCCCCACGAGATGCAGGTCCGGCTCTCGGCGAGTTCAGGGCAACGCCGACAGTCCGCTGTGAGGGTGTTTCGCTCCGCTCCGTCCGGAAACGTTGGCACATCTGTGGTAAGGGCTGTGCGTGGCAAGTCGGTGGCGGTACCGACGTACTGTCTGGGCCACCACAAGACGTTTATCGCCGGTGGCCGCTCCAGCATCTGTATGCCCTCCTACGAGTACCGCACTATCGAGGTTGACAGTGATGTCATGATCGCCGGGCTCGGCGGCGAGGTCACGCCGCCGGTCGAGCAACTGAACGAACTCGGAGCCGAGGGGTGGCATGTCGCCGCTCCGCTCACGGACAAGACCGGCGAGACGGTCAGCTTGCTCCTTCAGCGTGAGCGCGAGCGCTGAACGGCACACATACAACCGATTGTCCTTTATTGGAGGCGGCGAATGTGCCGGTATGGAACGTTTCGCCGCTGTCGATGACCAGTACGACCCCGACGCCGTCGAGGACGGCGTCTTCGAGTACTGGGACGACGTCGACGCCTACGAGCAGACGAAGGCCCACCGGGCCGACGGCGAGGACTACTTCTTCGTTGATGGACCGCCCTACACCTCCGGCGCGGCCCACATGGGCACGACGTGGAACAAGACCCTGAAGGACTGTTACATCCGCTACCTGCGGATGCAGGGCTACGACGTCACCGACCGGCCCGGCTACGACATGCACGGCCTCCCCATCGAGACGAAAGTCGAGGAGCGCCTCGACTTCGAGAACAAGAAAGACATCGAGCGCTTCGGCGAGGAGAACTTCATCGAGGAGTGCAAAGACTTCGCCGAGGAGCAACTCGAAGGCCTCCAGACGGACTTTCAGGACTTCGGCGTCTGGATGGACTGGGACGACCCGTACAAGACGGTCAACCCGGAGTATATGGAGGCCGCCTGGTGGGGCTTCCAGCAGGCTCACGAGCGCGACCTCGTCGAACAGGGCCAGCGCTCCATCAACCAGTGCCCGCGCTGTGAGACCGGCATCGCAAACAACGAGGTCGAGTACCACGACGTGGGCAAGCCGTCGATTTACGTGAAGTTCCCGCTGGCGGAACAGGATGGCAGTCTGGTCATCTGGACGACGACGCCCTGGACAATCGTCGCCAACACCTTCGTCGCCGCCGACGGTGACCTCGAATACGTGGGCGTCGACGCCGAGAAAGACGGCGACACCGAACGCCTCTATCTCGCCGAGGCCTGTGTCGAGGATGTACTGAAGGCCGGCCGGTACGACGACTACGAGGTCGTCGAGGAACTGTCCGGCGAGGAGATGGTCGGCTGGGCGTACGAGCACCCGCTGGCCGAGGAAGTGCCGGACCACGCCCAAGGCGAGGGCTCTGGGCAGGTGTACACCGCCGACTACGTCGAGGCCGACCGCACGGGCCTCGTCCACTCCGCGCCCGGCCACGGTGAGGAGGACTTCGAGCGCGGACAGGAACTCGACCTCGAAATCTTCTGTCCGGTCGGGAGCGACGGCGTTTACACCGACGACGCGGGCAAGTACGCCGGGACGTTCGTCCGCGACGCCAACGACGAGGTCATCGACGACCTCGACGAGAACGGCGTCCTGCTCTCCAGTGAATCTGGCCACACCGTCCGCGAAGGGCAGTGCTGGCGCTGTGACACCGACATCGTCCGTATCGTTACCGACCAGTGGTTCATCACGGTGACCGACATCAAGGACGAACTGCTTGCGAATATCGAGGACAGCGAGTGGTACCCGCAGTGGGCCCGCGATAACCGCTTCCGGGACTTCGTTGAGGACGCGCCGGACTGGAACGTCTCGCGGCAGCGCTACTGGGGCATCCCGATCCCCATCTGGCTCCCTGAAGACTGGTCCGGTGACATGGACGACGCCATCGTCGTCGGCGACCGCGAGGAACTCGCCGAGCGGGTCGACCAGGACATCGACCCCGAAAACGTCGACCTCCACAAGGGCACGGTCGACGACCTCACCATCACCGAGGACAGCACGACCTACACCCGTGTCGGCGACGTGTTCGACGTCTGGCTCGACTCCTCCGTCGCGACGTGGGGGACCGTCAACTACCCCGAGCAGACGGAGGACTTCGATGAACTGTGGCCCGCCGACCTCATCATGGAGGCCCACGACCAGACCCGCGGGTGGTTCTGGTCTCAGCTGGGAATGAGCACCGCCGCGACCGGCGAAATACCGTACAAGCAGGTGCTGATGCACGGCTACGCCAACATGCCCGACGGCCGTGGGATGTCCAAGTCCAAAGGCGTCCTCATCGACCCCCACGAAGTCATCGAGAAGCACGGCCGCGACCCGATGCGGCTGTTCCTGCTATCGGTGACTGCTCAGGGCGAGGACATGAACTTCTCCTGGGAGGAAACCGCCGAGATGCAGCGCCGGCTGAACATCCTCTGGAACGTCGCCCGGTTCCCGCTGCCGTACATGCGGGCCGACGACTTCGACCCCGAGGAAACGACGGTCGAGGACCTCCGCGACGACCTCGAACTCGTCGACGAGTGGGTGCTCTCCCGGCTCCAGAGCGTCACCGAGGCGATGACCGACTCGATGGACGACTTCGAGAACGACAAGGCGGTCGACGAACTGCTCGAATTCGTCGTCGAAGACGTCTCTCGCTTCTACATTCAGGTCGTCCGCGAGCGGATGTGGGAGGAGGAAAACAGCGCCTCGAAGCAGGCGGCCTACGCCACCCTCTATCGCGTGCTCGAATCCGTGGCCGCGCTGTTTGCTCCGTTCACGCCGTTCGTCGCCGAGCAGGTGTACGGCGCACTCACCGGCGACGCCGGCCACCCGACGGTCCACATGTGCGACTGGCCCGAGGTCGACGCTGACCTGCACGACCCGGCGCTCGAACGCGAAATCGAGGTCGTCCGCGAGGTCGAGGAAGCGGGTTCGAACGCTCGCCAGCAGGCCGAGCGCAAACTCCGCTGGCCCGTCACCCGTGTCGTCGTCGACGTGGACAGCGACGACGTGGCCGACGCCGTTCGAGCCCAAGAAGCAATCATCGCCGACCGGCTCAACGCCCGCGCCGTCGAGGTTGTCGGCGCTGACGACGAGTGGGGCGAACTCCAGTACTCCGCCGAGGCCGACATGAGCGAACTCGGCCCGGCCTTCGGCGACGACGCCGGCCGCGTCATGAACGCGCTCAACGAGGCCCGCGTCGCCGAGCAGTCACTCGATACCCTCGAAGGTACAGTACGCGAGGCGCTCGGTGAGGACATCGACCTCACCGAGGAAATGGTCGAATTCCGCCGCGAGACGCCCGAGGGCGTCACCGGAACGGAGTTCGCCGCGCTCGACGGCGGCGGCGTCGTCTATGTCGACACCGCGCTCACCGAGGACATCGAGAGCGAGGGGTACGCCCGCGAGGTCATCCGCCGAATCCAGGAGATGCGCAAAGACCTCGAACTGGACATCGAGGAACGCATCGCCGTGGACCTGACAATCGACGACGAGCGCGTGGATTCGCTGGTCCGCGAGCACGAGGCCCTCATCAAAGAGGAGGTTCGCGCTGACGAGCTAGACGGCGTCGAGGACGGCCATCGGAAGACGTGGGACGTCGAAGGAACTGATATGGAGATTGCGATTGCGCCGTGCGAGGCCGACCAGCGGGAGGCCTCGGAACAGGCGAGCGGCGACTAAGAGGAGCCGCGAGCCGTGGCGGCTGCGGAAGCGTCTGATTAGAACAGCACGCGACCAGCGGGAGCGTGCTGCTTTTTCGCCCACGTTTTTCGAGGAGCGGTTCGCGAGCATCGCGAGCGGACCCGACGATGAAAAAGGTGGATGCGGGATAGCGATTGCGCCGTGCGAGGCCGACCAGCGGGAGGCCTCGGAACAGGCGAGCGGCGACTAAGAGGAGCCGCGAGCCGTGGCGGCTGCCGAAGCGTTGGAGCCCTGCCCTCGTTAGAGGCGAAAGAACGAGTGACTACAACCGGTCTGCGACGACCGGCGCGGCGCTGACTTCGCTGACAGCGCGTTCGAGCGTGTCCGTCCCGTAGACGGCTTCGACGCCGGCACTGTTGAGCTTCGTCAGGGCATTGCTGGCGAGCATCGGGTGGACGCAACTGACGAACACACGCTGGGCGTCGCGGTCGTCAAGGACGCCGACGGACTCGCTCATCGTCGACCCGGTGGCGATGATGTCGTCGACAAGCACCACATCCCGGCCCTCGACCGGTGCGTCGCTGGGGCTGATTTCGATGTCGCCGGTGTTGTAGTCCCGGTCCTTCTCGAAGAAGTCCGTCTCGCCCTCACCGTATGCGTCCCGGACCGTTGTCGCGAGAGCGATTGCGCCTTCGTCGGGCGAGAGAAAGAGCGGGTCCTGCAGGTCCGCAGGCAGTGGGTCGGCGAGAACACTCGCCGCGTCAACGTTGGTAGCTGGCACGTCGAAAAAGTCACAGACGGCCGGCTCGTGTGGATTTACCGTCAGCACGCGGTCGGTTCCCGTTGAAATAGCGCGGGCCATTGCCCGCGAGGAGACCGGCTCGCCGGGCTTGAACGCCTCGTCCTGACGGGCGTAGCCCATGTATGGAATGACGGTGATAACCTCACTTGCACCGCTTTCGCGGGCCGCGTCCTGCAACTGGAGCAACTGGAGGTGTGCGTCGCTGTCGACGGTTGAGGCGACGACGACGGCACGCTCGCCGGAGACTGCTTCTGGGACCTGAACGACGTGTTCTCCGTCGGGGAACCGTTCGTACTCGACCCGTCCCAGCCGCTCGCCGGTCGCCTCGGCGAGGGTCGCCGCGAACGCCTGTGTGTCCGCCCCGGGGATAATCATATCCGGTGGGTGGCTGCCCGGGCTAAACCCTGTTTCGGTTCCGTAAGCGGATGTGGCGCGTGAGACAGGCACGCGACTGATTGGTGCTGCCGGGGTGGGCCGTGTTCGGTCAGGCGACGGCGACGCCGACGACATCGGGGACGCCCAGTGAGCGCTGTCGCCAGCCGCCCTGTCCGTCGGCTGTCGCCTCGGCCGCAGTCGCAACGAGGAAGGTCCCGTTCTCGGTGATAGCGTAGGTGTCGTCGCCGTGGGTCACGTCGACCACGCGCTCGTCGACGGGGAGCGTACACGGCTCCCACGACCCGTCGGTTAGCTCGTACAGCCCGTCCGCCGCGGCAGCGTGCACCTGCTCGCCGTCGCTTGCGACCGCCACGTGCCGGCCAGACCGCACCTCGGTCCACTCGCCGTTCTCGCCTCCGTAGCGGTACAGCCCGCTCTCGGTCGCGGCGTAGTCGCCGGACACGTCGGCCACGTCCACGAGCCCGAGTCGGTCGAGCGACGGAAGCGCGTACACGCCCTCGGCCGCAGCGAGGCGGTCGCCGTCGATGGCGTAGACGGCTTCGACCTCGCCGATACCTTGCCACTCCCCGGTGTACCGAGCGACGCGGCTGTCGCCGGCTGCGAGCAGTCCGTCGCCGTCGTAGCCGACGGCGGTGGCCGGTCCGAATCCGGTCGGGACGAAGCCGTCGTCGGTCAACACGAGCACGTCCTCGTCGGTGGCGACCGCGACTTCGCCGCTCGCCCCGGCCACATCACGGGCATTGCACCGCTCGCTCAGACTGAACCGCCCGATCTGGCCACCGGCCGTCTCGACACGGGTGACGCCCAGTCCTGACGCGACGTACGCGTGGGTCTCCGGGCGCTTCGCCCCGTACATCCGCTTCTCCGAAAGTGCGATGTCGTCGTCGCTCACCTCATATCGCCTCTTTGTACGCTTCGAGCGCATTCTCAATGTCTTCACCTGTGTGGGCATCACAGATGAACTGTGACTCGAACTGGTTCGCCGTGAGGAACACGCCCTGGTCTTTCATCGCGGGCCAGAACAGCCGCTCCCACCGCTCGGTCTCGGCCTGTGTCACGTCGTGGCCGGTCTTCGGACAGTACTCGAAGCGCGGACAGGACTCCTGTTGCTGGCAGCCAGCCTCACATTGCCCCTCGAGCGAATCCGGACCATCACGGGTGAAGATGACCTTGAACATCGAATCCCGGCCGACGACGGTATACTCGGGAGCTTGGTCTTCGAGGATGTCCTGCAAGCCTGCTCGGAGTCGTTCACCGAGGTCGTTGACGTGGCCGTATACGTCGTGTTCAGCCGCATACCGCAACGTCTCCAGGCCGGCCGCCATCGTCACGGGGTGGCCGGAGAAGGTCCCGGACTGGAACACGTCGCCGGCAGGGGTGAACTGCTCGATGATCTCGCTTTTGCCGCCGATTGCCCCGACCGGGAAGCCGCCACCGACGATCTTCCCAAAGGTGGTGATGTCGGGGTCGATGTCGAACGCGCCCTGTGCACACTGGAGACCGCCGACGCGGAAGCCGGTAATGACCTCGTCGAAGATGAGTAGGGAGCCGTGGTCGTCACACAACTGCCGGAGCGTGTCGTGATAGCCCTCGACCGGGTGGACGATGCCGTAGTTCCCGAGGATGGGTTCGGTGAGGACAGCCGCGATGTCGTCGCCGTGCTCCTCGAACACCTCGTGGGCGGCCTCTTTGTCGTTGAACGGGACAGTTAGGGTGTGTTCGGCGAAGCTTTCGGGGATGCCGGGGCTGGACGGGGCCGTGTGGTCGCCTTCGCCCTCGACCAGCGTGGACTCCTGTGCGCCGTGGTAGCCGCTCTGCATCACGACGATTTTGTCCCGCCCCGTGTAGCCACGAGCCAGTCGGACCGCCGAGACGGTCGCCTCGGTCCCGCTGTTGACGAACCGCAGCATCTCGACGCTGGGGACGTGCCGGGTGACGAACTCGGCCAGTTCGACCTCGACTTCGGTGGGTGCGCCGTACATCGGCCCCTCAGCGGCGTGTTGCTGGATGGCCGACTGGACCTGTTCGGGCAGGCTGTGGCCCAACAGGAGCGGGCCATAGCCCATGACGAAGTCGATGTAGCGGTTGCCGTCGGCGTCGATGACGTGCCCGCCGTCCCCCTTCTCGACGAAGAACGGATAGGGCCGCGTCGCTCGCACGGAGGAGTTGACGCCGCCCGACAGCACCGACAGGGCGCGGTCGTACAGCGCTCGTGACTGCTCGTGGTTCATACGCTGCCGTTTGACCGCTGTCAGAAAGAAACTGTTGTTACTTCGCGGTGCCTCCAATCTAGTGGACGGATGTCACACGCTTGCCGTTGAAATAAGTATTTCGTAAAGAGTCACTGTTATACAGTGTGTGTTCATCTATGGAAATACGATAATGGCATCCGAACGTACTGTAATATCATGCCAAACTGGACAAATGGGCGTCGAGACGGCGCGTGGGCGGCTGTGAGCGACTGGGTGCCGACGACGTGTATGCGGTGTGCCGTTGGCTGTGGCCACATGCATCAGGGCGCTGACGAGGGGTATGGTATCGACGCTGTTCGCGGCGACGCCGCGCATCCAGTCAGCCAGGGTCTCGCCTGTGCACGCGGCCTTCGAGAGAGCAAAGACCCCGACGGGGAGTGGCTCACCCGGCCGATGGTCCGCAGTGACGGCGAACTCCGCCAGACCCAGTGGGACGTGGCGCTGGCTCGCGCCGTCGAGGGCCTTCAGGCCGTCCACCAGCAGGACCCCGACGCTGTCGCCGTCCTCGGCAGCGGCCAGCAGACCAACGAGGCCGCTTACGCGCTGGGGAAGGTCGCTCGCGGCGGCTTCGGCACGACGAACTATGACGCCAACACGACGCTGTGTATGGCCAGTGCCGTCACCGCCTACTACCAGTCCTTCGGTAGCGACGCGCCGCCGTGTACCTACGCCGACATCAGCGACGCCGACCGACACGTCGTCTGGGGGGCGAACCCGGCGGTCGCCCACCCCGTGCTGTTCCGCTGGGTTCAGCAGTCCGCTGACGAGGACGGCGTCGAAATCATCGTCGTCGACCCTGTCCGCTCCGAGACTGCAGAGAACGCCGAACATCACGTCGCACCTGACCCGGGGAAGGACCTCGCACTGGCTCGCGCCGTCCTTGCCCGTATCGTCGAAACAGGGCGGGTCGACCGCGAGTTCGTCGATGAAGCGACCGACGGGTTCGAGGACCTGCTTGCGACGCTGCCCGATGCCGACGACGCGGCCGACGAGGCCGGCATCGAGATGGCCGAGGTGGACCTGCTTGCCGACGCGATGGACCAGCAGGCGCTCATCTACTGGGGCATGGGCATCAATCAGCACGTTCAGGGGACCGAGACCGCACGGGCGCTCATCGACCTGACGCTGGCGACGGGGAACCTTCGACCCGGCGGCGGCCCGTTCTCGCTGACCGGCCAGGCCAATTCCATGGGGACCCGCATCTGCTCCTCGAAAGGAACCTGGCCCGGCCAGCGGGCCTTCGAGGACCCGGACCACCGCCGCCTCGTCGCCGACCACTGGGACGTGCCGGTGGACCGCCTCCCCGACGACACCGGTCCCGGCCCGGTCGGGATGCTCGAAGGCGAACCCGAGGCCGTCTGGGCTGTCGCCACCAATCCTGTTGCCGGGATGCCCGAGGCCGAGAGCGTCCGCGAGACACTGGAAGACGCCTTCGTCGTCGTACAGGACGCCTTCCACACCGAAACGACGGAGATTGCCGACGTGGTCTTGCCGGCCGCGACGTGGGGCGAAAGCGACGGCACGACAACGAACATGGAGCGGACCATCTCCCGCGTCCGGTCGGCGACTGACGTGCCAAGCGGTGTCAGATCGGACCTTGACATCATCGCTACCATCGGTTCGCGGCTGTTCCCCGGGCTGTTCGAGTCCACGTCGCCGAACCCGTCGGCTGTGTTCGATGAGTTCACCGCCCTCACCGAGGGGACGGTCGCTGATTGCTCGGGCATCACCTACGAGCGCCTCGACGACAGCCACGCCGTGCGGTGGCCCGCGCCCGACGACGACAGCGCCGGCGGCTACCGCTACTACGACGACGAGTCGTGGTCGTTCCCGACCCCCTCGGGCCGCGCGCAGTTCTCGACCGGCCGTCAGGGGACGCTTCCGGAGCCGACCGACGACGACTACCCGCTGACGCTGACCACCGCCCGTGAGGCCGACGGATACAACACCGGTGTCCGCTCCCGCGGCGGCGAGGCCGGGGCCCTGGTGGCCCGCATCCACCCCGAGACGGTCGCGGAACACAGCGAACTCGTCACCGACGAGACACTGACCGTCGAGACCCGTCGCGGCTCTGCGACAGTCGACATCGACCGCGATGCGGGCGTTCCCCGCGGGATGGTCTGGCTGCCGATTCACCATCCGGCGACGAACCGGCTGACGCTCTCGGACCGTGACCCCCAGTCCGACGAACCGAACTTCAAGCAGTGTGCCGCCCGCCTCGTCGCCGCCGAGGCTGAACTGTCGCCGGCGACGGCTGACTGATACTGTTGGCTGTAGCTGAGACCAGATACTCGCGGTGGCGAAAGTCCCGAAAGCCGTACAGCTGACAGGCGTCCAGCTACCACGCAGCCCAGTTAGTTCGTCTGCATGATGACATCTCACTCAGTGTGAAATAACCCAATGTATGTCCAACTATACACTCGTGTGGTGGGCGTTCAATGGCCTTAAACAGGTGATATCCGATGATATATTTGCTACCTTTCCACTCAGGCGCTTTAGAATAGCCGTTATGTAAAGGGGTACTGTTATTAAATGACGAGTCTTTTGCCTATCATGTACTGATGTGGGCACACATCCAAAATATAATAGAATTGGTGGACAAAAAACCGGTAATAATCGCAAATGGCGTGCAGTCCGTAACTGAGGTGTCGGCATGGGACTGATCAAGATGACGAAGTACCGGACGCTGCTGCTAGCGACCATCGGCTTCAACTTCTCGTTCCTTATCTGGTTCTCGTTCGCGCCGTTTACTGGCCCGATGGCCGAGGAGTTCGGACTGTCGACGGCGGAGATCGGGATTCTGGCGAGTTCGGCCATCTGGATGGCTCCGTTCGGCCGAATGCTCACCGGCTGGCTCTCGGATAAGTTCGGTGCACCGGCTATCTTTGCCATCGTGCTGGCCTACGTTGGTGTGTTCTCGATCGGGAGCGCCTTCGCACAGGACTACTCCGTGTTCTTCGTGCTCCGACTCATCGTGGCGACGGCCGGCATCACGTTCGTCATCGGCATCCAGCACGTCGCCGAGTGGTTCGAGGAGGAGAACCTCGGTCTGGCGGAGGGCATATACGCTGGTGTCGGGAACGCCGGTGCCGCCGGCGGCGCGCTGATTCTCCCTCGCGTGTTCGGGTCCGGGTGGAACGGGCCGCTGTTCTCGACCAACTGGCGAGCCGCGTTCTTCTACACCGGCATCGTCTCCATCCTCCTCGCAATCGCCTACTACACGCTCGGCGAGGCCGCAAAAAGCGAGGCGAAACGTCAGGCGACCAAGGAGAACACCAACTTCAAAGGCTGGCTCCACACGGCCACGCGCTACGGCACCGTCGTCCTCGCCGCCGCGTACATCATGTCTTTCGGCCTCGAACTGTCGATGAACGGGTGGCTCGCCACCTACTACCGCGAGGCGTTCAATCAGGACAACCTCGTCATCGCGAGCACCTTCGCCGCAACGTTTTCGATTGCAGCGGGACTGCTCCGGCCGTTTGGCGGCTACGGCAGCGACCTGCTGGCCCGCAAGGAGAAGAACATCTTGCCCTTTTTTGAGGGCCAGTACCGCGAGCAGTGGACGTTCCTCGGGCTCTGCTTTATTGTGGTGATGATGTTCGCCATGACGCTGGCCGGCCTCTCCGGGGTGCTGTTGAACGCTGTCGTCATCGGCTTCCTCGTGGGCACGGGCTGTGCCTGGGCTGAGGGCGCTATCTTCGCGCAGGTGCCTGCGATGTTCCCCAACGACTCTGGCTCGGTCGCCGGTGTCGTCGGCGGCGTCGGCACTGTCGGTGGGATTGTCTACCCGCTGTTTTACTCCGCGCCGTGGCTGGCGAACCTCCACCTGGGGTATTCCGTGGCCGCTGTCACGATGATACCCATCGTCGCCCTGTCGGCGTGGGTGTTCCGACCGGAGATCGCGAAAATCGCGAACACGGCCGGGTTCGTCGGAAGTACGCAGGAAGGTCCGACTGTCGCCTCCGGCGACGACTGACCCCCTACGGCCTCTCGTTTACTTCACGCGCGTTCACTGCTACAGCCGCTGCGTTGCGTGTCGCGTCCGTCCGGTTCTGGTTTTGCGCACGCGCGACCGACACCTCAGTTCTACGGGTCCACCCCGGTTGGGCGACCTATCCTCGGGTCGCGTCTCTGAAAGCGAGTGTCAGCGCTCGGCCGGCCAATCGCCTGCAGTACTGCGGTTTTATCCCTTTCGACGGTGTGGTGTATAACTTCTTTAAATACCTCCCAGACGGTATAATTCTGGACAGCTGTTTCCGAACCCACTCATACTCTTTACTTCTTTAACGATTAGGGTTATAAGACAGCAAGCTGAGTAATTAGACGTGAATTAGCGGACATTCAGATACCTATGGGAGATAAAAAACCACATCTATCAAGAGTGAGGGTGCGCGAAGATGGCACATAAAAAAGAGGAGTACAAGGCGGAGCTGTACGGTGATGAGGTACGGGAGAAACTAGAGGAGTTCGCCGAGAAAGGCTGGGACTCGATTCCCGAGGACGAACGCGAGAAGTGGTTCTCGCGGTTCAAGTTCTGGGGTGTCTTCCACCACCGCGGCGGGCAGGAGTCGTATTTCATGATGCGGCTGACAAATTGCGGCGGCGTTCTGGAGCCCGACCAGCTCCGGGCTATCGGCGAAGTCGCCCGCGACTACGCGAAGGGGCCAGCGGAGAACCCTGAGTTCGGCAACGGCTGGATTGATTTCACGACACGACAGTCCATCCAACTGCACTGGCTCAAACTCGAAGACATCCCGGAAATCTGGGAGAAACTCGAAGCAGTCGGCGTTTCCTCGCGCTCTGCGGGCGGGGACACGATGCGGAACATCTCCGGTTGTCCGGTCGCCGGCAAGGCCGAGGAGTACGTCGCGTCCCGCCCGATTCTCGACGAGATTCAGGAGACCATCCGCGACGACAACGACCTCTCCAATATGCCCCGGAAGTTCAACATCTCGGTGACGGGGTGCAAGCAGGGGTGTGCCCAGGACAGCATCAACGACATCGGGCTGGAGCCGGCCCACAAGTTCATTGACAGCGAGGAAATCGAGGGGTTCAACGTCCGCGTCGGCGGCGGCCTCGGTGGTCGCGAACCCCGCGAGGCCCGTCCGCTGGACCTGTTCATCCGGCCCGAACACGCCGTCGAGACGGTCCGTGCTTTTGTCGAGTACTACCACGAGGCGGGCAACCGTCAGAACCGCTCGAAGAACCGCGCCCGGTTTTTCGTCGACGAACATGGGACCGACGCCATCCGCGAGGAACTTGACGAGCGGCTGGATTTCGAGTTTGAAACCGCTGGCACTGACTTCCGCGGGGAGTACACGTACAACGCCGGCAAGTCTGCCGAACACGGTGCCCACGACCACGTCGGCGTCTACGACCAGCAAGACGGGAAGAACTACGTCGGGCTCTCGGTGCCCGTGGGCCGACTCTCCGCAGAGGACACCATCGAACTCGCGGACCTCGCCGACGCCTACGGCTCCGGCGAAGTGCGCCTGACCCGCCGACAGAACCCAGTCATCATGGACGTCCCCGACGGGAACATTTCGAATCTCCTCAACGAGCCGCTACTGGACAAACACTCGCCCGAGCCGAACCCGTTTGTTCAGGGGGCGATGGCCTGTACCGGAACGGAGTTCTGTTCACTCGCGCTCACCGAGACAAAGGCGCGGATGGCTCGCCTGCTCCGCTGGCTCGGTGACAACGTCGATGTGCCCGATGATGTTGACCGCATCAAAATGCACTTCTCGGGCTGTACGGCTGACTGCGGTCAAGCGATGACAGCCGACATCGGCTTACAGGGGATGCGCGCCCGCAAGGACGGCCAGATGGTCGAAGCCGTCGATATCGGTGTCGGCGGCGGTATCGGCGCGGAGCCGACGTTCATCGAGTGGGTCCGCCAGCGCGTCCCTGCTGACGAGGTGCCGGGCATGATCGCCAACATCGTTGAGGCATACGCCGCGCTTCGCTCGGAGGGGCAGACCTTTCGGGAGTGGGTCGACGCCACCGGCCACGAAACAATCGTCGAGCTGGCCGAACCGGAGGAAGTCGAGGGGTACACCGACCCGTGTCTGGCCGACGGCAAGCAATCGTGGTATCCCTTCGACGACGGCGAGAGCCCCGCCCCGACCGACGCCGAGGGCCAGCCGATTTCGGCGGACGACTGACCATGGCTGAGACAGACTGCCCGACCGACAACGACGGTGACGACCCGTCGGAATCCGCGGTCAAGGGGGTGGCATACGACGCGGAACCGGAGCTACTGGAGTAACGCGGCCCCGGCTCCGAACAGCCGGATGTGCCGACGTGACGTGTCCGTTTCAGGGCGCGTCCGTCTGCCTCTGACAGTTGGGGACTGCTTGTGTCCAGTCCCCGCTCGGTTCTCCGTTTTCCGTATTTTCCGTTTCGCAGTAGTCGCTGTGCGCTGGCTCTAGTCCCCGTAGTCTCCGAGTTCGCACTCGGCGGCCGGGCCGCCGTCACAGTCGTACCCGACCGCTTTCGTAACCCTGAGCAGGTCGTAGAACCGACCGAGGGACTGCTCGGACTCGGGAAGCCCTTCGACCACTGGCACGCCACGCTGGGCCTGATGGTCACAGCGCCGCATCGTCTGGCTGCCCAGCCCGACCGAGTATTCCTGGTCTTCTAGCTCTCGGATAACCGCCGGCGGATAGAACGTACCGGCCCGCTCGACGGCCGCGGCGTACTGGAGCGTCTGTGCGTAGGCCAGATGGGCCACGCCGGAGGGTCGCTGTGCGTTCCCGTGCTCCGCGGTGAAGGCGTTCTTGAACGCATTGGAAAGGTCAGACGAGACGCTGGTGTCCCAGGCGACCGTCCCGACGACACCGCCGAGCGCCGTCGAGGCGTTCTGTGCCACGATGCGGTTGTACAGCGGCACCACAATCCCCACCTCGTCAGGGAGAATTTCCTGGGCCGTTGTCAGCGAGTTCGCGGCGTCGAGTCCGTAGTGGTCGAGGAAGACGACCTCCGCACCGGCGTCCCGGGCCTGTTTGAGCGGTTCCTCGTAGTTCGTCGTCCCGAGACGCGTCGGGATGCTCGTGAGTTCGACCCAGCCACTCGAGGTGAAGAAATCACGGATCGACGACTCCATCGTTTGCCCCCAGTTGTAGTCCGCGTAGATCTGGACGTACTGGGCCTCCCGGCCGAACCGTTCCTTGAGTACCGGAAGCAGCGCCTGTGCGGTCATGTACGCGTTGAACATCTCCCGAAAGCTGTAGCGGACACAGTCCGTCCCCGTCGTGTCGTTCGAGTGGGTCAGACAGCACATATACGGGACCTTCTGGGCCTGTGCGACCTCCTGCTGGGCGATAGCAACGGAACTGGACGAGCCACCGGAGAACATGATGACGTCGTCCTGCTCGATCATTTCCTTTGCGTTGGCTGTCGCAACATCCGGCTTCGTTTCCGTGTCTGCAGTGACGTACTCGACGGTCTTTCCGAGCACGCCGTCGCCGCTGAGTACGTCAAAGGAGCGCTGTCCAACCCAGCCGCCGCCCTCGTTGAGGTGTGTGACAGCGAGCTCATATCCCCGGAGTTCGTCGCGCCCTTCGGCGGCGTACGTCCCTGACTGTGGCACGTTGAAGCCGAGTGTGACCGCATCGCCGTCGACCGGATAGTTCCCGAGCGGTGGGTGCTCCGGTGTGTTTTCGGCTCTCGACCCCCCGCCCTGGCACCCTGCCAGCCCGGCGAGCCCCGCGCTGCCGACCCCACCGGCAATCTGTAGTACGGACCGCCTGTCAACTGCCGCTCCCCCGCTTTCCAATCCCATACCAGCTGTTTTGATGATAAATATATATAATACTTATTTCAATAGAAATGGGTGAACAATTAGCATAGTCGGAGCTGGTGTCGGGTATTGAGGGACCGCAGGCTGTTTTCTCGGCGATTAGACTTACTCTGGCCACGCGGTGGACAGGGGTGCAGAAATAGCGTGCCGCTGTCAGTCAAGAATGTCGCTGGCTTCGGTGTCTTTCGCCACGTCAGTGTCGAGGTCGATATCCTGAATCAGTGCGACGAGGTCCTCCAGTTCGGGGAACGTGTACACGGTCATCCCGAGGTCGCCGTCGTCGACGGTGATACGCGAGTCGACGACGAACACCAGATCGGAGTCCGGCCAGCCGCCCATCTCGTCGATGATGCCGTCAGCCGGCCCGAACACGAAGTTCGGGGTCCCCATATCGATGGTCGTCTCCAACACGTTGGCCCACCCGTCGATGAACGCGGAGGTCATGATGTTGCCGATCTCCTGCATCGCCGACTGTTCCATGTCGGAGAACCCTTCACCCTCGCTCGGTTCGCCCATCCCGCCCATCATCGCGCTGGCCATCTGCTTGCTGTCGGCCGGTTCGAGCAGAAATAGGACGTAACCGTAGGGCGGTTCGTTCAGTTCGACGTAGATGCCGACGCCCTTGTCGTCGCCGATGTGTGTCTTGACATCCTCGATGTCGAGAAAATTGATCTGTGAGGTCCGAACTGTCGCGTCAAGCCCGGTCAACTGACCGAGGTTCTCCGCGACTGTCCCGGACCCCTCTTTTGCCATCTGATTGAAAAGGTCCAGCTTCCGCACGTCGACTTTCAAGCCCATATCTTCTGGAACGTCGCAAGCGGCTTAACGCCACCGCTGGGAGCCACACTCACCAGCGGATAGGGTCTGGTAGCCGTCTGTCGCCGGCTCCATCGGACATGAGGGAGGACATTCAGTCACCACGTACTCACTACAAACACGTCCCGGTGCACCTCATAGCGTGTCTCACCGTTCCAAACTGACAGCGAAAACAGGACTGCAGGCGTCTTCAGGCGTCAGTTCCGTCGACCGGGAACTGCTCGTGTTCGCACACCGTGTTCAGCACGACTGATGTCGAGGCAGACCGGATGTCCTCGTCGGTCAGCAGCGTCTTTATCCGCTCGTTCATCGACTGCGTGTCGGTGAACTTCCCGACGGCCACGATGTCGTGGTCGCCGGTCACTTCGTAGACCGCGACCATTTCGCGTCGATCACGTAACTGGTCCACCACCCGTCCAAGCCCGTCGCCCTCGACAGAGAGCTGGAATACGGCGGTCACGTCGTAGCCCAGCGCCCCGTAATCGATGTCGACGGTGTATTCGTCGATCACACCGGTCGACTCCAGGTCGTCCATTCGGCGCGACACCGTGGTTGCCGCGATACCGGTTGCGGCGGCGATGTCACGGGCGCTCGCACGGCCGTCCTGGAGCAGTGCGTTCACTACCTCTCTGTCGGTATCATCGACCATTTCGTCCGCTCAGACTGCCTCTGGACCTTCTTTACCGGTTCGGACCTGGTAGGCGTTGTCCACGGGAAGGACGAATATCTTGCCGTCACCTTTCTCGCCGGTGTGGGCACCGTCGGCGATAGCGTCGACGACATCCTCTGCGGGGATGTCTGCGACCACTGTCTCGACTTTGACTTTCTGGTGCAGGTCGACGACGTACTCCTCGCCGCGCCACTGCCCCTTCTTTGCGGGCTGTGAGCCGCGGCCGGAGACGTTCGTCACTGTCAGCGAGGGCGCGCCGACTTCCGCCAGCGCCTTCTTTACATCGCCGAGCTTGTCCGGTCGAACCATTGCGACCACCATCTTGATTTCAGAGTCGTCGGTTTCGTCAGTCATCTTTGGAACCTCCGTCAGTACGCACGTTCGTGTTCACTTTACCACCATCGGCGACAACGCCTTCGCCGCCACCGAACTCGGGGTAGGTCTCGACGCCGTGCTCGCTGACGTCCAGCCCTTCCTGCTCGTGTTCGGGCGTGACCCGTGCCTGTCCGGCTGCCTTGAGGCCGTACCAGATGAGGCCGGTGGTCACAATCGTCCAGCCGGCGATAACGGCGACGCCAACAACCTGTACGGCGAGGGCGCTGCCGATAGAGCCGACGGTGCCGGAGGTTGCGACGAGTGGGTACATGATGGTGCCCAGCACACCGGCACTGCCGTGGACCGGGAACACAGCGCACACGTCGTCAATTTTCATACGGTTCTCCATGAAGCTGAACACAATCGGAAGCTGACCGCCAGCCAGGAGGCCGACGATGAGTGCACCCCACCAGGTCGTGGTGTCGGGGATCGCCGTGATACCGACTAGCCCGGCGAGCAGTCCGTTTGCGACGTACAGCGTGTCGACCTTGCCGGTCTTCAGCCACGCAACCAGTGCGGCACCGATTGCGCCCATCGCCATCGCAACGGTCGTCGTCATCGCGACGCGGCCAACCGTTGCGAAGGCACCGAGCGCGAGTGCGCCGTCTTCGACGACGAAGACACTCGCTGCGGTCCCGACATTGAACCCGTACCAGCCGAAGGCGAGGATAAGCGTCCCCAGCACGGCGAAGGTCATCGAGTGACCCGGAATAACGTTCGCGGAGCCATCCTCGTTGTACCGGCCCATGCGCGGACCGAGCACGTAGGCGGCCGTGAGACCGGCAATACCGCCCATACCGTGGACAATCATCCCACCGGCGAAGTCCTTGAACACGACACCGCCGAGGCTGATGTGGGCACCGGCCCACGTGAGCCCGGTCACGACGGGGTAGATGACTGCGGCCAGCAGGAACGTGTACGTGATGTACGCACGGAGCTTGGCCCGGCCGGCCACCGCCCCGGAGACGATGGTCGCTGCCGTCATCGCGAAGACGGCACCGAACAGCCACCCGACGTAGTCGTTCGCGGCCTCAGCGCCAAACGCCGGCGCAAAGGACCCGGTCCCGACGAGTGACGAGATGCCAGACCCGATGAGGAAGAACACGACGACTCCGACCGACCAGGTCAGGAGGTTCTTCGTTAGCTGGTTCGCGACGTTCTTCGAGCGCACCTGGCCCGCCTCGAGCATGGCGAAGCCCGCGTGCATGAAGAAGATTAGGAACGATACTGTAAGCACCCACAGGAGATTAACTCCTTCTGCGAGCACGTTCGGATCAACTTGTAGTGCAGTGTAGCTCATTTCTAGTTCACCTGTTTCGTTTTGTTATCGGCTGCCGTCTGCATGTCCAACTTTCCCCCACTCTGGCTCAACTTCTTCAACTCTTTCACGAGAAAGGCTCTGGTAACAACACTACATAAGGTTTGCCTTTATGAATGCGGAAATTAGAGGGGATGTGGTAGACGACCGTCCAGATTATGGTATGATATTATGGATATAAGGTTGTTCTCCGTAAAGAAAGTCCGTATATGTATACTGGAATTTTGGACGTTTGTCGACCCCAGTTCCGGCTACAGGGGGCCAAATAGGCCGTTTTTGCTTGCGCGCGCTCTCGGCTGGCGGGTGTTGCCAGCGACAACAGGGTTATGCCTCGTGACCACAGATTCAGATTTAGCATAAATGTCCGGAAAACAGTGGATAGTCGTGGCACAAAGCCTCGATAAACTATACACGACGGTTAGACGCCAGAGGGTATCTAGCTGATTATGGCTTCGGACCACTACCCATCCGTTCCGGACCAGTCGACGGCTGTGACAGAGGAACGGGCCGTCGCGAACGCACAGGGTGCACTGGATGTCGTTCAGGCGGCGTCGGTGACCGTCGGCGAGCAGCTCGCGGCGATCGACGACCGCGCGACGGCACAGGCGACCGACGCACAGTGGATCGCCGACGAGGTCTCGTCGCTTTCGGCCACAATCGAAGAGATCGCTGCGACCGCGACCGAGGTCAGCGAACAGAGCCAGCGGGCAACGGACGCGGCAAACGACGGACGGGAGGCCGCAGCCGACGCCATCGAGTCGATGGACGAGGTCCGCGAACTGGGGCAGGCGGTCGCCGAGGAAGTGGCCGCCCTGCAGGACCGGGTCGACAGTATCGCCGATGCGCTGGCCGGCATCGACCGCATCGCCGACCAGACGAATATGCTCGCGCTGAACGCCTCGATAGAGGCGGCGCGGGCGGGCGATACCACCGACACAGACGGGTTCGCCGTCGTCGCCGACGAAATAAAGAGCCTCGCTGAGGAATCACAGCAGCAGGCCGAAGAAATCGATACGACCCTGACGGCGGTTCGGGAAGCGACAGACGACACCGTTGCCCAACTCGATGACGCTATCGACGGCATCGACACCGGGGCCGAGCAGGTCACCACGGCGATGGCACGCCTCGACGACGTAGCCGACACTGTTGCGGAAACGGCCGACGGCATCGCCTCCGTCTCGGCGGCGACCGACGAACAGGCGACGACAAGCGAAGCGGTCGCCCAGCGGTGTGAAACGGTGTCTGACCGCGCCGCTGCTATTGAAGACGACCTCTCTGAGATACGTGCCGCCCGCTCCGAGCAGACTGCGATGCTCGACGAGATTGACGACGTGCTTGCCGCCGCCGAGGCCGACCGGCAGGACCGGCTGGCGGATGCGCCGACAGTCCCGACCGGTATCGACGGCCTCGACGACCTCTGTGGCGGCGGCCTCGTCATGGGCGGTCAGGCAGTGATCCGGTCCACCGACGAGACGCAGGTCGACGGCGCTGTTGCCCAACTGTGTGCGACGGCCGTCGCCGCCGGCCGGGCGGTCTCGCTGACGCCACCACCGTCCCTCGACCGGTCGACGCTTGCCGCTGCGTTCGCAGCAACCGACCACTCGCTCGAAGACGCGCTTGATGACGACGCCCTGTTCGTCCTCGATATGTTCGGACACTGGGACGCGCGGTACAACGTGTTCGACCTCAACCGGACTTCGCTCGGTGCTGCCAACGAGACGACGGCTGCCAGACGGGACGCCCCGCTGGTTATCGTCGGGAACATTCAGGGAGAAATACAGCAGATGGGTGAACAGGCCGCCAGAGAAGCTCGGTACGAAAACGACGACGGCGTCTTCGAACCCCACGACACAGTGGTCAACGTCATCGACGACGACGCGGTCCCGGCCACGCTCGCGGCGTTCTACTCGGGCGCTGCCGATCAGGAACTCACGCTAACACAGACTGATGGTCGCGAGTATCTGACGCTTACCGCCTCGCCGCGTGGCACCGTGGGCGAGAAACAGCCAGTATCACAGCTTTCGGGCCCACCCTTCCTCCGAATCAGAGACAACTGATGTTCGGTCTCGATGACACTGGTCGGCTCACGTTTGCGACGAACGAGTTCGCCGCACTGCTCGACCGAACGCCTGACGAACTCGTCGGCACACCCGTCGAAGCACTGGTCACAGCTGAGGACCGCGAGACACTGACGGCGACCAGACAGGCCGTCAGCAGTGCCTCGGACCGGATAACACGGACCTGCCAGGTCACACTCCCGCAAAGCGGCCGTTCTCGTCCGGTTACGCTCGAACTCGCGGCCACAGACGACGGCTCCGTCGTCGGCTCGCTCTGCCGAACGGCCGAGACGGCCGACCCGTTCCAGTACCTGTTTGACCTCATACAGGACGCGGTCGTCGGCTTCGAAATCGTCAATTTCGTTCCGATTGTCCGCACGGTCAACCCCGCGTTCGTCGACACCTTCGGCTACGACCGCGAGGAAATCGTCGGCGAACCGCTCAACGAGTACATCGTTCCCGGCGACCGCGTCGAAGAGGCGGTTAACTACGACCAGCGGACGGCCTCGGGCGAAATCAACTACGCTGTCGTCTCCCGGAAAACAGCCGACGGCTGCCGCGAGTTCATCTATCGTGGCGTTCCGTACGACACAGCTGATGGCCGTCGCTGCGGGTTCG
This sequence comes from Haloarcula sp. R1-2, assembly GCF_011627385.1. Taxonomy (NCBI): domain Archaea; kingdom Methanobacteriati; phylum Methanobacteriota; class Halobacteria; order Halobacteriales; family Haloarculaceae; genus Haloarcula; species Haloarcula sp. R1-2. Next base: position 303,930 of record NZ_JAANTG010000002.1, read on the forward strand.
CCATGTACACGGACGTCACAGACAGCCGGCGGCAAAAGCGCCGGCTCCGCGTTCTTCATCGCGTCCTGCGGCACAATCTCCGCAACGAACTCTCCGTCGTGTTCGGGATGTCCGAATACGCCCGCGCCAACGCAGCCGAGTCGGCTGTCTCGCTGGCTGCGTCTCGCGCCCTCGACGCGGCTGACCGCCTCGCCGCGGTCAGTGAAAAGGCCCGGTGCGTCGAAACCGCGCTTAATGGAGATTCAGACCAGCCGGTTGACGCGGCGGCACTGGCCCGGTCTGTCGCCGATAGTTACCGTCCTGACGCACCGGTCGAAACGGCACTCCCGAGCACACTCCCTGTCACTGGCGGGACAGCCGTCTACGACGCCGTTGACAACCTCGTCGAGAACGCGGTCGAACACACACCGCCGGACACAGCCGTCCGAATCACAGCCGAACAGGCCAACGGTGACGCGTTCGTCCGTGTGCTCGACGATGGCCCCGGTATTCCCGCCATCGAGCGGGCCGTCGTGTTCGATGACGAGGACATCACGAATCTCCAGCACGGGAGCGGCCTCGGTATCTGGCTCGCCCGGTGGGTCGCCGAGACGGCCGGCGGCGGCATCGAGTACGACCGAGCCGACGGGTGGACGACCGTCTCACTCCGGCTTCCGCTGTCCGATGCCGATGACGTGCTGACGCTGGTTGATGCCCCGGAATCAGCGTCTGAACCGACGCGGTAGTCGCTGCGACGTTCTCAGAAGGACCCTGCTCAGTAGCCACAGCCGGCCGTGACCGAAACAGCCTCGGCCGCTATCGCCTGAGCGCCGCGGTCAGTGCAATCGCGCCCAGCACGACGCTTGCCAGCGCCAGCGGCGACAACGGCGGCACATCGAGCTGAAAGAGCAGCGTCGTCACCACGATGCTGCCCCCGACCAGCCCTGTCGTTCCTGCGACGTGGGTGAGTTCGACGGGCGTCCCGGGTGCCGTTCCGAGGTCCGCATAGAGGTCGAGAGCCCCATGGGCAAACGTCCAGGCCAGCACTGTCGCGCCGCCGGCGACCAGCACCGTCGTCGTCGTTGCTCCCTGAAGCGCGGCGACCAGCAGCGCCAGAAACAACAACGCGCTGGCGAGGTCGACCAGCCGCCCGGACTGAATCAGTTGCCCGCCGGCGAGCAGCACGACGCCGACGAGGGCGGCGGCAGTCGAGACGGCGCTGATGCCGGCGACGAACAGCGTCACGACGCTCGCCGCCAGCGCCGCACTCCCACAAACGACCCCAGTCCGGGTGCTCATTGGCCACCCCGCCGGACCCGTTCAGTGATTCGTTCCAGCGGCTCCGCCGCAGGCCAGTCGTGGACGGCGATGTCGGCGGCTCGCAGCCGACGGAGGCGTTCGCGGCGTTCGAGCCGCGCCAGCCGGTGGCCCGCCGTGTCCGTCGCGGTCGGGTCGGGACTCAGAACCGTCACCGGGTGGCCGGTGGCGGCGAGTCGGCGGACCAGCGCCTCGCTGTCATCGTCACACAGCGGGCCGAGGAAGACGATGTTCGCCGCCGTCGGCAGTTGTGCGATGAGCTTCGTCGTATCCGGTGTTCGGGTGACCGATGTCGCGGCGAACGCACGGTCGGTCCTGAGCAGGTCGCGGGCCTGTTGCTGGTGGGCGGCGCTCGTGCCCGGTGCGAGCCACGCGTCATGTGGCGAGTACGCCGCGACGCCGACCTCGTGGCCGTCCTCCGGGAGCCCCTCGACGAGCGCGACGGCGGCCATCGTCGACCGCTCGATTGCCGTCTCGGCGTCCGGACGCGGCGCGAGCGCGGCGGCTGCTCGGGCGTCGACGACCACGACCACCGTCGCCGACTGTTCGCGGCGAAACTCGACGGTCCGCAGGTCGCCGGTCCGGGCGTACTGGTTCCAGTCGACGCGCGAGAGCGGGTCGTTCGAGCGGTGCTCCCTGACCGCGTAGAAGGAGACCCCTTCGCCGCCCTCATCGACGGGCACCGTCCCGGGCCGGCGGGCTACCGCCGGGATCAGCGGCAACAGCGCCGAACTGGCCGGCTGCTCCCACGTGACGGTGTCGGGTTCGGCTGTGACGGACGTTCGTCGGGCGACGACGCCGACCACGTCCCTGACGACGACCGTCGCCGGGTCGAACACGCAGCGGTCGGTTCCCCCGGTAATTTCGTAGGTGATTGTCGTCGACGCGTCGGGGCGTAGTGCCGTCCCCAGCGACGCCGACCCCTCGACTACACGAACGGAGTTGGGCACGCCGTCGGCGAGCCGGAGGTCCGGAATCGTCCGTGACCCGTTGTTGTGGACGGTGAGCGCGACAGTCACCCGCTCACCCAGCGCCGGCTCGGTCGGTGTGATGGACCGCTGTATAGATATGTCCGCTGCCGGCGGGACGGCGACGCGGTCGTACGCGCTCAGCGTGACGCCGAGCCCGCCCAGCAACACGAGCGCAGGGACCTGGCCCACCAGCCCGACGCCGACGGCGACCAGCGCGGCCCCGGCCAGCCCGAACCAGCGGCCGGTGCGGTGGACCTCGCTCATCGCTCCTCGTCGCGCTGCCGTAGTTCGGCCGTCGCGTGGGCGACGCGCCGCTGGAACGGATGAACACCGGAGAGCCACCCGGACAGCCGCGCCCGGAGCGATATCGGTGTGCCGTCGAACAGCTTCCGGGCCTGTTCCCTGTCTGTCCACGTGCCCGAGCGCAGCGCCGTCTTCGCCGCCTCGGGCGAGAGGCCGTCACGCTGGAGGACGGTGACTGCGACCCCTTCGACGCGTTGCCGGATTGCCTCTTGTCCGGCCCCAGCACCAAGCGCCTCGTCAACATCGTCGCCGGGGACCGTGACGTACTGGCTGTCAGTGTCCGGGAGCGCCACGCCCCGGTCGCTGTCGAGGGAGCGAACGAGGAGCGCCAGCAGTGCGACACCGCCAGCGAAGACGGCGACCGCGAGTATCGGCAGATCCGAGACAGCGCCGGCGGGCAACAGCGGCGCGCCGAGAGCGGCGAGACTGACGCCGATGGCTGTCGCGACGAGGCCGAGCGCCAGCGGAACCCGGCGCAGTGTCACGTGTTGGCCTCCCCTGCGGACTCGTCGGCGTCTTTGTTCTCAGAAGCCACGTCGTCGGGATTCGCCACGATGTCGTCCGTGTCGTCGGTCGCTCGTTCCAGCGCCTCGCGGGCCTGCGATTCCAGATCTGCGTCCGGCTGGTCTCGGCCGTAGCGAACCCGCTCGAACACCGACCTGAGCGAGGCCACGGCGTCGGGGTCGGCACCGGCAGCCGTCGCGTCCGCTTCGATGTCCTGTGGCGTCGAGGAACTGCGTTCCGGGGCCACTGCGTTTTCGAGGGCAGCCCATGCCCGGTACACGTCGTTGGTAAGCGGAACATCGATCTCGGCAGCGCTATGCGACGGCCGCCGCGCGGATTCCGCCGTTGCGACGGCCGGCGTCTCGCCGCCCGTTTCGTCGATTGTCCGGCTCTGGCCGGCCAGTCGCCAGAGTACTGCGAGCCCGACTGCGAGGCCGACGGCGAGCGCACCGACCGCCGGCGCGGGGACACTCGGCAGCAGCGCGCGAGCGCCGTTTTCGCTTTCGGGCGGGTCGATGCTACCCGGCGGGTCGCTGAGGCCCTGTCCGTCGGGGTTGTCGATCTCGCTGTCGTCACGGGTCATCTCCGCCTGGTCGGACCCGGTTGCAGCGTCGAGACTCGCAGCGCCGACGCTGAACGACAGCAGCGCAATCGCGGCGACAACCGCCACGAGGAGGGACTGTCGCTGCATACGCCCACTCCGCCCCTGGCACATGAATAGGTTAGGGACCTGTCGCTCGCCGGAACGCTCCACCAGCGCGGTTCAAACGGGGACACACGGGAAATAGCCCCGCTCAGAGTTCGTCGGCGAGGTCCTCTGCGAAGTAGGTCAGAATCAGGTCTGCACCGGCCCGCTTGATGGACAGCAGCGACTCATAGGCGACCGCTTCGAGGTCGAGCCAGCCCTTCTCGGCGGCGGCGTGTAACATGGCGTATTCACCGGAGACGTTATAGGCGACAACGGGGTGGTCGTAGGACTCCCGGACCTCCTTGACGATATCCAGATACGGCAGAGCGGGCTTGACCATCAGCACGTCTGCGCCCTGCTCGACATCAAGGGCGACCTCACGACGGGCCTCGCGTGCGTTCGCGGGGTCCATCTGGTAGTGGCGGCGGTCGCCGAAGGCTGGCGCGCCGTCGGCGGCGTCCCGAAATGGGCCGTAGAAGGCCGACTCGTACTTCGCGGCGTAGCTCATGATAGCCACGTCGTCAAAGCCATCGGCATCGAGAGCCGTCCGAATCGCGCCGACCATACCGTCGATCATGCCCGAGGGCGCGACCATGTCGGCTCCGGCCGCGGCGTGGCTCGCGGCGATTTTCCCCAGCAGGTCGAGTGTCTCGTCGTTGCGAACCGTCAGCCGGGGGTCCTCGGCGGCGGCGTCTTCGAGAACGCCACAGTGGCCGTGGTCGGTGTACTCACAGAGGCACACGTCGGTGATGACGTAGGCGTCGGTTTCACCGGAAATCCGGCGGGTCGCCTCCTGCACGACACCGTCCTCAGCCCAGGCACGGCTCCCGCGTTCGTCCTTCGACTCCGGGATACCGAACAGCATCACCGCTTCGACGCCGGTTTCGAGGACCTCCTCGACGCGGTCGACCGCCTCCTCGATAGGGACGCGCTCGTGACCCGGCATCGTCTCGATGGGGACGCGCTCGTCGGTCGTCGCGTCGACGAACACCGGCGCGATGAGGTCCGACGCTGTAAGCTCCGTTTCGCGTACCAGCGGTCGCACGCCGTCGGTTCGCAGGCGGCGCGGGCGCTGTGTCAGGTTCATACTGCCATTTCAGACCGTGGCCGGCATGAACCCACCGCTTACCGACCTACTCCGTCTCGATTCGCTCGCGGAGCCAGGCCGCCGCGTCGGCGACGGTCGCCGGGTCGTCGCCGGTAATCTTCACCCGTCCCGGCGCGTCGTCCTTGCGCGGATAGCTTCCGACAGCTACCTCGAACTGCTCGCGGGCCGCCGTGATGTGGGTCACCAGCGCCCCTTCAGGTGCAGGCGTGTGAATCGTCTCTGTCGTCCGGTCGCCGTCGAACTCGTCGGCGATGGTCTCGTACATCGCTTTCAGCTCTTCAGGGATGCCTGGCAGGACGTACACGCGGTCGATAACACAGCCGGCGGCGAAGCTCTCGTCGGTCAGCAGTGCCTGCCCACCTTCGGGAACCGACGCCCACGCGTCGAGGTCAAGGTCCATGTCGTAGCGGTCCACCATCTCGGGGTTATCGTCGGCAAAGCGCTCGGCCTTCGCTTCGAGATGTGCCCGTACGTCGTCGGGCACGACGAGGTCGCGGCCGAACGCCCGCGCCACGGCGGCCTTCGTGATGTCGTCGGGGGTCCCGCCGATGCCCCCAGTGACGATGACCGCGTCGAAGGCGTCGTGATACCGCGCCACGGCGTCGGCGATAACCGCCTCGTCGTCAGGAATCGTCAGAACCCGGGTGACGCTTGCACCGGCAGCGGTAAGCTGGCGGCCCAGCCACGACGCGTTCGTGTTCTCCGTGTCGCCAGCGAGCAGTTCGTCACCGACCGTGAGCAGTGCGACCTCCATTATCTCGCTGTGAGAGTCTGGTGGCGTTAAGCGTTTGGCTGGCTGGCAGTGACAGGTTGGGTATCCGATGCGACCACCAGTCTCGTACCTGAATACATATTAATGGTATATTATGCCATTAGATTTGGTCTAGCCATATTCCGGCAACATACATATGACAGCTCTGCTGACCGTTTAACATGGTACTTGTCACCAATTGTGCTGACTGCGTCAAACGGGTCTACCCGAACCGGAACCACGTGCCGAACACGGACCGCGGCGATGTCGCGTCCGCCGCGGAGCCACACACAACTCCCGCCGAGACGCTGACAGACTGAGCTCGGCGGCGAACCACGCCAGCGTCGGTTTCGGCGGCGCTGTGCCGCGACCTTCGGTAGACAGCTACAGCAATGGAACGCAGCGACAGCAGTGCAGACACGGACCGGTCGTTGCTCCGGCAACTCTTGAAACCGGTTCTCGCGTTCGTCGGGCTGGTCGTCGCCGGCGTGGCCGGTTTTGTCACGTTTGGCGGGGTCGGCGTCGTCAACGCGCTGTTCTGGCTGCTCGACCCCACGAGCATCGAACTCCACTTTCAGAGCCACGACGGGCCCGCGAGGCTGGTCAAGGGCTACGCCATCGTAGTGCTTACTGGTCTCGTCGTCGCCGGGCTGTGGACCGGCGAAACAGCGCTGTCGGCGGCCTTCGGCGGCCAGATTCAGACGGAACTCACACGCATGCAAATCGCACAGCGAATCAAGGAACTGGACGACCACGTCGTCGTCTGTGGCTACGGGACGTTCGGACAGACCGTCGCGGAGCAGATAGACGACACGGATACCCGAGTGGTCGTCATCGAACAGCAGATGGAACAGTACGAACGGGCGCTTGACGACGGCCACCTCGCGCTGGAGGCCGACGCGAGCCGCGAGGACGCGCTGACAGATGCGGGTGTCAAGCGAGCGGATACGGTTATCGGCGCAATAGATGATACGAACGCAAACATCCAGATAGCGGTGCTGGCGAGCCAGCTCGCGCCCACGGTCCACCTCATCGTTCGAGCCGGCGACCGGCAGGACGAGACCGTGGCCCGTCGTGTCGGGGCGGACGAGGTCATAATCCCCGAGGTTGTGAGCGGGAAACAGGTCTGTGAACGGCTGTAACTCAGCTCTCGCTGACGGCCTCAGCCAGCAGTTCTGTGACGCCGACGATTTCGAGGTCGTCCTCGTACCCGCCGGTCTTGCGTCCGTCCTCGTACATCGTCATGCACATCGGGCAGGCGACGACGAACTTCTCGACGGCCGCGCCCGCTTCGGTGTCTTCGAGGGCCTCGCGCAGGCGTTCCTCGCTGGGTTTCGTCTCTTCTTCGAGGTCCATCCAGAGACCGCCGCCGCCACCGCCACAACAGAAGGAGTCGTCCCTGTTCCGGGGCATCTCGTGGAGGTCAGCGCCGGTCGCGTGGATGAGGTCCCGCGGCGCTTCGAACTCGCCGTTGTACCGCCCGAGGTGACAGGGGTCGTGGTAGGTGACAGTGTAGTCCAGTTCGGTCCCGGAGAGGCCGAGCGCGCCCGCATCTGCGAGGTCGGCGACGACCTGCGTGTAGTGGAACACGTCGTCTTCGCCCCACTCACAGGCCTCGAACTCGGGGTACTCGTTCATGAACGTGTTGTAGGCGTGGGGGTCCGTCGTGACGATGGACTGGAACTCACAGTCCAGTATTGCCTCGGCGTTGTCCTCGACGAGCATCTCGTAGAGCCCTTCCTCGCCGACGCGGCGCACGTCGTTGCCGTCGGTCTGTTCGGCCTCGTAGAGGATGCCGTAGTCCACGTCGGCGGCCTCGAAGACGGTGGCGAGCGCCTGCGCAATCTTCTGGTTGCGCTCGTCGTAGCTCGGGTAGTCGCCGACGTACCAGAGGTACTCCACCGGTTCGTCGCGGGCGTCCGGCACCTCGAAGTCGAGGTCCTCGGTCCAGTCCGGCCGGGCGCGCTCGGGGTCGCCGAAGGTGTTGCCGTGCTGAAACACGTTCATCATCGCGTCCTGCACGTGTTCGTCCATCTCCCCAGCCTCGGTGAGCCGACGGTTCATCTCGGTGAACTGCGTGACGTGTTCGATGTCGACCGGACAGGCGTCCATACAGGCCATACAGGACATGCAGGACTCCATCGTGTGGGCGTCGATGACCGAGGTGCCGCCGTCGGCGACAATAGGCACGTCCTCGCCGCCGGCGTCACGCTCTTCGCGGTAGCGTTTCAGGTCCAGAATGACGTTTCGCGGGTCCAGCGGCCGCCCGGAGGCTTTCGCCGGACAGACCGACGAACACCGGCCACACTTGGTGCAGGCGTCGTGGTCGAGCAACTGTTTCCAGGAGAAGTCGTCGATGTCGCTGGGGCCAATCTCCTCGGGACTCGCGTCGCTTGGCACGCCGGGCAGTCGCACCCCGGCCTTCTCATCGCGGGCGACAAGGTTGGCAAAGGACGAGAGCATGTGGAACGGCTTCGCGTAGGGTATCCAGGCGACGAACCACAGCGCAACGAGCGAATGGCTCCACCAGACAAAGGGGTACGCACCCGCTGCCATCTCCGGTGTCATCCCGGCCATGACGAGCACTTCTTTGACTGACCAGCCGACGAAGCTCACCGTCTCGAAGGAGACATCTCGGACCGTCGAGGTCCCGAGAATCCGAACGCCTTCAGTGAGGTAGCCGCCGACACCCAGCACGAACAACGAGCCGAGAAACAGGTCATCCTCGCGGGACGTGTGGCGGTCGTGGAGGCGGTCTAGCTTGCGGCCGTAGCGTCGCCACAGCGCGACACCGACGCCGACGACGAACAGCAGCCCCATCGCGTCCATGACAAACGAATAGGAGAGGTAGAACTGGCCGACGAAGAAGGACTCACCGGTCAGCGGCCGATAGAAGTCGATATCGATACCCAGAATCGTCGTTCCGATGAGCAGCGTCAGAAAGCCCCAGACGATGAACGCGTGCATCACGCCAGCGACGGTGTCGCGGTCCAACTGCTTTCGATTTGACAGCGCTAACTGCGCCGCCGCAACCGTCCGCTGGGGCAGTTCGTCCAGTCGCTCAAATGGGTCCTCGCTGCCCTTGGCATAGCGGGTGACGCGGTTGTACACACCGTACAGAAAGACGATGACAGCAAGCGCTGCCAGATAGTAAAACAGCGCCTTCCCCACGTCGCCGATACGCCAGAACGTCGGGCGCGTGGTCGTCTGGAGTATAGATGACATACGCTAACACGTGCTTCGTGTCCGCTTAAATCTTGCCACGCCCCGCTGCAGTCTTGCGAGAATTAGGGAACTGTTGAAAGTTTCCGTCGCATTACGTTGCCCATCCGACAGATATATGCCTCCCGAGGAGTAGTATCATGTTCGATGGACGAGAAGACCGAAGAACTCCGTGACATCTTCATGGACGTCTCCGGCGAGGAAGCTGTGACGGAGTCTCAGGAGGCGTCAAGAGGGTCTCTAGCCGATACTGACGAGGCCGGTGTCACGGACCGACTCGGTGATGTCGTCGCGCGGATGCGTGAGCGGTATGAGTTCCAGACCGAACTCGCTGATGAGGATCTGGTGACAGTGGTCCGACTGTTCTACGAGGGGAGCGACGACGAGACTATCGCGGCCGAAATCGGCACGGACGAGTCTGCTGTGGTCGAGGGCCGACTTGACCTGCATCTCCTCCGTGACGAGGACACAGAGGCACCGTTTGACCTGCCCGAGTTCCGCCGTCGTGTCGCCGACGACGACCCGTCCGTCACCGAACTTGCAGCCGAGTTCGATATCGACGAGTCCCGGGCCGCCCACTACCGGCGCGTCGTTGCCGCACAGGACGCCGCCCGCCGTGTCTCCCACCGGTTTCAGAGCCAGTTCGAGGACGTACTCACCGACGCTGGCCTATCAACACACCACGCCGCTGGCCTCCGTGATGACGGCCTCGACGAGGCCACTGAAGACATCGATTCGCTTGACTCCGGCGCTGACGTGTCGATGTGACCCTCGGATACCTTTTGTAGTCGTTTCCAGTCGTGGCAGGGGTAGCCAACTGCGCAGTTGTTTCAACGGCGGCGGCCGCCGAACCTTCTTGTGGGAGAACACGACCACGTAGGCTCATGTCGACCCACACGTTCAGGGAACTGGAAACGGCTGCCTACTGCCCGCGAAAGCTCTACTACCGCCGCCGCGACGGCGCAAGCGAGATTCCCGACGAAATCGAGTCGGTTCGCCGACTCGCCCGGGAGTACGAGCGGTTGCTGACCGACGACGCCGCCCTGCTGGCAGCCCCCATCGAAGTGGGACCCGACGAGTACCGCGACCGACTCAGAGGGCTTCGAGAGCGGCTGGCTGACTGGGACGGGCTGGTCGCCCCGGCAGCGACCGACGCGTATCTCGAAGGGAAGGACGCCCGCGGTATCGCACACAAGGTCGTCGCCGGACGGGACGGTCCCGCGCCGTCGCTCGTGTTCGCCGGTCGGCCGCCGGAAACCGGTGTCTGGGAGCCCCAGACCGTGCGGCTGGTCGCCGCCGCGAAGGCGCTGTCTTGGGAGCGCGAGCGTGATATCGACATCGCCTACGCGGAGTATCCGGCGTACGGCGTCATCCGACGAGTTGAGGTGAACGCACGGCGGGCCGGCGTCTACCGTCGTGCGGTCAGAACTGCCGACAGCATCGACGGACCGCCGGGGCGGGTGCGAAACGACGCCAAGTGCAAGCCCTGTGAGTTCAGCGATGACTGCGGGGTGAAAACGCGGTCGCTACGGTCAATGCTACGCTAAGGCGGCCAGCACCCGGACAGTTCCGGGCGGGTATCAGCTCCGGTCGTTGAGCCACGACTCGACGGCGTCGGCGCGTGCGCCGCGGCGATGAATCGTCCCGCTGTCGACGTTCACGACCGTCGAACCGGTCCCGCCGTCGGTCTCGCCGGCGTCAAGTACGACAGCAGCGCGCTCGCGGATCGCGTCGAGGTCGTCGACGGTGCGAACGCTTGGATTCCCGGATATGTTAGCGCTCGTTGCCGTGAGCGGCCCGGTTTCAGCGAGTAGTTCCAGCGCGAGGTCGTGGTCGGGGACCCGGACCCCGACGCGGTCCCGGCCAGCGACCAGTACGTCCGGGACGACGTCGCGGCGCTCCACGACGACGGTGACCGGGCCGGGAAGGAACTCCCGCATGAACGCCAGTTCACGGTCGCTCAGGCGCGTGTACTCGCGTGCGGATTCGATATCGGGGACGGCCAGCGACACCGGCTTGTCGCGCTCGCGGCCCTTCGCGTCGAACACCCGTTCGACAGCGGCAGCGTCGAGTGCGTCCGCGCCGAGACCGTACACTGTCTCCGTGGGATAGACGACCAGCTTTCCGTCACGGACCGCTGCCGCGGCGTCGTCGACTGTCGCCATCGTTAGAGCTGGGCTTCGACGTCGTCGTAGTCCGGGAAGTCGGGCCATTCCTGGGCCACCCACACGTACTCAATGGTCCGGTCGCTATCGAGGACGAACACCGACGGGCGCGGCTCCTCGATACCGGCCATCCCGTCGAGAGCCATGTCGATGCTGTACTGCTGTGCGACACCGTTGGCGGGGTCCGAGAACAGCCGGTAGTCTCCCTCTATTTCTCGCTCATTGAGCAACTGCTTGTGCTCGTATGGTGTCGAGATGGAGATGCCGACGACGGTGGCCTGCTCGTGCCACGCGCGGTCACGGATCTCGTTCCAGATGTACGTCGCCGGGAACGCGCCGTCCATCGCGTGGAACACGAGGACGACCCGGTCGCTGTCGGCACACACCGACGCGAGCGATTCGTCCTCCCAGAACTCGTCGTTGACGAGTGGGCGTGTGAAATCCGGCGCGGTGTCGCCTTCCTCGGGGTGGTCGACCGGGTCGAGGTCGACGATATCGAAATCAAGGTCCATCAGGCCGCACCCCCTGCTGTCCCCTCGCCTTCGCCGTACGTCCGCTCCAGATACGCGACGATGTTCGCGCTCTCGGACATCGTGACGCCAGTGCTCTCGTCGACGATGGCTGGGACGGTCCGCTTGCCGGACAGCCGCTTGACCACGTCGCGGTCGGCGTGCATCGGCTCGACGAACCGCGACTGGTAATCGAGACCGTATTCGTTCAGCTTCCGGACGACGCGCTCGCAGAAGGGACACGCCTGCAACCGGTACAGCGTGATGTCGGACTCGCTCATACTCTATACGGCGATACGCGTGAAAGCCGGGTAAGGGCTTCGCTGGCAACCCCTCCATGACAAGCCTTAATCCCCGCCCATTACAACTTCGACCGTTGATGGCCCTGGATCCACCTGCGCCGTTCGAGCTGTCTACAGCGATGCTGCAGGCTATCGAATACGCCGGCGTCACGATCCCCGAAACCGTGGTGCTGGCCGGTGGTACTGCCGTTATCGTCTTCCTCATCGTCCTGTCGGCGTTCTTCTCGTCCTCGGAGATTGCCATGTTCTCGTTGCCGGCACACCGGACAGAAGCCCTCGTCGAGGATGGCGTTCCGGGCGCGAAGACGCTCAAGCAACTCAAGGCGGACCCGCACCGCCTGCTCGTGACGATTCTCGTCGGGAACAACCTCGTCAACATTGCGATGTCCTCTATCGCGACCGGGCTGCTGGCCCTCTATCTCTCCCAGGGGCAAGCCGTCGCGGTCGCGACGTTCGGCATTACCGCCATCGTGCTCCTGTTCGGCGAAAGCGCGCCAAAGAGCTACGCGGTTGAGAACACCGAATCCTGGGCGCTGCGCATCTCTAAGCCGCTCAAGGCCGCCGAGAAGGTGCTGCTTCCGCTTATCCTCCTGTTCGACTACCTCACTCGCGTCGTCAACAAGATAACCGGGGGCCGCTCCGCCATCGAGACCTCCTACGTCACCCGCGAGGAAATACAGGACATCATCGAGACGGGTGAGCGCGAGGGCGTCCTCGACGAGGACGAACGCGAGATGCTCCAGCGCACGCTGCGGTTCAACGACACCATCGCCAAGGAAGTGATGACGCCGCGGCTGGACATGACCGCCGTCGCCAAGGAGTCGTCTGTCGAGGAAGCGCTGGAGACGTGTATCCAGAGCGGCCACGCCCGTATCCCGGTCTACGAAGGCAGTCTGGACAACGTCATCGGCGTCATCCACATCCGCGACCTCGTTCGGGACCTCAATTACGGCGAGGCGCTGGCCCGCGACATGGATCTTGAAGACCTCATCGAGCCGACGCTGCACGTCCCCGAGTCGAAGAACGTCGACGACCTGCTGACCGAGATGCGGGCCGAACGCCTGCACATGGTCATCGTCATCGACGAGTTCGGGACCACTGAGGGGCTGGTGACGATGGAGGACCTGACCGAGGAGATTGTCGGCGAGATACTCGAAGGCGAGGAGGAAGAGCCGATCGAGTACGTCGATGACGACACGGTCACGGTCAAAGGCGAGGTCAACATCGAGGAGGTCAACGAAGCGCTGGATCTAGACCTACCTGAAGGCGAGGAGTTTGAGACCATCGCCGGCTTTATTTTCAACCGGGCGGGGCGACTGGTCGAGGAAGGCGAGACTATCACCTACGACGGCGTCGAGATCCGCGTCGAACAGGTCGAGAACACGCGCATCATGAAGGCTCGCGTCGTCCGCCTCCAAACCGACGAGACAGAGCCGGTCGACGCCGAAGAAGCCTCGGACTGAGCACTTGCGGGAGCAGTCGTTTTACGTCGGTCGCTGTCGACAGGGATGACATGGGTTATCACCACCTCGCGGTCGACGACATCGAACCGACACCGGACCGACCGAGCATCCAGCGGTCGATAAGTGATGCAGCTGACCTGGAAAATGCGGCCGTGAATCTTTATGAGGTCGCCCCCGGCGAGGACATTCCGCTCGCGTACCACTACCATGACAATCAGGAAGAACTGTTCTACGTCCTTTCCGGAACGCTGGCTGTCGAGACGCCCGAGAAGACCTACGAAGTTGATGAAGACGAGGCGTTCGTCGTCGAACCGGACAGCCCCCAGCGGGCGCACAACCCTGAGTCGGCGACCGAGCCAGTACGGACGCTCGTCGTCGGCGCACCTGCGGTAGACGACGTGCACCCCTACGACCCCGAGTAAGCCGAGTGTCGCGGTCGTACTGCAGAACCGCTACTGGAGCGTGGCGCAGGCCCGCTACTGAAGTGTGATGGCGTAGGTCAGCGCGAACAGCAGTATCGCGCCGGTCGCGACGTTGATAGCCGTGAGCTCTGCCGCACCGATGACGCTCAGCCCCCAGACGAGAGTGGCCGAAAACACCGTCGAGAGCACGACGTTCATCGCGATAAGTACCCGCGGGTCGCCCTGTGACCCGCTTGCCCCCTCCTCGAACCCGTTCGCGTCGCTCATGCCCACGAACACGGACGGGACGCCCCTTAGCTCTTTGGCAGTCCCCGGTGCTTCATTCTCTGGCCGGGCGCGGCCAAGTCGCGCAACTAAACACATTCGAAGCCTAACACGACGCATGAACGTTCGAAATCGCCATGGGGACCCGGTCGACCCGGTCCCATTTCTCGTCTGCACCGCAACGGCGGTGATGCTACTGTTTTCTGTTGGCCCGCTGTACGGCCTCGCCTACGGGCTTCCCGTCTGGGCCGGTCTGACCGTTTCGACAGCCGGGACCGTCGCCGTGGCCGCCGTCGCGTACCACCGCTTGGTGTGGACGGCCCCGCCGCCATCGGTACGGATAGCGCCGGAGCTTCGTTTTCAACGCCTCATCTACATTGGCGTCGGCTTCGCCGTTCTGCTGGTGGCTGTCTCGGCCCCGCTGGCCCTGTGATTTACCACCCCGGTACGCATGTGGACTGGTATGCGCGAGGTCGAACGCTCTCGGTTCGTGATGGCACGGCCGCCGGCTGTCCACCGCACGCTCTCGCCGGAGGCGGTCGTGGCGGCGGAGGGGACGTTCACAGTGACGGCTGTCGAGGAAACGGAGACGGGAACGCTCGTCACCGCCGCTGGCCCGGGGATGTCAGTCCCCCTGCGCTTCGAGTCGCACGACGACGGGCTCCGGTACACCGCTGAGGGCGAGGTCGGCCCGTTCGACCAGCTGGAGACCCGGATTACCGTCGTGCCGGAGGAAAACGGCTCTCGGGTCACGATGCGGTCGACCGTTTCGCTGAATCTGCCACTCCCCTTTGCCGACCGCATCGCCGCCTGGAAGCGCGGCAACGAAATAGAGCGAGCTATCGAGGAACTGGCGGCGGATGTGCCCGGGCGCTGAATCGGCCGATACCACTACTGTCCGGCCGGGTTGTCGATGCCCGTGAGACGACCGCGCACAACCACGGCACGTTTAGTAGCCTCAATGTACATATACAACCATGAGCATCCTCGACAGCGTCAAGGAGGCACTCACGTCACAGCCGGACGCGAAGTCCCGCCCCGACGATGGGTCGAAGGGCGCGTACTGGTGTGACGACTGCGGCGTTCGCATCAGAGATGTCGACTTAGACGGCGAGCCGGTCTGTCCGGACTGTGGCGAGGAGATGCGCTTTGAGCGCTCGGCGGGCCGCGACTGCGCCTGCTAGGGGCTCCGAATCACCGCCTCCTCGCCCTGCTCCGCCGGGAACGGTCCAGTGAGTGACTCGCTTTCCGTCCATTCTTCGTCTGTCACCAGCGCGTCGTCCAGTGCCGTCCGAAGGGCGCTTTCGTCGTAGTCCGTCCCGATGAACACCAGCTCCGTCCGGCGATCGCCATGCTCGTCGTGCCAGTCAACTTCTGGTCGGTTCGAGCGGTACATATCCTGCTCGACTTCGGGGAGACTCGCAATCCATGGTCCCTGTGCTTCCGCCCGTATCGAAGGACCGGCCTGGCCGATGACGACCCGTCGCTCGCTGCCCGCCAGCCAGACGGTCCCCTTCGAACGGACGACTCCCGACGGCAGGTCCTGCAGTACCTCGGCGAGCCGGTCGGGGTGGAACGGCCGGCGGCGGCGGTAGGTGAAGGACGTGACCCCGTACACCTCCTCGGGATGGTGGTGGTCGTCGTGTCCGTGCCCGGTGTCGCCTTCGTGGGCATCGGTTTCGTGGCTGTCGCCGCCGTGGTCGTGACTGCCTTCACCGTGACCGTGCCCGCTTTCGGCCAGCGCTCGCTTCCAGCCCGGCAGGTCGCTGATTTCGGTCTGGTCGAACAGTGCGCGGTCGAACAACCGGTCGGGGTCGACCTGTGAGAAGGTCGTTCGGATGGTCTCGGCGTCGGGCTGGAGCGCCCGCACCAGTTCCTCGGCTTCGTCCAGTTCCCCGTCCGTACAGAGGTCCGTTTTGTTCAGCACGACGAGGTTCGAGAGTTCGACCTGTTCGACCATGAGGTCCGAAAGCGGGCGGTCGGCTCCGTCGGCTTCTGTGTCGTCGCCGTCTCCATCGGCACTCGCTTCGCCGCTTCCGCGGCGTTCCGGCGTCTCGCCGGCGAACGAGTCGAGAAACAGCCGGGTGTCGAGTACCGTCACGAGCGTGTCGACGCGATAGAGCGCCGCCACGCGCGATTCGGTTGTGAACAGCCGCGCGACGGGCGCTGGCTCGGAGATGCCAGAGGACTCGACGACGAGCGCGTCGAAGTCACGGTCGTCCGCCAGCCGGACGACTGCGGTTTCGAGGTCGTCCTGCAGTTCACAGCAGATACAGCCGTTCGACAGCTCCGCGACCCCGTCGTCCACGTCGAGTTCGGACCCCTCGGCGATGAGTTCCGCGTCGACGTTTACCGTCCCCATGTCGTTGACGAGGACGGCGATGTCGCGGTCACCGGCCTCAGTCAGCAGATGGTTCAGTAGCGTCGTCTTCCCGGCCCCGAGGCTCCCGGAAAGAATCGTGACGGGAATGGTGTCGCGCATACCTCCCGTTGTGGGCCGGCTCCCTTCAAATCGCGCCTCGTTTCCGGCGGTCAAACACGACCGCTGGCCCGTCACCGCGGCTGGGTACTATCGACGGGTAACTGCGACAGCTTTTACTCTGTGCCTCTCGCACACATGACCCACGATGGAACTGGCCGACCGAATCGAGCGCTTTCGCCGGACACTGCGGGAGTGGGCCCGCGGACTGTACCACGGCATGATAACGCACCCGGCCTACGAGAAAATCGAGAAAGAGGCCGAGGACATCGAGGACGCGTTCATGCTGGCCTGTTTCCCCGACGCCTTCGGCATCCCGTCGCCGGTGTCGTACTACACCGCCGAACTGCTGCCGTACCTCGAAGACACCTTCGAGGCCTGGGAGCGGCGGCTGTGGGACAGAGGCTCGTACATCGAACGCAAAGGCCAGCAGTACCACTTCTGATGGAGCCGTTCGTCTTCTTCGGCGGGAAGGGCGGGGTCGGCAAGACCACCGTCTCCTGTGCCTACGGCGTCAAGTCAGCACGGGCCGGTCTTGACACGCTCGTCGTCTCAACGGACCCGGCCCACTCCGTCTCGGACGTGTTTGACCAGCAGTTTGGCGACGAGCCGGCTGCCGTCGAAGGTATCGACGGCCTCGACGCGATGGAGATCGACCCCGAAACCGAGACTCAGCGCCACCTCGACGGCATCCGCAACGACCTCTCCGAGCAGGTGTCGGCGGCGATGGTCAACGAGATCAACCAGCAGCTAGAGATGGCCCACCAGACGCCGGGGGCCTACGAGTCGGCGCTGTTCGACCGCTTCGTCGACGTGATGCGCAACGCCGACCCGTACGACCGGGTCGTCTTCGACACCTCGCCGACTGGCAGCACCCTTCGACTGCTCGGCCTGCCGGAGTTCCTCGAAGGATGGATCGACCGGCTGATGCACAAACGCGAAAAGAGCATCGACCTCTTCGAGAAGGCCGCCATCGGCAACAACGAGCCCCGGCGCGTGATGGACGGCGACCCGGTGCTCGCCCGCCTGCAGGACCGAAAGGAGTTCTTCGAGTTCGCCAGCGGCGCGCTGGAGGCCGACGCCGCCTTCTTCCTCGTGCTCAACCCCGACCAGCTCTCGGTCAACGAGACGCGGCGCGCCATCGCCGAGATGCGCGAGCGCGACCTCTCGGTTCGTGGCCTCGTCGCGAACAAACTCACGCCCGAACCGGACCCCGACGAGGCAGGTCGTGGGGCTCGATATCTCCGAGACCGCGTCGCCACCGAAAACGAACGGCTACAGGAGGTCCGCGAGACGCTCGACCCGCCGCTGGTCGCGGAAATCACAACCCGCACGGCGGAGGTGAAAGGCGACCTGCTCGATGATGTCGCAGCTGAACTTGAGGTCGAGACGGATGCCGAGATGCCAACGTTCGTCTGAAACACCGACCGCCGCTTATGTGCGGGCCGCGCATAACCGATAAGTAATCGGATATTAGATTTTCGCTGACAGTCGAAGCTGTGTGACCGAGCGGATTCTGACGGACTTGAGAAGTATAAGAAATATATAATAACTATTAATAGCTTGATGTTGGTTACCATTCATGCACACACATGACACAGGTAATCTGGATCGTCCTGGCAGTACTGGTGACGTTCAGCGTGGGGTATCTGGGGTATTCGAAGTACCTCGCGCGGTTCCTCGAACTCGACGACGACAACGAGACACCGGCGCACAAGTACGAAGACGGGCAAGAATACGTCCCGTCGAAGAAACCGGTGTTGCTGGGTCACCACTACTCCAGTATCGCGGGTGGGGCACCGATTGTCGGACCGATTACGGCGGGCGCTGTGTGGGGGTGGGTTCCCGCACTCCTGTGGATTGCCATCGGTAACCCGCTGATGGGGAGCGTCCACGACTTCGTCTCGCTGTCGGGGTCGCTCAGACACGAGGGGAAGTCAATCGGCTACATTATTGGCGAGTACATCGGGGAAGGGGGCAAGAACATGCTGCTGTGGTTCGCGTTCCTGACCATCATCCTCGTCGTCGCGGTGTTCGCGCTGGTGGTCGCCATCGTGTTCGACGCGTTCCCACAGGTGACGACCGCGAGCACCGTCTACATCGTACTGGCCCTGCTACTGGGAGTGTACCTCTACCAGTTGAACGGGCCGTTCCTGCCCGGGACCGTCGTGTTCGTGACGCTGGTGTTCGCCGGCGTGTACGCGGGCATTCAGTACCCGTTCGCGCTGTTCCCGGCCGTCGGCGAGGCGAGCTACCCCGCAGGCACGCTCGTGCTCGCGGACGTGCTGAACCTCGGCACTGGACAGTGGATTCCCGGGTCGTCTGCGACAGCGATGAACCCCAACCGTGCGGCGTGGGTGCCGATAATCATGGTGTACGCGGGCATTGCGAGCGCGCTCCCGGTGTGGGTGCTGCTCCAGCCGCGTGACTACCTCTCGTCGTTCCTGCTGTACGCCGGCGTCGGCGGTTCGCTGGTGGCTGTCATCGTCGGCACGATTTTCGGCACGGCTGCCACCGAGACCGGCTCGTTGGTCATCGCGGACTCGATGGGTGCATTCAACGGCTTCTGGGGTGTCGAGGGCGCGGGCCTCGCACCGCTGTTCCCGCTGCTGTTCATTACCATCGCCTGCGGGACGATCAGTGGCTTCCACTCGCTGGTGTCCTCTGGGACGACAGCCAAGCAGCTGAACAAGGAGACCGACGCCCGCCTTATCGGGTACGGTGGGATGCTCGGCGAGGGACTGCTGGCCGCCGTCGCACTGTCGACGCTCGCCGTGGCCGGCTTCGCTGATCCCGCCGGCGGTATCGGTGCTGCGTTGCCGAACTTCGCGACGGGTGGCGGCATCATCTTCACCAGTCTCGGCATCCCCCAGACCTTCGGCGCACCGTTCATGGCGCTCGTGTTGGTGAGTTTCCTGCTGACCTCCACGGACACGGCCGTCCGACTCGGCCGGTACATGATGGAGGAGATCGTCGGGCTCAGGGCGGGCGAAACGGCTTCCGGCTTCAACGTCGGCGGCGGCATCCGTTCGACCCTCGGCGAAATCGGGCGCGGCCGCTACACGAACCCGCTCGTGCAGGCCATCCCGGCCTATCTGATGGTTATCTCCGGCGAGTGGCTCACGCTCTGGGCCCTGTTCGGCGGTGCGAACCAGCTGCTCGCGGCGCTGGCGCTGCTGACCGCGACTGTCTGGCTCGCGAACTGGGACGACAACAAGCAGCTGTACTCCACGGGCGTGCCGATGGCCATCATGACGACTATCACTATTCTGGGGCTGTCTTGGCTGGCGTTCTACAGCAACCTCTACCAGAACCTCATTCAGGGCGGTGCCGAGGGGACTGCGGCCATCGCGTCCTCGACCGTCCAGATGGTACTGGCGCTGGTCCTCATCGGCCTCGCGCTGGCCCTCGTGAAGAAAGGGTACGACAACATCAGCACGGTCCGTGACCGTGGTCCCGCCAGCGCGGTCGAACCAGGCGACGACTGAACCGCGACTCCGTTTCCGTTTTTTATTGTCGACAGCGACAGTTACGCGTCCCGCGTGACCGCGCCGAACGGCGGCGCGGCGTCATCCGAGATAGTCGCTATCGCCGTCACTGAATCCTCGCCGGCACGGACGCGAATTCGCGCGAGCTTTCGCTCGGTCCCGTTGAGCGTTGCCGTCGCTGTCGTCCGCGTCGTTTCGGTCCCGAGAAGCGTCTCTGAGCCGCGTTCGCGCCACTCCGAAACAGTGTCCACGTCGGTATCCATCGCAAGCGAAACGACCCGGGTGCTGTCCACCGCCGTCAGCGGGTCACGGACGACTTCGGGCTGGTCGACGACTCGCACGGCTGGGGCCGTCAGGAGCCCGAACTGCTCCCCGTTTGCGGACTGGTACACGCGCTGGAACACCGTCGCGATCACGTCTTGCCGCGACGTTAGTTCCACGTCCCCAGAAAAGTCGACGGTCACCGTCGTCTCGATGGTGCGGCTATCTTCGGCAACGAGCGAGTAGCCGCTGGACTCGGGGAGCACTGCCGGCGCGGCCGCGCTGGCTTCGATGGGCTCGCGCTCCTCCGGCAGGACGCTACAGCCGGCCAGCGTCGCCGCACAGCCGACGACGAAGGCACGCCGGGTCGGGAGCGTCATTTCCAGAACCGCTTGGCGAGCCGCGACAGCACTCCTTCCTCGGGCTGGGTCACGTCCTCCCAGAGAACGAACGCCTCGACCACGTCGGCGGCTTCGCCGGCGACGGCAACCTGTTCGTCCGGAACCACGACGCCCAGATTGACCTCGTAGTGGCCGTAGTAGCCGTACTTCAACAGCGTCCGCTCGCGCTGACCCTCGACGAACGACCGAACCTCGTCGGGTATCTCGTCGGCGACGAGGACGAACGTGAAGTCAGTTCGGTAGTGCTCCTCGTTGCCCGACACACGCTCGTCAGCAAGGTCGTGACCCAGTTCGACCAGTCGCTTCAGTTCGCCGACTGTCGGCCGGTCGACGCGGCGGGCGTAGAGGTACTCCTCGGATTCGTGGTCACCGTAGGACAGCGCCGGGTGGAAGAACTGTTTCTGATTGAGAACCCGCATCTCGCCGTAGAGGTCCCAGCGCTCGCCCCGGAGCCGGTGGTTCCGCTCCAGCGTGTAATTGTACATCAGGCGGTCGCCCACCCGGTCGAAGTAGGGGTCATCTGTCCAGTGTGGGACTTCCTCGACGATTTCGTCGGGAAGCTCCGATTTTGGGACTGCACCAGTCATGGGGTCTTCCCAGCTCTCCGCGCCATAGTCAGTCGGGTCCTCACCCGACGTGGACTCGGATTCCTCGCTCATCGTCGTGAGTCACGTAGGTGTTCAGTTCGTACTGGTCCCCTGCCGCGGTAGGTCATACCATGGCGATGCCGTGTCGGGGTCTTAAGGGCGTCGGTCAGCCGACGGTCGTCCACGGGCCGTACACGACCGCCGCGGCAGGTTTTTGACGCTGGCCTCCAAATTAATCACTAACAATCATGGCGAAAGACACTGAGGCCTGTGGCCGGTGTTCGATGAGTGTCGTCGTCGACGCCGTCGACGAGAACGAGGGCGAAAAACCCCACGACCCCTTCGGCGACGACCGAATCGAGGTCGACCAGCAGGACATTGAGCGCGTCTCGCCTGAGGTCTGGATGGGCCGGCTCTCGACCCGTATTGACGAGGCCGTCAGTCGCTACGTCTGGGGTCGCTGACCGGGTCAGAGTGCCGCGTCGATAATCCAGAAGAGCCCGTAGCTTAGCGCAAACGCCAGCGCCAGCGACCCGATCCAGGCAAGCACCGTTTTCCCCATCTTCTCCCGACTGACTTCGCCACCGCCGGCGGCTGCGCCAGAGCCGACGATAGCCGAGACGATAATCTCGTTGAACGACACCGGAATGCCGAAGAAAACGGCCGCCTGCGCAATGATGAAGCTCGGAATCAACGCGCCGATGGAGCGCCGCGGCCCAAGCGAGGAGTAGTCCTGTGCCAGCGCTTTGATCATCCGCGGCGCGCCCGTCCAAGACCCGACGAGGAGGCCGAGGCCGCCGAACAACAGAACGCCGGTGATGGGGATGGCCGCCGTCGGCCCCTCGCCGAGCAGGGGCACCAGCGGTCCCAGCGCCAGCCCGACCTGGCTCCCGCCGGCGGAGAAGGCCACGAGCCCGCCCATCACCAGCAGGAAGTGCCGCTGCCCGGCGGCCGCGTCCGCTCTGATATCTAGATACAGCAGTCCCCCTGCGAGCACCCCGATAAGGAGCGTCACGACGACCATCGACGGGAAGATCGGTGTCCCGGCCGCTCTTGCGACGGCGCGGGCCACAGAGGCCTGCTCGCTACCCGGTGCCAGCAGCACGAACTCGATGTTCGCCAAGATCACACCGACCAGCCCGCCCAGCAGCGGCACGAGCCGTTCCTCGGTCGTGGCCTCGTGCCGGAGCGACCACGCCGTCCCGAAGGCGATACCCCCGCCGACGAAGGGCGTGAGGACCCACAGCGAGACAATTTCGATGTACTTTGCTGTCGCCGGCTGGCCGCCCATCGCCAGCCCGACGCCGACCACTGCGCCGGTGACGGTAAACGCTGTCGCGATGGGGTAGCCGGTGAAAATACCGACGGCGACCAGCACCGCCGCAGTGAGGAGGGCGACGATAGCGGCAATAGCCGACAGGCCGCCGCCGCTCGGGAACAGCACGAGCTCGCTCCCGACGGCTTCTGTGACGTTGGCTCCCTGCAGGATCGCGCCGGCCAGCCCGAGGATGCCGACAAAGAACCCGGCCCGCATCACCGAGATCGCGTTCGCCCCGACGGCCGGCGCGAACGGTGTGGACCCGGACGACCCAGCACCGATGGCCCAGGCCATAAACAGACTCGCGGCTGACGCGATAACAAGCGTCACAATCGTACTCGTCGCGACCATCTGTCACGGCGTTTGCCCCGCCCTGCAATGAGCCTACCGTTCGCGCGCCCTTGTGAGGCCGACTGCCGACACTGACGCGGGCCTCACGGGCAAACGTTCAGGTGGCAGCGCGTGGTTCGCTCCCGTATGTCCGCCACTGAAGAGACTGTCCGCGTCTGGCTGGTCGAACGAACCTACTCCGACGACGAACAGAACCTCATCATCCTCACGTACGCGACGCCCGACGGCGAACAGTACTTCCGCAAGGAGCGCGCCCTGACCTCGTTTTCCGACGTGCGAGAGACCACGGCCGCTGTCGACGCGGACCCGGACAACCTCGGGTCCGTCGACGACGAAGACCTGCAGGCGCAGTACGCTGCCGAAGCGACGCGGATGGCGGAAAAACACGACCCTGACGACGCTATCTAACCGTCTGTGCGGCCATGCTCGTGCTTAGTTCGTTTTTGCGTCGACGATGCTGGAAGCCGATGCCGCTCGCCCAGCGGCGAGCTTAGTTCGTCTTCGCATCGGTCTCTTCTCCCGTCTCGACCGCATCAACACCCTCAGCGGCCTCGACAGCCTCAGTGACTTTCTCGGTGTCGACGTGCCAGCGGTCGACGGCCTGCTCGAAGTCCGCGAGCTTGTTCGAGACGCGCATCTTCAGGTCGTCGTCGTTGACGTTGACCTCGAAGACGTACTCGGGGCGTTCCTCGTCGCCGACGCGACGGAGGTTCGCGCTGATGAGGTCGTTGTCGAAGTAATAGGGCGCGATCTGGGTCATCACGTTGCGGTAGACGGTGTCCTCGACCTTTCGCAGGGCTTTCCGGCTGGCGGAGTCAGCCGCGCGCGCCACGTAGTCGACGGACTCGCTCCAGCGCTCCATCGCCTCGTCCGGCTCGTCGAGGTTCTCGTAGGACTCGCTGAGTTTCTCGCCGGCGGTCTGGAGGTCCTCGTCCGGCCCCTTGCCGGCCTGTTCGCCTTTGCCCTCGTCGACGCTTGCTTGGTCAGCGGTTTTCTCGTTGACGTCCTCGTCCAGTCGCTCGTGGCTCTTGGGTCGCCATTCGTCGAACTCACTGAGGGCGTCCTCGTCGACAGTCTCGCCCGAAGCGATGTCTTTCAGCGCCTGCGTGATGCGCTCGCCGTGCTCGACGACGTCGACCCAGCCGCCTTTCGTCTTGAATCCTGAAACGCTCTCTTCGATGTCTGCCATGGTATAATAGATCGGTCTATGACAGCCGCGGGACCTGCTGCAGTGGGCTGTCCATCTATACACACCGGATTGCTGCTCAGTGGGGTTAAACGTTTCCGCCGTGGCGGCAGCCGTGATACTCTCCCGCGAGCCCCCTCCCCAGCCCTTGATATCGGAGTATAAATGACGCATTCTTACTGTATAGCGGTCTTCCCGCTCGCCCCGCTTCGCTCAACACCGAACGGCTGCTTATAAGGATTGCACGCGAATGGTAGTTTGATGTCATCCGCACTATTCGTCGTAAGCGAACACGGGTACTGGGGCGAAGAATGTATTGAGCCGCTGACAACTCTTACAGACGCCGGTCTGGATATTACGGTGGCGACACCGACCGGCGAGCCGCCGGTGCTTGACGAACGTTCCGTCGACCCCGAAGAAGTCGGCGAAGACCTCTCGGAACACGTTCGGGAAGTCCACGAGACCGACGAGCGCCTGAACAACCCGATTCCGCTGGCACAGGCTGACGCCGAGGACTACGACACCGTCGTGTTCCCCGGCGGCCACGGCGCGGAGTGGGACGTCACGCAGGATGTCCACGCCCGTGAACTGCTGCGCGAGAGCGTCGCCGGCGACGACGGCAAGGCACTCGTCGTCTGTCACACGGTCGGGATTCTGGCCTTCACCCGCAATAGCGACGGCGAGTTCCTCGCCGACGGCCGCTCGGTCACCGGCTTCCCGAACGCTTGGGAGGAAGGCATTGTCGACGAGAACGACCTGCTCCCCGACGGCCGGAAGCTCCCGTACTGGGTCGAAGACGAAGTGAAGGCTGTCGGTGCGGACTGGGACGCCGAACTCGATGCCGACACCAGCGTCACGGTCGATGGTGACCTCATCACGGCTCGTGGCCCACCGTCCTCGGCTGCAGCTGCCCGCACGCTTCTCGATGAGCTTGGTATCGAGACGTCCGCGTAACGGGTCCTGACGTGGCGGTTGTTTGCTGAAATATAACTAGAGCTGAAATTCTCGAAAAATAGAACACTTTGCCTGTCCGTCTTTTCCCATCTCTATTCCGTCCGGTGAAATACTCTGTCACACGCTATCGCACAATATAGTCAAATAGCGACTGTATACTAGCTAACATTCTTGAATACCCCGTGTGACGTAGACATACGTATGACTAACAACTCCACACGTAGGCGGTTCCTCAAGACAGCAGGCGTTGCAGGTGTCGCAGCTCTCGCCGGCTGTGGCGGTGGCGGCGACGGCGGCGACGGTGGCGACGGCGAAACGACCGAGGGCGGCGACATGACCGAGGGTGGCGACATGACCGAGGGCGAAATGACCGAAGGCGACACCGAGACCCGCCTCTCGTGGCACGCCGGCGGCACCGGTGGCACCTACTTCCCGCTCTCGAACGAGTTCAAGACGGTCGTAGAGGACAACACAGACTTCACGCTGAACGTCCAGTCGACCGGTGCGAGCGTCGAAAACGTCGGCAGCCTCGCCAGCGGCGACGCCGACTTCGCGCTCATCCAGAACGATATCGCCTCGTTCGCAAAGAACGGCACTGGCATCGATGCGTTCCAGGACAACGCCGTCGAGAACCTCCAGGGCGTTGCGACCCTGTACCCCGAAACGATCACGGTCGTCACCCTCGCGGACACAGGCATCACGCAACTCTCCGACCTCGAAGGGGCGACGATCAACACTGGCGACCTCGGGAGCGGAACCCAGGTCAACGCGAACCAGATTCTGGAGTCAGTCGGCATCTCCGATTACACCGAGCAGAACGCCTCGTTCTCTCAGGCTGCCGACCAGCTCCGGAACGGCGACATCGACGCCGCGTTCGTCGTCGGTGGCTGGCCGGTCGGCGCAATCGAGGACCTCGCAAACACCAACGACCTCGTCATCGTCCCAATCTCCGGCGACAACCGTGCCGCAGCGAAGGAGGACGCCTCCTGGTTCGCTGACGACACCATCCCCGCCGACACCTACACCGGCGTCGACGAGGCTGTCGAAACAATCGCTGTGCAGGCGATGATTGCGACGAACGCCGAACAGCCCGAAGGGACGGTCGAGTCGGTCACCGCGGCCATCTTCGACAACGTCGACGACCTCTCTATCAAGACGGACTTCATCAGCGCGGACTCCGCTCAGGACGGGATGTCCATCGAACTCCACCCCGGCGCAGCGGCCTACTTCGACGCGTAACGCCGCTGACTGACGCTATCCGTATCGTTAACTAACCACCTTCTATTACTCACCAACTGGAATGAGACGACGATACGTCGCTATCGCGGTGCTCGGTGCCCTCCTCCTCATCGGGACTGTAGCAGCGCTCCCCGGCGGACGTGCACTGGTCGTCGAAGACGCCGAGACCGGTGAGCAGTATCTAACGGTCTCGGTTGAGGACGGCACGACCGTGGCCCTGGAATATATGCACAGTGTCGAAAAAACGCGTGTCTACGACGAGTACACAGTCCGTGGCGACCATCTTGAGATGACCCGTATGGAGTTCGAATCGTTCGGCTGGGGGCTCCCGAGTGGAGCCAACGTCACTCGTGAGGATGGGATGTATGTCTTCGACCCCCCGGGCAACTATACGCGCGTGACAGTCTCTCCCGGTGATGTTGCAGGACATAAACTTCACGTCGGAGCCGAAACCTACGACTTGGTAGCCCGCACCAACGGCCGCTCGGTCCACCTCTATGTGACCCAGCGCTCGTCGTTCGGTGCTGCGACAGACCAGCTCAACACATGACTGAAAACACACGATCTGACGACGACGGGGAGGCCGTATCGGACGAGGAAGTTGACGAAGTACTGCAGGAGATAGAGCGGAAACGCTCCCTTACAGGGTGGGCAGTTGTCCTCGTCGCGCTCATCGGCATCTCGTTTTCGGTGTTTCAGATGTGGCTCGCGGCGAAAGGCTTCGTCCTCTCGATTTCGCTTCCCGGCGTCGGTGATGTCGTGTTCGCGTCACTGCAACTCCTCCAGATCAACGCTGTCCACGTCTCTTTTGGCCTCATTCTGACGTTCTTGCTGTATCCCGGCAGCACCGGCGACGGCCCGCTTTCCCGGCGCTGTATCGCGCTCGGGTCGCTGGTCGATGAGAAACTCGGCGCGGAGCATCCGGTGTCTCGCGTCGTTCACGCTATCGGCGACGCCCTCGCCTGGGCGTTCCTCGACGCCGAGATGGACCGCGTGACACCCTCGGATTTCGTTTTTATCGTCCTGTCGGTGCTGTCGGCCGCGTACTTCGTTACTGACTTCGACGAGATCCAGCGAATGCGTGCGCTGGGACTCGAACGCGGCCGACCGATTCAGGAAGTGTTCACCTTCCTAGAGCCGATGGCGGGGCTTCTCGGGCCGCTCGCCGATACCTCCTACGCGTTCGTGCTCGGCGCGGTCGGCGTCCTGCTCGTCCTCGAAGCGACTCGCCGGGCCATCAGCCTCTGGCTGATGGTCATCGTCGCGGCGTTCGTCGTCTACGCCCGCTTTGGTGTCCTCATCCCACAGGACGCCGCCTACGTCGGCGTGCTCTCCATCCCGGAACTGTCCTGGCCCTCTATCATCCAGAACCTCTGGTACAACACCGAAAACGGGGTGTTCGGAATTCCGGTCACCGTCTCCGTGCAGTTCATCTACATCTTCATCCTCTTTGGCGCGTTCCTCGAAATGTCCGGCGCGGGGCAGTGGTTCATCGACCTTGCGTACGGTGCGACAGGGACGCGGAAGGGTGGCCCGGCGAAGGCGTCCATCCTCGCCAGCGGCTTCATGGGGACCATCTCCGGGTCCTCCATTGCGAACACGGTGACGACCGGCGCGTTCACGATTCCGCTGATGAAGCGGTCGGGCTACTCGCCGGAGTTCTCCGGCGGCGTCGAGGCGTCTGCCTCCTCGGGTGGCCAGATTCTCCCGCCGGTGATGGGGGCCGCCGCATTCCTTATCGTCCAGTACACAGCGACGCCGTTCGCTGATGTCATCGTCGTCGCGACGATTCCCGCTATCGTCTTCTTCTTCGGTGTCTGGGTGATGGTCCACTTCGAGGCGGTCAAGGAGGATATCGGTGGCCTCGACTCTTCGGAACTGGTGAACATCCGTAGCCACCTCCGTAGCGGCTGGTTCTACCTCGTCCCGCTCGTTCTTTTGCTGTACTACCTCATCATCGAGCGGCTGTCTGTCGCCCGCTCGGCGTGGTTCACACTCATCGCAATCGGAGCGCTCATCACGCTCGTCGCGGCCTACGGCGACGAGACGCGTGCCCGACTCGGAATTACATTCGCGTCTCTGTTCGGACTGACAACGCTCACGCAGTCCCTCACTGGCGTCGGTGTTTTCGGATACCTGTTCAATCGGTTCGTACAGGCCACGACAGCGTTCCCGGCGCTGTTCAGTCGTATTGATGGACTTGTCGCGGCAGACCTGACGGCGGAGGGTGCGCTTGCACTGCCCGGCTCACAGCCGCTTGGCTCCGCGTTTTCGGCGGCGCTCGGCAACGTCGGCACGCTAATCATTCTCGCTGGCGTCCTCACGCTGATTACCCGACCCAGACTCGACTCGCCGTTGCTGTCGTTCGACAATGCCGTCGACGATGCCGCCGAAACGACGTCCGATGCTATCGGCCGTCCAGAGCTGGCTTCGAACGGACTGTACAGGCTCGGTGTCTTCGTCGGGAAGTCGATGGAGAGTGGGGCCAGAACCGCGGTCCCGGTCGTCATCGCGGTCGCCGCTGCCGGCATCATTCCGGGCGTCATCAGCGTCTCCGGCCTCGGCCCGAACCTCGTCTCGCTCATCACGGCCGTCGCCGGCGGCTCGCTGGTCTTGCTGTTGCTCGTCACCGCATTCTCCTCGATTATCCTCGGGATGGGGATGCCGACGACGGTGACTTACATCATCCTCGTCTCCCTGCTCGCGCCGGCGCTGACCGAGTTCGGCGTCCCGCTGCTCGCGGCGCACCTGTTTATCCTCTATTTCGGCGTCATCGCCGACATCACGCCGCCGGTCGCAGTGGCTGCCTACGCCGCTTCCGGTGTCGCAAAGTCCGATGCCTTCGAGACCGGCATCGAGGCGTTTTCGCTCTCGCTCAACAAGGCAATTGTGCCGTTCGCGTTCATTGTCACGCCGGGCATCATTCTGCTTCGGCGCAACCCTGACGCTGCCAACCTTGATGTCGGGGACAAATATCGGGTTGTTGAGGCTGCAGACTTGCTGGATGTCGGCTACGCTATCCCTGAGATCCTGATACCTGTGATCGGCGTCTTCCTCGGCGTCGTCGCGCTGGCCGCGACGGTTATCGGGTTCGCGTACGCGCCGGTCTCCCGGGGCGAGCGGGCGGCGTTCGCGTTCAGTTCGCTGCTCCTGATGGCCCCCGGCCTCGCAGTGTCCGGCGTGTACGACATCCTCGGCCTCATCGGCCTCGGCGGCGGCGAGATGACGCTCTTGCTCGACGTTGTGCTCCGCGGCGTCGGTCTCGCGCTGTTCCTCTTCCTCATGGCAAAGAACCGCCAGCGCGGCGGTGACCCTGCGGTACGGTCAGGCACGGCCGAGCCGGCCTGAGTGAGAACCGTTTAAGCCATCGGGTGTCAACGGGCACGATATGCCAATCGAACAGCGCGGCGACGCCTCTGTCGTCACGCACGCGCTGGCGCGAGATGAACTGACTCGGATACGAAACGTCGAGACCGAACAGGTCGCGTTCCGGAAGGGACTGGTCCGCCTCGGCCGTATCTGTGGCTACGAAATCATTGACGGGCGGATGGAAACTGAGTACACGGAAATCCAGACGCCACTAACCACGACGATGGGGGAACGCGTCAAAGGACTCGACGATGTGGTCATCGTCAACGTCCTCCGCGCCGCGACGCCGTTTGTCGAAGGACTGCTCAAAGCGTTCCCCCGCGCCAGACAGGGCGTCATCTCCGCCAGCCGTGATGAGGAAGCCGGAATGAACGACGACGGCGAGTTCCCTATCTCCGTCGAATACGTCAAATTGCCCGAAATCACCGAAGACGACACCGTCATCATCGCGGACCCGATGCTCGCCACCGGGTCGACGATGGCCACGGTGCTCGATTACATCACCTCGGAGAAGACAGAGCCGGAGAACCTGCTTGTTCTGGCCGCAGTCTCCGCGCCAGAGGGTATCGTCCGTGTTTCGGAGGCGCAGCCGGACGCTGACATCATCAGCGTCGCTATCGACGACGAACTCGACGAGGACGGGTTCATCGTTCCGGGGCTCGGCGACGCCGGTGACCGGGCCTTCCGGACGACGTAAGCTGTCCCGGCCCGCTTGACCTGTCGGCTGAGGGACGAAACGCTTTTATTCACGGCCCGAATCAGCCGATGATGTCGCGATTTTCAGTCCCTTCACAGCCGCTGTACCCCCTTTCTTCACTTGGAAACCGAGGGACAGCGGCACATTTTCGGTCCAGTTGAAACGAGAAGGGAAGCTGTGAACCGCTCCGTAGCGACTGGACATTGGTCCTGTCGGACAGTGACAGACCGGGAGACTTTCGTGCTGACGGGACAGCAACCCGGTATGGGTCGACGCCGATACCGGGTCGCGGACACTGCCCAGCAACTCGTTGGGGGGTTCCTGCTCGCGGGGCCGTTCGTCGTGACAGAGGAGGTGTGGGTCCTTGCTGAGAATATGTCCTGGTATCACGCAGTGCTTGTCGTCGGTATCGTGTTCGCTATCGGCTACGGGGCGCTGTACAAAGCTGACGCCGACCGCGACGTGGACACTGAGGCGGAGGTGGCCGGTATTCCGGTCCGATTCGTCTCACTGATGTTCGTGGCGTTTGGCTCAGTCGCCATTCTCGCGATGGCGTTTACGGCCCCGGACACGTTCCTCGTCAACGGGGGGATTCTGCTGGACCCGACGCCGATGGCGGTCACCCTGACGACCCTGAAAGCCATCACTGTCGGTGCAATTTTCAGCGTCGTTGGAGCTGCGACGGCGGACAGCGTGTTCTAACCGGGACCCGCACACTTAATTGGGTTCCACTCTCCTTGATGTGCATATGGAATATACGCTGGCTATCGACAACGCACCGGAAACCGTTCCGGGTGGCACGGGGGTACTACTCCTGCATCCGAGTACCGGCGAGACGGACCGACTGGACACGGATTTCCTTGCGACCGACACCGACTCGATGCTCGTCATCTCGACCCGGACCACCGCCCGGGAGGTCAAACAGAAACTGGAGTACTACGAGGTCGACGAGTCCAAAGCGACCATCCTCGACACGCTGTCGGTCGAGCGCGGCTACACCCGTCGCCAGTCCGAAGGCGTCCGATACGTCTCCGCGCCGGACGACCTCTCCGGGATTGTCTCGGAGGCCGAGACCTTTCTGCAAGAACACGACGGGAAGCTCCGCGTGACCTTCGACTCGCTGACGGAACTCATCTACTACGCCGACGAGGACGGCGCGCTCTCGGCCGTCGAAGACATCCTCGACCTGCTAGACGAGTACGACGCTGTCGGGATGTTCCACCTCGCCGACGAGGTCCACGACGAGGAGACGGTCGCGGCGTTCCGGGAGCTCTTCGACGGTGTCATCGAACTGTCCGAGGACGGAACCATTACCAGTACCTTCGAGGCGTAACCGGACACGCTCCGTCCCGAATCTGGCGCTCCTTCGATGAGTTTGTGGCAACTGACCGACACTCCACTGGCCGGTGTGTCCGTCGGTGGCGTTTCCTTCTTTCGAACGAAATGGCGTTTTCACCCGGTAGCGCCGCCAACACCTCGTATGCGAACACTTACCAGACCAATAACAATTAAGAGGGTATAACCCACATACAGGGTTGTATGCCGGAATGCCAGAACTGCGGTAATTTTGTAACGGCTGACTACGCGCGTGTGTTCACGCCGAACGGGGTCGAAAAGCCCAGGGTCTGTCCGCAGTGCGAGGACAAGATTCGCGACGGGGCAGACGTCCGTGAGGCCCGGTCCACACGTCGCGGATAGAACCGATCAGGAACTGCCGCCCTGTGACCTGACGGTTGCGGGGACGTTTTCCTCGCCGGCTGCACTCGCTACCAACCGTTGTTTTGCCGGGACTCCTGTTTCAGGCTCTAGACTACTGCGTCTGTCAGGCGCGCCCGTGCCTCCTCGAACACCGCGTCAGCACGGTCTGGGTCGCGGGCCTCGGCGGTGATCCGAACGAGCGGCTGGGTTCCGCTGGCCCGCAAGAGGAACCACGCGTCGCCGAGGTCGACGCGGACACCGTCGAGCGTCGTCACGTCGTCGTAGGCGTCGGTCACTGTCTCTCGAACGCGGTCCATCACAGTCTCCTTCTGGTCGGTTTCGACGCTATCCCGGCGAATGGGGTACTCCGGCACGTCGGCGGCCCGGTCGCCCAGCGAGCGCTCGCTGTCCAGTGCCGCGGCGGTACAGGCCGCCAGCGGACCGTCCGGACACAGCGTCCGCTCGGGCCAGATCCACGCACCGCTTGGCTCGCCGCCGAAAGCGACCCCGTCCTCGCTCGCGGCCTCGGCGACATACACGTCCCCGACCGGGGTGTACTCGACGGCCACGTCGATATCGCTGAGGTGGTCCTCGACGGCGAGGCTCGTATCGACCGGGACGGCGACCCGCTCGCCCGGTGACGCCGCAGTACGGGCGAACACGGCCAGCAACACGTCGCCCGAGAGGAAGGTCCCGTCGGCCGAAACCGCCCGCATCCGGTCGGCGTCGCCGTCGTGTGCGATGCCGAGGTCGGCGTCGGATTCGGCCACTAGCGTCGCCAGTGACTCGCAGTTCTCGGCTTTCGGCTCCGAGGGCCGACCCGGGAACGCGCCGTCGGGCTGGCCGTTGAGCGTCTCGACGGAGCAGCCCAGCGCCGAAAGCGCGTCGACACTGACTCGACCCGCGCCGTTGCCCAGATCGACGACGACATGGCTATCGAGGTTTCGCTCACCGATTTCCGTGACCAGCGCGTCGACGTGGCGTTGGCTGGTATCCCGAGACACCAGGCCCCCGCTCTCGTCCCACGCCGCTGGCTGGAACGCATCCTCGTCCAGTCGCTGTTCGATCGTTGCTCGCAGGTCCGCATCGAAGGCCTGGCCGCTGGGTTGCCAGAGCTTGATACCGTTGTCTTCTGGCGGATTGTGACTCGCTGTCACTGCGACGCCGGCGTCGGCATCCTGCCACGCCACCGCCCGTCCGATAGTCGGCGTCGCCGCGCCGCCGAGGTCTATCACGTCGACGCCGCTCTCCCGAAGCCCGGCCACCAGCGCCGTCTGGAGGTACTCGCCGCTCGCTCGCGGGTCCCGGCCCACGACCACCCGCTCGCAGTCGATGCCAAGCGCTCGCCCCACCGAGAGCGCCAACTCGGCTGTGACCGTCTCGCCGACGGGACCCCGAATCCCGCTCGTTCCGAACTGTGTCATTACTGCTCTCTGGGTCGGGCCGCCCCTAAAATCCATCCGGCATCGGACAGGTACTGTGGACCGATGGTGCTGACGCTCGCTCCGTCGCTGTGTCGGTGACCACCCACAGACCGCGCCGCTACTGCGTCGGTGACCACTCACAGGTCGTGCCGGTTGTCAGGTCTGCCTCGTCGATGTGAGCAGACAGGCAGCCGTAGTTGCAAAACTGCGTCGTCGACTTCCCGTCGGGCGCCTCGCTGACGTAGACGGGGTCGTGGTTCTCGACGGGACAGCCACAGTACGTGCAGTCGACCATTCGAACGCTTGCGGCCGGGAGAACAAACGTTTTGTCCACGTCTGTCGACCCACCGCACATGAAACAGGGCGGCTCCGACGCGGCGAAACAGGCAGCGGGGGAATCAGCGGCCGAAGCGGTCGAGGACGGCACAGTTGTTGGCCTCGGCACGGGGTCAACGGCAGCCTACGCTATCCGCGCTATCGGCCAGGCGGTCGACGCCGGCCTCGATGTCGTCGGCGTCCCCACGTCGTTTCAGTCCCGCCAGCTGGCCCGTGACTGTGGCATCCCGCTGGCGGACCTCGACGACGTGTCGGTCGACCTCGCCATCGACGGGGCCGACGAGGTGGCCAGCGGCAACCTGATCAAAGGCGGTGGCGCGGCGCACGCCCGGGAGAAGATAGTCGACGCGAGCGCCGACCGCTTCCTCGTCGTCGCTGATCCGACGAAAGAGGCGGACGTACTCTCACATCCTGTCCCCGTCGAGGTACTCCCGATGGCCCGCTCGACAGTCGTTACGGCAGTCGAAGAATTGGGTGGTGACCCAACACTCCGCCGTGCAGAACGCAAGGACGGCCCCGTCGTCACCGACAACGGAAATCTCGTGCTCGACTGCGACTTCAATTCCATCCACGACCCCGCCGCACTCGCCAGCGACCTCGCCGCGCTGCCCGGTGTTGTCGAGCACGGGCTGTTCGTCGGTATGGCTGACGAGATTCACGTCGGCACTGCTGATGGCGTCACCGTCCGAACGCTTTCGAAATAGCTGTCGCTGGTCGGCTTGCGTC
Organism: Haloarcula sp. R1-2; assembly: GCF_011627385.1. Lineage (NCBI taxonomy): Archaea > Methanobacteriati > Methanobacteriota > Halobacteria > Halobacteriales > Haloarculaceae > Haloarcula > Haloarcula sp. R1-2. The sequence goes on from NZ_JAANTG010000002.1 coordinate 338,412, forward strand.
AAAAAAATACGCTGCTTGAAACGACCTTACAGGTCGCGCGGCTGGACCGTCTTCCGGTCGTTCTCGTCGGCTCGTCGGGCTGCGTCCTGAAGCAGCTCCTCGACTTCCTCGTCGAGTGCGTCGTAGAAGTCGGACGCTACGTTCATGTCGTTGAGCTCTTCTTTAACGGCGGCTTTGACGATTAGGTCTGCCATACAGACGAGGTATCGACGGGGGTTACTTATATACTTTCTCCAATTAGTTCGCTCTCGACCCTATTACCGGCAGTTTGAGGCATTATACGACACATAACCCGTTATAAATCCGGGATTGTGTCCGCGAGAATCCATCAGAATCCCGCTTTTTGTCTGCCCCAGACGGCTATTGTCGCGTTACTCCGGCCGAGCGTCGCTCACGCGCGCTCCCACGGATCCGACCCTGATGTGAGCAACACGCCTGTTTCGGACCGACGGATAGGAGTGGCCGTACCACTGAATGGGTTCTATGCGCGATATACTCGATTCGGTTGCGGCGGGTGACCTCTCCCCGACGGAAGCCGAGGCGGCGCTCTCCGGCTACGCGACCAGCGGGGCCGGTCGGTTCGACGCCGCCCGGGAGGACCGTGCCGGCGTTCCTGAAGCCGTCCTCGCGGACGGGAAGACACCGGGAGAAGTGGCGGATCTGGCAGCAACAGCTATTGAGACGACGGACCGGGCTATCGTGACACGACTCGATACGTCCACTGCAACGGCCGTTCGGGAGCGGCTGGACGAAGCCGCCCCCGATGCGACAGTTCGCTGGGACGACCGCTCGAACTGGCTGGTCGCGACGACCCCCGCGTTCGAGCGCCCGTCGCTGGACGCGTCAGTGGGTATCGTCACCGCCGGAACATCCGACGCCGTTCCGGCCGGTGAGGCCGCGCTTATCGCCGAGGAGATGGGTGCCACCGTGACCCGTATCGACGATGTCGGGGTTGCGAGCCTTGCCCGGACGATAGATGCGGTCGACGGCTTCCGGGACCAGGATGTGCTCATCGTCGCGGCGGGCCGCGAAGGTGCGCTCCCGACGGTTGTCGCCGGTCTCGTCGACGTACCGGTCATCGGCCTGCCCGTCTCGACCGGCTACGGCCACGGCGGCGAGGGTGAGGCCGCTCTCTCGGGACTGCTCCAGTCCTGCACTGCACTCTCTGTCGTGAACATCGACGCCGGCTTCACCGCCGGGACACAGGCCGGCCTAATCGCCAGACAGCTCGACAATGCGCGGGAATAACCACCCTCGCCAGCCACGGGTATACCCAAGTATTTGGGTAAAGAGCTATGGGAACAACGCGCGTACGCGTATACGTCGGCGGTGGTGTCGCCGACGAACACGATGCCTGAATGTGATCATTGCGGCGCGCACGTCTCAGACCAGTTCGCCCGAGTGTTCGCGGATGAACGTGGACACATCCGGGCGTGTCCCAACTGCTCGGCAAACGCTGGCATTGCCGAGGTATCGAGAGAGCGCGCCCAACAAGTGTGAGGCCCACTGGGCCACCAGCATCGTGCGATGACTACCGCGCGGAGCCCTTACCACGTGTACGTCCTCCGTTGTAGCGACAACACGTTTTACACCGGTTACACGACCGATGTGGAACGCCGCGTCCGAGAGCACGACGCCGGCGATGGCGCGAAGTACACGCGCGGCAGAACCCCGGTCGAACTGATTCACGTCGAATCATTTGACTCACAGTCCGACGCGATGAGCCGTGAGTACGAGATTAAGCAGTACTCCAGAGCGGAGAAGGAACGACTCGTCGAATCCAGCGACGCCGAAGTAGCGTTCGATATCTGACCCGCCGCTCACTTCTCACTGTCAATAACAGGAAAAGTGACAGCTCACCGATGAGGCGTGACTTTTTGTCTGGGGGCCGAGAACCGCGGGATATGGACAACGACGCGGATGTCGACGCAGGCGCAATCGCTTTCGGGACGGACGGCTGGCGGGCGACGCTGGACGTGTTCACGAAACCGCGAGTCCGGATGGTTGGTCAGGCTGTCGCCACGACGCTCGCCGAGCGCGGGGCGAGCGGGACCGTCGCCATCGGGTACGACGCCCGTGAGACCTCGCCCGGTTTTGCCGACGAGCTCGCACACGTCCTGCGTGCGAACGGCTTCGACGTGCTCTTGCCGGACCGGGACACGCCGACGCCGATCCTCGCCTGGACGGTGAAAGACCGCGGTCTGGCCGGGGCGCTCCAGATCACGGCCAGCCACAATCCGCCGGAGTACAACGGCGTGAAGTTCATCCCTGGCGACGGGTCGCCGGCGCTCCCCGACTGGACGGCCGCCTTCGAGGAAAACCTCGCCGTCCTCGACCCGCTCCCCGAAGACGAGTGGGGCGAGCGAACGGAAGAAGACCTTATTGGCCCGTTCCACGACCACGCGCTGGACTTCGTCGACACTGACCTCGATGACCTGTCAGTCGCCTACGACGCGCTATACGGCAGTGGCCGTGGCGTCACCGACGCCCTGCTCGAAGCGGCCGGGGCCGATGTGACTCGTCTCAACTGCGAACAGGACCCGGAGTTCGGCGGCGGGTCGCCCGAGCCGTCGGCGGAGAACGCTGAGGGACTCGTCGGCGAAGTCAGCGAGGGCGACGCCGCGCTGGGGATTATCAACGACGGCGACGCCGACCGCATCGGCGTCGTTACGCCCGACCGCGGCTATCTGGACCCCAACCTGTTTTTCGCCGCGATGTACGACTTTTTGCTTGAGGACGGGACGGGCGATGTCGTTCGGACAGTCTCGACCTCCAGCATCGTCGACCGCGTCGCCGAGGCCCACGGCCAAGACGTCCACGAGGTCGCCGTCGGCTTCAAGTGGGTCGCCGAGGCGATGGCTGACCACGACGCGTTGTTCGGCGGCGAAGAATCCGGTGGCTTCGGCCTGCCGGACCACCTGCGGAACAAGGACGGCGTGCTGGTGGCGCTGGCCGCCGCCGCCGCCGAGCGCGAGGAACCGCTTGATGCTCGTGTCGACAGATTGCTGGACGAACACGGCGAAATCCATCAGGACCGGATCAGCGTCGACTGCCCGGACGACCGCAAGGAGCCAGTTCTCGAAGACCTCGAAACCGCACTGCCCGACACGCTGGCGGGGGTCGCCGTCGACGGTATCAACACGGTCGACGGGTTCAAAATCCGACTCGAAGACGGGACGTGGGTGCTCGTCCGCCCGTCCGGGACGGAACCGAAGCTCCGCGTCTACGCCGAGGCCGGCAGCGATGCCCGGGTCGGCGAACTGCTCGATGCCGGTCAGGAACTGGTCGAACCCCTCGTTTAAGCCCGCGGCACGCGTCGTCGACGCATGGACACCGACATCGCGTTCGCCTACACAGAGGGGATGCCTGACGACATCGTCCGCGACCGCCTTGGCGAGAGCGAGAGCGGCGTGCTCGCGCTGGCTGACGGCGACGACGCGTATGCTTTCCCGGTGTTTCACCACTACGAGGACGGGTCGCTGTACTTCCGCCTTGGCGAGACAAGCGGGAGCAAGAAGTCGGCGTACCTCGACGCCACCGAGACGGCGACGTATGTCGTCACGGAGACGGAGCAGACGCCGGACGCGGAGGCGTGGACCGGCTGGAGCATCGTCGCCAAGGGACCGATAGCGGCTGTCCCCGACGGTGACCCGGCCTACGAAGCCGTCGAAATAAACGAGCGCTACGCGCCCATTCGGGTGTTCGACGAGCCGACCGATGAGATGGATATAACGCTGTATGAACTGTCCATCGAGGAACTGACCGGTCGTCAGAACTGACTCCGACGGGACGATTACTTGCGAATCCCGCGAAACCGGCCGCCCTCGTCGTCGAGAAGCTCCACGTCGAACCCGAGTTGCTCATAGAACGGCCGCACGTCCGCATCAAACTCGGCCGTGAGTCGGTCCCGCCGGTCGAGTGCGGCCTCGACGAGCGCCGTCCCGATGCCCTGTCCCCGGCGACGGCGACGGACAGCGACGGCGTCGATGTGAGTGTCATCGAGTACGAGTGCGCCGAGTATTCGGTCGCTTTCGGGCGGTGCGTCTGCCCCGGAACCACCCGAAACCGAGATGAGCGTTCCGTCGCCGGCGATTCCTGTACGGACCGTTGGCACACCGATTTCGAGCGCCGCGCCGTCGAGAACGTTCATCACTGCCGGCAGGTCGGCCTCGGTCGCTTCGCGGACACGCATCGGCGACTCACCCGCCTTTGATGAGCCTGACAACCCGAACGTGGTCGTGCTCGACGGGCTGGTCCGTCGGCACGTGCTCGCCGTCGACGAGGACTGACACCTCGTGGGGGCTCAGGTCGACCGGTGCGAGCAGGTCGCCATACGTCGCGTCCGCGTCCACCTCCAGTTCGTGGGTGTCTTCGCCGGCGATTTCGACGGTGACGTGCATACCCGGCCGTACTCCGCCGATGCACCTGAGACTGTCGACTCTCGCGGGGTTTAAGACCGGCCCACGCTTCCAATCGTCCATGAGTGAGGCCGAGTCCGAGTCGCGGGCGGGACGCGAGGAGGTCTGGATCGAGAAGTACCGCCCGCAGACGCTCGACGACGTGATGGGGCACGAGAATATCGTCGGGCGGCTCAAGAGCTACGTCTCGCGCAACGACCTGAGCCACATGCTGTTTTCCGGGCCGGCAGGGACGGGGAAGACGACGTGCGCGACGGCTATCGCCCGTGAACTGTACGGCGACGACTGGCGCGAGCACTTCCTCGAACTGAACGCCTCCGACGAGCGTGGTATCGATGTGGTCCGGGACCGTATCAAGAACTTCGCCCGGACGAGCTTCGGGGGCGTCGAGTACCGTATCATCTTCCTCGACGAGGCCGACGCGCTGACTAGCGACGCCCAGTCGGCGCTGCGCCGGACGATGGAGCAGTTCTCGAACAACGTCCGCTTTATTCTCTCGTGTAACTACTCCAGCCAGATCATCGACCCGATCCAATCGCGCTGTGCGGTCTTCCGGTTCTCGCCGCTTGCAGACGACGCCGTTGCCGAGGAAATCCGAACCATCGCTGCCGAAGAAGACATTGAACTGACCGAAGACGGACTCGACGCACTCGTCTACGCCGCCGACGGGGATATGCGGAAAGCCATCAACGGCCTGCAAGCTGCATCGGTCAGCGGCGACACGGTCGACGAGTCGGCAGTGTACGCTATCACTTCGACGGCCCGCCCGGAAGAGATCCGGACGATGGTCCAGTCGGCGCTGGACGGCGACTTCACCGCCTCGCGGGCGACCCTCGATAGACTCCTGACCGAAGAGGGCATTGCGGGCGGCGACATCATCGACCAACTGCATCGCTCCATCTGGGAGTTCGATATTGACGACGACGCAGCCGTCCGAGTGCTCGAACGCATCGGCGAAACCGATTATCGGATCACCCGCGGCGCGAACGAGCGTGTGCAACTCGAAGCGATGCTGGCCTCGCTCGCACAGGGCAAGTAAGGGCGCCTTTCGGTTGTAGTCCGACTGCATCTACCTGACAACAGTGACTCCCGGCTCAATACTCGGCCCCTTCGGAACAGTTTTAGGCGAACGTGGGCCAACTGAACACCAATGAGCGACCTCGACGAGGCCTACCAACTCGACTACTTCGAAGAGGAAGGCTTCCACAGACAGGAGTGTGTCTCCTGTGGCGACATGTTCTGGTCCCGTGTCAAGCGCGAGACCTGTGGCGAACCGCCGTGTGCGGAGTACGACTTCATCGACAACCCCGGCTTCGACGAGTCCCACTCGCTGACGGAGATGCGCGAGGCGTTCCTCTCCTTTTTCGAGGACCGTGACCACGAGCGCATCGACCCGTATCCGGTGGCAGCGAACCGCTGGCGCGACGATGTCCTCCTCACGCAGGCGTCGATTTACGACTTCCAACCGCTGGTCACCTCGGGGACGACGCCGCCGCCGGCGAACCCGCTGTGTATCAGCCAGCCCTGTATCCGGATGCAGGACATCGACAACGTCGGGAAGACGGGCCGGCACACGATGGCCTTCGAGATGATGGCCCACCACGCGTTCAACGCCCGCGAGGACATCGAAGACCCCGAGCAGTACGCCTACGAGGGCGAGGTGTACTGGAAGAACGAAACCGTCCAGTACTGCGACGAACTGTTCGAGGAGATGGGGGCGAATCTGGACGAGATCGTCTACATCGAGGACCCGTGGGTCGGTGGCGGCAACGCCGGTCCGGCTATCGAGGTTATCTACCGCGGGGCCGAACTCGCCACGCTCGTCTTCATGTCCATGGAGCAGGACTCCGACGGCGAGTACGAGATGAAGGACGGCAACCGGTACTCGCCGATGGACACCTACATCGTCGACACCGGCTATGGACTCGAACGCTGGACCTGGATGAGCCAGGGGACGCCGACGGTGTACGAGGCCGTCTACCCCGACATGATCGCCTTCCTCAAGGACAACGCCGGCATCGAACTCACTGACGAGGAAGAGCGCATCGTCCACGAGGCCGCGAAGCTCGCGGGCCGGATGGACATCGACGAGGCCGAAGACATCGAAGCCGAACGCGACACCATCGCCGCCGAGGTCGGCGTCGAGGTCGAGGAGATGCGGGACCTGATGGCACCGCTTGAGGACATCTACGCCATCGCCGACCACTGCCGGACGCTCGCGTACATGCTCGGCGACGGCATCGTCCCGTCGAACGTCGGGACAGGGTATCTGGCACGGATGGTCCTGCGCCGGACGAAGCGGCTGGTCGACGGCGTCGGCGTCGACGCGCCGCTCGACGAACTTGTCGACATGCAGGCCGAACGCCTCGACTACGAGAACCGCGACACCATCCGTGACATCGTCCGCACCGAGGTCGAGAAGTACCGCGAGACGCTTGACCGCGGTGGCCGGCGTGTCCGCCAGCTGGCCGACGAGTACGCCGAAAAGGGCGAGCCGATTCCGACGTCGGAACTGGTCGAACTGTACGATTCCCACGGGATTCAGCCGGACATGGTCGAGGAGATCGCCGCCGAAAAAGGCGTCGCGGTCGACGTGCCCGACGACTTCTACGCGGTCGTCGCCCAGCGCCACGGCGGCGACGATACCGCCACCGAGGAGTCACAGACGCCCTACGAGGACCGACTCGAAGAACTGCCCGAGACCGACCGGCTCTACTACGAGGACCAGCAGCGGACCGAGTTCGAAGCCGTTGTCCTTGAGGTGTTTGACCGCGACGACGACACCTACGACGTGGTGCTCGACCAGACGATGTTTTACCCGGAGGGCGGTGGCCAGCCCCCGGACAAGGGGACGCTGTCGACCGACGACGTCTCCGCCGAGGTGACCGACGTCCAGCAGTACGGCGATGTCATCGTCCACACCTGCGACGACGACCCCGGCAAGGGTGAGTTCGTCCGTGGGCAGGTCGACGCCACCCGTCGCCAGCGCCTGATGCAACACCACACGGCGACCCACATCGTCATCCACAGCGCCCGGCAGGTACTCGGCGAGCACGTCAGGCAGGCCGGGGCCCAGAAGGGCACCGACTCAGCCCGCATCGACATCCGCCACTACGAGTCGGTGAGCCGCGAGGAAGTCAAAGAGATTGAACGCCTCGCAAACGACATCATTCAGGACAACATCACCGTCTCACAGGAGTGGCCCGACCGCAACGATGCCGAGGAACGGTACGGCTTCGACCTCTATCAGGGCGGCATCCCGGCCGGCGAGCAGATCCGCCTCATCACTGTCGGCGACGACGTGCAGGCCTGTGGTGGCACTCACGTCGCCCGAACCGGCGACATCGGGGCTGTCAAGCTCCTGAACACCGAGCGGATTCAGGACGGGGTCATCCGCCTGACGTTTGCGGCGGGCAACGCGGCCATTGAGGCCACCCAGCGCACCGAAGACGCGCTCACCGAAGCCGCGGATATCCTTGACGTTGCGCCCGATGCCGTCCCGGAGACTGCCGAGCGGTTCTTCGACGAGTGGAAGGCCCGTGGCAAAGAAATCGAACAGCTCAAAGAGCAACTCGCCGAGGCCCGCGCGAGCGGCGGTGGCGACAACGAAGAAGTTGAGGTCGGCGATGCGACCGCCGTTGTCGGGCGCATCGACGCCGACATGGACGAACTCCGCGCGCAGGCGAACGCTATCGTCGAGCAAGGCAACATCGCGGTGCTTGGCTCGGGACTCGACGGCGCGCAGTTCGTCGTCTCAGTGCCCGACGGCGTCGATGTCGACGCCGGTGAAGTCGTCGGCGAACTCGCCGGTCGCGTCGGCGGCGGCGGTGGCGGCCCGCCGGACTTTGCACAGGGCGGCGGTCCCGATGCGGACGCGCTTGACGACGCGCTTGACGACGCGCCGGAGATCCTGCGAACTGTCGCAAACGCCTGAACCGTCTCTGGTTTTCTCGCCGTTAGTGCTGCTTTCCACTCCGTTGCTTCGGACAGTTGTCCGATTGTGGAGGAATATTCTGCTCGAACGATTCGAATACATCCAAGGGATACAATTACATTTACTTGTATTAGGTATATCTGGATGAGTTTCCAAAAGTATTTTTAGTAACTGCCCATCTATAGCAGATATGAGCGGAGAACGTGACATCGTACACATTCGGACTCACACCGAGTACGTTCGGTCACAACGGACGTGTCGGCGCTGTGGGACCAGTGTGCCCGCTGCCAGCGGCCGTGCTCCCGACGAACTGTGTACAAACTGCAGTGCTACCCACGCTACCTGAACAATGAGTGCTACCACGACGCCCCCGTCGGACACCGATTTGAACGAAGCGCCGGAATTCGAACTGGATTACCTGTACGACGACCCCGAGAACCCTTCGGAGCTGACTATCTTCCCCTCGGATCGCCAGCAGTCCGTGACAGAGTGGGTTACCGCGGACCGTTCGGCGACCGTCTCGCTCGACGAACTGCGCTGAGCGGTACGTGCTGTCCGGCTAGCCGCCCTGACACAGTCTTCTGGCGTCCTGCATCGCTTCGTTGGTCTCGCAGACGAGCGTCAGGTGATCGCCGCTGGCGAGGCGGAAATCGCTGTCGGGGACTCTGTCTGTGCCGTTGCGACTCACCATTGCCACCAGACAGCCGTTCGGAAGCTTCTCCGCGGTTTCCTCTATGGTCCGGTCGACCAGTGAGTCGTTGCTGAGTTCGACTTCCAGTACGTCCCCTGTTCGGCCGGAGTCCGACAGCCAGTGGGCCAGCGCTGGTCGCTCGACCGCGTCGTCGATTGCGTCGGCGACGGCGAAGCCGGCGGAGATGGTCTCGACGTCGAGATCCTCGAAGGCCCCGACATTGTCCGGCTGGTTCGCTCTGGCGACCACGGTGTCGACGTCGAACCGGGTCGTCGCCAGCTGTGCCACGAGCAAGTTCACGTCGTCGTCTGCAGTCGCAGCGACGACGACGGATGCCCGATTCGCCCCTGCTTCTTCGAGGACGGTCGCGTTCGTCGCGTCCCCGTGAACGACGCGGTGGCCGTCGGCCCGGGTCCGCTCGACGGTGTCCTTGTCGCTGTCGATGAGGACGACCTCTTCGCCGCGTGATTCATACCGTACTGCCAGCTCCCGGCCGACACGACCGCCACCGACGATGAGTGTTTGCATAGGAAGGATGTCAAGCGCTTGCGCGAAGTGACGGGCCAGCCCGCCTTGAAACATGACGGTCGCGAAGATGACGAGAAAGACGGTCCCGACGAGAACCGTCGCGGCTTCGGGGTTCTCGGGACGCAGTTCGATGGCAAACAGCGTGGCGACGCTGGCCGGGACGATACCGCGCGGCCCCATCCCGCCGACGAACATCCGCTCTCGAACTGTCAGTCGGCCACCTAGCGTCGAGAGGAACACGCCAAGCGGGCGGACGAGCGCAGCGACGACGATGACGACGACGAGCCCGCCGACCCCGAGCGCACGCAGGTCGCCGAGTGAGAGCTGTGCCGCCAGCACGATGAACACGAACGAGAGCACAAACAGCGTAATACCGCCCTTGAACCCGGCAACCTCCTCTTTGTGGGGGATCTCGGCGTTCCCCAGTACGATACCGGCAATGGCGGCGGCTGCGATACCGGCTTCAGAGAGCCACATACTCCCGAGCGCGTACGCCAGCAGTGCCGCGGTCAGGACCACGACCCGGGCGTTCTGAAGGGCATTGTCCGCCGACAGGTGCCACCGCTTAAGCAGGAGTGCGGTGCCGCCACCGACGGCGATGCCGACGACGTGGCCGACGGCCAATCGGGCGACGAACGCCTCGATGACGACCACCGGCGAGGACTGGCTCGCGATGACGAACTCGAAGGTCGCCACCGCGAGGATAGCGGCGGTCACGTCGTTGATGATACCTTCAGTCTCCAGCGCCGCGGCGACCCGGTCCCGCACTGGAACCACCTGCATGATCGGCGTGATGACCGTCGGCCCGGTGGCGATAAGCAGGCTTCCGACGAGGACGGCGACCGGCCATGTCGTCCCGAACACGACCTTGACGGCGACGGCGGTTCCGACAAGCGAGACGAACGCGCCGATTGTCACCAGTCCAAGCGCCTCTCTGGACGCTTCACGGACGCGCTCAACAGTGAGGTGGAATGCCCCCTCGAAGACGATGATGCCGACGCTGAGGCCGACGATAGCCTGCAGTCCGGCCTGCCCGAATATCGCGGGGTCGACCAGCCCGAGCGCCTGCGGGCCGACGAGGACGCCGGCGACTAGCAGGAACGCGACGCTCGGGATCTGGAGCCAGTCGGCAACCAGTTGCGCGGCGACACCTAGGCTCACGACCAACACGACGGCGCCGATAAGTGATTCTGCACCGGACACGGGATTGGCGGTCCTTCGATAGCCAGTGTGAAAGAGCTACCTACCGAAAGAGACACACTGCCGGCGCGGGAATTGACGGCCAATGCCGACCGCACGCAACCGCGACGTGTCTCTCTACTACGAAGCCGACGGCGACGGCCCGACCGTCGTGTTCATCAACGACGTGGGGTACGGCGCGTGGCTCTGGGGCTGGCACTACGACGCCGTCGCCGGCCCCTACGAGACGGTAGTGTGGGACCTCCGCGGGACCGGCCGGTCGGACGCGCCCGCGGGACCGTACGATGTGGGAACGCTGGCGGCCGACCTTGAAGCCGTGCTGGCCGACCACGGCGTCGGGAGCGCCCACCTCGTTGGAGCCGGGCTTGGTGGGATGGTCGCGCTCCAGTATGCCCACCAGTACAGCCGCGCCCGCTCGCTGACGCTGTACTGTACGGTGGGGTCTGGCGATGCGATTGACCGGGACGCACTCGACGCGCTTGCGCTCAATGCCCCGTCGTCGCTCGACGGCGCGTTCTCGCCGGCGTTCCGCGAACACGACCCTGACCTCATGGAGCAGATCGCAGGCTGGCGCGCCGAGGAGGACGCGACCGGCGCGGCTCGTGACGCGCAGGCCAACGCAATGACGGCCTTCGATGCACCACCGCTGTACGAAATCACCCAGCCTGCCGAGGTGTACTACGGGCTGGACGACCCCGTTGTGTCGCCGGAGGCCGCACAGTCGCTTTCAGCCGACCTCCCCCGCGGCACTGTGGAGGCTGTCGAGGGTCGCCACTGCTGTTTCATCGAACATGCGCCGGCGGTGACCGACCGATTGCTGGCGCTGCTTGACGAGCAGACAGAGTAACTATTGGACCGGGTGGCCGGACGCAATCCACAAATACACGGCCTGATACGTGATACGTATGACTGACCGGACAGCAGCCGTCACCCGGACCACGGCCGAGACGGATATCGAGGTCACGCTCGACGTCGACGGCGACGGCGACAGCACCATCGACACCGGCATCGGCTTCTTCGACCACATGCTCGACTCCTTTTCCACCCACGGGCTGTTCGACCTGACCGTGCAGTGTGACGGCGATCTGGACATCGACGACCACCACACCGTCGAGGATGTCGCCATCACGCTTGGCGAGGCGTTCACCGAGGCGCTGGACGACAAGCGCGGCATCCGCCGCTTCGCCGACCGCAAGGTCCCGCTTGACGAGGCCGTTGCGAGCGTCGTCGTCGATATCTCCGGCCGGCCGTACTTCGAGTTCGACGGCGAGTTCTCACAGGCCTCGGTCGGTGGGATGACCAGCCACATGGCCAAGCACTTCTGTCGCTCGCTGTCGATGAACGCCGGACTGACACTGCACTGTGGCGTCAACGGCGAGAACGCCCACCACGAGATCGAGGCGCTGTTCAAGAGCCTGGCCCGGTCGCTCGATGACGCGACCCGGATTGACGAGCGCCGGTCCGACGTGGCGAGTACGAAAGGCGAGCTATAGTCGACTGCAGCGTGAGACCGCGCCTGTTTCAACTGCTGCCGGCAGCGATTAGTGGCCCCACGTCCACCACTCCGTATGTTCGACGAGATTATGCAGAAATTCGAGGACTCTCCCGGCCAGCAGGACGTCATCCGCTTGCTGCTGGAACGGGGGTTCTCCGTCAACGAGGACGGCCGCGTCGTCTCCGGCGGTATCGAGATTCCGAACACGGGTATCGCCCGCGAGGCCAACGTCGACCGCCGGGTGGTCAACGCGACGACGGACGCGATTCTCGACGATGACGACCTGCGGCGCATCTTCCGCAACATCTCTTCTGTGCCGAGCCTGCTCGACCTCGCCCCAGTGCTCGACCTGCACGCAGTGACTGTCACCGTCCGGGCCGCCGACGAGTCCGGCATCGTCTCGACGGTCACGTCGGCTATCGCCGACCACGGTATCTCCATCCGGCAGGTCCTGAGCGAAGACCCCGAGTTCACCGACGAACCGAAACTGTACGTCATCACCGACGAGGAACTCCCCGGCGACCTCATCAACGAAATCCGCCGGCTGGCGTTCGTTCGGACTATCGAACTGGCGTAATGCCAGCAACGCTCACCGTCGAGACGCCCGCGGGTGAAACCCACGAACTCACCGCCGAACGTGGGGCCGTCCTCCGGGACGTACTCCTCGATGCCGACCTCTCGCCACACGGCCGCTACGCCACGCGAGTCAACTGCGGCGGCCGCGGCATCTGTGCCACCTGCGGCGTCCGCCTTGCCGAACCGCCCGACCCCGACCACTGGCACGACGACCTTGCCGACCGGTTTGGCTATCCCCGACTCTCCTGTCAGTTGCAGGTTCGGGACGGAATGCAGGTCAAGCTGCTGGACAAGCGGGTCTGGGGGTCGCGACAGGCCGGCGACGAGACGGACTGACTTGATGCCACACGCAGGGAGCGAACGACAAACGCTATTCCGCCGCCGGGCGTACCCCAGCCCGTGACGGACAGCTATCGGACCGTTCCGGGCCGCGGCGAGGCGCGCTTCGAGGTGCGGGGTTCGGAGTTCATCGGCCACGTCGCCCCAGCGACAACCGTCGAAGACGCCGAGGCGTTCGTCGACGCCGTCGGAGAGGAGTACGCCGACGCGACCCACAACGTCCCCGCCTATCGCGTCCGATCCGATCCCTTTCGGGAGTATTCCAGTGACGATGGCGAACCAAGCGGCAGCGCCGGCGACCCCGCGCTGAACGTCCTCCAGCAGCGTGACATTGAGAACATTGTCGCCGTCGTCACGCGGTACTACGGCGGGACGAACCTCGGCGTCGGCGGCCTCGCCAGTGCGTACTCCCGAGCGGTGAAGGACGGCGTTGACGACGCCGGCGTCGTCGAGGAAGTACCCCACGAGCAGTTCACCGTGACCGTCGCCTACGACGACTCGGGCAGTGTTCGGAGCCTGCTTGAATCAGCAGGTGTCGAGTTCGAGGCCGACTACGAAGCCGAAGTCGTCTTCGACGTTCGAGTCCCTACTGTGGAGGCTAGTGAACTGCGAGACCGGGTCCGGAGTGCGACCAGCGGGCGGGCCGTTATTGAACTAGAGTGACCGACGCTACTCGTAGGTCGGCAACCGTGCCGACTGTGCCGAGCCATCAATAAAGGGCAGGTCGACCTGTTGGGCGCTGACCGGTTCACCGTCGATGCGGATTTTCAACGCTTCTTCGGGCCGTTCCCAGCTGAGGTTTGCCAGCGCGATAGGGGCTTCCCGCATCGGACTCTGTGCGGCGCGGGTCACGTCGCCGACGTGCTCGTCGCCGGCGAACACCGCAGCGCCGGGGTCCGGGCACGCCTCGACGGCGAGGCCGACCAGCCGTTGTGTTGGGTGGCCGCGGTTCTCGATACGCGAGACGACCTCCTGACCGACGTAACAGCCCTTCTCGAAGTCCAGGGCGTTCCGCAGGCCAAGGTCGTTCGGGAGCGCGCCCTCGATTTCGGTGTCGAACAGCGGTGTCCCGGCCTCAAGCGTCAGCGTCTCCCAGGTCTGGTAGCCGAAGGGGACGGCGTTGAGCCCGCGGTTGACCAGCGTGTCGAAGACGGCCTCGGCGTCGTCGGCGCTACAGACCACGTCGTAGCTCTCCTCCCCAGCGAGGTCGTCTGTCCGGATGACGGAGACGCCGGCGTCACCGAGTTCGCCCCGCTCGAAGGTCAGCGGCGCTGGTGGGGTACCGGTCTGGTGGAGGACGCTGGCGATTTTCTCTGTCGCTTTCGGCCCGTGGACGCCGAAGACGGCGAAGTCGTCAGTCGCTTCCTCGAACTCGACGTCCTGAATGAACGTTTTATCCGCCCACTCCGCGGCCAGTTCCTCGGCCTTCTGGGGCGGCGTGAACACGAGCAGGCGCTCGCCGGCGTTGTACACATACATGTCCGTGTCGACGCGGCCGTCGGGGTCGAGCAAGAGCGCGTAACAGCCCGCGCCGTCCTCGTCCGGGACGCGATTCGAGACGGCGTTGTCGACGTAGTCGACGCGGTCCTCGCCGGTGACGACGATGACGCCGTAGCCGTACTCCATCGCGCCGACGACGTTCCGAACCGCGCGGTGGGTCCGCTCCGGTCGCCCGTAGTTGTCGACGACCTGCCGACCACCGACCTCCCTGAACGTCGCTCCGTGGGCCTCGTGAACGGACTCGAGAACAGTCATTGTACGGGTATGCGGCCCTCGTGGGGAAAAACGTCCCGTTAGCGCCGTCGGTGTGTGCGGGAAGGGGCTACAAGCCGTGCGGCCATCGTCACGGCGGCGGTGACGCGCTGACCGCTGCCGTCTGTCGCGTCCACGGTCTAATTGTCACCGCGCCACGGCGGACGTCCCTGGCTAATAGCGGAGTAAACAGAGATCGGTACGGCCGGCCGGTACGTGCCACCTACGGCCGTCTGGACTGCTGTGAATCGACGAGACGCTCAACCTCGGACGGTTCGAGCGGCGTCAGCGGCCCGGACAGTGTTCGAGACAGCGCTGCTGCCGCGACACCATGGAGCAGCGCTTCGTCCGTGTCAGCACCGGCGGCAAGTTGCTGGAGCGTTGCGCCGATGAAAGCCTCGTGTTGTCCTGCTTCGTCTACTGCGGACGTTTCGATGGCATCTTGCTCGTGAATGACGCCGTCGTGGTAGGCAACCGCACCGTACTCGCTCCGTGTGAGAATCACGCGGGTGAGGTCGTACTCCGTTGCGAGCGTGTGCACGACCTCGCGCGGACTCCCTGTCGTATCAAACACCGCGGAAACCTGCTCTTCGGCGGCAAAGAGGGTATCGACGGCTGGTAACAGGTCTGCAAGGGCGTCGAGAGCATCTTCGGCGTCCCACAATCCGGGGTGGAAACCGAGGCCGAACGCCCGCATTCCTGCGGCCGCTCTGAGCAATGCCCCCGTCGTGTCGGCGGCTGTCTCAGAGAGCGAGAGAGTTGCGCCCGAAGTAAACACCACGTCCGCGTTCTGTATCTCGCCCATCGGCAACTCGCCGGGCGTCAGCGTCGCCATCGCGGTGTCGCCGCGGTCCTGCAGTAGCCGTTCGGCACGGGGTGGGTCGGCGTCTTCGTGGAACGTGAGTCCCTGGCGGCCGGTGTCTGGGTCGGCCCAGACAACCTCTGTCTCCAGACCGAACTCATGGAGCTCCGCGACGACACGCCGCCCGAGCGGCGTGTCCGGGACCTTCGAGAGCCACTGTGCGTCAGCCCCGAGTCGACCGGCTGTCGCCGCAACGCTGCTCGCGGTCCCGTCGACGCGAATTGACGCTTCGCGGGCCGTCTCGAATCGCTGTCCGTCTGGGGGGGAAAATCTGAGAGCGGTCTCGCCGAACGTTACAAGTGACATACCGCGTGCATCGGGAGACGAAGGTTTAGTTTAATCGGCTGTATCGACTGCTGTGCCGGGGGACGGGCCGTCCTCCCTCGCTATCGCCGGCGACCGCCGTGCCCGGGGTAATCACGCTCGAACCTGTCTTCGAGTTCCTGCCGGTCGATGTGAATGACCGTCGGTCGCCCATGGGGACACGCGTAGGGGTTCTCACAGTCGTCCAGTGCGGCGAGTAGCTCCCGGACGGAGCCCTCGGTCAGCGACGTGTTCCCGGTCACCGAGGGGTAACACGCCAGGTCGCCGAGCAGTTCGTCGGCCGCCGCTTCGACCGTTGCCGCCGCTTCGTCGTCGCCGGCGACGAACGCACCGAGTACGTCCCTGACGATGTCCGGCCCGGCCGCGTCGGCGATGACGCCCGGGAGGGTCCGGACTTCGACGCTGCGCTCACCTGTGCGCGCCGTGTGGAACCCCAGACTCGCCAGCGCGTCGCTACGTCGGTCGAATACCTCGGCTTCGCGCGCAGTCAGTTCGAGTTCGACCGGGTTAGCAAGTGCCTGCGTCGTCGTTTCGCCTTCGAACTTAGCCTTGAGCCGCTCGTAGTTGACCCGCTCATCGGCCGCGTGCTGGTCGACCAGCACGAGGCCGTCATCTGTCTCCGCGACGACGTAGGTGTCGGCTAACTGTCCGAGAATCCGCATCGAAGGCAGCGATTCGTGGGTCGCCTCCGGGTCGTCGCCGAGACGTGCCTGCTCCTGACCGCCGGTAAACTTCCGTTCCCCGCGCTCCGCCGCTGTCTGGCCCGCCGCGGACGCGCCGGGGCGTTCACCGTCACTATCTCCACCCGAAACGCTACCCCCTGTCTGACCAGTCCCGGATTCGCCCGACGTACCGTCCGTCCTCCCGGTTTCAGAGGATGGCTTCGTGTCGGCTGATTGAATTGATGGGGCTGTGTCGGATGACTCGCGGTTCCCTGTCTCCGTCTGGGTACCGTCCGGTCGGGCTGTGGGCGCAGTATCTGGCTCCTGTGCTGGTGCCTCAGCACTGCTTTCCGTTGCGGTGGTGTCCGTCTGTCCCGACGTTGTTGCGTCGTCTATGGCATCCCGGCCGTTCGGGGCTGCCCGCTCGCCTCCGCTATCGGTCGCTCCGTCCGATTCCGGCGTTATCTCTGTCTGCTCCGGTGCTGACCGGCCACGCGGTGCTGTCGAGCGTAGTAGCCCCTCACGCAACAGCGCGTCCTCGACTGCAGTCCGGACCTGTTCGCGAACGCCTTCGTCGTCAGCGAAGCGGACCTCCATTTTCCGGGGATGGACATTCACGTCCACGTCGCCCGCGGGAACGTCCAGAAAGAGGACGGCGAAGGGGTAGCGGTCCGGCGCGATCTGGGTACCGTAGGCGTCGATAACGGCGTCCCGGACAGTTCCGGCCCTGACGTAGCGACCGTTGACGTACGTCGAGAGGTACTCGCGGCCAGCGCGGTTCGTCTCGGGGTGGGAGACGAGGCCGTGGACGCCGTCGAGCGGTCCATCTGGGAAACTGTCCATCTCGTCGCCGCTCCCTGTTGCCTCCGAGCCTGCACCGACCGAAATCATCGACTCGGCGACTTCCCGGCCGTAGACCGACATCACTGTCTCGCGCAAATCGCCCTGGCCGGTCGTCGAGAACGTCTCGCGGTCGCCGTGGGTCAGCGAGACGGCCACGTCCGGGTTAGCCAGCGCGTAGCTGGCGACGACGGTGTTGACGTGTGCGAACTCCGTCGACTCTTGTTTGAGGTACTTCCGGCGGGCTGGGACGTTATAGAAGAGGTCTTCTACCGCCATCGTTGTCCCCTCCGGACAGCCGGCGGGGCTGACTGACGTGACGTCACCGCCTTCGAGCACCAGTTCGGTTCCCACGTCGCCGCCGCGGGGTCTGGTCCGGATCGTCAGCCGTGAGACAGCCCCGATTGCGTGCAGGGCCTCGCCGCGGAACCCGAGTGTGCCCACGCCACCCTCCAGATCTGCAATGTCGCGGATTTTCGACGTGGTGTGTTCCTCGACGGCCGTTTCGACGGCTTCTCGGTCCATCCCGATGCCGTCGTCCGTGACGCGAATCCCGTCGGTTCCGCCAGCTTCCACAACCACGTCGACCCGGCTCGCGTCGGCGTCGATGGCGTTCTCGACCAGTTCCTTGACGACGGAGGCCGGCCGCTCGACCACCTCACCGGCCGCGATGCGTTCGACGGTCTGGTCGTCGAGTCGCTGGATGTCGGTCATACGTGCCTCCGCATGTGATTGCGACCAGCTAACGGGCGGAGCGACTTGATACTGTCTGCCCTCGCCTGCGTGTATCAGCCAACTCATGAAAATAGTTAACACAACACAGTCCTGAGCCTCGCATGGTGACGACCCATGTGCCACCACAGAGAACGCTCCTGGACCGAAGCGACGGCGGACGACGAGGCAACTGACGAGGACGAGGAGGAGCTGCCATCCTTCCTCAACGAGGAGGCGACCGAAACCGAGGTGCTGACGGACGGCGGCGACGAGGCGTAGGCAGCGGCGCATCCGTCGCGGTGTTGGCAAACCAGCCGTTTTTTGTCGTGTGTGAGGACCACAAACCCGATAGCTAAAGTACGCTCGCCGTCAGTCGCCACTATCCTGTGGACCTCGACATGGAACAATACGACCAACTTTACCGTCTCTACAAGAGCGTAGACACGACGACGCTGCGTGGCTATCAGGAGTTCGTCGACCTGTTTCCCCCGCTCCGCTCGACCGTTGCGCTGGAACAGTGGGAAACCGCCAGTGACCGCCTCAACGCCCTCAAATCGGATATCACTGACGAGTTTCCCGGAACCGGCGAGACCTACGCGGAAATCGCGGCCCGGCTGACCCGCGACGAGGCTTTCACCGCACTCGACCTCTACTCGAAGTACGACCGGTCGGTGAACGTGCTCGTGCTGGATGTCGATGAGACGCTCCGGTCGGCTGGCGACACCGACAACGAAATCCCCCGCGATACGCTGTATCTCCTGACGCAGTTTCACGAAGCAGGAATCCCTATCGTCGTCTGTACCGGCCAGACCTTGGAGAACGTCAAGGGGTTCATGATTCAGGGGCTGGGCAACGACCTCGTCTCCTCCGGGCAGATGAGCATCGTTTACGAGTCTGGTAACGGCGTGTTCACACCCAAACACGGCGAGGACACGAAGCGACTCCTGTACGAACGCCTCGACGGCGCGGTCGTGGATGTGTTCGAAACGGTCCGTCGGCGGGTCCTCTCGGAGGCCCCTGACGCCGTTGGCAAGCGCTGTCATCTTCAGGGCAACGAGTTCAACGTCACGCTGAAACCCAACGCCGAAGTCGGCAGCGACAACGCCGTCGAAATAATCGACGAATCGCTGTGCTACCTCTGTGGCCTCGTCGGCGACGCCATCGCCGCACAGGTTGACGCCGAGGTTGACGACCCTGCAGGCTACGCACGGGCCTACTTCAGCCGCGACCCGGAGATTCTGGACGTGCTGGCGGCGGGCGGTCTATCGACCGACGCCGACATCGAGGACGCGCCCGAGGCGTTCCGCGACATCCTCGAACGCGTCGACCTGGGCTACTACGAGGGCGATGCGGCCGAACTCGTCAGCCTCGAACTGGACAAGTCAGCCGGCGTTGAGGAGGCCTTCGACGTGCTGGGAATCGACGACCCGTTCGCGCTCGTGATGGGCGACAGCAAGAGCGACCTGCGGGTGATGCGCTGGACCGACGAGAACGACGCCGGTATCGCCGCCGCCCCCGCGCATTCCTCGCCCGACGTGCTCGACCACGTCAGCGCCAGGGATAATCTGGTGTACGAGGCCGGCGACGCCAGCACGGTGCTGCGGACTATCTACGGTATCAGCCTCGTCGAGCAACTGGACGAGCAGGGCGAGTGAGCCACCTCCCTACGTATTGACCACACTGTCGCCGCTGCGGTGCTGCTCGGGCCACTCGCCGGCAGTGGGGCACTGCGGGTCGATGTCAGCGACGAACCGCATCGTCGTGATATTGAGTACGAGCCCTAGAAACCCGCCGCCCACGATTCCGATGAGGAGGCCGACCGCAGAGACGTTGACGACAACGGCGGTCGCCACCGCTGAGACGAGCAAAACGAGTCCCAGATAGCCGACTGTGTAGGAGAGATACGGCCCGCCGTCGACAGCCAGTTGGTACGAGCCTCTGGCCGCTGCCACAAACCCAGTCCGGCGCAGGACAACCAGATACGGCGTGGCCCAGAACAGATACCCGGCAGCTACGAACGCTGGAATCAAAAGGAACACAGCGCCGACTATCGCGCCCCCCTCACCGAGGCTCCCGAAGCCAAGCAGCCCCAGTGCCAGTGGGACGAGAATAACATATGGGAGGGCAGTTATCACCAGAAACGGGACAAAGTATGCTAGCACGCTCATCGCGAAGCCCTCGTGGCGACCGAGGAGTTCTGCCGCGATAGTTCCGAAGTAACCCGCACTCAGACCGGCACGTAGCACTAGTACTCCCGGTATGACAACCACCGCAAGCGGGGCCGACAGTGGGAGGCCAACATTTGCCGTGACACCGCTACCGGGCAGACTCACAAACTGCCAGATGGTCACAACGGACGCAGGGACGCCGAACTTAATGCCGATGTGCGCCCCGTCGTAGGTGAGTACTTGCCGGATACTATCCGTCTGCATGACCGCCAGCAGTATCGGGACCAGGATTAGCGATATGTGGTCGCCCGCTTTCTTCCAGCCATCGGCAAGTCGAGCGGTGAACGTCGGCATCAGTTGCGTTCCCCCGCTAGCGTCGGGTGTTCGCTTGGCACTGATCGTGACACATGACGTGCCACCGATTCGAGGCGTCGCTGTGCGGTTGTCGTGCGATTGGTGGAGGGCATCGGCTCAGATGTCTGTACACGATATAATATGCGTTCTGGTGGGGCCGCTCTGGCGTCTCGCGCCACCCAACAGTTAGGCCGCCGCCGACCGAACTGCCCCCATGAGTCTCGATACCGTGTTCGGGCAGGTGCCGGACCCGCAGTCGTACTCCTTCCCGGATTACGCGCTCCCGCAGGGTGACCCTGTCAAACCCATCGCGCTGACCGACGACGAACTGACGGCGCTGCTCGACCTGTACGACGCGTTCAGTGGGGTGGACCCGACGGGGATGGACTCGAACCCGTTCCTGCGGGCGACGAGCGAGTTCCTCCAGCAGACGCTCGGTGCGCCGCTCACTCGGCCCGACGAGCAACTGAACGACGATATTGCCGGTCTGCTCAACGACTTTTCGGACGATCTGGGCGGGCAATCGATGGGTGTCGTCGACGCGACGCCGGCCCACCACCGGACGCTGTACTTCTTCCTGACCAGTTGCAAGGCGTACCACACCGCGCCGCACCTGCAGTTCGACCCCGACCCGGCCGCCGTCGAGACGCTGTATGCCGTCTACGAGCGCGTCACCGAGCAGGCGTTCTACCTCAAGCGGCCCAAGAGCGTCCTGGAGTGACTGCCAGGTGCGCCCGGCTGACGCTCCGGTCCGTTTATCGGGGAGCGAGCTAAACTGCCGCCAATGACAACCGACCAGCCCGAAATCCCGGTCGTGTGTGAGGCCTGTGGGACGCGGACATCGGTCGCGTTCGAGGATGTCGAGGACGCCGTCGCGCGCCACAACGAGCAACTTCACGACGGTGATCCGGTCGCTGAGGTCGACCCCGACGTACTGGAAGAACTTGCTGACCGCCTCGCGAAGGATATCGGCTTGCTGGAATAATCAGTCGTCCAGCGGGAGTCGCTCGTAGGCCTCTCGATCAGCGCTGGCAGCAAGCGTCCGCGGCCGCAGTCGGCAGACGTTCTTCACGGTTCGCGGGCCGAGCACGCGGGGCGAGACGAACCGCGGTCGCCCCGGTGCAGTTCCGGGGCCGTCGCCCAGTGCGAGTACTGCGCCGTTGAGGTCAGCGAGCGGGATACACGCCAGGTCGCCGTTCACTGATTCAAACTGGACGTGGGTCGTGTCGCCGGGCATCGCCGCCGCCTCCAGTAGGTCGAACACAGCGACGCCGGTGTACTCCCGTTCGATCCGGTCGCCGGAGGCACACTCGAACGCGACTGGGCCGCGGACGACCTCGAACGAGAGCCGTTCGGCTGCCACGTCCCAGGGGAGCAGCAGTGGGTCAGCCCCGTCGATACGGACCGTCGGCCGCCCCTCCGGCGTTTGCGCCATAATTATGCCTTCCGACCGGATGGACTTGAGATATTCGGCGTTAGATTGCGTGGCACACCAAGCGGCCCAGCGGGGCACTCACTCCCGGGAGTGGAGCGAGTACGCGATAAAGAGGACGCCGACGAACTGGAAGGCGCGCGTGACGAGTGTCAGCGGTTGCTGGAACTGACTGGAGAGCAGGCCCTGGCGAAGGAGGACTGAGCCGGTGAACGCGACGACGAAGGCTACCGCCGTGAGACAGAACAGTCCGACCGAGAGGTACTGCATCGTGCGGCTGTTGTGCCGGCGATACCCCCGATAGGCTTGGTAGCCGACGTACCCACCCAGTACAGTCGAGCCAAACGCCAGGGCAGTGATGAGCCAGTTCATGAGCGTCTCTATGGCGACCATGTCAGAGATTCTCCCACATTTTTGTGAATCGGTCCGCGGTGTCCTGTTCGTCCTGTCCCGGGAACGCCGGCGGTTCGGTCCGCTCGATTTCGGTTTCGAAGTCACCCTCAGCAAGCGCCAGCGAGAACTCCGAGAGCGTGGCAGCGAACACGCTGTAGTCGTTGCCGCCCGTCTCTATCTGGGTCTGCTCCTCGATGAGGCCGTACTCCTGAAGCCACTCGACCCGTCTGTACACGGTCGGTTGTGACATCTCACACTGGTCGGCGAGCTGTTTCGCGGACATGGGTTTGACACTCGCTGCTGCGAGGATATCCCGGGCGTACTCGTCACTGAGCAGGTCGAGGATGTCGCCCACGGCCGGGTCCTCACTCACGTACTTGACCAACGTCCCGTCCCCGAATAAAAGGTCCTGTCAGTTTCCGAGTCAGAAGTCAGTCACGGTAGAGAAGGGCGCAGTGTCAGCGGGGACCGGGGCAATCAGGGCATTCCTTCGGGCGAAGGTGGGGCGAGGAGGGGGACCAGTTTGCAGGCGGCCCGGCCCACATTCCTTCCCGGGGTGGCAGCCCGGGGAACCATAGGGCGGTGTGGCGGACAGACAGCGGCCGTCGCCGGAGGGCGCTGGTGGCACGGTGTTGTCAGGGCCGCTGCACTCGAAGTAAGGAGGGGTTCCATCATATAACGTGCAGTCGAACTTCTGACCCAGAAAACGGCGGCTTGATATGCCAGTGTGGCTGTTCACTCGCCGCTGGGACAGCCGACTGACTGACCGATTGTGATGAGTCGGTCCGCGGACACGCCCTCACCGCGAATCGTGTACCGGTAGCGTTCGCAACTCCACGACACTGATGTTGTCAGCCCGTAGCTGACCTGTGCTGGCTGTCCGTCGATTGTTACCCCTTCGCTGGCGTTGTCCCCGACACCCGGCCGGTCGTACTTGGCAACAGTGATCAGACTGGTCCGGTTCATGTAGCGGAGGCCGACGCTGTGGACCCGTCCCCGTGTCTGGGTCGCATAGGTCAGTTCGTATCCCGGCGGAATGTCGGGCTCCGGAACCTGGACCTCGGTGTCGGCTTTGAGCGCACCGACCGACTCGTAGGTCTGTCGTTCCGGCGTCTCCGGGACCTCGACAGTCGTATTGTCCGGGAAGCTGGGGGTAAACACGTCTTCAGACACACCGGTGTCGTAGGTGACGTCCGTGTACGTCGTTGTCACGACTGTGCGCTCACCGTCGGCTGTCCACGTAGTGCGCTTTTTGACCGGGAAAAACTGTTCCGTGTCTACCCATATGGTCTGCTCGTAGGTCGCTGTGTCGTCTTTCGGTGCCACGTGGATGACGTACACTTCACGCCCATCGAGTGATTCAGTACCGCGGTAGCTGACGGTCATTGACCTGGCAGATTCGGTCGGCCGTTGCTCGCCGCGGGGAACGACGGGTAGCGGCTCAACTGACTGTGAGTCGGTCGCCGCGTCGGCCGCCGTGGCCATGTTGAGGCTCGCAAACAGGCGCTGGAGCCGCTTCCCTCGGTCTGACCCGGGGCTGCTGAGAGAGATACGTGTCGCCTTCGCGCGGCGCTGGTCGTACAGCCACAGTGCCGACCCGTTCGACACCCGGAGGTCGTATCGCTCAACGGTGCTGTTGACGACTGCCAGCCGTTTCTTTTCGGTCCCCGGCTGGAGCACGGTGTCGTAGGTCGTCCGACTTGCGACCGTCCCATTCCGGGTAATCGTCGTCGTCTGTGTCGCGTTGACGCCATCTATCGACTCGTAGCGTTGCTGCACGTCCGCATCGATCTGCGGCTGATCGGCGGTCCCGGTACTCGCGAATGCGAGCGACCATATCGAAACAGCAAGCACACCAACGATGACCACTGTCGCAATGGTGAGCACCAGTCGTTCCGATGTGAGGTGTCGAGTGACCATATCTCGGGTTACCAGGCGCAGGGGACTGTTCGGCGGCGTTCAATCTGTCTGAGCGACAATATTATGTAGCACATAACTGGCAGCGCAAGTAAAACCTCCTATCTGTTGGTTCTGGAACGCTGACAGTTGTGTCGTCCGGGACGTCGGGGGAAAACACGTCACTGGACACACCAGTGTCGTACGTGACGTTCGCGTACCTTGTTGTCACAACTGTGTACTTTCCATCTGCTGTCCAGACAGTCCGCTTTTTTGTCGGGAAGAACCGCTGTGTTTCGACCCAGACTGTTTGCTCGTATGCTTTTGTCTCATTTCTCGGCGTCACATGAATGACATACGCCTCACGTCCGTCAACTGGTTCCGTGCCCCGGTAGCTGACGGTCATCTCCTCGGTTGAGTTGACCGGCCGCTGTTCGCCTCGGGGGACAACAGGCAGTGGTTCAACCGGCCGCGGGTCTGTTGTCGCCCCGTCAAGTTTCGTGAACAGACGCTGTAGCCGCTCACCTCTGACAGACTCAGGCTCGGAGAGAGGAACTCGTGTCGCACTCTCACGACTGTCGTTATACAGCCATAGCGTTGACCCGTCCGATATCCGTACGGTACCCGCCTGTGACGTACTATTGACAGGGACGAGCCGTTTTTTCTGCGTGCCCGGTTGGAGCGTAGCGTGGTAGGTCGTCCGACTCGCGACCGTCCCGTTCTGTGAGACGATCGTCGTCTGTGTCGCGTTGACGCCATCTATCGACTCGTAGCGTTGCTGCACGTTTGCATCGATCTGGAGTTGGTCGGCGGTATCGCCGCTCGTGAGCATAAGCGACCACGCCGAAATAGTTAGGACACCAATAACGAGGACTGTCGCGATGGCAGGGACAAGTTGCTCCGTTGAGAAGTGTCGAGTGACCATAGCTGGAGTACGAGGCAGGGACTTTCTGGCGCTGTATGTACAGTCTGAGCGACAGTGTTACGTATCAAATTAGTGGCAACATAAGTAAAACCACCTGTCTCCTTCAGTCAGTAGTCACCGAGTACACCGAGCTGTCTGGCCCGTCGAGTCGTGTACTGAAACACGACATACCCCAGCAGTACATAGCCGGCCGGGACACCGATGAGGAGGCCTAGATCGGTAGCGGAGAACTGCCAGACCCGGGTCCCGTCGACCATCGCTCGCTGGAGGAGCGCGCTCCCGTGGGCCAGCGGCAGGACCCGCGTCCAGCCGAGTTCGAACACGGGCGCGGAGATGAGAATAATGAATCCGAACTGGAGCAGATTGAGCCAGTTCCCGATGCGCTTGTACAGCACCGCGACGCCGCCGGCAGCGAACCCCAGACCCAGTACCGACGCGATGGTCAGCGACGCGACGACGACCACAGTCAGGACGTTCAACTGGAGTGTCGTCCCGGTAATCGCAAGCATCACCGCCAGCACCACGGTCGAGGTAATGAACGTCCGTACGACTTTCGCGACGCCCTTGCAGAACGCAACCGGCGCGAAGCCAAACGGCGTCATGACGTGCCGTTCGAGCGTTCCCCACTGGGCCTCGCTCCCGATGTCGTTCGAGATTGACTGGTACGCGCCGACGGAAAGCGACCACAGGAAGTAGCCGACGATGATGCCCTCGATAGAATCCGTTACCGCCTGCCCGGCAAGCATCCGACCGCCGTAGAACAGCAGACCGAAAAAGAACACCGAGATGACGATGCCGCCGACGGCGTTAGCCGGATAGCGGACGAAGATGAGGTACTCGCGGTACAGCACCGCTCGCGCGAGGTCAAGATAGCCCGCCTGCATGGCGGCACTGATAGTCTGGGCACTGGCACCGTCACTGTCGTCCGCGTGCGTGTCGGCGCTTGCAGTCATCGTCCTGGCCCCGCCTCTCTCATCGTCCTTGACCCGTGATTTCGACGAACACGTCTTCCAGATCCGGTTCAACCGTACCGACGGCTGAAAGCGTCACGTCATGGTTCCGGCACAGGGCCAGCAGGCGATAGAACCCGTCGCTGTCGGTCGCTACCTCGACGCGCCGGCCCCGCTCGGTGCTCGTCACCTCGACCACCTCGAAGCGCTCCCGGATGATCGCAAGCAGACCATCGGTGATGTCGGGACTGGTGACGGCGAACGCGTTCGCGGTGAACTGGTCGAGCACGGCCGGCACGCTGTCGTCGGCGATAATCTCTCCTTCGTTCATGATGATGACCCGGTCACAGACGTCTTCGATGACATCCATGTCGTGGCTGCTAACGACAGCCGTGAGGTCGCGCTCGTCGACAATTCGGCGCAGTTCCCGTCGCAGCGTCAGCGAGCTTTCGACGTCGAGTCCCAGCGTCGGTTCGTCGAGAAACACCAGGTCGGACTCGCTGGCCAGCACACTTGCCAGCGACACCTTCTGTTTCATCCCGCGGGAGAGGTCTCGAACCGGCACGTCGGCCTTTTCGAGGAGGTCGAGTTTCGCCAGCAGTCGCTCGTGCCGGTCGGCGACGGCATCCGGCTTGACGCCCTTGATGGTCGAAAAATAGCGCAGGTTCTCCCGGACAGTCAGCCGCCAGTAGTCGTTTCGCGCCCCTTCGAGCATCCCGTCGACGTGGCGGTAGGCTGCCCGCGGGTGCTCGCTCATGTCGATACCCTGGACCCGAACGCGCCCCGAATCTGGCAACACCAGCCCGAGAATCGATTTTATCGTCGTCGTCTTGCCCGCACCGTTGGGGCCCAGCAGGCCGACGACCGTCCCCTGCTCGATGCGAAACGACACGTCGTTGACGGCCGTCACCGCGTCCGCACCGCTACCGAACTGCTTTGACAACCCCTCGACGGCGAGTGCGGGCGTCGCTCCGTCCTTCGCTGTGGACGGTTGCTCGGCGGCCCGCGAGCCCTGCCGCGGAGGGCGCTGGGATGACATAACCCATACTGAGGGCTTCAGAACCAAAAGGCCAGCCACGCCCCGCGGTGGTCTGTCGATGTCGCTGTCCCGTACCGGTGTCTTTCTGGCCTGTTCAGGCAGGTTCGAGGCCTGTCACCTCAAACCGCGCGCCGCCGGCCTCGCTCTCGGTGGCTGTGACCGTCCACCCGTGGACCTCGGCGAGCCGCTGAACGATTTTGAGTCCGAACCCGGTCCCGTTCTCGCCGGTCGAGTAGCCCTCTTCGAACACCTGCTCGCGGTCGTCCTCCGGGATGCCCGGTCCGTCGTCGGCGACGTAGAACCCGTTTCGGTCCGTGTCTTTGATGACACCGACTCGCACAGTTGCGCTCCCGTCACTGTGGTCGGTGTCGTCGTCAGCCGGCGCCTGAGCGCCTGTAGACCCATGTTCAACACTGTTCCGAAGGAGGTTCGCTAACAGCCGCCGGAGTTTTGCCGTATCTGCCTGAACCTGACGGTCGCCTTCGACGACGAGCGTCGCCTGATCACTCTCGACGCTTTGCCAGCACTCTTCAACGATGCCGGTAAGCGCAACGGATTCGAGGTCAGTCGCCGTTTCGCCGGCGCGTGCAAACGCCAAGAGGTCGTCTATCAGCGCTCGCATTCGCTCATGGGCACGCGACACCTTGTCGAGTGCGTCGCTGTCGTATTCTGCTCTGGCCAGTTCCAGATTCCCCTCCGCGACAGTCAGTGGGTTTCGGAGGTCGTGGCTGACGATGCTTGTGAACTCGTCGAGGCGCTCGTTCTGGCGTTCCAACTGCTGTTCGTACGCCTTGCGCTGGGAGATATCCCGGCCGATACCCACGGTCCCGACGGGCGCCCCATCAGCATCAGTCAGCTGTGTTCCGGCAAACTCGTACGGAATCCGCTCTCCATCGGCAGTCAGAATCTCCGCTTCGACAGTTACCCGGCCGCTGGCCCGCGTTTTCTCTACCGCCGCGGCGACCGTCTCGTGCTCGTCGGCGGGGAAGAATTCAGAGACGGACATCTCGTCGATCTCGTCGTCGCTGTATCCCGTGACTTCGGGGATGCGCTCGTTCCATCGCTGAAGACTGCCGTCCGTGCCGATAACATAGAACAGGTCATACAGGGTATTCAGCGCCTGATCGATGAAATCGCGCTCCTCGCGAAGCTGACGGTCACGGTCGAGACGGTTAAGCGCCGCCGTCGCGTGGACTGAGAGCGTCCGCGCGAGCGTGACATCTGTGTCATCGAATGCACCTATCTCGCATGATCCGATGAGGAGGACACCATGGTCACCGAGCGGAAGGATGAGTTCGCTCTGGATGTCCGTGTCCGGATTATACCGGTCCGGACTTGACGCGACATCGTTGTGAACCCGCGTTTCGCCGGTTTCGAAGGCCTGCCATGCGAGGCCATCTCCGGGCTCGAAGACCGGCGGCATCCCGATGAGCTCTTCTACCTGATTGGTCCATGCGGCCGGATACAGACCGTCGCCGTCGGCGAAGTGAACCGCGTTGGCCGGCATATTGAGGATCGTCCGAGCCGCGTCCACGGTGACCTGCGCAACCGCATCAGCAGTCGTGGCTCGCATGAACGCCCTGGCGGTGGAGTGTAGCTCCTCGATAGCACGCTCTCGGCGTGTACTCTGTGTGGGTTCGATATCGTCGGCTGTCCGTTCGACGGCGTTGACGACGGTGTGTGCGAGTCGTGCGTACGGTTCCGCGCCGCCGTCAGCCCGGAGGTACTCGGTGACACCGGCGGAAATCGCGTCACTGGCGGCTGCTTCATTTCCCTCGGTGGTGAACAGAACGAACGGCATGTCCGGCGATTGCTTGCGGACCGCATCGAGGAACTCGACGCCGGTCTGTCCCGGCAGGTCGTAGCCGGCGATGACACAGTCGAACGTACCCTCATCGAGTCGCTTGAGGCCGTCGGCAACGTTCGTCTCCGTCTCGACCGTGATACCACAGTGCGCCTGTTTCAGCGCACCTGTGGCCGCTTCGACGACAGCCGGGTCGTCGTCGACGTGGAGAACGTAAATCCGGTCGCTCATTGCCTTCTAGCAGTGACAACTCCCGTATACACCTTCCGCCGTGAATATCTTCGCTGAAAATCGGGCGCTGTCTGCTACTCGTCGTCCAGTTCGGCCTGCCACTCCTGTACTTTCGCCATCAGTTCGACCGGCGGCGTCTCGTTGACATCCAGTTCTGTTAGTTCCGAGAGGACGGCCTCGGTCTCAGAATCGAGCGACGCTGCCCTCTCGTCGCCTTCGGGGCCTTCAGCCGCGGCCTCGCCGGGCGCGTGTTCGGGGTCGCCGTCGGTCGCAACCGGCTCAGCCGTGGAACCGGCTGCTGCGCCCCCGGACTGGGCCGCGCCGTCCCTGAACTGCCCCGAATCTAGGTCGAAGACGGCCTGTGTCGTTCCGCTGTCGCTCTGCTCGCTGCCGCGAATCTCGATAGCCTTGTCGTCGCGCAGTCGGTCGAGCACCGCCTGTGAGCGGTCGACGACTGGCTCTGGGACGCCGGCGAGGTCGGCGACGTGGACGCCGTAGGAGCGGTCGGTCGGGCCGTCCCGGACCGTTCGGAGGAACGTCACGTCGCCGTCGCTGCCCGCAGACCGGGGCTCGCCGTCGACCGCGACGTGGACGTTTTCGACAGTCGGCAGTTCCTCGCCCAGCGCCGTCAGCTCGTGGTAGTGAGTCGCAAACAGCGTCTTCGACTGAATGGAGTTAACGATGTACTCCGTCGCCGCCCAGGCGATTGAAATACCGTCGAAGGTAGCGGTCCCGCGGCCGACCTCGTCCAGAATCACGAGTGATTCTTCGGTGGCCGAGTGGAGGATGTTCGATAGCTCCTGCATCTCGACCATGAACGTCGAACGGCCCTGTGCAAGTTCGTCAAGCGCGCCGACACGGGTGAAGATGCCGTCCACCAGTCCAACCGTCGCCGACCGCGCCGGTACGAAACTGCCCACCTGCGCGAGCAGCGTGATGAGCGCAGCCTGGCGCATGTACGTCGACTTCCCGCTCATGTTCGGCCCGGTGACGATGAGGAACTGCCGGTCGTCGTCCATGTAGAGGTCGTTCGGCACGAACTCGGTGGTCTGCTCGACGACCGGGTGGCGGCCGGCCTCGATGGACAGTTCGTTGCCGTCGACGACCGCTGGTCGGGTCCAGTCGTTCTCGACGGCGTGGACCGCCAGTGACGCAAAGGCGTCGAGTTCCGCCAGCGTCCGGCCCACGTCCTGCAGTAGCGTCGCGCGCTGGGCCACGCGCTCCCGAAGTTCCTGGAAGCGCTCATACTCCATGTCGTGGCGGCGCTCCTCCAAGCGTAACACGTCCCGTTCTTTCTCGTCGAGTTCGGGCGTCGTGTAGCGTTTGGAGTTTTTCAGCGTCTTGATGTGCTGGTACTTGTCCGGGACGGCGTCGGTCTCGCTCTTCCCGACCTGGATGTAGTAGCCGTCGGTCTTGTTCCGGTCGACCGAGAGATGGGTGATGCCGGTCCGCTCCTTCTCGCGGTCCGGCAGCGTTTCCAGCCACTCCAGCGCGGCCTCGTGCTCGTCGATGATTTTGTCGAGGTCGTCGTCGTGTCCTCGCTTGAACAGGCCGCCCTGGCGGACTGTCCCCGGCGGGTCCGCGACCAGTGCGCTGTCCAACTCGGCGGCTAGCGAATCGGCAGCCTCGCGGTCAGCTCCGTCGAGCGCGTCGGCAAGCGGCGACTCGGCCAGCCGCTCGGTCTCGGTCACGGCGTCGGCGACCTGCCCCAACAGTGCCAGCGTTTCCTGAACTGCTCGCAGGTCCCGCGCGTCGGCGCTCCCCGACGTGGCCCGTGCGGCCAGCCGTTCGAGGTCGTAGGCGTCCGACAGCGTCTCTCGAATCCGCTCGCGGGCCATCGCCGCCTCCGACAGCGCCGCCACGCAGGACTGCCGGCGCTGGAGTTCGGTCCGGTTTCGTCGGGGCCGCTGGAGCCACTGCTGGAGCAGCCGCCCGCCGGCGGCCGTGACCGTGTGGTCGATTGTGTCGAACAGCGACCCAGAGCTATCGCCCTGCATGGTCTCTGTGAGTTCGAGGTTGCGCTGGGTCGTCGCGTCGAGGTCGACGTGGTCGCGCTCGCCGTACGCTTGCAGGCGCGTGACCGCCGCCAGCGTCCCGACGCCGGTGTCCTCGACGTAGGACAGCACTGCGCCGGCGGCCCGGACTGCTACGTTCTGGTCACCGATGCCGACGCTGTCGACCGTCTCGCTCCCGAACTGCTCGCGGACAGTGTGGCTCGCCCGCCCCGGCTCGAACGATGCTGAATCGTGGAGCGTCAGCGCCGCGTCCGTCCGCTCGCGCAGGCGGTCAAGAAATTCGTCGTCGTTCCGGAGCTCCGGGCCGGGGAGAATCTCGGCCGGCCCGAACGTGTACAGTTCCGTCAGCGCCTCGCCCGCGTCGGCGTCGTCGAGCTGTGTGACCTGAAACTGGCCCGTGGTCACGTCCGTCGCGGCGATACCGTAGGTGTCACCGCCGTCTCGGCTGGCCTCCCGAACCACCGCGGCGAGGTACTGCGCCGACTCGTCGCCGGTCTCCAGATGCGTTCCGGGCGTAACGACCCGCGTTATTTCGCGAGCGTGGCCGTTCTCGGTCTCGTGCTGGTCGGCGATGGCGACCCGGTAGCCCCGCTCGACCAGCGCGGAGACGTACGGCGTCAGGTCGTCGACTGGAACCCCCGCCATCGGGTACGACGAGCCATGCGAGGACTTCTGGCTCACCTTCAGGTCGAGTTCGTCGGCGACGATTTCGGCGTCTTCGGCGAAAAACTCGTAGAAGTCGCCACACTGCATCGCCAGCAGGTCCGCGTCGGTCCCCTCCTTGAGCGTGAGGAACTCCCCGACGATTCCCGTCGCCTCTGTCATACACGTCCGTGTGGCCGTCCGCGGCGTAAGGATTGCGGGTCGGGAGAGCGTGGTCGCGGCCGCCGGGCGTGGCCAGTGAAGGGGCCACAGGCCGTAGGGCCGAGTATGAACGCAGCAGAGACTATCGCGGCCTACTACGCCGCGCTCCGGGCCGGCGAGCCGCTCGGCCCCTTTTTCGCCGATGACGCAGACCGCTCGGTGGTCAAGTTCGGAATCTCCGAACAATTGGTCGGGACCGACGCCATTAGAACGGGACTGCAGGACCAGACCGAGACGACGGCCGACTGGACTGTCGAGAGCCATGCGCTCCGGGTGACAGAACGCCAGGGCTACGCGTGGTTCAGCGACGACGTGGAACTGTGCTGGACTGACACGGAGACGGGAACGCGACACGCGTACGAGACCCGCTGGAACGGGACGCTGGTGGCCACAGACGGGGCCCGCCCGTGGCAGTTCGTCGGGATGCACGTCAGCACTGCCGACGAGTTGGGGGAGTAGTGAGTTGCTACGCGTTGGCGAGCGTGGCGAAGACGAACTCGCTATCGCTCCCGAGGGGGTCCGTCGCAGTGACGGTCTCCGTGTCGGTGAAGCCGGCGTCGGCCAACTGGTCGAGCGTCGCCCGCCGACCCGGCGCTGAGAAGAACATCGACCCGCCCATCCAGCCGCGACGGACGGTCTCGAACTGGCCGCTCGGCAGCGTCATCAACACAGTGCCGCCCGGCCGGAGGACGCGGGCGAACTCCCGGTAGACTTCCGGGTGCTGGTCTCGCTGGACGTGAAAGACGGCGTGGTAGGCCGTGACGGCGTCCACGCTGTCGGTCGCAACCGGAAGCGCCGTCATGTCACCCTGCACGAGCCGGCTGTCCGGCACTGTCTCGGCGGCGAGGTTCAGACCCGCACGCGAGAAGTCCAGACCGACGCTGTTCGGCGGGAGGTTCGCAAGCGTCCGCGCGCCGTCACCACAGCCTACGTCGAGAACTGTCGGCGCTTCGGGGAGCCGTTCGAGCAAGTCCTCAAGCAGGGCTGCGTCCGACCCGGTCGGGTCGCGCCGTTCGGCGTAGGTCTCGGAGACACTGTCCCACGCGCGGCGAACCTCATTGCGGTCCATACGTCTTGTGAGGGCGCCACACGGTTATGCGTTCAGCCGGCCCGGGTTATTCCGATGACTCGCCGAGCGCGTCAATCGCCGCATCGAGCGTGAACTGTCCCTCGTAGAGGGCGCTGCCGACGACGACGGCGGCGGCCCCCGCTGACCGGAGCGCCAGCACGTCATCGATGGTCGCGACGCCGCCGCTGGCGATGACGGGGATATCGACGCTATCGACCAGACGACGAACTGGGTCCGTTCGCACCCCGTCGAGCTGTCCCTCCACGTCCACGTCGGTAAACAGGATGCCGCCGGCCCCCAGGTCGGCGTACCGCTCGGCGGCGTCGGCGGGGTCCAGACCGGTCCCCTCGGTCCAGCCCGACACCACGACCTCACCGTCCTTCGCGTCGAGGCTCACGAGGACACTGCCGGGGTGTTCGTCGCTGATTTCGCCGACGATTTCCGGCGTCTCGACGGCCGCTGTGCCGAGGATGACGCGGTCCAGCCCGCGGTCAAGCAGCGACACGGCGTCCTCGGCGGTCCGGATACCGCCACCGAGTTGCACGTCCACGTCGGCTCCCACCGCGTCGAGGACGGCGTCGATGGCTGCCGCGTTCTGTCGCTCGCCCTCGAACGCGCCGTCGAGGTCGACGAGATGGAGCGTCCGCGCCCCGGCGTCCACCCACCGCTGTGCGGCCTCGACCGGGTCGCCGTAGGTTTTCTCGGTGCCGCGTTCGCCGCCGACCAACTGGACCACCTGTCCGTCCTGCATGTCGACCGCGGGAACGACCTCGAACTCGGGGTACATGGCCGGTGGTCCGGTGGCAGCCGTCGAAAGCGTGTCGGTCCGAGACGTACGGGCGGCTGTCTGACCCAGTGTACCCCCATGCTTTTACGCTGTGATAGGAAAGGTCAGCTATGGTTATGGCAACATTCGTCCTCACACCGCTCGCCCGTCGGCTCGAAGCAGTCATGTTCGGGCGATACGAGCGCGAGTACCGACTGTTTGAACAGGCCGTGCTGGTCGTCGCTGTCGGGCTGGCGCTGGCCTGGGGACTGGCCGCGTTCGGTGTTCTACCGCTCAGTGCCGGGACGGAATCAATGCTTGCGACCGCTGCGAGCATCGCCATTTCGGCGTTCGTCGTTGTTGGTCTGTTACAGTTCCTCGTCCTTGCAAACGTCCTCGAGCGGACAAACGAGGATGTCGCTACCAAGGCCGCTGAACTCGAAGAGGCAGCCGAGCAACTGGAGACGACCGCCGAAGAACTGGAAACGACCGCTGACGAGGTCGAAAACGCCGCTGAAACGGTCGACGAGGCAGCCGAAGACGTCGAGCAGACAGCGGACGAAGTCGAGCAGACGGCCGACGAGGTGGAACAGACTGCGGGCGAAGTGGAAGAAACCGTCGACGAAGTCGAACAGACAGCCGAAGAGGTCGAGCAGACGGCCGACGAAGTCGAACAGACTGCGACCGAGACCGGCGACGAGGACGCCGCCGAGAAGGTGACCGAAGTCAAAGACAAGACGACCGAGGTCAAGGACAAGACAACGGAAGTCAAAGACAAGACGACTGAGGTCAAGGACAAGGCGACGGAAGCGAAAGACAAGACGACTGAAGTGAAAGACAAGACGACCGAGGTCAAGGACAAGACCAGCGACGCGAAACAGACCGCTGAATCAGTCACCGACGAGGTCGAAGCGGCCAAGGAGACGGCGAGCGAGGTCGAGGAGACAGCGTCGGAAGTCGAAGAGACGGTGCCGGCTGACAACGGCGATGACGACCGCGACTGAGCGGCTGTGACGGCAGGCCATCGACTGGATGGTGGATGGTCGTACGGGATGCTCTGCGGTCTGTGATGACGAACCATTCCGACTCGAACCGTCTGACTCCGAGAGCGGTCACGAACGGTATTATTTAGACCCGTCAGGGTTTGCTGTTGGACATGGTCTCGATTCTCTTTGCTATCGGGCTTCTGGTTGCCATTTTCGTCGGTTTCAATATCGGTGGGTCATCGACCGGTGTCGCCTTTGGTCCGGCAGTGGGGTCGGACACGCTCTCGAAGGAGTGGGCCGCCGTCCTGATGTCGGCGTTCGCACTCCTCGGCGGGGCAACCATCGGAACGGAGGTCATCGATACGATGGGCGGTCGCATCGTCCCGAGCGGACAGTTTACTCTCATCGCGAGCGTTACCATTCTCTTTTTTGTTGGGCTCGCCCTGCTGGTCTCGAACCTCTTCGGGGTGCCGGCCTCGACCTCGATGACTGCCGTCGGTGCTATTGCCGGCCTCGGCGTTGCGACCGGCACTATCGACTGGACCGTGATGGGGCGTATCGTCTCGTGGTGGCTCGTCGCGCCTATCACTGCGTTCTGGCTGTCAGCAGTCGTTGGACGCTATCTCTACCCACATCTCGAAGTCAGGATAGCCTTCGAGAGCAAGGGGCCGGGAACGACGCGGCGTGAGCGGGTCGGGCAGTTTCTGGTCGTCGCTATCGGCTGTTATATGGCGTTTGCGGCGGGGGCGTCGAACGTCGCGAACGCCGTTGCACCCCTTGTCGGGAGCGGTGAGCTGGGCCTCTACCCGGGCGTTGCGCTCGCCGGTGGCGCTATCAGCATCGGTGCGTTCACTATCGCTCGCCGGACGCTCGATACGGTCGGGAATGACCTCACCGAACTTCCGATTCTTGCGGCGCTCATCGTCGAGACGGTGAGTGCGACAATCATCGGGTTGCTATCCTGGGCTGGCATCCCGGCGAGTCTGGCGGTCTCAGCGACGATGTGCGTCGTCGGCCTGGGGTGGGGTCGGGCTACCCGAACGACGTCACTGGCTGACGCAGCGGGCGCGGCCGTCACCGGTGCCGCCGCTGGCGGTGGAGGCGGGACCGTCACCGTCGACGCGCTGACGACCGACCGCGATGAAGCCGCGTGGTCGCCCCCGGGAGAGCGCGAAGTCCAACCGATCGGCCAGGAAGACCCGGAGTCAGTAACCTCGGCGGCAGACCTCTTCGACCCGGCGGCGACTGGCCGGGTTGTCATGCTCTGGATACTGACACCGTCGATTTCTGCCGTTTCGTCGTTTCTGGTGTTCCAGTACGTTCTCGCCTACTGACTGTCGGCTGTCCCGAGCTCAGGATATTCACTCCCGGGGGTATCGACAGTTGTTACTGACGGACTACCGACAGTATGTGGCACCACTGGGTCACGTGACCCCGGTCGTATGATGTGCTGGCGAAGGCGGTACCCTTTACCTGACGACGACAGTTGGTAGCGTATGGTCGAAGTTCTCTTTGCCCTCGGTGTTCTGGTGGCTATCTTCGTCGGCTTCAATATCGGGGGGTCGTCCACGGGTGTCGCGTTCGGGCCTGCGGTCGGGTCGAACACGCTTTCAAAACTCTCGGCGGCGGCCCTGATGACGATATTTGCGATGGCCGGCGGGCTCATCGTCGGCCCAGCTGTCGTCCAGAGCCTGGGCAGTGACCTTGTCGCCACGCAGTTCTCGCCGCTGATCAGCATCGTTGTCCTGTTTTTCATCGGCGTCGCGCTGTTCCTCTCGAACGTGGTCGGGGTTCCGGCGTCGACATCGATGACGGCCGTTGGCGCTATCGCCGGGCTAGGCCTCGCCCGCGGGACATTGAACGCCGCCCTGATGCTCGAAATCGTCTCGTGGTGGCTTGTCTCGCCGATTATCGCCTTCTGGGTCAGCGGCGTCATCGGGCGGTACTTCTACCCGACACTCGTCGAGTGGTTCGCCGTCTCACAGAGCGAAGGAGCGCTGCTGGATTTCGATCGGTCCGGTTCGATTCCGCGGCCGGGGCTCGGCGAGAATACGACGCAACGTGAGTTCGTCGGGACCGTCGTCGTCATCGGTATCGGCTGTTACATGGGCTTCTCGGCGGGGGCGTCGAACGTCGCCAACGCTGTTGCGCCCCTCGTCGGCAACGGCTCACTGGAGTTGTACCCGGCTATTCTGCTCGGCGGCGGCGCTATCGGTCTCGGTGCGTTCACCATCGCTCGCCGGACGATGGACACGGTCGGCAACGACCTGACCGACCTCCCGCTGGTCGCTGCCATCGTCGTCGCGGCAGTCGCATCGACCATCGTCACCTTCCTCTCCGCGCTGGGTATCCCAGCGAGCTTCGTCATCATCGCCACGATGAGCATCGTCGGGCTCGGGTGGGGCCGTGCGACGCGAACGACGAGCCTCTCTGACACTGTGCAGGGCGAGGCACCCGTCGCATCCGTCGGTGCGCTGACCACCGACGCGGACGCCGCGGATGCGCCGACTGTCGGCGGCAAGAAAGGGACGCCGAAGCCGGCCGAGACCGAGCCCATCGGCGAGGAATCGCGCGAGGACATCCCGTCGGCGTCGGACCTGTTCGAGCCCGGCACGACTGCCAGAGTGATCTTCCTCCAGAACGTCGTCCCCTCGATTGCGACGCTCGCGGCGTATCTGGTGTTCCGGTTTCTGCCCATCGCCTGAGGGGTAATCGGCCCCGAACAGCCGTCGTAAATTCTCGATGAATCCCCGCGCCGTCCCTCATTATTTTGCACGGCCTAAAACGGAAGGGCAAAGTCTAACAGGGCGGGGTTCAAACAATCAGGTGATGCCCACGGTAGAGTACCTTAACTACGAAGTAGTGGACGATAACGGCTGGGACATGTACGACGACGACGTCTTCGGAGAGGCGTCGGATATGGACCTCGACGACGAGGACTACGGGTCCCTCGAGGTGAACGAAGGCGAGTACATCCTGGAAGCCGCCGAGGCACAGGGCTACGACTGGCCCTTCTCGTGCCGCGCCGGTGCCTGTGCGAACTGTGCCGCCATCGTTCTCGAAGGCGACATCGACATGGACATGCAGCAGATCCTCAGCGACGAGGAAGTCGAAGACAAGAACGTTCGCCTGACCTGTATCGGCAGCCCGGACGCCGACGAGGTCAAGATCGTCTACAACGCCAAGCATCTCGACTACCTGCAGAACCGCGTCATCTAACGCGGCTCCTGTAGCGCACTACGCTTTCTTCTCCCGGTAGCAACTGCTCAGGAGAACCGTCGTATCGGAACCATTAGGGGCACCCCTGTACTGCGTATAGCCGTGCTCGGGTCGATACCGGACCTGCTTCGACTGGTCGCCGTCCCGGTGTTCGGGTGGGCGGCCTACCGCGACGTGAAAACTCGCCGGGTGCCCAACCGGACCTGGACCCCACTTGCCGCGCTGGCGGTCGTCCTCCTGCTGTGGGACGCCTACACCGTCTGGACCGGCCCGACAGCGGTCGGCCAGCGGCTGTTTCTTATCAGGGTTGCAATCAGTCTCGGCTTCGTTATTCCGCTGTCGTACGGCTTCTGGCTCATCGGCGGCTTCGGCGGGGCCGATGCGAAGGCGTTCATGCTCATCGCCGTCCTCTTTCCCATCTATCCGGTGTACTACCTGCCCATGCCAAGCGTCGCGCTCCCGCTTCAGCAGACTGCTATCGGCGTCTTTTCGCTGACGGTACTTTCGAACACCGTGCTTGCCGGCGTCGTCTACCCGCTGGCTGTCGCCGCCGGAAACCTCGCCCGGGGGCGATTTTCGCTGGCGATGTTCATCGGGCGGCCCGTCGCCGTCCCCGATGTCACCGAAGAGTACGGCCGACTGCTCGAATCGCCCGACGGGTTCGACCGTGGCGGCCTCGACCTCGACGCGCTCCGGATGTACCTCCAGTGGCGCGGCTG
Source organism: Haloarcula sp. R1-2 (assembly GCF_011627385.1). Lineage (NCBI taxonomy): Archaea > Methanobacteriati > Methanobacteriota > Halobacteria > Halobacteriales > Haloarculaceae > Haloarcula > Haloarcula sp. R1-2. The sequence goes on from NZ_JAANTG010000002.1 coordinate 377,577, forward strand.
CTCGCTCGCTGATATCCGTGCCGACCCAGCGCAGCATCGGCTTCCGACCTCCCTTCCGGCAGTCCCGAACGACCCCGGCGACGGGTCTCTGGCGACCGATGGCGGCGACTCGGCGTCCGGCGATGTGGCCGAACCGTCAGCGAACGACATCGGGGCCGATGGGATGGACTACCCCGACCAAATCGACGACCCATGGGGTGCCGAGCGGTTCCTTGACGATATCGACCACTCGGCCTACGGCACCTCACCCCAGCAGCTCCGTGATGGGCTGGACGTGCTGGTCGAACAGGACGAGGTGTGGATTTCGCCCGGGATTCCGTTCCTCGTCCCGATGTTCGCGGGGCTGGTCGTTTCACTCACTTACGGCGACGTGCTGTTCTCGCTGTTGCAGGCGGTCGGGCTGGCCTGACCGCTGACAGCAGAAGACCTATTTTGCGGACACACCTCGGCCCGAGTATGATCGACGTCGACCTCGCGTTCGACGAGCAGGAGTACATCCCGGCAGTCGCGCAGGACGCAGACTCCGGTGACGTGCTCATGCTTGCCTACGTCACCGAGGAAGCGCTCCGGAAGACCTGCGAGACGGGGGAGGCCCACTACTACTCGCGGAGCCGGGACGAACTCTGGCACAAGGGCGGGACGAGCGGCCACACGCAGGCCGTCAAAGAGGTGCGGGTCGACTGCGACGGGGACGCGCTGCTGTACATCGTCGAACAGACCGGCGGAGCCTGCCACACCGGCTACGAGTCCTGCTTCCACCGGACTGTCGACGGCGAGACGGTCGGTGAGCAAGTGTTCGAACCTGACGACGTGTACTGATGGCGCGATCCGATACTGAGATCGAAAGCGGTGCGGGACCCCCCGACGCCGTGGAACGCCTCGAACAGGCCGCCGACGCGTACGCCCGGGCACACGAACGCGTTGATTCGGTTGGCGCAGACGCGCTCCGTGACTGCCGTGACATCTACCGCGAACTGTGGAACCTGCTCGAAAGCTACGACGGCCGGGCAACCGGTGGTGGCGACTTCGAGGCGTTCATGGAGTTTCAGGGCCGGGTCGGGACGCTGACCGACGACCTCTCCGAAGACCTGCCCGAACGGGATACCTTCGAAGAAATCGACGACTTCCTCCAGCAGCGGCGGCTCACCGAAAGCGACTTCGAGCAGGCCCGGGAGATGCTGTCTCCCATCGGCGACCTCGTCGGGCGACTTGACGAACTTGACGACGCACGCGAGCAGTACAAAAAAGCCCGAACGGACGCCGGCCGTCGACGCGACGAACTGAGCGACCGTATCGACGAGCTGGAACGCCTCCAGCGGCTCGGCGATGCCGATCTTGACGCGCCGGTCGAGCACCTTCGTGAGCCAATCGAGCGCTACAACGACGCCGTTACCGAGGCATTCACCGATTTTCGGCGCAACACGCCCGCTAGAGACGCGCTGGCGGTTATCGAGCGAGCGGACGCGTATCCGCTGGTCGAGTTCCGGTCCCCACCCGCGGAACTGCTGACGTACGTTCGCGAGCACGACGCCGGGACCGAGCCGATTCCGAAACTGCTGGAGTACGCCGACTACTCCGCCTCGAAACTGGACCACTACGTCGACGACGCCGCAGCGCTCCGCAGTGCTGTCGCCACCCGGCAGACGTATCTCCGGCGGCTTGACGCCGAGCCGGTGCGGGTCGACTGGCCGCCGCCATCGGCGACCGCTCTGCCATGGCTCTGCCGAGCGTACCGCTCGGTTGTTGCTCGCTTCGCGGATGAGTCGGTCGTCGCCGCGCTCCGGGAGGTGCGTGGACTCGCGGAGCGAGACGACTACGAGCGGCTCCGGGAGAGCGCTCTCGCTCGCTCGGAACTCACAGAAGCTGAGCGCGAACGGCTGGCAAGCGGTGCTGTCGAACAAGAACTGTCAGCTGCCCGCGAGGCCAGAGCGGCTATCGACGACGCGCTGGACACCTATTCGCCGCTGTAAGTATTCGTTTGCTGGGTCGCGCGGCTGACCATCGTTTCGGCGAGTTCCTCGGCGCGGTCAAGTGTGCGCGCTTCGGCGTAGACCCGGACGACGGGCTCCGTGCCAGACGGTCGAGCAAGTACCCAGCCGTCGCCGTAGTCGAGGCGGTAGCCGTCTGTCGTATCGAGGTCGGCCGTCGCCTCGTTCGCATGGGCCTCGATACCTTCGAGCATTGATTCGCGCTCTTCCTCGGTCTCGTATTCGAGGTTCCGACGGACGTTGTAGTAGTCGTCGTAGTCCGCGGCGACCTCGCTTGCAGGCCGGTCAGCGACGAGTTCGAGGAACTTCGCGGCGGTGAACGCGCCGTCTCTGGCGATGCGGTAGTCGGGAAAGAGGATGCCGCCGTTGCCTTCGCCGGCAATCGCGACGTGGGTTCCCTCGTCTTGCAGTTTGCGGATACGGCTGACGATGTACGTCGAGCCGATAGGAGTCAGTGAGAGGGTCGCGCCGGCGTCCTCGACCACGTCGACTAGGCGCTGAGAGGCGTTGACCGCCGAGACGACGCCGTCGCCGGACTCGATTTTCGCCGCCGCGAGCGCGGCCAGCGCGGCGTCACCTTCGATGTGTGTTCCGGTCTCGTCGACGAACATCCCGCGGTCGGCGTCGCCGTCGTGGGCAAAGCCGAGGTCGGCGTCAGTCGCGCGGACGAACGCCCGCAGGTCTTCGAGGTTCTCGGCGACGGGTTCGGGGTCACGGCCGGGGAAGTGGCCGTCGGGCTGGGTGTTGACGGTGTGGACTTCACAGCCGAGTTCGCGGAACAGGTCGGGGCTTGTAAGAGAGCCAGCTCCGTGGCCGGAGTCGACGACGATAGTGAGGTCGGCGTCGGCGATTCGGTCGCGGTCAACGGCAGCAAGCACCTGCTCGCGGTATCGGCGGCGGGCGCTCTCGATGGCGGTGTCCGACCCGACTGTCTCCCAGTCTGCGTAGTTTGGAGTGTCGTCCCGGAGCGACTGCTCGACGCGGTCGAGCGTGCTCCGTGTCAGTTCAACCCCGTCGGCGCCGATGAGCTTCACGCCGTTGTACGCGGCCGGATTGTGGCTCGCAGTAATCATTACGCCCGGGACCGCCTCACGCTCGCAGTAGGCCTGCAGTCCCGGCGTCGGCACGACGCCGAGGCGGTCGACATCGAACCCAACGGTCGTTAGGCCGCTGGTCGCGGCGTTGATGAACGTCCGCCCGGTCGTCCGCGTGTCCCGGGCGATCGCCACGCGGTCGTGGTCGTCACGCCAGACGTCCCCGGCGGCCTGTGCAACCCGAAGGACGTACCGCGGTGTCAGCTCATCGCCCGCGACACCTCGGACGCCGCTCGACCCGAACACTTGCATTCGAGCGAGTGTCTGAGGCGGAAGGGCTTAGGAATGTCGCTGTCTGAATCCAACAGTCATTAGCCCCGTGACCGTTCAGTGAGCGTATGGCAAACGACGAACTCATCGCGGCGCTGCGAGACGCTGACGCCGTCAAATTCGGAGAGTTCGAGCTCTCCCACGGCGGCACGTCGAACTACTACGTCGACAAGTACGTCTTCGAGACAAATCCCGACTGTCTGGACCTCATCGCCGGGGCCTTCGCCGAGCGTATCGCCGAGTGGGACACGGACGCCACGCTCGCCGGCGTCGCCCTCGGCGCGGTCCCGCTGGTCGCGGTCACCAGTGTCGAAACCGACATTCCATACGTCATCGCCCGCAAGCAGGCCAAGGAGTACGGGACGGGCAACCGAATCGAGGGCGACCTGACCGACGGCGAGGAGGTCATCATCCTCGAAGACATCGCCACGACCGGCCAGAGCGCGGTCGATGCCGCCGAGGCGCTCCGCGAGGCCGGTGCGGTCGTCAACCGCGTGCTCGTCGTCGTCGACCGCGAGGAAGGAGCCAGCGAGAACCTCGTCGACCACGACCTCGAACTCTCCTCGCTCGTGACCGCCTCTGACCTGCTTGCCGACGCGCCCGACGACATCGACGTGTAGCGCTGGCCGGAACGCTTTCGCCCCTGCACAGCCGAGACACACCACCGATGTGTTCTTGACGCTGGCTCGCCTACGCGTGTGTGCAATGGCCAATCTCGAACTCTACGAACTCGAAGGCTGTCCGTACTGCGCGAAGGTAACGAAGAAACTCGACGAACTCGGGCTCGACTACGAATCCCACATGGTCCCACGGCCCCACGGCGAGCGGACCGAAGTCAAGGAGGTTTCTGGCCAGACCGGTGTTCCGGTCCTCATCGACGAGGACAACGGCGTCGACGGAATGCCTGAGTCCGACGACATCGTCGAGTATCTCGAAGAAACGTACGGCCAGTAGACTCGGCGCTTGCGGTGGTTCTCGTTTTACGTGACAGCGAAGACTGAGAGCGCCCGCTCAGGCGACTTCTTCGCGGTCTTCGCCGCGCTCCATAATCAGGTCGCGCAGGTCGATGGCGTCCTCGATGTTCTCCATCTCTTCCTTTTCGATGAGCGCGGTCCCCTCGACGGACTCCCGTCGGAGCTCGTCGACGACGTACACCGACCGGGTCCGGGTCACTTCACCGACAGAGGACATGATTCGGGCCCGTTTCTCGGCCGTTTCGGTGAACGCCGAGTGGCCGGCAAGGACCTGCCCGTGCTCGTCGTCGCTCTCGTTGACGCTCTTGAACGGCGCGCGGTCCGTCGGGTGGACCTCGAAGCCGATACGGGTGAACACCGTCACAATCGGCTCGTCCTCCGGTGCGACATCGGGGTCGTCCGGTGTCGGCTCATCATCACGGACTTCCTCGGCGCCTTCGAGGACGCTCACCGGCGATGTCAGCGGGGCGTCGAACAGGTCTTCGAGTTCGGCGGCTACCTCGACGGAGGCGTCCATCCCGTCCTCGTATTTTGAGACCGTCCGCCGGGAGACGCCCAGTTCCTTCGCCAAGCGGCCCAGCGACCAGTCGCGGTCCTCGCGCACGTCGGCGAGAATTTCGGAGTCGATGTTGACGTAGAGTCCGCCCGGGGCGGCGTAGATGAGTGGCGGGACCTCCTCGACGAACAGGTCCATTGCGGTGTCGGGTGACAGCACGGGAACGCCGTGCCGGAAGTAGACGACACCGGGTTTCAGTTCCTCGTCGCGCGTTCGGAGGCCGATCACGATCGGGGTGGCATTCAGATACGTGCCCAGTCGCCGCATCTCGCCCCCGGTCTGTGCATCGAAGGCGTCGATGTTGCCCAGTATCTTCAGGAGCAACACGTCCTCACCGCGACGGGCAGCGATGTCGAAACTCTTCGGACGAATCGCACAGCGGTCGCTGACGAGGAAGCCAGCGTCTTCGAGCATCGCCATGACGTTTTCCACCAGCGCCGACCGTGACATAGTACTCTGTACCTCTACTGAGTCTAGCCCGCTCACCCATTATATGTATTGCGCCGTCCGCTCTCTCTCAGGCCGAATCGAGGGCCGGGCGTGACGAAAGGCGTTTGACCGCTTCGGGGCTACAGCGTAGCGTGACCGTCATCGGCCTCGATGATACGGACTCGCGCGAACGGGGAATGTGTACGACCTACGCCGCCGCCACGCTCGCCGAGTCGATCCGGAACGCCGGAGGGACCGTCGAGCGACTGCTCCTCGTCCGGCTGAACCCCGCTGTCGAACACAAGACCCGCGGGAACGCGGCGCTGGCGGTGCATACGGACCTCGATGCCGACACAGCGCTTGGACTGGCCGAGGACGTGCTCGACATGGCTGAAACCGATGACCCACGGACCAATCCCGGCGCTATCGTCGCTGACTGCGACCCTGAAGACGTCCCGCCGCAGGTCGCAACGTTCGCCCGCGAGACCATCCGGTCGATACAGGACCCGATGGCCGCGACGACGCTAGCTGACGTGGTCGGGTTCGCTCGCTGCCAGCGGGGCAACGGCCGCGGACTCGTCGGTGCGCTCGCGGCGGTTGGTGCCTGGGCCGCGCTATCGGACTGGACGTACGAACATATCGCCTACCGGGAGCAAGACCGGTGGGGCACTGAGCGAGCGGTCGACAGCGAGAGCGTCCGCGCGGCGGCTGAGGAGCACTACCCCGACGTGTGGGATACCGTCGACCGCGAGTCGGCCTATCCGGTCTGTGTGCCGCGGACACCCTGCCCGATTCTCTACGGGATTCGCGGCGACGACCCGACCGCCTGTCGCGCCGTCGCCGACGCAATCGACAGCGAACCCATCGCTCGCCGAGCGACGTTCGTGACGAATCAGGGAACCGACGTACATCTACAGGACGCGACTCTCGACGCGGTCACGGCCGACAGCGCCTACCGCGTCACCGGCACCGTGGTTGAGGCTTCTGAAACTCGAGCGGGGGGACACGTGTTTCTCACGCTCGAAGGCGACGGCGCGACCCTCGACTGTGCGGCCTTCGAGCCAACAAAGGGCTTTCGCAATCGGGTCCGCTCGCTCAAAGCCGGCGACCGAATCACTGCCTGTGGTGAAGTGACTGATGGCACACTCAAACTGGAGAAGTTCGCGGTCCGTGACCTCGTTCGGACGGAAGCCGTTACGCCGGACTGCCCGGACTGTGGCCGGTCGATGAAATCCGCCGGCCGGAACCAGGGCTATCGGTGTCGGGACTGCGGGACCAGTGCTGACGGCAAGACTGCGCAGTCCATCGAGCGGGGACTGGAACGCGGATGGTACGAAGTCCCGCCGGTCGCCCGCCGTCACATCGCGAAGCCGCTGGTCCGTGGCGGATTCGACGCGCCCACGCACCCGTCTCGCTGAGACAGAATGCTGTCTGGAAGTACCGATCTGAATCGACCCCGGGGTCGACACTATCCCGAGATAGGCTCCAACAATTCGCACGCGCCGTGACCTCGTCGTGTACACTTCTCACCCAGCGACCGAGCGCGGCTCTGTTTCTCTCTGCTATCTGGTTCGGACTGGCTACCGGTCAGTAAGCACCACGAATATTCCAGTAATAGGGGGATATATCCCGATTTAGACTACGGATAACAATATTGCAATACTGTTATCTGCGGCTATGTGCCCTGAGCGGTCAGATGCCCAGCAGCAAAATACGACGGATGGCGACGCCGCCGAGAAACTATTGACTGTCGAACACGAGCCGGCTGCGGGTGGCGGCCAGCGTTCAATCCTGTATCCGCCCAATAGCACGGGCTCCGAACTGGAAGCAAACTGGCTGGCCGTTTCGTCTGACCTTCTCGTTTCTCTCGACGACGTTCAGTAGCCCTTACACCCGATAACCGACAGGTAACAATAATAACACCTGTCGTGAATCGGAACATGGACTCCGATACCCGGTCGACGAGCGAGGTGACGGCGGCGACTGACGCTGACGATGGCACGCTGCCTGCCGTGGTACGCTCCCGTCCCGACGGCAGCGAGCGACTCATCTGCTACGCGCCAGATGTCGACACGACAGACGTAGAGAAGCAGTGGCTTTCTGTCGATGCCGACTTCGCGGTATCGACACTGCTGATGCGTTAATCGTTTCGCCCGGTCAACGCTACAACGACGTCGTCACCGTCCTGGAGTTCTCCTCGCTCTCTGAACTCGGGTAGCGCCGCTGTCGCCGTCGCACACGTCGGCTCGACGTGAAACCCTGCTGCACCGAGCCGGTCGCGTTCGCGCTCCGTTGCCGCCGCGGAGACGGCGACGGCGGCACCATCGGTATCGTCGATAGCGTGCCGTATCTGCCGGCCGCGTGGTGGGTCTCGGATGTGGATCCCGTCGGCGAGGTCGTTGGCGGCAGCGTCGTCCGGCACAGTCCCGCCCTCGTCATCGTCGGCGATGGGACTGTACCCGACCGCTTGCGTTCCCAGTATGCGCGGGATAGCGTCTGTCCATCCAGCTTGCTCCAACGCCTGAAATCCACGGTAGAGACCGAGAAACAGCGTCCCGTGACCAAGCGGCGTGACGACGGCGTCCGGAACGCTCCAGTCACGCTGGGCGGCGATTTCGTAGGCAGCCGTCGCTGTCCCGGCGAAGAAAGCGGGATTCCAGGCGTGGCTGGCATACCACCCTGCCCCGTCCTCCACAGCGTCGATACAGGCTTCGGTTACGGACTCTCTACTCCCCTCAACCCGGACGACATCGGCCCCGGTTCGTTCGATGCGGCGAACCTTCGCATCCTTCGCGCTCGCGGGGACGTATATCTCCGCGTCCAGCCCCGCTCGCGCCGCGTAGGATGCGACCGCCAACCCGGCGTTGCCCGAGGAGTCTTCGAGCACGCGGTCGGCCCCAACTTCGAGCGCTTCGGCGATAACCGTCGCCGCGCCGCGGTCCTTGAAACTCCCCGTCGGGTGGAGTGATTCCAGTTTGAACGTGGCGTCCCACCCGGGCGCGTCGACCAGCGGTGTCCAGCCTTCGCCGAGACTGACTCGCTCGTCCATCGGGAGGAACTCGGCGAAGTCCCAGACGCCGCTGGTCCGTGAGAACTGCCCCGGTTGGCTGTCGGGCAGCGGCTGCATGGCGTAGTCAAGCGGTGCTCCGCAAGAACACCGCCAGGGTTCCGCACGCGGATACTCCCGGTCGCAGACGCTACAGGTGCGCATAGGGGTACTGGGGCACTGCCCGTTCAAAAACTGGCGGCATCTTCGGTCGAAGTCGTCGGTGTCTGTGGCCGCGGCGGAGTGCGCAGAGCGGCGGAGCGAACACAGCGGTGGCCGGGCGGCCGCTCCGTCGGCCGCCACGGGGAAAGGCAGGTTTGCGGGCGGACATACGCGGCGTTCTGTGCCAGTGAGCAGCGGGCGGTGCCCACAGCGGCCCGTTGCGCCGCAAGGACACCCCTGCAATAGAAAGTGGTTCTCAGTAGGTATCGATGTTCGTCCCGACCGAGCAGACGTACTCGCCCGTTGCGACCTGTGGGAGCCGGCGCGCACGCCAGAATACGCCACTGGAGTCGGCAGTGATTTCGGCCTTCGGATCGCCGAACACGTCGGTCACTTCAAACAGCGTCTCGCCACGGGCGACGCGGTCACCGAGGTCGGGCTTGAAATCGATGAGGCCGCCGACTGGAGAGCCATACTGTTCGAACCCGGTAGCGCGGGTCTGCGGGCGCGTGTCGTAGTGGCCATCGAGGAAGCCGTAGTGGTGCAGGACGTTGAAGACGCCGTCGACGCCCCGTTGGATGGAGTCCTCGTCCCAGCCGACACAGCCGCCGAGTTCGGGGTCGATTGTTGGCACGCCCTCGTCCGGGGCAGCGCGGGCCAGCTGTCCGTCGGGGCCTTTCTGGTCGAGGATGTAGCCACAGCCGAACACTTTGGCGAGTTCGAGACACTCCTCGTGGAGGCGGTGGCGGGTGCCACACCGGACCCGCACCTCGTCGATCATCTGCGAGGTTGAGCCCTGATGCAGGTCGAGCACGTAATCTGCGCTGATGGCGGCGTTGAACGTCGCCGCAGCGATGCGCTCGCTCGAGGTCCCTGTCTTGTCGCCCGGATACGCCCGATTCATCTTCGTGTCGTCGACCGGGTTGCGGTGCTCGGCGACCTGAAACGCGTGGTAGTTGACGACGCCACAGACCAGAATCGTCCCCGATAGCTCCATCGGGTCGAGCTGTGGGAGCGTCCGCTGGATGACGCCGACACCGTTCAGTTCGTCACCGTCGCTGGCCGCCTGGATGTAGAGCGTCCGTCCGTCGTCGATACCGTTGACGACGGCGACCGGTAGCCCGAACGTCGACCCGTCGCGGGTCTCACCGACCTCCAGCCGCCCCGTGTCTTTTTCACCGGGGGCGGCGGTCGCCGTACCGAAAGTAACCATTGTTCTCACGTTTGCCTTGGGAGCCTTTACTGGTTCGGATTTCGCCAACAGTTGCGCCGGACCGACGGCATCTTGGGGCCGCCGACCCTACCAGTCGGTGTGTCCCAGTCCGAGCCACAGAGCGGCAAAGCGGCGATGGTCGCGGCGCTGAACGTACCACGCAACGCGAAAATCGGCTTCGTGCTCGCTGGCCTGTTCACGGCGGGGCTGTTCGCCCTGTTCGTCCTGCCGGGAGCCCAGCGACCGATTGGATTCTACGTGGCGCTGGCGTTCGTCCTCGCGACATCGCTGGGCGGGCTGCTGACAGCGCTGTTTACGGCCGTCTCGGCCGTGCGACTCGCCAGACAGTAGATAACGCTATGCGCTCTTTGTCAGGTCCGTAAGCCGGTCGCCGCCGGTTCGAGTCCCCTTCGCGATGAGTACATCGCCCGTCTGAATCTGTGTTTCCGGGCCGGGCGAAACGACCCAGTCACCCCCCTCGCGTCCGGTCCGCTCGCTCTCCCCGGCGCCGCGCCGTATCGCGATGATTCGCATGCCTGTCGCTGTCTTGACCTCCGCGTCGCCGATGGTCGTTCCCGCGAGATCGCTGTCGGGGTACACTGTGGTCCGGACGATGACCTCGTCGGACTCCTGTACGGCCTCGGCGACGACCGGATGCGTCGATAGCCCCCGCAGGACGCCTTCGCTCATCTCCAGTGCGGCGTCAGAGATGACCTCAGTCGACCGGGCCAGATGGACAAGCCCTCGCAGGGAGACGGGATCGTCGATGTCGGCGGCAGCCCGGAGCGTCCAGGCCTCGAACCGTGACTGCAGCGCGTCGACCTCGGCTTCGAGTTCGACGACTTCCTCGGCGACCTCCGTGCTGTCGAACAGGACTGCACCATAGGCCAGGTCGACGGCCAACTCGCCCATGTCTTTCATCAGGACGATGGAGTCAACGGCTCGTTCGAGGTCGCGGACGCCTCCTTCCGGCGGCTCCGGCGGTTCGTACACCTCGCCCGTCGCGTTCTGATACACCTCGGCGATACCGTCCTCCGGTCCCCGGAACAGCACCACGTCGCCCGCTTCGAGGCGCGTTTCCCGCTCGGGGTTGAGCAACCAGTTCCCCTGCCGACGAATCGCCAGCGCGCGGACCCCTGTTTCGGTTTCGAGGTTCAGACCGCCCAGTGTCTCGCCGGCCAGCGCGGATTCAGAACTGATTGTCGCCCGCACGAGCGTCTCGACAGCCTCGGGCAGGGCCGCCCGCATTGTATCCGGCAGGCCGATGTCCTCTAGCACTATTTTGGCGATGTCGCCAGCGGCGTCGCTGATTTTCTCCGCGGCCCCAACCATTCCCAGAACCGGGGCGAGCGATTCTGCGTCCGCCGTCGACCGGCAGGCCATCAGGAGACTCATGCGTGCGCGCAACTGGAGCACGTCCATTTTCTCCTCTAATTCCAGCACCTCCGCAGCCACGTCGTCGCTACCCAGCAGGACAGCCGAGTACGAGAGGTCAATGAGCAACTCGGCGGTGTCTTTCATCTCGGCCAGCACCTGCTTGACGCTGACCGGTTCGTACTCGACCGTCCCTGTCGGGTCCATAGCCGCTGATTCGATGGCCCCGAGCAAAAACGTTCCTCACTGTGGGGCGAGATAGCGCGCCCCGATATGGGGCGTGACTGGCCGTTTGCACACTACTATGGGTGATGTGTTGGAACACCGCCCCGGATTTGACGGGAAGCTGCTGGACAGTCGTCCAATAACTGTTCTCTGACATTGTGCCACACACGCTCAGAAAGAAAATGTTTTTCCCGGAAGGTAGGGAACTGATTGCGTATGTCCGACGACCTCAAGAAGGGACTCGAGGGTGTCATCGTCGCCGAGTCCGAACTCAGCGTTATCGACGGCGACGCTGGCAAACTCGTGTATCGGGGGTACACCATCGAGGACCTCGCGAAGGGTGCCAGCTATGAAGAGGTGCTGTACCTGCTCTGGCACGGCCACCTGCCGAACCGGGACGAACTCTCCGAGTTCAAGCAGGCGATGGTGGACGCACGCGGTGTGGACGACGACGTCATCTCGACTGTGCGACAGCTCGCCGAAGCAGACGAGAACCCGATGGCAGCGCTCCGGACTGCGGTGTCGATGCTCTCTGCGTTCGACCCTGCGCCCGAGGACGCCGAACCGACCGACGAGATGGTCAATCTCGAAACTGGGCGACGGATCACGGCCAAAATCCCGACGATCATCGCGGCATTCACCCGCATCCGCGACGGCAAGGAGCCTGTCGAGCCCCACGACGGCCTCGACCACGCGGCGAATTTCCTCTACATGCTCAATGGTGAGGAGCCAGACGACGTGCTCGCCGACGTGTTCGACCAGGCGCTCGTGCTCCACGCCGACCACGGCCTCAACGCTTCGACGTTCTCGGCTATCACGACGGCGTCGACGCTGTCGGACGTTCACAGTGCGGTCACCTCCGCTATCGGGACGCTGAAGGGACCGCTCCACGGCGGGGCGAATCAGGACGTGATGGAGATGCTAAAGGAGGTTGACGACGCCGAATCCGACCCGCTCGACTGGGTCAAGAACGCCCTCGACGAGGGCCGCCGCGTCTCCGGCTTCGGCCACCGCGTCTACAACGTCAAGGACCCGCGCGCGAATATCCTCGGCGAGCGGTCGAAGGAACTCGGCGAGGCCGCCGGGACGCTCAAGTGGTACGAGATGTCGACCACCATCGAGGACTACCTCATGGAAGAGAAGGGACTGGCCCCGAACGTCGACTTCTACTCGGCGTCGACCTACTACCAGATGGGTATCCCCATCGACATCTACACCCCCATCTTCGCAATGTCCCGCGTCGGCGGCTGGGTCGCCCACGTCTTCGAGTACATCGAGGACAACCGCCTGATCCGCCCGCGTGCCCGCTACGTCGGCAAGAACACCGACGAGACGGAGTTCGTGCCGCTGGACGAGCGATAGGCCCGCTACCGTTACTGTTCGTCTGAAGAGTGGATTACTGATGGCCGTGAGCGCGTTTCATCGCGCGAACCGGGGAAGGGCAGGGCGGCCAGTATCCGGCGGCGACGCCGCCGGTTCCCGGAATCAGCACAAGCTGCATCTCCTGTCGAGTCTCTCCAATATCGAACGTTGTGGTAACGGACGCGTAGTGACTGTCCGCGAACGGAGTGAGCGGTTCACCGAACGCGAGCGTAGCGAGCGTTCGGCCTTTTTCGCCACCGAAAGACTCGCCAGGCTCGTCTTTCGAGCCTTGCTTTGCTCCGCTCAACAAGACCACGTTTTTGCGCCGAGGGGTGCGCGAAGCGCACCCGAGGCCGAAAAAGGTGGCTAGCCAAACACTGACTTGAACCGCGTCACGCCGTCGTCGGTGCCGGCGATGACGAGCTTATCAGTCGGTTCAATAGTCACGCCAGGACTGAGGTCGGTGATGACAGCGCCGTTGCGCTCGATGGCGACGACCGTACAGCCCGTCCGTGAGCGGACATCGGCCTCGCCGATCGTCGTATTTCCGAGGCCGTTAGCGGCGACGCGGATGACTTCGACTTGCTGGTCCATCGAGATAACGTCCTCGTCTTCGAGAATTGTGGAGGCGAGCATCCGGCCACTGACTGTCGACAGCGCGAGGACGTAGTCAGCGCCTGCCCGGTACATCTTCTGGACGTTCTCGCTTTCCTCGGCGCGGGCGATGATTTCGACGTCCGGGTTGAGATCACGGATAACAAGCGTCGCGAACTCGGTATCGGTGTCCGCTGACAGGGCGAGAATAACCGTCCTGGCTGTGCCGACACCAGCGTGACGTAGCTCTTCGGGATCTGTGGCGTCGCCGACAACGTCGACCCCCGGCTCGTCAGCCTGATCGAGCACCGTATGCGGCACTCCGGCGTTCGTAAGCGCCGACGTAATCGTCTGGCCGACCTCACCAGCACCGATGATAACCGTTTCCCCGCGGCGGAAGCCACGCACGCTGGAGAGGGTCATCTGCTTGAGCTGCTCCAGTTGGGACTCGGTCCCCGACACCAGTAGGACCGTACTGCCGTCGAGTTCAGCGTCGGGGTCGGGTGGACTCACGAACTGGCCGCGGAACCACGCGCCGATGACGTTGACACCGGTCTGCTCGCGGATGCCGCTGTCGGCCAGCGTCGTTCCGACGAGGTCGCTTCCGCGGTGGATCGGCAGTTCGGCGATGTCGAAGTCCTCGCCGATTTCTATTGAGTCCCCGAGCGTCGTCGAGACGCCGGTCGTGACCTTGCTCGCGAGGCTCTCACCGAGCAGTCCACGCGGCGACAGGACGGCGTCGGCGCCGGCGAGGTCGTGATACTTCGCGCGGTCGGGCTCCTTGACGACGCTGATAGTCTGAACGGACTCGTCGACCTCGCGGGCGGTGAGGATGATGCTGGTGTTCACCTGGTCGGAGGCGTCAGCGACGAGTGCGCGAGCGGACGACAGATGGGCTCGTTCGAGTCCATCGACGGACTGTGGGTCGGCGTGGATGACGTAGTACCCGTCTTCATAGAGGTCGTTGGCCAGGTCCCGGTCCGGTTCGACGATGACGTAATCAACGTCCCAGGTGTCGAGTTCGGTGACGAGCGTCTCACCGCGGGGGGAGAACTGACAGATGACGACGTGGTCGCTGAGGCCGTTTTCGACGGTGTTCGGGGCCTTCGTCGCCATCGCCTCTTCGAACAGCGGAAACAGCAACACCGGCAACGCGAGAAAGATGAGCACGACGCCGGTGATGTCCATCACGATGACGAGCAGCCGCATCTCCGTGGTGCTCCACGGCGCGTCCGAGCCGTACCCGGTCGTAGTGAACGTTTCGACCACGACACGAAGCGACCGCAGGAACGGTTGCGGGTTGTTTTCGAACACTGCCATTCCGTAGTCGTATGCGAACGCATACCCCAGAATGATGCCGCCAAGCGCGACGATATACAGCAGCGTCCGTCGCAGCCAGGTATCCATCTACTACTTTCTGGGATACCGAGTGTAAAACAGTTCTGTCCGGCTAGCGAACTCCACCTCATGGGACGAGCAGTAGCGGTGTGCAACTGTATCCGACTGCTGTCTTGAACTTTCACTTTCACCGCGCTACGACGGGATTTAAGTCAATCGCGTTCGTTCTTCCGCGTGCAGTCACACGCTCCCCCTTTCCGTTTCAGGACACTACCCGGGTAGTTGCGACTGTCCCAGCCGTCGCGACCGCATAGTCGGCCCACAGTATAACATGGTCCGGTGAATAGCCACTCCCATGCTCTCATTTGAGGATGTCCTCGCGGCACAGGACACCGTCTCCGAGACGGCCAGACACACACCGCTTGATTACTCGCACACGTTTTCGGCGATGACGGGCGCGGATATCCATCTCAAACTCGAACTGTTCCAGCGTACGGGGTCGTTCAAGATACGGGGTGCGACCAACCGTATCGCGTCGCTTTCAGATGCTGAACGAGAGGCTGGCGTCGTCACAGCGAGCGCCGGCAACCACGCTCAGGGGGTCGCGCTGGCCGCCACGCGAATCGGCGTCGACTCGAAGATTGTGATGCCGGAGCGGGCCCCGGTATCGAAAGTGAAGGCCACCCGGAGCTACGGCGGTAACGTGGTCCTTCACGGTCGGGACTACGACGCGGCCGCCGAACACGCCCACGAACTCGAACGCGAGGAGGGCCGGACATACGTCCATGCCTTCGACGACGAGAAAGTGATGGCAGGGCAGGGGACCATCGGACTGGAGATCTACGAGGACCTCCCCGGCGTTGATACGGTCGTCGTTCCCATCGGCGGCGGCGGACTTATTAGTGGCATCGCCACGGCGCTCAAAGGCAAGGACGAACGTATCCGCGTCATCGGCGTGCAGGCCGAGGGAGCGTCCAGCGTGGCCGAATCCCTGGAGAAGGGCCACCGCATCGAGCGTGACAGCGTCGAAACTATCGCCGACGGTATCGCCACCCGCACTGTCGGCGAGCAGACGTTCGAGGTCATCAGCGACCGCGTCGACGAGGTCGTGACGGTGTCGGACTCGGAAATCGCAGTCGCGCTGACGACACTGTTAGAGCGCTCGAAAACGCTTGCCGAGGGCGCGGGTGCCGTCGCGCTGGCTGCCGTCATGGAAGAGAAGTTCGACTTCGAGGACGACGAGACGATCGTTCCCGCGCTGTGTGGCGGGAACATCGACCTGAACACCCTGACCAACGTCATCATGCGCGGCCTCGTTGAGACTGGCCGGTATCTCAAAATCCGGACCGTCCTTCAGGATCGGCCCGGCGCGCTGGAAGAGCTCGTCGAGGTCCTGTCACGCGAGCAGGTCAACATCTACGGCATCGAGCACGACCGGACCAGTCGCGACGTGGCGATGAGCTCGGCCGAGGTCGAACTGGACCTGGAGACCCGCGGCCACGACCACGTCGCCGAACTCATCGACGCGCTCACCGACGAGGGGTATGAGGTCGACGTGCTCGTCTGACTGTTCCGCTCGATGCACCAGATGGCCTGCATATGAAAGCTCTGTTGGGCCAATAGAACCTGACGTATCAGTTCCCGCGCCATAGTGACCCAGCGGGACCGCTTCCGACCGGTTCCACTACACACTGCCCCGCCCTCGCAAGCACAACACTGGCGCTGCAACGGCCAGAACAGGTGTGTATGTCATCCCTGGCATCGCTGCACACTAGTACTGCGCTCCAGCTTTCCCGACATCCCCGTAACCGGTGGTATGGATGGTAGCGCTCCCGTTCGCTGCGCCATCGACTGTGACCGTGCCGCTGCAGTCCGGTGGCGGGCTGTTGTACTACGCGGTCGTCTTGGTGATTCTCGCCGTCGTCGCTGGGATTGCCGGGTTCCGTGGCATCGCCGGGCTGAGCTTCCGCGTCGCGAAGTTCCTCATCGTCATCTTCCTCGTGCTGGCGCTCGTCACGTTCCTGCTCTGATTCCGGCGATGTTTTAGCCACAGCGACCACCGTTTCGTGTATGGGATGGCCTGCACGTACAGTACCTGCCGACACAACAGCACGGAGCGGAGGGCGCTGATGGACCCGCGAACGAAGGCCAGTCTCCTGTGGGGCGTCGTCGGGGGCCTCGCGTTTCTGGTTCTCATTCAGGGCTACGAACTGCTGGCCGGGGTACCGGTGTCGATACCGGCCAAAGCTGGTGTCGCCGTAGCTGTCGGTGTTGGGGCGACGCTCACCTCATACCGCATGCAACCGCGGCTGTTCGGAAACGAAAGCCCTTAATCGCCCGCCCTCACACTCTCGAAGTACGTGCCAGAATGGCCGAATCTGGTAAGGCGCACGCCTGGAAAGCGTGTTCCCATTTGGGATTCTGGGTTCAAATCCCAGTTCTGGCGTGGCGAGGTTCGAACGAAGTGAGAACCTCGGAAAAGGTGAACGGTGAACGAAGTGAGCCGTGAGCGGGCGTCTTCTGTGACTGACTGCGAGTGAGGAGCGCCCGCTTCTGGCACATTGGTGTGTCTCTCGCCATCGAACCACCGCACCGTTTTCCCGCCCCCAGTACTGATACTTGCTCGATGGTCGAACAGCGCGACGGTGACGAGATAGACCTGCTGGATTCCTCGATTCGGACAACCAGTGGGGCACTGGTATCAACGACGCTGTTCGTTCTCAGCGGCATCGTCTACGCGTTCGTCACGTCGCCTGCAGCGACCGGGACGTATTTTTTTATCGCCCTCTCTGTCTCGCTGGTCCTGCGTCCGATTCGGGGTATCAGCCAGGCGCTGAAGAAGGTCGGCAGCGAACGGGGCGAACTCGTCGGCCCGTATCTCGGCCTCGCCGCGCTGTTTGCCCTCGGATATCTCCTCATCGTCGGTGTAATCGTGGCCGCGCTGGCCGGCGTAATCGTCCGCAATACGGTGGTTTCGCCGGGGCTGCTCGCCCCCATCGGCCTGTTTGCGGTTTCGGTCGCGCTGTCGATGATTGTGTCGAGCCTGGTCGGTGCCATCGGCTACCCGAGCGTGGAGACATGGCTCACCAGTACGCAGAGCGCTATCCAGCTCATCATCCTGCTGGCGCTGGCCCCGACACTGGCGACCGCCGTCGACTTGCTGCTTGTCGTCGCCGGAGTCCGGCTGGCGGTGCTCGGTCCTGTCGCTGTCGCACTGGGTGTCGTCCCGACCCTACCGGACCGACATGCTGTCGAGCGCGCCTGGGACTTCGCCAGGTGGAGCATCCCGGACCAGATTTTCGACCGCCTATCGTACAATATGCCGGTGTACGTGCTGGGTGTCGTCGCGACCCCGGCGGCCGTCGGTATCTACGAGGCCGCCGACCGGTTTGCTGACTTCGGCGCGACGATTTCCTGGCATCTCTCCTCCCCGCTGCTCACGAAGGTCAGCGGGGACTCCTCTGTTGGCGACACGCACCTCGCCTATCTCGACGGCGCGGTCACCGGCGGCACGGGTGTCACTTTCGTCGTTTTCGGCTACTTGCTGGCCGCCCACGATGTGGTTGCGCGAATCGCCTTCGCCGGTTCGGAGACCGTCTTCTCGGCGACAGTTTTGCTTGTCGGGGGCGTGAACATTCTCCGCGGCTTCTGGACGCTCACCTCACACGCCATCGAGGGTGTCGGGAAACCGAGCGTGAGCTTCCGCACGAAGCTTTACGGACTGGTGTTCAGCGTTCCAGTCCCAGCGATATTCGGTGCGGAGTTCGGAGCCGTCGCCGGGGCCGCCGGATACGCCGTGATGAATTTAGTCATCTTCGGGTACGTCGTTTATTACTCCCGGTCTGTCTTTGGACGGATTCCGATCGAACCCAAGGTAGCAACAGCCCTCACCGTCGGCCTCGGCGTCTCGTTTGTACTCACGACCGGCGCCGTTGCGGGGCTTTCGCGTGCCGGCCTCTCCCCGATTGTCGTTGCCAGCGTGGCCGCCGTGACGTGTCTCGTCGGTTTCGGCGGCTTCCTCGTTGCCGTGTCCACATCGGCTCGACTCGTCGCCGTCCGGGCGGCAACGCTGTGGCGCAGTCGCGCTCGCTCGCTGTTCGGGTGACTATCACCCGCTCGTTCGTACGGACGCCGCTACTCAGAGCCAGTGGTAGAACTCCAGCGTGTACCCCTCGGGGTCCTCGACGAAGGCGGCGAAAGCGTCGGCGGCGTCGACTTCAGTCGGTTCGAGCACCGGCGCAGCGCCGGCGTCGATGGCCGTCTCGAAGGTTTCCGCAACATCGTCGACGGTGAACGCGATGTGGTCCACGTCGGCGCGGTTCGGCGCGACCGGGGTGGTTCGGTCGGGGTCGTGGCGCAGTTGCAAGTCTCCGTCGCCGTCCCGGCCGAGATAGACGTTCTCCACGCCGTCTAGCGTGAACCGATTCGTCTCCTCGAAGCCCAGTGCATCGTAGAACTCCATTGCCCGGTCGAGGTCTGAGACGCAGATAGCGGTGTGTGCGAGGTCCATGCCGCGGCGTTGTGGACGGGGCGAAATGAGTGTGCCGGAAACCCGGCTGTCACGGCCACTTAGAGCAGGTCGCCGCGAGCGACGGCGACGACGCTGCCGCCGACTCGGACGCTGATATCCTCGCCGCTGCCGTCAGTCGAGAGATGCAACAGCGACGGTCGCCCTATCTCGTAGCCCTGCTCGACACGGGCCTCGACGGCAGGGCTGCCGAGCATCTCGTGTCGGGCGAGATACGCGGCCAGACAGCCGTTCGAGGAGCCAGTCGCGGGGTCCTCCAGTACGTTGTAGAACGGTGCGAACACGCGGACAGCGAGGTCGTTGTCGTCGCTCCGCGGCTCTCGGCAGACCGCCAGAACGTTCTTTGCGTCGCGGTCGCCGGTCACGGCGTCGTAGGCGTCGCGGTCCAGGTCGATGGCTTCCAGCGCGTCGCGGTCGGCCACCGGGACGACAATCGTCGCCAGCCCCGTGGAGACGATTTCGACCGGCCAGTCGTGGTCCAGTCGGTCAGCCGGCAGGCCGAGAACGGCGGCGAGGTCCTCGTGGGCCAACTGCTCGCCGAACTCGGGGGCCTGCTGTGTCATCCACAGGGTCTCGCGGCCGTCGCGCTCTCGCACTTCGACCGGAACCTCGCCGACAGGCAAGTCCAGCGTCACCGTTTCGGGGTTCCCGTCGGCCAGATGATCCCGGATGACCTGTACCGTCCCGAGGGTTGGATGGCCGGCGAAGGGTATCTCGGCGGCGGGCGTGAAGATGCGGACCGGCCACGCACCATCGGTCGGCTCCCCGGTGACGAACGTCGTCTCGGAGTAATCCATCTCGGCGGCGATGGCCTGCATTTCGTCCTCGTGGAGGTCGCCGGCATCGGTCACGACGGCGAGCTGGTTCCCGGCGTATCGCTCCTGTGCGAATACGTCGACGATGTGAAACGGGTGGGACATACCTATTCGCTCGGCGTCGCTCCCAAAGAACACTCCGGATGCCTGTCGGATGGTACCGAGTCGCTTGAAGCCACCGGGCTATTTCTCGCCGTCAGCCGTATCGAGGGCATGGACACTGTTGCAATCGCCTGTTTCGACGGGTTCGACGAACTGGATGCCATCGGCCCCTACGAGGTGTTCGAGAACGCGGCGCGCTTTGGCGCGTCGTGGGATGTGACGCTCCGTTCAGCCCGAGAGAGTGACATCGTCACTGCGAGCCATGGGCTCCGAATCGAACCTGACGGGCCGCTCGCCGACGTGGCCCCGGACCTGCTCGTCGTGGCCGGCGGCGGGTGGAACGACCGGAGTGAGGCCGGCGTCTGGACGGAGACCGAACGCGGCGACCTGCCCGACGCCGTCGCGGCGGCACACAACCGCGGCGCGACTGTTGCCGGCGTCTGTACCGGCGGGATGGTCCTCTCCCGGGCCGGCCTGCTCGATGGCCGGCCAGCGGTGACACATGGCGGCGCAATCGAGGACCTGCGGGCGACCGACGCGACGGTTGTCGACGCCCGGGTCGTCGACGACGACGACGTTCTGACCTGTGGCGGCGTCACGTCCGGGCTGGACCTCGCTGTCCACCTCGTCGAGCGCGAGTGGGGCGCGGACGTGGCCGCCGCTGTCTGTGAAGAGATGGAGTACGAACCCCGTGGCGACATCTTCAGGGGCGAATCGGCCTAAGAGCGCCGGTAGACGGGCGTCTCAGGCGTTCGAGCGGGCGTCGTCGAGCAGCGCCTGCACGTCGACGGCCTCGCCGGTCGCGCTGCTCTCGATGGCGGCGAAGACGATAGCCATCGACTGGAGGACGCTGCCGACGTTCGTCGGCATCGGCTCGCCGCCATCGACCCAGTCACAGAACTGCTCGATGAGCCAGGCGTTCTTCCAGTGGGGCCGTTCGGCCAGCGGCACCGCCTCGCCGTCGCCCTTGCCGATGCTCTCGAAGTTCCCGGTGTCGTACGCGTCGGCGTGGAACCGCTCGACATCGCGGCGGTCGAGGAGGACCGTCTGGTCCGAACATTCGGCGCGGAACTGCTCGTGCCCCCAGCCGTTCAGCGTCGTCGCGTTGGCGTAACTGCCCTCGTACTGTGCACGGGTCCCGTCGGCGAAATGCAGCGTCACGAGGCCGCTGCAGTCTCCGTCGTAGTCGGCCTCCTCGGGCGTCCACGTCTCGGCGTACACCCGCTCGCAGGGTGAATCGGCCAGCGACGCGAGGATGTCGAGGTGGTGGATTGCGCCGTCGAGCAGGAGCATGTTGTCCATCTCGTAGACGTAGTCGGCGTAGAAGCCGCGTTCGCGGACGTTGCCCGTGTACCGGGCCGTCAGATAATCGATGTCGCCGGCTTCCTCAACGGCCCGGCGGAACGTCGTCTTGTCCCGGTCGAACCGGTGGCTCATGGTGACGCCCATCTTCTTGCCGGCCTCCTCGACCTTCTCGGCCACGCGGACCGACGCCTCCAGCGTGTCGGCAATCGGCTTCTCCGAGATGATATGCAGGTCGTGGGCGAGTGCCGTCTCCACCACGGCCTCGTGGGTCGACGGCGGTGTCACGATAGAACAGATGTCGGCCGGCCGCTCCGAGAGCGCGGTTTCGAGGTCGGTGTAGCACTCCTCGGGTGACAGTCCGAGTTCTTGCTCTGCCAGCTCGTGTCGTTCCGGGTCGGTGTCGACCGCGGCGACGACCTCGATTCGGTCGTCGTGAATGTTTGGCGGAATCGCGTCTGTCGCCCAGGTGGACCCCTGGCCCCCCAGACCGACGTGGACTAATCTGTGTGTCATGGCTTCGTTATCGCTTCGAGGAATAAATGCTGCACTATCTCATCAGTACTCGTCTGCGTCCGGGAACTCGACACGGCGCTCCATCCCGTCTTCGGCGAGCACGACTTCGCCGTCGAACGCGTCGCGGGCTTCATCGACTAGCTCGTCGGCACTCGCGGCGTAGCGTGTCGAAATATGGGTCAGCGCCAGCGTCGACGCGCCGGCCTGTCGCGCCACGTCGGCGGCTTCCCGGGCGGTTGAGTGCGCCGTCGCCTTCGCTCGCTCTTTCCGGTCCTCGGCGAAGGTAGCGTCGTGGACGAGGAGGTCTGCGTCCTCGCTCGCTTCGATGACGCTCTCTGTCGGCAGCGTGTCGCCGGTGTAGACGAATCGCCGGCCGGGACGGGCTGGACCGACGACGGCCTCCGGCTGGATAGTCTCACCCTCGTGTTCGACGGCCTCACCGCGGTGGAGCTTGGAGTACTTCGGCCCTGGCGGGATACCGAACTCCTCTTCGGCTTTCTCCCGGTCGAACTTCCCCTTCCGGTCGTCCTCATCGAGGACGTATCCGACGCTAGCACAGCGGTGGACTGTCTCGATTGCCCGAATCTCGTACTCCGACCGGTCGAGGACTACGTCGCCGGCCGACACTTCGTTGATGCGGACGGGAAACGAGGGGGTCGTCCCGTTGGCCTGGATGAGCTGTTTGATGTTCCCGCGTGTGCCCGCCGGCGTGTGGATGGCGATGGCGCGCTCCCGTTCGTTGAAATCCCACGTCTGGAGCAGCCCCGGAATCCCGAGGACGTGGTCGCCGTGGAGATGCGTGACGAACAGGTGGTCGATAGCGAAGCCAGTGCCGTAGCGCATCATCTGTCGCTGTGTGCCCTCGCCGCAATCGAAGAGGAGGTAGTCGCCGTCGCGGTTGACGAAGATGCTGCTCGTGTTGCGCTGGGTCGTCGGCACGGCCCCACTCGTCCCGAGAAACGTCACGCGCATAGTCATCGCATCCTCTACTGTCGACGGGTAAACCGGTGTCGAAAGGACGGCGCCACGGTGTGGTAGCACTCATGGTCTGGTGCGGTCGGGTCGCTGGGACGGGTGTTTGTGTGTCCAGCGGTGACCTAACTATTCGTACTGATCGCAATAACGGCTGCTTTCCGCCGTCTCTGGCCGTCTAGCGCCCTTCTCTGCCGAGAGTTTAATCACCAGCAAAACAATTTACCACTGGGTAAGTGTCGGGCATCCTTACGTTACCGATCCGGATGTAACAGGGGAACGGCTTAGCAGGCTATTATGTTCTGTTGAACTGTCTCGCCAGTTTATCTGTTACTCATTCGTTGCAACGTTCGCATTGCCTTCCGATCACCGCAGAACCGAATCATGATACGCACTCGCACACTTGCCGTTTTCGCTGCGTTGCTCGTCGTCGTCGGCCTCACCGCACAGGTTGGGGCTGTACCGGGCGTGACAGCGCAACAGGAATCGCCGTTAGAACAATCTGGGAACACAGGGGTCGCTGTCGACTCTCTGACCGCACCGCAGAGCGTCGCCCCGAACTCGACTGCTGATGTGGCCGCGACGGTCACGAACAACGAGAACGCCTCGGTGACTGAATCCGTGGCGTTCCGGTCCGACGGGGCTGTCGTCGACCGGACGCTGGTCACGCTTGCGCCTAACGAGAGCACGACTGTCCAGTTCTCCGCGGACACGACAGACATCGAACCCGGTGACTACCGCCACGGTGTCTTCACCAGCGACGACGGGCAGGTCGCCCCTGTTACCGTCTCCGACTCGTTTACGCTGGAGACACTTGACGCGCCGACAAACGCCACCGCCGGCGATAACGTCACCGCTGACGCAACCGTCGCCAACCCAAACGACTTCAACACGACACAAACCGTCGAGTTCCGGCTTGGCGGCCAGCCGCTCGCCTCCGAGTCCGTGACCCTCGACGCGAACGAATCTACTGACGTGACGTTCACCGTCGACACGACTGATATCGAGCCGGATACGTACACCCACAGCGTCTTCACGCGCGACGACGGTGCGTTCGCCGAGATCACCATCGAGTCTGCTATCGATGCGCCTGAAGAGCCGACCGAAAACGAGACCGAGGAGCCGCCAGCGGACGAGACCGAGGAGCCGACCGAAAACGAGACCGAAGAACCGCCGGCGAACGAAACTGAGGAGCCACCCGCGAACGAAACCGAGGAGCCACCCGCGAACGAAACCGAAGAGCCACCCGCGAACGAAACCGAGGAGCCGACTGAAAACGAAACCGAGGAGCCGCCAGTGAACGAGACTGAAGAACCGCCAGCGAACGAGACCGAAGAGCCGCCAGCGAACGAGACTGAGGAGCCGCCAGTGAACGAAACTGAGGAGCCGCCAGTGAACGAGACCGAAGAGCCGCCAGTGAACGAAACTGAGGAGCCGCCAGTGAACGAAACTGAAGAACCGCCAGCGAACGAGACCGAAGAGCCGCCGGCGGACGAGACCGAAGAACCGCCGGCGAACGAAACTGAGGAGCCACCCGCGAACGAAACCGAGGAGCCGACTGAAAACGAAACCGAGGAGCCGCCAGTGAACGAGACTGACGAAACGGACAACGCGACCGAAGAAAACGCGACGACAGAAGGCTAACCCGCGCCACCCTGTCACCCGTTCACATTTTTAATGGTGGCCGTCGTACCGTAGTCCATGAAGTTCGTTATCGTTGGCTATGGCCGCGTCGGCATCCGGACCGCACGGATTCTACAGAGCGAGGGGCACGAAGTCGTTATCGTCGACAACGACCCTGTGAAGGTCGAACGGGCCACGGAAACCGGGTTCGAGACGATCCAGGGTGACGGCAACGAGGAAAGCGTCCTCGTCGATGCCGGTATCGAAAGTGCGGACGCTATCGGCGGTCTCACGGGCGACCTGAACACGAACTTCACCGCCTGCATGATCGGCAAAGAGTTCGGCTGTCGGACGGTCCTGCGGATCGACGCCGACTACCGCGAGGAGATCTACGAAAAGTACGCTGCTGACGTGGATGAGATAATCTACCCCGAGCG
This sequence comes from Haloarcula sp. R1-2, assembly GCF_011627385.1. Lineage (NCBI taxonomy): Archaea > Methanobacteriati > Methanobacteriota > Halobacteria > Halobacteriales > Haloarculaceae > Haloarcula > Haloarcula sp. R1-2. Next base: position 402,497 of record NZ_JAANTG010000002.1, read on the forward strand.
ACTGGGCGCGGCTGGTGCGAAGACGGCACTACTGGGCGGTGACTTCAACGTCCTCGCCGACCTGACCGAACAGCTTTCGGTCGCGAGTATCCGCATTCCCGACGACTCGCCGTTCGTCGGAAAGCGGGTCGTTGAGGTGGACCTTCCCGGCGATGCTCACATCTACGCACACGGGACGGACCACGAACCGATGACGATTCCGCTCCCACAGACTGAAATCGAACCCGGCGACAGTGTCGCGATCATGGCTGATCCCGGCGGGCTGGACGACATTCGAGCGACGCTCCGGGGCGACGCGTCCGCCTGAGATTCTGGAAGTCCGGCCCGCTCTGTCGCAGTTTCTCTCAGACTGACGGTACCAGCTGTCTTCGACGAAAGCCGGGGGGAGTAGAATATGAAAGGGAGGATCGCGGTGTCCGGGCGCGCCTGGGGAGGATAGGATGGCACGCAGTGTCACCGACATCCACTGGGGCCGTGGAAGCGCGCCCGTACCGGGTGGAATGCTACCGGTAGGCATAAATGCCCGTCAGACAGGCGACAGACGGATGACAGACGGCACGGCTTTTTGCCCGTTCAGCCACTGCCTCCTGCTATGACCTGGGCGACGCTATTTGAACGTGCGGCGGACCACCAGACTACGGTCGACGCTGTCTGTGCAGCGCTTGACGAACATCGGGTGGAGGACGACAGCGATGCGTGAGCCGTCGCCGGCGCGTGTCGTCGCTGATGCCGACGTCCTCGCTGCCGACCTGCTGTGTGGACCAGACAGCGATGCACGTGCTGCCATCGACCATCTCCGTCGGCACTCATGGGTCACGCTTGTTGCGAGTGACCACCTGTTAGACGATGCCAGCGCCGTCATCGCCGACCTCGCCAACGACACCCTGGCGGCTGACTGGCGGGCGCGAATTGAGCCCGACTGTGACATCGTAGATCACCCTGCCGGCGACCATCCCGCGCTGGCCTCGGCCTACCGGGGCGGCGCACAGCACTTGCTTTCCTATGCGGACGACCTGCGTAGCGCACAGACCAGCGCGTCGCTCAACCGTCATATGTCGCTGAGTGTCAGACCGCCGGACGCTTTCGCTCGCCTGTTCGACCCAGAATCACTGTACCCCGTTGTCGAGAACGGCGAGTATCCCGGTCCAGACCGGGATCCACGCGCGTAGCGAGTAGCTCTGCTTAGTCGTCAGCCGTCGTTACCGTGGCTGTCGAGACTGTCCTCGATGGTCGAGCGCCCTCGGCGATATCGAACGCCGCAAGCACCTCACGCAGGTCATCGGTCTGGGCCGCCATCTCCTGTACTTCGGTGGTCACTTCGGTAATCGTCGCTGTTTGCTCCTCGGTGGCAGCGGCGACAGCCTCGGACTCCTCGTTGGTCTGTTCGCTCACCGCCGCGACCTCGTCAACCATATCGACGACCTCCTGCGTGGTCTCTGCCTGCTCGGCGGTGGCACCCGATATCTCCTGAATCGAGGCGTTGACTTCGCCGAGCACGTCGACGATATCCTCGAAGTCCCGGAGCGCAGACTCGATAGTCGCGGCACTGTCTGTCACCTGCTGGTTTGTCGCTTCCACGTTGCTGACGGTTTCGCTGGCCTCGTGCTGGACCGCTTCGATGCGGTCCGACACATCCGTCGCGGCATCGTGGGTCTCCTCTGCGAGTGTCTTCACCTCGTCGGCAACGACAGCGAATCCGTCGCCGCTTCCGTCCGCACGGGCCGCCTCGATCGAGGCGTTCAGTGCGAGCATGTTGGTCTGCTCGGCGATGTCCGTGATGACCTCCACGATGTCGTCGATTTCGCTGATCTGGTCGACCAGACTCTCGACCGCAACGGCGATGTCGTCGATACGAGCCTCCATTTCGTCGAGTTCGTCGATCGCCTGCTCGGCGTCTGCACGCCCCTCTCGGCCTCGCCGTGTCGCCTTCTCGGCGGTGTCGGCCGCGTTTTCGGCGGTCGCGGCGATCTCTTCGACGGTGGCAGATAGCGTGTTCATCTCGGACGCGACGTCGTCGTGGCGCGACGCCTGCTGACTGGCTCCAGCCGAAATCTCCTGAATCGACCGGGAGATCTCGTCACTCGCGTCGTTGATCTCCGTGACGCTTCGAGTGACGTGGTCGCTCGTCTCGTCGACGTCCTCTGCGAACGCGGCGACGGTTGCGACCGTCTCTCCCAGCGTCGTCACGAGGTCGTTGTAGTTCTCGACGACGGCGTCAAACTGCTCGTCGTCGGCCTCGAACTCCTCGTCGATAGTGGCTGTCAGGTCCCCGTCTTTCGCCTGTTCGGCAGCGTCACCGAAGGCGACAACAAGGTCGTTGAGTGCCTGCGAGCGCCGTTCGAGGTCGCTGGTCATCGTCTGGAGTTCGGTGGTGTACTCGTCCATACTGGCGGCCATCTGCTCCAGTGACTGTCCGAACGTCCCAGGCACGTCCTCATCGAGAACATCGGCGTCGAACTCCTGCCGAGAGAGTGCGTCGGCCTGCCGAGACACTGTCAGCAGATAGGACTGCATCGACCGAAACGACGAGAGCAGTTCGGCGACCTCGTCGTCGCGCTCGCTCTCGGGCAGTTCGACATCGAGTTCGCCGGACGCGATGTGGTCCGCACCCGCGGCCATCGCTGTGACGGGTTCGACGAAGTCTTCGCGGGTGATGAACACCGTGTTGGCGAACGCGACAATAGCGCCAGCGAGCAACACGCCAGTGACGACGAACCGGACCGTCCCGGTGGCAACAAGCGAGACAACTGCCAGCGCGACCGAAGCGCCAAACTGCAGACCGACGGCTGCGAGCACCTTCCGTTCGACCGAACCGGAGACGCCAAAAACATCAAGCGATCCACGTATCACCGCTTTGTATTTTCTGATGGGGTCTGTGAGCATACGCACCTTTTTCTTACAGTGTTTAATAAGGTTCGAGTCCAATTCTCGGATATTGAAAAGGAATCAGTCAATGAAAAATCGACATGAGTGGATATGGGCGGCGAAACCAATGACAGTCTCGGAACTGATTCTCTACCGGTCCTGATTGACCAGCGCTGCAACGCGCCGGACGGCCCAGCGCGGTGTCACCCTCACCAATCGGTCGATAAGCCGCATCGACCGGCGCGGGATAACGATAGTCTCGCCAGCGGCGGCCCCCTTGTAGGCCGCTGATGCGACCGCATCGGGCGTGTTCGTGGCGACCGACCCGACCGCCGAGTCCGTCATTCCCGCTCGTTCCTGAAACTCCGTGTCGACCGGGCCGGGACAGACCACCGTCACGTCGACCGATGTCTTCCGTAATTCCTCGGCCAGTGCTTCGCTGAAGCTGTTGATGTACGCTTTGCTCGCGTAGTAGCCAGCGAGGTTCGGCCCCGGCTGGAACCCGGCGACTGAACCCATGTTGATAACCGCGCCGCCATCGTCGAACTCGTCAATGAACAGCCGGGTCAGTTCGACCGGGAGCATGACGTTCAGGCGCAACTGCGTTCGCTCCGCGTCGAGGTCGCTTTCGGCGAACGGGCCGTAGGTCCCCACACCGACGTTGTTGACGAGCACGTCGATGTCCAGACCGCGCTCGGTCACCTCCTCGTACAGCTCTTCAGCGGCCGCCGGGCGGTCGAGGTCCATCACGACAGAGGTCGCCGTGACTCCCCTCGTTTCGAGGTCCTCGGCCAGCCGCTCCAGCTTCCCCTTGCTTCGGGCGACCAGCACCACGTCGTGCCCGCGTGCGGCGAACTCCTGTGCCAGCGCTCTACCGATGCCCGCCGACGCACCGGTTATCAAGGCGGTGCCACCGGTCCCGACGACCGGTACGTCGCTACCGCTCACCGTACCACTCCGCGACCGTTGTCGCTTCGGGTTCCAGCGCCGTCGGTCCCTCGCCGCTGGAACTTCCGAGGGATGGGTCCCATCCCTCGACGGACGGTTCGCTACCGCTCACCGTACCACTCCGCGAACTTCCCAAGTGCCCGCCCGCGGTGGGAGATCGCGTTCTTCTGCTCGGTGCTCATCTCCGCGAACGTCGTTCCGTCGTGCTCGAAGATGGGGTCGAAGCCGAACCCGCCCTCGCCGCGCGGGGCGACGATTTCGCCGTTCACGCGCCCCTCGAACAGTTTGACCGGGACTGTCTCGCTGCTCTGGGCCGCGCTTCCGTCGTGGACCTGCTCGTCCGTCGTCGCCGTGCCGCGGTCGTCAGCCGACAGGTCCTGTCCACGCCGGTCCTCGCGGTCGATACCGTCCGGGTCCGGCGTCGCCTCGAAGCCCTCGCCGTCACAGTAGGCGATGACCGTTTTGAACGCTGCACCGCGGTCGTCCTCCGGCTCGGTCATGCGCCAGACGCGATCAACGCCGACGGTGTCCTCGACGTACGAGGAGTAGGGGCCGGGGAACCCATCGAAGGCGTCGATGAACAGCCCCGCATCGTCGACGATGACCGGCCCGTCAGCCGCGCGGTAGGCTGCTCGCGCTCCCTCGGCCGCGACCGTTCGCAGGTCGTCGGCTTGCACCTCCGGGTAGTCGAAGTCGAACTGCTGGACGTCGTCGTCGAGATACTCGGTCGCCTCCCGGACTTTCCCGGGATTGGTTGTGACAAAATTGAGCATACCGGCACACGGCGACCGGCGATAAAAGAGCCGTCGAAACTCCGCGCAGGCGGACTGCTGTAGATTATTTCCGGCCGTGCCAGGCACGTACCGGTCCCTCGCTACACCCCGTCTCAGTCGACGACGACTTCGACCGGTTCGTCCTCACTCTCGGACTCGAACTCCTCGCTGCTGCCGCCGCGTTCGAGATACAGCATCACGCCGGCGACCGCCAGCACGACCCACGAGCGCCAGTTCGCCAGATTCAGGGTGTAACCGATCCCGAACGGCTTCTCCACCAGCATATCATCACCTGGCTTCCAATAGGACGACACCAACCGCTTAAGACTCGGTCGTTCAAAGTTGTACGGCACGCCGAACAACGTTCCCGACTGGGGTTTTTCTGCCATACTGCGTTCTATTCGGGCCGAGGTTAAACCATTTGTCCACCACCTTTTTCCTGCGAGGGGTGTCCTCGGCCGCGGGGCGGCCTGCGGGCACCCCCGCTTGCAAAAACGTGGGCGAAAAAGGCGCGAATCGCTCCGCGATTCGCGTGAAACCGCGGCCTTCGGCCGCGGTATGCTTGCTTCCACCGACCGCGACTGTATATTTCCTACTGATACCGACCCCGGCCCTCGATGTCGTCGAGGCTAGCGAACACCGCGTCGGCGTGGTCGCTCTCGGTCCGGTAGGCGTCCTCGGCGGCCGACAGCAGCGTCTCGGGGTCGTCCGCGGTCCCGGCGAGCGACTGGGCGAGGACGTGAAGGTCCATCGCGTGGTCCTCGGCCTCCTGCGTGTAGTAGCCGAGTCCGAAGTCGATGAGGGTGGTCCGGTCCGCCTGCTCGTCACGGCCACCCACCCGGACGTTCCGGGTCGTCGGGTCGCCGTGCACGAAGCCGGCGTCGTGGATGCGAGCGAGCCAGCGGCCAACGTCCGCGACCCGCCCCTCGGACAGCCCCTCGCGGAGGTCTGTGTCGCCCACGCGCTGGAAGACAATGCGCGACTCCTGTGGGTCGACATCTCGGACCAGCGGCGTCGGGACGCCGTTGCGGCGCGCCTCGCTGGTGAGCCGGGCTTCCTGCCGGGTCCGCTCAGTCCTGAGACGCTCGTCCAGCGTCGGGTGGCGGTAGCTCCGCGGCACGCGCTCCTTGATCACCCGGTCCCCATCAAAGTGGACGGTCGCCTCTGCGCCCTGAACTTCGTCGTCTCTCGTCCGGTAGCTGTCCACCGACTCCTCGGGTCCCCGCCAGGTGACGGCCACCTCGTCGGGCCGGAAGTTCGAATCGATGCGGGAGTCCTCGATGGCGATGGTGTCGCCGGCCGCGTACATCTTCGCGCCGAGCATCGCTATCATCCCGGCGTTGTCCCGCAGGAAGCGGTTTTCCGGAGCGTAGAATTCTGCCTCGCGTTGCTCACACATCTCACCGAGCATCCGCTGGAGGCGGTCGTTCTGGCCGACGCCACCGCCAAGCACCAGTTCGTCGGCCCCGGTCAGCGACAGCGCCCGCTCGGAGACTTCCGTCAGCATCGCGAAGATGGTTTCCTCCATCCCGCGACAGACATCGTCCACTGGGACGCCGTCGTCAACAGCCTGCTTGGCGGCGCTCATGATACCCGAGAAGGAGAAGTCCATCCCCTTGACGACGTAGGGCAGCTCGTGGTACTCGCCGTCCCGGGCGTGCTGTTCGACCTTCGGCCCGCCGGGATGGGACCAGCCGATGTGGCGCGTGAACTTGTCGATGGCGTTGCCGACGCCGGTGTCCATCGTCTCGCCCAGCACGCGGTACCGGCCGTTCCGGTAGCCCAGAATGTGGGCGTTCGCGCCGGAGGCGTTCAGGCACACCGGCGAATCGAAGCCCGAGCGGTGACGGCCCACTTCGAGGTGGGCGACCATGTGGTTCACGCCGACCAGCGGCACGTCGAACCGCTGGGCGACCGCCCGGGCGGCTGTGGCGACGATTCGCAGGCAGGGTCCCAGCCCCGGACCGCGGGCGAAGGCGACGGCGTCGATCGGCGAGCCACTTTTGTCGGCATCGTTCGCACCGCCAGCGGCCGCTCGCTCGTGTGCGTGTTCGATAGCCGTCTCGACGACGGTCGGGATGGCTTCGCCCATATGCTCGGCGGCCTCGCGCGGGTGGATGCCGCCGCTGTCTGGCGCGTAGGCGTCAGTTTCGATGAAAACATGGTCGTCGTCGGTTACCTGCGCCGGGTCCGGCGTCTCAAACACCGAAGCACTGGCTGCCCAGGCGGTACCTTCGATACCCAGAATACGCATCGGGCGGCCTTACTTCCACTCGGTGTAGCCGCACTTACCGCAGTGCTGGCGGTCCTCGTGCTCGGCGAGGACGGTGTCACCGCACCGGGGGCAGGTCTCGCGGTCGAGTTCGCCGTCGTCGCTGTAGTACTCGTTGTGTGGCATCTATGCTTCCTCCGCTTCCTCTTCGCCGTCGGCAACGATCTTGTTGCGTTCGAGCATGTGGTCCTGCTCGACGTCACGGGCGTACTCGGGGTTGTCGTAGACCTTCGCGTAGCCGACCGTCTTCCGCATGCCGAACTTGGTGTCAAGCTTGTGGATGACGACTTCCTCGGCGTCCTTGTTCAGCGTGGCCGCAAGAGAGTCGCGGACAGAGAGACGGGATGGGGTGGCTTCGTCGTGGACGACCTCGAACCGGACGTCCGTGCGGTGCAACATGGGATTCTCGTCTTCTTCGATGATGTCGATATCCATGGTTCGTTGTCCGTATCTACCCGCCGAAGCGCGTAAAAGGATTTCGAAGCGGTTGACGCCGTCTCCGTCCGCGATTCCGTGTCACCGCGCTGTCCCGCGGTTCGGTGATGAGACGGAACGTGCTGCAGCGGCTAGCTGTGTCCGGTACAGCACTTCCAGAGCGATAGCGGCTGGACGCCGTCCCTTACCGCTCGCCCAGCTGTGCGAGGAGGTGCGAGAGATGGATTCGCTCGTTCGCCGCGTCGACGAGCGCCATATCCGTCTCGCCGGCCATCGTGTGAATCTCGGCCAGTCGGTCTCCGGAGTAGCGCGACCGGGCCACTTCTAGCACGTCATCGAGGATATCGGACGCGCCGTACCCCTCGTCGACGAGCAGGTCATCGAGTGTCGACCGGGCGTCGGTAAAACGCCCGTCTTCGGCCGCGTCGACCATCTGCTCGACCTGGTCGTCGGCTTCGACGGCGTTCAGCGTCTCGAACGCGGCGTCCATCGTCACCTCGCCCTCGGCTTCGGCGGTCGTCTGGGCGGCCAGCACTGCCGTCCGGAGGTCCCCTTCTGCGTACCCGGCGACGTACTCGATGCCGTCGTCGTCGTGGTCGACGCCCTCTGCGGTGACGATATCCTCCAGTACCGACGCCGTTTCCTCGTGGGTCGGCTCGCGCATCACGACCGGAAAACATCGCGAGCGAATCGGCGGGATAACAGCCGAGGGCTGACGCGTCGCGATGACGAACTGCGTCGCTTCGTAGTACTGCTCCATCACCCGACGTAGCGCCTGCTGGAAGTCTTCGCGCATCCCCTCGGCGTTGTCCAGCAGAATGGTCTTGTAGCTGCCCGACACCGGCGAGTAGCTGGCGGACTCCTTGAGCACGTGGTTGATGAGGTCGGCCTTCGAGGACTCGCGCCGTCGTTTGCTGTCGATGAACGACGCGAACCGCGGGTCGTTCGAGACCTCTTTTTTTGTCATGCCGAACACGTCGGCCATGTTGAGTTCGGTAAAGTCCGCGTCGGGATTCTCGTGGACCTCCCGGGCAAAGGCCCGGACAGCGGCCGTCTTCCCGCTTCCCTTCGGCCCGTGGACCAGAAGATTCATCGGCTCCTCGATGGCTCCTTGCAGGTGCTCGCGGGCCTTCGGCTGGCGGATATCCGACAACTCCGGGGCGTGTGTCTCCGTCCACAGCGGCGCGTCCATCTGTTGGCTCTGGGTATGCCCGGCCCCGACAAGTATCCCGCGGTCCGCGGGTTGTGTCGCTCATAGCGGTAAACGACAGAAGGGAGTGCGCCGGCCGGGAATTGAACCAGACTCAGACCTTCCGGGTCGCTCATTGCGTTCGCTTTCCGGGCTGCGACTGATAGGGTGCAATTCCCGGCTACTGCATTTACTGATCGCGAATTACTCGCAGCAAAATGCGCCGGCCGGGAATTGAACCCGGGCTATTGCCTTGGGAAGGCAATGTCCTACCACTGGACCACCGGCGCTCGTTGCAGTCGCGCCGAGGCTCGCGGTTCCTGCGGAACCGTTCACCACCGGCGCGCTGTGGTAGACTGCAGGTCGGTCGGACCTGCGAACCCCGTACCGAACTGTCAACAGCGACTGCACTTGAACGTAGCGTTTTGACTGGACGCGTGTCCGAAAATATCAGGTCGATAGATGGGTATTAGTTCCGTCCGTCCAACTAGAAGACATGGCAACGGCCGAATCCATTGTCCGTGCCGATGAGCCGCTGAACCTGACGTTCTCCGAGGCTGAGTTGGAGGCGCACCGCGACCATATCACCTCGTTCATCGAGGCACAGGTCGACGCCGCCGGTGTCGACACCGTGGTGATGGGGCTCTCGGGCGGCATCGACAGCACGCTCGTCTCGCATCTGGCCGTCGAAGCGCTTGGCCGTGACGCCGTTCACGGGCTCGTAATGCCCAGCGAGGTCAACCGGGCTGACAACATGAGCGACGCCGAGCGGGTGGCTAACGACCTGCTCGGCATCGAGTACGACGTTATCGAGATCAATCCGCTGGTCGACACGTTCCTCGATGCATACCCCGACGCCGAGGGCGACCAGCTCGCCGTCGGCAATCTCCGTGTTCGCTGTCGGGCGGTGCTAAACTATCTCGTCGGCAACCACGAACAGGCGCTGGTCCTTGGGACCGGAAACCGCAGTGAGGCACTGGTCGGCTACTACACGAAATACGGTGACGGTGCGGTCGACTGCCACCCCATCGCGGCGCTGTACAAGCAACAGGTCCGACAGCTGGCGAAACACGTCGGCGTCCCCGACGACCTCGCCGAAAAGACCGCCAGCGCCGAGATGTGGGCCGGCCAGACCGACGCCGACGAGATGGGGATGGACTACGACACGCTCGACTCCATTCTTGCCCTGCACATCGACGGCGGTGTTCCGGCAGCCGGGACAGCCGACCAGCTCGGCGTCCCGCTCGATGTCGTTGAGACTGTCCGTGAGATGTACGAATCGAGCGCCCACAAGCGAGCGATGCCGCCGGGTCCGGACCCGCTGTACTGAGTCTGTTTTCGTTTCAGTCGCTATCGAACCGGGTTCTCCGGGCCGCGACCCAGATACTCCGAGAGGAACGCGTGGACCGTTTCGGCGTCGTAGCTGTCCATCGTTAGCTCGTGCCGCCACGCCGTCACAACATAGGTCGCCCGCGGGTCGTCGTTGGGGTTCGGAACGGCGACGACGCTCCGCCAGGTGCCGGTATGAACACTGGAAAACTCCCGGAGGCTCTGTCTGGCTTCGGGGGAACTCTCGTCGGGGTCGTAGTAGACGATGACCGCGCCGTGTTCCAGCGTATGGACGAGTGAACCGAGCAGCGGCGTCGCTTCGTAGAAGCCTGCACTCACCGTTGACGCATAGTGTGTCCCGGAGAGTGGCGGGACTCGCTGGTAGTCGATAGCACTGCCTTCTTCGACATGGTTGTTCCCCCGGTCCGGGAACTGTTCCACACTGGACAGTCGGTCACTGTCGCCGGTGTCGTCCAGTGACGACGCTTCGACCCCGGTGGCCTCGACCGCGGAGAGCGGCTGTGCACCTGTCGTCCCGACCAGGTCCGCGTCACTTCCGCTGCCGCCGTCGCCACCGCTCAACTGAGTCACGTACACTGTGAGCCCAATAGCGAGCACGACGACGACGCCGATAACAATCGGCCCGACCGGGAGGGCGTTCCCCTCTTCGCCACTGGTATGCTCTTCGACGCGCCGTCGATCAATCGCGCCCAGTTCGCCGTCGTGGGCGTCGGCGAGATGGTCAAGGTAGGCGTCGTCGCCGTCGAACGATTCCCCGCAGTACTCACAGTCGACCATTGGCGGTCCGTATGCGAGGCGTCGTCTTGTACCCTTTCCTACTCGGTCTTCGCGTTGAGGTCGGCGAAGGCCTGCTGCTCGCGGCGCTCCTGTGTTTCCCTGTCTGCATCGTCTCGCATCCGTGCTTTCAGCACTCGAAGCGCGTCCGCGTCGACGGCTGCTATCTCTTCAGCGACAGCCCGAGGCTCCGCAGTCACCCGTGAGACCAGCCCCATCTGCAGCGCCGTCTCGGCGTCAAGCGTTCGGCCGGAGAGTGCGATGTCGAGCGCGTCGCCGGTGCCGACGATGTCGGGGAGCCGCGCCGTCCCGCCCCACGCGCCGAACAGGCCGAGTTTGACCCCTGTTTCCGCCAGCGTCGCGTCGGGCGTTGCCACACGGATATCACAGGCCAGCGCCAGTTCGACGCCGCCGCCCCGTGCTGCGCCGTCGATACCGGCAACAACAGCCCCATCGTAGGATTCCAGTGCGTGAGCGACGCGCTGGCCCAGCGCCGCGAACGCTTCGGCGCTCTCTGCATCGAGGGCCTTGACCTCGTCTAGATCCGCGCCGGCACAGAACGCCTCGCCAGCGCCATGGAGATACAGCACTGGTTCGGTCGCTGACTCGACGGCTGCTTCGAGGTCACGTAGCGCCGCACTGGTGAGCGCATTGCGCTGGTCGGGCCGGTCAAGCGTCAGGGTCCGGATACCATCGCCGTTCGTGGTCTGTACCATGGCTGCTGTGACTCTGCGGTTTCCAAAGGTCTTTGCCCTTCCCGTCGCTAGACCCTCATAATGGAGGAAGTGGCGGCAGTTCGCCGAGCGGCGTTGGCGGCAGTCGACGATGTCGAGCCTGACCGGCTTCACGAGCGGATCGACGCTCGCCTTGACGACGCGTCGCTGGCGCCCGGCGTCCTGACGCTCGTTAGCGCGGGCGCAACCAGCGACCCACCGGTTGACCTGGCTGACGGCGTCGCCGACAGAGCCGCCGGCGTCCAGCTTATCTACGAGGGGCTCTCGCTCACTCGCCAACTGGCCCACGACGACCCCTGGGTCAACGGCAACCGCGATACGGCCGACTTGGATATTCTCATCGCGGACATCCTCGTCTCGCGTGGCTTCTACCTGCTCGCCAGAACCGAAGCCGCCGATGCTGCCGTCTCTGTCGTCCGTTCGTTCGGCCACGACCAGACCGTCCGTCAGACGACCGACGACGAAAGCCTCGACACTGCGCTTGAAACAGACATTCTGGAACTCGCCGTGGTTGCCGGCGTCACCGCCGCTGGCATCCGCCCCACCCCGACACTCCGCGAGTACGCGACTGAACTGGCCACTGACGGCCTCCCGCCGAACGCCGAGTTGCTCGGTGAGGAAGTCGCCGACGCGCTCCGAGCCCGCGCAGGAGCCGAACAGCCATCCGGGGACGGAACCGAGGCCGCCGCCGACCACTGATACTAATCGACACACCGGTCTCGAATCGAAACGACTTTAGACAATTGCCGGATACACACTGTTGCGTGCCTGGGTAGCTTAGCGGTAAAGCGCGTCCTTGGTAAGGACGAGACCCCGGATTCAAATTCCGGCCTAGGCTTCTCACGCGAACTATCTGCGCAGAGTTCCATCTCCGCGCGACTCCCGTGAGCGTGTGACACGGGAGCGGGATTTGAATCCCTGGAAGACGACCACTGAGAGTCTTCCTCTGGTTCAACCGGCCCATGCTTTCTGCAACGAACGAGCTTCGCGGAGGTCCATCTCTGCGCAACCTCGCCGTGTGTGTCCCGCTGAGGCTTTTTACGAGGAACCAATTGCGCAGGCTTCTGGCGGTTCGTAAGTGGATAGTGTGCCAGTGGCAGCTATAATCCCGAATATCGGTCTCCTATGAGGTTTTGAGGCCGTCAGTTCTGCTGACCCCTTGCAAAGGGATATACCGGAGTAGGCCTAACGTTGCATGTGAGTACCACGCAGGGAAAGGGAGACGCGGCGTCGCAATCGGAAAGCGACCGCCGCTCCGGCGTCCGTTGCGCTGGCGCTGTATTTCTACGCTGTCCGCGGCGACAGACAGTCGGGCCAGCTCCTCGGTTTCTGGCCGACAACCGTCTTCGGCCTCCCTCACTTCGCACCGCGAAATCAAACGGCTGCTCCAAGCGGACGCTAACTGAGCAGGGGTTGCCGCCGATTCACAGCAGTGTAGCAAACGACGCGTAAGCACGGCCCGACCAGCCACCACCACATGAGCTCAACCTTCACACAGACCATCGCACGCATTGACCTCGACACACGAATCCAGTACGGCATGATGCTCCTCTTCGGAGGGCTCTGTCTGATAGCGGCGGCCTCTCCGCTTGGCACCCTCACCAAAGCTGTCGTCGTCTCCGCTCTGTTCGGATTTACCGGCGGACTCTGGGTATCGCATCTCGTACAGATTATTCAGAAGGCAGCGACGGCACAGTCTGAGGCCGACAATGAGTGAAGACGTCGTTGAGGAACAACAGCCACAGACGTCGGGCTTCCTCAATGGCCTCGAATTTCTCACCGGTGAGGACCCAAGCGCAGGCTCGTTTCTCTTGGTCGTCGGGATGGTCACCTGCGTATTTATCGCTGGCTTCCAGTTTCTGCTGAACCCACCGATTTCGACGCTTCTCACCGGGCTTGTTCTGGTCATCAGTGTCATCAGCTTCATCATGGGCGCGGTGCTGGATATGCTCGATTACTTTGAAACCCCGTAGCAGTCGCTACTTGACTGCAGAAAACCGTAGTTAGTGGCCAAGCGACGATGTTTTGCTATCGATTTCCGGGTGCTACCGCTCCGGCTCTTCTGCAAGTGCCGTTTCGCGCAACCGTTTGCACTCCTCGCTTTCGGCAGTTAGCTCAGGGACCGGCGTTGGTTTCCCGTCGTCGACTGCGACGAAGGTGGCGTACGCGCTGGTCGTCTCCTCTGTTTCGCCCGTGTGTGGCTCCTCGCGTGCGACCTCGATGCGGACCCGGACGCTGGTTCGGCCCGTGGCGTAGGCGTAGGAGTCGATGAGAGCGGTGTCGCCGATGGGAATCGGGCGCTCAAAATCGACGCGGGACATCTGTGCGGTCACGCAGCTCTCTCTGGCGGCCCGCATGGCCGACATCGCGCCGATTTCGTCCATCCACTTCATGACGATGCCGCCGTGGGCGCTCTGGTAGTTGTTCGCGTGAGTGGGCTGGACGCGCTCGCGGTTGATGATGTGCGTCTCGGCGATGGTCGGCATACCTGCCTGTAGGGTCTGTTCCGGCAAAACGCTGTGGTGCGCCCCTGATGGGACCTGATAGCGACCGTGCGCGCGTATACTGCTCCATGGCGCGCAATCGCCAGTCACGCAGTCGAACTGCCGGCGTTACCCGGTGAACTGGTGGTATTCGAGACCTTTGTGTTTCATCTCGTTGTGTTTGCGTTCGAGGAACGAGTAGACGGAGCCATGTGGCGCGCCGTCGAGAATCATCTCGGCAGCCTCCCGGACGGCGTCGACCTGCTCCGGACCGCCGATGATGCCCAGCGTCGAGCCGTAGATGACCACGGCCGCGCCGGAGAGTTCCTGCATGAGTTCCCGCGTCCGGCCACCCTCACCGATGAGACGGCCCTTCTGGCGGCGGAAGTCGTTCTTGTTGCGGGAGGCGGCCTCGATGTCGATAAGTTCGAACATCATCATATCGTCCTCAAGCAGCGCCAGCGCGTCGTCGGGTGCGAACCCGCGGCCGATGGCCTTCACGATGTCGGGGCCTTTCAGCGCCGTCACGGGGTCGCCGACGGACTCGACTTTCACCGTGCCGTCCTCGGAATCGATATCCAGCCGGACCTCTGCGCGCTCCTCGATCTCGCGCATGGTCTCACCTCCCTCGCCGATCAGCACACCGATACGGTCCTGCGGAATCTTCACGTGTTGCATAAGTATACTACCCCGTAGGAGGTTCTGCCTGTTTAAAACTTCGGCAGTCGCGTGACTGACAAGTGCCGGGCGGCCGTCCGCCGGCAGAACCCGCTTCAGTCCAGAAACTCGACGCCGGTGATTTCGAACCGCGCGCCGCCCGTGTTGCTGTCGGTGACGAGGATGTCCCAGCCGTGTGCGCCCGCGATGGTCCGGACAATCGAGAGCCCGTAGCCACTGCCATCCTCGGCAGTGGTGAAGCCGTGGTCGAACACGTTGTCCTTGATTTCGTCTGGGATTCCCGGGCCGTCGTCTTCGACGTAGAAGCCGTTGTCAAGTGGGCCGACGCGGACGATAACGGCCCCGTCGCCGTGTCGAATGCTGTTCTGAAAGAGGTTCTCGAACAGTTCGATGAGGCGGTCGGCGTCTGCGCTCACCGAGCCGATGTCCTCGTAGTGGAGCGTGGCTCGGTCGGTGGTTTCGCCGTGTCCCTCCCAGGCGGTGTTAACAACGGCCTGAACGTTCGTTGCCTCCGGGTTGGTGACGACGTTTCCCTGCCTTGCGACACGGAGCAGGTCCTCGACGAGACGGGCCATCCTGTCGCTCGTTTCTTCGAGGGCATCAAGATGTTCCTCGTCACCCGTCTCGCGGGCCAGATGCACCCGCGAGGATATGACGCTGAGCGGGCTCTTCAGGTCGTGGGCGAGGATGTCGGTGAACTCCTTGAGCCGGTCGTTCTGGCGTTCGAGCATCTTGTCGTACTGGTGTTTCTCTGTCGTGTCCTGGCTGACTGCGACGAACCCTGTCAGCTCTCCGTCCTCGAGTTGCGAGAGCGAGAGGGTGGCCCAGAACACGGACCCATCAGCCCGCCGGTGCCAGTGCTGTGTCTCGACGGGGCCGCTCGCCACCTCGATCAACAGCGATTCAACGGTTGTCTCCATCTCCTCGGGGTCGGCAAACAGCATGTCAACGTGCTGGCCGACTGTCGCGTCCCGGTCGTAGCCGTACAGTGACGCTGCCGGCTCAGGCCACGTCGTGATGGTGCCATCTGTGTCGAGCATGAACACTGCATGCGAGGACAGCCCCTCAATGAGGCGTTCAGAGACCGAGTCGTCGCTGTCCGCTGTCTGTTGGTCCGAACTGCTGTCTGCTGGGTCGGTGTCCATCAGTCGCACCTACTCGGGCCAAACCAGTGGCGACTCACCCGGCATGAGAAGCACTGTGACAGGTCACCCATGCTGAGATATACAACATCTAACACCTTACATACTGTGGTTTTCACAATCAAAATAAGTTGTGAGGAAATGGGTGAAAACCGCGCAGTACTGCGATTTCATCTCCAGAAAGCGTCGGAATGACTGGTACTGATAGCAATTCACTTATCGCTACGGCAATACGTTCTCACCTGCCGAAACCGCTCCGTGCGAACAGAAAGCTGGTGACTACTCGTCGTCGCGGCGGTCGGCTGGTGTTCCCTGCGGGACGGCGTCGTCGTCGCTGCCCGGCGCGGTGTCGGCCTTGTCTTTCGGCGTCGCGTACTCTCGGACGTACGCGAGCAGTTCCTCCGGCGTGGCGTCGACGCCCTGTCTGGCGAAGAAGTTCGCGACGTTGCGGCAGTCCCGTTCCAGAAAGTCGTCGGCGTTGGGATGGTGGATGGTCACCGCTTGCCCGAGGTCGATGATATACAGCTGCCCTTCGTGGAAGACGATGTTGTACTCAGAGAGGTCGCCGTGGACGAGGCCGGCGTCGTACAGCCGGCGGGTGTACTCCTTGACAACCTCGTAGGCCGTCTCGGGGTTCTCGATGTGAACCTCGCTGAGACGTTTGCTACGGCCCTCCTCGGTCCCGAGATACTCCATCACGAGAACGTTCCGCTCGACGGCGATGGGTTCCGGCGTCCGGACGCCGGCCCGGCGGGCGCGCTTGAGGTTCGACGACTCTTTGCGGACCCACGCGGTGACGACCTTCTTTTTGTCCGAGCCGATGCCCTCGAAGCGGGGGTCGCCGTCGAGATAGCTCCGCATATCCTTGAAATCGGATGCGTTGATGCGGTATACTTTGACTGCGACCTCCGTCTCGCCCGACAGCGCCGTGTAGACGTTTGCCTCCTTGCCTGTCGAAATCGGCCCGCCGAAGGCGTCGATGTGGCCGTCCTGCACGAGCTTGTACAGCGCGCCGTAGGTGGCATCGTCGAAGACGCTGGCCTCGACCTTGAACTGGTCTGCGTCCTTGATGCGCTTGCGGAACTCGCTGAACTCGCGGTCCCGTTTGCGGGCGATACGGTCGGCTTCCGTGTCGGAAACGTCGACCTCTTCCCATTCGTCACCCGGTGAGTCGACGTCGTCCGTATCGAGCAGGCCGAACTGCCCCTCTGTCACGCTTGTGCCTCCGTCGAGCGCGCGGCCAGATACATATCAGGCTACTCCTGAATGTGGCCCTCCTCGCGCAGTTGGTCGGCGTCCTGTTTCTCATAGCGCCACGTGATGTCGGCTTTCTCGTCTTGCCAGTCCCATGGTTCGACGAGGACCACGTCGTCTTCGCGTATCCAGATCCGCTTTTGCATCTTGCCCGGAATCCGGGCTGTGCGCTCGACGCCGTCCATACAGCGTACCTTGACGCGGTTCGCGCCAAGCATGTCCATGACGACGGCGAACACCTCGTCCTCTTCCGGCATCCGCAGGTTCTTCCTGCTGTCGTTGTCGCTCATAGACGGTACTTCGACGGGGAGAGGTTTAAGGTTTGGAAAAGTTGGACCGTGAACCCGGTCCATGGCCCCCGTCACGGTGTGGGACAGACGCTGGGGCCGTACAAAAAAGCGTGGTCGTCGCGTCAGTCAGCGCCGAGGCAACCGACCCACGAGCAGTCGGTGCACGTCTCGATGCCTTTCGCTGTCGTCGTCTCGCCGCGACAGCGCGGACAGACGGACCCGACCTCCGGCGACTGGACGGACTTACTCATCGGTGATGATATCGGCTGACAGACCCTGTGCCATCTCGATGTCCTTGGAGTTGTTCAGCGTCCAGGCGGTGCGCTCGGTGACGGCCTCGATGACCTCGCGGCCACTCGGGAGGCCGTTCCCGGACTTCTTGACGCCGCCGAAGGGCAGGTGGACCTCCGCGCCGATACACGGAAGGTTCCCGTAGGCGAGACCGATTTCAGCCTCGTCACGGAACTGGTTGATCTGGCGGTAGTCCTCGGAGATGATGGCGCCGGCGAGGCCGTAGTCGACGCTGTTGTGCATCTCCAGCGCCTCGTCGAAGTCACCCGAGTACTCAAGCAGTGCGACGTGGGGACCGAACACTTCCTCGTTGATGCAACGCAGGTCCTCGTCGTAGTCGACTTCGTAGACGAACGGGCCGACCCAGTGACCCTCCTCGTGGCCATCGGGAATCTCCTCGGCACCGAGGTCGGCGCGGTCGACGAGCACGTTCGCGCCCTCCTCGCGGGCGAGTTCGTTGTAGCGCTTGAACTTCTCGACCTGATCCTCCTCGATGAGCGGCCCCATGAACGTGTCTTCCTCCAGTGGGTCGCCGACGGCAATGTCCTCGGCGATGTCGACGAACCGTTCCTTGAATTCGTCGTAGAGGTCTTCGTGGACGATGAGGCGCTCCGAGGAGACACAGCGCTGGCCAGTCGTCTTGAAGCTCGACATCACGGCCGAGTGGACGGCGACGTCGAGGTCAGCTTCATCC
This sequence comes from Haloarcula sp. R1-2, assembly GCF_011627385.1. Taxonomy (NCBI): domain Archaea; kingdom Methanobacteriati; phylum Methanobacteriota; class Halobacteria; order Halobacteriales; family Haloarculaceae; genus Haloarcula; species Haloarcula sp. R1-2. The sequence continues at coordinate 420,669 of NZ_JAANTG010000002.1, forward strand.
GTAACGACGACGGCGTTCTTCCCACCCATCTCGCAGGCGGCGATCTTGCCGGGCTCGCCACCGACCTTGGAGGCGATCTTGTGGCCGACTTCGGCGCTCCCGGTAAAGAGGACCGTCTCGACGCGGTCGTCCTCGACGATGGCGTTGCCGGCGTCGCCATAGCCCTGCACGAGGTTGAACACGCCGTCCGGGATGCCCGAGTCCTCGAACATCTCGGCGATGATGTGGGCACACCACGGGGTCTGTTCGGCGGGCTTCCAGACGACGGTGTTGCCCTCGACCAGCGTCACTGCGAGGTGCCAGAACGGGATAGCGACCGGGAAGTTCCACGGGGTGATACAGCCGACGACGCCCTTCGGCTTGCGCCGCATGTAGGCGTCCTTGCTGGCGATCTCCGACGGTACCACGTCGCCGTGGGGGTGGCGGGCGTTGCCGGCGGCCCACTCGACCATGTGCCAGGACTCGGTGACGTCGGCCAGCCCTTCGCTGATCTCCTTGCCACACTCCATGGTGACGATTTCGCCGAGTTCTTCGTGGCGGTCACGCAGCTCGTGGTAGATGTCCCAGAGGTATTCCGCGCGGTCGATGTGCGAGAGCGAGCGCCACTCGTCGTAGGCGTCCTCTGCCGCAGCCAGCGCGCGGTCGACATCGTCCTCCGTTCCGCGGTGGAACGAGGCGAGGGCCTCGCCGGTGGCCGGGTTCTGACTTGTGAACGTTTCGTCGCCGGTGCCTGTCGTCCATTCACCGTCGATGTAGTGTCGACGTGAGTCGTCTGTACTCATGATAGGTACTGTACGCGTCCCCCACCAATATGTTCCACCGTCCATGGTCAGGGGTCGGCAATAACCTGATATATCCTCTACAATCCGGCATTATCTCCCATGGTCGGTGTTCCCCTTATCAACCGCACCTTTATTTGCGTCCATATCGTGACTATCCTTAGCACCCCTTCATACGGAGGGCGCTCAGTATGAGTAACGCACAATCACAACACGGGGGACTCCAACTCACCCTGAGCATCTGGCATCCTGACTGCTGGACGCTCGAAGTCACCGACAAGACGGCGGCGGGTCTGCTGGCCCACGGCGTGTACAACACACAGAACGGTAGCGTGAAGGGTCTGTTCACCGCGTACGCCGACAGTATTAGCGACGTTGAGGCGCTCATCGACGCGACTCGTGACTCATCACTGACTGACTCTGTGCTGGAGTTGCGCGAGCGTCACGGCGCGACTGGAACGGGCTCGTCGCCGGGGAACACGACTCGCGAGTTGTTCGTCGAGTACAACCCGGACAACACCATCAGCGATAGCCTGCTCTCGCGCGGGTTCATCCACAACGACCCGGTTCGGGTCCGGCATGGTCGCGAGCACTGGCCGGTGTTTTTCCCGGACTCCCGCGACGAAGCGGAGTCACTCCTCGACGAGATCCGCGAGGAGCAATCGGCCGATATCGAGGTCACACGAATCACGTCCGCTGGCGGCGGCAATCCGAAGCAGCTTCGCCGGATGGACCGGCTTTCGGACAGCCAGCGCGAGGCGTTCGAACTTGCCCGACAGGAGGACTACTACGCGTGGCCACGGGGTATCTCGACGCGCGAACTCGCGTCGAAACTCGGCGTTTCGAAGACAACGCTGCTCGAACACCTTCGGAAAGCAGAAGCAAAACTGCTCGACCCGGACCAGTAGTTTAGCTCAGCACGGCTCGGACGGCGAACAGCGCGTTTTCCTTGCGCTCGCGGACGCGCCGATAGAAGTAGGAGAACCACTTGTCGCCGTAGGGGATGTACTGCCACATCGGGATGCCCTCGGCGGCGAGGTCGCGTTGTTCGTCGTCGCGGACGCCCATCAGCATCTGCACCTCGTAGTCGGTGCCGTACTCGTCGTGGAGGTCTTTCGCGTAGTCTATCATCGCCGGGTCGTGGCTACCGACGCCGATGCCGCCCTCAAACTCCTCGAACATCAGTTCGAGACAGTCCCGATAGGCTTCGTTGACGCGCTCTTTCTTCTTGTAGGAGACCTCTTCGGGCTCGGAGTAGGCTCCCTTGACTAGCCGGACCTTCCCGGGAAGGGGTGCAAGCCGCTCGAGGTCCTCGGGCGTCCGCTTGAGGTTCGCCTGCGTACAGACGCCGACGCCGCCCTCGTGTTCTGTGACGAGCCGTTCGTACGCGTCGAGGGTTACGTCGGTCGTGGTGTAGTCCTCCATATCGACCCAGACGAAGACACCGTGGTCGTCACCCGCCGCGACGATACGTTCGAGATTCTCGACGAACACGTCGTCCCCAACATCGAGACCGATCTGTGATGGCTTGACCGAGACAGCGCAGTCGAGGCCGCTCTTGTCGATTTCCTGTATCAACTCGACGTACTGGTCTGCGTCCTCGTCGGCTGGCTGGCGCTCGTCGTAGTGTTCGCCTAACAGATTCAGGATGCCCTTGACATCGTCGTCATTGAGCGAAGCGACGTGGTCGAGCGCCCCCGGCGCTGTCTCCCCGGCGACGAAGTTGTTCGCTATCGGCGGAATCATTATCGAAACTACGCCACTATATCAGCCTAAACGCACCCCCTACCAAAAAAATCACACACCTGAAGCCTGAAATCAAGCGAGAGTGAAACTGCCGAGCGTATCGTCGTCGTTCTGATAAAACGTGTGCTCGCCCGTAATATGCGCTGTGCCCGAAACGACTGGACTGGTCACGGTGACACCGCTGTCGACGCTGGTGTCGGTAATATACCCCTCGAACGTCGACCCAACTGGACCGGTAACTTCGACACGCTCGCCGACGGCGAGGTCGCCGTCGACATGATGGAGCGTCAACCGCGCACACGTGCCTGTTCCACAGGGGGAGCGGTCGACGGAGCCGTCGGCGAACACCACACAGCTCCGGTCGCTGTCGTCGCTAGCGGTGAGTTCGACCGCTGAGACGGTTGCCCGCGTTCCGGTGACTGGGTCCTTGGGTGCGGCGTCGTTGACTGCTCGGCGGAGTTCCAGTGCGGGGTCGATACACTGCGTGGCGTCCTCGCTGTTGAGCACGACCCCGAGGCTGTCAGCGTCGACCACGGCGAAGTAGTTCCCGGAATAGACGATACGAGCCTCGACCGGGACGCCATCCTGTTCGACGGTAACCGTCTCACAGACGTAACTGTCGACGTTTTCGAACGCAACGCGACGGACGACGCCGTCAGCTATCTCGACCGTCACGTCGACGAGCCCGGCGGGGGTTTCGACGGTCAACTCTGGCGCTTCGGGAAGCTCGCCCCGCTCGATGAGTGCGGTGACGACCCCGATGAGGCCGTGGCCACACATGTCCAGATAGCCGTCAGTGTCCATGAAGAAAACCCCGAGGTCGGCCCGGTCAGTCGGGACCGGGACCGCGCCGAACATGTCCGCGTGTCCGCGGGGCTCCTGCATGAGGAGTTTCCGGACGCCGTCAGCCGTGGCTTCGAACCGGTCACGCCTCTCTCGGACAGTCTCTCCGGCAAGCGTGTCGGCCTCGATACCGTCGAGTACGATGCGTGTCGGTTCTCCGCCCGTGTGCGTATCTACTGTGATGAACTCCGTTCGTTCCATAGCCGTAGCGATACTCTATGCGGCAAACGCGTTCCAGAAGTATTAATTCACGGCTTCTCGTATGCTGTCCAGAACATGGTGCCTACCATGGACGGGGACACGGTTATACAGGGACTTGCGAAAAAGGATATCAGTATACCATGAACGAACATGACACGCGTTCGATTGACAGGCGAAGCGTAATCAAAGCTGCTGCCAGTGCCGGACTTGTCGGCCTTGCCGGCTGTTCCGGTGGTGCTCCCGACGAAGGTGATGGGGGCGACGGTGGCGACGGCGGCGACGGCGAATCGACGGATTCCTCGACGGACTCAGGCTCCGAAACCTACACCATCGGGATGGTTGACAGCCTTTCCGGTTCACTGTCGGCGTTCGGTCAGCGGAACCAGCGCGGCAAGGAAATCGCGCTTGACGATATCAACTCCGTCGGTGTTAGTGGCGGCGAACTGGCGATCTCACAGCAGGACGACCAGAGTACGAGCCAGGGTGGAGTCAGTGCAGCCCAGACACTCGTCAATCAGGAAGAAGTTCCGCTGCTCATCGGTACTGTCGGGAGCGGCGTCAGCACGGCTATCCACGAGAGCGTCGTCCAGAACACGGACGTCGTCCAGATCAGTCAGAACAGCACCAGCCCGAACCTGACGAACTTCCCGGACCTGCTCCGGATGCCGCCGGCCGGCAAGGCTCAGGCGGAAGCGATTTCATCGCTCCTCAACGAGGATGGTAATGAGTCCGCTGCCCTGGCCTGGATCAACAACGATTACGGGCAGTCCGTCGGTGAGGCCTTTATCGAGGCCTACGACGGAGAAATCGTCTACAACGAACCCCACGACCAGGGTCAGTCTTCTTACAGCAGTACAATCTCCTCGATGTCTGACACCGACGCTGACGCGTGGGTGTTCATCACCTACCAGCCGGAGTTCGCGACGATGTCCCAGGAAGCGTTCGACCTAGGCGTCACCGACCAGGCCGCCTGGTACGGCGGCGACAGCGTCAAGGGCCCGAAAGTCCTCGAATCCGCTCCCGAAGGTAGCCTCGACGGAATGAAGGCCGTGGTTCCGAGCGTCCCGCAGGACGCCGAGAACTACCAGGCGTTCGTCTCGGAGTTCGAAGAGCGCTTCGGCGAAGAACCCACGTCGTGGTCGGCCTACGCCTACGACGCGGTGGTCGTCAGCGCGCTCGCTATCGAAGCCGCCGACGAGTTCACGGGCGCGGCGCTCATGGAAGTCGTCCGGGACGTGACCCGTCCCGAGGGTGAGGAGGCGACCTCATACGAGGACGCACACGAGATTCTGGCGAACGGTGGCTCACCGTCGGACGTGGATTACACCGGCGTGAGCGGCCCCATCGACCTCGACGAGAACGGTGATCCCGTCGGGTTGCTGCAGGTGTTCGAAGTCGTGGACCACGCGTACGAATCCAGCGGCTTCATCGAGGGCTAAGGCGGCCACGACCCTTTTCCATTTTCACCAATGGCGCAGATATTACAGTACCTGGCAAACGGGCTCGTTTTCAGTAGTATCATCATCCTCGGGAGTATCGGGCTCTCGCTGGTCTACAGCATCGCCGACTTCGCGAACTTCGCACACGGCGATACGATGACGCTTGGTGCCTACGGGGCGTTCGTCGCGTTCGGTGTGTTCGGCGGCCTTGGCGGCACCGTTCTCGGTCTCCCAATCGGGTTCTTCCTGTCGCTGGCGGTCGGGATGGCGCTTGCGGCGGTCGTCGCCGTCCTCACTCATATTCTCGTGTACAAGCCCCTCGATACGGACTCGATCGGGCTGCTCATCACGAGCATCGGCGTGGCGTTCGTCTACCGCGCAGTGCTACAGGCGACCTTCGGGACGGACTTTCTGCAGTACGATATCAGCCGCAGCGGACCGATTCCGGTGCTGCTTGACACGCTTGATGTCGCAGTCACACAGCGAGACGTGGCGATTATTGTCAGCGCGGCGGTCCTCGTCGCCGGCCTGCATCTCCTGCTCCAGCGGACGACGCTTGGCCGGAAGATGCGCGCGACGGCTGACAACCCCGACCTTGCACGCGTAAGCGGTATTCGAACTGACCGCGTCATCCTCGTCATGTGGGTCGTCGGCAGCGCCCTGGCCGCCGCCGGCGGCGTCTTCCTTGCGCTGTACAGCCAACTCGACCCGCGAATCGGCTTCAACATCCTGCTGGTCGTGTTCGCCGCAGTCATCCTCGGCGGTATCGGGTCGGTGTACGGCGCGATGCTCGGTGGACTCCTCATCGGGATGCTCCACGAACTGACGCCGTTACTTAGCGATGTCGGCCTTCCGGTCAGCAACGCTTACGCGCCGGCTGTCGCGTTCGTCATCATGGTCGCGGTCCTGCTTGTCAGGCCCCGCGGCATTGCAGGTGATATGACATGAGCACACTCGATGTCGGTACGTACTCGCCGCGCGAGAAGGGTGTCGTCGGACTGCTCGGCGCGCTCGCCGCGCTCCTGCTCGTCGCGGTTTTGACCGGCTTCCTTGCACCAGCGTACCTGCTGTATCTCATCGGGCTGTCGGCGATGTACATGCTCCTCTCGATGGGGCTGAACGTCCAGTGGGGGTACGGTGGCATGATCAACTTCAGTGTCGCGGCCTTCTTCGGCCTCGGCGCGTACGGGACCGCATTGCTGACGGCGTCCGGCTCGCCGATATCCGGCGGCGTCAGCCCCGTCATCGCGCTGTTTGGCGGTCTCGGACTCGCCGCAGTGCTCGCAGTGATCATCGGGTACCCGACGCTGAAACTCCGCGATGACTACCTCGCAATCGCGTCGCTGGGACTCGCAGAGGTCGTGCGTATCTTCATCCTCAACGAATCACAGTGGACGGCGGGCAGTGCCGGTCTGACCGGCATCCCGCTGTTTTTCTCCGACTGGCCCGTGCTCGGCGACCTGACCTACCCATACGTGTTCAACGTGGGCGGGACGCCGGTGTTCAACATGAGCCAGTCGGTCGTCACCAGCCTGCTGAACGTCGTTCTCGTCACGGTGATTGTCGCAGCGGTCTATCTGTTCCTCCGGCGCATCCACCAGTCGCCGTGGGGCCGCGTCCTCCGAACGATTCGGACCGACGAGGACCTCGCAGAGACGCTGGGCAAGAACACGTTCGCGTTCAAGATGCAGGCGTTTGTCATCGGGAGCCTCATTATGGCGCTTGCGGGCGTGTTCTACTCCCACCTCGTCCTGTTCGTCAGTCCCTCGGACCTCCAGCCGATCACGACGTTCTACGTCTGGGTCGCTGTCATCCTCGGCGGCACCGGCAGCGACCGCGGTGCGATGCTGGGCGGATTCACTATCGTTGCCATCCAGCAGGGGACGCGCTTCCTGACCGACACTGGCGCGCTGCCCATCGGCGCGGCACCGCTCCGACTCATGCTGGTCGGTTTGCTCATCATCTTTATCGTCAGGCTCCGCCCGGAGGGGATTCTCCCGCCGGAGCGCGAACTTATCTGGCCCGACTCGATGGGTGGTGGTCGCGATGAGTGAGCAGTCGCTCGTCTCCGACGGCCCGGTTCTCGGGAAAGACGACCCCGTTCTCCGTGCTGAGGGGCTGGAGAAACGCTTTGGCGGCCTCGTGGCAACGGACGACGCGTCCATCGAGGTCGAACGCGGCACGATTACGGGTCTCATCGGTCCGAACGGGGCCGGCAAATCGACGCTGTTCAACCTCGTCTCGGGCTTCTACGAGCCCGATGCGGGCTCCGTCTCGGTCAACGGCGTTGACGTGACCGGCCAGAAGCCCCACGCGATCGCCGATCAGGGGATGATCCGGACGTTCCAGACGCCGCGAAAACCGGAGGGCATGACCGTTCGGGAGGCGCTACTGGTCGGACCACACAACCAGACCGGGGAATCGATTATCCCGCTGTTCACCTCGCCGAGTACCGTCGAACAGGAGGAACGGCGCTCGCTGGAACAGGCCCAGCAGATGCTCGAACGGTTCGAAATTGGCGATCTGGCGACCCAGCCAGCAACGGACCTCTCGGGCGGACAGATGAAACTGGTCGAACTGGCCCGCGGGATGATGGCCGAACCCGACCTGCTGTTGCTCGATGAGCCGGTCGCCGGGGTCAACCCTGTGCTGGCCGACAAACTGGCCGGGTTCATCGAGGAACTCAACGAGGAGGGCATCACCTTCCTCATTATCGAACACGACATGAACTTCATTATGCGGCTCGCCGACCCGATTATCGTCCTCAATCAGGGGAGTGTCCTCGTCGAAGGGCCGCCCGAGGCGGTCCGGAGCGACGAGCGCGTCATCGACGCCTACCTCGGAGGGCCGTCGGAATGACCGACCCTATCCTCACCGTCGACGGCGTCGACAGCGGCTACGGTGAAGTGCAGGTACTCGATGACCTCTCACTGACGCTCGGCGAGGGGGAGATCGCTTGCCTCGTCGGCCCGAATGGGGCCGGTAAGTCCACCGTCCTCAAGACGGTGTTCGGCATGCTGGAGCCATGGACCGGCTCGGTACGTCTTGGCGACCGCGAAATCGGCGGGATGGCCCCGGAAGATATCGTCCGTATCGGCGTCGGCTACGTCCCACAGACCGAGAACGTGTTCGGCTCGCTGACCATCGACGAGAACCTCCGGATGGGTGGGGTCGCTCGCGACGACGGCCTCGATGAGGTCGTGGCCGAACTGTACGACCGGTTCCCCATCCTCGACGACAAACGCACCGCGAACGCGAAGACGCTATCGGGCGGTCAGCGACAAGTGCTGGCCTTCGCCCGTGCGCTCGTGATGGAACCCGACGTGTTGCTCATCGACGAGCCAAGTGCCGGGCTAGCACCCAACACTGCGAAAGAGGTGTTCGACGACGTGGAGACGGTCAACGACCTCGGCACGTCGATCCTCATGGTCGAGCAGAACGCCCGCGAGGGACTGGGCATCTCCGACCGCGGGTTCGTCCTCGACCAGGGGACAGTCAAGTTCGAGGGCGAGGCTGACTCACTGCTCGACGACCCCGAGGTGTCTCGACTGTACCTCGGCGGCGAATCGCGCCGCTGAGCCCACGTTTCGCTGTTTTCCTCGCGTTCTTCGCGGAGCCACAGCGACGACTTCCCGGGGGTTGCACTCGAACGGACAAGGCAACACAGAAAAGCCCCCCTTGCATACCGCCTGCCAATGACTGTGACGCTGCCGACCGAGGCCGACGACTGGGCCGCTGCGTGGCGCGACCGAATCAACGAGCGTGCTGCGTTCGCCGACAGCGCTGACGACTTCACCGCCGTATTCTGTTTCGAAATCCGCGCTGACGACGCCTATACCGGCGAACCGATACAGTTCGTCGTTGTCATCAAGGACGGTGCCTGTACCGCCGCTGGGACGGTCGCGGACCCCGAGTACGACTTCGCGTTCCGTGGCCCCTACAGCGAGTGGGTCACGATGTTGCAGGGCGACCTCGATATTTCTGCCGCCGCGATGGACGGAACCTTCGACGTTGAGGGCGACACGATGCGGCTGCTTCGCCGGCAGGACACCATCGCCGAGATGGTCGCGGCGGCGCAGAACGTCGACACCGAGTTCGAGCACTGACCGACGGGCTTTTGTCCGCCCGCTTGGCCTACACGGGTATGTTGGATAAACTCGGTGCGGTTGGCATCGGCGGCATCGTCGTGTTGCTCGCCGGCATCGGTCTGGTCGCGTGGAAGGCACCCATCGTCGCCGTCGGCATCGCTCTCGTTGTCGGGGGCCTCGGACTGGTCGTCTACGGCCTCGTCACGAGCCTGCTCGGTGCGTTCGGACTCGGCGGAGGGATGGGCGGTATGGGTGGCGGCGGCATGGGCGGTGGCGGCATGGGCGGCGACGGCATGCCCTGAGGCGGAGACGACTAACAGGCGGTGTCCGCATCAATATCGAACTCGAACCGTGCACCGCCGTGTTCTCCAGCTGTGGCACGTACTGTCCAGCCGTGGGCTTCGGCGATTGCCCTGACGATATAGAGACCGAAGCCGGTTCCGTCAGCCGCCCGTGACGCGCCCGGTTCGAACACCCGCTCCCGTTCGTCGGGAGCGATTCCCCGGCCGTCGTCCTCGATTGCGAAGCCGTCGGGCGTCGGTACGACGCGAATCGTTATCTCGATGGTGTCAACTCCACTGTCTTCGTCAGATGTGCGTTCGTCGCGTCCAGGCCCGTGTGTCACGGCGTTGATGAAGAGGTTCTCGAACAGTCGAAGCAGCCGCTCCGGGTCAGCTTCGACCAGTATCGGCGGCGGCGGTTCCAGCACTGCGTTGCTGGTTTCGACGTGAACCCATGCCGTCGTTGCCACGTCAGCGATGTCGACCGCCTGCTCGTCGGTTGCAAGCGTTCCCTCTCTGGTCGCGGTTCGCATGTCCTCGATAATTGATTCTAACCGCTGTAACCCGTCTCTGGCGGCATCGATACGCTCGGGCGACAGCTCCTCGGCAGCGAGTTCGAGGTGGCCGCTGGTGACGGCAAGCGGCGTCCGGAGGTCGTGTGCCAGCAGGTCGGCGAACTCCGTGAGCCGCTCGTTCTGTCGCTGGAGGTGCCACTCCCGCTCGCGCCGGTCCGTGATATCTCGACCGACACCGCTGAACCCCTGAACTGTACCGTCGTCCCCCGCGAGGAGCAGACCGCTGAGCTCGAACGTCACCACCCCTTCTGTCGTCTCTGCTCGCGCTTCGACGGTTGTTTGACCCGACTCGAACACGTCCTCAATAGCTGCTTCAACGGCTTCCCGGTCGTCTGCAACGAAGAACTCGGTCGGGTCCATTCCCGACAGCTCGCCGTCCGTCAGGCCGAACAGTTCGTTCAGCCGAGCGTTCCAGTACGCAAGTTTGCCGTCTGCGTCGTAGACGTAGAAGACGTCGTCGAGAGTCTCGACCGCGGCCGCCAGAACACGACACTGGTCTTCCATGCGAGACAAACGCACCCGAAGACCATAACTACTCAGTACGGCTGGCTCGCCGTTGTGCCACCGACACACCGAACGGAGTGCCATGTCGCTCCGTCCTGTTCGACGGACGCCAGCGTCTAGTTCTCGCTCGTCGGCCGGTCGGCCCGGTGTTCGCTGATGATCTGGTCGACCATCTCCGCGTTCTGCTCTTTCCGGCGGTCGGCGGCGCGTTCTTCCCAGTCTTCGATTGCCGCCTCGATTTCGCCTTCACGGGCGACAGCCAGTTCGTCCACTTCCTGTACGGTGACCATCTCGGCTGGCGCGACGGGGATATCGCTGTCGAACAGCACCTGATCGGCAATGTCGGAGAGGTTCCCGTTCCGGAGGACGATTTTCGGGTCGATATCCGCCAGTTGCTGGGCCGTCGACCGGCCCGCACCCGAGGCGTCCCGGAACATGACGATGTCGTCCTCAACGAGGCCAAACCGCTCGTCGGCGTCGGCGATAGCGTCCTTGGTGAACTGTTCGACCACCTTGACCGGGGTCAGCCCCTCCTGTTTCTCCGAGACATCGGCGAAGTTCGAGTGGTCGAGCTTCCACAGCGCTTTCAACCGTTCGAGCTTGTCAGCCAGCGCCTCGCGTTTCTCCTGTTCGTCATCGACTTTCCGTTCGAGGGCCTCGTTGCGCCGCTGGAGCCGCGTCACCTCGCGGTCTTTTCTGACCTCGCGCCGGCCCTCGCTGCGGGCCTTCTCCAGTTGTTTGTCCTTTTCCGAGAGCTGGTCGTCCTTGCGCTTGATAGTCTCTTTGAGGTCGTCGACGTGTGACTCAAGGCGTTCGATGCGGGCGTTCAGCCGCTTGATTTCCTTCTCGTCGTCGGTGAGTTCCCGCGGTTCGTGGGCCGTTGTGTCCTCGTCCTCGCTGTCGTCGTCTTCGAGGTCCCGCAGCACTGTTTCGACGCTCTCCTCGCCGGCGACGACACGGTCGATGACCGGTCCCACATCGTACTGTGGCGGGACCTTGCCCGCGACACGCTCGAACTGGTCGGCGTGGTGGTCGAAGGCGTAGAGCGCGGCGGCCATCGCGTCGCGTTCGTGGTCGTTGTCGTAGGACTCCTCCCGTGTCCGGTGTTTCTTCTCGTCCACCGGAAGGTCCGTGTCGGGCTCCCAGCCGGCGGCGCTAAAGGAGCGTCGGAGCTTCTCGACGGTTTCCGGCATCGGCGTCACGTCGGCAGCAACAACGACGGGCCGCCCGCGCTCGATAATCCACTCCGTCGTCGCGGCAGCGTCGTCGGTGCGCGAGGAGTACACGTCCAGTACAGTGCCGTCGAGAGAGACGATGGCAACAGCCGTCGTCGTTCCAGGGTCGACGCCGACGACGACGTGGTCGCGCCGCTTTGCAAGCGGCTTGAACTCGATGCCGTCCCGCCGCTGGCGCTCGATTTCGACGCGCGTGTCGCCCGACCGGGCTCTCGACACCGGAATGTCCTGTGGTCGGGCCGAGACCTGAAACACGGCGTTGGAGAACCCGCCGTACTTCTCGGTCACGTCCCGCTCGTACTCCAGACCGGCAGCGTCGAGCTCGGACTCGATTTCGCGCGCTCGCTTCCGGACTGCGCCGTGGATGCGCCGGGTGTAGCGGTCTTCTGACCACCCTCCCTTTCCGGTCGAGCGGCCCCGCGAGACCTTCACCTCTGTTGTATCGGTGAAGGCGGACACCTCCTGCCCGACGTTGGCGGCGGCCAGACGGGCCGCGGCCTCGGCCTCCTCCATCGGGTCCTTGCCGTAGGGGACCCCGTGGCGCTTGGCGACCCGGGAAAGCGGCTCCGGCCGCTCGTCGCCGGTCACCTGCACCAGTTTTGTTTCGTCGGGGAGGGACCCGAGGACGTGGATCAGGGCATCCTTGTCCTCGGCGAGTTCGTACATGTTATCCGTCGCGACGATGGCCGGCTCCTCATCCTCGATACGCCGGCGGAGCTTCCGCCGCGAGACCACGTCTCGCTCGACTGATTCCCCGTCGAAGACCACCAGCGCGTACGACGGTGCGTCACCGCGCACGTCGCCGCTCTGGATGTCGACACCGAAGACGACTGCGTCGAGCGCTGCCGTGCGGTTCACGAACCATGGTAGGCGACGGTCGACTATAAATCCGTTCCGGGCTAGCAGGGTGGGTCGTGTTTCGGGACGCGATGGCGACTTCGAACAGCCAGAAAGCCCCCCGACCCAAACATCTCTTACCGGGGCGCTCCGACAGCCCACTATGACCATCCCTCGCTGCGCCGCGAGAGAGACTTCAGAGGTGGGTCGGAATGGCGTCTGAACGGGAGAAGATGCTGGCGGGCGAGCGCTACGACGCGAGCGACCCAGCACTCGTTGCTGCCCGAGAGCGTGCGAACGAACTCACCCGGGAGTACAACCAGACCGACCCATCTGAGGCCGACACCAGACAGGCGCTCATCGAGGACCTCTTTGGCTCGGTCGGTGCGGACTGCCACGTCGAACCGCCCTTCCGGTGTGACTACGGCGACAACATCCACGTCGGCGATGGGTTCTACGCGAACTTCGACTGCGTCGTACTGGATGTCTGCCGGGTCGATATCGGCGACGACTGCCTGCTCGGGCCGGGTGTCCACATCTACACCGCGACGCACCCACTTGACCCGGATGAACGACGTAGCGGCGTCGAGTACGGGAAGCCGGTGACTATCGGCGACAATGTCTGGGTCGGTGGGCAGGCGGTCATCAACCCGGGCGTCACCGTCGGCGACGATGCCGTCATCGGGTCCGGTGCGGTCGTCACCGACGACGTTCCTGCTGGCGTCGTCGTTCAGGGGAACCCCGCGTCGGTCGTACGTGAAATCGAGGATTGACAGCGCCGGACAGTAGTTGCGGCCGAACGGGTGTGACCCGTCGCGGGGTTCTTCGCGCTGTGGCACGTACCGTCTCTATGGACACGACGACGGAACACAGCGTTCGGACGGTGGAAACGCGAGACGAACTTGACGACGTGCTGGCCACGGCCGACCACGTCTTGGTGATGGTCCGGACGACTGGCTGTACTATCTGCAAGTCCATGGAGCCGATACTCGATATCGCTGCGAAAGCCACTGACGCCACAGTGGTCGTGTTCAATCCGAAACACGACCTCGATGCCGTCGACGCGTTCGATGTCCGGAGTGTCCCGACGTTCCTGCTGTTTGCTGACGGGGACCTGATTCACCGCCGTGCTGACGGGTTCGTCCCGGCCGAGGACCTTATCGAGTTCGTCGAACGCGGGCTGGAATCGCGTACGTGAACTGGGTTGGATTGTCACACTGAGGCAACACTTTTGTCATTGCTTGTCGAAGCGGTCCGACGATGGCCCTCCAAATCGGCTCCGCCCTCGAAGAGGCGGGGTACCGGCTGTTCAGTCGTACCGGCGCGATACTACTTGTAGCGTTTTTTGCCCTGATGGCTAGCTTTCAAGTCCTGTTCAATTCAATCCTGGCGACGACCTACACCAGGATGGGATACGGCGAAATTGCCGCAGCCCTCCCGCTCACCTTCGACATCCCGCTTACTGTTGCTGGTGCCGGTATCGCTGTCACCTCCGTCGTCTCACTGTATCTCACTGTCGTGTCCTTCCGGACGTTTGTCCCCGGAGCGCGCGAGAGCTTCCCTGAAGGTGCGTTCACGCGGAACGTGCCACTCGCGCTGGTGAACGTGTTCGTCGGCGGGATCGTCTACAGCCTGCTGGTGTTCATCGGGTCGATCTTGTTCCTCATCCCCGGCATCTTCGCCTACGTCGTGTTCATTTTCATGATGCCGTACGTCATCGTCGAAGACCGGAACTTCGTTGCGGCGCTCAAAGAGAGCTACCGGCTCACCAAGGGTGACCGGCTCGCGCTGTTCGGCCTGCTGTTGATTGTTGGTGCCGCCGCGGCGGTCGTTGGCGGGATCATCGGATTCATCGGCTCGCTGGCGCTTTCGGGACCGGTTTCGCAACTGCCAACTATCGTTATCCAACCCCTGGCGTCGCTGTATGGCACCGCGATTATCGCAGTCGCGTTCGAGCAACTGCGGACGGCTGACGGGCGGCCGCCGTCGGCCCCGAGCGAGGACGACACGACGATGACGGCGCTCTGACCGCTGTCGTCCCCATTCGGGACGACTCTGTCGGACCGTGACTGTCTTATCCGTCCAGTTTCCTACCGGGAGCAATGCGACGGCATCGGGTCGGGACGAGCCTGTACGCTGGCGTGCTGTTCGTCGTCCTCGGAACGCTCGCGTGGGCGAGCGGCCAGCCATTCATCTTCCCGAGTCTCGGCCCGTCTGCGTTCATTCTCGCATTTCAGCGGGACGGCGACCGGACGGGGCTGGCCAGTGTCGTCATGAGCCATTTCATCGGCGGTGTTGCGGGGCTGCTCGCGTACAGCCTGCTTGCTGGCGGTGTCTCGCTCGTCGCGGACCCAACCGCATTCTCGATGGCCGGGCTTCGCCTCGTCGCGAGTGCGACCCTCTCACTCGTCGTGACAAGCTGGGGGATGATTGCGACCGATACGGTTCACGCGCCGGCCTGTGCGACGACGCTCATCGTCTCGCTAGGGCTGCTCTCGACCCCGCTGCAGGTCGCAGTCATCGTCGTCGGTGTCGGTGTCCTCGTCGCGTTCCACGCGCTTGTGCTGTCAGCGTACCACCAAGCGACCGATCCGTCCCGGCCAAGTCTGGTCGATGGCTGATGCAATCACACAGACCCCTGCACCGCGCTCACTCGTCCGATAGCTGGACGGTCAGCACTGGGACCGGCGATTCGCGGACGACCGTCTCTGCGACGCTGCCGATGAGATAGTGGTCCAGTCCGGTCCGGCCGTGGGTCCCCATCACGACGAGGTCCGCCGGAACGTCCGTGACCGCGTCGACGATTTCGGTCTTCGGGACGCCCTCACGCCGGGTGGTCTCGACCGAAACGTCGTCAGGGAGCTCGGCGACGGTCGCTTCGACGGCTGCCCCGGCGCGCTCGCGCTCTGCTTCGAGCCACGCGTCAGCCGAGAGGCCGCTTGACGGACTCTCGAACCGGTTTCGGGTGTCGACGACCGAGAGCACGTGGACCGTCGCGTCGAACCGGTCTGCAATTTTCCCGGCGTGTCTCGCGGCCGCACCGATACCGTCGCTGCCGTCGGTCGGGAGGAGAATCGTGTCGTACATCGGCTCAGACACCACCCGTCGCCATCAGGAACAGCGCTGCGGCGATGACTGCGAACAGCCCGCCGACGAACTTCTTGATGGTCCCGGTATCTAGCGCGGTCGAGACGTACGGTGCAATCTGGCCGCCGGTGACGGTCGCAGGCACGGTCCAGACGACCATGTTCCACGGCGTCGACGCGAGGTCGATGGAGTGTGCGCCCGGGACGAGGCCGCCGCCGAAGACGTGGACCAGCGAGGCCAGAACCGCGGTCAGCGCCACGACGATGTGGTTCGTGCCGATGGCGACTCGGACCGGGACATCGGTTCGGAGCATCGAGATGATGCCCAGTTCGCCGACGCCAAAACCGGCCAGTCCCTGGAAGACACCGCCGATGCTGTAGTTCGCGAAGCGTTCGAGATAGCCGCCGCGCGTGTAGCCGTAGTCGTTGCCGTCGCGGTCGACGCGCGTCACGGTTCCGTTGTCGGCCGTTTCGACGCCGGCCGGCCCGAGTTTGTTGTCGTCGTCGGGGAGCGTCGCATCACCACCGTCAGCCGACACCTCTGGGTCATTGTCGCCTGCCTCACCCGGTTCCTCGTGGCCGAGGTCGGCCTTGAAAAGCAGGTACGACGCCGCCAGCAGGGCGATGCCAAGCAGCGCGTGAAACAGCGGCTCCGGGATGACAAACGACAGCAGCGCGCCGGCGACGACAAAGGGCACGCTCCCGAAGACGAGGCTCAGTGCGAGCCGCCGGTCGACGAGCCCGTACTGGATGAACGCGAGTGCCGAACTGGAGAGGCCGAACGATTCGCTGATGAGTCCGACCTTCACCAGCGTTTCTGGAGTCAGCGTCTCCCCGGCGAGTACCGGGAAGATGAAGATGAGAAACGGGACGAACAGGGCCGACCCGCTGATACCAACCGTATTGACGATGGTGGCACCGGTAACGAAGGCGATGCAGAGCCACCAGTACTCGAACCAGTAGCCGGTGCCCGCGTCAGCGGGCGTCGGTGCAGCGGTGTACACACCGACGACGAACAGCAGTGGTGCCAGAAATACGAAAACGTGCTGGTACTTGAGAAACCCCTTCTGGAGTCGACTGGACGGTGACGACGTGGTCATTGACGCGTGAACCCAGCATTGTGAACTATCGCTTAAATCCCTTGTTGTCTGTACTTGTTTCAAAAATGATGGCAAAAATCGGTGAAGACGGCAAAAACGCATGGCCTCTCCGTCGCCCTAATATCCCTAATATTTATTTCACACCCCGTGGTAACATGTATCGTTATGAGTTTTCCAGAGGGACCAATGGAGTCGGGCGGTCGGTCGAGTTACGATGAAGACGTTGCTGCCGACGCTACGGACACAGACGGGCTCTTTGGACCCCTGCGTCGGTTCTCGAAGCGGTGGTCCCGCCGCTATATCGAGATGCGTGTCGACGCGCTCGAGAGTCGCTGGGACTGACTCGCCGTCGTGTCGCGTTCCGGAAAAGGACTATACTGCCCCCGGCGCAGGGACGGATATGGATATCGCCAGAATCGCCGTCCACGAGTCGGTTGCGAAGGCCTGCCCGCTGGAAGCGATGGTCGCCGCGTTACAGGGGCCCGACATTCCCGTCGAGATTGTCGGCGACGACGCCGCATTCGATGCCGGTGACTGCGTCGTCACGTTCTCCCCACGGAACGCGTTTCTGGACGCCGCCTGGGTCCACGGCATCCGCGCGGGCTACGACGAGTTCGACGTGGACGCCTACGAGGCGGCCGGGACGGTACTGACGAACAGCACCGGCATCCACGGCGACACCGTCCCAGAGACTGTCGTCGGCTACCTGACGGCCTTTGCCCGCCGCCTCCACGTCTATCGGGACCGCCAGCGCGACAACGACTGGACGCAGGAACCGTACGACGCGCCGTTCACGCTGACCGGCGAGCAGGTGTGCGTGGTCGGGCTGGGCACCATCGGCCAGGGCGTCGCCGACCGGGCCGACGCACTGGGGATGGATGTCGTCGGCGTTCGTCGCTCCGGTGACCCCACCGAGAACGTCGAGCACGTGTACACCCCCGACGAACTGGACACTGCCGTCGCCGACGCGCGCTTCGTCGTGCTGTGTTGTCCGCTCACCAAGGAGACCGACGGCATGGTTGACGCCGCTCTCCTCGCGCAGATGCGGACCGACAGCTACCTCGTCAACGTCGCTCGGGGACCGGTCGTCGTCGAAGACGCGCTACTGAACGCCCTCGATACCGGGACGATTGCGGGGGCGGCTCTCGACGCCCACTGGGCGGAACCGCTTCCGGACGACCATCCGCTCTGGGACCACGAATCGACCATCGTAACACCACACGTCGCCGCGGCCACGAGCCGGTATCACGAAGACATCGCGGCACTCGTTCGGGAGAACGTCGAACGAGCCACACGCGGCGAGTCACTGCGGAACCGCGTCGCGTGAGATCGAGCGCAGACGATGCCGCCTTGTGCCACGTTCAGCTACCTTCGACCAGCCGTTCGAGCTGCTCGGGCGGGACCGCGCCGCGGGCGGCGTGACCATCGTAGGCGAACGTCGGGACGCCGGTGATGCCCTGGCGCTTGGCCGCCGTGAAATTCTCGCGGACCTCTGACTGGAGGGCGTCGTCCGCGAGCGCCGACCGGATCTCGTCGCCGTCGACGCCCGCGTCCTCGGCCAGCTCGACCAGCAGGTCTTCGTCGTCGATGTCCTGTCCGTCCTGCCACAGCGCCTCGAAGACGGCCACGTCGAAGGCCAGCCACGTCTCGTAGTCGTAGTGCTCTTTGACGTAGTACGAGGCTATTTGGGCTGGCAGCGAGTCGATGTCAGTGGCGATGTCCAGGTCCATCTCCACGTCGTATTTCGCCTGCAATCGGCGAACACTCTCTTTGGCCTGCTCGTAGTACTCGTCGTCCTTGCCGTCGTCGACGGAGTGGTCGATGGAGCCGTCGGGGTTGCGCTTCCCGCTCCGGAGGTCGAAGGGGTGCCAGTCGACCTCCAGTTCGTCCTCGCGCGTCGACTGGTACTGCCTGAGCGATTCGCGTCCGAGATAACAGAACGGGCAGACGTAGTCCGAGAAGACCGTAATCCGCTCGCTCGACTGTGTTTCACTCATACGTCCGGGTATGCGTTGCTCGCGGTTAAACGCGGCCACCGTCTGTGTCGAACCAGCGCACGACCGACTGACCGGCTACACGCTGTCCTCAACGGTCCCGTGGACGGTCTCCATCCGGGAGACAAGGTCGTCGGCGTCCGCTGCGAACAGTGTCACGCGCCCGTCAGTACCCACGCCCTCGCGGCCGACGACGGCGACCGGTGTCCCCTCGCTGGTCTCGAAGGCCCGGTCGACGCCCCACGCGATACCGTCGTCGGAAACCGCGTCCGGGCGCTCGTCGGGATCGTACGCAGCGACAGGCCCGTCCAGCGACGACAGCGCGTCCTCGATGGCGTCGGCCAGTCGGCAGTTGGCGGCGAACCGGACCGCGGGGTCATGTTCACGGGCGGCCAGCAGGGCACGAGCCACCGTCGTGGACGCGCCGAAGCGGACGCCGCGGTTCGGCCGGATACCGTCCATCGTGCGGGCGATGCGGCCTTCGACGGCGGCGACCGCGTCCGGTGTCTCTGCGTATGGTGTCGCACCAGCGATTGTCATCCCTCGCTCTGGGACCAGCGCCGACACGTCCGCATCGACGAGGGCCGACACGGCTCGCTCGACGGCCTCGCTTGTCGGACGGCGCGCGGCGTCGTTGCGGGTCTGGACGAGGTGGTGGACCGCGCCCGGACCGTCACCCACGTCAACGTTGTACCGGACCGCGCTCGCAAGCAGGTCGATACTGCTTCCGACCGCCGCCGGCAGGTCGTCGCCGTGGGCCAACTGCGTCGCGATGGCTGAGGAGAGCGTACAGCCGGAGCCGTGGGTGGCCTCGGTGTCGATGCGGTCGTGGCGGAATGTCGTCACCCCGTCATCGGTCACGAGGGTGTCGACGACGGCGTCGCCCGGGACATGGCCCCCCTTCACGAGCGCGCTGTCGGCTCCCATCTCAACGAGGTCACGGCCCGCCTGCTCCGCGGCCGCAGGGTCGTCGACATCGCGCCCGGTCAGGACGGCGGCTTCGTCGGCGTTCGGCGTGACGACCGCCGCTTCAGCGATGAGGGTCTCGTAGGCGTCTTCGGCCTCGGCAGCCAGTAACCGGTCGCCCGAGGCCGCCACCATCACCGGGTCGACGACGAGATTCGGCAGGTCGGCGGCGTGTTCCACGACCAGATCGATGACCTCGCTTGTCGCGAGCATGCCCGTTTTGACCGCGGCCACGTCGAAATCTCCCGTGACCGCCCCAATCTGGGCCTCAATTTCGTCGACCGGGAGCAGATGCTGGCCCTGCACGCCCGTGGTGTTCTGTGCCGTCACGCTCGTGATCGCGCTGGTCCCGAAGCCGCCACAGGCTTCGATGGTCTTGAGGTCGGCCTGGATGCCGGCCCCACCACCGGAGTCGCTGCCAGCGACGGTCAGCACGACTGGCGGCGTTACTGGGGCGTCCGTTCGTGTCATATCTGATGCCTTTGCCGGCGGCCACATATCGGTGCTGGTCTCTCAGTAGGACTATATTATACGGACAATCCTAGTATGCTAATAATACTTCATACCACATCTGAGAAACCTTTATGTAGCGCTGTGCCGGATGTGCCCTTGTACCACAATGGAACCAGCGTCGCGCGATACTACCGACTCCGACGAGCAGTACGGCAGCTTCACTACTGGCGGCGGCGACGTCGTCGTCTACGACACCGAGAACCCGACCGCATGGCTTCAATCGAGCTATGCGGTACAGGTTGGCTGCTCCTCGGAACGAAAGTCGGCCTGACCTTTCTATCCGACCGATATCATTGCGATACCGACGATAGCCAGCCCCGCAGCGGCTAGGCGTGCTCGGAACTGCGCCTCGTCGAGAATAATCGCGCCCAGAATAACAGCGACGATAGCCTGCCCGTTGACGATGGGGGAAACGATACTCGCCGGGAGCAACTGGAAGGACAGCAACACGATGTGGTTCGCGTAGGCGACGAACATCGCCGCGACGACGAACTTCGGGAGGTCTGCCTGCCACCCCGGCGGGATCTGATACCGGAACGCGAACGGCGTCATCAACGCGGCGATGCCGACAGCCATCACCGGGATGTATGTCGTCGGTTCGATAGCCAGTTCCTGCATCAGCACCCGCTTGCTTACATCGACGAGCGCGAACGCCGCAGCCGACAGTAAGGCCAATTGCGCGGGCCGGGACTGCTGGGCCCGTTTGAGTGGGGCCAGTAACGCTGTGCCTTGCCAGTTCGCGACATAAACGGCGGCGGTCGCGACGACGACGCCGCCGACCTGCAGCGGCGAGAGGTGCTGGCCCAGCAGGCCGACTTCCAGCGGCAACACGAACACAGGAACGATTTTGCTGATCGGCGAGACGTAGGAGACTTCGCCGACGCGGATCGCCCGAAAAAGGGTGAGCAGTCCCACTGCCGTCACCGCCGTCACAGCGAGTATCGACAGGAGGACATTGACGCGGTTTCCCGCCGGGAGGAAGGGCTTGTTGCTGATGAAGACGACTGGGAAGTAGACGATGGGGACCAGGCTGTACGTAAGCAGCAGGAACACCGGCGACGGGTATTCGGTGAACCACCGCTTCATCACGAACAGGTACACC
This sequence comes from Haloarcula sp. R1-2, assembly GCF_011627385.1. Lineage (NCBI taxonomy): Archaea > Methanobacteriati > Methanobacteriota > Halobacteria > Halobacteriales > Haloarculaceae > Haloarcula > Haloarcula sp. R1-2. Next base: position 441,958 of record NZ_JAANTG010000002.1, read on the forward strand.
CCAAACACCAGCGCCGACAGGACGGCGTACGCGATTCCGACGTTCACGGTTGACAACGGCCGGCCGACCTCAATAACTGTTCCCTTCGGGCTCGTGTCAGGAACTACGCTGACGGGCAATCAGCGCCGCAAGTAACATTGCGAGACCGGTCACGAGCGCGGTAAAGCCGTTGCCCTCTCCGGCTGTAGTCTGTGTCTCTGTGAGTATCTCCGTCGGAGTCGACGTTGGTTCCGACGTTTCCGTCGAGACGACTACGTCGACCGCCGTCGTGGTCTGTCCGTCACCCGCTGACAGCGACACCGTTCCGGGTTTATCGAGGGTGACCGTCCGCGTGACCGTTGTCGTCGTCTGTGGTGGGAGATACAGCCGCTGCTCGGCGAACACGACATCGCTACGGCGGAACTCGACCGTTATCGTCCCCGGAATACCGTTGTCGTTGGCGACAGTGGCGGTCACGTCGACCTCGTCTCCCTGTCTGACCTCTTTTGGACTCGCAGTGACGTTAGTCACACTGGCGGCTGCCGGCTCCGTCACCACGACAGTGACGGTGTCGCCGTCGACGCTGATGGCGTATCGGCCGGGGTCGGCAAACGTGTGTGTCACTTCGACCTCGGTCCGTTCCCCCGGTTCGATCTGGCCCTGTTTCGCGGCGACGACGGTCTCGTTGACTGCGAGCGTCACGTTGTACGCCCCCGCCTCACCACCGGCGTTCTCGACGACCGCATCGACCGCGAGCGTCTCGTTGGTCACCAGCCGGATCGGTTTGCTCCCGCCGACCGGTGCGTTCGGCCGGTAGAGACTATCTGCACGGTAGGCATCTGCCCGGTCGACCGGTGGCAGGCCGTAGCCGATACGGGCGGGAATCGCACCGAACAACTGTCGCTGTGTCGTCCCGTTCCACATCGTCACCGTTGCTGTCGTTTCAGTCTCCGTCGCGGTCGTGTTCCGGACGGTTTCCCCGCCAGCGGCCTCGACTTCGGTGAGGAACTGCGATTGCGTGACCGGGTCACGGTAGCCGTTCAGCGACTGAAACACGCTCTGGAGTGTCTGGTTGCGGCCAGTAGCCGAGCGGATATGGACGTCTGCCCGCCCGGCGACGAGCGCGCCCTTCCTGTAGTTCGCGTTGCTCGTCCAGCTTGCCCTGTCAGTCAATGTCACGTCGCTGTAGACCGGCCGTCCACCCACCGCGAGCTGTTCCCGGAACTCGTCAAACCCGATCCGGTTCTGTTCCAGCGTCAGGACAGCGGCGTAGTACGTCGCCCAGCCCTCGACCGTCCACCGCGTCTCCTGTGTCGTCTCGTAGGCCTGCCGGCTGTGGACGTACTCGTGAAGCCAGACGTTGTTGGCGGTGTCCAGCGTTTGCCGGGACTGGACCCACATATCAGCGTCACCGATCTGATACCCCTCGACGCCCCACTCTACGGCCCCAGACGGCGCGGCGACGACGAACACCTGCTCGTCACGGTCGCCGACCCGGAGAGCGTTCGATGCGTTCGCCATCGAGTCGAGAACCGAAATTGGCGAGGCCGTCATTGCCGACCGCTCTGGCACAGCCAGCGTGAACGTCTGGTCGTGCGCTGTCTCCTCGAACGTCGCCACTTCGCCGAGGTACACGATTTCCTCGCCAGCCGCACCCGGGCCTGCCGTCCGGAGCGTGCGGTTGTACCTGACGGGGTCCTGACCAGTGTAGCGCCAGCGCGTCGGCGTCAGTGACCGCGTGAGCAGCGCCCACTCGCCCGTATCGACGCTGAGATATCGGCCCTCGGACCCCTCCGGACCGCTCTTCTCGATGGTCTGGTTCGGGTTGATGCGGTAGCTGATCGTCGCCGTATCCGTCGTTTCTTCCCACTCATACACGGACTCGTTGACGCGCTCGAACCCGTCCGTTCCGGTCACCGTCGCCGTCGCCGGGACGTGCGTTTCGAGGTCAACGACCCGGTCCGGGACTTCGTAGGCCACGGTCACCGCGACTTCACCCGGCTCCTCAGGCACGCGCGCGTAGGTCTGTGTCTGCTGAATCACGTCACCGTCGCTGGTTTGTGTCGCACCCGACGTGGCCGTCCCTGTCTCCATGCTGGCCGCCGCTGGGGCTGCCGTTCCGGCTGTGTCCCCACCCTGTCCCCGCGGCTGGCGTCGATGCATGTCGGCGCTTCGTATCCGGATCAGCGAGCCATTCGACTCGGTCGTGGCTGTCGGCGGCTGTACTGTCTCAACTGCCGGCCCACGCTGACCCGACGCCGTCTCGGCTTTGTACGTGCAGTTCTCACCGACGCCAGCCGCCGCTCCGTCGCTAGCCCCGGTCACCGCCCCGTGGTCGGCGGTCGCCGCCACCGGGAGCGACGCGATTCCCCCACCAAGGAGAAGGACCACGAGTCCGACGGCCACCACCCGCCGGGGTACACCGAACATTGCAAACAGTTACCGCCCCGTGGTTGAAATACTTGACCGCCGATTATGCGTGCTGGTATCATGCAACAAATTCTGTCTCTACCGGTCGCTACCTGAATCTCCCACGACGGTAAAAAGCAGCCAGACCTGAACCACTCATAGCCGATCGCAGCGCACACTCGCACGCAGACCGAGCTGAAAAGCTGGCGAGCAGGTCACAGCAGCGGCTTGCCACGGCGCTCTCACGAGAACCGTTGGCAGTCAGGAGTTCAGGCGACGTTGAAACCTTTGTCGCGGAGGAAATCCTCGACGCGGCCCGTGTGATTGCCCTGGAGCTCTATCTGCCCGTCCTCAACAGTGCCACCGCAGGCGAACTTCGATTTGAGGTCTGAGGACAGCGAGTCCATGTCGACGTCTTTCGGGTCGAATCCCTCGATAATCGTTACCTCCTTCCCGTAACGGCGCTCGTCGATGCGGATGTTAATCTCCTGGGACTCCTTAGCGACGTCCTCACAGACGCAGAGCTCCTCAGGCAGCCCGCACGTCGAGCAGACTTCCGACATTACAATCGCGCCTACGAACACGACCTATTAAACACTGTCGGGGACTATCGCTCGGAGACGATCCCGTCGGCGATTTCGACGGCCTCGTCGGCCATTGCCTCGCTCACTTCGCCGCCGTACCGGAGCCGTTCTCGTAACGTCGCCAGCCGCCTGACCCGGTCGTCGGCCCCTATCGCGTCGAGATACGCCCGTACCGTCTCGCCGCTTTTGCGGCCCCGGTGTTCCGTCGCAAGGACGTACATGGCCCGCTGGAACGCCCGCTCGACGTCGGTCTCTGGGTCCACGCGGCGCTGGTAGCGCAGCCACACCGCCCGGTAGGCTCGCTCGCTGAGGCCGGACCGGCGCGCGCCCGCTGCGATGCCGAGCAACGCGACGACGCCCAGCGTCAACTCCTCGCGCGACGGGAGGTCCGGGATGCTCAGCTCCGTCCCCTCGTCTGTGTCCGACGCCTCTGTTGTGCCGGTGGGTGTGTCCGTTCCGGTGGCCGTTGGTGTCTCCGTCGGCTCGGTCTCGGTACCATTGGTCTCGGTCAGTGGGGCAGGCGTTGACGTGTCGGGTGGCGTGTACCGTTCTACCGGGTTGCCGTCGCCGACAGTGGGCGACGATCCGTCCGAACTCGCGTCTTCGATACGTTGCTGTCTGACTGCCTCTCGCGGCCCGGACGGCGTCGGGTCGAACTGTACCCAGCCCTGACCGGGGAAGTACACTTCGACCCAAGCATGGGAGTTGAGCCCGCGCACGACCCACTGGTCTTCGTCGATGCGCTGGCCGGAGGTGTACCCGACGGTCATGCGCGCCGGGATGCCCTGGGTCCGGAGCATCGTTACCATCGTCGTTGCGAAGTAGACGCAGTACCCTTCGTCCATCTCGAAGAGGAAGGCGTCGGCGACGTTGAAGTCGGGTCGGTCGACATCGAGTGAGTAGCCCTTGGTGTCCTGCAGCCAGCGCTCGACGACCAGCGCCGTCTCGTAGGGGTTCTCGGCGTTCGCGGTGAGAATAGCCGTCCGTTCCCCAACCCGGTCCGGCGTGCTGTCGGGAAGCTGCGTGTACAGCTCCGCAGTCGTATCGTCGTAGTCAGTGCCGGCCCCGCGCAGCCCGTCGGGAGTCGCCACGAGCAGTTCGCTCCTGACCTCGTAGGTGTCGCCAGTCGACAACGGGCCGTCTGGCTGGAACCCGCCCTCGCTTGAGACCGATACCGACGGCTCCCCAGAGTAGCGGACGGGCTTCCAGGCGGCCGGGACGGTCCCGATGGTCGACTCCGCCCGGAACTCTTGTCGAAGCGTCCGGGTTTCACCCGGTGGGCTGTCGAGGCGCTGGTCGTCGTACTGGCGTGGATTCCCCGTCCGCACCCACCCGTTGCCGGTGTAGCGGTCGTAGGAGGCGACCCGCCAGTAACGCGGTTCCTCGCTTTCGACCGTGTACCGGATCTCCGGCGTCAACGAGATGCTCCCGCGGACTGAAAGAGACTCTCCGGCGTCGAAGAGGCTCCCTTCGACGGTCTGGCCCTCCGACTCGTCGTCGTAGGACAGCAAACTGTCCCGGGTGATCGGCACCTGTGACAGCGCCGCCGGGACGACGATTATCGCCGCCAGCTGTTCGAGGACAGCGCGCCGCCCAGCGTCGATGCCGTCGCCGTCATCGTCCGCGCGCTCCGTCCCGTCACTGTCGGTCATCGCGTCCGGTCGCTTCGTCAGGTCCGCCGGCTCGTCTGTCGACAGCGTATCGAGCGTTCCGAAGCCGATCGTCGCTGCGATGCCGACCACACCCAGCAGTGTCGTCACCACACCGGCGTCAGTCGTCAGGGCGAAAAACGCGAGTGCCGTGCCAGCCGCCACCGTCGCCGTGACGTACCAGCGCCGCAGCGCGAAGTACCACGTCAGAAACACCGGTGCCGGCGCGAACGACAACACCCACAGCCTGACCTCGGCTATCTGGAGCAGCGACCGTCCGGTCAGCAGGGCAACGGTGTCGCTCAGAAGCTCCGTTATCGCCGGATTCGTCGAGAGGTTCAGGATGTACGCCCCGAGCCCGCCGGCGAACAGCACTGCGCCGACAGCAACCGCGAGGGGCGGTCTGAGCACGCGGGCCAGCAAGGTCGCACCCACGAACGAGAGGGCGGCCAGCGCCAGAAACAGGGTGGGGTCGCCGACCACGTCGCTGAGATAGTACATCGTCCGAAGCGGCGCGCCGATTGCCAGCGCCGTCGCAAGCAACGCCAGTATTCGTGACCCGCCCCAAGGGACCCGGTCGCGGACACGCTCTGTGACCGGGGCACTCATCCGTTCACCTCGCCTGCGATGGGGTTGTCCCGACTGGCGGTCACAGCAGCGAAGGACTGGCGGCGGCCGTCGACCGACACCGTGACCCCGTCGCCGTTGGCTGTGACAATCACGTCGGCGTCGTCTGTCCGGCCGGTCTGACCCGCGTCAGCCCGGGCCAGCAGTTCGAGCAGTCGCGTTCGGTGGGTGTCGCCGTACCCCTGTTCGACCGCGCCGTTCGGGACGGCGAGTTCGACAGCGAGACCACTCTCCAGCGCGGCCATCGTGATCGTCGCCGCCGCGGCGGCCATTTCGTCGGCGTGGCCCCGCTGGGCTTCCGCGGCAACGAGCAGGGTCCGGTCGCTCCGGTTGTCAGTGAACTCCTTGACTAACAGGTCCTCGCGCTTGGCGCTGGATTTCCAGTGGACGTCCCGCAGCGAGTCGCCGCTGACGTACTCCCGCAGCCGGTCGAACGACTGCCGGTCCTCGTGTTCCGGCGTGAACGTTCGCGCGAACGCCTCCTGGCCGCCCAGCCGGTAGACGGGCGGGTACACCAGCACGTCAGTCCTGCTTTCGACGGTGTAGCGCTCCGCGACGAGTCCCAGCGCGTCCGTCACCGTCGCCTCGACGGGACCGGCCCGTTGCTCACCCCGGGCCGTGTAGGTGACCCGGTAGGTCACCGTCGCCGGCAGGGACTTGGTTACCGTCGTCTCCCCCGCTAACCCCTCGGAGAGCCGGTCGGTGACCGTCGCGATGCCGCCCCCGTCGACGCGGAACTCCACGGGTTTCGTCTCGCCGGGGAAGCCTCGGCGGAGTCGGCTCCGTTCGACGGTCGGCGCGCCGCTCCAGCGAACCTGTACGGCGGCGGCGAACACGCCGACGAACAGCGGGCCGGCGACGGCGGTGAGCCCGGGCTGGCCGAATCTGGCGCTAATAAGAAGGCCGGCGACGGCGACAGCGAGGACGGCGAAGCCGCGTCGTGTCGGTCTCATTCGACGTAGACGGTATCGAGTGCCTCCGCGACGAGTGCCCGGGCGTCCTGCTCGCTGCTCTCAGTGCGGATACGGTGTGGGAGGACAACCGGCGCTTCCGTCTGTACGTCGTCGGGAATAACGTAATTGCGGCCGTCGAGGACGGCCCGAGCCTGTGCTGCCCGGAGCAGCGAGATGCTGCCCCGCGGGCTGACACCCAGCTGTGCGTTCTCCCGCGTGTACCGCGCCAGCCGGGTCGCGTACGAGCGGATAGGCTCCTCAACGGCCACGTCGGCCACCGTTTCCCGGGCCGCGGACAGCGCATCGAGGGTGGCGACCGACGTGAGATCCTCGATGGGATGGTGGCCCACCACGTCACCCAGCATCTCCGTCTCCGCCGCCTCGTTCGGATAGCCGAGATGCAGTTTCGTCATGAACCGGTCGAGTTCGGCCATCGGCAGGTCATAGGCCCGATTCTGCTCAACCGTGTTCTGCGTGGCGATGACGGTAAACGGCTGTGGAACGGGATGTGTGGTCCCGTCGACGGACACCTGCTGTTCCTCCATCGCCTCAAGCAGCGCCGACTGCGTCTTCGGCGGTGCACGGTTGATTTCGTCGCCGAGGACGACGTTGGCGAAAATCGGACCCGGCCGGAACTCGAACTCCTGTGTCTTCTGGTTGTAGATGTTGACGCCGGTCACGTCGGTCGGGAGGAGGTCCGGGGTGAACTGGACGCGCTTGAACTCGCCGTCGAAGGACGCGGCAACAGAGCGAGCAAGCATCGTCTTGCCGACGCCGGGGACGTCCTCAAGCAGGACGTGGCCGCGGCCGAGCAGCGCGATGACAATGTGTTCGATGGCGGCGTGTTGCCCGACGATGACCTGCTCGACGTTTTCGATCACCTGATTGGCGACGCGTGTGGCGTCGCGGAGGGGACTGTCCGACTGTTGACTGTGTGGGGTATCAGTGTCTGTCATAGTCGCGCTCTTGTGGGACGACGCCTCGGCACGGGGACTGGTGGGATATTCTGCCCTGTCGACCAGTAAGTGTCTTGTGTGGGTGCCACATCCTCCGGGCCGTTCAATTGTAGCTACGATTACGGCGTGAGCGTATGTAACTCTGTGGATGGGTGAGAACAACACACATCCGTTTGACGGCCGGTAGCGCCGTTCACCAGGACTTACAGGCCCCACAGACGAGGACGCCGTCCTGCGTCCACCGCCGCTCGACGACCTCCCCACACTCGGCACAGGTCGCTCCGTCGGGCGACCACGCGTAGGTCGTCACGGCCGGGTCGACCGCGTCGGTCGAAGCTTCAGAGCCGGAGGCTTCGCTTTCTGGCTCTGTAGTATCGTCTCCCGCAGACGCACCACTCTCTTCCTCGTCCTCGCTTTCGTCGCCGGCGTCAAGAAAGTCCTCCAGCGAGGTTTCTTCGGCCATACTCCTTGATATTGCCCGCGGCTACAAAATACCCTGTCGGTCGTTCCACTCGTAGTCCGCGTTTTGACACGCCGTCCGGGCCGTTATTCGGTGGCGACGCCGACGGTCAGCAGCGTCCCCAGTTCGCGGTAGCGCTCGACCATCGCCTCGCGCGTCTCGAACTCGTCCGTGGGGAACGTGTCTGCCGGCGGAATCTCCACCTCGCGGTCGGGGATCGTGTCCTGTGCAGCTACGGCCAGACCCGCTTCGCGGAACGCCTCGCGGTACTCGTCGGCGCTCCAGCGGGTCATCTCGATGTCGATGAACTCCTGCCACTCGTGGGAGTGGACGTTCTCCTCGTAGTAGTTCACCGCGATGTTGGCGGTCCCGCCGGGTCGCAGCACCCGCGCGATCTCTTCGAGGGTGTGTGGCGGGTCACTGGCGTAGTAGAACGCCTCCATTGAGAACACGTGGTCGATGCTGTCGGTCGCAAACGGCAGGGCGTCGAAGTCCCCGCGCAGGAACCCGATGCCGTCGTCGTCGGTGTACTCGCGGGCGTTCCGGAGCATCTCTGGCGACCCGTCGAGACCATAACAGGGACCGGCGTCGTTGGTGTCTCGGAGCGCACGGAGTGCGTAGCCCGAGCCCGTCCCGAGGTCGAGCACCGTGTCACCCGGTTCGACCGGCATCCGGGCGAGAACGTGCTTGGCGGTGTGCCAGTGTCGGTCCTCCATTCCTCTGTCCTTGCCTTCGGCCGCCCACGCGTCGAATTCCTCGCGAACGCTCATACGTCCCTTCAGCAGTTGCGGCCTCAAAATGCCCGCTATTTCGGCCTCATAGCAACACGTGTCCACCGATACCCGTACCCGTCTGGTGATGGACATCTCAGCCCACTTCCGTACACAAAATATCAGGCAGGAGATAAGTCGGTCGGCGTACTGCGACACAGCATGCGCTCGTACAAGGCCAAATCGGTAACCTCGATACAGCTTCCGCCCCGTGAGCGACGTGAGACCGCGCTCACCGAGGCCGGGCACAACGTTTTCAACCTCGCTGCGGATGACGTCTTTATCAGCGGACAAGGCGAATACCCCGAGGCTTGACCTCGGGGATGAAGCCGACACGCAGGGATACAAACCATTAAGTGAACACATCGGTAATCAAGACACAGCGATAGAATACAGTCACCGCTACCAAGCCTACCCGACACAAGAGGTAGCGGAGCGACTGGAACACCATCTCAACGTTCATCGCCAACTCTACAACCACGTCCGCTGGGACTACGAACAAGCCCCAGAAGACGACAAACCGTCCGAGTACGACCAGAACAACAAACTCCCCGAATGGAAGCAGAAGTGGCCGGTGTTCGGCGACCTGCACTCAAAGGCCGCCCAAGCCACCGTCGCTCGCTTCCATCGGAACCTCTCGAACCTTCGTAAAAAGAAAGAGAAGGGGTACAACGTCGGTCGGCTCAAACGGCAATCACCCACCGACTACCTAAGCGTGACGTACAACCAGTCTGGTTTCGACCTCGATGAAAAGAGGGGCCGTGATAGGTTCGCTTACGTTCGCTTCAGCAAAATCGGGTGGGTCAAAATCCGTTACTACCGTCCAATCCCCGACCGCGCTTCCATCAAGGAAGTCACGTTCAAGAAGGAGACGACCGGGGAGTGGTTCGTCTCCTTCGGCCTCGAAACCGACGACGCAGACCTTCCCGAGAAACCCAGCGTGGACACGCTCAACGCGAGCAACAGCGTTGGAATCGACCTCGGCATCCAGAACTACATTCACACCAGCGACGGCAAGACCGTTGACTGGCTCGACCTCGAAGACGAGTACGAACGACTTCGCCGTGAACAGCGCAAGTTGTCGCGGAAGGAGAGGGGGTCGAGTAACTACGAGAGGCAACGCAAGCAGGTCGCTAAGGTCAAGCGTCACATCAAGCGGAAGGTGTTGGACTACCAGCACAAGATTACGACGTGGCTCGTCAAAGAGTACGACGCCGTGTTCGTGGAAGATCTCGACGTTGCTGGGATGCTTCAGAGCGATGGAAACGCCCGGAACAAGCAGGATGCGGCGTGGCGACAGTTCATCACTCTCCTTGAATACAAAGCCGACCTGTACGGCTGTCACGTCAAGCAGGTCGAAGCCAGAGGAACGACGAAAGAGTGTGCATCGTGCGGTGTGGAGACAGCGAAACCCATCTGGGTGCGGGAACACTCCTGTCCGAGTTGTGGGTTCGAGACGGACAGAGACGCGAACGCGGCGATGAACGTCCTTCAACGCGGCTTTTCTGAACTAGGGCTGGGATGGCCCGAAGACACGCCCGTGGAGACTGTGACCGCTACGGACACGACTCACTTCGAGTCCGTGTCTGCAAGTCACGTCGTAGAAACGGGAAGCCTCGGGGCTTGACCCCGAGGCGATTCACCGACTTGCTAACCGATTCGGGGACTGGCGCGATGAGTGACGACCAGTGGGCGGCCGTGGTTCGAGGGGACGAGGCGTACGCCGGTTCGCGCTCGTTCAAACGCTTCCGTGAGACGGTCGCCGACGTGATGGGGTTCGACCGCGTGGTCCCGACACACCAGGGCCGCGGCGCGGAGAACGTCCTGTTCGGGGCGCTGCTGGACGACGGTGACGTCGTTCTCAACAACACGCATTTTGACACCACCTGCGCACACGTGACGAATCAGGGTGCAATCGCGGTTGACTGCCCGGCACAGACGGACCTGACCACTGATACCGTCGGGACGTTTGCCGGAAACTTCTCCACAGACCGGGGGTGGGACGCCGTCAAGGAGCACGGGCAGGACGCTGTTTCGGCCGTCGTTCTGACAATCACGAACAACTCCGCCGCCGGCCAGCCGGTGTCGATGGCGAACATCCGCGAGACAGCCGCCTTCGCCACGGAAATCGATGCAACGTTCGTCATCGACGCCTGTCGGTTCGCCGAAAACGCACAGTTCATCAAGCAACGGGACCCCGAATACGCCGATACGCCCCTCAGTGAGATTGCCCACGAGCAGTTACGTCCCGCGGACGCAATCACGATGAGTGGCAAAAAGGACGCACTGGCAAACATCGGCGGGTTCACGGCTGTCCGAGACGCTGCCCTGTTTGAACAGTGCAAACAGCGCGCGATCCTGTATGAAGGATTCCCGACCTACGGTGGCCTCGCAGGTCGTGATCTTGAAGCGATGGCGACCGGCCTGCGGGAAGCGGTTCAACCGCCGTACGTCGCCGAGCGAATCGAACAGGTCGCGACCCTCGGGGACCTCCTGCGTGATCGAGACATCCCGATAGTCACGCCGACCGGCGGTCACGCCGTCTACATTGATGCGGCCGCCCTGTTCCCGGATATTCCTGCCGACCAGTACCCCGGGCAGCGACTCGTCTGCGAACTCTACCGCGAGGGCGGCGTCCGGACAGTCGAACTCGGCTCGTTTGCCTTCCCCGGGACTAACCGTCCGGAACTCGTCCGTCTCGCCCTTCCTCGCCGGACGTACTGGCACGAACACCTCGAACACATCGCGGAGACCGCTGCACGAGTTCGTGACCGCCGCGACGAGTACTCCGGTCTGGAAATCGTCTGGGAGCCCCCAATGGAAGAACTCAGACACTTCTCAGCGGAACTTGAGCCTGTTGCGTAGGGCCATTCGCCCGTGGCGCTGCGCGACAGCAGCTCCCGGGAGTCCACGTGGTAGCCGGGAACGCAAACGCAAAGTAGGGCCACGCTAACGTTCAGGTAATGCAAGGACTGCTGTCGGAACTGCTCCAGAGCATCATCGACATGCCCGGCTGGTTCCTCGGCGTGGCACTGAACGACCCGCTGGCGGCACTCATGCTCGCTGTCGGGGCCGTCATTACGACCGTCTCGGTCGCCGCCTTCGGGTATCTGTCGCTGGGGGCCGCGCTCTCGCTGTTCAGCGGCTCCGGCGGTCGAGGACCGCCCCAAGCAAATCGATAGCCGTCTCGACATCCGGCCCAAGCGGCGACGCGAACACCACGCTGTCGGCGTGTTCTTCTAACGCCGCTGTCCGTTCGGCCACCGCTTCTGGCGTCCCGGCGATACAGAACGCGTCCAGCATCGCCTCGGTCACGCCATCGAAGGCGGCCGTGAACTCGCCGGCCGAAATCGCCTGCCCAATCTCCTCGGCGTCGTCGTGGTCGATGCCGTGGCGGTCGAGCACCGGCGGCGGTGACCCCGCGGCGACGAACGCGACCGGTGGGCGAGCGGCCTCCCGCGCTTCGGCCTCGTCTTCGGCGACCGAGACGCTGGCGTAGGCCGCGAGGTCGAACTCGCCGTACTCCTCGGGTCGCTCGTCGGCCATCTCTTCTACTTGCTCGCGTGCCCACGCGAGATCTTTTGGATGCGCGCCGTTGTACAGCGCCCCGTCGGCGTGTTTCGCCGCCATCCGGGTCATGTGCGGCCCCTGCGCGCCGACGTACACCGGAATCTCATCGACCTCGTAGTTTAGCCCGGCGTCGACGGCCTCGAACGTCCCGTCGTGGTTGACTCGCTCGCCGTCCCAGAGCTTCCGCGCGGTCGTGAACGTCTCCAGCACGCGGCGCAGTGCGTTGTCGTGGTCGAAGCCGAGGTTGCTGAGCGTCGATTTATCCCCCGGCCCGATGCCGAAGACGGCCCGCCCGTCGCTCAGTTCGTCGAGCGTTGCGACCCGCGAGGCCAGCGTCACCGGGTGCGTCTCATACGGGTTGGCGATGCCGGGGCCGAGCAGCACCTCATCGGTCCGCTCGGCCATCGCGGTCAGCGACATGAACTGGTCGCGGTTGTTGTAGTGATGGCTGACGTACACGGCATCAAGCGCGTTCGATTCGGCCTGTTCGGCAAACGAGGCGAGCTGTGCGACCGGGTGTTCCGGGGTGAGTTCAATCGCGTACATGGGACCACTCTCTGAGTGCTTGTCTGACTGCGTCCTTCTCCGGGTCGCGGAACAGCTGCTCGCTGCCCGCGTGGTCGCCGAAGTCGAAATCGCGGACGACTGCGGCGGGTGTTCCGCCGTCGCCTTCGCCGGTGACGAGGTTGGCTGCGGCGGCGAGTTCGTCGACGACGGCCTGGACGGTGGCTTCGAGTTCGCGGCCGTCGCGGTCGTGTTCGCCCCGCCAGTCCCGCGAGGCGGAGAGCCCGGCCCAGCCTAGCGCGACGCCGCGCTGGCCGAGGCGAAACGGCCGCCCCGACGTGTCGGTAACGATGACGCTGGGTTCGACTCCCGCGTGTTCGCGGATGCCGTCGCGGATCGCTTCGGCCTCTGCCGTCGGGTCCTCGGGGAGCAAGAGAAGGTCCGCGCCGGGCACGTTCGAGCGGTCGATGCCCGCGTTGACGGTGATGTGCCCGAACTTCGTCACGCCGAGGATGAAGGGGGCTTCGACCAGCACCTCCTCGCACTCGTCGAGAATCGCCTGTGCCATCCGCGGGTCTTTCTCCTCGTCGGCGATGTCTTCGATGGTTGCCGCAATGCGCTCAGCACGCCCGCCTGGCTCGTACGATGACAGCGACCGCCCGCGTCCGTTGGCCTTGGAAACGATGGTGCTGGCGACACAGACCACGTCGTCGTCCTGCAGGTCGGCCTGCTCGACGAGCAGTTCGGCCACGTCATCGCCAGGGCGGACCTCGGGCACCCCCTCGACCGCGAAGACTTCCATACCGCTCCTGCGGTCTCTGCCGGAAAAAGACCCGCGTTCGCTGCAAAGCCGGCCAACAGTGGCAACAGCTGCCGGTATATCCGGAGTAAAACAGCGCCCACCTAGCCGTGCTACAGTTGGTGCTGGGCCACGTCGAGCGAACCGTCCTCGACTGTCGCGGTCAGCATCGTCGGGCGGTCTGCCGGCGAGGCCCCTGTGACGCTGCCGGGGTTCAGGAGCCAGACGCCCTCGTAGACGATGTCTGTCTGTTCGTGGGTGTGGCCGGCGACGCCGATGGCGTTGCTGTCGGCCGCTTCGCGGACCGCAGTGGCGACACGGTCCGCCCAGCCTTGGTGTGGTCCAGTGCCGTGTGTCACGACAAACGTGACGCCGCCGAGTTCGACTGTCGCCCGCTCCGGCAGCCCTATCTGCGGGTCGATGTTGCCCGAAACGGCGGTCAGTTCCGTCGCCATATGGCGGATGTCAGCGAGCGCGCCTTTGCTGTTGAAATCACCGGCGTGGATGACGTGGTCGGCGACTTCGATGCGTTCCCGGAACGACGGGGGAATCTCATGTTCCCGGGACGGGATGTGCGAATCGCTGATGAGAGCGACATCCATACCGATGCATCACGTCGGCGTTCGAAAAGGGTTACTGCCACGGAAACGGGTGCCGACTGGTCGTCCGGCTATTCTGCGGACGCAAACACGTCTCGCAACCCGTCCAGCTGTTCGACCAGCCGGTCGATGCCGTTGTTGATCGTTGCGACTCGCTCGTCGATGTTGTCCACCGGAATCGCCCCCTGCGGTGTCGGCTCGATGAGTTCGTCGTCTTCCAGCATCCGTAGCGAGTACCGCACCTTGTGTTTTGGGACATCTGTCTCCTCGGCGAGCCGAACGATACCGATCGGCCCGTTCTCGATGACGGCTTCGAGGATCGACAGGTCCCGCCCCTCCTTCTCAACCTGATCTTCTAGTCGGTCCATTCCCATAGCAAATCGTACCTGTGCATTTACGGTCGTGACACATAAACGCCCCAGTTGCGGCACTGTGATTCGGGTTTGCTCTCTGTCCCGCTCTGTGCCTCTGGTTTCGAACCGTCAGTCCCTATTCGTCTGAAACCGGCGTCCGCCGAAGCTCGTCGAGCTGGTCCCGGAGCTTGCTCAGCTCTGTCTCTAGTTCTTCGCGGCGGTCAATAAGCGCGCTCAGCTCTTCCGTGTTGACCGAGTAGTCGTTGTCCATCGCCACATCCAGCGCGTCGGTCGTTGCGCTCGTGAGGTCGGACGCGACCCGCAACACCTCGCTTGGCGTCCCGCGGGACTCGTACAGCTCCTGTTCGCCCGATAACGGGCTGTATGTCACCATTGGCGACTCAATGCCGCGGTGGTAGCTCACCGCGTAGCTTGTGTCCGTCACCGGATTGAGCCGGTCGTCCGCTCGCTCCGTCCGAACGATATTGAACGGCTCGGCCAGTGCGGGAAACGTGTCGGCGAGGTCCCGGAGCCGGTCCGCAGCGGTCACGTCCAACTGTGCTTCCACGTCGCCGAAAAACTGCCGCGAGTTGGTGAGACTGAACGCCACGGTGTAAAACACCGACTCGTCGCTGTCTGCCAGATTGCGAACACGGTCGCGGACCTCCTCGTGGCGGCCCTCGATAGTGAGCTTCTCCAGTTCCTCAAGCAGCGCCCGAACGCCCTCCTCGCGTTCGAGGAACGCCTCGACAATCGCGCCAGGCATTTCCTCGCCATCCACGTCCTCCATGGCCCCTCTTTTGCGGGGCCTCGTAAACAGTTTGTCGCCCGCAGTCGCTTATCGGCACGTCTTACAAGCAACACAAAACATATGCCAGCCCCCGTGGAGTGATAGCACGTCCGACCCCGGTGGACGGACACTATGACAGGCCAAGGGGGCACTCCCCGGCCGTCTGCTGTTGCCCTGCTCTTGTGATATCAGTATGTGCTGTTTTCTCAGCAAGTATGCGGTGTTTACTGCCTACTGAATAGCTACTAACGCGTGTACTGGGTTGAGATGTAGAACGAAAGCGACGCGATGAAACGCATCGTTTGTCGAGTTAAAATCAGAGAAACGCCCGGAGCGGGATTTGAACCAGAGCAAGACGTGCTCGCTCACTACGTTCGCTGTGCGCGACTTCCAGGATTCAAATCCCTGTTGCGCGTGTCATCGCTCACGATAACGGGCACACGCTAAGCGGTGCTCGTCGGGATTGTTCACAATAGGAACGCCCGGAGCGGGATTTGAACCCGCGTCACGACCGTGACAGGGTCGTATGATGGGCCACTACACCATCCGGGCAGCCTGCGAGCACACACTGCATGGCGCTCGCCAGTTTGGTTGCAATAGGAACGCCCGGAGCGGGATTTGAACCCGCGTCACGACCGTGACAGGGTCGTATGATGGGCCACTACACCATCCGGGCCTTCGTTGCATTTCTTCGTACCTTGGTGTCGGTATTAAGACTTTCCAAAGAGACCCGCCCCGGGATGAGTGCACATGACGGGACCCAAAGTTCTATGTCCGGTCTGCTGCATGTGGGTGGTAGGAGCAACCACGCCCGCAGTCCGCGAGGGTGGGCGGGTCCGATAGCCACAGCAGAGCGACTTGGTAAGTGTTATATGCACCCCGACAGTACGGCCCTGTAGTATCTCGTGACAGCCACCTTCTCCAGCAGCAGGCCAAACGCACACGCACACACATGGTAGATGTAAGTCAACACGACCTCGTCCCAGACCACAGCGTCGTCGACGAGGATGACCTCGAAGCAGTACTCACTGAGTATGAAATCAAGAAGACGGACCTTCCGAAGATCAAGCGTACCGACAAGGCGCTGCCCGATGACGCCGAAGTCGGTGACGTGGTCCGGATCGTCCGCGACTCCAGAACGACGGATGAAGCCGTCGTGTATCGACTGGTGGTAGAATAATGGACACACAAGATCGCCGCGCTATATCGCGTGAATATTTCGCCAAGGAACGGCTCGCCGAACACCACTTCCGCTCGTTCAACGCATTCCTCGACCGGGGAATGCAGCAGGTCGTCGACGAGAAAGAGACCATCGAGACCGACATCGGTGACAAGGAAGGGCAGGAACCGGTATGGGTCGAACTCGGCGACGTCCGCGTCGTCACTCCACGGGTCCGCGAGGCTGACGGCAGCGAGGAACTGCTGTACCCGCAGGAAGCCCGACTCCGAAACATCACCTACTCCGCGCCGGTGTTCATGGAGATGGCCATCGTCCGCGGTGGCGAGGAAGAACCGGAGGAAGTCGTCGACCGGACAGAGACCAAGATCGGACGAATGCCCATCATGGTCGGGTCGAACAAGTGTAACATCGCGGGCTTCACCGACGAGGAACTCATCGACATCGGCGAGGACCCTGCAGACCCCGGTGGCTACTTCTGTGTCAACGGCTCCGAGCGGGTGCTGATGACCAGTGAGGACCTTGCCCCGAACAAGATTCTGGCCGAGTACGACACCAAGTACGGCGACGAGGTGCAGGTCGCCAAGACGTTCTCCCAGCGCCGTGGCTACCGCGCGCTGGTGCTGTGTGAACGGACCCGGGACGGGCTGCTGGAAGTCTCGTTCCCGTCCGTTTCGGGCAGTATCGACTTCGTCACGCTGGTCCGCGCGCTGGGGCTGGAGTCGGACGAGGAGATCGTCCACCGCGTCAGCGAGGACCCGGAAATCGTGAAGTTCATGCTGGAGAACTTGGAGGAGGCCGAAGTCCAGACGACCGAGGAAGCCATCGAGACGCTGGGCAAGCGTGTCGCCTCCGGGCAGGGCAAGAACTACCAGCTCAAGCGAGCTAACTACGTTATCGACCGCTATCTCCTCCCGCATCTACATGAGGAAGGCGTCGAGGAAGAAGAAGTCCGCATCAACAAGGCGTTTTACCTCTGCCGGATGGCCGAGGCGTGTTTCGAACTGGCACTGGGCCGCCGCGAATCTGACGACAAGGACCACTACGCCAACAAGCGGCTGAAGGTCAGCGGCGACCTGATGACCGACCTGTTCCGGACGGCGCTGAACAAGCTCGCCCGGGACGTGAAATACCAGCTTGAGCGGGCCAACATGCGAAACCGCCAGCTGTCCGTCTCGACGGTCGTTCGTTCTGACGTGCTGACTGAGCGACTCGAACACCCGATCGCGACGGGGAACTGGGTCGGCGGCCGTTCTGGCGTGAGCCAGCTGGTTGACCGGACAGACTTCATGGGGGTGCTGTCACACCTCCGGCGACTGCGCTCGCCGCTCAGTCGCTCCCAGCCACACTTCGAAGCACGGGACCTGCACGCGACCCAGTGGGGTCGCATCTGTCCCTCCGAGACGCCTGAAGGCCCCAACTGTGGGCTGGTGAAGAATTTCGCCCAGGCGATGGAGCTGTCACAGGACGTATCGGACCCACAGGGTCTCAAACAGGAGCTTGCCGAGATGGGGGTTCAGGGCATCCCCGGTATCGAGTCGATCGAACAGCAGCCCGCGGACGATTAATATGAGTCAGGGACGCGAAGCCAAAGTATACGTAAACGGTAGTCTGGTCGGCACACACCCCGACCCGGAACAGCTCGCAGAACAGGTACGACAGGCGCGACGACGGGGGGACGTCTCCCAGATGGTCAACGTCTCGGTCAAGAACCGGACCGGGGAAGTCATCATCAACGCCGACGCCGGCCGTGCCCGACGCCCGCTACTGGTCGTCGAGGACGGCGAACCGCTGATGACCGACGAGGAGGTCGAGCAGGTCAAAGAGGGCGAGCTCGAATTCGAAGAGCTCGTCGAACGCGGCCTCGTCGAGTTCATCGACGCTGAGGAGGAAGAGGACATCCTCGTCGGGGTCGACGAGGACGAACTCACGGAGAAGCATACGCACCTGGAAGTCGACCCGCAGCTGATGTTCGGTATCGGTGCCGGGATGATTCCGTACCCCGAACACAACGCCTCGCCCCGGATTACGATGGGGTCGGGGATGATCAAGCAGTCGCTTGGCCTGCCGTCGGCGAACTACCGCATTCGCCCGGACACGCGCCAGCACCTGCTGCACTACCCGCAGCTGTCGATGGTCAAGACCCAGACCACCGAACAGATCGGCTACGACGACCGCCCCGCGGCACAGAACTTCGTCGTTGCCGTCATGAGCTACGAGGGGTTCAACATCGAGGACGCACTCGTGATGAACCAGGGGTCGGTCGACCGCGCGCTCGCCCGTTCACACTTCTTCCGTACCTACGAGGGCGAGGAACGGCGCTACCCCGGCGGTCAGGAGGACCGCTTCGAGATTCCTGACGACGAGGTTCGT
Organism: Haloarcula sp. R1-2; assembly: GCF_011627385.1. Classification (NCBI taxonomy): domain Archaea; kingdom Methanobacteriati; phylum Methanobacteriota; class Halobacteria; order Halobacteriales; family Haloarculaceae; genus Haloarcula; species Haloarcula sp. R1-2. The sequence goes on from NZ_JAANTG010000002.1 coordinate 460,510, forward strand.
GGCGCACGCGGCGAGGAAGCGTACACGCACCTCGACGACGATGGCCTCGTCAACCCCGAAACGAAGGTCGGCGAGAACGCCGTCCTGCTCGGCAAGACCAGCCCGCCCCGGTTCCTCGAAGAGCCGGACGACATGGGCGGTCTCTCACCGCAGAAACGTCGGGAGACGAGCGTGACGATGCGCTCGGGCGAATCCGGCGTCGTGGACACGGTCACGCTAATGGAAGGCGAGGACGGCTCGAAACTTTCGAAGGTCTCTGTGCGTGACGAGCGCATCCCCGAACTCGGGGACAAGTTCGCGTCACGGCACGGCCAGAAGGGTGTCGTCGGCCACATCGCCCCGCAGGAGGACATGCCCTTCACCGAGGAGGGTGTCGTCCCGGACCTCATCATCAATCCGCACGCACTGCCGTCGCGGATGACCGTCGGCCACATCCTTGAGATGATTGGCGGAAAGGTCGGTGCGCTCGAAGGCCGCCGCGTCGACGGTACCGCCTTCACCGGCGAGGACGAGGATGAACTCCGTGGCTCGCTTGAAGAGCACGGCTTCGACTCTAGCGGCAAGGAGACGATGTACTCCGGTGTGACCGGTGAGAAGATCGATGCGGAGATCTTCGTCGGCGATATTTTCTACCAGAAGCTGTACCACATGGTCTCGAACAAACTGCACGCCCGTTCTCGCGGGCCGGTGCAGGTCCTCACCCGCCAGCCGACCGAGGGGCGCGCCCGCGAAGGTGGCCTGCGTGTGGGTGAGATGGAACGGGACGTGCTCATCGGGCACGGTGCGGCGATGGCGCTCAAGGAGCGCCTGCTCGATGAGTCCGACCGCGAGTGGATCAACGTCTGTGGACAGTGTGGGATGACCGCCGTCGAGAACGTCGAGCAACGGCGCATCTACTGTCCGAACTGCGAGGAGGAGACCGACATCCACGAGGTCGAGATGTCCTACGCGTTCAAGCTCCTGCTCGACGAGATGAAGGCGCTCGGAATCGCCCCGCGGATCGAACTGGAGGACGCAGTATGAGCTCACAACAGACACCCCAGGAAATCGGGCAGCTCAGCTTCGGGCTGATGGACCCAGAGGAGTACCGAGAGATGTCGGCTACCAAAGTGATTACGGCCGACACGTACGACGACGACGGCTTCCCCATCGACATGGGGCTGATGGACCCGCGACTCGGTGTCATCGACCCCGGTCTAGAGTGTAAGACCTGCGGGAAACACAGCGGGTCGTGTAACGGCCACTTCGGCCACATCGAACTCGCTGCGCCCGTCATCCACGTCGGGTTCGCGAAGCTCATCCGCCGACTCCTGCGCGGGACCTGCCGGGAGTGCTCCCGGCTCTGTCTCGACGAGCACGAGCGCGACGAGTTCGCTGACCGACTGACACGGACCCAGGACCTCGGTCGCGACCTCAACGACGTGACCAAGGCCGCCATCCGGCAGGCCCGCAAGAAGGACCGCTGTCCGTTCTGTGGCGAGAAGCAGTACGACATCAAACACGAGAAGCCGACCACCTACTACGAGGTGCAGGACGTGCTGGCCTCGGACTACCCCGAGCGGATCGCCGCCGCGATGGAGGAGTCCGAGGACCCGATCTCGCCGATCGACCTCTCCGAAGAAACCGGCATCGACAGCAGCCGTGTGCAGGAGATTCTCAGCGGCGAGTTCCGACCCCGGCAGGAGGACCGCCGCGCTCTGGAAAAGGCGTTGTCGGTTGACCTGACCGAGGAGGACATGAACAAGCTGATGCCCAGCGACATCCGGGACTGGTTCGAGGACATCCCGGACGAGGACATCGAAGTGCTGGGGATGAAGCCGGCCCGCTCCCGACCGGAGTGGATGATTCTGACGGTGCTGCCGGTGCCGCCGGTCACCGCTCGCCCCTCGATTACGCTGGACAACGGCCAGCGCTCCGAGGACGACCTCACCCACAAGCTTGTGGACATCATCCGCATCAACCAGCGGTTCATGGAGAACCGCGAGGCGGGTGCGCCACAGCTGATTATCGAGGACCTCTGGGAACTGCTGCAGTACCACGTCACCACGTTCATGGACAACGAGATTTCGGGCACGCCGCCGGCGCGACACCGCTCCGGCCGGCCGCTGAAGACCCTCTCCCAGCGCCTGAAAGGCAAGGAGGGCCGATTCCGTGGGTCGCTGTCCGGGAAACGCGTGAACTTCTCCGCTCGGACCGTCATCTCGCCGGACCCGACGCTCTCGCTGAACGAGGTCGGTGTGCCGGACCGGGTCGCCAAGGAGATGACCCAGACGATGAACGTCACCGAGCGCAACCTTGAGGAAGCGCGACGGTACGTCTCCAACGGGCCTGAAGCCCACCCCGGCGCGAACTACGTCAAGCGGCCGGACGGCCGCCGACTGAAGGTGACCGAGAAGAACTGCGAGGAACTCGCGGAGAAGGTCGAGCCGGAGTGGGAAGTGTCCCGCCATCTGGTCGACGGTGACATCATCATCTTCAACCGCCAGCCATCGCTGCACCGGATGTCCATCATGGCCCACGAGGTCGTCGTGATGCCGTACAAGACGTTCCGGCTGAACACGACGGTTTGTCCGCCGTACAACGCTGACTTCGACGGGGACGAGATGAACATGCACGCCCTGCAAAACGAGGAGGCCCGGGCCGAAGCCCGCGTCCTCATGCGCGTGCAGGAACAGATGCTCTCCCCGCGCTTCGGCGAGAACATCATCGGCGCGATTCAGGACCACATCAGCGGGACCTACCTGCTGACCCACACCAATCCGAAGTTCAACGAGACGCAGGCGCTTGACCTGCTCCGGGCGACCCGCATCGACGAGCTGCCCGAGGCCGACGGCGTCGACGAGGGCGGCGAGGAGTACTGGACCGGCCGCTCGCTGTTCTCGGAGCTGCTGCCGGACGACCTGAATCTGGAGTTCACGTCCTCTGCTGGCGACACTGTCGTCGTCGAGGACGGCCAGATGACTGGCGGCACCATCGACGAGGACGCCGTCGGGGCCTTCGGCGGCGAAATCGTCGACACCATCGCCAAGGACTACTCGCGGACCCGTGCCCGGATTCTCGTCAACGAGGTCTCGGCGCTGGCGATGCGGTCGATCATGCACTTCGGGTTCTCCATCAGCATCGACGACGAGTCTATCCCACGAGAAGCGGAAGAGCAGATCAACGACGCCATCGACAGCGCCTACGACCGCGTTGAGGAACTCATCGAGACCTACGACCGCGGCGAACTCGAATCGCTGCCCGGCCGGACCGTCGATGAGACGCTCGAAATGAAGATCATGCAGACGCTGGGCAAGGCGCGTGACTCCGCCGGTGACATCGCCGAGGACCACTTTGGCGAAGACAACCCGGCCGTCATCATGGCCGAATCCGGTGCGCGTGGGTCGATGCTGAACCTGACCCAGATGGCCGGCTGTGTCGGCCAGCAGGCAGTCCGTGGCGAGCGGATCAACCGTGGCTACGAGAACCGAACCCTCTCACACTTCGAGGAGAACGACCTGTCGGCCGACGCCCACGGCTTCGTGGAGGCCTCCTACCGCTCCGGGCTCGGCCCGAAGGAGTTCTTCTTCCACGCCATGGGTGGCCGCGAGGGGCTGGTCGATACGGCCGTCCGGACGTCGAAGTCCGGGTACCTGCAGCGCCGGCTCATCAACGCCCTGTCCGAACTCGAAACGCAGTACGACGGGACCGTCCGGGACACCTCGGACACCATCGTCCAGTTCGAGTTCGGCGAGGACGGCACGTCGCCGGTCGACGTGTCCTCGAATCAGGACGGGGACATCGTGGATGTCGAACAGATCGCCGACAGCGTCCTCGACGAGGAGTTCGAGAGCGAGAAGCAAAAAGAGAGCTTCCTCGGGACCCGCACCGAGCGGACCAACCTCTCGGAGCACGCGGACGACTGGTGGATGGCCGAGGGTGACGACTAACAATGACAGCACACGACGTATCAGCAGACATCGAAGCCGTCGTCGAGGACACTGAGCTGCCGCGACGGCTGAAAGACGAAGTGTACAGCACCATCGAGGAACGTGGTGTCGGCGTCGACGACGCCGACCGCATCGCCAAGGCCGTCGAGACCCGCTACCTCGACACGCGCGTCGACCCACTTGACCCGGTCGGGACCGTCTCGGCTCAGTCCATCGGCGAACCGGGAACGCAGATGACGATGAACACGTTCCACTACGCGGGGGTCGCCGAGATCGACGTGACACAGGGCCTGCCGCGGCTCATCGAGCTGGTGGACGCCCGGAAGACGCCGGACACGCCGATGATGACGGTCCACCTTGATGAGGAGTACGCGACGGACCGCGAGCGCGCCCACGAGGTCGTCTGGAAGATCGAGGCGACGCGCATCCTCGCGCTGGGTGACATCTCGACGAACGTCGCGGACATGCTCGTCGAGATCGACCTCAACGAGGACACGCTGCTGGAGCGGTGGCCGACGGTCAACGACACGGACGCCATCGCTGAGGAGATCGCCGAGACCATCGAATCGAATCTCGGCGTCTCGACCCGGCAGGCCGGCACGCTCATCGAGTTCGGCCCGGAGGAACCCAGCTACCGCGACCTCTTGCAGCTGGTCGAGGAGCTACGGGAGATCGTCTTCAAGGGGATCGAGGAGATCACCCGCGTCGTTATCCGCAAGGAGGAGACGGACAACGGCGAGGAGTTCGTCCTCTACACCGAGGGCTCGGACTTCGGCGAAGTGCTGGACATCGAGGGCGTCGACGCCTCCCGGACGACGTGTAACAACATCCACGAGATCTACCGGGAACTCGGCGTCGAAGCGGCCCGCGAGACGCTCATCAACGAGACGATGAACACGCTCGAAGAGCAGGGGCTTGACGACGTGAACGTCCGGCACCTGATGCTCGTGGCCGACATCATGACCAACGAGGGGACTATCGAGTCCATCGGCCGCCACGGCATCTCGGGGTCGAAAGACTCCGTGCTCGCCCGTGCAGCGTTCGAGGTGACGGTTAATCACCTGCTCGACGCCGCCATCCACGGCGAGGTCGACGAACTCGACGGCGTCACGGAGAACGTCATCGTCGGGAAGCCGATCAAACTCGGCACTGGTGACGTCAACCTCCGGATGGGTACGACTCAGGACTGATGCGGGTCGAACTCTCGGACGAAGCACGTCGACTGGTCGCCCTCTTCGAGGACGAGGCAGCCGTCACCGTCCGGGATTGCGTCGTCGATGAGGACCACGACCAGGTGGTGTATCTGGTCAAACGGGGGCAAATGGCCGACGCCATCGGGCCGGGCGGCCAGACGGTCGAGCGCGTCGAGGAACGCCTTGGCCGCGAGGTCAAACTCGTTGAAGCCGCCGAGACGGCCGAGGACTTCGTGGCCAACGCGCTCGCGCCGGCTGCGGTGTACAACGTCACCGTCTCGGAGAACGACGACACCGTTGCCTACGTCGAAGTGGCACAGGAGGACCGCGGGGCCGCGATCGGCCGTGAAGGGCGTAACATCGATGCCGCCCGGCAACTGGCCAAGCGGCACTTCGAAATCGACGGCATCGAACTGACCTGAGCAGGGCGGCCTGTTCAGTTCGCCTTTTTCAAAACCAGACTGGAGAGCGACCGCCGTTCAGTCGTCGCCCACTGAGACGTCCGACGCGTCGTGCTCGTACACGTCGGTATCGCTGTGTGTGGTTCCGCTATCGACATCGAACGTCTGCAGGAGTTCGCTGAGGTCGCCAGCCTGATCCGACAGGGATTCGATGCCGCTGGTGACCTCGTTGATGGTTGCGGTCTGTTCCTCCGCGGCGGCGGCGACGTTCTCGGCGCTGGACGCGGTTTCCTCGCTGATTGTTCCGACTTCGTCGGTCATCGCCACCACCTCCTCCGTCGTCGCGGCCTGTTCGTCGGTAGCGTCGCTGATGGACTGAATGCCGTCGTTGACTTCCTCGACCCGGTCGACAATGGCCTCAAGCGATTCGATTGCGTCGTCGACGGTATCGATGCCGTCCGTGACGGAGTCGCCCATCTGTCTGATGTCGGTCACGGCGTCACCGGTGGTGTCCTGCACATCTTCGATAACCGTCGAGACTTCCTCGGTGGCTTCGGTCGTCTCCTGTGCGAGGCCTTTGATCTCGTCGGCGACGACGGCAAACCCTTCACCCGCTTCACCGGCCCGCGCGGCCTCGATGGAGGCGTTCAGAGCGAGCATATTGGTCTGTTCAGCGATGTCGTCGATGAGGTCGACGATGTCGCCGATCTGCTCCATCTCCTCGTCGAGGGACTCGACGCGGTCGATTGTCTCGTCGGCTCGCGCCTCGATGTCGTTCATCACTTCGATAGCCTCTGATGCGCGCTCGCTGCCGGTTTCACCGATTTCGGCGGCTTCGTTCGACGTGGTCGCGACTTCGTCGGCCTGTGCCGCGACCTCCTCGACCGTCGCGGAGAGGCCGGACATCTCGTCGACCGTCTCCTCGATGTTCTCGTACTGCGTTTCCGCGCCGTCGGCGATCTCCTGGACGGATTCACTGACCTCCTCGCTGGCGCCACGGACCTCAGTAGCGCTCGCGGTTATCTGGTCGGCGGAGCCGTCGACGTCGTCGGCGAACTCCCGGATTCGCATGACCGTCTGGCCGAGCTGGGCGAGCATATCGTTGAACGCAGCGGCGATGTCGGCCATCGCGTCGTTGTCCGTGTCGGTGTCGAGTCGCTGGGTGAGGTCGCCGTCGGCTGCCTGCCGCATGACGGCCGAGAACTCCTCGGCCTGCTGTTCGAGCGTTCCTGCTATCTCTTCTGCCTCTGCTTTGGACTCTTCGGCCTCCTGCTGGGCCTGTTCGAGGTCGCTGATGAACGATTCAAGGTTCCCGTGCATACTCGATAGCGACGCGCCGAGTTGACCGGGCACGTCCTTGTCGAGCGCCGGGTCGTCGAACGCCTGTCTGGAGAGTGCGTCGGCCTGTGCGGCGACGGTGTCGAGATAGGTCTTCATCTCGTAGAAGGCGTTCTGGACGTCGCCGACCTCGTCGAGGCGGTCAGACTGTTTGATATCGGTGTCGAAGTTCCCCACTGCGAGGGCTTCCGCCTGCGTCGAGAGCCGTCTGAGCGACTGCATGATGCCACGACCGACGACCACGCCGATGACGGCGAACCCGGCCAGTGAAACACCGATGATGGCGATGAAACTCCCGATAATACTGTCACGCAGTGCGAAGGCGGTCGATTTCGGGGCCTGCTTGACGACGATCCACGGCGTGTCATCGACAGACTCCGCGGCGACCAGGTACGGCCCGCTCCGGGCCACGCCGCTGTCTCCCGTTGTAAGTGCGCTCAGGTTGGCGGAGACGTTGTACTGCGTGCCGATGGTCGAGGCGTCCTCGGCGAACTGGACCGTCCCGTCCTGTCGGACAATCCGCGTTTCACCGCCGTCGATGGAGTTGCGGAACTGGGCCGTCCGTGCGGTCACGTTGTGGACCACAACGACCAGTTTGTCGCTCCGGGCGACCGGGCTCGCGAAGGCGATGTATTTCGATCCGTCGTAGGTGTACACTGTCGACATATCGACCGAGTTCGACCCGGTGACCGAGAGGACCCCGCCCTCCCACTCGAAGTCGTCCGTCCGGAGCGATGTCTGGCGTCGGTCGCTCAGCGACGACTCCTTGATTTCTAGAGTCTCTTCATTGACGTAGTGGATGGCGTACACCGACTCCGGCTGGTAGAACGCTTGCCGCTGTAACGCGCCACGGATCATCGTCGGGCTTCCATCCTGGACGTCGGACAGCGTCGAGAGGGTTCGTGCGGCGTTTCGCTGGCTCCGAACCCAGTCTGCCGTTGTCGTGGCTGTCTGGACGGCCCCGGTCTGCAGTTCGTTCTCGCGCTGTTCTGTCAGTTCGTCTGCAACCGTCCGCTCCGCGGTGACGCTCACACCCGCAACAAGCAGGGCGATACAGAGAATGATAAGCGCCAACTTCCGGAGATACGTTTGCCGGACGACATCTGGGAGACGTTGTTCAAGTTTCATAGCTACTACGGCAGGTCTGTCTGAATAACTCAAGTGCCGCTACTAGAAACCATCTGCCCAGTTATCACACCTGATTCCGTGCACGCGCGCTATCGCCCTGTTAACGGGTTGTGGCACCGGGACCTGTGGCTTCTGAGACACAGACTGTCGGCTGTACGGCTGCGAAGGGGCTTGTCAATTCAGGCTGACACATCCATCGAACCAGTCACCGCCGATAGTGTCAGCCGACTCCGGCGTGCGGTCGAAGTCGTGGTGCGTGGGTTCCCGACGAACAGTGGAAGTGCCGCACTGCGCCTCACACCCGACTGAAACACCGTGCTGACCGCTTCTTTCCCGTTGTCGTGGCACTCCCCTCAGGTTATCTGCCGCACTTTTCACCTGTCTATGGCATAGAACGCCACACACACCGGCGCTACCGGCTGAGTCCGAAAGAGGAGTCTTAAGTACCTCCGAAAGGTACCAGTGCCTACTATGGCGAACGGCAAGTACGCCGCGCGCAAGCTCAAGAAGGACCGCCAGAAGCACCGGTGGTCCGACACTGACTACGCGCGTCGCGAACGCGGCCTGGGCAAGAAGTCCGACCCGCTCGAGGGTGCGCCCCAGGGACGAGGTATTGTACTGGAGAAAGTCGGAATCGAGGCCAAGCAGCCTAACTCCGCTATCCGGAAGTGTGTCCGCGTCCAGCTCATCAAGAACGGTAAGCAGGTCACCGCGTTCTGTCCCGGTGACGGCGCTATCTCTTTCATTGACGAGCACGACGAGGTCACGATCGCAGGTATCGGCGGGGCGAAGGGCCGCGCGATGGGCGACCTCTCCGGTGTCAACTACAAGGTCGAGAAGGTCAACGGTGTCTCTCTCATCGAACTCGTTCGCGGGAACGCGGAGAAACCGGTCCGATAACCATGAGTGCCGAAGACACACCCGAGGCTGACGCTGACGCGGCTGAGGAAAGCGAGCCGGAGACGGCCCGTGCGAAGCTGTTCGGCGAGTGGGAGATCACGGACATCGAGTACTCCGACCCCTCGACCGAGCGCTACATCACTGTCACGCCGATCGCCCACACGATGGGGCGCCACGCGGACAAGCAGTTCAAGAAAAGCGAGATCAGCATCGTCGAGCGACTGATCAACCGCCTGATGCAGACTGACGAAAACACGGGCAAGAAACAGCTTGCGACCTCCATCGTCACTGAGGCGTTCGAACTCGTTCACGAGCGCACCGACGAGAACCCGATTCAGGTGCTCGTCAGTGCTGTCGAGAACAGCGCCCCCCGAGAGGAGACCGTCCGCCTGAAATACGGTGGTATCTCGGTCCCGAAGGCCGTCGACGTCGCGCCACAGCGCCGCGTTGACCAGGCCCTGAAGTTCCTCGCTGAGGGCGTCTACGGTGGCTCGTTCAAGACCACCACGACCGCCGCCGAGGCGCTCGCACAGCAGCTCATCGGTGCTGCCAACGACGACGTCCAGACCTACGCGGTCAACCAGAAAGAAGAGAAAGAACGCGTCGCGGCTGCCGCTCGCTAACTCGGCTGTCTCCGACATCTTTATTCTTCCATACTCGGCAGAGAAATCTATGCGAAACCCCTGCCGTGACGCCCGCTCCCGCCGCCAGTATCTCGCCGCGCTTGGCGGTATCGGGGCGACCGCACTGGCCGGTTGTCGCGGTGAGTCCGGGACACAGACGGAGCCTCCGGATCCGACGCCAACAACCACAACGGCGGCAGGCCCGACTCGGGCGCTAGATCGCTACGACGTATCCCTTAGCCACGAGCGTAGCCAGTTATCCGACACCGACTGGACGGCCCCGACCACGTCGCCAACGGACACGCCGCTCGCCACCGAACCACTCATCGAGGATTTGGAGATCCCGTGGGACCTCTCATTTGCCGCTGACGGCACGCTATTTCTCACTGAGCGGGTCGGTCGCGTTCTCTCGTTTGTGGACGGCAGCGTCCGAACAGTCACCGAACCGGCGGCAGTCATCGACGCGGAGTCGAGCGACGACGGCTGGTGGGTCACCGGCGGTGAGGGCGGCACGCTCGGCGTTGCCGCACATCCAACGTATCCCGATCCGCCGGTGGTGTACGTCTACTACACGACGATGACTGACGACGACGAGCGGGTCAATCGGGTCGTCGCAATGGACGTGTCGGCCGAGGACCCGGCTGCCACGGAGTCCGTCCTCGTCGACAACATTCCCGGGAGCAAGATACACAACGGCGGGCGGCTCACGTTCGGCCCCGAGAACTACCTCTGGATTACGACGGGAGACGCGGGCGACGGCGAACTGTCTGCCGACACCGACTCGCTCGGCGGGAAGGTCCTCCGCGTGACGCCTGTGGGGGACCCCGCTCCCGGGAACCCGGAGCTCGGCGGAGACCCGCGGGTGTTCACCTACGGCCACCGGAACCCACAGGGACTGGCCTGGCTCCCCGACGGAACGCTCGTCGCCTCCGAGCACGGCCCGACCGGGCGGGACGAACTCAACCGCCTCGAAGCTGGGGGCTACTACGGCTGGCCCGACACTCGCAAGCACGCGGAGTACCTCGATGCTGACCCCGAGGTCCACCGGCCGCTCGCCAACACGGGCAACACTGGTGGGTGGGCACCCTCTGGCTCGCTGTTTTACACTGGCGATGCCGTGCCCTCGCTCCGGAACCGACTGCTCACCGGCGGCCTGAATGGGCAGACACTCCTCGTGACGACGCTAACACCGGCCGGTGCGGACCTGCCACCGGGTGCCGACGCCGAGGTGTATGACGCGGACTGGACCGACGACGCCTACACCGCGACGACCCACTCCCTGCTGGCCGACGAAATCGGTCGGATTCGCCACGTTGAGCAGGGGCCAGACGGCGGGCTGTATCTCGTTACGTCGAACCGCGACGGGCGGGCTGGCGACGGCTTCCCGCGGGAGCACGACGACGTGCTCGCCCGCGTCTCCCCGGCCGAGTGAGCGACGCGCGCGCCCAGCGGAAACGCGCTCCGTGAACCACTGGCTATATTTCGGTTGACGAGAGAGAGAGACCCATGGCAACAGAGCAATCCGTCGACCTTGTTGATGACGACACTGTGGGCTTGTTCACGAAGGCGGTGCTGCTCGCGGCGCTGACCGCGGCGCTCGCACAGATATCTATCCCGCTCCCGGGGACGCTGCCGCCGTTCTCGCTGCAGCCCTTCGGGATGTTCTTCGCCGGCCTGCTACTGGGGCCGCTGTGGGGCGGCGTTGCCCTGCTGTTGTACGTCCTTGTCGGTATCGCCGGCGCGCCGGTGTTCTCGAACGCGAACGCGGGCCTGGGCTACGTCATCGCCGGGCAGGGGACCGGTGGCTTCCTCGTCGGCTTCCTCGTCGGTGCGGTCGTCGCTGGCGCTATCGCACACCGGAGCCTAACGCCGAAACCGGTCGCTGACCTCTCTGTTCCGGTGCAGGTCGTCGCGTTCGCCGCAGCAATCGCCGTCGTGTACGCTATCGGCATCCCGTGGCTGGCAGTGGTCACCGGACTGCCGCTCGCTCGCGCCGCGGCCGTCATGGCTCCGTACATTCCGCTTGACCTCCTGAAGCTCGGTATCGCGATCGCCATCGTGCAGGGTGGGTATCTCGCCGGTCGATGATCGAGGTCAGCGACCTGCGCTATCGGTACGGCGATGTCGATGTTCTTGACGGGGTCACGCTGTCGATACCTGATGGCCAGTACTGTCTGCTCGTCGGCCCGAACGGGAGCGGCAAGACGACGCTCGTCCGGCATCTCAACGCCCTGCTGACCCCCGACGCCGGAACGGTCACCGTCGACGGGACGGACGTGACGGACGACCCCGTCGTCGCCCGGACACGTATCGGGATGGTGTTCCAGCACCCACGCGACCAGTTCGTTGCTGCGACCGTGGCGGCTGACGTGGCCTTCGGCCCGGAGAATCTTGGGCTCGACAGGGCAGAAATCGACCGCCGAGTCGAAACGGCGCTTGACGCTGTCGACCTCGGTGATGCCGCCGAGAGCCGTATTGACGCCCTCTCCGGCGGCGAGCAGGCCCGCGTCGCCATTGCCGGGGCACTCGCCATGGAGCCGGACTACCTCGTGCTCGATGAACCGCTTGTCGGGCTCGACTGGCCGGCACGGAAGTCAGTACTCGACCACCTCGATGCGCTGGTCGCTGATGGCACGGGCGTCATCGTCGTCACCCACGACCTCCGGGACCTCCACGAGCGGGCCGACCGTCTCGTCGCGCTGCACGCGGGGGAAGTCGTTCTCGACGCGTCGCCAGCCGAAGCGCTCGATGCCCTCCCGGACCTCGGCATCCGAGACCCGCGATGTTGAGCTACCGGCCTGGTTCGACGTTCGCGCATCGGCTGGACCCGCGGTCGAAGCTGCTGGTCCAGTTCGGGCTCGCTATTGCCGCGGTCGCGCACCCCACGCTCCTGTGGCTTATCGGGACGACCGCGTTTGCGCTGGGCACGCTCGCGGCGGCGCGACTCTCGCCGCTGGCCGTCCTGCGCTCCTATCGGGTTGTCCTTGCCGTGCTGGCGCTGGCCCCGTTCGTCGCCGGCGTAGCGCTTGGCCCACCGTGGTTTCGAGTCGACCCGGCGCTGCGCTCGGCGTTGCACGTCGGGCGCATCCTCCCGGTGTTGCTTGTCAGCGCTGCCTACCTCACGTCGACGCCGGTTCGGGACACGCGGGCGGCGGTCCAGCGTCTGATACCCGGAAAACCCGGCCAGATTCTCGGCATTGGGATGGCGCTCGTCGTCCGATTGTTTCCGCTGGTGCTCGCTGACGTTCGCGAGGTGCGCGACGCGATCCACGCCCGTGGTGGCGAGGCTCGCCCGCTACGGGACCGCGCTCGGCTGCTCGCCGTCCGGTCGCTAGAACGGACGCTCGACCGCTCGGACCGGCTCTCTGTCGCCCTGCGGGCTCGCTGTTTCGCGTGGAACCCGACACTTCCGCCGCTTGCCTTTGACCGACGCGACTACCCGGTGCTTGCCGTCGGCATCGCGCTGGCGGCGTCGCCGCTCATTCCGATGTAGCTGTTCGACACTCTCTCACTCGACGATATCGACACCGGTAATTTCGAACCGTGCGCCGCCCTCGCTACTCTCGTCGATGGTCACCGTCCAGTCGTGGGCGTCGGCGATCTCCGCGACGATCCAGAGCCCGAATCCAGTTCCGGCGTCCGACGTCGAGTATCCGGTCTCGAACGCGCGCGACCGGTCTTCCTCGTCGATACCCTCGCCGTTGTCCTCGACGTAGAAGCCGTCGTCAAGATCGCCGAGCGTGACGGTCACGTCGTTGCCGCCGTGTTCCACGCTGTCGTCGGCCCCAGGCCGACTGCTTGTGGAGCCATGCTCCACACTGTTGCTGAACAGGTTCTCGAGCAGTTGTTCTAATCGGCTCCTGTCGGCACGAACGATGGCGTCCGTCTCGACAGTGAGTTCGGCGTCGTTGGTTTCGACGTTGTGCCAGCACTGCTCGGCCGCATCCGAGAGCGCCACCACGCCGGTGTCAACCGCCGACTGCTCGTCGCGTGCAGCCGCGAGCAGGTCGTCGATGAGCGTCCGCATCCGCGCGAGTGCGTCGCTGGCGCTGTCGAGGTGCTCACTGTCGTATTCCTGCTGGGCCAGTTCGATGCGTCCCTCGGCGACAGATAGCGGGTTCCTGAGGTCGTGGCTGACGATGCTGGTGAACTCTTCGAGGCGCTCGTTGGTCTCCTCCAGTTCCTGTTCGCGGCGCTTGCGCTCGGTGATGTCACGGTCGATACCGAGTGCCCGAACCGGTGTCCCGTCGCTATCGGATTCGACGCGCCCTTTCGCCTCCATCCAGCGAACCTCGCCGTCACGGATGATCCGGAACTCGGCTTCGTACATTCCGGTCTCGGCCGCCGATTCGATGCGGGTCGCCACCTCCGCCTGATCCTCGGGATGGACCAGCGGTAAAAACTCGTCCAGCGACTCGATGTCAGTGCCATACAGCGTCTCGGACCCGGGGTAGTACGCCAGGTCGCCGGACTCGAACTCTCGGTCCCAGACGACCGTCTTGGTCGTCTCTAGCGCGATCTCCATTCGTTCGCGCGCGCCCTCAAGTTCGCGCTCCCGGAGCTTTCGGTCGGTGATGTCCTGGATAGAGCCCCGGAGTTTGACAACGTCGCCGTTCTCGGTGACCGGTTTACACAGCGCGCGAACCCATCGGCAGTGGTCGCCGTCGCCGATACGCACCTCCATGTCGTACCCCTCGGCCGTTTCTATCGCCCGATGGAACTCAGTCCTGACAGTTTCCCTGTCGTTGGGGTGGTACAGATCGATGATAGAGTCGATGCTCAGTTCGTCGTCCGGCGTCAGCCCGTGTATCCGGTAAAACTCGCTTGTTACCGTCATTTCGGGGGGGGGGGGTCGCTCGTCACGTCTACCTCCCAACCGCCGACGCTTGCGATTCGCTGAGCCTGGCCGAGAAGTTCCTTCGTCCGCGTAAGTTCCTGTTCGCGTGCCTGCCGTTCAGTGATGTCTCGGCCGATGCCGGCGAGCATCGGATTCCCGTCGGGGTCCTCGACACGGGTCGCCGTGAACTCGTGCGGGATCTGGTCTCCCGATTTCGTTATAAACGGCACTTCCACGCGGGTGGTCCCACCCTCAAACACCGATTCGATAGCGGCCGAAACGAGGTCTCGATACTCCTCTGGGAAGAACTCGGCACCGTGAGTCCCGGCTACTTCCGCGGCTGAGTAACCGGTCACGTTTAGCAGACTCTCGTTCCAGCGCCGGAAGCAGCCGTCGCTGTCGAGGACGTAGAACACGTCGTCGATGGCATCCAGCATCTCGTCGGTGTACTCCTTGTATCGTTCGAGGCGCTGCTCGCGCTGCTGGCGTTCGAGTTCGTAGCTCACCCACTGCGTTGCGAGATGGACGAACGTCTTCTCCTCCTCTGTGAATGGGCTCTTTCGGGGTGAGCGGTCGACGAAACAGAGCGTCCCTGAATGCGCGTTACAGACACGGACCTCGCTGCTGATGTACGTCTCGTATTCCCAGCGGTCGTATGCCGGGTCCGAGGCCCACCCCTCTTCGGATGCTTCCGAAGTTGCCATGACACTCCCTGTATCGATCATTTTCCGGCAGTACGACTCCGACAACGGCGTGACCGTTCCCGGCATGAGCCGGTCGTCGCTCCCCCTCGCATAGCGGATGGTGAACTCGTCGCGGTCAGTATCGTTCGAAGACAGGAACGCGTTAGCGGTTCCAAGACGCTCCCGGCCGAGGTCCAGAACCGCCCGGATCTTTTCATCGAACGAGGCGTCGGGGTCGGCGCTGATCTCGTAGAGTCTCCGGAGCGTTTGGTTGTGCTCCGCGAGCTGGTTCTTCGTGGCTTCGAGTTCGCGCTCGTGGTTCCGACGCTCGGTGATGTCACGAGCGAATCCGGCCACGCGAACTGTCTCGCCGGCATCGTTCGTGATCGGCTCGCCCTGTATCCAGACCCACCGTTGATACTCCTCTGTTGCGTTGACACGGCACTCGACGTCAGCCGACTCGCCGTCCATGAGGCTCTGCATCGTGTCTTTCATCAGTTCGCGGTCCTCGGGATGGATACCGTTCAGGAAGTCGTGGGGGTTCTCCCGGAGCTTGGCGACTGACCGTCCCCAGATGTCCTCGTAGGCGGAGTTGATGACAAGAACCTCGCTCAGGTCGGCTGTGAACTCCCAGAGGATATCGTTGGTCGCTTCCGTGAGTTCACGGACGCGGCGCTCTGACTTGGCGGCCTGTTGCTTCGCGCGATACTCGGAGACCGCGTTTTCGATGCGGTTCGCCAGCAGTTCGTACACCTCGACACCGAACGACTTCTGCAAATAGTCGGTTACGCCCACCGAGATGGCTTCGCTGGCTACCTCTTCGCTCCCTTTGCCGGTGAACAGAATGAACGGTAGATCCGGGTTTGTCTCCCGAATCGCATCGAGCAGTTCGACGCCGTTCATCTTGGGCATATCGTAGTCGGAGACGACAGCATCGAACCCGTTCTGGGCGAGCCGGTCGAGCCCGTCTCGTGCGCTAGTCGCGGTTTCAACGGAGATTCGGTCGTCCGCGGCCTCTAGAGAATCCGCTGCGACAGCCACGAAGTCGGGGTCGTCATCGATGTGTAGTACCCGAATTCGGTCGCCGACAACATCGGTACCCCCGCCGAGATGCCGACCACGAAGCGCCTCGGTCATAGTCAACTAGTTCACAAGTCCACGCAAAAACAGTTCTGCCCGCTACTCTACGTTTGCGCGTGAGCGAAGCCTGCAGTCAATGATGACGAGAGCGTCACCTGTGTGTGACAACAACGGACCGTCAGCGACCCGATAGGACAGGGATATTCGGCTTCAGTCTGCTGCGCGGCTGCCGCCGCCAGCGTATGCGCGAGTCACGTCGACGAGCGCCTTCCGGAACTCGGACTCATCTGGCTCGGGCGAGAGTGCTGCGAAGTGGCGCTTGAACTCCGTCAGATCGACTGATTCGGCGTCCTGGGCCGCGGCATGGGCGAGGTCGTACAGCCGGTGGTCTGTCTCGACCAGGTCGTGGCGTTCACACAGCGCAAGGGCGAACGCTGCGTTGACGGCCGTGATATCCGGGTCTGCAGCGGGCGTCAGCCGCGCGGCCGGTTCGCTTGGCTGTCGCACCCGGGTTGACGATGTCGAGCGGTCCCACGTCGGTGGGTCGCCGGGCCGGTCCGCGACGGCAGCCGCGAGGCTGGCTTCCAGAAACGGCACCAGTTTGTCGCCGGGCACCACTGGCATCCAGATATCGTCGGCGTAGACGTCTTTCATGTGGTTGGCGATCTGGTAACAGTGCGTGAGCTTTCGCTGTTCGACCGAACGCCCTGCCAGCGCGAGGTAGATGGCTTCTCGCGTCGATTGTGTGTGCGATGGATGCCCGCATTCGTGGTGGTGCATGTGTGCGTACTCGTGTAACGCCAGCTCGCGGGCCATCGCGCTCGTCGCGGCCTGACGGGAGATTGTCAGCCGGTGGGCGTCGTCGCTGTGGCTGACGCGGGTACGTTCATCAGGGTCCTCCCGGACCCGGACTGTCACTGGTCGTTTCAGGTCGTGTTCCGTCGAGAAGAGGTCCCTCGCTCCGAGAAACGGTTCGGCCGGCCCACCCTGCACGTGCACGTCCATGTGTCACTTTCTCATGGGCCACAGAGCTATTAATCCACGGGTGGGGGCAGCGTTCGCACGCAGCGCTCAGGACTCAAGCGCCGCGAAACCGCGCTCCAGATCCGCCCGGAGGTCCTCGACATCCTCGATACCGACTGAAAGGCGGATGAGCGTATCAGAGATGCCGAGTTCGTCCCGCGCCGCCGGTGAGAGCGGTTCGTGCGTCATCGCCGCCGGAAGCTCCGCCAGACTTTCGACGCCGCCAAGGCTGACTGCCAGCGTCACCGTCTCTAGAGCTTCGAGAAATTGTTTTGCGTCGGCCAAGTCTCCGGCCAGTTCGAACGAGAGCACGCCGCCAAAGCCCTGCATCTGCTCGCGAGCGAGGTCGTGCTGCGGGTGGCTCTCTAACCCTGGGTAGTGGACCGTTTCGACGTGCTCGTGGTCGTCGAGGTACTGCGCAAGGGCCATGGCGTTGTTCTCGTGGCGAGTCATCCGAACGCCCAGCGTTTTGATGCCCCGCGAGATGAAATAGCTGTCGAACGGGGCGAGCATATTCCCGAGGGCGATTTGCTGGCGGAACTCTACCCGCTCGGCGACCTCGGGGTCGTCGGTAATCAATGCGCCGCCAACAGCATCGCTGTGGCCGTTGAGGTACTTCGTTGTGCTGTGGACCACCAGGTCCGCACCGAGCGACAGCGGCTGTTGGAAGTACGGACTCGCGAAGGTGTTGTCGACCCCGACCGTCGCGTCGTAGTCGGCGGCGACGGCCGCAATCGCATCGATATCACACAGTTTGATGCGTGGGTTCGTTGGTGTCTCGACCCAGACTAGCTCTGTTGCCGGCGTCATCGCGGCCGCTACAGCGTCGGCATCAGTCGCATCGACGAACTCCACGTCGACACCAAGCTGGTCCCGGAACAGCGTTTCGAACATCCGGCGCGTGCCCGCGTACAGGTCATCAAACGCAACGACATGGTCGCCCGGCTCGACCAGTGAGAGCACCGCTGTTGCAACGGCTGCCGTCCCCGAACTGAACGCATAGGCCCGCTCGCCGCCTTCGAGCGCGGCTAACTCCTGTTCGAGGCCGTGTCGTGTCGGGTTCGACAGCCGCGAGTAGAGAAACTCCCCGTCCCCGGGGTTGATGTCTTCTAGAGACAGGTCCGTGTCGAGCCCGGCCAGTTCGTAGGTCGAGGAGAGGTGTATCGGGAGCGTGACATCCCCTGCTGCTGACGTCGTCTCAGTATCGACTGCGATTGTGTCGAGGTGTGGACGTCGAGTCATACGCTCCCGTCTGCTGGCTGGCGCTAATACCTTTGCAATCATTACTCATCTGCCTGCAAATAATTATAACCGCTGCGCATACCTCTCTGGCTACCGACGGGCCGGAATGCCAGACCATGCCACGCGAACGGCCGAATTTCGAGCGGTCACGGCCGTAGTGAAACACTATCCTTTTGACCCTGCTGTTGATAGAAAGCTGTATAATGGGCCGACGTAAGAAAATCGTCCAAGAATGTGAGACACTGATGGACGATCCGGAGCACATCCGGAACATCGCCATCGCTGCTCACGTCGATCACGGAAAGACGACACTGACAGACAATCTGCTGGCCGGTGCCGGCATGATTTCCGACGACACTGCCGGCGAACAGCTGGCGATGGACACCGAGGAAGACGAACAGGAACGTGGGATCACCATCGACGCGGCTAACGTTTCGATGACCCACGAGTACGAGGACCAGAACCACCTCATCAACCTTATCGACACCCCTGGCCACGTCGACTTCGGTGGCGACGTGACCCGCGCGATGCGTGCCGTCGACGGCGCGCTGGTGGTCGTCGACGCCGTCGAGGGCGCGATGCCCCAGACCGAGACGGTGCTCCGGCAGGCGCTCCGCGAGGGCGTCAAGCCGACGCTGTTCATCAACAAGGTCGACCGCCTCATCTCCGAACTTCAGGAAGGCCCTGAAGAGATGCAGAAACGCCTGCTCGCGGTCATCCAGGACGTCAACGACCTCATCCGCGGCATGACCGAGGAGATGGACGATATCGAAGACTGGACGGTCTCCGTCGAGGAAGGGACCGTCGGCTTCGGCTCCGCGCTGTACAAGTGGGGTGTCTCGATGCCGTCGATGCAGCGGACCGGCATGGACTTCGGCGAAATCATGGAGCTCGAACGTGCGGACAACCGCCAGGAACTCCACGAGCGCACGCCGCTGTCCGACGTGGTGCTCGACATGGTGTGTGAGCACTTCCCCAATCCTGTCGACGCCCAGCCGATGCGCGTTCCGCGTATCTGGCGTGGTGACGCCGAATCCCAGCTCGCCGACGACATGCGGCTGGTCAACGAGGACGGCGAAGTCGTCCTGATGGTTACTGACATCGGTGTCGACCCTCACGCCGGCGAAATCGCCGCCGGGCGTGTCTTCTCCGGCACGCTGGAGAAGGGGCAAGAGCTGTACGTCTCCGGGACTGCGGGCAAGAACCGCATCCAGAGCGTCGGCATCTACATGGGTGGCGAGCGCGAGGAAGTCGACCGCGTCCCCGCCGGAAATATCGCCGCCGTCACGGGCCTCAAGGACGCCATCGCTGGCTCCACCGTCTCAAGCGAAGAGATGACGCCGTTCGAGTCCATCGAGCACATCTCGGAGCCGGTCATCACGAAGTCCGTCGAGGCACAGAACATGGACGACCTGCCGAAGCTCATCGAGACGCTCCAGCAGGTCGCCAAGGAAGACCCGACTATTCAGGTCGAAATTAACGAGGACACCGGCGAGCACCTCATCTCCGGGCAGGGTGAACTCCACCTGGAAGTCATCGGTCAGCGTATCGAGCGCAATCAGGGCATCCCGATCAACACCGGTGAGCCGATTGTTGTCTACCGCGAGGCCCCGCAGGAAGACAGCCGCGAAGTCGAAGGTCGGTCGCCAAACAACCACAACCGCTTCTACATCAGCATCGAGCCGCTCGGCGAGGACATCGTCGAGACGATCAAGATGGGCGAGGCGTCGATGGACATGCCGGAACTGGAGCGCCGTGAAGCGCTGCAGGAGGCCGGTATGGACAAGGACGACTCCCAGAACATCGAGCACATCCACGGGACCAACATCCTGCTTGATGAGACGAAGGGTATCCAGCACCTCAACGAGACGATGGAGCTTGTCATCGAAGGTCTCGAAGAGGCCCTTGACGACGGTCCGCTCGCGTCCGAGCCGGTCCAGGGGTCGCTCATCCGTCTCCACGACGCCCGCCTCCACGAGGACGCCATCCACCGCGGTCCGGCCCAGGTTATCCCGGCCGTCCGCGAGGCTGTGCACAACTCCCTCATTGACGCCAGCATCAAGCTGCTGGAGCCGATTCAGCAGGTCCGCATCGACGTGCCCAACGACCACATGGGCGCTGCGAGCGGCGAGATTCAGGGTCGCCGTGGCCGCGTCGACGACATGTACCAGGAAGGCGACCTGATGGTCGTCGAAGGCGTCGCCCCGGTTGACGAGATGATCGGCTTCTCCTCCGACATCCGCTCCGCGACCGAGGGCCGTGCCTCCTGGAACACCGAGAACGCCGGCTTCCAGGTCCTTGCCGACAATCTCCAGCCCGACAAGATCAGCGAGATCCGCGAGCGCAAGGGGATGAAGCAGGAACTGAACCCGGCCATCGACTACTTCTAAGTACCTTTTTACTTCATCGGGTTTCCTCGCGCCGCCGACGGCGGCGCTGCGGGAACCACTCCTCGTAAAAATCTACGCTAAAAACGACCTCCGAGTCGCGCTCTGCGAGCGCGCTCGGAGTGAAACCGCGCGCCGCCGGCGCGCGGTATGCTGTCTGCCCGCTTTCTCTTGTCTCTCCCCCGCTACAGGACTGCTCTCATTCTCCCGCTTGTTCCCGTAACCGGTCGATTCGGTTCCCCAGCGGTGGCGATTTCGAGAACGGGTTCGCGAGTCGTCGTCGGGGCGGCTCCATGTCGTGGACGTCGGCGTACCGTTCGAGGGCGTCCGCGACGGTATCCGGGCCAACGCCCTCGGCCGCGTAGTCGTCGGCTGCCCGGACGCCGCGGCGAGTGACCCACAGGGTGACGACGAGCAGTCCGAGACTCGCGCCGACAAGGGGCCACAGCGGGCCGATGTCAGCCAGTGCCGCGAACACCGGGACCAGCGCGATGAGCAGGCCACCGATAAGTCGAGCACGCACGCGGGCCTCCTGACGGCCAGCCTGAACTGCGAGCAGGGCCGTTGCCATCTCGTCGTCAAACACGTCGAGGAACGTGTTCGTCACGAACAGGCGACGGTAGCCCGGGGCTCCGCGGACAATCACGTTCGCGGTTCCTTCCTGTTCGGTGTCAAGCACCCGAACGTCGCGGACGGTCAGTCCTGCGCGCTCCCGGAGTCGGTTCAGTGTTTCCGTCGTCTGGTCGTCCGGCGTATCTACCGACCGCACTAGTGGGATAAACCACGGGGCAATGACCTGTACGCCGATGCCGAAAGCGGCAAGAAGTGCCAACAGCGCGACTGACGACAGTCCGGCCTCAAGCGGTGCGACGACGACAGTCACCAGCACGGTGATTCCGAGGATGTACCGACCCATCCGGATGACCGCCTGACTGGTCGATAGTTTGATGTCCCGAACGCTGCGGATGCCCGGGACAGCTGGCGCGTAGGCGGCCAGCCCGACGAGACCAGCTGCGAGCAGTTCGGCGAACGTCGCTAGCACCGCTCCGACGACTCCGGTCTGTCCGCCGGCAATTAAGTGGCCGAGTCCAAGTAACAGAAAGACGACGTACGACAGCAGCGTGAACGGGAGAACGATACCGAGCAACAACTGCCGGTATCTGACGACGGGGTTCGAGAGGCGCTGTACGACCGTGCTTCCGATCCCGCCGATGCCTGCTCCGACGACAGCGAACAGTCCGAAGACGAGCAACGCTGCGCCTGTCGACACTGATGTAGCTTGGAGGGCGTACACATACAACTCCCTCTGCCCTGAGTCAAAAAAACGTAGCGTTCACCTGCCTGCATCCGGCACGAGCATGGTTTGCCCCACGTTTAGGTCCACCGGCGTTGAACAGAGCGGTATGAGCGACCGCCTGCATCAGATTGTGGACCTTCTCGTGGCTGCTATCATCGCCGGCACGTCGACGTTCATCTGGAGTTTCGTTCTGCCGACGGGGCTGGCGCTGACGCTTGCGGGGATGTTCGCGGCGATGTACTACTTCTCACGTAACCCCTGGGGGTCGCCTCGCGGCGAGGCGTACAACGAGTGGATCGATGACCTGTATGACCGGTTTCTGCCCTGAGACCAAACGAACGGTTTCTTATACGTGCCCCTGCTGAGTCATCCACAATGAGCCGAGATACTCAGGAGGTGAGCGGGCGATGAGCGACTCGACCGACGAGGTACGGTCCTACACAGTTCGGCTGGAACTGGTCGACGAACCGGGCGAACTGCTGCGGGCGCTCGAGCCCATCGCCACGAACGGCGGGAACCTCCTCTCTATCTTCCACGAGCGGGGGAACGTGACCCCGCGGGGGCACATCCCCGTGGAGGTCGACTTGGAGGCGACCCCCGAGCGGTTCGACGGGATCGTCGACGCACTCCGGGACGCAGGTATCAACGTCATTCAGGCCGGAGCCGAGCAGTACAGCGAGGCGCTGACGATCATCCTCACCGGCCACCTCGTCAACACTGACCTCTCCGATACACTCTCGCGAATTCACGAATCGACGGACGCGACCGTGACCGACCTCTCGCTGTCGGCCCCGGAGGGCACGGACGATGCCTCCAGCGCGCGCATTCGCCTGGCGACAGAGGAAGGGGCAGTCGACGAGACGATGTCCGCCATTCGTACCGTTGCTGACGAGAAGGGACTCCACGTCATCGAACCGCTTGCGGCGGGAGGTGAAGCATGAAACTCGCCGTCATCGGAGCCGGCGCCGTCGGCTCCTCCGTCGTCGAACTGGCGAGCGACCACGGCCATTCAGTTACTGCATTTGCTGACTCCAGTAGCGCCGTCATCGACAGCGCCGGTATCGACACCGCTGCGGTTCTCGACCGGAAACGAACCGACGGCGTCGTCGGGAGCGGTGCACCCGAAGACGCGCTTTCGGCTGAGTACGACGTGCTTGTCGAGGCAACGCCGACGACGCTCGGCGACGCCGAACCCGGCTTCGGACATATCCAGGCCGCGCTCGAACGGGACCGACACGCCGTGCTGGCGAACAAAGGCCCGGTCGCCGAGCGGTACGCAGACGTTCGCGCGCTGGAGCGCGAAAGCGAGGGGAATGTGCTGTTCGAGGCGACTGTCGGCGGTGCGATGCCGATTCTCTCGACCATCGACGACTTCGACCCGAGCCATATCACGGCCGTCCGTGGGGTACTCAACGGCACGGCGAACTTTATCCTCTCACGGATGGCGACTGAGGGCCTCGATTACGAGCATGTCCTCGCGGAAGCGCAGGACTTGGGCGTCGCCGAGGCCGACCCGACCTTCGACGTGGACGGCACCGACGCGGCGCTGAAAGGCGTCATCATCGCGAACGTCCTGTCCGATGACGAGACGGAGTACACGCTCGATGACGCTGAAGTGACAGGGATTCAGGAGATATCCGGTAGCGCGCTCGAACTCGCGCGGGCGGACGGTCGGACTGTCCGGCTCATCGCCGAGGTCGTTGAAGGCTCCGTCCGCGTCGGCCCGCGACTCGTGCCGGACAACGCGCCGCTCGCTGTCTCCGGCACCCGGAACATTGCGCAGCTAGAGACCGAACACGCCGGCCAGCTCAACATCTCCGGTCGTGGTGCCGGCGGCCCGGAGACGGCGAGCGCGGTGCTCGCCGATATCGGCCGACTGTAGCGCCGAGCCGAACAGTTCCGTTTTTAGCGGCGTTATCTACCAGAAACGCCTTTGAGTCAGCCTTATTTACGGGGATAGACGGTATTATTATACGCTCTATTATATTAAAATATATGACAAGTCAAGCGACGGTAACGAATGTGGGTGCGGAGGCCGACGATGTCGTGTTCGGTCTCTCGGCAAACATCGCTGCGGCAGTCGCCTACCTCCTGCCGTTCGGTATCATCTTTCTCCTCACCGAGGACGACAACGAGTTCGTCAGGTACAACGCAGCACAGAGTGTTGCCTACACCCTCGGACTGTACCTGTTCCGTTTTGCCCTCAACTTCGTCTTCGGCATGATGCCAGGGTTCGTGTCTCTGCTGGTCGCGCCGTTCATGATGGTATTTAACCTCGCCATCTTCGCCGGCCTCGTGTTCATGGCGTACAAAGCCTTCTCCGGTGACCTGTTCGAGGCTCCGGTCTTCGCCGACATGGCGCACTCGCTCGAAGAATCGATTTAAGCGGCCGCCGTCTCTTTTGCTACCGTCGAACGACTGGCTCACCAGTCCGATGTCTGTACCTGAGAGTCCCTGGAAACGGCTGACACTGGCGCTACCGGTCAGTTGTCGAAACACACGCTCCGGGTGCCACACTACCATGCCATGGCGTGCCGAATCGCAAGAAAGCGACGGCCTGACGCTTACACGCTTTCGAAATCGTTTTATGAACCACCAGCTAATAAACCCGATACAGCGCCTCTGCGCGTGAGAGATAACAATGAGCGACGAACAACACCAGAACCTGGCCATTATCGGCCACGTCGACCACGGGAAGAGCACGCTCGTCGGCCGACTCCTGTACGAGACAGGATCGGTACCGGAGCACGTCATCGAACAGCACAAGGAAGAAGCCGAGGAGAAGGGCAAGGGCGGCTTCGAGTTCGCCTACGTCATGGACAACCTCGCCGAAGAGCGTGAGCGTGGTGTCACCATCGACATCGCCCACCAGGAGTTCAGCACCGACACCTACGATTTCACCATCGTGGACTGTCCTGGTCACCGCGACTTCGTGAAGAACATGATTACCGGCGCGTCCCAGGCCGACAACGCCGTCCTGGTCGTCGCCGCCGACGACGGTGTCCAGCCGCAGACCCAGGAGCACGTGTTCCTGGCCCGCACTCTGGGCATCGGTGAACTCATCGTTGCCGTCAACAAGATGGACCTCGTCGACTACGGCGAGTCCGAGTACAAGCAGGTTGTCGAAGAGGTCAAGGACCTCCTCACTCAGGTCCGCTTCGACTCCGAGAACGCCAAGTTCATCCCGGTCTCCGCATTCGAAGGCGACAACATCGCCGAGGAGTCCGAGCACACGGGCTGGTACGACGGCGAAATCCTGCTGGAAGCGCTCAACGAGCTGCCGGCACCGGAGCCGCCGACGGACGCGCCGCTCCGACTGCCGATTCAGGACGTCTACACCATCTCCGGTATCGGTACGGTCCCGGTTGGCCGTGTCGAGACGGGTATCCTGAACACGGGCGACAACGTCAGCTTCCAGCCGTCTGACGTCTCCGGTGAAGTGAAGACTGTCGAGATGCACCACGAGGAAGTCCCGAAGGCCGAGCCCGGTGACAACGTCGGGTTCAACGTCCGCGGCGTCGGCAAGGACGACATCCGACGCGGTGACGTCTGTGGTCCGGCCGACGACCCGCCATCGGTCGCCGAGACCTTCCAGGCACAGATTGTCGTGATGCAGCACCCGTCCGTCATCACCGAGGGTTACACGCCGGTCTTCCACGCTCACACGGCACAGGTCGCCTGTACCGTCGAGTCCATCGACAAGAAGATCGACCCGTCCTCCGGCGAGGTCGCCGAGGAGAACCCTGACTTCATCCAGAACGGGGACGCTGCCGTCGTGACGGTCCGCCCACAGAAGCCACTCAGCATCGAGCCGTCCTCCGAGATTCCGGAGCTCGGCTCGTTTGCTATCCGCGACATGGGTCAGACCATCGCCGCCGGCAAAGTCCTCGGCGTCAACGAGCGATAACGTATGTCCCAGCAGGCACGCGTTCGGCTCGCGGGCACAAGCCCCGAGGACCTCGACGACATCTGCGCGGACGTGCGGGAGATCGCGAACAAGACCGGCGTCGAACTCTCCGGTCCGGTTCCGCTCCCAACCAAGACGCTGGAGGTTCCCAGCCGCAAGTCCCCTGACGGTGAGGGGACTGCGACGTGGGAACACTGGGAGATGCGCGTCCACAAGCGGCTCATCGATATCGACGCCGACGAACGGGCACTGCGCCAGCTGATGCGCATCCAGGTTCCCAACGACGTCTCCATCGAGATCGTCCTCGAGGACTGATCCCCGAGGGCTGTCGCTTCGCGACAGCGTCGGTGTGCCACCCGTCCGAACCGCTGGCCGGGACAGTGTGAATCGCTATCGAAGGCCGCTCTCACGCGCAGGGTTTTTATAACTCCGCGTTCGAGTGGCAGACCACGCGGGCTCGTAGATCAGTGGCAGATCGCTTCCTTCGCAAGGAAGAGGCCCCGGGTTCAAATCCCGGCGAGTCCATACCAGATTTTCGTCATGTAGAATGTGATGGAGGAGCGACAGCGTCACGCTTGCAGGACAATTCCGATGCTACCTTGGTGTATTGTAAACTTTGCACTGATTACGTACCGTTGCTGTTGCGGGTAGGGAGTCTGTTCGCCCTATCGGCACGGCCGTCTAGTATTTTCCCGTAGGAATGCTTGCCACAAGAACCGGCTATCGTAACACCCGCGTTCGGGGCGGAGGCTTCCGCTGGGCAGAATGAAGTGGAAACGACGGAGTATCTGTAGCCGCGACGACGGTCGCGACTCACTGCTCTCCTTCCCGTCGATAGCCGAGCCAGCCAAGCAACAGCGACAGCGAGACGACAACGGCGGCGAGACTGAAGCCGGGGCCGGAGCCGTCCGTTGTTGGCGTCTGCGTATCCGAGCTGGGTGTTGTCGTGCCGGTCTCAGCCTCCGAAGCTGTCGTCTGTCCAGCAGCCTGTGATGTGGTGGCCGTCTTGGTGTCGGTTACAGTGGCCGACGCCGTCGAATCCGGCGTGGATGGTACGGTCACGGTTGCTGTCCCAGTCGTCGTCTTGTTTCCGGTTGCGTTCGTCGTCCCATCCGTCGTACTGTTTGCCGCCCGAACGGTCACGTTACCCACACTGGTCGTGTTGAGTTTCACGGCGTGGACACCGGAAGAGTTGAACCGGACTGTGAGGTTCACC
Source organism: Haloarcula sp. R1-2 (assembly GCF_011627385.1). Lineage (NCBI taxonomy): Archaea > Methanobacteriati > Methanobacteriota > Halobacteria > Halobacteriales > Haloarculaceae > Haloarcula > Haloarcula sp. R1-2. The sequence continues at coordinate 487,694 of NZ_JAANTG010000002.1, forward strand.
TGACGCTGTTCTCCGTTCGGGATTTCGACGCTCGCGTTCGTCCCGGTCACTGTTCCGTTATTATAGACACGCGCCTCAAACGTCCCGTCCCCGTCACCAGCATTCTCGATGGTTCCAGACACCATGACCGGCTGTCTGGGCGCGACCGATGTTCTGTTGAGCGACGTGTTTATGACCGAGAACGATGGTTCAGGTGGGGAGATAGCACCGCCTCCGCCCCCACCCCCACCGCTGTTGTCATCGTCATTATTGCTATCGTTGCTGTCGCTATTGTCACTGCTACCGCCGTCGTTGCTGCCGTCAGAACCGTCGGTATCGTTTCCATCTCCGCCGCCATTAGTGTCGGTCGCTGTTTCGGTAGCCGTTGCCGTGTCTGTTCCTGACGGTGTCGCGGTGTCTGTCGAGGTCGCTGAACCATTGTCGACGCGTAGCTCAATACTGTTGAAGGCTGCAGGTGCGACAGTCTCGCCGTCGCTGTTCGACAGTTTCGTGTCCGCTTCGATGAAGGCGAGTTGTGTGGACCCGGCCGCATCTGCTGGCACTGTGAGCGTGATTTCGGCGAGAACAGGGTCGCTCGTCTCTCTGGGCCGAAGCTGATTGAACGCCACCCATCCGGCCTCGTTGTTCACGTTCGTGACGGGGCTGTCGAAGTCGTTGCTGCCGGCAACGCTGTCGATTTCCGCGATGGTGGGGTCGAATGTAACGTTGGTCTGGTAGCCACGCACCGCTGTTGCGTTGGCCCAGACCTGCACGGTGACTGTTTCACCGGGAGCAACGGAGAGCGCGTCGCCGGATGCTCCCGGGACTGTGTCATCGAGCGAAATCGCGCTTGCAGACCCCGGTGCCAGTGCGGCGACCGCTATCGGGAGCGTTCCGACCACGACCGTGAGGGCAACGGCGACGACAAGCGTTCGGCTGGTTCTCACTGGTCGTCCCCCGCCAGATTCCGGGCGGAAACAGCATCGCCGATGTCGACGTCACCGTCGCCGTCGATGTCTGCCGCGTCCCGGTCAATATCACTGTCCTCGCCGGCAACCGACCGCTGGATCCGGTCTACGTCGTCAGTGTCGACGTCACCGTCGCCGTCGGCGTCGCCGGCCACGGTTTCTCCGGGGGTGTAGCTGACAGTCAGTGTCGGTGGTATGGCGTTGTCGGCGCTCTGGATATCCCAGCCGTCGCTCCCGAGCGGGCGAAACACCCATCCGGCGTTCTGTGCGCCGTTAACCCACGCGTCTACGCTCGCCGTTACATCAATCGAAATCTCACCTGTTTCTACCGCGCCGGTCCGTGCGACCGCATCGGCGACGGCCTGGGACCCATCCGCTTGGACGCCGCCGTCCAGCGACGCCCATGTCGAATCAGCGCTCCAGTCCGTTCGCAGTCGGTGGACCGCTGCGCCATCCCCTGCGTCCGACGTCTCAAGCGTTACAGTGGCCTGTTTCACGTCCGACCCGGGCGGTATCTGCCCGCTCTCTGTCCCGGTGATACTACCGAACCGGAGGAGTGCCTGCGCGCTACTGCCCGACCCCTCTGGGTCGCTGCCGTCGATAGACAGTGTTTCAGCGGTGCTGTAGCTCGTCTCCGGATCAGCGGCGCGTATCATCGTATCAGTTGTCCCGCTGTAGCCGTCCGTCCCCTGCTGGAACGTGGCCGTCGGTCCGTCTGGCGTTTTCGGCGTCTCCGTCGGCTCCGGCGTCTTGGACGACGACCCAAACCGGGCGTCGAAGTCGAGGTCGAACCCGAACTGCGAGTCGCTGTCGGTCTTTTCGGCTCCCGTACTCGGCGAGTACGTCCGAACCTGAATCCGGTCTGGCGCGTCTGCCCCATCTCCGGGACGGAACTTGATGCGGCGCATGAAGCCGTTCCCGCCGTTGGGTCGGAACTGGTAGTTCGCCAGTAGCTCGTACACTGATGCGCCGGCGTCGTTTGTTGACACCTGATGGGCCTCTCCGCCACTCTCGCCTGTGCCCTCGTGCCAGTGGCCACAGAGGACCATGAATATCTGGTCGTTTGGGGAGACGAGGTCTTCCCAGACGGTCTGACCCGTATTACCGATCTCGCTCGCTTCCTGCAACTTCCGGGTCCGTCGCTGTGGTTCGTCGCGGAGATACGAGTGCGTTGTGAGTATCGCCGCCCGGTCCGGATACTGGTCGAGGACGCTCTGGCCCCATCCAAGTGGAGTCGATGGGTCGTCTACGGTTCCCGGTGGCTCCCACTCTAAAGCGAGATGCAGGAAGTCGTAGCCGCCGGCCGAAAACAGCTGGTAGGTGTTGAGGTTATCCCGACCTTCGTCACCGTTGCTCGGGCCCGATCCGCCGAACCAGTCCCGTCCCTCGTACCGTGACGGGCCGAAGTACTCCCGGTACTTGGCAACAGAGGAATTCCGGTCCCATAGTGTCGCGTAGTCGTGATTGCCCGTCACGGTGGCGTAGGGGACCACCCCGTCGAGCGTGGACATGGCCTCATCCATGTATTGCCACTCCGCGTCGTCGTCGCCGTGGTCGACCACATCGCCTTCGTGGCTGACGAACGCGATGTTCTCTGCGGCCGCGTTGTCGGCGATCCACTGCGTCTGGTCCTTGGCGTAAGGTGTCCTCTCTTTGGCGTACACCTGCGTGTCCGGCAGTGCGACGACCGTCCAGTAGTCCGGCTGCTGGCCGGTACTGGCGGTGGTTCCCAGCGCGGTAAGGCCGACGCCAGCACCGGCGGCTTTGAGCACCCGTCGTCTGGTCGTCGTGGCCGACCGTTCGAACCTGTCGCTACTGTCCATACGCACACCCGGGACAGGTCCTGTGGTCAGTCAGGGCACAACCCGACCACTTCCCTGTGGTCCATCCGTTGTCTCGCCCGCCACGATGGCACCGTCGCATCTGCCATCTGCCGGCAGTTTCGGCATCCGATCGATACATTGCTAGGCTCTCGAACACAGACCCATCCGCCGGACGGCGATTAGTTATTGCTCGGTTACTGCGAGTATGCCGTTGTTTTTCCGCGCTATCGTTACAGGGACTCTTCGTCACAACTATCCACTGACTCATAGCCAGGGGGTTCACCGTCACTCTCGGTTTCACTCCGTTTTCACGACGCATATACGATACTCGGCTCAGTCCATCGCCTGTATCACACGCGGGGAGTCAAGCGATTCGACGGCCTCAACGATGGCGGTGTCGAGGTTGTGGTCGCCCCAGTCCCGTGTCCGGGGGATGTGTGCGCGGTAGGTCGCAACGTCGTCGAACAGTTCTCGGAACGTCGCTCGCTCCTGTTCGACGACCGCATCAAGAGCGGCAACCATCGAGCCGTCGTCGACGAGTGAATCGTAGGCGTGGAAGTATTCCCTGAGCCGTCCATCCCATTCGAAGTTACAGATCGACGATGTGGCCGACATCGCGGTGTCGGTCGAGATGCCTTCCACAGTGATTGTGTCGGCGTTCGGCGCGGCCTGGAGGAACACGACGTTGTCGACTGTCGATTGCTTGACGTATTCTGCGCGCGGATACAGGTCTGAGATATTCGTGAAATCCCGGCTATCGTCGCCGAGAAACGTCTCATTCAGGAAGTTGAGCGCTGTTTCCGGGAACGAACCGGTTCTGTCGACTCGCTCGTCGATAGCCCTGTGGAGTTCACTGCACAGTCGGTCCCGCTCTGTGTCGTGCTGTCGTTTTATTTCGGGGAACGACTCGATATTGAACGGCTGGAGGTTCACACCGAGCGGGTAGCCGACAGCCGTGCCGTCCGCGCCGACCCAGAGCCGGTCGTCGGAGAGAAAGTCCGCGCCCTCGCGCAACAGCGACAGCAGGGTGTTGGTCTTGCCGGCCCCGCGCCAGGCCGGGAACAGCGTCGTCTGGCTGTCGAGTCGCACGCCTGAGGCGTGTATCAGTGCCTGCTGTCGCGCAGCCCGCTGCTGTCGGATGCGGAATTCGACCGGATAGATGGAGTAAAACGGCTCAAAACCGCGTGTCACTCGGAAGTGTTGCCAGCCCGGCGTGACGGCGATAAAGTCTGCCCCGTTCCGGATGACGAACTCGTCGCCAGTCCATGCGTAATGGTCGCTGGGGTCACCGAGGACGATCTCCGCGTGGACTTCGTCCGTCGTTTCCTCGATGACGATGTCAGGGTCGTTCGCGGGCGTGTCAGTCTCGAACTGATCGTACATCTTCCGGTACTGCCGGCTCGTCCGCCCACCAGCCCCGAGAACCGTTACGACAACGTCGCCAAAGAAGTCGTACGAGCGTTGGTTCATAGCCACCTCGATAGATGCTGGCCCAGTATCGGACCGAGATAGACAATCATCTGACTCATCGTGCTCATCTGTACGCGAATACTGCATATTGTTATATATGCGACAATATGCCACGGCTCACTACTAACGACTGATTAGTGCTTGACAGCCACACATACGGTTCGGGACGAAGCGTGATACGAAACGCCGGAATCCTGGTGTTCCACGGTGGGTTTTCGGGTAAGGCTGGGTTATGAACGATTTAGCCGCTTAAAAAAACTGAAACAGGTCGTCCCGCTGGACCTCGTGGAGGTGGTGTCGGACGGCTTCGTTCAGTGGCTCGGTGGAGCCGCGCTTTGCGCTGATCGGTGCGATAGTTTCCTGCCACTGCTGCCACGGCGGGTGCAGTCCGAGGCGGTCACAGAGTTCATTCAGCCGCGCATCCTTGTCGTCGACCTTGTCCATCTTGTTGACGGCGACGACCGGCTCGACGCCGACCTCCCGGAGGAAGTGAAACATCTCCACGTCGTGTGGAATCTCGTCGGGACCGGAGTGACGGTCGATGATGTCGATGACCGACTTACCGTCCACGACGAGAATGCCGACAAGAATGTGCTCGGCGTTCCGCTCGACGTACTGGACCACGTCGGTCTTGATTTCCTCGCGGACGTCTTCCGGGACGCCCTTCATGAACCCGAAGCCGGGGAGGTCACTGATAACGAAGTCGGCGCTGGCCCAGTCGAAGTGGTTGGGCGAACGCGTGACGCCGGGCCGCTGGCCTGTGTCGAACGTGTGGCCCGTTATCTCGCGCATCAACGTCGATTTCCCGACGTTTGACCGACCGATGAGCACCACCTCGGCGTCCCGGTCTGGTCGTGATTCGAACATACCCCGTATACTCCGCCGGCGGGGAAAAGCGCGTCCGTTTTGCAGGGACCGACAGTTTCCCGATTCACGGTCGCGTTTCCCGCTCGCTCTGCACCCGCGACCCACCGACTAGCCGCCTTTTTATTGTCGGCGGTCCCACCCGGAGCCGTGCGGCTGGTACAGCTACTAATTCCGACCGGGAAGCGAGACGCCGTTCTGGGCGTGTTGACCGAGGAGGGCATCGACTACGTGCTTACCGACGAGACGAGCGGTCGGGAGTTCACTGCTGTCGTCACGTTCCCTGTCCCGACTAACGCGCTTGAACCAGTCCTCGAAGCGTTGCGGGATGTCGGTATCAACGATGACGGCTATACCGTCGTCGTGGACGCGAACACTGTCATCTCTAGCCAGTTCGAGGAGCTAGAGGAGACGTACGCCGAGGAGGAAGACGAGGACCGCATCGCCCGCGAAGAACTCACATCGAAAGCAAAGGACCTCGCCCCCTCGCTGTCGAACTACGCGCTCATGACCATCATCAGCGCGATTATCGCGACCGCGGGGCTCCTGCTCGATTCCCCGGCCGTCGTCGTCGGTTCGATGGTGATTGCGCCCCTTATCGGGCCGGCGATGACCGCCAACGTCGGGACCGTCGTTGACGACAACGAGATGTTCGCCCGTGGCGTCAAACTTCAGGCTGTCGGGCTCGGACTTGCTGTCGCAAGTGCGACTGCATTTGCCCTGCTCGTCCGGTACGCTAACGTTATTCCGCCGCTCGCCGACGTGACCGCGGTTGGCCAGATACGCGAGCGGGTCGCCCCTGACTTCCTCTCGCTGATCGTTGCGCTTGGCGCTGGCGCGGCCGGCGTTGTCAGCCTCACCAGCGGCGTCTCGACGGCACTCGTTGGCGTCATGATCGCCGTCGCGCTCATTCCGCCAGCGGCCACGGTCGGCATCGGCATCGCCTGGGGCCAGCCGCTCGTCAGTCTCGGGTCCGCCGTGCTTTTGCTGGTGAACGTTCTCTCAATCAACCTCGCAGTGCTCGTCGGGCTCTGGTACCAGGGCTACCGCCCGGAACACTGGTTTCAGGAGAGCAACGCACGGTCGGCGACTGTCAAACGCATCGGCGTCCTCGCCGTCTCGATACTCGTCCTGTCGGCGTTTCTGGGCGGCGTGACGCTGGACTCCTACCAGCGAGCGACGACGGAGTCGGACATCCGCGAGGGCATTGAGGAGAGCGTCGACCCGCCGGCGAGTGTCCTGTCGGTCGAAGTCGAGTCGACGAATACTGCGATTTTCCAGCGGCCGCGCCGCGTCGTTGTCACCGTCGGATTGCCGCCGGATGCGGAGCAACCACTACTTGCTGACCAGATCGATACCGTGGCCGACGACGCGGCCGGCCGAAACGTTGCGACGGAAGTCCACTACGTCACTGTTGAACAGAACGGCTGATGCTCAAAGCCGCGTTTGAGCGTTCGACGGCATAAATACCGCTGGGTGTGTCGGCGACAATATGGTATCACGACCACTCGCAATCGCTGGTGTGCTGACATTGCTCGTCGCCGGTGGCGTCGGGTTCGCACTCGCAGACACTGGAACTGTGGCACCGTCGACGAATTCCACTGTGAGCGTCAACGCCGACGCGACCGTCGAACGCGCGCCCGACCGTGCAACTGTCGCCGTTGCCGCCGTTGGCCGCGGTGAGACCGCCGAAGCGGCGCGCAACAATCTCAGCGGTGATGCCGACGCCATCACGTCGGCGCTGGAGGACGAGGGCGCAACCGTGACCTCCTCGCGGTTCCAGATCCGCCCCGAGTACGAGGAGAGCCGCGACGGTCGCGAACAGGTCGGCTACGTGGCGATTCACACCGTTGAAGCGGAAACGAGCAACGTTTCGACTGCCGGGACACTCATCGATGCTGCAGTCGACGCCGGCGCGGACCGCGTCGAGGGCGTCCGATACTCCCTGAGCGAGGAGACGCGACAGGACGCCCGTGAAGAAGCGCTGACGACTGCTATGGACAACGCCCGGACGGACGCCGAAGTCGTCGCCGCTGCGGAGGATCGGTCCGTCGGTGACGCAGTCACGGTCCAGACCAGTAACCACGGCCGCCCCGTCGTGTACGCGGAAGCGATGGTCGCCGATGCCGGCGGACGGACGAACATCCAGCCCGGCGAGGTCACTGTCGACGCCTCCGTTAGTGTCACGTACGAACTCGAGTAAGCCGCTCTGATTCGCTATACCGCTCCCTGTTCGTGTTTTCAAACGGCCGCTCGTTACTGACCACACGCGACGGCGACCGTAGTCTTCGCGACGGTGACAGCAGTCCTCGCGGGTCGCTGCGCTCCCCGCTCGGAGTTTTCGAGACGCCGACCAACGGGAGGCGTCTCGCTACCTCTCGCTACTCGTCAAACGGCAATTCGAGTTCATAATCCACTGCGTCGATAGCGGCCTGCAACACGCCGTCGACGTTGTCGTCTTCGGTGACGCTCATGTAGTGGTCAGCCTCGACGTCCGTCGAGAGGTCGCTCTTGTTCGCGATGGTCAGCACGGGCACGTCGAAACGCGCCTCGATGTCGTTTCGCAGTTCCAGCTGGTCCGCGAGCGGATAGCCACACTCGCCACTCGGGTCAATAAACACGAGGACCGCGTCGGCGAGGTGTTTGAGCGCGCTCACGGCCTGTGACTCGATCTCGTTGCGGTCTTCCGGCGGCCGGTCGAGCAGGCCGGGCGTGTCGACGAGCTGGTAGCGGATACGCTGGTCCTCGAAGTGGCCGACGCGGATCTGCGTCGTCGTGAAGGGATACGAGGCGATCTCGTTGTCGGCCCGCGTGACGCGGTTGACGAACGACGACTTACCGACGTTGGGGTAGCCGGCGACGACGATGGCTGGCTCGTTCGGGCGGATGTCGGGGATGTCTTTGAGGGCGTTGTGCGCGGTCGAGATAGCGGCGAGGTCGTCTTCGACTTCTTCGACGACGTCGGCGATACGGGCGAAGGCCTGCTTGCGGAGCTTCCGGGCGGTGTCGATGTCGCCGCGGGCGACGCGGCTCTCGTACTCCTGACGGATCTCGACGACCTTGTCGGCGGCCCACGAGATCTCCGAAAGGTGCTGTTTCAGCGCGTCGATACCGGGGTCGTCGTCCGCGGGGTAGGCCTCGCCGACGACGGCGTCGGCGAGTTCGACGTAGAAGGGGTCGAGGTCGTCAATCGTCGGCCACGCGGTCACCACGTTCTCCATGTTGTCGGAGGCGATGTTCGACGCTGTCATCAGCATCGACTGCTGGGCTTCGTTCCCGTCCTTGGCCCCGCCGGCGCGTGACGCCCGCGAGAAGGCTTTGTCCACGAGCTCCTCGGCAGTGGGCGTCGTCGGCAGACCCTCGAAGGGATGGCTCATAGGTCCCGTTGACGGCCGGAGCGTAAAAGCGCGTTCAATCGCGCCCCAAACTGTTGCGAGTCACGTTTTTGAGCGTCCCGGACACAGTTCCGGCATGGCACAGATCGACGCCGGCGAGATTCTGCCCAACGACCACGTCCAGCAGATGGCTGCTGAGGGGCGGGTCACTCAGATGCACCGCGGCCACCAGTACGCCGACGAGGGCGACACGTTCGAGATCGACGGCACCGAGTTCGAGGTGACAGACGTAACACACCGGACGCTGGGCGACATGACTGACGAGGACGCACAGCGAGAAGGGTCGGAAGACCTCGCTGCGTACAAGAACCGGATGAAGAAAGTCCACGGCAGCTTCGAGTGGGACGACGACAGCGAGGTCGTCCGCCATCGGTTCGCACCTGCCGACGAGTAGCGCCCCGACGACTGAACGCCCTATTCTTCCGACACCACGTCGACGCCAGTAAACTCGAAGCATGCGCCGCCGGCATCGCTTTCAGTGAGGGTGACTGTCCAGCCATGCGCAGCGGCGATCTGTGAGACTATCGAGAGTCCGAATCCGGTGCCGTCAGTCGCCGTTGAGTAGCCGCTTTCGAACACCGTCTCCCGGTCGGCGTCGGGGATTCCCGGGCCATCATCCGAGACAGCGAACCCACCCGGAATCTCACTAATCGTCACCGTCACGCCCGGACTCCCGTGCTTGTCGGTCTCGCTGGACTGCCTCCGACTGTCCGCAGCGCTGTGCTCTATGGCGTTTCGGAGCAGGTTCTCCAGCAGCTGTTTGAGCCGCGTCATGTCTGCCTGTACCTTGCGGTCAGTGTCGACCACCAGCGTCGCGTCGCCGGTCTCGACGACCTCCCAGCAGTCCCTGGCTGCTGTCGCCAGTGCCACCGTTTCCACCTCCGCGATGCTGTCGCCGGTCCGGGCCAGCAACAGGAGGTCGTCTATCAACGCCTGCATCCGGTCGAGTGCCTGTTCTATCGCAGCGATGTTGTCGTCGTCACACTCCTCTTTCAGCGCTCCCAGCCGGCCGATAGCGACGTTCAGAGGGTTGCGAAGGTCGTGACTGACGACTGTTGCGAACTGTTCCAGACGGTCGTTTTGCGTCGACAGTTCCTGCTCACGGTCACGGAGCTGTTTATCGCGCTCAACGGCGGCGAGGGCCGCCTCCATGTTTGCCGCGAGGACCCGTCCAGCGACAATGTCTGATTCGTTGAAAGCGTCGACAGTCGCCGATGCGGCGATGAGAAGGCCGTGTTCCCCCAGTGGCAGATATAGCTCGCTGCGTATCGGCGTCTCGGGGTTCTGCACATCCTCTTCCAGCCGCACGTCTGGAACTGCAGTCGCCTCGCCACGTTCGTACACCCGCCAGGCGATGCTGTTGCCCTGCTCGAACGTTGGGATATCACCGACCAACTCCCGAGCCGACGCGGTCGCGGCGACGGGTTCTAACTGCCCGTCATCGTTGATGAGGTGGACGGCGTTTGCGTCAAGTCCGATAATCTCTGCGGCAGCGTTGACACCGATACCGGCGACTTCGTTGTGGACTTCGGCGGCCATCAAGTGCCGGGTGGCCTCGTGTAGCGCTTCGAGTCGATGCTCGCGCTCGTCAGTATCGCTTCGGTCGCTGATGACCGACACTGTGCCGTCGTCGCCGTCCCAGGTCACGTCACACGCTGTGATGCTGGCTTGGACGCTGTTGCCGGCCAGCGTCCGTATCATCCGTCTGGCCTGGCCAGCCGTTTGGTCGTCCTCGACGACGCGTTCGACGGTCTCGACTCCGCCGTCAGCCGTCGGTTCAACGAGGTCAGTCAGCGGCCGGTCGCGGAGTTCGTCGCTGTCGGCGGCACTGAACAGATCAACTGCCGCCGGGTTCGCGTACACGACGGTGTCGGCGACGCTGACGAGGACCGCATCGCTCGTTGCGTCGAGAATCCGTTTCGTCCGTGCCTGTGTGGCGTCGGCCGTCGCTTTCGCTCTGACTCGCTCGACCGCGTTTCGGACTCGCTTCGCGAGGACGGCGTACTGCTGGGTCCCGTGCGATTTTTGAATGTAATCGGTGACACCGGCCGAGACTGCCTCGCTCGCAAGCGCCTCACTCCCCTGACTTGTAAACAGTAGAAACGGCATGTCCGGGTCTCTGGCGCGGACCGTTTCTAGAAACTCCAGTCCGTCGGTACCGGGCATATCGTAGTCACTGATGATGCAGTCCACGTTGTGCTCGTCCAGATACGACAGCCCGTCCGTAGCGCTCGTGACCCCGGTAGCGTCGATTAGCTCGTCGTTGCGTTCGAGATGTGTCGCAATGAGGTCGGCGTACGATGGTTCGTCATCGACACAGAGGACTGTAACGCCCGACACCACATGGCCCATACACCATGATATGCACCGTGTTAGTGTCAATCTGTCGTGCGGTGAACCTGACGAGAGGGGGTCCTATCGTCGCTTTGCCAGTTCCGCCCGCAAATCGTCGACATCCATCTCCTTCATCGACAGTAGGACGAGCAGATGATAGACGATATCGGCCGATTCGTGGGCGAGCTCTTCGGTATCGTCGTCTTTCGCCGCCAGAATCAGTTCCGTGGTCTCTTCGCCGAGCTTCTCCAGAACGGCGTTTTCGCCCTTCTCGTGGGTGAACAGCGACGCCGTGTAGGAGTCTTCGGGAAGGTTCGCCTTGCGGTCCTCGATGACAGCGAACAGTTCGTCGATAACGTCGCCGGTGTCGTCGCTCATAGCCGTCGTTCGGTCAGCGGGGCCTTCAGGCCGTCGCTACGACTCCACGGAGTCGAAAAAGGCCAGATCATGGATGCGCGGGTCCTCGGTCAGTTCGGGGTGGAACGACGTGCCGACGACCGGCCCGTCACGGACCGCGACCGGGCGGTCGTCCCACGTCGCCAGCACTTCGACATCCTCGCCCACGTAGTCGATGACTGGTGCGCGGATGAACACCGCCGGGAATGATTCGTTGAGCCCGGTCACGTCAAGCGGGGCTTCGAAGCTGTCCCGCTGTCGACCGAAGGCGTTGCGTTCGACGGAGACGTCGATGACATTCAGTGTGTCGACGCGGTCGTCCTGTGCGTCGGTCGCGCTGACGATGAGCCCGGCACACGTCGCCAGTACCGGCTTGCCCGCCTTGACGTGGGACTCGATTTCCTCTGCGATGCCTTCGCGGTGGATGAGCCGCGAAATCGTGGTGGATTCCCCGCCCGGTAGCAACAGGACATCGCAGTCCGGGACCAGTCCCGCCTCGCGTATCTCAACGACCTCCGCGGTCCGGTCGTGGGCCGCTGCTGCCCGCTCGATTGCGTCCCCGTGTTCAGAGACATCGCCCTGAACCGCGAGTACACCCGCGCGTAGCGTCATGTGTCCCTGTTGGTGGCCCCGTGCGAAAAGCCTCTCGTCTCCTGCAAGTGTCCGTTCCGGCAGGGGGTGTCCTGACTGAGCACCGTATCGTCGCTCCCGCCGCCCAGTGCTCCTTGGTTATACCCGAACCAAACGGTTAGGTGAGACGGGATGCAGACGTGAGACATGGGAAAGCGACGGCAGGACCCGGTCGAGGCAAACGCTGACGGGTCTGCTGATCTCTATGAGATATCGACTTGGGAGCCCCGGTCGACACTGGACCGGTTCGCCCACTGGCTCTACCATATCGGAATACGAACCCTGCGGTATCTGGTCATCGTTGCGGCCATTCTGATTCTCCTCTTGCAGGTGGCGTTCGGGAGCCTCGGCGCAGTCGGCGACCAGCCGTTGTTTGCTGGGATGGCGATTCTCTCCGCCGTGCCGGCGCTCGGACTCGCGGCCTACATCTACTACGCTGACGTGACCACGCCGGAGCCGCTGACGCTGCTCGTGGGGACATTCCTGCTGGGCGTGCTATTTGCCGGCTTTGCCGGCATCCTCAACGGTATTTTCGGCACCCCGGTGCAGGCAATCGGCTCCGGGTTCGGCCTAGTGCCGTTTCTCGGACAGGTGTTTTTCTTTTTCCTTATTGTCGGCCCCGTCGAAGAAACAGTGAAACAGCTCGCGGTGCGGCTGTACGCCTTCCGTGACGAGCGTTTTGATACTGTCGTCGACGGTGCCGTGTACGGTGCTGCCGCCGGTCTTGGCTTTGCGACTATTGAAAACGCGCTGTATATCACCCAAAATGCCGAGATGGCCGCCGGGACTGTTGAGTTACTCGCCGCCAGCAGCGACATCACTGCGGTCAGAGCGCTCGCGGGCCCGGGCCACGTCATCTACTCGGCCTTCGCCGGCTACTACCTCGGCCTGGCCAAGTTCAATCCGGACGACGCCGGCCCGATTGTCCTGAAAGGGCTGCTCATCGCCTCTGTCATCCACGCCGTCTACAACACGTTAGCTGGCCCAGTTACGGCCATTGCGGCGACCATATACAACGTTGACTTCCTCGTCGCGTTCTTCGGCTTCGTCATCGTGTACGACTCGATCTTCGGCCTCCTGTTGCTGAAAAAGGTTCGCGCCTATCGGCAGGCGTACACTCGTGCTCACGAGGACCCGGACGAGACCGAGCTTCGCCCGGAACAGACTGAGTTCGACCCTTAAGCAAGCTGTTCGACGTACTTTGCGACCACGTCGACCTCCAGATGTACCGGATCGCCGACCGACTTCTCCGACAGCGTCGTCTCGGCGTACGTCGTCGGGATGATCGCCACATCGAACTCTTCGGAGCGACGGTCGGCGACGGTGAGACTGATGCCGTCGACTGTTATCGACCCTTTTTGAACCAGATAGTTCCGATGGGCCTCGGGTAGGGAGAACGTGAACGTCCAGTCCTCGCCTTCCTGCTCGATACCGACGATTTCGGCCGTCGTATCGACATGGCCCTGCACGATGTGGCCGTCGAACCGGCCGTCGGCGGGCATCGCCCGCTCAAGATTCACCTGGTCACCACCGTCGAGATCATCGAAGAACGTCCGGGCGAGGGTTTCCTGGGCGAGAAACACCTCGAACCACTCCCCGTCAGCCGCCTTCTCGACGGTGAGACAGACGCCGCTGACGCTGATCGACTGGCCGTGGTCGAGTCCCTCGAACGGCGCGCCGATCCGCATCCGGCGCCCGCCTTCGTCGTCAATAACCGCCTGCACCTCGCCGGTCGTCTCGACGATTCCGGTGAACATACCCCAGATACGGCGCGGCTGGCGGAAAGCACTTCGCTTCCCGGAGACGTAACATAGACCCGGAATCGAGTAATTATTTACGCTAATTTTGCAGAAGGAATTTACACTCGCCGCTGGTAACGCGGTGTATGGCAGCCACGCCTAACGCTGACCACAACTGGACGACCCGTCACGCACGGACGGAGCCGACCGAAACCGGTCGGATCGTCGAGGTGCCCGACGAACTAACCGAGGACTGGGACCTGCGACACGCTGAGACGAAAGGCCGAAGTTAACGCTGCAGCACTTCGACGCCGACCAGTTCCGCGCCGGTCAGTGCCCGGATGTAGGCCCCGCCCGCGATAGAGACGTGGCCGAACTCGTCCTCTTCCATCCCGTACATCTCGATAGCTCGCGAAGTGTCGCCGCCGCCGACGACGGAGAAGCAGTCGGTGTCGGCAATGGCTTCGAGGACGCCGGCGGTGCCGACCGAGAACCGCTCGTCTTCGAACATCCCCAGTGCGCCCTTCACGAAGACGGCCTCGGAGTCGCGGATGATCGGTGAGTACTCCATGACCGTCTCGCTCCCAACGTCGAGGTAGGAAACGCTCTTCTCCTCGATGTCGTCGACGGCCTGCTCGGCGCGGTCACCGTCGTCTTCGTAGGCTAGATCGACCGCGAGCGTGATCTGGTCGCGGTGGTCTTCGAGCATGGACTCGATTTTCTCGCTGTTTGCCTCCCACTGCTCGTCGTAGAGATTCGCGTCGTCGATGTCGTAGCCGACCGGGTAGCCAGCGGCCCGCAGGAACAGCTCCCCGGCGATACCGCCGAGCAGGAAGTCGTCGACCTTCTCATCGAGGTGGGTCATCACGTCGATAACGTCCGTTGCCTTCGTTCCGCCGACGACCATCGTCACCTGCCCGTCGAACTCCTTCTCGGCGATGGCGGTATTGGCCTCGTACTCGGTTTCCATCACGCGGCCAGCGTAGGCGTCCATCACCAGCGGGAAGCCGACGAGTGAGGCGTGTGAGCGGTGGGCCGCAGAGTAGGCGTCGTTGATGTATGCGTCGAACTCGTCTTTCAACGTCTGGACGAACTCTGTCTGTGATTTGACTTCGGGGTTTTCCTCGGGCAGTTCATCGTCGCACATCCGCGTGTTCTCAAGCACGAGTACGTCGCCGCCGTCGAGGTCAGCGATGTCGTGAATCGCCTGTGGCCCGTAGGTCTCGTCGACGAAGTCAACGTCGTGGTCGATATGGTCGGCGAGGATCTCGGCGTGTTGCGCAAGCGAGACGAAGTCGTCGCGGCCCGGGCGGCCCTGATGGGCCAGCACCGCGACCTCGAACCCACGGTCGACGAGTTCGCTGACCGTCTCCGCGTGGCGGTCGAACCGTCGATTGTCCTGTACCGTGCCGTCCTCTACCGGTGAATTGAGGTCGAGGCGAACGAGGACGCGCTGTCCGTCGTCGAGGTCGTCGAGCGTCTGGAAGGTCATCACTCGGGAGGTAACCTGCCGTCCGCTTAACGGTTTCCGAGTCCGATAGCGGCCGGTTCGCCCGGCCGAGCGATACCGTCACTACACCTTCTGTCTCGGATACTGACTCGGAACGGGAGAGAAGGGATGGGGTGGGAGTGGGTGGGGATTCCGCGTCCGCTGTGCCCAACTGTGGGTCACGGGCTGCCGACTGCGGATACGGCTGACTTTGCCGACACACAGAGCCTGCCAGTTGTGTGGGACTGATTCACACTCTGTGTGTATCAAGATGGTTTGTGAACAATCGTGATAAACTTTTCTTCTATTTTGACCAGTTCCTGAATAAAACGGCCGGGTGACGACTACTCTGTGATGTACTCGGCCACGTCGAGCATCCGGTTCGAGAAGCCGTACTCGTTGTCGTACCAGGTGAGAATCTTCGTCATCCCGGAGACGACGTTCGTCGACTGCAGGTCGACCTGCGTGGAGTACGGGTCCCCGAGGATGTCGGAGGAAACGACGTCGTCACTCGTGACGCCCAGCACGCCTTCGAGTTCGCCGACGGCGGCCTCCTCGAAAGCAGCGTTGACGTCGCTCTCCGTCACGTCCTCGTCGAGGTCGACGACGAACTCGGTGATGGAGCCGTTCGGTACCGGGACGCGAATAGCCATCCCGTCGAGTTTGCCCTCAAGTTCCGGCAGGACCTCGGTGGTCGCCTGCGCGGCACCGGTGGAGGTCGGGATGATGTTCTCGGCAGCCGCGCGGCGACGACGGGGTTTGCCGTTCGGACCGTCCATCAGGTTCTGGGAGCCGGTGTAGGCGTGGACCGTCGTCAGCTGGCCGGCGTTGATACCGAACTCCTCGTCGAGGACCTTCGCGACCGGCGTGATGGAGTTGGTCGTACAGGAGGCGTTCGAGACGACATCCTCGCCGTCGTACTCGTCGTGGTTGACGCCGTAGACGAGCTGTTTGACCGGCTCGTCGCCCTTCGGCGGGGCGGAGATGAGGACCTTGTCGGCCCCGGCGTCGAGATGCTGGCTCGCGTCCTCCTTGGTGCGGAAGATGCCGGTCGCCTCGAAGGCCACGTCAACGTCAAGGTCCTCCCATGGGAGCTGTGTGGGATCGGTCTCGTGGAAGATGCCTGCCTCGAAGTCGGTGCCCTCGACTGTGAGGACGCCGTCGTCGACGCTGGCCCCTTCGAGTTCGCCCATGACGGTGTCGTACTGGGCGAAGTAATCGATCTCGGAATCGTCCATGACGTCGTTGATACCGACGATCTCGACGTCGTCGTTGTGTAACGATGCGCGGAATACGTTGCGGCCGATACGGCCGAAGCCGTTGAGGCCGACGCGGACTGGCTTACTCATTGGTGTCTAGAGAGGCAGTCGGTCAGTGTAAAATGTTTTCGGATTTGTTGTAAATTTGTGTTTGTTTATGCGTGTTCGGGCGCGAATGATTAATAGTGATGATGCTAGCCCGACTGAGAGTGTCCCCTCGACAGTGTCAGCTAACATGGACTAGGTTCGTCCGAAGGCTTTTGAAACGGACGGACGTACTGACCTATAGGAATGAGACGCGATGACAGTGACGACCCGTTCGACGAGTTCTTTCGGGAAATAGAGCGGATGATGGACGAGATGATGGGGGCCGAAGGTGACGTCCATATCGACCGGGACACCGGTGGCGGTGGGGCCGACCTCCACGTCGACGTTCACGAAACCGACGAGGAGATCCGGGTCGTCGCTGACGTTCCGGGTGTCAACAAGGACGCGATCGACCTCAAGTGCGACGGCACTGTCCTCACGATCAACGCCGAAAGTCCGGAGCGCGAGTACCACGAACGACTGACCCTACCGACCCGCGTCGACGAACACTCCGCCGCCGCGACGTACAACAACGGTATCCTCGAAGTCACCTTCGACCCCGAAGAGGACTCCGCGGACATCGAACTGTAGCGCGCACAGTACACCGTCTGTTTTTAAACTGAGAACAGCGCACTCGCTTCGCTACTGCTCCGCTGTTTGCCGTATCAACGCCGTCAGGTCGTCCCAGAAGCCGTCCTCGTACTTCGTTGCCGAGTCGATCGTCGGGCGGGCGTTCGTCTCGTTGACTACTGCACGGTTCTCGGTTACCAGCAGGTCGACGCCGAGGTACGGAATCGCCAGCTCGTCGGCCGCGTCTTCGGCTAGTTCCCGCAGCGCTGCTGGTAGTGCCTGCCCTTCAGCTTCGGCCCCGCGGTGGACGTTGTGCTTCCACCGGCCCTGCTCGCGGCTCGCTTCGGGGAGGCGGCGCTCGACCGCCCCGACGTACTCACCGTCGACGACCATCACGCGGTAGTCGGCAGCGTCGGCGATGTACTCCTGCACGAGAAACGACTGGTCGCCGACCGCGCGGTAGTCGTGGACCAGGTCGAGGTAGTCGACGATGCCGAGAAACGAATCCAGGTCGTGGGCCTTTGCGACGCCGACGCCGCGGGTCGTCGAGTTCGGCTTCACGACCACGGGCGGGTCGAACCGCTCGAACGCCGCGGTCAGCTCGGCCTCACTCGCCGGGTTCGAC
Source organism: Haloarcula sp. R1-2 (assembly GCF_011627385.1). Classification (NCBI taxonomy): domain Archaea; kingdom Methanobacteriati; phylum Methanobacteriota; class Halobacteria; order Halobacteriales; family Haloarculaceae; genus Haloarcula; species Haloarcula sp. R1-2. The sequence goes on from NZ_JAANTG010000002.1 coordinate 505,322, forward strand.
ACCACGACGGTCTTGGGAACGGGTACGTCCGCACGGCCGAGGCGCGCCAGTACGTCGGCCTTGTTTCGTGAGCGGAGGATGGCCTCGCGGTCGTTGACCCACGGCACGTCCAGCATGGCGTCGGCGACCGCTCCCTCCATGATTCGGGAGGGATAGACGAAGCCTACGTCGTATTCGTCGAAGGGGCTCTCATCAAGCGGCAGCGTCCGCTCGGCCGTTTCGACGTGGCCCACCTCAATATCCCGGGCCGCCAGCGGGGCCTGCATCCGCTCGAAAGTCTCGGCGTTCGTGGCGACGGCCAGCCTGTGCATGGCTTTTCGTTGTCGTGGAGAGATAAAATACGCTCGCAGCCACACAGTCGAGGCCCTGTCGCGCGCCTCGTTCCGACCGCCACAATCCACAGAATAGCGGGTAGAGTGGATGAATATACAACTATCTTCAAAATTGTCAGACAAATACTAAGTATATTGGGGAGAATAGGCCACGCGTGTACGATGATATCCTCTTTCCGACAGATGGGAGTGACGGCGCAGACGAGGCGCTCGCACACGCGCTCGAACTGGCAGCGACGCACGACGCGACGATTCACGTGCTCTCTGTCGTCGATTCGACGTATCTCGGGAGCGCCGCGGCAGAAGCAACGACCATCGAATCGCTGCAGGAACAGACCGAGCAGGTCATCGACGAGACTATCGACGATATCGCCGCCCACGGCGCGGCCGTTGTTGCCGAGCACCGAATGGGCGACCCCTATGAGGAGATTATCGACTACGCCGAGACGGCGGGTGTCGATATAATCGTTATGGGAACCCACGGGCGGAGCGGTCTGGATCGGTTTCTGCTGGGGAGCGTCACCGAGAAAGTTGTTCGGACGGCGGACGCGCCGGTGTTGACGGTCCGACTGTCCGGCAATACGTAGCGGGCACCCGCTAGCAGCGCCGGTCACCCGTGTGGTGTGGCGGGCCGTTCTGCTGAGTCACTCGCCGCTACGACTTCGTCGGAGTACCCACAGCACGAGGAGCGCGCCCTCGACCCGGGCGGCGCTGTACACCCACGGGCGCAGGTCTATCTCGTCGCCGTTTGTCGTTGCAAGCCCCATCCAGAAGTCGACGACTTTCCGGGGCCGGAGCAGTTCGAGGACGCCAAGAACCAGGAGTGCGAGTCGGAACGCCATACGTGATGGTACGCTGGACGGGTCCAAGAGTATTGTGGGTGCTGGTAACATACAACAAGACCGCGGCTACGACTGCGTTATCCAGCGACTGGGATGGGACTCTTTGGAGCGACGCGGAAAAACGAGGCCGGGGCGGTTGTCCCGCCTGTGAAGGCAAGAAAACACCGCTGTCCGACTTACGCGGTACGCAGTTCTTCGCCACGTTCTGCGAACGGCGAGTGGCCGTTGCTGATTGACTTACGCAATCAGCAGCTCTTCGCCGCGCTCGACCTTGATGCGGCAAGAAGGAGTGATCTTGTTGTAGGCACGGCGGAACGCTTCCTTGACGTGCTCTGCGTCTTCGACGTTACAGTAGGCGGTGAACAGCTGTTCGCCGGCCTGAACGCGGGCGGCGGTGCCGACGATCTTCCCGAAGGCGGCACGCATCCCGTCGGAGACACGGTCGGCCCCGGCACCGGTCGCCTGCTTGTTCTCGCGCAGGACCTGGTGAGGGAACTTCCGCAGCGTCATCTTGTAGTCACCCTCTTCGCCGAGCTCCTTGATCAAGTGGCGGTTGGCCGACAGGCGGGAGGCCTCCAGCGAGCCGTGACGGAGCTGGACAGTCTCCTCGACGATGAGGCTGATCTGGACGGGGTAATCGTCGGCGTCCTTCTGTTTACGGCCCATCTTGTGCTGTGCGATCTTCGACCCGGGAATGCCTGTGATGTATTCGCGTCGGGTGTACGCGGGCTTGTCGATGTCCCGGTACATTGAGGCGGGTTTGTCCGACATAGGTACTCTTGGAGAATACGTCGCCGAGCGGCCCAATAAGGGCTTCGAACCCGCCCGGCGGCGTGCTGGTGTGTCCCACACAACCGTGAGCGGGCCCAAACTGGCCGTTGCTGTGATGGCTGTGTCGGCAGTTTGCTGTCCGTGTGGGTGTCAGTGTGTTCTGGTAACACCGCTGTCACCGCGTTCTTTTACGCTTTGCGCACATATCATAGATACCATGAATATGCTCGTTGACGGCGAGTGGCGGACTGACGCATACGAAACTACGAACGAGGACGGGGCCTTCGACCGGCAGGATACAACCTTCCGTGACCGGGTCGAGGACGACCCCGACGCGCGGTTCCAGCCCGAAGCCGGCCGGTACCACCTGTACGCTTGCCGCGCCTGTCCGTGGGCCCACCGGATTCTGGTCGCCCGGAAGCTGCTGGGACTCGAAGACGCCATCACCGTCGACTACGTCGACCCGTTCCGCGGCGAGGACGGCTGGCGGTTCACGCCCGAGAAGGCGGGCTGTACGCCGGATACGGTCAACGGGTCGGACTACCTCCGCGAGGTCTATGTCGAAGCCGACCCCGACGCGACCTGCCGCGTGACAGTGCCGGTGCTGTGGGACAAGCATGAAGAAACCATCGTCAACAACGAGTCCGAAGAGATCCTCCGAATGCTCGATACCGAGTTCGACGACGTGTCGGACAACGACGTTGACCTCTACCCCGAGGGCTATCAAGACGAGGTCGACCGCATCATCGACAACATCTACGAGCCGATCAACAACGGCGTCTATCGGTCTGGCTTCGCCGATAGCCAGTCGGCCTACGACGAGGCCGTCGAGGAACTGTTCGACGCGCTGGACCACTGGGACACTGTCCTCGAAGACCAGCGTTTCCTCGCCGGCGACCGCCTGACCGAGGCGGATATCTGTCTGTTCACGACGCTCGTTCGCTTCGACGAGGTGTATCACACCCACTTCATGTGCAACCACAAGCTCATTCGCGAGTACGACAACCTCTGGCCGTACCTCCGGGACCTCTACCAGCTCCCCGGTGTCGCCGAGACGGTGAACATGGACCACATCACGGAGCACTACTACACCACCCACCCCGACGTGAGCCCGAAGCGTATTGTCCCGATGGGTCCCGACCCTGACTTCGAGGCTGTCCACGACCGCGACGAACTACCGGGCGACCTCCCCGAGACGCTCTTTCCGACGGCGTAACCGGGCAGTATCGCTGTCAGATATCGAACGCTGAGTCGACGCTGTCCCTTTTATACACCCAGTTCTCACCTGTGTTCAATGAGTCGGGTAGATGAGCGAAGACGGGCTGTGAGCCCGGTCATTGGTGTTGTTATCCTTGTCGGCATTGTTGCAATTCTCGCCGCCACCGTCGGCGTGTTCGCGCTCGGCTTCAGCGAACAGCAGCCGACACAGGCCCCACAGGTCGCTATCGTGGCTGACTACAACGAGCGGACCACCGGCAACGGGGAGTATCTGAATCTCAGCTTCAGCAGCGGTGACACCGTCTACAGGAGCAATCTCTCTGTCGTCGTCTCCGGTGCCAAGAGTTCCGGCGGCACCGACGTGACGCTTGACACTAATCCAATACAGGCACAGGCCTCGACGCGGATTACGTCGGGGACAGAAATTACGATACATCAGGGGCAGTTCACCGGCATCCCGAGCGGGGACCATCTGGACCTGCGTGACGCGACGCTGCGACTCGTCTGGAACCCCGCTGACGAACCGGAGTCAGAAACGTACGTTATCTATCGCTGGCCGGACCCGAGCCAGCGCAACTGAGCCGCTTGGGTTTCAGGTGGGACGAAGTCCGTCACTCGGCCAGCGAGAGTGTGACTGCGTCGGTTTCGTAGTCCTCGAGGAACGACCCGGAGCCGCCCAGCGAGACAGTCCGGTCGCCGATATCGACGACCAGCGTGTGTTCGATGGGGTAGGAGTTTGTCTCCGGCTCGACGAGGCCCTGTTTCGTCTCAACGACGGTCCCCTCGATGGTGGTGGTGTCGTCGTCGGCCTGTACCGCCCGCACGTCTGCGGAGACGTGGATATCGTGGTCGGCGCGCAGGTGGAGCGTCGCCTGCAGAACGGCGTGACGGAAGTCGTGGTAGGTGGCCGGGAGCGGAGCCGGGTCGGTGACGGCCACCTCGGTGGCCATCAGCCAGTAGTTCCCGAGGAACGATCCCGACAGTACCGGGACGAGTTGTTGCTGGACGAAGGCGATAGCGCGCTGGTCGGAGTTGGTGCGTGTCACCATTTCGGCCGGCGAGACGAGGCCGAACTGGGCGTCGACGGTGAGCATTATTGGCATCGGCTGGTCCCAGGACCGGACCACGGAGGCCAGCCCACTCGCGTCGTCCGAGCGCAGGTCGTCGGCGCTGCTGACGACCAGCATCACGAGGACGCCACGGTCGACGGCCGCACCCAGTTCTTCCGAAATCTCCGGGAGGTACTGCTGGGGAACCGACAGCATGATCTCGCGCTCCGCGTTCCTGATGTACTCCGTGAGCCGTTTGATGACCGTCACCCGCGACTTGATGACGTCGAACTGCTGGGGTTCTCGCGCACTCGCAGAGTATCGGGAATCGAGTGCCCCGCTCATCTCTTCGAGCCGGTCGGTCAGGGCGTCGATGACCTCCTCGGGTGGCCGGGCGCGGATCGTCGTGGGCACGACGTGGTCGTTGACCTCGACGAACCCGCGGTCTTCGAGCGACTCACTGATGCTGTAGACGTACCGTTTGGAAACGCCGGTGTCGTCGGCGATTTCGCTGGCTGTGGCCTCGCCGCTGCTGAGAATCGACAGGTACGTGTCGACTTCCTTCTCCGACAGGCCCAGTTGTTCCAGCCTGTCCCTGAGAGTCGAATCGTCCATCTGTTCACATCTGGTAACGGCGGCGGATAACTGTGTTTCGGTGCTGTGTAACCCGGAAACGCCTTCGAAGCTGCCGGCACGGGTATCTGCCCTCGACTGCCCGACGCTGGATTTACAAGAATGAAAAACTATTACACCATATTTTATATCCCCTGCAGTGGTGTCTCTCTCTAATGACGCTCCGGACGGCACTCAACGACTTCAAGCGGACGCGGGACCGTCGCCACCAGTTCCCGGGTGAACTCCGCTCTACGACGGGCAGTTTCTCCGGACTCGACAGCCGCTTGGTGCATGTTGACAACGACGGCTCGCTGCGGGACTACTCCTATCCGCTGTGTGGGCTCACAGGAATCGACCGCTCGCGGTTCGGCATCGAAACGGGTTCGACGACGTGGTTCAGCGCCGACGCTGACCAGCGGTATCGCGGTGACGCCGGCGTCGTCGAGACGATCCACGACTGCGGCGACTGGGCCGTCGTCCAGACGGACTGCACCATCGAGCAGGCCCACGTCACCCGGTTCGAACTTCGCGGCGACGCGCCCGCCGACGTGTCGCTTCGGGCGTTCGTCGATTTCGCACCAGACGGACGGACCGGCCAGCAGAGCCTGCTGATGCACGGAAACTCCGTCGAGGCCTACCACCGGTCCGAACACGACTTCATTGGCGTCTCTACCGAACTCGACACTGTTGCGGGCCAGATTCCCGAGCGGTTCTCCGAACTCGTCGATGACGACCCGGTCTCGTTCCCTCGGGACACCGGGGAGCGACGGTACGAGGATACGACGCTCACCGGCGGTGTCCTGCTGTCCGCGCCGTTTGTCGACGGTGGCGTCACGCTGACGACGCTGCTGACGGACACGAACGAAACTGGGCGTGACGCGGCGCTGTCAACCATCAACCGGCTGGTGAGCGACCACTACACCGCTGAGACGCTGCTCGAAGCCGGCCAGGCGCAGCGGCGATGGCGCGTCCCCGCGGAGACGCCGAGCCGCGAAAGCGTCGTGGCCGACCTCAGGGTCCTCTCGCTGCTATCGGCCGCGAACGGGGCCAGAATCGCCGCGCCGGACTTCGACCCGTACTACGTCACCTCCGGCGGCTACGGCTACACGTGGTTCCGCGACGACGCCGAGATATCGGCCTTCCTGCTCGAAGCCGACGGGACGTTCGACCTTGGACTCGATTCGTGGCACCAGCGCTCCGCCGAATTCTACTGTCGCACGCAGCAACCGGACGGGAGCTGGCCCCACCGTGTCTGGCCCGGCGACGAGACGCTCGCGCCAGGCTGGGCGAACGCCCGGCTCGAAAGCGGTTCTGACGCCGACTACCAGGCCGACCAGACCGCGAGCGTCACCAGCTTCCTCGCGACGTATCTCCGGACCGGCGAGCCGGCCGACCCGGAGTGCATCGAAGCCACGCTCGGGCGCGCCGTTGAGAGCATCGACGACACGCTGGCCGACGACGGCCTCCCCATTGCCTGCCAGAACGCCTGGGAGAACATGCAGGGTCGGTTCACGCACACCGCTGCGACCTTCCTGCACGCCTACGCGGCCGTTGCCCGCGCGCCCGTCTGCGCCACGCTCCGAGACCACGCCCGGTCGCAGGCTAAAACAGTGCTGTCCTCGCTGGACGCGCTGTGGACCGGTGACCGCTACGCCCTTCGTGAACACGACGGGACCATCGACGACCGACTGGACTCCGCGACGCTGGCCCTCCCCGCTGCCTGTCGCGTCGCTGCCGAAGCTATCGACCTGCCAGCGGAGACCCGCGACCGGCTCTACACCCACGTCGAGACGACACTTGACGGGCTGGAACGGGACACCGGCGACATCCGCGGTCTCATCCGCTTCGAGGGCGACGACTGGCGGCGTGGCTCGCAAGACCGCGAGAAAATCTGGACCGTCTCGACGGCGTGGGGCGCAAACAGTGCCGCCCAGCTGGGTGCCCTCCTGCGTGACGCCGACGACAGCAGAGCGGCGGCGGCCTACACCCGGTCCCGGGACCTGCTGGGGGAGATTCTTCCCGGCGGCTCACTCGTCCAGTCCAGCGGCTACCTCCCCGAGCAACTGTTCGACGACGGTACGCCGGACTGTGGGACGCCGCTTGGCTGGCCCCACGCACTCCGGCTGGCCACTGTGGCCCACCTCGATGACGCCGGGGAACTCACTGCTGAGCCGCTGAGCGTCCGCGAATAACTCCTTCTACGCGGCCTGTTCACTTCGGAACATCGCGAAGGAATGGAAGAATGTCTGCCTGACCGAAAACAGTGACTGCGGTCGAGAGCAGACTACTGGTATCCTACTGCGGTGCTGCGACAGGCGCGTCCTCGCCGGCTGTGACTGCCTCGCCGGTCTCCGGGTCGAACAGATGGACGGCGGATTCGTCGAACGACACCTGCACACGGTCGCCGATGGCCGGCTCAACGTCGGTGCTGACCCTGGCGATGAAATCCGGCGCGCCATCGCCCTCGAATCCGGTCTTCGATTCGCCCAGGTCGAGATAGAGATAGTTGTCGCTGCCGATGGGTTCGAGCACGTCGACTGTCGCCGGGACGGCGTTCTGGTCGCCGCCGTCGCTGACCGAAACGTGTTCCGGTCGGATACCCAGCACGTACGACCCGCGCTGGATGTCGCCGAAGGCACTGGCGCGGCCGCCCGTGAGGTCATAGGAAAAGTCGTCGTGCACGCCGGTAAGCCGTACGCCGCTGCTGAGCGGCTCCGCGGTCACGTCGAGGAAATTCATCGAGGGCGAGCCGACGAAGCCGCCAACGAACTGGTTGGTCGGGTTCTCGTACACCGTCTTCGGCCGGCCGGCCTGCTGGAGCTTCCCGTCGTTGAGGATGACGATGCGGTCGCCCATGGTCATGGCTTCTTCTTGGTCGTGGGTGACGTAGACAGCCGTAATTCCGAGCTCCTCTTGCAGGCGCTGGATTTCCGTCCGCATCGTCGTCCGGAGCTTCGCGTCGAGGTTGCTGAGTGGCTCGTCGAAGAGGAACACGTCGGGCTCGCGGACGATGGCGCGCCCGAGCGCGACCCGCTGCTTCTGGCCGCCGGAGAGCTGGTCCGGCGTGTCATCAAGCAGGTCGCCGATACCCATCATCTCCGCCGTCTCGGTGACCCGCTCCTGCCGTTCCGCCTTCGAGAGGTCCGTGCTCATCCGGAGGCCAAACGCCATGTTCTGTCGGATGGACTTGTGCGGGTACAGCGCGTAGTTCTGGAACACCATCGCCACGTCGCGCTTGCGGGCGTGGACGTCTGTTACGTCCTCGTCGCCGATGCGGATACGGCCGCTCGTCGGCCGCTCAAGCCCGGCAATCATCCGCAGTGTCGTCGATTTCCCACACCCCGACGGGCCGACGACCGTTACGAACTCCCCATCGTCGATGGACAGGTCGATGTCGTCGACCGCCACGATGGAGCCACCGTCGAACTCCTTGCGGAGACCGTCTAGTTCGAGACTCGCCATTACACGGAGTCTCACACCCATCGCTAATAAGTTTGATGGGATTTTTCATAGAAGTTCTAGCGGAGTCGGTTCGGTTGTGGAACCGAGCGCTGTCAGCGCTCTCTCGTCGCCGGTACCACAACGATATCGCCGACCTCGACTGTCCCGTCGCCGCCGACCGGATTGCCGCTGAGAAGGTCGGTCTCTTCGTCGATGGTGTCGAGTGAGACCTTCGCTGTTCCGTCGCCGAAGTGCAGGACGACCACCAGCGTCTCATCGCCGTCGGTGCGCTCGTACGCGACGACTCTGTCAGCATCGCCTGTCTCGACGGTGTGGGCAACCGGGCACACCCCGGGCGCGCGCAGTGCCGCGTGGTCCGCTCGCAGCGCCACCAGTCGCCGGTGGAAGTCGGTTAAGTCGTTGTCGCCGTCGTGCCAGCGCATCGTCCCGCGTTGCTGTTCGACGCCCCGTTCCTGCCCGGCGTATATCATCGGCGTCCCGGGGAGGGTAAACGTGGCCCCGACAGCCGCCCGTAGTGACGCGGCCCCGTACTGGTCGAGGTAGCGGTCTTCGTCGTGGTTGTCGACATACCGCATGTGGCCGGCACGGTCGGGATAGCCGTGCTCGGCCGTCGCGTCGAGTGCTTCGAACAGCGCCGACGCCGGTTCCGCGCCCGTCCCGATGTCACGGAGCGTGTCGAACAGGTCCGTGTCGTAGTGGAGGTCGAACTCGTTCTCGGCGAAGGCGGCGTCACGCGGCACCGTCTCGTCGAGTAGCAGGAACTCCGGGTCGTCGGCTTTCACCCGCTCCCGGACCTCCTTCCAGAAGCCGTGTGGTACACCCCAGGCAACGTCACAGCGGAACCCGTCGACCACGTCGCGCCACTCTTCGACCACGTCAAGCATCCAGCGCCGAACGTCGAGCGAATCGTAGTTGAGGTTCGGAATCCGTGTCCAGTTGAAGTAGTAACCCGGCGCATCCGTTCCTGCCCAGTCGACGCCGGAGACATCCTGTGACGCCGGGATTCGCTCGTAATAGTCGGCGTACTCGTGGACGCCGGCCCGGTGAAGCTGGAACGCCGGGTGGTCCCGCGAGCTGTGGTTGATGACTAGGTCGAAGACAACCCGAATCCCGGCGTCGTGGAGTCGGTCGACCAGCGACTCGAACTCTTCGCGTGTTCCCAGGTCCTCGGCAGTGTCGAAGAAGTCAGTAATGTGGTAGCCGTGGCGGGTCGGACTTGCCTGAACAGGGGTGAGCCACACTACGTCGACGCCCAGCGACTCGATATAGGGGACCCGCCGCTCGATAGCCTCGAAGGTCGTGTCGACGGTTTCGCCGGCGAACGACCGGACGAATATCTCGTAGATGGTGGCGTCACTGACCCAGGCCGGCGGGTCGGCCGGCCGCGAGACGGACACTGTCTCGCCCGTGCCCGCGTCCTCGCTTTCCCTGCCACACTCCACGATTAGCGTGTCCGCGACACTGTGGCGCTCTGCGACAGCGACGGCGTGAATTCGGGCCATCTCCGGCAGGCTTTCGTGTGGCACCCGGAGTTCGTCGCCGTCGATGGTCACGGCCGACTCTTCCAGCGCGTCGCGGCCGTCAAGATAGAACTCGACTTCCGGTTCGCTCCCCGACGGGGCCGCGCGGGCGTCCGCCGAGACGACGACATCCTCGCCCTCTGCCGCACCGGTGAGTTCGACCCGGGGGCGACCGGGGCCTTCGACGGTGACTTCGTCGGTCGCGGTCGATTCGAAGGAGCCGTCGAAACTGAAAATGGCGTGGTGGGTTCCCGGTGGGAGTTCGGCCTCGATGACCCACTCGTCGCCGTCGCGCTCGGCCCAGTGGGTTCCCATCGTGAAGTCGTTGAACGTTCCGATGACGATGGCGCGGTCGGCGACGGTGAGCTCGTCGCCGTCGAAGTCGTCCGCTGTGACGCTGAATCGAGCCGTCTCGGTGACGCCCGGGAACGCTCGGATGACTTGCTCGTGCGTGCCGTCCGGCACGATTAGCTCGGCTCGATAGACGCCCGGTGTGTCTGGTTCGAGGTGACCGATTGGGCCGTCGCCAAGCGTTGCCGTACTCGCAGCTGGCCGCTTGACTAGCCGCCACTCGGCAGCCATGTCGGGGTCGGGCTGGCGCGGGGCCAGTTCCACCAATTCGCCGACGGTGGCGAACCGCGGCGGTCCTGGATGATGCATACGCCTACGGTGCGGGGTCGGTACTGTGAGTGTTACGCTTCTGGTTGGATTTTAGAAAAAATATTACCTCGTTTATTTTCCCACGCCATATTTGCTGAAACCGATACACGGCGAAGCGGTTTCGCACCGATTCTCGAAATCTATCATCATTGTATCCTTCTATTTCCGAATGATTTAAGTTATGAAGGACTATTTCATCCCATATCTATCCATGACAATGGAACGACGGACGGTGCTCAAACGGATCGGCGGTGTCGGGGCGGCTACAGCCCTTGCTGGCTGTAGTGTGCAAGAGCAGGGCAGTGGCGGCTCAGAGGGGGAAACGGCTTCCGGCGACGGATCGGGCGATGGGGCAAGCGGCGGGAGTCAGCAGTCCGGCGGGACCGCGACGGCGTGGTACCAGCTTCAGGACTCGGAGATACCCGCACGCGAGGCCGCGATGGAGTCGTTCGCGGGCGAGACGGAGTTCGGCGTCGACGGGTCGGACATCTCCAATATGGAAAAGAAGACCACGAGCGCGATTCCGGCCGGGCAGGGGCCGGAGGTTTTCGAGTGGGCACACGACTGGGTGGGCGACTACTACCAGCGCGAGTTCGTCGTCGACCAGTCCGACGAACTCTCCGTGAGCTTAGACCAGTTCACGGACGCCGCCGCCTCCGCCGTCCAGTTCGACGACGCCGTCGTCGGCCTCCCGCACTCGGCGGAGACGGTGACGCTCATCTACAACACGGACATCGTCGACGAAGCGCCCGAGACTATCGACGACATGGTGTCGGCCATGGAATCGTACCACGACCCGAGCAGCAGCCAGTACGGCCTCGCCGCGCCGTTTGACCCGTACTTCACGAGCGGGTGGATACAGGCCTTCGGTGGCTACTACTTCGACCCGGAGCAGGACCCGGCGCTCGGGCTGGATGCCGATGAAGCTATCGAGGGGCTCCAGTTCGCTCTCGACACCCTCCGTCCGTACATGCCCGACGACCCGAACTACGAACCGCAGGCTGCGACGTTCTCCGAGGGGAACGCCGCCTTCGCGGTCAACGGACCGTGGTATCTGGCGACGCTGAACCAGAGCGACGTGAACTACGAAGTGGCGACGTTCCCCGATATCAACGGCGGCGAGGTGACGCCGTACACCGGCATCTCGATGTGGTACTTCGCGGATGGGATGAGCGAGGGCGGGGCCGACGCCACGGCCGCCCGGAACTTCGTCGAGTGGTTCGCTACCAACGAGGACCACGCCACGCGACTCGCCGAGGAGCAGGGTTCGATTCCGGTGCTCGACAGCCTCGTCGGCAGCGACGAACTCCCCGACCACGTCCAGACGTACTCCCAGACCGTCAGCCAGGGGGTCCCGATGCCGACCGACCCGCGCATGAACAAGGTGTGGTCGCCGCTTGAGAACGCTCTTATCGAGGCGTTCAACGGCGATTCGAGCGCCGAGGATGCGCTGACAACCGCCGCCGAGGAAATCCGCAGCAACTGGGAGTAAGAAGCGCCCATGAGTACCGTTTCACGAGCGGCGGACCGCATCGAGTCGGTCCCGTTTCTGACGCGGGACGACGCGTCGTTACTGTTAGTGCTCCCGGGGCTGTTCGTCTTCTCGGCGTTCATGCTGTTCCCGGTCCTCTATCTGCTGGGGATCTCCTTTACCAACGCCCAGCCGGCGAATCTATTCGCCGGCGAGGGCGTCGTTGCCGTGCTCACGTTCGGTGACGCGCTGTTCGTCGGGCTGGAGAACTACGCTGACGTGCTGACTGACGGCCAGTTCTGGAACTCCTTCGGTGTCACCTGGCTGTTTGTCGCCACGAGCGTCACGCTCAAAATCGGAGCGAGTCTGGCTATCGCACTCGTCGTGACCAGCGAACTCGTCCGTGGCAAGCGTGTCCTGCGCTCGCTCATCATCTTCCCGATGGGGCTGCCGCCGATTTTCACTATCACCGTGTGGCGCGGCATCTTCAGTTCCGCCGAGTTCGGACTGATGAACCAGCTACTGACCGCGTTCGGGGCGAGTTCGGTCGCGTGGCTCTCGGGCCGCTGGACTGCCTTCGTCGCATACAACGTCACGGAGGCGTGGCTGGCGTACCCGTTCATGGTCATCATCACCGTCAGCGCACTCCAGGACGTGCCCGAAGAACTCCACGAGGCGGCCGTCGTCGACGGCGCGGGGTTCCTGGCACGCTTTGCCCACATCACCCTGCCGTCGATCAAGCGGCCCGTCCTGTTTGCGTCGATTCTGACATCTGCGGCGTCGTTCCAGCAGTTCCTCATTCCGTTCGTGTTCAACCAAGGCGGCCCGGCACGGGCGAACGAACTCATCGTCGTCTACGGCTATCGTGAGGCACTGTCGTTCCAGCAGTACGGTCGTGGTGCGGCCATCAGCATCATCGCGCTCGTATTCATCGGCGCGTTCATGTGGCTCAACGTCAAGAAAGGGAAACTCGCCGACGGGGTGAATGACTGATGCTACTCGGTGCAATCGCCCGGAAGCTCAGCGATGACATCAAGACATTCGCCACGATGCCCGCCCGAACCGTTCGAAAGTGGTCCTACACTGTGCAGGCGGTCCGTCGCGGCGAGCTACCCGCGTCGGAGGTTCTGAAGGTCATCCTCTCGACGATTGGCGCGACACTGGTGGTGCTGGCACTTCTCTTTCCCATCTACTGGATTCTGATGGCGGCTCTCTCCGGCTCCGGCAGCTCGCTGTACACCTCCGAGAGCTTCTCGTTGCTGCCCTCGAACCCGACGGTCAAACCGTTCATCTGGGTTATCGGCGACCTCATCGTCCCGTCGTATTCGATCTCCGCCGCCATTCCGTTCACCGACCTCGCTTTCGTGTTCCAGACGCCGGGGATCGAAATTCTGGACGCCTCTGACTACGGCGTTGACCGCCCGTCGGAGTTCAAGCACTTCCTCTGGAACAGCCTCATGGTGGCGATTCCAACAGTCCTGATTGCGATGTCGCTCATCATTCCGGCGGCCTATGCGCTCTCGCGCCGGGAGTTCATCCTCCGTCGGAAGGTGCTGTTCCTCTACGTGTTGATGACGCAGGTCGGAGGCGGTCTCGGCGTGGCCTTGCTCATCGGGATGTACGCGCTGTACGTCCAGTTCGGCATCAACGACAGCAAACTGGCGCTTGCGGTGTACTACGCGGCGACCGCCGTGCCGTTCAACACGTGGCTGCTGAAGACGTACATGGACGGCATCCCGGTCTCCTACGAGGAGGCCGCCGTCGTCGACGGCGCGCCGCCGTGGCGCGTGGTGACGGAGGTCATTATCCCGATGTCGACCGCTGGGCTGGCGACGGTGTTCATCTTCGTCTTCCTCACCGGCTGGACGGAGTTCGTCGTCGCCCAGACGCTGCTGGGGACGGAGAACTACACGCTACCGGTCGGCCTGTACGCGATGGTCGACGAGTACTCCATCCCGTGGGCGCGCTTCTCCGCGTTCGCGCTCACCTTCGCCTCGCCGATCATGCTGGCGTACCTGTTCGCCCAGCGCTACATCGAAGGCGGCCTCTCCTTCAGCGGGATGGAAGGTTAGGCCGGCGCGACGCCCGCCGTCATCCAGCAGCCCTCGTAGGGCGCTTCGGTCTGCTTTTCGACCGTCCACCGGTAGCTCGTCGTCGCTCCGGTCCCGTTGACGACCGTCACCGGCTGTGAGGTGGTGTCGCCGTCGCGGTCCAGCGGCCCGTACCGCACGCCCGTCGCGTTCAGGAGCGGTTCGAATCCGCTCTGGATTGTCCGGACGAAGTTCGCGTACGGTCCTGTCAGGTCCCGGTTCGACGGGGACGCGAACTGCCAGGTGGTGTTGATGCCCTCGTTCGTCGCTGGGTCGTTGTTCTGCAGCGCCAGCACCTGAATGTGGACGACAAGTCCCGGCGGCCGCTCGCAGTTCGGTCGTAGTTCGAGGACCCGCGGCTGTGTCACGGCCGACCTGTTGGCGTCGACGGAGACGTTGCCCCAGTACCCGCTCGTCGTCTCCGCCGCTTCCGGCTCATCCGTCGGCACGGCGGCGGGCGTTACCGTCGCCTCGGAGGGTGCCTCTCCGCCGCTGCCGAACAGCGCCCCGCAACCGGCCAGCGAAACGAGAACGGCGATCGCGACGAGCACGAGCGGCCGAACGGCTGTCATACCCCTGTATTGGGGTGGAACCCCTTCGGTGTTCTGTCACCGTGTCCGCGCGCTGTGTCGCCTGGCAGCGGCCGAGCTGTCACGCGAGCCGGTCCTCGACCGCGTCGATGTCGCCCGGTTCGTTGACGTTGTGACACCACCCGTCGAGTTCGACCGCCTCGACGCGGTGACCGGCACTCAGCAACAGGTCGATTGCGTCGGGGAGTTCGTACTCGCCGCGTTCGGAAGGTCGCGTCAGCACGCAGGCGTGGCCGATAGCCGGTTCGAAGACAAAGAAGCCCCGCGTGACCAGTGTCGACGGTGGGTCCGATGGCTTTTCGACGAGGCCGGTCACCCGGCCCTCGCTGTCTGTCGTGACGACACCGGTCGACCTGGCTTCCGCCCGCGACACGCTCTCGACGAGTAGCGTCGCGCTGGCGTCAGTCTCGCGGTGACGGGCAATCGCGTCGCTCAGGTTCGCCCGGCAGACGTTGTCGCCGTTCAGCACGACGAAGGTTCCGTCGACGGCGGATCTGGCCTGTTCGAGCGCATGGGCAAGCCCCAGTTGCTCGTCCTGCCGGACGTACGCTATCGGCGTGCCTCGGTACTGGTCGCCGTAGTGAGACAGGATGTCGTCGGCGCGGTAGCCGATAACGACGACCAGCCGGTCGACGCCGACTGACCGTAGCGTCTCGAAGCAGTGTGTCAGCAGCGGCTTTCCGGCCACCTCGACCAGTCCCTTCGGCTTGTCTGCAGTGAGCGGTCGCATCCGCGTCCCTTCGCCGGCAGCGAGCACGACGCCGTCCATATTTGGTCCCATGCTCGTGCCGGCTAAATGCCTGTGGACGAGCGGGTTCTGTCTGTGGCCCGCCAACAGTCCGTATGGCTGAGGAGTGTGATACCTGCGCCCGGTCGGTCACCGTTGAGGAAGCCATTCGCCGGGCGACGTTCGGTGACCTCGACACCGACCGCTGGCAGACGCTGTACTGTCCAGATTGTGGTGCGCGGCTCCGGACGTTATTCGTTGGGGCGCACTCCTGACGGGGAAAGAGACAGGTGGCAGTGGCGTGTGACTCTAACACATGGAAGACGAAGCGTGGCGCTCGGTCGACATCATCCGGGACAACGACGGCATACCGCACGTCCTCCAGCAGAAGATGCTGGTGTTCACCAGCGGCGTCTCCGAGGAGTCGGCTGGCTACACCAAGCCGGCGATGGAACACCGGCTCGTCCCGCTCAAGGACCTCACGAAATTCGGGCGGTCATGACCTTTCGTCGGGGCAGTCAGCGCTCCGACCGATAGCCCGAAGACCGACTGGTTGGCCAAAAAACACCTCGGGATACACTTTTGCGCCCGTCGGAACGAGTATTCATAATGGCGGAACCGCTGTACGTCGGCGTCGATCGAAGCGACGAGTCCTGGGTCGCTGTGGCGTTCACCGGCGACGGCTTCGACCACACGTCCGTGTTCGATAGTATCGGCGCGTGCTGGGCAGCTTACGAGGAGCGCGCCCGCCGGATTCTGGTCGGGGTGCCGATCGGACTTGTCGAATCCGGCGAGCCGGACCGCCGGTGTGATGAACTCGCTCGGTCAGTTCTTGGTGAGCGAAGCACGACGGTCCGCACGCCGCCAGTGCGAGAAGCGACCCGGAAACAGCGATACTCGACGGCCAATCGCGTCCACAAGCGCAAGACTGGACACGAACTCTCCGAGCGGGCGTTCGCACGGAGCGACAGTCTCGCCCGAGTCGACGAACTCCTGCAGGAACTGCCCGAGGCCGCCGCTGCCATTCGGGAGTCTCATCCGGAAGTCTGCTTCCGAGCACTTGGCGGCGAGCCGCTCACTCACCCGAAGCACACTGCCGGAGGGTACGCTGAGCGGATGCGGATTCTCGCGCATTACGACCGTGACGCAGCCCCGACAGTCCAGAAAGCCGCCGAAGCGACCGGTGGCACAGCGGTGGCCGTCGACGACGTGCTGGACGCCGTCGCTCTCGCGTACACAGCACAGCCGGGTGATGGAGAACTGTACACGCTCCCGCCCGAGCCGCCGCGAGATGCGACGGGGCTGCCGATGGAAATCGTCTATCGGGCAGCGTCGCCACTGATGACGTAGTGACGCGCCGGCGAGCGCTGTTGCTCGTCGTGAGTTATGTACGTGCCAGCGACACTGCCGTGTACGCTATGGTACACCGCGACCGCTGACAAGTGATTATAGTGCTAGACTGTAGACAGAAGCCGTCTTACAGTCGCGTGAGGTTGGTCGCACGCGGACCCTTGTCCGCCTGCTCGATGTCGAACTCGACTTCCTGCCCCTCTTCGAGGTCAGGGCCGCCGACGTCTTCCATGTGGAAGAAGACGTCTTCGTCCGCATCGTCGGTTTCGATGAAGCCGTAACCACCAGTGTCGTTGAAGAAGTCGACAGTGCCTTCCGCCATTGTTAGAGCCTCGTGACGTTGTTGGCGCGCGGACCCTTGTCCGCCTGCTCGATGTCAAATTCGAGCTCCTGTCCTTCCTCGAGGTCCGGGCCGCCGATGTCTTCCATGTGGAAGAAGACGTCCTCGTCCGCGTCCTCAGTGTCGATGAAACCGTAACCGCCAGTGTCGTTGAAGAAATCAACCGTTCCTTTCGCCATTGCAACCAAAGAGATGCCAGCACCACGGATAACAGTGTCGGTACGATGCTCTGGTGGGAAACAGAAAGATCCGACCGCTGTCTGGCGATTAGGGGGTGTGTAATACTGTCATGGCACATGCGCCGCCGGCTCTCCCGGCTGGCTATAGACGCCACGGCGTCGCGTTCGGTCTTACCGGATCACTAACCAAATGGAATTAGCCGTTCGAGCACAAGTCATAATTATGTACCGTGGTGGCCGGGCCCGCCTTGCGCCGTGGCTGCTTGCTGGCTTCGGACTCGCGTTCACAGGTGCGGCCATCGTCTGGCACCTCGGTATCGAGACACAGCGTATCGGACAGGTCGGCGGCCCTGCGCTCGCGTTGGCCCTCGACGGGCTACTGCCGCTGGTGCTAGTGTATGGCAGCTATCGCCTCGTCTCGTCGTCGACACCGGGTGCGCAGATCTGGACCGTCTTCGTCTGGAGCGTTATCGGCAGCCTTGCAGTCGGGGCTGTCATCGGTTTGAGCGTCTTTATCCGCATGATGGAGGGTCGAACAATCGCCGAACCGGTGTTCGTCACCCTGTTGGCGATGGAGACGGGCGCTGTCACGGGACTCATCGCGGGCACGCTTGCGGTTCGGGCCCGTCAGGATGCCAGTCGCGCGACCCGAACCGCGAACACGCTGTCGTTCGTCAACGACCTGTTTCGACACGATATCGCGAACGGACTCGTCGTTATTGATGGCCGCGCGACGATCATTCGACGGAACGCCGACTCGGACACGGTTCAAACGGCAGCGGACGCGATCCACGAGCAGGTAACCGAACTCGATAGCTTGGTCGACAACGCCGGGGCGGTCGTTGAGACCCTCAGTTCCGACCCGGCATTCGAACCGACCGACATCGTCGGGATTGCCGAGGCGGTGATACAGCGAATCGAGCAAACACATCCCATCACCATCGAACTTCAAGCCCCGGACAGCGCAATGGCATACACCAACGAGGCCGCTCGCCCGGTTCTCCGGAACCTCATCGAGAACGCTATCGAACACGGGACGCCGGCAGCAGAACTCTCCGCTGAGGGGACCGCGACGGACGGAGCAGCGCTGCCGAGCGAGGCACAGCGGGCGGAGACGACAGAGTTGACGGGAGACAGATATCATCAGCCATCGGTGTTCGTCGCAATCTGCGAGACCGACGATGTCATCGAGACCCACGTTGTCGACGACGGTCCGGGAATTCCCGACGACCAGCGTGACAGCGTTTTCGACCCGCGGGCGGGCGACACGCACGGCGGCGGACTCCATCTCGTCGAAACGCTCGTTACGAGTTTCGGCGGCGATATCTCCCTCGCTGACACCGCCAGCAAAACCGACGCGGCCTTCCCCGACACCGACCTTGACGGCGCGCACTTCGTCGTCGAACTCCCGCGAGCGTGACACCTGTCCGCACGACCGACGTTTCTTGATTGTGGGGGGCACAGTGAGGCGTATGTTCCCTCGCTTGCGTGCACAGGGTCCGACCGTCCTCATCCCGCTGGCGTGGCTGCTCGTGGGGCTGGCCCATCTCGATGTGGTCACTGACCGGACCGTGCTGATATTCCACGTCGTTGCCGCCGTCCTCATCGCTGCGTTCGCCGTCCTTTCGTGGGACGAGATGGTGACGGGCGTCCTCCGGATCTGGCGCGATATTCTGCTCGTTGGACTCCTGCTCACCGTCGGCGGCATCGTCGGTTTCCTCTACTCTCCGCTCCGGGTTCCGTTCCTGACGACGACACTACTGGGGTGGATGGCTGTTCCGGGCGTCGGCCTCTACTACACTGGGAAGCACGTTCCGGCAGGCCAGCGGGCGTACACGGCCGGCGCAGTGCTGAGTGTTCTCGGTGCGGCGGTGTACGCTGGCGCGCTGTTCCCGCCGGCGGAAACCGCGTTGCTCGCCGGCATCGGACTTGCGCTGGTCGGCCAGACGGTCGGCATCGTTCAGGCGGTTCGCCAGCCCGACGAACCGTCAGGCTAGGGCCGCATCGAGCTTCTCCACCGGATGCGGCGGTTCGCCGTCGCTTTCGTCCCAGTCGTCCAGTTGCGTGCGACAGGATGCGCCGGGCGCGACCACGGTGTCGCCGCGACTCTCGCCGATCTGATCGAACAGGATCGAGCCGATGGCCTTGCTCATCGAGAAGTGCTCGGCCTCGTAGCCGAAAGAGCCGGCCATGCCACAACAGCCCGAATCCAGCGGGTCCACGTCGTAGCCGGCCCGTCGGAGGACGCCGACAGCGTGGTGGTCCTTCTTCGTCGCCTTCTGGTGACAGTGGCCGTGGTAGGTCAGCGTCTCGGCCGGCACGTCCCAGTCGGCCCCTTCGTCCAGCCGGAAGGTGTCGAGGTACTCACAGATGCCGTAGGCGTTGGCGGCCAGCGTCTCCACGTCCTCGCCCGACAGCAGGTCCAGATAGTCCGACTGGAACATCACGGCGTCGCTTGGTTCGACCAGCACCACGTCCCAGCCCTCCTTGACCGCGGGCACGAGCGCCTCAACGTTGTCCTTCGCGGTCGCCCGGGACTGGTCGAGAAAGCCCTTTGAGTGGGCCGGCCGTCCGCTGTCGGTCCGGTCGGCCAGTTGGACGTGGACGCCCGCGGCTTCGAGGACGCGAACGGCGGCTTTCCCGACCTCGGGATGGCTGTAGTTTGTGTACGTGTCGGGAAACAGCAGGGCTTGCCGCTCGGCTTCGTCCGCCGGGATTTGCGGGCCGCGTTCGTCGAACCAGTCCTGCAGCGTCGTGCGCTGGAAGCTCGGCAGCGTGCGGTCGGGGGCGATACCGACCGCCTTCTCCAGCACCGTTCGAGCGCCCGGCACCTTCGTCGCGAGGTTCGACAGTGGCGCGAAGGAACTGCCTAGCCCGGCCAGCGCGTCGACGTTGGCGAACACCTTGTCCCGCAGGCTGGACCCGTGTTCCTGATGGTAGGCGTGTGTCACCTCGGCTTTGAGTTTCGCCATGTCGACCTCGCTCGGGCAGTCCTTCGCACACCCCTTGCAGCCGATACAGAGGTCGAGCACCTCGTGCATGAACTCCTCGTCCGTAGGGTCGTCCGGCAGGTCGCCGCTCATCGCTTGCCGGAGCATATTCGCCCGCCCCCGCGTCGTCGTCATCTCCTCCTCGGACGCGCGATAGGTCGGGCACATCACGCCACCGGTCGTCTCCTGCGGGCCGCGACAGCCGCCACAGCCGTGACAGAGTTCGACCATCCCCTGCATCCCGTTGTCGTTGTCCCACTCCAGTGCGGGGTCGAAGCCGGTGTCGAACTCGTATTCCGGGTCGAAACGGAGGTTCTCGGTCATGTCGACAGTGCGCGCCCGCTCGGGCATCGCGCCGGACTCGACAGCGGCGGCGTCGACGCCGACGACCTGCCCGGGGTTGAGCAGCCAGTCGGGGTCGAACACCGACTTGAGTTCCTGGAAGGTCTCCCAGAGGTCCGCGCCGTAGAGCTTCTCGTTCCACTGCGTGCGGGCGCGGCCGTCGCCGTGTTCGCCCGAGACGCTCCCACCGTATTTCACGACGAGGTCGGTCACCGCGTCGGCGATGGATTCCATGGTTTCGACGCCTTCGACCGACTTCGTGTTGATGAGCGGGCGGATGTGGAGCACGCCGGGGCCGGCGTGGGCGTAGAAGGAGGCGAAGGTGTCGTGCTCCTCCAGAATCTCCTGAAAGTCGGCGACGTACTCCGGGAGGTTCGCCGGCGGGATGGCGGTGTCCTCGATGAACGAGCCGTGTTTCTCGTCAGTCGTCCGCGAGAGTAGTATCGGGAGGCCGGATTTGCGCATCTTCCAGAATTTCTCGCGTTTCGCCTCGTCGTGGGCCTCCATAGCGTCGAACGCCCGTATCGGCGTGTCAACGACGGTCCGGTCCGCGGTCGGGTCGGCGGCGGGGTCGACGCCGTTCGTTCGGTCCACAAGCAGGTCGGCGACTTTCTGTCGCCCGCTCTCCTCGTCGTCGGCGTAGAACTCTACGATGAGGACCGCCCGAGTCCCCTCGGGCAACATCCCAACCACGTCTTCGAACTCGGCGGTGTCTTGGGCCAGGTCGATGAGTACGTCGTCGAGCACCTCGACGGCAGCCGGATCGTGTTCGAGAATGTCCGCCACGTCTTCCATAGCCTCGATGAGCCCCTCGTAGGCGAGCAGGCCCATCGACTTGGTTTCTGGAATCGGCTCCAGAGACACCTCGGCCTCGGTGACAATTGCGAGGGTCCCTTCGCTGCCGGCCAGCAGCGAGGCGACGTTGATGGTCCCGTCCTGTGCGTCGTCGAGCACCCAGTCGAGGTTATACCCAGAGACGTTGCGCTTCAGGTCCGGGTAGTGGCTCTCAATCTCCTCGCCCTCCTCGGCGAGTATTCGCTCGATTTCGGCGTAAATCCGGGCTTCGAGGTCACCGTCGGGGTCCGCTCGGTCGCGCAGTTCCTCGCGGGTGACCTCGCCGAACGTGGTGACGGTGCCGTCCGCGAGGACGACCTCGCACTCTTCGATGTAGGCGTCGGTCTTGCCGTACTGCAGGGAGTGTGCGCCGGTGGAGTTGTTACCGATAGCGCCGCCAAGGACGCTCTTGTCGCCCCACGCCGGGTCCGGCGCGAACTTCAGCCCGTGGTCGGCCAGCTCCCCGTTCAGGTCGCCGAGCTTGATGCCCGGCTGGGCTCGCGCTCGCCGGTCGTCGGGCCGGGCCCCGACGAGGTCGTTCATGTACCGTGAGAAATCCAGCACGACGGCTTCGTTGACGGTCTGGCCGGCGAGGCTCGTCCCGCCGCCCCGCGGTAGAACCGGAATCTCACGCTGGGCGCAGTAGGACATGACCGCGGCCACGTCCTCGGTTGACTGTGGATAGACGACGCCAATGGGCAGCACCTCATAGAGGCTGGCGTCGGTCGCATACAACTGCCGCGAGTACTCGTCGAACCGGACCTCGCCGTCGACGCGCGCCTGCAGGTCGTCGACGAGGCCAGACCGAGCGACAGTCTCATTCTGGTAGTCGTAGTTCGATACCTCGTCAGCCGAAGGGTCTATCCGGGTGCCGGAATCGGTTGCCATGGTGTGTTTCGTGTCCAGTCGCCCGGCCACCGACGGACCGGGTACTCGGCGGTTATCTGTGGCTGTTCTAGCTGTACGCCTGACAAAACAGTTCCGCTACGGTATGTCATCACGCATTTTCCAGCCGGCCGAACGCAGCCTGCGGACGGCACTTCCGTCTCCCCGTGATAGCACGTGTTACGCAATTGTTAATATCAATACGAGCTTATATAAGGTGATTATGACACACAGCAACGACCCCTTCGAGACAATGTTCCGACTCTTCGCACAGACGCAACGAGAGATGATGGACGACAATCTGGGCCGGCGGATGGATGACGATTCGAGACGCCGAATGGCTAACAGTCCCGGATACCGTGCCGACCGACCAGCCGCTAGCACGCGCTCGGTCGACCACCGCCAGCACGGCATCGACACGAACCTTCATGTCGACGAGACCGACGACGGGTACGCCGTGATGGTCGACCTCCCGGGCTTTGAGCGCGACGACCTCGCCGTTCGCTTCGAGGATGGTGTCCTCAGTATCCAAGGCGAATCGACTGTCGCTGCGGAAACGAGCGATGGCGCTCGCCGACACAGCCGACGAGTCACCGAACGTGTCACCGTTCCCGAGCCGGTAATGGACGATGACATCACGGCCACCTACCACAACGGCGTGCTCGAAATAACGCTCCCGCGCGCGGACGACACCAGTGACTCGAACCGAATCGAAATTGAGTAGCCCTCTTTTTTCGACTGTTGCTTGCCGATGTTAGACGGCTTCCCCAGCAAAAGCGCTTTTAGTACCCTGCTATCCCACTATTCCTCAGCTACTGTGATATCTTATCCCCTCTATGGTCGCGTGCGCCCGCTGTCGACTCGGTAAAAACAGATGCTCGGGTCGCAACTGATGCTCGGAGCATCTCCGAGCCGACTGCGCCGGTGCGGCTTCCCGACCTGTATGAACGCACGGAGCGCGTCAAGTGGTGGAGGTTCGTGTGGGCGAGTGTCCCGAGTCTGTCGCGTGACTACAGGTCGACAGTCACACGCAGTTCGCTGTCAGTTATCGTTCCGATGGCGTCGGCGGCGACCTCAATGTCGTCCTCGTCGGCGTCACCGAACCCGAGCCCCTGCACCCAGGCCTCGGTGAGGTCCGGGTCCGGTTCGACGCACGCAATCTGCCCCTCCGGGTCAACCTCGGTCACGATGCCGATCTGTTCTCCCTGTGCGTCCATGAGGAATTTCCCCTCGTCTTCTGTCGATAGTACTGCCATTTCGTCTGACACCACAGACTGGACCAAGTAATAAACGTCGGTCACGCCGACTCCGTCCCTGTGCCCTTTCCCGCCTGCCGTCGGCTGGCATCCGCCCTTGTTCGCTAATATCGCGAGAAGTTCTCGTCGGGGTAGACCCCTTCGTCAGTGATATCCACCACGTCCAGCGTCGCCAGCCGGCTGAGGCGGTCTACCGCGTCTTCTTCGTCGACACCCAGTTCCACCGCCCGCGCTAGCACGCGGTCGCGGCTGGGCACGGACTCGATGAAGCCATCCCTGTCTGTCTCCGTTTCCTCTGCGATGATCGCCTTCAGGATGGCCCCGTGTTCCCGCTTCGAGGGTGTGGTACTGTCGCCGGTCCAGTCCACGCTCAGCGTCCCATCCTCGTTGACGTGGGAGACGACGAATCCGTCCGGCAGCGCTTCCGTCACCGCCGCCACCAGCGCCGCTCGATCAAGCCGCGCCTCGAATCGAAACCGCTTACCGTCTTTGGACTGCCCGAGACTCCCGACGTTCGTCCCCGCTTTTGCTATGGCCTCCGAAACCGCGTCGGCAAGCCGGTCCTGTACTGACGCCGCAACGGCATCCCGCTCCGCATCGAGGTCTGCGAGTTCGTCGGTCAGGGTCGCATGGCGCTCCATCTGCTCGTGTGCTGGCTCCTCTGTCATACCCATGCTACTCGTCGCCACGGACGTACCTGTTCCGGCGACTGTGCCGAGTCAACGGGGCAACCAGTGGTCGCTACTTACTCACCTCGTTCAAATCCGCTCGAGAGCGTTTTCACTGTTCACTTTGTTCGTAGGAAAATGCCGCCTCCCGGATTTGAACCGGGGACAGCTCGATCTTCAGTCGAGTGCTCTCCCAGTCTGAGCTAAGGCGGCGCGCACTCCAATCGATGACGAGGGTAGAAAAAAGCATTTCGAAAGCGGGCGGAGGTTTTGTGGCATCCGCCGGGAGGGTCGACCGCTGATTACGGGAGAAATAGGTCCGCGCTGTCGAACGTCTCGCCACAGTCGTCGCATTCGTACTCAGTGCCATTAGTCGTCGAGACGTCCCCGCTGCAGGCCGGACACGTCGAGCCATCTATCATGTCATGCACTACCACCACTCCGGATATATGGATTACGGGCGACTATCAATCGAGATAGAGGGCCCCGTTTCTGCTGACTGTGGGTGTTTGCCCCGCTGTAGTTCAAAACGAGGCCGAAAGCGGTGAGGTTCAGTTGGCTCTCCCATAGACTGAGCTTGGAATTGAATGTCCCGAGAAGCCCAACTGGTCCAAGCGCCACAGGCTGGGTCTGAGCGGATTCGAACCGCCCGGGCCGCATCACACACGCGGCGCTCGTCAGTGAGCGC
Source organism: Haloarcula sp. R1-2 (assembly GCF_011627385.1). NCBI lineage: Archaea > Methanobacteriati > Methanobacteriota > Halobacteria > Halobacteriales > Haloarculaceae > Haloarcula > Haloarcula sp. R1-2. The sequence continues at coordinate 530,201 of NZ_JAANTG010000002.1, forward strand.
CGCGAGAAGTTCCGTGGGTCCGGGCGGATTCGAACCGAAGGAAGACTCACTGCGTTCGCCTTCCAGGGTTCGAATCACTATCCCCCACACAGACACCGCTGGCTCCTCGTTACACTCGTCGCAGTCGGTGTCAGAAGTGGGTCCGGGCGGATTCGAACCACCGGCCTCGGCCTTGTAAAGGCCACGTCATAACCAACTAGACCACGGACCCGTACTCCACCGTTTTCCATCGGCAGGAATAACGCTTTCTCTCTCGGTCGACAGTGGGCACCGACAGTATTACCCACGACCTACCCCTCACACGGAGTATGCAGCGCCCTGCCGTGGTTGTCCTCGGACTGGTTGGCCTGCTCGTTGCCGCCGCCGTGGTCCTTCAGACCGGCCTCTGGGTCGAGGTGCTTGGCACCGGCGAGTACGAGGAGGGCACAGTAACGGTCCGTGAGGGGTCAGACGCGGTGACAACAACCGCAACACAGCCTTCTACGGATGCTTCGACGCCAGGGACGACCGTCGCGGTGCGTGAAAAAAATGCTGGGGAACCGCTGGGGACGGTCGAGGTTCGCATCGCACAGACGTTCGATCAGCGGTACGTCGGCCTGAGCAACACCGAGTCGCTTGGGCCAAACGAAGGAATGCTGTTCGTCCACGACGAGGCAGGCCAGCACACCTACGTCATGCGGAACATGTCGTTCCCGCTTGACATCATCTTCATCGACGCCAACGGCACTATCACGACTATCCACCACGCGGCGCTCCCGCCGGAGGGGACCTCCGAGAGCGGCCTGACAGGCTACGCGGGGCGGGGCAAGTACGTCCTCGAAGTGAACCGCGGGTGGACAAACCGGACCGGCGTTGCGGTCGGCGATCGGGTCGAACTGCCGCCCGAAGCCACGTAGCCCGACGGCCTTTTGCGGGTTCAGCCCCTGAATTCGATAATGGATTTCGACGCGGGTTCGGACGACGACGTGTTCGAAGACGCCAGGGAACGCGTCGACCGGCCGATGCTTCGACTGTTCACCGGTTACGGACAGGGCCACTGGGGAGCGTTCGTCGTCGGCCTCTGCAGTTCTATTGTCGCTCGGATGCTGGACCTACTGCCACCGATCCTCTTGGCGCTGGCTATCGACGCTATCTTTCTACAGGAGGCCGAATACGGCCTCTTCCTGATACCCGACGCCTGGATTCCCAACGGGCAGGGGCCACAGCTGTGGCTCACTGCCGGCATCATCGCCGCCTCGTTCGGCCTCGGGGCCGTCTTCCACTGGAGTCGGAACTGGGGCTGGAACAAGTTCGCCCAGCACGTTCAACACGCCGTCCGCACCGACACCTACGAGACGATGCAGCGGCTGAACATGGACTTCTTCGCCGATAAGCAGACCGGCGAGATGATGTCGGTGCTGTCGAACGACGTGAACCGGCTGGAGAAGTTCCTCAACGACGGCCTCAACTCCGCTTCGCGGATGATAATCATGGTCGTCGGTATCGCCACGTACCTGTTCTACATGAACTGGCAACTGGCGCTGGTCGCGCTGTTGCCCGTCCCGATTATCGCCGTGTTTACAAAGCGGTTCATCGACGTTATCCAGCCCAAATACGCCGAGGTCCGGTCGACGGTCGGCAAGCTCAACTCCAGACTGGAAAACAACCTCAGCGGCATCCAGATAATCAAGACCGCCAACACCGAGCCGTACGAGGCCGACCGAGTCGAGGACACCTCTGAGGACTACCTCGACGCCAACTGGGACGCCATCGAGACGCGTATCACCTTCTTCCCTGGTCTCCGGCTCGTCTCGGGCATCGGCTTCGTCGTCACGTTCATCGTCGGCGGACTGATGGTCACCGGGCAGGCACCCGGGCCGCTGACGGCGAGCCTCTCCCGCGGGCAGTTTGTCGCCTTCATCATCTACACGCAGCGGTTCGTCTGGCCGATGGCGCAGTTCGGGCAGATCATCAATATGTACCAGCGGGCCTACGCCTCCGCCGAGCGCGTGTTCGGGTTGATGGACACGCCCGGTCGCCTCGAAGAGGCCGAGGACGCGCCGCCGCTTGCCGTGACCGACGGTCGCGTCGCGTACGAGGACGTGGCCTTTAGCTACGATGGCGACGACGAGCCGGTGCTTTCGGACATCTCATTCGAGGCCGACGGCGGCGAGACAATCGCCCTCGTTGGCCCGACCGGCGCGGGGAAATCAACCGTGCTGAAGCTCCTGCTCCGGATGTACGACGTTGACTCCGGCACGGTTCGCATCGACGGCCAGAACGTGCAGGACGTACAGATACAGAGCATCCGTCGCGCCATCGGCTACGTCAGTCAGGAGACGTTCCTGTTCTACGGCACCGTCCGCGAGAACATCGCTTACGGAACCTTCGACGCGACCGATGAGGAAATCGTCGCCGCCGCGGAAGCCGCCGAAGCCGACCAGTTCGTCCGTAACCTTCCGGACGGCTACGACACGATGGTTGGCGAACGCGGCGTCAAGCTCTCGGGCGGCCAGCGCCAGCGCATCGCCATCGCCCGGGCGATTCTGAAAGACCCCGAAATCCTCATTCTCGACGAGGCGACAAGCGACGTGGACACGGAGACGGAAATGCTCATCCAGCGCTCGCTTGACGACCTGACCGCCGACCGGACCACGTTCGCCATCGCGCACCGTCTCTCGACGGTGAAAGACGCCGACACGATTCTCGTCGTCGAGGACGGCCGTATCGTCGAACGCGGGAGTCACGCCGAGCTGCTCGCCGCCGACGGCCTCTATGCCAACCTCTGGGCAGTTCAGGCCGGCGAAATCGACGAGCTCCCCGAGGAGTTCGTCGAGAGAGCGATTCAGCGACGGGCGCGGACGGATGCCGACGATTGAAGCGGTGAGAACGCAATGTTCGAACCGTCAGTTATCAGGAGTTGCCGACGATTGAAGCGGTGAGGGTGCCATGTCTGAGCCGTTTGGCTCTGTTAACAGCCGCTTCTCCAGACCTAAAATGGGCTGAAACAGCCGGTCGCTGAAGGGTGTATCCTCCCAGACTCAACTTCTATCCTGTCACTTTAGCTTGACAGTGCCAGCTGGGCCATACGATGGGCTACAGCACACTCTCACAGCTTAGGCAGCAGTTCCGCCGCTATCGCCGACCGACCCTCGCGTGACAAACAGATACGAAACGACGAACGAGACCACAAACAGCGGCGGGAGTGCCAGAACTTGCATCATCGGGTCTGGCGGTGTGACGAACGCGCCGACCACGAACGCAAGAAGGACGGCCAGCGAGTAGGCAGTGACCACCCGTTCACGCCGGTCGGCTGGCTCCGAACGCGACTCCCAGTCGTTTCGGACATAGCGGACCCAGAGGTAGTAGACCAATCCAAAGCCCGTAGAGAGCAGCAGGAACGTCCCAAGCACTGACCCGTTGCGTGCTCTGGCCTCCGCACGGGCCCAGTAGCCCAGTGCGATGAGATTCCCAATATAGATGCCGACGGCAAGCGCCAGAGCAGCACTCATCATAGGCTGTTCAGCGGCGAACGAGGCGAATTGCACAGGCCTCAGTCGGCTTTAGATATGTATATGCTTTCCGTGAAAAGAGAGATGCCCCGCTGGTTCAACAGAGCAATACCCCGAGACGCCGATTTCTATCCGGCCGGGCACAAACGATTATTACGCATTGTGTTGTAATGCTATCACATGTTAACCACGTACCTCGCTAGCATGGCACTGATGGGTGCGTTAGTGGTGGCGGTGGTCACATGGATGGTCCGCGGGCGAGGGTGGTATCACTACAGCCCGGGGTCGTCAACGAGCGGCCGGTCTCCAACCAGTGACCGCGAGAGTCGCTTCGAGACGTATGCCGACCAGCCGATGGTCTGGGTCGGCGCGTTCGCGGTGCTGGTCGTCGGCCTCCTCGTCGGCGTCGTCGCGTCTATCTCCGGCCCCGTCGAGACCCAGTCGATAGCGGGGCTTGCGGTCGCCGTGGTCGGTGGGGCGGGCCTCTGTGGCTACCTGCTGTTTGGGGTGTATCTCTCGGCGACGCGACGAGGACATCCCCGCTCGCTAGCGGTCGCCGAGTCCGCGACTGTCGCGGGCGTTCTCTTTCTCATCGCGGTCGGTTTCCAGCTTGTCGGGGCCTGAGACCCTCACAGTATCGAGTACGCGGCGGCCCCGGTCAGCGCGAGCGCAGCAACAGTCCCGCCTAGCACGAGGTACGTGACGGCCCGTGGTTCCCAGCGGAGGTGCTGGTAGTACGCGGCGACGCCGACGGCCTTGACGACCGACAGCACCATGATGAGCGCGAAGGCGGGCCAGTAGGCGCTGTCGACGAGGCCGGTGAACTCGACGACGGCCTGCGCGGTCGCGAAGGCGAACAGTACGACGTATATGACGGTGTAGCCTTTCCAGTCCATTGTTCTAGAGGATGTAAAACAGCGGGAACAGGAACAGCCAGACGATGTCGACGAAGTGCCAGTACAGTCCGAAGTACTCGATGGCCCTGTCGTCGCCCTGGTAGGCCCCGTTCCAGGCCCTGACAGTCATGTACGCACAGATGATGAGCCCGATGGTGACGTGCGCGCCGTGGAGCCCCGTCGTCAGGTAGAACGTCGACGACGCGATGTTCGTCGAGAGGTTCCACCCGTTCGGGAACGCCTCTGTGCTGATGTGGAACAGGTGCTGCCACTCCAGTCCCTTGTTGATCAGGAAGCCGACCCCGAGCGCGAAGGTCCCGGCCAGCGCAGCGACGGTCCCGCGCTTGCTCTCGCGTTCGGCGGCGACCATCGCCAGCACGACGAGGAAACTCGACGTGAGCAACAGATACGTGTTGATGAGGCCGGGCATGGTCACGTGCTCGGCAGGGATGAGGTCGTGGTGCCAAGCCGTCCAGCCGTAGGCGACCCGAACGAAGGCATACGAGCCGATGAAGGCCCCGAACAGGACGATGTCGCTGGCGAGGAACGTCCACATCCCGAGTTTCATCTTCTCGACGCGCTCGAAGGGCCACCGTTCGGCGATGGCCATCTCGGGCGCGTGGAACGGCTCGCGGGTCATCCCGACGAGCGACCCGAGCGTCGCCACCCCACCGACGGCCGCCATGGTCAGGTAGAACACGCTCCCCGTCCGCACGCCCGAGAGCCCGAGAAAGGCGATGAACCCGCCGAGGCTGACGAGGAACGGCCAGAAGCTGGCGTGGCTGGCGTGTTCCTCGCCGCCGACCTCGTGGGCCGGCTCCACCGAAGTGGCCGTCGCCGCGGCCCTCGCTGTCACCGCGCCGCCGTCCGTCGCGGTCCCGCCGTCGGTCGCCGCGTGGCCGTGGGCCGCGGCTCCGGGCGCGCTCTCGGTCCGCTCGGCGACCGTCTCCTCGTCGAGGAACTCCAGTTTCCCGGTGCCGTAGCTCGGTACACCGGGGAAGTTTTCGAGCGGCGGCGGTGAGGCGGCGGCCCACTCAGCGGAGGTGGCGTACTCCCAGGGGTTGGGGCCAACGTCCTCGCCGCGCCAGAGGCTCACAAAGAGGTTGTAGAACATGAGCAGGAAGCTCGCGCCGAGGATGAACCCGCCGACGGTGGCCATCGAGTGCCAGATCTGCAGGCCATCGGGGTAGACGAACACGCGACGGGGCGTCTCCCAGGCGATGAACATCGGGAAGTACAGCAGATTGAACCCGAGGAAGTAGACGCCGAACTGTATCTTCCCCAGCGTCTCGTTGTACATCTTCCCCGTTATCTTGGGATACCAGTAGTAGAGGCCGCCGAACAGCGCCGTCGCGCCCGCGACCATCACGTAGTGGAAATGCGCGACGACCCAGTACGTCCCGCGGAACTGGTAGTCCAGCACGATTGCGCCGAGGAAGACGCCGGTGATGCCGCCGATGATGAACAGGATGAGCGCGCCCAGCGAGAATAGGAACGGCGTTGTGAACCGGACCCGCCCCTTCGCCATCGTGTAGATGAGCGAGAACACCATCAGGTCGAATGGCAGGGAGATGCCGATGGTCGTCGCCATGAAGATGGTCTTGATTGGGAGGTTGATGCCGGTCAGGAACATGTGATGCATCCAGACGACGAAGCTCTGGAGCGCCACCAGCACCATCGAGATGATGAACCACTTGCGGCCGACCAGCCGCCGCCCGGTAAAGGTCTGGAAGCACTCGGCCATCACGCCCAGCGCCGGGAAGAAGACGATGTACACCTCCGGATGGCCGAAGAACCAGAACAGGTGCGCCCACAGCAGCGACGCACCCGGATTGTCCGCGTCGGTCGCCATCGTCGTCCCGTCGATGGAGTACTGGAAGTAGGTCGTCCCGAGAATGTGGTCCGAAGCGAGTATCATCAGCGCCGCAAGCAACGCCGCGAAGGCAAAGAGCATCATCCAGACGGTGAGGTTGATCGATAGCGAGAAGATGGGGATGTCCCGCATCCGGAGCCCCTCGGCGCGCATCCGGTACATCGTCGTCAGGAAGTTCACCGACCCCAGCGTCACCGCGGCGGTGAACATGATGAGTGCCAGCACGACCGAGGTCGCCCCCAGTCCCTCGCCGGGGATGTACGCCGGCGTGTTCAGCGGGGCGTACATCGTCCACCCGCCCGCGAAGGTGGTCCCCTGGAAGAAGGAGACGCCCATCAGGATGCCAGAGAACAGGTACAGCCAGTACGACAGCGCGTTCAGCCGCGGGAAGGCGAGGTCGTCCGCGCCGATCTGTAGCGGGACGAGGTAGTTCGCAAAGCCGAAGGCAAACGGCGAAATGAACCAGAACACCATCAGGAGGCCGTGGGTCGACACTGCCTGATTGTACCCCATCGACCCCAGCAAGTCAGCGCCTGAGGAAATCAGTTCGAGGCGGAATAGCAGGGCGAGAACGCCCCCAAAGACCAGAAAGAACAGCGCGGTGATGAGATACAGCACGCCGATGTCCTTGTGGTTGGTGGTGAGGAACCATCGGCTGACCGACGACTTCGGCGGGAGGCCGTGGTCGTGGCTCATGCTGGGGCACCTCCGGTGGTCGCTACGTCGCCTGCGGTCGGTGTCCCGAGGCTGGTCGATTCGGTTGCGGTCCCGTTCGCGGCCGGTTGGTCTCCGCTTCCGGCCGAACCTTCAGTCCCGTTGTACCACTCCTCGTACTCGTCCTGTGGCATCACAACCACGTCTGTCGTCATCAGCGAGTGGCCGCTGCCACACAGTTCGTAGCACTTGGCGGCGTAGATTCCCGTCTCGTTGGCCGTGAACCAGGCCGACGTGTACTGGCCCGGGACGGCGTCGGTCTTGACTCGCAACTCCGGGATCCCGAAGTTGTGGAACACGTCCGTCGAGGTCACCTGTAACCTGACCACCCGGTCCTGTGGCACGTAGAGCGTGTTGGTCGTGTGCCCGTTCGGATACACGAAGTCCCAGCCGAAGCGGTACCCTTCCACATCGATTTCAAGGGCCTCCTCCTGGGCCGGGTCGGGGCCCTGTTCGATGTACAGCAGTTGCGAGTACGTCCAGGCGATGAGCGAGACGACGATGATGGCGCTGATACTGAACGAGTAGAACACCTTCCGCCCCCCCGTGCCGCCGGTTGGCAACTCCCCCATCTCGGGCCGCTCGACCTTGTCGGCGTACGGGTCCGTTCCGCTCCCGTCGTCGCGGTACTTGAGCGCGTGGTACATGGTGTAGGCCACGACGACCACCCCGACAGCTGTCCCCAGCAGCAGGAACACCTCGAATATTTGCTCAAACACCGCACTGGGTGCCCTGACGTCGCCACCGTGCAAGGGGAACACAACCGTGGCGTATGTTATCAAGGATGTCGCCATTTCTTCATGATTCTTCCCACCCTGTAATAGGTATTGCGGACAGAAATCTGACACATATCCTTTGGTGGCCTAACGTGTGCGGGAACCTTTTTGTCCACTGCCATGTTACAACACACCATGGAAGATACGTCATCCGGCGTCGAGGACCCGCCCGTCAACGACGACGGTCTCACCGAGGCCGAGGAGTTCGATAGTCTCGCCGGGATTCTCGCTGACGGCGTCGTCGGCGCCGCCGGTGGACTGGTCGGGACAGCGATGATGACGGTCGTCTTCCTCATCGCCCAGTCACTGGGCGCGTTCAACCTCGAGGACTTCGCCATCCTCACCGAACTCGTGGGTCTGACTGGCTACGTACCGGAGGTCCTGTTCGGCTTCTTCATCTTCCTCGGCGGCGGGATGTTCCCGTGGCCGCTGCTGTTCGCCTCGCTGAAGGCGTACCTCCCGGGCCAGTCCGACCCCGTCAGTGGCGTGTTTTTCGGCGCGGCCATGTGGACTGGATTCGTACTCGCCTTCTATACCGGTCAGTCCGGACTCATGTTGGTGCTGTACGCAGTGCTGACACTCGTTGCTCACATCGTCTACGGCATCGGCCTCGGCGCAGTGTTCAACTACTTCTCGACGCGCCCGGATTCTATCGTCTGAGCCGGACCGCCGGCATACTTGAGCGATTAAAGGGTGTCGCAACGACCACCTGAACAGCAGTCAGGCTTGGCTATAGAGCCGAGCACGGTGGTATATCGGTCCGAAAAAACGCTGGACGACGCGAGCGACGCGCTAGCTACCGGCGGAGCACGCGGCGGGCATTCGCCGGAACGTGGCTGTCCCGAACTCAGGCTTCCGCTTCCGCGTCGGCGTCGCCGTCCGCCTCCGCGTCCGCCCCGTCTTCACCCTCGAATTCTTCGAGCGTGCTGCGAAGCTGTGGAATCGTCGCTGTGAGGTCGCCGACCTGCTCGCGGGCATCGTCGACATCGTCGATGAGGTCCGCGATGGTCTCGATTTCTTCAGCGAGGTCATCAGCGTCCTCGAAGGCGTCCGCGCGTTCGCCCATCGTGTACCACTTCTTCGCGTCGCGGAGGTGATCCTCGGCGTCGCCCACGTCGAGCGCCGTCTTGAGTGCGTTCAGAACGCCGAGCGTGTTGTCGGCTTCCACGTCCCAGACCGAATCTGCCTCGGGGAGCGCGTCGCGGGCCTTCGCGAGCGACTCCTCGACGTCCGTTCGCATCTCGTTTGCGGCCTCGCCGAACAGTTCGTCGTCGTCCAGACTTGACTGACTCATACGGCCTGGTTGGTGCGGTGAGGGATTAAAAGCCCGCCTGAAAGTGAAAGTGAAACCGCAGGACGTGGCGGGCTGGGAATTCCTGAAATCGAAAAGCCATTGTGGTTACTCGGCCCGGATGTCCGAGCGCACCTCGGGAATCGGGTCCATGTCGGCGTCGATGTCTCCCAGCACGAGCATCGCGTAATACCGCAGGAACGTCGTCAGCGGGACCTGGATCAGCGCGCTGATGACGAGCAGGACCAGCAGCCCCAGCAGACCGACAACCCCGGCCGCGACGATGCCGGCCGTATTCTGGAGGGCGAGATACAGCGCAAACGCACCGAGCCCGAACGGAATCATAACGACCAGCAGTGCGACGATGCCGAGAATCGCGCTGATGATGCCGACTCCGATCTGGAGGACGATGGAGAAAAACAGGTAGGCGAGGTACTGTTTCGGCGCACTCTTCATCGAGCCCCAGAGCCGCGACCAGCCGGAGAGGATGCCGTCATCGTCCGCCGTCATCAGCGGGACGACGAACACCGTGGTAAAGCCGAAGACGATACCGTAGCTTATCGCGAGTACCGCGAACACGGCGATGAACAGTCCCGACAGCGCGAGAACGCTCGACGCTCCGACGTTCGCTGCTTCGCCACCAAGCGCGAGGAAGAACACGGCTGCACCGATTACGAGCACGACCCCGAGCCAGATGACCCCGAGGGCAAGTCGGAACAGGAACAGCCGGATTCCGTTCCCGACGTGCTCGTTGAAATACTGCCGGACGTGAATCTCGCGGTCGATGAGCGCCTGGGTCAGCACGAACTCCATGAAGTTGCTCAGGATGCCGTACGCGAGCGCCAACAGGATGAATAGGCCGATAACGGCGAACACGAGGAGCCCGGCCCCGGCGAGCAGTTCGTCCGGCGCGCCGGACGGGACGCCGGGCTCGGAGACTTGCAAGGCGAGGTTGCCGGGCAGGGACATCACAGTTTCAAGCGGTGCGGCCAGCTGAAAGTCGCTTCCCGGGCCGCTGGGGCCGCTCGGTCCGCCGTTCCCGCCAAAATTACCCAGCGTCTGGACGTTGTTCAGTCCGACACCACCGCCACCGATGAAGAACACGACAAACGCCATTCGGAGCCACGTCCCCTTCTCGATCGGAAACAGGAACGACTTCGTCGCGTCGATAGCATCGTCTATGTCGTCGACTGCGTGGAGGGCCATGTCGGAAGTCTCACAGCCCGCTCTGGTAAAATTTTCGGGGCTGTGCCAGGGATTCAGGCCGCTCTCTGGCTATTTTACTCCTGCACTGCGTCGACCTGCATCAGCGGGTACCCGTCCTCCATCGCCATGCTCGTCTCGACCGTGACCCCCTCGTATTCGATTTGCATCTCGACGTCGATGAACCGCCCGGTCAGTTCCGTGTAGTCCGCCCCGCCCTCGGCGATAGCGCTTTCCAGCGCCTCCATGCGGACGCTGACGGTGACCGTCTCACAGAACGGCTGGTTCTCGATGGCCTCTTCCATTGCAGCTGCGAGCGAGTCGGCGCTATCCGGGCTGATTGGTGTCCCCGCGAACTGGTGATACAGCGAGCCGAACTTGACGCCCGCTTCGAAACACGCCTCCTGCGGAGCTGTGGGTTCCATACAATCGGTCCGGCTGGGCGACACAAAAGCGAACCGCAAGCTACCTATTGCGTGCGACGTATCGTCTCATACGAATGGACGACCCGGTTCTGCTCACCGGCGCTGGCGGCGCTGTCGGGGCGGCCATCCTCGAAGGACTCGAGGACGCCTACGAGTGGAAACTCATGTTCCACAGCCCACCCGCCGAGGAGCCCGACCACGAGTACCTCGTCGGGGACGTGTCCAGCGAGGGCGACGTGGCCGCGGCGATGGACGGCGTCGGCGCTGTCATCCATCTGGCCGGCGACCCCCGGCCGGAAGCCCCCTGGGACTCCGTCCTCGAAAACAACATCGACGGCACCCAGAAGATGTACGAGGCCGCTGTCGACGAGGGCGTCGAGAAGTTCGTCTTCGCGTCCTCGAACCATGCCGTCGGCTCCTTTGAAACGGACGAGCGCACGCCCGAGATGTATCGCCCGGACGACCAGTACCGCCTTGACGGGACCGAGCTCCCCCGCCCCGGCAACCTCTACGGCGTCTCGAAAGCCACCGGCGAGGTGCTGGGCCGCTACTACCACGACGAGCACGGCCTCTCCGTCTGTAACATCCGCATCGGCAACCTCACGCGGGGCCACCCGCCGATAGACTACGAGCGCGGGCAGGCGATGTGGCTCTCTTACCGGGACTGCGCCCACATCCACGACTGCGCGCTGCAGGCCGACTACGAGTATGAAATCGTCTACGGCATCTCCGACAACGACCGCAAGTACTACTCCATCGAGCGCGCCAAGGACGTGCTTGGGTACGACCCACAGGACAACTCCGCGCACTTTGACGGCGAAGAACGCGTCGCCGAACCGGAACCGTAGCCGTCTCCTACTTACCGTCGCCCGCTATCCCGAGCCGTCGAACAGCCCACGGACGTCGTCGTCTTTCTGCTGCTCTAGTTCGACGTGGTCTCGAAGCCGCTGGTAAACGACGGGCCGCTGGTCGCGCTCGCGCACGAACGAGAACAGCATCCCGACGAACTGCGAGTTGCCGTTGCCTCCAAGTTCACTCCGGGCGCGGGCAACAGCGTCGGCGATGACCGCCCTGTCGTACCGGCCAGCCTCCGCCAGCACCTCGGCGGTGATGACCGTGGCGTCGAAATCCAGCGCGCCGTAGCCGACGGCTTCGCCGTCATGTGTCAGCGTCGGCGGGTCCGTCGCTGCGTGGTGGGGGTCAGCCGCTGTTGCCGCGAGGAACGACCGGACCTCGTCTAGCGCCACGCCGTGATACGGGTCGGGCAGGCCGTCGAGGTACTCCGCCGCGCTCTCGGCCAGTCCCTGCGCGCCCGACCAGTTCTCCTCGCTGGCGTGGTAGACGACCGCAGTGAACTGGATGAGGCCGTGCAGGAATCGTTCATCGTCGCCCGGATCGAGCTCCAGCCAGTACTCTTCCCACGCGTCATGTGCGGCGTGGTAGCGACCTTCGTTGTACACTGCGATGCCGGCACGGAGATGGTCGCGCACACAGCGAGTTGGATTCGCGGTCGGAAAACCGCATCGGCGTTTCGAACAGAGTTGTTGCTGTGGATTCTTCTCTTGTATCGGTCGGAGTGATCCACAGCACTGACCGCTCGCTACGCTCGCGGTGTTGTGCTGTAGAGAAACGTCCGGACGGAGTTCCACGCGAGCACCGCGAGCGTGGAGCACGTCCGGTCGTAAACGAAGTGAATGTCCGGACGGAGATTTGAACAGGTGACAGACGGTCCTTCCCTCCAGTTACGCTGCGACTATCGTGTTCAAGTCTCCGCACAGAGCTTCGCCAACGCAGTCGCCCTGGCTGTCGCTCGGCGGTTTGTGTCGGCAGAAACGTCCGGACGGAGATTTGAACTCCGGTCCCTGGCTCCGCAAGCCAAGAGGATAGTCCACTACCCTATCCGGACTCATATCGAGAGAGGGTGGTGCACCTAAAAAGGGTGACGATTCGCGTACCGTCACGCGACTGGTAGGCACACTTCGCTACAACGCTGGCTTGAACAACCGGGAGTCCCATTCAACGACCATATATTAGGGCGAATATGAAGTGCCACCAACTCCTGCAATACGGTGGTCTCGGTTGTTCGATAGCGCTTGTTGGCTGCTTCGGCGGTGCGTCCGGTAGCGGGGAAACATCCACGGAGGGTGCGTGTGAATCCCAAGTGTGAACGAGACGACATTCAGTATTATCAGGCGACAGTCCGGCGCACAGACAAGTTCGGCGACGGTGGCTTTCGACGGGGATCAGGTCGTCGTTGACGGGACTATCTGGGGGTCTAACGGGTGCAAAACGGCCGACCTGACAGACATCTCGTATGATACGAGTGCCGATGAACTGAGCCTCAGCGTTGGGACGAGAGAGATGCCAGATGCCGGCGATATGTGTACGCAAGCCATTATGGAAATCAACTACCGGGCTACGGTGACGTTCGAGAACGGGCTCCCTGGTACGGTGTCTGTCTCCCACGACAGTGGCGACGGCCTGAACCCTGTGACAACAGCGACACCCTAACGGCTACCTGCGCCGCTCTCACCGTGGTGGAATGTGAGTGTCTGCTGTCGAGCCAGCGGACGAGAGTTTATATCCCATCCCGTGACCACTTTCGAGTCATGGACGAGACACGACCGAAATCGACCGACAACGGCCGCTCGCTCGCCCAACGACAACGCTTAAGCGCGCCCCAGCCCAGCGTCCCATAGATAGATGGGTGCGGTTTAATAGTTTCGCGTCTATCAATTCTATATCCCATTCCCATTTCTGTGCCCGATATATAAGAAATCTAACTGTGGTTCAGAGTATTGACGGTGAAACAAAATCGTTTGGAATATCATACCACTGCTGTCATGCGATTAGAGAATTAAATTTGTATTATTAGAATAAGACAAATCCCTTGAACGGCAGTATACTAACCAACAACCTTGGTCTAAATCGGGTAATGTTGGTTAACACTCCAAATCCAGTGTGAAATCCTAACAAGGTGGAGTGTCAATGATGCTATATGCCAACTCGGGAGACGGCTGTTTCCAAGACAGTCGAATACGAAACAGAGCCATGTGTTCACTGTAACACTGAAGTTGTCATCGATGACATTGATGTAGAGACAGAAGACAGTGAAGGGAGTGTAATGTTAATGGGTGATGCAGTTGAAGTTGATGAAATGGCGGGTCGTGGTGTTGTCAAGGGCAATGAATTAGGGATTAGAGTGGTCTGCGATGAGTGTTCACGAGCAGAATATGATTGGCCCACAGACACCTACGTTGCCGTCTACAACACGAGATACGACGTTGGTGCAGTACATCGCTGGCCACTTAGAACATTCCTTGTTGTGCTGACAGTCGTGTGGTTCAGTGCGGTGATTGTCATGTCCATTGCAATGCTAACAGCCTTTTAGATACTGGTAAATTATTAATAATACCTTTCTACCTCCCATCCCATCGTAATCTTACATATATTGAGGAAGCATGAGTTGGTGGGGAGGAGTTCACACTGTCGCGATTAGAAGGACATTCTATCAGTCAATCTCAACAAGCGTCGCATTGTGAAACGTCAATTGCCGTAACTTTGAGAAATAATATGACTGTATGTCAGTCCCAGTTGCTGCTCGGGTTGAAGAAGCGACGGTGAAGAAACTGGATATTCTTGTAAAAGCCCCGTCAACTCCCTATGAGAACCGCAATCAAGCACTTGCAGACATCTTAGAGGAAGCGTTAGTTGCCGAATAGCAGGGCGACAATCAATGCGATCAAGACGGTTGCCACTGGCAATCTATCAGTCGCCGTGATCACGTCAACGGCTATCGCCGCGACAATATTTGACATGGGAACCACTCTCTCCTTCCTTCATCCCTTTGTCCCTTCTATAATCTCGTCTTATCTCGCTCTCATCCCCTTGCTTATTTCCTTTCAAGAAAGTACATTCAACTATCCTTTGTAACATTCCTCTGACTCTCACTCTTGACTCTACTCTTGTGTGACTTCCCTGTAATCCCACACTTCCATCCTCTCTCTTGAAGGTAACTGCAATTGCGATAGTAGTTACATTGCCATTGCCGTTTGAATGGGGCCGACGACAGCAATCACCCTCGTTGAACGACGTTCTGTGTCAAGAAGGTCGATAGAAAGCCACGACTGTGAACCAATCAAAAGCAATCATCACCTACAATCGTTTGTATGTATTTTTGAGCGGATTGCGGTAACAAGACGGTGGATACCCCTCATAACTGAGATAAACTAATACAAACGGCACTCACACCCTTACAGTAGAATTTGAGCGGAGAGGAAAGCAGGAAGGTTAGCAACGGGGGTGTTGAACGGCATGATATGAAGGGGAAAGTAGGACTTTCTTCGGATACGTGGCAGTCTGCTACATGAGAGATGATTAGGAGATTGCTAAAGGGATTTAGGACCGTAAATTTCCTGAAACTGTCGTTCACTTTCATCGTGGTGGTGATATCCTTTTGTATTTCACCCACCAACTGGCAGATGTCAATGAGCACTCATCTCGGGAAGTTGCCTGCTAAAGGTGGCTCGACCGTGATCTACAAATGCCTATCCGCATCGATGGAACTGAATACGATATCGAACGGCATGAACTACAAACGCTCATCGACCGAGACAACCCGTTGACCGACGTTGCACAAGCGATGATGAGATTGGACGAACAACCCTCGGGTTCGAGTGGAGAGAACCCCGTTGCAGCCGATTGATAACCGTTAGTCCATTTCGTCAAGCAACTTGGCGGCCAACTCGGGATTGTCTTCGAGAACATCAGTGAGCTTGTCGATGGCGTCCTTCTCCGCTTCATCATCGGGATCGGCTTCCATCGCACCTTCCTGCGTCTTCTCGCTCATCTTTGCTTGAGCGGCCCTTGCATCGGGAGTGAACACCGTGCCACACCGTGAGCAAGCCTTTGCATCATCAGAAAGAGGTTCGTCACACGCTGGACAGAAATCGGGTGATAGTGGGCTTTCCTTATCGGGTTCTCGAATCCCCGTTGCCTCTTGTGCGGCACGAACATGGTCGTCGTCTTTCAGATGCGAATAGACTTCTTCCATGACACGGGATTCCAGTCTATGCCCGATGAGCCCCTTTATTGTAGAGTCATCCATCGAATACTGCCGCTTTGCGATTGTAACAAACGAATGACGGAAGTTATGTGGATTTGACGGCTTCTCGATTCCAGCATTATCGGCGATTCTATCGAGTATCCGTCTGATTGATTTCTGTGTCAGTGGTTCACTTCCATCCGCATCAGCACGGTAATCTGGCCGCTGTGCGATGACATAGGCGTCTGGTTCGGGATTAGGATGATACCCTTGCCATTCACGAACACTCGCCTCAGCGCCAAGCAACGGTCGTTTTCCACCAGCGCCTTTCAGTCCACCTGCATCGTTATTGAGGTAAAAAGTTCCGTCGTCCAAGTCGATATCCTTCCAACGGAGTGTTTGAACCGCACGTAATCGCTGTCCTGTATAGACAAGAAGGTCGAATAGACAGCGGTCCCTTGGGTGATCAATGCTCTTTCGCATTGCATCAATTTCATCACCTGTGTAGATGTCCCGTTCATCCACAGTGTTCTTTTCTGGTGCGATAACGGACAACTGCTCTACATCAACGTCGAAATCGTCATGGTATTCGTAGAATACTCTTACTGTTGATTGCTGTCCAGTAACAGTATTGGCCGATAATCCACTGTCCTTCACATCGGGATGTTCGCCGCTTAGAATGTCGTCCCACAACTGGTTGATATCATCTTCTGTGGCTTCAGTCAAATCCACTTCTAGCCGCTCCGCTACCAATCTGAGCCGATTGCACCACGCTTTGAGAGTAGTCCCACTCCGATGTGATTCACCCTCTGGTTTCGGGACTGAGGGACTGTTCTCATCATATGCGTTGACTATTTCAGTTATGACGCCAAATTCATCTTCACTAATGCGACCCTCATCAGCAGCAGTTTCGAGACTCGCTCTCGCCTGCCGTAGCAGGTTTTCTGGCGAGTCGCGGTCTGGTAAGTCGGACATGGGTTTGGTTGATAGTCAGTCGGTTGTAGAATTGACTGACATGGACAAATAACAATGGGTGCGATAGAGGACATTTACGAGGACCTAGAGACGGACGTCCCCGAGGAGGAGTTCCGCGAGGCCGTCGAGGAGAAGGTCGAGCAGATGGGAGGGCTCGCCGACGAGGAGACGGCCGCGATGCTGTTGGCCCACGAACTCAACGAGAATGAGGTCAACGCCATCGCCGATATCGAACCTGGGATGGACGAGGTCAAATTCCTCGCCAAGGTGATGGCCATCGGCGACCTGAAAACCTTCGAACGCGACGACGAGGACGAGGACGGCCGGGTCATCAACGTCGAGGCCGCCGACGAGAGCGGCAGCCTCAGGCTCGCTTTCTGGGACGGACAGGCCGTCGACATCGACGAGGGGCAACTGGAGGTCGGCGACGTGCTCCGGGTCAAGGGCCGACCGAAGGACGGCTACAACGGGCTTGAGGTGTCTGTCGACAAGGCAGAGCCGGACGAGGACGCCACAATCGACGTGGAGCCGGGCGCTGGCTCGTCCATCGACGCGCTGACGATGGGACAGTCCGACGTGACGCTGCGCGGGCTCGTGCTTGATACCGATTCGATTCGGACGTTTGACCGCGACGACGGTAGCGAGGGCCGCGTCTCGAACCTCACACTTGGCGACGAGACGGGGCGCATCCGGGTGACGCTGTGGGACGACCGGGCTGACCGTGCCGAGGAACTCGATGCGGGGGCAGCCGTCGAGATCATCGACGGCTACGTTCGCGAGCGGGACGGCTCGCTTGAACTCCACGTCGGCGACCAGGGGGCCGTCGACGAAGTGGAAGACGACGTGGCCTTTGAGCCCGACGCCGACCCAATCGCAGAGGTCGAACTCGAAGAGACGGCCGATATTGCTGGCGTCGTGCGCTCGGCCGACCCCAAGCGGACGTTCGACCGCGACGACGGCAGCGAGGGGCAAGTCCGGAACGTCCGCATTCAGGACGCCACCGGCGACATCCGCGTGGCGCTGTGGGGCGACAAGGCGGACAAGGACATTGCACCGGGGGACGAGGTGCTCGCGGCCGATGTCGAAATTCAGGACGGCTGGCAGGACGACAAGGAGGCCTCGGCGAGCTGGAACTCCACGATTGTCGTGCTTGATGACGGTGCGGATCTGGCGACTGGTGGCGCAGGCGGGGGAGCCAGCGCCGAGACGACCGATGCCGAACACGCTGGCCTGTCCTCCTTCGGCGACGAAGGGGACGACACTGACGCTGATAGCAGCGGCAACGAGGCGGCCGCTGTCAGCGCCGGCACCGGCGACACGTCACCGGACGGTGGCGCACAGAGTGCCGGCCAGCAGGTTGAGTTCACCGGCACCGTCGTCCAGACTGGCGACCCCGTCGTTCTCGACGACGGTGAGCAGACGATGAGCGTCGAAACCGGCGAGCGCGTGCAGTTAGGGCAGGAAATAACTGTCCGTGGGGAACTCCGTGACGACCGGCTTCACGCTGAGGACGTGTTCTGAGTCGCCGAGCGACGCTACGGAAACTCTTAAGACCGCAACACTCCCGGGTTTGGGTATGAGTGTCGAGCTACCGTTCGCACCGGTGGATGCGGTCATTCGGCGGAACGCGGGCGGGCTCCGGGTGAGTGCCGACGCTGCGGAGGAACTGGCTCGTCGAATACAGGACCATGGCGCGTCGCTTGCCGTCACGGCAGCCACGGAGGCCACCACGGACGGGCGAAAGACGCTGATGCCGGCCGACTTCGGCATCGAGCAGGTCCCCGAAAAGGACGGCCTCGAACTCCCCGTCGCGCCGGTCGACCGCATCGCACGGCTCGACATCGACGACGACTACCGCGTCGCCATGGATGCTCGCGTCGCGCTCGCGTCTCTCCTCGAAACGTACGCCGACGAAACGGCCGCCGCGGCCGCCGCGTTGGCTCGTCACGCTGACCGCCGGACGATCAAGGCAGCTGACGTTGAAACGTACTTCGAACTCGAACAGTACTACTGAATGAACTTCGGCTACCGCGAGGTCTGTCTGGACCACGACACCGGGCCGCGACATCCGGAGAGTCCCGACAGACTTCGAGCGATACGGCGCGCGCTCAAGGAAAATCACGGTGTCGAGTACGTCGCCGCTGACGACGCAGACCTCGACCTCGTCCGTGCGGTCCATGACACCGACTACATCGCGGAGTTCCGCGAGTTCTGTGACGACGGCGGCGGAAACTGGGATGCCGACACCGTCGCGGTCGAGGAGACGTGGGACGCCGCACTCGCGTCAGCTGGCCTCGCTGTCTGGGCAGCAGAAGCCGCGCTTGACGGCAATACCGGCCGTGACACGCCGTTCTCCTTGGGCCGACCACCCGGTCATCACGCAGTGGGCGACGACGCGATGGGGTTCTGTTTCATCAACAACGCGGCCGTCGCGGCACAGGCGGCCCTCGAAGCCGACGCCGACCGCGTCGCCATCTTCGACTGGGACGTCCACCACGGGAACGGCACACAGGACATCTTCTACGACCGCTCGGACGTGTTCTACGCCTCGATACACGAAGACGGGCTCTACCCCGGTACCGGTGATATCTCGGAGACTGGCACGGGCGACGCCGACGGCACGAATCTCAACGTGAAGTACAAGCCCGGTGCTGATACTGCCGACTACCTCGCCGCAATCGACGAGTGCATCGCGCCGGCGATCAGGGACTACGATCCCGACCTGCTGCTCATCAGCGCCGGCTTCGACGCGCACGAACACGACCCGATTTCACGGATGCGCGTCTCTACGGAGGGGTACGGCGCAATGACTGACCGGATGCGCTCGCTCACAGACGCCTGTGACGCTGCACTGGGAATCATCCTCGAAGGCGGATACGGACTTGACACGCTCTCGGATTCGGTTACAACCGTTCACGAGGTCTTCGACGGCTACCAGCCGATGGAGCCCGACGACGATGTCAGCGACGACGCCCGCGATGTTCTTGATGACCTCGCCGATCAGGGCTTCGGATCGAAGTAGCTCGCCAGATCGACACCGAAGCCGTCGGCAAGCGCTGCGATATCTGTACCGACCAGTACCTCGTACCCGTTCTCCAGCGCCGACTCGATCCGCTGTCCCAGCCCAACGTCGTAGACGGCAGCACTCGACAGGAACCCAGTCGCTGTTGTAAACGCTCGCTGCCGTTCGACAACGTATCGGTCGCCGTCGATGAAGGGGCCGGCCACCTCGGAGTTGTCGTCGTACTTCTGGAAGAACCCGCTCGCGTGCTCGCGGACGTGCACTGGTGGCCCCTCGTGACGCTCAACAGCCGGCTGCTCGGCGACAGCGAACTCAAGCAGCAGGACGGCGTCTCGTCCCCGGGTTTCGGTGTCCAGCGTTTCCGGCTCACCGCTGTCGTCCTCAACGAATGCGGCCGACCGCAGGACTTCAAACCCGCGTCGGTCGAGTTCGCTGCAGAGCCCGTCGAGGGACTTCCGGAGCTGTGGCCAGAGCTGGTCATCGACGACATCCGGGGCCGCGAAGCGAAGCGCGACCGGCGTGGTGCCCCGCTGTGATACCGCGGCTTCAACGTCCGCTGCTTCGAACGGGCACGGGTCGTCTTCGGTGAACAGCGACACCCGCGGCTCGGCGAGGAGGTCCCGGGCGTAGTGCTGGAGTGTGGCGACGTTCGTTTCGGACAACACTGCCGCGACGTTGCGCTCCGGGTCCGTCGGGTCGATGACGACCAGCGGGTCGTCGAACGTCTCGCTCCCGTGGTCGTCCGGGTCCAGTCGAACTGGCGGGTGCCAGTCCGCGACCGCTTCGAGGAACGCTCGGAAGCCACCGAACTCAAGCACCAGTAATTCCGTTAGATAGCCTGAGAACCCGCGTGTCCGGAGGTCGCTCCCGTAGACGCCGATCCCCTTCAGGAACTGCTTTGCCACCCGCACCTCTGCCGCGCTGTTGTCGTCCAGTCGCTCCTGCAAGTATCTGGTGTGAAACGGCGTCCGGTCCACCGCGGACTGGATTTCTGTGGCGTCCTCGACCGCATAACAGGGCACCAGATCCACGGCGTACCCCTCGCGCTCGCCGACGACGTAGGGGTGTTCGGCGTACTCCTCACGCCCATCGGGCAGGACATCGTGCCCGACAGCCAGTCCGTACTCCTCCAGCGTTTCGCGGTCGATAGACGGCGGAAAACAGACGAACACGTCCACGTCTCGGTCACCGGCGGTCCACGTCCCTCGCGCCGTCGAGCCGACCTGCACCACTTCCGCCTCAACTGGAAGGTCAGCGATAGCTGCTTCGGCGTCAGCCATCACCGCGTCGGCGACCCGCTGTAACTGCGCTCGTTCGTCGTCGGTCGGCGAGGCCCGTGCTCGCACCTTCCCGACGACGGCGTCGAACTCATCGCTCATACCGCCGCTTGCGCACAAGTGCGTGAAAGCGTGTCGATGCCGACTGGAAACGAAAGCCCTAATTACCAACTCTGGCAATGATTGAATGCGTTCGCGCCGCCGTAGCTCAGTTGGTAGAGCACCTGGTTGTTACCCAGGTTGTCCCAGGTTCGAGCCCTGGCGGTGGCGTCGTTCTTTCACTCACAAACCGACGAGCGCTGCGACTCCGTCACTGCGGCTTTCAGGGCCGCTGGACGGTGAGATATGCAGCCGATGCACGAAACTCTCTGTATCGACCCACCTGTCTCTCCGAACCCTACCACTCCAACCCGACAGGCTAAAGATGCGGACTCATCAACACCATTCTGAAGGGCCCTTAGCTTAGTCTGGTTAAAGCGATCGGCTCATAACCGATTGAGCGCTGGTTCAAATCCGGCAGGGCCCATCCAGTTTCTGCCTGAATCGTATCCGATACGAACCGGCAGCGATAGGTGTGCGAACGGGCGGAGAACGGCGGAATAGGGGTGCGAAGGAATCCCCGCTAAATTCTGAGTTCAACAAGCATCTTGTTGGGGGTAGCCGCCGTCTGGCGATTTTGCGATCCGGAGGTGCGGGCGATGAGTAAGGCGTCAGCGCCCACTACACTACCTGAGAAGGGCGTGCGGAACCGTTCGCAGTACGCGGACACGCTACACCGCCTCGATCCGGACGCTGCTGAGCCAACACCCGCCTGTCCCGAAGCCGATTACCGAAGTGACGCGGACTTCACGGAGGTTCCCATTGCCGCGTATCGGCCCCACTACAAACTCTGTGGGAACCCGGAATGTTTCGGAGGTGACTGGCGGTGAGCCCCCAGTCCTCTCTTTTCGATTACGAACCGGACCTGTCCCAGCTCACTGACGCCGAACGAGAAGTGTACGAGGCTGTGGGCATGGGCCAGTATGGGCCCCGCGAGTACGCCCGCCAGACTGGCCGCTCGCCCGGTACTGTCGGGAATCTACTCTGTCGAGCCCGCGAGAAAGTGGAGGTGACTTCGGCATGACGGGGTTCGTCCGAGCATCCCGGCTGTACGATGTAGAAGCGGGTGAACCCCTTCAGTTCGACTGGACAAATCACCAACCTCTCGCACAGAGTCAGGCTGAAGTCGAGCAGGCCGTCGCGGAGATTGAGGCCTGGAGGTAGGGATGTCGCGGCATCTCAAATGCGCCCCTCATGAGGGCGACGTGCGCTTTACGATTGGTGTGCATCCCGATCCCGGCGTCCCGGACTACGGGCTGAAACCCTACTACGCGATGGATTCGCTCATCAAGGAGTGGGGAGACCGCTGGGAGACCGAAGGCAAACCCACACGGGACGTGGAACTCGCAGGTGAGACCTGGGCCACCTGTTTCGACTACTCCGAGAGCGGGCTGGACGCTTGGGACAATCCGGAGTTCCAGATCCAGAACGTCCGCGAGTTCCAGTTCTACTTCGTCGCGAAGGATTCGCCCACCTACGAGGGGAAGCGGGCAGATCGGGACAAGCGCGTGAAGGGTGGGACGATAACCGTCCGCCCACGGTGGCCGAATCTCACAGCTGATGGGGAACCTGTCTCTGTGCCCCAGTACGGTGAGCCCTACATCGACGTGCAGGTACAGGCCTCCAACATCCCCCACGAGCGGTATCTGTCACTCGTGAAGCGCGTGATGGACGCCTACGGGATTGCCGCGCGGTACTTCGACCAGCCACACCCGGACAGCCACATCAACGATCTGGCCTACTACGTCCGGTTACACCGCGAAGACAGCGGTCCGCTGTACGCGCCGGACGGACCGATAGCGCGCTGCCACACACTCATTCAGGGCGACCGCTCGGGGTATCGCAAGCACGTCGAAGACAACACGAAACTGCCCGGCTACTACGTCACGGCCACGGTCGAAGACGAGAAAGCCGATCAGCTGGTCCGTGGGCATGGGCTGGGGAAGGAACTCAAGCACTACTATCCGAACCACCCGGACAACTACGAACCGGACCAGGCCCCGTACCATCCGAAATTCGAGGTGTCCTACCAGACCAGCCGAACCGAGCAGACCGTTCGGTGGGACGACCTCGACGACGCCCGGCGTGAGCTCGAAGAGACGATTTTGAACTGTCTGGATTGGTGTGGGCTGGCGACGAGTGCCGAGAGCAGTGTGTTCGTCGATTTTGATCCGTTCTGGAACACCCGGGATACGACGGAAGCCCGGAAGTTCGTTCAGTGTCCGCTTCCGAAGATCGAAGACGATCAGGAACACCGCGTGATGCAGCTGTGGGGCGACATGACCACTGCCGACCGCGACGTGACGGAACTACTACTCACCGACGGTGGGAAGGTCTCGCCGCAGAAGGCAGCCGAGAAGACCGGCTACACGTACCGGACGATTCGGACTGTCATCCAGCGGATGGAGGGGCTGATCAAGCACACCTACGGGGAGATGGAACTGTCCTCGAAGAAGATCCAGCAGGAGCTACTGAAGCGGGTCCGCGCAGCGGGTGAGCGGTTCGAGCAGGAAATCGGGAGTGCCACGATGGAACTGGCCGACGCAGCCGAAGAACGTTCCCGGTCACGATGGGCGCGAATCCGCCGTGAGTATGCCATCACGGAAACCGACGCTGGCGACTGCCGGAAACTGTTGAAGGTGGGCTACACGCCGACCGACTTCGAGGAAGCACAGACCATCATGCGCGAAATCCAGACGGCCTACACCGAGTGTGTCGAGGAGAATACCTACGGTGTTCACGTCGTCGTAGAGACTGCAGAGACCGGCCGTGAGCGGTTCCGTGATCTCTCGAAAGCCTTCCGGACAGCATACCGATCCGGCGACTACCTGCGCGAAGCGCGGGCGGCTGAGAAGGGCCGCGAAGGGTTCGACTTCGAGGCATGGCGGGCGGCCGGCTGCCCGCCAGCTGACGAGTGGCACGGCGGGTAGCGTGCCACCTGCATAGAGGCATCACTATCCAACACACTGATTTTGCGGCAATACTGTGCGCTTTCCCCCGAAAATCGCGTGTCGCGCGGCTGGGTTCGTTCCCGTCGGTCACATCACCCAGCCGCGCGACCAGGGGGAACCCGGTGCGCAGGCTTCCGGGTTCCCCTTAGTCGTGTGGCTAAGGCCACTTCTCCAAAATACACCGCACAACGCCTTAGGTCAATTAGGGAAGAATATTTTTACTGGGGAGATAGATACTGAATCATGAGATATTGCGCCAACCATGACTGTCCTCGGAATGGTCAACCAATACCACGAGGAGAATTAAAATGTCCCGAGTGCAAGAGTGGAAAAGCATTCATTGAAAAAGCAGAACCAAAGCGCTGCGCAAGTTGTGGGGAGAATAATAAGCCCACTGCATCGTCTTGTTGGAACTGTAACCACTCGTTCAAATAGTTGTCTCTAGACTATATCCTTACAGTTGGAGCACACATCGTTCAATTAGTCACTTCTTGGAAAGTTATTATCGGGTTTTTTACACTCGAATCCGCACTGCGGATATATGCGAACCCCAATGAGGTCCTGACGGTAGATGAATCAGAAGAAACCGCTGAACGAGCCAAGACACTTAGATCAAGAGCATTTAATTTAGTTGCTCTTGTGGTAGCAGGGATATCAATAATCTTCTCTAAATCAGGGGACTCACCAACCTCTGCCCTCATACTGTTTGGGCTCTCTACATCTTTTCTAATAATATCATATCAGAGTAAGAATTTGGTCCGAACACAGTATCTTTGGCACAGACTGCAAGAGCGTACCATGGAATATGGAGCGATTTCCTTATTTGCAGGGATTATTTTTCTCTACCAGTTTTATTCAAGCAATGTAATGGCACTCCGCTTTCTAAAAGTGTCATATGTGTCAATCTTGTTAATACGGTTTTCAGCAGTCCTCCAGTGCTTTTCTAAAGACTGGAGAAAGTGGAACAAGACTCAGGATGATTCTAGATTCATGTTTTTAATATCAAGAATCTTCTCTTGGTTTGGCACAATGATAAATAAGGTTCGAAATGTGCCAACACAGCTAAAGAACTTCTGACAAGGATAGTTTAGATTGCTGTGCATCCCGATGTACTCCTCCGCCGTGCCATTCCAGACGAGGTAACCGTGATGAATGGCGCATTACCCACTCCAATACCTCTACACCTCTTCCACGCACCCGATATACGCCAAAGACGTACCACCCGTTCGCAGATCGCAGCCTCTCGTGGTACTGGTCGTAGAGTTTGAACGTCCCAGGTTGGCCGTCTGCGTGTCGATACATCGCGGCCTTGATTTCAACAGGCGTTCCGTCCGGTCGCTTCGCGTCGTGCCAGCTGCACCGATCTAATTCGAGATTGTACCGTTCGGCAGCTTTCCGCTCGACGAGCGTACCGTAGTGATTGGCTTTGTGGCTTCGACTCATTCGCGCACCTCGCGTGCGTCATATATAGATACTCCTCCGGGCTGTTCTCGGCCCTTGCCCATGGCTCGCGCGTGCTCGCACTGCGAGCGCACGCCATGGGCCAACAACAGGGCTACGCCGGGGGGTTGGTTGTTGTTGGGTTGGTCGAATCTGTCCGCTGTCATGCGGTTAGATCCGTCACCTCACCAAC
Organism: Haloarcula sp. R1-2; assembly: GCF_011627385.1. Lineage (NCBI taxonomy): Archaea > Methanobacteriati > Methanobacteriota > Halobacteria > Halobacteriales > Haloarculaceae > Haloarcula > Haloarcula sp. R1-2. Next base: position 555,871 of record NZ_JAANTG010000002.1, read on the forward strand.
CACGTTTCGGTGCTTGCCATCGTCCTGGTACTCGTTCCAGCGCTGACGGACCCATTCGGCGCTGTACGGCACGAAATTGGCGATTTCGTGGTTTGGTCTGTCCGGTTCAGATTCCTTCGCGGTGATGACTGTGTAGATCGCGAGCTTCCGCGAGAGGTCTTCCGGGTCTACCTCGTCACCGTCATCCTCGCCGCTCGACCACGACCACGTAGTCGGTTCCTTATCATCGTATCGCCAGTCCGTCTCAGGAATACCAGACACCGAGAAAATCGGGTTGACGCCCTTCCGGTTTCGCACGTCTTCGTAGAAGGTCGCTTCTTTCAGGCCCTCCTTGTGGACGCACACCCCGAGTTCTCGAACGAGCGGATGCACGTCGCGGCCGTCGTGGCCGATGATGATGAGCGAACCGCCGTACTTCCGGATCTTGTACGTGAGTGGCCCGAGTTTGGTTTTCGTGTCGTAGCCGTCCTTCCCGCTTCCGCCCGCGTTGCTGCTGGCCTCGTCGAAAATGAACAGTTTCGGGACCTGCTCGTTGTGCATGGGATCACCGTCCTGTTTCAGCCACTCGTTCAGCTCACCGTAGTTTGCGAGCCAGCCGTCACGACGGTCGCCGTCAGAGTCGGTCCACTCGTCGGTTTCTTCGAGCGTCCGGATGTTCGATGCGACCAGGGCGTCTGAGGGCTGTTGTTCCTTCCAGAGTTGTCCGAGTAGACAGGCGAAGTTCGACTTGCCAGTACCGGGCTCGGCCCATTCGTAGAACATTGGCGCGGGGCCAGTCATCTGCGCGCGGAGCTGGTCGATAGCTTTTATTCCGGAGATATCGGCCCGCTGGCCAGCGTCTCCGGTGAAGTGCTTGAGCGACTGCATATCGCCATTCGCCATGGCCTGCCGTGCTGTTTCAGTGCCTTCGATGCGGACGATCTCCCGAACGTGCGAGAGGTCCTTGGCCTGTCCCGGCATCTTTCCGGGCCGGTCGCAGTGGCGTGGATCGTAGTGGGTTTCGAGTATCGAGAGGTAGCGAGATAGCTTCTCATCACGGACGATTCCGGCGTGTTGGTGTACCTCATCGGGATCGCGCTGGCCGTAGCCGTCCTGATATTCGCGGAACTGTGCGGGCGTGTAGAGGTCGCTGTCGTCAGTCATCGTTTAGTCGTGGTTCTTGTGGCTGTTCGCTGGTCGGTTCGTCCTGCCCATAGCCCACAGCGGCGTCCGCCGTGGGATCGGGCGCATCGGTGAGGTCGTGGACGGTGGGTGCGTCTTCGGGATTCTCGCCGTCTTCGATGAGGTCGCCGAAGGTCTCCTTGGCCGCCGTCTTCTGGATCATCTGGCCGCGTTCGTTGGCTTCGGCGTCAGCGGTGACGAGCTTCTTTTGCAGCTCGACACTGCCACGACTCCACCGGCCACGGATGGCGGCGAGTTCTTCGGCGCGGTCGATGAGCCAGCCGTGAATGTCTTGCATCTGCTTCTTGCTGGTCATCAGCTGGGTGTCTTGACAGCCTTCGAGCCAGACGCCCTCGACGCGGAGCTGGCCGATATCTTCGAGATACTCGTACTCGCGGACGGCCCACGCACTGCCACCGTTGACGGGGTACGGATCGGGGCCGTCGATCTCTTTCTCGCGCCAGAGTTCGGGCGGGACGTAGTACTTCTCGGTGGTGTCCTCGACGGCGTTGACGTGATGGACTTCGACCCAGTTACGCCGGCGAAGCCAGCGGGCGATCTTCGCACCGACAAGATAGCAGGGGATCGCCAGCACGAGCCAGCCGACGGCGATGGCGGGAATCCACGTCGGCAGCGTCGGCAGCTGGGGCTGGTAGTAGGCGAACAGCACGGCCGCACCGACGAGCATCCCGCCGATGAGGAGCTTGTACTCGGCAAGCAGGTAGACAAGCCGGTCACGGTTGTTCTGGAAAGTCGGTGCGGGCTTCATGCTACCTCCGGACGGCCGTTCTCGCCGCGAATAACATTGTAGCCGGCTACGATCATCCAGATGAACGCGACAGTTGCTCCGGCGAGCCATGCTTGCAACGACGACAGCGCGCGGAGGATGTCGAGCCCACCACCGGAGGGCTGCTGTACAATTTCGGCGTACAGCGGGGTGTTTTCCGTGGAAATGGCGACACCCACGTAGCCGTCCTTCTCCGTTACCGGAATCACGACAGTAGCGGTGTCGTCCGAACGCATGGCAACCGTGCGGACGGGGATCTTCCCGCCTTCCTGGAAGCGGCCGGCGTCGGAGATCGTCACCGTTTGTACCGCGCTCGACCGGAGAGTGATCCGGGCGATTCCTTCGTCTGGCAGGTACTCCGAGCCGACGATCTCGGTCTGTCCGTCGATGCGCGTGGTATCGGTAGCGTTGGCTGTGGGCTGTGGGCCGGGTGTTTCAGCGGGGAGATTCCCCGCGGACTGTGCGGCGGTCGGAACGCTGACGCAGCCGAGGCTGACCACGAGCAGCGCGACGAGGAAAATGGAACGCATGGGTGAGTTAGTTCTGGAGAACGACGATAGCCAGTAGCGTGCCGATGACAGCCAGCGCCACGACAGGCGGAACGCTGCCGCCACCAAGCAGGCCACCGCCAGCAGACTGTTTCAAGGCCTTCTCGCGAGCTTCGATCTGTGCGCGCTTGTAGGCGAGATCCTCGTACTGCTGTTTTAGTTCGGTAACGTTGGTCGTCTCGTAGGTGGTTTTCTGGATGGTGACGTTTTCGGTGGTTTCACCGCTTGTCGTGGTGATTCTGTCGATGGTGAACGTCCCGTCAAGTTCGACGATTTGGTTACTGGTGACGACGTACTGCGTGCCGGTGATGTTCGCTGTATCGTAGGTCGTTCCGTTTTCGAACTGCCCGCTGGCAGGGTTCTCTTGGGAGAATAGGACGCCCTCGTACTTCGTGCCGTCCCCGGTGGTGACGTTGAAGCTCCCGATCTGGTCGAAATTCTCCGGCGAGTTCGTTCCCAGCATTGTGAGCTGGGCAGCAGCCCAGCCCTGGAAGTCGTCACCTGCAGATTGCTGGGAGGACAGCACGTACGGATCAACGAGGTCGCTGTTGTTGATTTCGCCGCTCTGGTAGGCTGAATAGGTGTTTTCGGCCAGCGTATCCATATCATTCCGAACCTGCTGTTCTTGAGACTGGATATTCGACCATTGTGCGGAGTAGCGGGTCTGATTCACGACAATTACGCGGTCTACGTCGGAAGCATAGCCCTCGACAGCGAGGCGGTCTCCGGCGGCAAACCAGCCACCACCACCAGACAAGTCGTCAAACTTCGCGTACTGGTCGGTGATGGTTGCAGTCCGTGTGCCTGACGTCCCGCTATTATCCCGGCTGAAGTGCCACTTGTGAGCAATAGCAGACGTTTGTGTGCCGTTCAGGAGGGTGACTGATTCAGTCACAGCCCCTTCATAATTGACGTGGTTAGAATACGTGGGGTCCGTGGTCAAAGTCCACCACGTTCGGCCCTCCTCATCTCGGGTCCGGCCCTGAACGTAGTTCTGTTTCGTATAGTCATCAGTACCAACCTGAAGGCCCTCAGTATCAGCCTGAGTCCGCAGGTAGTCCCATTGGCTTACAGACTGTTCGTACTGAGAGAGCAGATTGACCTGCTTAGTGGTGTAATACTCTGTTACGGCCTGTTTCGCATCTGTTTTGGCCGCTGCTTTGCTACTACCGTTGTTCAGCGACCGGATGTAGGCGTTCTTGCCAATAATCCGGGCTTGAGTCTTCGTGTCGGCCAGATAGTTGTCTAGCGTGGTCTGGTAGTTCTCACTGGCCGCCTTCTGGTTCTGCGCGGACTGGTACAGTTCTATCTCTGTGTCTTGCTGGTCGAGACCTGACGTGTTGACGGCCGTACTACCTGGCTGCGCAGTACAGTCCAGATTCTCGACACCGGAGACCATGTTACCGATTCTATCCGATGTATCGCAATTCAAATCGGAGTCGCCGCCGGTCGTCCCGACGACGGTACGAACGAGGTTCACGCCGCCGAGAAGCCCGCTCTTCGAGTCGAACGTCGGTTCGCCGCCAGAGTAGTCAGAGACGGTGACGTTCACCGATTCATACGCGCCGTCGTTGAAGAACAGCAATTGATCTTCTTTGAGGTTCGCGGTGTTGTACGTTTCGCGGGCTAACACGGTCGTCCCGGTGGACGGGCCGCCCTGCGTGGTGTACTCGACAGTGAACTCCGTGCCGCCGTCGAGATTGCTGGTATCAACAATCAGCGTCGTTGGGGAGCCGGTGTACTCGTAGGTGACTGGCCCGCTGTCGGTGGCTGTCTGTGCCAGCGCGGGACCGGCGGCCCCGACGACGGCGGAACAGACGATGAGCGCGGCGAGCAGGACCGAGCGGGTACAAGTCACTGCTGACGCCCCCCGTCGGCTTCGACCTGCTCGACGCTGGTGCGAACCTCTTGATCATCAGCACCGGCGGCGGTGTCCTTCTGCTGTGCGTGGTGCGCAGCGATCACGCCGCCGGCGACGACGGCGGGACTCACGACGGGGAGCGGGGAGCCGATGACAGCCGCGGAAATTGTGGACGCAGAGACGCCGATGACGCCCATAAGCCCATAGCTGAGAATACGGTCCATCGGATTCACCCCAGGTAGCTGATGACGTAGTAGCCGGCAGCCTCGACGCCAACGACGACAAGGCCGATGGCGGCCGAGCCGATCACGATATCCTGCGCGCCGAGGATGTTCAGCCCGGTGAATAGGACGATAACGAGCGTCCCGAGCGCGAGATACGTTTCGACAGTGGCCGAGCCCTTGGCGATATCCACGAGATCGGTGTCGAGCTGGTAGTTCTTGTTCCGACTCTCGTTGACGCGGTTGGTGGCGTATGCCATCGCTAGGGCGGCGAGCGATAGCAGAAACGCGAGGTCGATGCTCGTGCCCTGGACGGTGAACACAGAGGCAGCGAGGTCGTAGCCGAGCAGACTGATCGAGGCGATTCCATTGGTGACGAACGCACTGGCGGTGAAAATCACACCGGCCAGAGCGTCTTCGATGTCTATCTTTCCGAACATAGAGTACTCGCCCGCTTGAAGCGGACGAGAGACAGGCTGGCGCGGTTCGGTAAAAGACAGGTCGTTGACTCAGAATACCAGTAGCAGTCGCTATTCAGTATAATAAAACAGAAAGGAGTTTGGATTATGATTCAGGACCAGAGTCTTCTGCGAGAGTTGCGGACTGGTCTCCTTCTGGCGTCTCGTAAATGACACGGAGCGAGTACGTGTCTTTTGCAGCCACTCTGATACTGTTTCCTGCACTAACTTCGCTTTCTCCGGAATGGCCGACCCATGCTTGGGAACTGTTCTCTGAGACGACGTTTACAGTGGGTGCGCTAGAATCATTCCAGTTATCCGAACTACCTGAACCAAGCCCACTCCCGCGAATATACAAGCTATTGCCCTCTATCGTGTCACCACCGTCGTGGGTTATTGAAAGGACGCCCTGATCCGACACACCAGAAGGCGCAGTTCCTTCATCGAAATCGAATGAGAAACTAGCCTGTGGCGTTGCTTGCTGAGCCTGATCACCGAGACCGAGTACGAACGATGCGATGACTGCCGCAAGAATCACTGTAATTGCGACCATCAGAATGACACCGATAACCGGGGAGACGGCGTCATCATCTTGGAATAGCTGTTTTAGATCCATTGCAAGTGTCCAAAATCAAGATACTATATTAAAACCAATTCACTGTTAGTTTAACATTTCGACGTTCAAGCTTGACTTGAGACCGGGATAGACTGAATTGAAAGTGTGCGTCAAGGGGGGCCTGGATCTGACCCCCTGGTTTGGAAACCAGTATTACCCTTTTGATTTCAGCGGGAACCAACCCGCAAACGCCCTTTCAACGACTTTTCTGATATTGATTCCGGTTTCAGAATGCTACAAGGTGGCCTTGAACTCGATTTAGACGCCACAAATCCGATATCTGATTGAACCCCACGGGGTTGCAGCTCGAAGATCGGACTCGACGCGATATGCACACGAGCGGGAACTGGCCGTGTGCATATTCGCAACCAATCGGGTGGGAACGTCGATGTGATCGTGCCGCGATGGGTATGGGCCGCAGCGGTCTTTATCAGTAATCGGGCTTCGGATTAGTCGAGAATACCTGTCTTTTGACCTCGTGTTCACGAGCGGGCTGTATGCGAATCCGTGAAGACGGTAAGCACGCTCATCGCACAGACACTATTGAACAGGCTGCAGAGTTCTGGGACTGTAACAAGACGAAGGCACTCATGCGATCCGCTGAGTTCTCCTGGCGAATCGACGAGCGAATACAGACCGTTCTCCGTCGGGACGACCTTACTATCCGGCAGAAGCGAGAGATTGCTGATACCTTGTGCATTCCAAATACATATGAAATCAAAATTGTGCAATCCGCAAAAATCAAAAAGTAGCTGATTCACGACCTTAGAACCGAAAGGGGTAGCATAACATTCAATATAGTATTCTAACCACTATTTGAATACGAACAGAAAGCTACCCTCTTTTGAAGGCAACATAATTCTGAGATTCTGTTAGGATAACAATTGTTCCCTTGGGCCATGTAAGTCGTCGGATGGCCCAACAAATGTCATACCTGCTGGGAACAAGATTTAGTCCAAAAGCCCAGAACAGCATGAAATCTACAACAGGTGAAGTGCCAATATAAAGTAAGGCTAAATAAAAAATAGATAGCAACTGTGGAGCGAGTAATGAAACAACTGTCTCTTTTGTCTGCAATATCTCTTTACCAAAGTCAACACGGTTTGGCCACACAAAACTTGGTTCATACCCTATGTAATCTAGCACGACGTAGTGTGCTGATTCGTGAAGATATAGTGATCCCGTAATTATGAAAATAAATAATACAATCTGTGCAATCAACGGTTGAGAAATACGATATTGAACCTCCAGAAAGTGCGTAACAGCAAGGAATAGAATACAGAGGCCAATTGTGGTTATTAACATAGCCCAGTTTGGCATCTCGTACTCTTTCGGCTCTGTATAACCATCAGGTGACTCAGGAGCCTCCATCATGTTATCCGAATTAACATCCTCTATTTCAGCCGCGTAGTACCTTCTTTGCTGATGGCCACGGCTGGTTACTCGCATCCAGCCTTCCTTCCAGATACCGTAGCCCATATCCGGTGATATCGTAGTTCTGGAACTGGCGGGTCAGCGGTTCGATCATCTGTGCGTATGTGAGCATCCGGCAGCGTTCACGCACACGGCCCACAGAGGCACGGAGAGACACCTTCTGTGCAATGTACTGTGGTGATGACCAGCCTTCGTCTTTCAGTATTTCGAGGATTCGTTCGTCGAGCGGGACCATCCATTTGGCGGGCTTGCGTGACATGATTCAGGGCAACGTCGTCAGCTGTTGATACCGGGACCGTCAGTGGCGTCAGCTCCATTCTCCTCGTCAGCGGAATTTCCACGGTTGATGTACCGTTCCTTTCCTGCGTCGTACTCTCCGTTTAGATATGCTTCCCCTTCCTCGGTGATTACATACACCCCGTTTGCCAATGGTTGGAGGAGATCGTGGTCAGCGAGTTTTTTCAGTCTCCGAGAGACTGAGGATTTCGAGATCCGTACCTCATCACGACTTTCCAGTTCTTTCGGCGAGCCGTTTCCTTCCTCGTGAATGATCTCAAGGATTCTGTCGTCCCAGATTGTCATCCACGAGCCAGACTGTCTCATTGGTTGCCCGTATGGGATAGCATCTTGTTTGTACTGGTAATGTTCCACCTATCCCATATAATACTGCTACTGAAACAGCGTTGCATTTATGCAATAGTGGGTACTTGGTAAGTATGCGAAGCACCTGATTCGGTCGAAGATGACTCTCCTTGGTTCGTGAAGAACGGGCGGTCTGGTACACCGCCCGAAAGGGTGGCTTCGCGCTCTGTAGGCCATGAGCGAATCCACCATTACGGGGCTACAGCCCCGCACGAACACCGAAGCATCGCAATCGAATAGTTCTGACGACGGCAGTTGCGCCATCTGTCGAGCTGACGCTGACGGGATTGATGCACGGACCCTCAAGCCGATTTGTTCAGGCTGTGCAGCCCGCAGCTTTGACGATGGGCGGTCAGTTCGCGGAGGTGAGAAGGTATGAGTAACAATCTCCAACCACTGGAACCGGGCCGCGCCGTCGATATGTACCTCAAAGCCCGACAGGACGAACTGACCGAATCAACGATCCAATCACAGGAGTATCGGTTAGAAGCCTTCCAGCAGTTCTGCCGCGAAGAGGGCATTGAGAACTTGAACGACCTCTCGGGCCGGGACCTGTACGCCTATCGCGTCTGGCGGCGTGAAGGAAACGGGAAGGGCCGCGACGAGATCGAGCCCATAACCCTCCGCGGGCAGCTGGCCACGGTCCGTTCGTTCCTCCGATTCGCTGCTGAGGTAGATGCAGTTCCCGAGGATCTTCGGACGAAAGTCCCGCTACCGACGATCAGCAACGCTGGTGAGGTGAGTGCATCGACGCTCGACCCCGAGCGCGCCGATGTGATTCTCGACTACCTCCAGATGTACAAGTACGCATCAAGAGTCCACGTCATCGCCCTGTTGTTGTGGCACACCGGAGCCCGCATGGGTGCGATTCGTGGGCTAGATATCGATGACTGCGAACTCGAACAGGACAATCCGGGCATCCAGTTTGTCCATCGCCCACAGACCGATACGCCGTTGAAGAACGGGGAGAAGGGTCAGCGCTGGAACGCTATCAGTGACCACGTTGCCAACGTTTTGCAGGACTACATCGACGGGCCGCGTGAACCGGTCTTCGATGAACACGGGCGTCGGCCGCTCGTTACGACTTCTCAGGGTCGTGCTTCCACGTCGACGTTCCGGACGACGATGTACAGAGTTACCCGGCCATGCTGGCGGGGGGCGGAATGCCCGCATGACCGCGATCCGGAGGAGTGCGAAGCCACGTCGAATCGGAAGGCTTCGACTTGTCCATCCGCTCGGTCACCACACGACGTTCGGAGTGGCAGGGTTACCGCGTATCGGCGTGAGGATGTCCCGCGCCGTGTGGTGTCGGACCGACTGAACGCGAGCGACCAGATTCTCGACAAGCATTACGACCGCCGTGGCGAGCGTGAGAAGTCTGAACAGCGCCGCGATTACCTCCCTGAGGTGTAACAATGATTCACCGACTTACTGTTAGTAACCGCATGACGGAACCGCGAAACCGGCAGGGCCCATTTCTGCTGTCTCAAAACTTGTAATATGGCTATCTGCTGGACTGAATAGCGTTATTGCTTCGGGCCCGCCTCCGCTCACCGTCCGCTGCTCACTCGTCGACAACGACGACCTTGACCTGTTGGACGCCACCAATTGCCCGGAGTCGGTTGGCCAACTCGGTGATTGTGCCACCCGCGCCCTCAACGACCAGCGTCTCCATACAGGTATCGTGGGAGAGATGAATGTGCTGGACAGAGGTGATGATGTCGGCCATGTCGTGTTGGACTGTCTGGAGTTCGTCAGCGATGCCTGAGACGTGGTGGTCGTGGACAATGACAATGGTCCCATGGTGGTGTTGCTCGTCACCGGACTCCCACTCGTAGGTCGCAAAGAAGTCACGCAGCGAGTCGCGTATCGCCTCCGACCGACTCGCGTATTCCCACTCGTCGACGATGCCGTCGAGCCGGTCGACCATCGACGATGGAAGTGTCAGACTTATCCGGTCGAGATCGTCACTCATGTGTGTCGATAGGGCGGGGCCCGCATATGGATATCCGGGCTTCGGTAATACTCACCCGCCGGCAGTAATACTGCCCGATGAAAAAGTATTATTACCGCGCCGGGACCAGACTTGGGTAGCATGCATATTCCCGATGGATATATCGATCTCCCGCTTGCACTGCTGTTCGGTGCGCTTGCGGTCGTCGTTTTGAGCGTCGCTGCAAAACGCGTCAACGGTGAGATATCCGACGCGCGCGCACCGTTGCTCGGCGTCGTTGCGGCGAGCATCTTTGCTGCACAGATGCTCGACTGGCCCATTCCGGGCGGGACCAGCGCCCACTTCGTCGGCGGCGCGTTCGCGGCGATTCTCCTCGGCCCGCATCTGGGCGCACTCTGCGTCGCGACCGTCGTCACGATTCAGGCGCTCGTCTTCGGTGACGGCGGGCTCGTGGTGCTTGGCGCGAACGTGTTCAACATGGCTGTCGTCGAGGTGTACGTCGGCTACGCCATCTATCGCCTGCTTGTCCCCTACGGTGAGTTCCGGGCCGCCTTCGCTGCGGGGTGGCTGGGAATCACGGCCGGTGCACTGACCGCCGCGTTCCAGCTTGGCCTCTCCTCGGCGTTCCAGTACCAGTTGCTGACAACGCTGTCGATAATGGGCGTCGGGCATCTCGTGCTCGGGCTGATTGAGGGGGCCATCACCGCCTCGGTCTACCGCTACCTCGCTCGCGCTCGCCCCGACCTCCGGCCGAACGCCGCTTCAGAGGTGAGCGCGTGATGGCTCGGAACCGCCTCGACTGGCTGCCTCGTGCCCTCACCGCGTTGCTGGTCCTGACATTGCTCGCGCCGGTGTTCGGGTGGGCAGCCGGGCAGGTCGGCTACGCCGAGCCCCTTGAGAACGCCGCCGAGACGACAGGTGCGACAGAACACGCCACCGCCGTCGGTACCGCCCTGTTCCCCGACTACGGTGTCCCCGGACTCGGCGGCGCGACCGGGACGTTCGTGTCGGCTGTCGTCGGAACGGCACTGACGCTCCTCCTCGGTGCTGGCATCGGTCGTCTGCTCGGGGCGGATACCGACCAGCGGCAGTAGCTGATGTCCGGTAGAGACCTGCTTGACCGGACCGTCGCGGCTATCGCGGCCAGCGCTCAGTGGTTCCTGCTCGCGGAGGACCTCCCGGACCGGGACGGGTTTCTTCAGGCCGTTACGCCGACGGTCAAGCTCGTCGGCATCGCAACGCTTGTCGCCCTGACCGTGACACAGCGGGCGCTGGCAGTCGTCAGCGCGCTCGCGCTTGTTGCCACGGTGCTCGCGGCGCTGTCGCGGGTCCCCGTTCGGACCTTTCTGGGTCGCCTGACTGGCCCGCCGGCCTTCGCGCTCGTGGTCGTCGCGCCGCAAGCGTTCTTGATGGGTGGCCCCTCGCTGGGGTCGCTCCCGCTCTCGGCCGCTGGCGTCGACTACGTCCTCACGTTCGCCGTCCGCGTAACCGCGTGTGTCGGTTTCCTGTCCGTGCTGCTGTTGACGACCCGCTTCGCCGACCTGCTGGCGGCGTTTCGCCGGCTCCGAGCGCCGCCCATTGCCGTCTCACTGCTCGGAATCACGTACCGCTATTTGCTCCTCTTTTTCGCGGAACTCGAACGTATGGTCCGGGCCCGCCGGAGCCGAACCATTGCTGAGCCGAGTCTTCGCCGGAACTGGCGCGATTCGGGACACTTCGTTGGCTCGTTTCTCGTCCGGAGCTTGGAACGCGGCGAGCGGGTCCAGCGGGCCGCTCGTGCCCGTGGCGGGACTGGCTCGACACCGGCACAGCCCCGGGAACCGCTCGGGCGGGCCGATTTCGCCTTCGGATTGGTCGTCGCACTCGCCGTCGTGGTGGTGGTCGCGTGACTGCCATCGAGGCGACTGCCCTCCGGTACGCCTACCCCGACGAAACGCTGGCCGTCGACGGCGTCGACGTGTCCATCGAGCGCGGCGATCGCGTTGCACTGCTCGGCCCGAACGGGGCTGGCAAGTCGACCCTGCTGGAACTGCTGGGTGGGTTAGTCGACCCCGACGGCGGGCAGGTACGGTACTTTGGGGCGACGACCGACGCCGATACCGTCCGTAGTCGGCTGAGCGTCCTCACGCAGAACCCCGCGGACTACCTGTTCAATCCGACCGTCCGCGAGGACCTCGCCTATGGGCCGGCACAACTCGACTGCGACCGCGCGGAAGTCGACCGCCGCGTCGAGCGAGTCGCGGACCGGCTTGACCTCGATGGCCTCCTGTCGAAGCCGCCGTTCCGACTCAGCGGCGGCGAGCAGCGTCGAGCCGCCCTCGCCAGCGCGCTCACCGTCGAGCCCGACGTACTGCTGCTCGATGAGCCGGTGAGCAACGTCGATGCCGCGAACCGGGAAACGATTCTTGACCTGCTCGATGAACTCGCGGCCGATGGCGTCACGCTTGTCGTCTCAACGCCGGACACCGAACTCGTCCCACACGTCGCAGACCGGGTGCTGTTGCTCGACGATACTGGCACGATTGCTGCGAGGGGGACGACCCGACGTATCCTGACCGACACTGACCTGCTGCGGGACTGTGACCTGCGCCCGCCGCAGGTCGTCAGACTGTTCGAGGGTCGAACAGTGGACGTGCCGCTGACTGTCGATAGTGCCGCCGAACGGCTGGATGCAGCTGGGTTAGATACCAGAGAGTGACGGCATAGCGCGTGGGGACACTGGAGCCTATCAGCTGGATCTCATTCCGACGCGTCAAGCAAGCGGCCGTGCACGTCGATTTCGCCGTTCCGAATCCGGGTACTGCTGATTCGTGTGCCGTCTTCGGCGACGACGAACGGCGGCGTGTGGATTTCCAGCGGGTGGAGCCCCGACTCCCGCCGCTGCTGATTGAGTTCGTAGGCGCGGCGCTGTGCCTTTGCCTCCGGCGAAGCGACGAGCGCATCCACGTCCGCCCGTGTCGCGGCCGGTCCCTGCGTGTCGTCTAACCGGACAATCTCATACGTGGCGGTGTATGGCTCACCTAGCTGGTCTAGCTCAGAAGCGAGCGCGCTCCGACGGTCATCGTACGCACCCAGCTGCTTGACGTGTGTTGGGTCGCTACGCGTCTCTGTGGCCAGTTCGGGGCTCGTCAGACCGACGATGACGTGGCCGTCGCCACTCCCGTCGTGGCTTGCGGTCTGAAACGCTTTGTGTAGGAGCGCCCGGTGGCCGTTGTGAATCGGTGTGAAGGTCCCGCCGAGAATCGCTGTCCGGTCCGCGTCTGCCATACGCGAATGTCCCACCAGCATCATATATAGCTGCTGTCCGTCGTATGACTCGTCAGCGCCAACTGCTTCCATCGACTGTAACCCGGTAACACTCGCGTCAGCAGTCACTCAAGTAGTTCCGGCACGTATTGATACCAATGACCGAAGTCACCCCCACACCGGGTATCCACCACGTCACATGCATCGCGAGCGACCCGCAACAGAACATGGACTTCTGGGTCGAAACGCTTGGACTCAGGCTCGTCAAGCGCTCGATCAATCAGGACGACCCCAGTACGTATCACTTCTTCTTTGCCGACGCTGAGGGGAACCCGGGAACGAGCATGACGTTTTTTCCGTGGGAGGACCACGCACAGGGGAAGGTCGGCTCCGGACAGGTCTCACGCACCGCGTTCCGCGTTCCCGAAGGGAGTCTCGATTACTGGGAGGGCCGCTTTGACGAGTACGGCGTCGACTACGACGACCGCGTCGAGCGGTTCGGCGAGACTGTCCTCCCGTTCCGCGACCCGGACGGGCTGCCGGTCGAACTGGTCGAAGTCGAGATTCCTGACGACGACCCGACCGAGCCGTGGACGGAGTTCGTTCCCGAAGACGCCGCCATCCGCGGCTTCCATTCCGTAACGCTGTGGCTCGCTGACCCCGAACCCACAGCGGACCTGCTCCAGACGATGGGCCTAGAGGAAGTCGGGACGGAGCAGGCACAGGGGGATACGCCTGGCGACGAGCGGACCCGCTTTGCCGCGACAGGCTCCGTCGGGAAGTACGTCGACGTGTTACCGACAATCCAGGGCGGCCGACAGGGCCACGGCACGGTTCACCACGTCGCCTTCCAGACGCCGACCGACGAGGACCAGCAGTCGATGCGCGAGGCCGTCCGCGGTGCGGGGCTACGCCCCACGTCACAGATCGACCGTCACTGGTTCCGGTCGGTCTACTTCCGGGAATCCGGCGGCATCTTGTTCGAACTCGCCACAAGCGGCCCCGGCTACGACAGCGATGAACCGCTTGACGACCTCGGTGGCCGGCTGGTACTGCCCGGAACGTTCGAGAGCCGACGCGAAGAGATCGAGGCGGGGCTCACGGACGTGACAATTCCTCGGTCAGAGACAGCCGAAGCCGACGACTAACGCCATCGAACCGGTCGGTATTCGCTTCATTCTTCGTGTTAGTCTGTGAGTAAATATGAGTACTGGGGGTGTCCTGTGTCACATGTCCACAGAGGGCCAGGAATACGTTATCGCGCCGTGGGGGGACAGTGAGTGTGAAACGACCGATGTCACGGTCGACTTGCCGTCCCGAGAGCTTGCAGCCCAACTGGAAATCCCGACAAGCGTGCTAGACCGCATGGCACAGCTCAGCGACAAACACGACATCCCAGTGACGCAGGCGCTCGGGGAGCGACTGGAAATCAACCGGGCGCGGATGTCGCTGTATGCCGCGAAGTCGGTTGACGACGTGGCCGCCGTCCAGCAGCACCTCACTGACGCCCGTGAGTACCTGTCCGGCGTCGAGACGCTCGATACCGACGACCTCGAAGCCGACATCGAACATCTCTGGACCAACGAACTCGGCAGCGCATAATCCCGTCGGTGAAGTGGACAGCGGACGAGAGCGGCTATGTGTCCCCATAGCGGCTTAGAAAGTGGTTTACTCATACCCTGGACTAGTTGGTAATGAATCGGGAGATGGGGCGCGGTACAATACGCGAGGTCGAATTCCGTCCCCGTAGCACTGGTCAGAGTGCCCTTTTCAGGTTTTCTCTCAATTCTTTACCGTTGGCTTGGAGTTTACAGTAACTTTAATTCCCTGAGTATCTCACCTGTGTCCGTAGAATTATAATGAACGATAATAGACGACTTTGGATCGTAGCTGCAGTGTCGTTGCTCCTGATATTCGGCGGGAGCGGGCTCGCATGGACAGTGCAAACAGACGCCGGTTCCGTGGAGGTTCGCGACGTGACGTTCTCCGGGGCCAACGGGACGATGATGAGCGGGACGCTGTACATCCCCGAGGAGGCGAGCAGTGCGTCCCCACAACCGGGGGTGCTGGCCGTCCACGGGTACATCAACTCGAAAGAGACGCAATCGCCGTTCGCTATCGAGTACGCGAGACGGGGCTTCGTCGTGCTCGCTATCGACCAGACCGGCCACGGCTACTCGGACCCGCCAGCGTTCAAAAACGGCTACGGTGGCCCCGACAGCCTCGAATATCTCCGGTCGCTGGACTACGTCGATAACGAAAACATCGGGCTCGAAGGCCACTCGATGGGTGGCTGGACTGTCATCACGGCGGCCGCGGCCCATCCGGACGGGTACGAATCGATGGTCATCGAGGGCTCCTCGACGGGGTCGAACCGCGCCCCCGAAGGCACCGATTCGTTCCCACGGAACCTCGCCGTCGTGTTCAGCGAGTACGACGAGTTCGCCCCGTTGATGTGGGGAACGGCGAGTGCCTCCAACGTCGAGCAGAGCGACAAACTCCAGACGGTGTTCGGTACGGACAGCGCCGTTGAAGAGGGGCGCACTTACGGCAGCGTCGAGGACGGGACCGCACGGCAACTGTACACGCCGGCAACGACCCACCCCGGCGACCACTTCTCGACTGCAGCCATCGGCGCGTCCATCGAATGGCTCCAGTTCACGCTCGAAGGTGAGGACGAAATAAATCCTAGCAACCAGGTCTGGTACTGGAAATCGCTGGGGACCTTTATCGCCCTCATCGGCGGTGTGCTGTCACTGTTCCCGGCCGGTGGACTGCTCATCGAGCGGGCATCGACTGACAGGCTTCGACGGGAGTACCCCGACGGGAAGGGGATGACCGGCGGCAAGCGGTACGCGGCGGCGCTCCTCGCAGCGGCCATCCCGATTGTGACCTACTTCCCGCTGCAGGACATCGCACCGGCGGTCATCGGGCTCAGTTGGCTGTTCCCACAGCAGATCAACAACGGCGTGATCGTCTGGGCGCTGGGGAACACGGTCATCACGGCGGTGCTGTTCGCGGTGTGGCATTACACGAGCAACGCTGACGACCCGTCGGTGTCGCTGGCGAACTACGGCCTTGACACGGGCGATGGCGCACGAACGCTCGGCATCTCGGTTCTGGCCGGTGTCGCTACCGTCGGTGTGTTGTATCTGCTGGAAGCCGTCGTGGCGTTCCTGTTCCAGACGGACTTCCGTATCTGGGTGTTCGCCATCAAACTCCTGTCCCCGGCGCAGTTCCGGATCAGCTTCTCGTATCTCTTGCCGCTGTTTGCCTTCTTCGTCGTCCTCGGTGCGCTCCTGCACGGTCAGCTCCGTCCCGAGGGCGAGTCCCGGTCGCTCCGCCGCGCGATGGCGACGAACTGGCTCATCGTCGTCGGTGGGTTCGTCGTCCTGTTGGCGATTCAGTACATCCCGCTGCTGACCGGCCAGCCCCTGCCGCTTGGCCACCCACTGCTGACAATCTTGGCGCTGCAGTTCGTCGCCTTGCTCAGCATTGTGGCCTTCGTTAGCACGTACTTCTTCAGAAAGACGGGTCGGGTCTGGGTCGGCGCGACGATCAACGCCGTTCTCGTGACGTGGGTTATCGTTGCCGGGACAGCGACGCAGTTCCCCGTCTAGACCCGGCGTTTCCTTCTCTATTCGCTCTCGGTGACGGTGGCGTTCCGGCCGTGACGACACACAGCCGAAACCGGGCGGTGACTCAGTCGTCGCCCATCACACCCTCCGCGACGGCCATGTCCTCGACCGTGGGGTCATCCTCGGACGCCCGGAGGACGAACCGCTTGCGGATCAGGTCGGCCGCGTAGATGGCCGTCCCGAGGATGATGAGCGTGTCTCCGGGGAGTCGCGCCCAGAACAGCGTCTGGACGAGCGGCTGGTTGTAGAACGCCACGCTCCGGGCCGCGGCGTAGCTGCCGGTGAACGCCGCCTCCAGCTGGAGGAAGCCCACGGGCAGGACGGAGACGAACACCATCAGTGCGAGGCCGACGTTCCAGCACCAGAACGCCGCCCGGAGCCAGGACCCGTCCCAGCGACCGGGTTTGATTGCGAGCTGGAGCATGTAGGTGACCATCCCCAGCGCGAGGAAGCCAAAGGCTCCAAACATCGCGGCGTGGGCGTGGCCGACCGTGAGGTAGGTGCCGTGCTCGTAGTAGTTGATCAGCGGGAGGTTGATGAAGAACCCGAGCACGCCGGCCCCGACGAAGTTCCAGACCCCGCTGGCGATGATGAACATGAACGGGAGCTTGTAGGGGAACCCGCCGGTCTCAGACATGGCCCGGTACTGACCCAGCGCCTCATAGAGGATGAACACCAGCGGCAGCAGTTCCAGCGTCGAGAACACGCTCCCGATGGGGACCCACATGTCGGGCATGCCGACCCACCAGTAGTGGTGGGAGACGCCGATGACGCCCGTACTCATCACCAGCAATGCTTGCAGCATGACCGCCTTCTCTGCGCTGCGGCGGCTCAGTAGGTTCATCGACACCAGCGTCAGCCCGATGATGGCGACGATGAAGAACTCGAAGGCCCCTTCGACCCACATGTGGACGACCCACCAGCGCCAGAACTCCGTGACGGCGATGTTAGTCTCCGGGGTAAAAAAGAACCCAGCGGTAAACAGCAGGGCAATCGAGCCGCCGGCGTACAGGATCATGTGCGCGAGGCCGAACACCGGCTCGCGGTCCAGCAGCGGCTTCAGGCCCCGAATCGAGAGGACTGCCCACAGGCCGAAGCCGGCGAGCAGCCCGACCTGCCAGACCTTCCCGACTTCGAGGTACTCCAGGCCCTCGTTGCCGATGAGCCACCAGAGGTCGCCGAAGTAGCCGTGGGAGCCGAGCCAGATGCCGCCGAGGCCGCCGACGGTGACGACGACGATGGCCCCGAGCAGGATGTCGATGTACGTCGACTGACGTTTTGGCTCGTGGCCGGTCAGCAGCGGCGGGAGGAACAGTCCCGCGCCGAGCCACGTCGCGGCGATCCAGAGAATGCCCAGGTCGATGTGCCAGGTCTTCGCCATGGCAAAGGGCAGTAGCTGGAGGATGTGGACGCCGAAGATTTCCTCGATGCCGAAGAAGCCGGCCCGTTCGATGTAGAAGTGCGCAAGCAACCCACCGAGTAACACCTGCGCGAGGAACAGCCCGGCGGCGACCGGGATGAACCGCAGGGCGGCCCGCTGGCTGGGGAAGATGCTCACGTCGCCCGGTTCGGGAACTGAGAGGTCGCCGGCGGATGGTTCCGGGAGGCTGACGGACTGGTACAGCCAGATGCCGCCACCGGCGGCGGCGACGAGGAGGACCATCGCGATGACGCTCCAGGTCATCGCCGCGCCGGTCGCGTCGTTCCCGGCGGCGGGCTCGTACGGCCAGTCGTTCGTGTAGGAGTGTTCGCCGCCCGGACGGTCGGTGTGGGAGAACCACGCCGTCCACATGGCGAAGTCAGCAAACTGTCGGGCGTCGGCTTCGGAGTCGATCATCCCCTCGGGAACGCCCCGTTCGTGGCTCCCCTCGTGGTACCGCTCGACGTACTCCTGCCGGACCTGCTGGTGGGCGTACAGCTCCGCGGCGGAGTACTCGATGTTTCCGCCCTCGTACTCTCCACTGAGGTCCTGTTTCACGTCGTCATCGACGGCGGCCTGTTCAGCCGTCGACAGCGATTCGTACTCGGTCCCGTAGCGCTCCTCGGCGTAGTACGTCCGCATATGCTGGGTTTTCAACTCCAGCGAGTCAGCGGTGTAGTCCGCACCGTAGTACGCGCCGTTCCCGAGAATCGACCCGTGGTTCATCAGCCCGTTTTTCTGGAACGCCTTCTTCCCGTCGCGGATGTCCTCACCCGTGACGAGTGTCTCGCCGTCGGGTCCGACAACCTGCTCCGGGATGGGTGGCGCTTCCTGATACGCGATCCACGCGCCGGCCCCCATGACGATGAGGTTGAAGACGAACGCGGCGGCGATCACCTTCGCGATTGTTTTGCGTTTGAGCTTCATGTGGTTGGACCTCCAAGACCCCAAAATAAGAAGGGAAGAAGACGTTCTCAGTCGCTGGCGACGGGAGGGAACATGTTCGCCCTGATAGGGACTAGTGGTGTCCCGTCCCCGGATTCGATGTGGGACGTGGCGGGGTATCACAAGGCAAATTACTACCTGTCCCTCCCACTCTGATATGCGCCGTCGCCACTTCGTCCAGACGCTCGGGGTGTCAGCACTGGTCGGGAGCGCGGGCTGTACCGGGCAGTCGGACGACACAGCACCGGCTTTCGAAGTATCGAGCCCCGCGTTCAGTTCCGGGGACGAGCTTCCGGCCCGGTTCACCTGTGACGGCGACGGCGTTTCGCCACCGTTCGTCATCGAGCGCGTCCCGGAGCCGACGGCGGCGCTCGCCGTCACAGCCGAGTACGACGGAGGTGTATTCAGCCAGCCGGTGTTCTGGACGCTCTGGAACGTCCCGCCGGAGACGGAGCGGATTCCCGCAGGGCTCCCGCGCGAGCCGACCCTCGACACGCTCGGCGGCGCTCGACAGGGAACACACCCCCCCAATGATCCGGGGTACGAACCGCCGTGTCCACCGGCCGGACAGCCCTACGAACACCGGTTTCAGGTGTATGCACTCGGCGAGGAGCTGTCTATCGAGGGTGGAACCGAACAGGAACCGGCGACGGAGGCCATCGCAAACGCACTCATCGCTAGCGCCCGTCTCACTGTGGACTACACTCACCCAGCTGCGACCGAAAGCTAACGAGCGGCACCCGGACGCGAGCGGATCCAGCACGCCGTCTGAACGACTCTCATTTGTTGCTGTCTGCTGGGTGTACGGCTCCTGAGTGGCACAGCCCGCTGTAACTGACCATCTCGTCGCACGTGGCGCGCCGCTAATTATGGCAATGTTTCACAATACCATTAAACCTATATACTGATGTGCTATACCATATCATGTATGGCGTCCGCACCGAGTAGTGACGATATGTTCGACGAGTTCCTCTCCCAGCGTGGCCACGACGTGGACCAGAGTGGTTGGGAAGAGAGCTATAACAAGAAGCAGTGCCCTGATTGCGGCGGTCTTCACGAGTCGACAGCGGCACAGTGCTCGGTGTGTGGCTGGACACCGGTACGGTAAGGATACTCCGCTTTTCGGTCTTCCACCTTTCATCCGGGAGCGACAGTACCGACCTGCAGAACCGGCAGTTCGCTCTCTGCCGAGCTGTGCCTCACGCCGTCGCTTGTCGGGACAGCAACGGTATAGACAGTCGGAACTGCGTTACAGTGCGCAGAAAGGAAGTGGGGAGTCTTTGCGTGGCCAGCCGGCGGTTGGGGGGTCGTGTGCCAGCGGGCCGACCGGTTCGTAGCCGACGATTGGGGGGTCGTGTGTCGGCGAGATAACCGGTTTGTGGTGGTTACAGCGCATCGAGCGACGCATGGAGGAACAGCCCGAGCGCGAGATGTTGGTATGCGGACGTCGCAATCTGCTCTTTTGCAGCCGCATCGTCCGCGATTCCGTACTGTTTCGTCTGGACGAGTTCGTGCATCTGGAGCGTGCCATCTGCTTCTAACTCGTGCAGCCGGGGGTACACTGTCCCCGGGCTCAGTTCGGCACCGAACTGGGCTTCCAGTTCCTCCATCAGTCCGGTCCCGTGGGTGCCACCATCGGCGACTGCGATCATCGCCAGTAGGATCTCTTCCAGACTCTGTGTGACCAGGCCGTCATCGACCGCGGTCTCGCCGTCAACGACGTCGTCAATGACCGGGTCCAACAGCGACTCCGTGATGGCGTCACGACTGGGTGGGTCATGCGATTCCGGGCGCTCTGTATCGCCGAGAGGGGTCACTCGCTCATCGGCGTTTCGGCCCTGCATCTTGCCCGTCGTCACGCGACGGAGGTTGTCTCCGGACATCGTCTCACCTGAACGCAATCCGCAGTGGAAGCTACAGGGGCTATCGTCATATAAACGGGGCAGTGTTTTCTGAACGTGAAACCACCACAGTGCTCGAAAACGCTTATATAATATGACGCGAATCTTGGTGTAGTGGCTGAGGAACAGAGCATCGAGGAGATTCTCGATACGATCGGCGACCAGCACGCGCGCCGTGTACTCGCCGCAATCAGTCGAGAACCGCAGTCGGCAAAGGAACTCGCAGAGGGGTGTGACCTCTCATTGCCGACGGTGTATCGACGTATCGAACTGCTCGACGAGTACGACCTCATCACCGACCGGACGCTCGTCGCCGAGGACGGAAACCACTACAAGGTGTACGAGTCCAACTTCGAGTCGACGGTCATCTCGCTCGAAGACGAGGAGTACAAAGTACGCATCTATCGGGAGGAGAACCTCCCGGACCGGTTCAGTCAGCTCTGGGACGAGCTGAACCCGGAATGAGTGTGCCGACCAGTGAACGGGTGACCGCATGACGACTGGCGTGGCTATCGCACGTAGTGTGCTCATCCTGATGCGGATGGTGGTGTTCGGGCTGACACTCGGTATCACCCTGATTAGCTTTCAGGCCTACCGGAAACGCCCGTCAGAACGCCTCCAGTACGCGTTTGTCGGTTTTGCGTTTATCAGTATGGGCGTCGCTATCTCCAGCGTTATCACGCAACTGAGCGCCGGTGAGACCGGTGCCATCGTTCGCGTGTTCTTCCAGATGTCGAAGACGATCCCGTTTATCATCGGGTTCGCGATGTTGTACGTGTCGCTGTACCGGTGAGAAATCTGCTTGGGATCGTCTGTCACTTGCCGTCCTCCTAAAGCACGTTGTTTATTTGGCCGCGGTCCCACTACATGTTCAATGACTGATTCGACCACCGAGGTTGTCCGCCTGTTCGGTGGGCCCGGTAGCGGGAAGACGACGGCGCTGCTCGACCGCGTCGACGAACTGCTGGAAGACGACGACGTCGATTTCCGTGACGTACTTGTTGTCTCGTACACGCGTGCGGCGGCCGCCGAGATCCGTGAACGGCTCGCGGACCGACTCGGGCTGTCCCCTCGTGCCCTTCGCGGGAACGTCTGTACGATGCACGCGAAGGCGTACGAACTGCTGAACCTCTCTCGTGGCGATGTCGTCGGTGAAGACGACAAGGAAGCCTTCTGCGAGGAGTTCGGCATCGAGTACGAGGACGAATACGAAGGGTCCCGGCGTCGGTCGGCCCGCTCGACGACCCTCGGGAACAAGATCATCGCAACGAGTCAGTGGCTCCAGCGGACCCGCCGTGACGTCGCCGACTGGTACGATGTCCCGTTCAAGTGGGACGACGAGGAGGTCCGACTCCCACCCGAGATCGACGACAACGCCCAGACCGGGAACAAGTACACGCCGACCTGGCCAACCGACGACGACCGTGTTGACGTGCCAAGCGTCATCCGCGGCTGGCGCACCTACAAAGGCGAGAACGACCTGACCGGCTTCGCAGATATGCTCGAACGGGTCGCCCAGCGCTCGCTGCTCCCCAACGTCGACTATCTCATCATCGACGAGTTTCAGGACATCACGACGTTGCAGTACGACGTGTACGACGAGTGGAAACCCCACATGGAGCGGGTGCTCATTGCCGGCGACGACGACCAGGTCGTCTACGCCTGGCAGGGCGCTGACCCCGACCTCCTGCTTGAGGAAGCCGTTACCCAGGACGAGGTCCTTCCGAACTCCTATCGGCTCCCCTCGCGCATTCTGAACGTCGTCAACCGCGAAGTCCGCCACATCGAGAAGCGTCAGGAGAAAGACCTCAATCCGCGCAAGGAGGGCGGCCGCGTCGAGGCGGTCCAGAACCCCTCGATGTTTGACCTCTCACGGAATGTCACGCGGACCATTGAGCAGTCCGACGAGACGGTGATGGTGCTGTTCCGCGCTCGCTACCAGATGTTTCAGTTCATCGACGAGTTCATCGACAACGGGATCCCCTTCTCCTGTCTCACTGACCAGCGGATGTGGACTGACCGCCTCACCCAGTACGTCAACGGGCTCGAAGCCGTCGAAGCTGACGAACCGCTCACGGTGCTCGAAGCGCGCCGGCTCGCTGATATGCTCGTTGACTCCGCCTTCGGGACGGGCGAGCGCGACGACCTCTTTGACGCGCTCGAAGAGATCGACGAGTCCCACGAGGACGAAGACATCGCCGATATCGAAATCGAACCCGACGTGGTTCAGGAGCACGTCCCGTTCCTCCCCGATTCGGCCTCGGCAGGCGACATGCTCCGGAAAGTGACCAACTTCCAGGAGCGGACCGTCGACGCGTACTTCACCGGCGACTACACCGGAATGGACGCCGACCGTGTTCGTGTGGGGACTATCCACTCCGCGAAAGGTCGTGAGGCCGACCACGTGTTTGTCGCGACCGACCTCACGGAGAAGGTCGTCGAACAGATGGCCGCGACTGTCGACCAGCAGGGTATCGAGGTGCCCGGCATGGAAGAATTCACGAAACACACCAGCCCCATCCCGACGCTGACCGACAACGAACGGCGCGTGTTTTACGTTGGGATGTCCCGCGCCCGCGAACGGCTTGTCCTGCTTGAGAATCTCGTCGACGGCGCGCCGACGCTACCCATCGACGTGTTGCTGGAGAACGAGCCAAGTGACCGCTCTATCGAGCAACTGCTTGACGACGCCAGCGAGACCCTCGCGGCTGACTGAGACGGTCGGTTTCCTTACTCGTCGATTGTTCCACCCTCCAGGTAGTACCTCGTCTTGTCACGCGTTGACTGTGCGATCTTTGTAAATGTGACCACCCGCTGGTCACCGTCGGTTTCGTCGTGCTCGACGTGGAGTTCCAGCCCTTGGCCGTGGAAGTACGACAACAGGTCGTCGATGGTTCTCGGGTCGCCGCGAACGGTGTGCGTTTCGCCGACCGGGTCGCCCGCGTCAACCGCCCGTACCGTCTCGACTGCAGGCTCGAGGATGGCCTCGCCGAGTTCTCGTGCCCGCTCGCGGACTGCTGCCGGCGACTCGCCGCGTTCGACCGCCTGAAAAGCTTCCCGTATGACGCGCGTGAAAACGAAGTCCCGCCCGTAGTCGAAGGGTAGTTCGAACGCGTGTTCGAGGTCGGCCCGGTGGATAGCGCTCGTTGTGTACTTCAGCGCCGTCTCCCCGTCGGCCGATTTCAGGACCACGCCCTCCCGGCCACGGGCGTTCAGGTCGTCGATCCGTTCGCGGGCAGCGTCGACGGCCGCCGTCGGCGTGAACGTCCCGTAGTGGCCGACGCTGTCGAGGCCGTAGGTCGTACACCGGTCGAGTCGCCGTTCCACACCCATCGGCGTCCCGCTCTCGCGGTGGCGGATCCCGAACACGTAGAATCCGACCTCATCGACCTCGCTGTAATCGTG
Source organism: Haloarcula sp. R1-2 (assembly GCF_011627385.1). Lineage (NCBI taxonomy): Archaea > Methanobacteriati > Methanobacteriota > Halobacteria > Halobacteriales > Haloarculaceae > Haloarcula > Haloarcula sp. R1-2. The sequence goes on from NZ_JAANTG010000002.1 coordinate 580,108, forward strand.
GTCTGTGTAGGGATTCTCCGGCCCGACGAGTTCGCCACACAACATCTGCTCCGGGTGGTCATCGAAAAACGCCTCGGCGTCCAGCAACGCTTCGACCTTCCGCGTGGTGTAGGGGCAGACGAACCCGCTCCGGGTGAACGCCAGGAGGTCGCCGTCGATCCGTGCAACTCTGACGTTGTAGCCGTTGAGTTTCTCCTCGATGGCGACGGGGCCGTCGAACGTCTCTCGGATCGCCGGTTCGAGGACGAGCGCACGCGGCATCGACGGATAGCCGCGAACGATCACGTCGCCGACGAGCGCCGTCCCGCGCTCGACACCGTGACGCTCGTCGCTGAGATGTCGATACCGCTGTCCACGAAACCACTCGGTATCGAAGTGTTCCAGCAGGTCCTCGGGGCCGGTGTCGATATCGAACAGCGACCCCCAGTCTCTCGACATACGTGTTTCTTGTTGACATGACACTAAAATACTGCTGGCGAGCGTTACTACCGTACCTGTCAGAGAGCATTAGTGGCCGGCTATCGTAGCGCTAGTATGGTCGACCGCCCGCTCAAACAACGGTTCGTCCTCGACACGTCGCTGTTTCTCACCCCCGAAATCAGGAGCGGCGACGAGGACCTGGAGGCGGCCTGTCTGGACCTGCTCGATCTCATCTCGGAGGCGAAACTGGTCCACAACATCTCCTGTTACATGCCACCGTCGATACAGGCGGAACTGACGACAATGCTCGAAGACCGGGCCATCAGCGACGAGGTGCTGACGAAACTCGACACATGGGTCATCACGAAGTCACCGGCTCACCACGAGGTGCGGATTCCGGCGGATCTCGTCTACGAGTTCATCGACGAGATGTCTGAGCGGGTCGACCGTGGACTGCGCGTCTCGGAGAAGGCCGTCCGGAAGGCCGAGGAGTCGCGGGCCGAAACGGTCGAGGAACACGACCACATGACCGAAGTGGACAAAGTCATCTCGGACCTGCGCGACGAGTACCGGGACACGCTCCGACAGGGCGTGCTCGACTCCCGCGAGGACTTCGACCTCCTGATTCTCGCACAGGAACTGGACGCCGGCGTCGTCACGGAGGACCAGGGCATCATCAACTGGGCAGAGGACTTCGGACTGCGGTATCTCAAGGGCCGGAACTTCCCGCCGCTGCTCAGGGAGTATCTCGCCGCCGACGATCCGGACCGCTGGCGCGACGAGAGTTAGTCGTCGTCGCCACTGTCCGGTGGGTTTCCGCCGGGGAGCGCACTGCGCGCCCGCCCAGCGATTGCGCCGGGGATATCTGTCGGGGAGGGAGCGACCCACTCGATAACCAGTAAGGCGGCGGCTAACCCGAGAAACACCGCACCGACCGCTGTCTGGCCGCGGGCGAGGTTGTCGACGCCGAGGAGGGTGACCCGCGCAGCGAGTACGACCGCGACCATCAGCTCGATTGTCCCGATGAGTCCCCGTGCCATCGGCTGCCGTAGGCGGTGACTAAACAAAAACATCGCGCCTGCGTGACGACTTGCGTCCGCACCAGCGCCGAGGGACATACGTTCAAGTCGCTGCCGGCTGAACCTCGCTGGTATGCAAATCGGCATCGTCTCGGATACGCACGACAACGCGTCGGAGGTCGAAGCCGCAGTTGAGACGTTCGCTGACACGGGCTGTGAGACTGCCGTCCACTGCGGCGACTTCGTTGCGCCGTTCTCCGTGACACCGTTCGACGACGACTGGTCGTTTTACGCTGTGCGCGGCAACAACGACGGCGAGTGGGCGGTCCAGTCCACCGTCAAGGAGTTTGGCACGTACTTCGGTGAGATGGGTGAGCTGACAATCGACGGGCACACAATCGCAGTCTATCACGGAACCAGCGGGGAGATCGTCGACGCGCTGGTCGAGTGCGGAAGCTACGACTACGTTTTCCACGGGCACACGCACGAACGCGGTTCCGAGGAGCGTGGGGGTACGGTCCGAATCAACCCCGGCGGCATTTCGATTCCGCCGGCGCCCGAGCCGTTTTCGGTTGCGACGCTCTCGACGGAGACTGGCGAGGTCAAATTCCACGAACTGGGGTGAGAATCAGTCGTCGGCGTGACTGTCGACGCGTTGCGGGCTCCCGTCGTGTTCGACGAGGCCGCGCCCGACACCGAGGGCTTCGTCGGTCCGGCGGATGCTCTTTTCAGCGCTTGCGGTCCGCTCTGAGAGCGCGCGAACGGCGTCGATGTTCTCCGGCACGACATCGGCTTCCTGGTGAATCGCCTGGAACAGATAGAGGTCCCGCCCCTCAACTGTGATGGATTCGGCCCAGATACAGTTCTCCCACACGTCACCACGCGGGCGACCGGCGTCACGGGTGTACTCCTTGAGTTTCCCTGCGCCGTCGATACCGAGCGTCTCCGGGATGAGGAACAGCCGCGATTCGTCGGCGAGCAGCGCCGTGACCTCCTCTGTGGTGGGTTCGCTTTCCAGCGTGACGTTGACGCTGTGGGTGTGCATCTGCGTCGTCGGGACCTTCATGCCCATCGTATCGATGTCAAGGTCGGGAAAAATCGTCTGGACGTCGGGACCGTGGTGGGAGGGGATTTCGACGGGGTCGGGGAGTGTGTCGTTGATCGGGCCACGACCGGTCTGGCCCGGGTCGGCACCGCGCCGTACCAGTGTCACACGCGATTTTTCAACGCCGTATGATTCCCTAAGCGGTGCGAGCAGGCGTGAAAGGCCCGTTGTATTGCATGACACGACGCGGGCCGTATCAGCCCCGACTGCCTTCTCGTAGTTGGCGCGAGCGTTGAAGCTCACGTCTGCCACATCGGCATCCTCTCCACCCTGGAAGATGGCCGGCGTGTCATGTTCGGCGTATAGCGACGCGTTGGCCGCGCCGACGCCACTTGGCGTGGTGTCGACGACCACGTCGCTCGTCTCGATAAGGTCATGGACCGTACCGGCCGTACCGAGATCGGCTTCATCGAACGGTTCGCGGCCGTCCGCGGCGTAGAGATCATAGCCGCGGTCGTCCGCGATAGTTGCCTCGAAGTTCGGCGAGCGCTTTGCGACGCCCGCAACTGTCATATCTGGCTGGACACGCACCGCGTCAGCGACGCGTTTCCCGATGGTGCCGAAGCCGTTGATGCCCACGTGGAGCATACACGTCCATCTCTTCGGGGAGAGTATATTCTTTGTGATTAATTTATGGAGAAATTAACTCAGATAGTTGTACCTCTGGATATTGTGATCTTTTAGCACGAATTACCAGAAAACACTGAGATGGTGCGTGTTTCGCCGGCATACGCCGGCAGTCTATCAAGAGTTATTCAGCCGGAGTACGCAATCAGTTGTATGGACAACTCGTCGCTACGCGCGCCCGCAGAAACCGCCGTCAAACAGTGCCTGAACCTCCAGTCCGACGAGTCATGTGCCGTCATCACTGATGACCAGCGGAAGGCGATCGGCGAGGCGCTGTATCGCGTCGCCGCAGAGATTACCGACGACTCTGTTTTTGTGCGCTACCCGCCGGGCGAGCAACACGGTTCGGAACCGCCTGCGCCGGTCGCCGGCGCGATGGAAACCGCCGATGTCGTGCTCGCGCCGACGACCAAGAGCCTGAGCCACACCGAGGCCCGGACCGACGCCAACGAGGCCGGAGCTCGCGTTGCGACCCTGCCCGGCATTAGCGAGGGCGTGTTCCTCATGGGGTTAGACGCCGACTACCACCTCATTGAACAGCACTGCGAGGACGTGCTGGCACAGGTCGACGACGCCGAGGAGATCCGGGTCACGTCCCCCCAGGGGACCGACATCACGTTTGGTATCGGTTCCCGTGAGTGGCATATGGACACCGGCATTGTCCACGAGGCCGGCGAGATGTCGAATCTCCCTGCCGGCGAGGTGTTCCTCGCCCCTGAAACGGCCGACGGAACGTTCGTCGTCGATGGGACGATGCGCCCCCACGGCAAACTCGACGGGAAGCAACTCACCTTCGAGGTTGAGGACGGGTACGTCACGGACATCGACGACCCCGATATTCGCGCACAGGTCGAGGACGCCGCTGACGAGGTTGGCCGAGACGCCTACAATCTCGCCGAGCTCGGTATCGGCACAAACGTCGCCGTGACCGAACTCGTTGGTTCCGTCCTTCTGGATGAAAAGGCCGGTGGCACGGTCCACATCGCTATCGGCGACGACCACGCGATGGGCGGCGACGTGCACGCGCCGATTCATCTCGACGGGATTTTGACGGAACCGACAGTGTATGCGGATGGAGAGGAAGTGAAACTTCCTCGGGTGGAGTGAGCGGTAACGCCGCGAACGTGGGGAGGTCGTAGACCTCCCGGAGCCGAGTGGTGAATGAAATGAACCGCGAGGCAGGCGAGGAAGTGGAGCTTCCTCGCGTTGTATCGTGCCACGCGACGAGAACGGACTCCACAGTAACGCAAAGACCCGTGAGTAGCGGACGCTGACTGACAGCCGACCGCCGCTATCAGTCTGCATATTCCGCCTTCAACGCGTACGCGACCATGACAACCGTCCAGACGAGCGACCCGATGAGGACGAGGTCGAACGGCACTGGGTAGCTGAGGTTCCACGCAAGCACAAGCCCGTGTACCGCACCCATGAACGCCATCGTTGCGACGGTGATAGTGGCCGCCACCTGCGGCACGTCTGGCGGGTCGTAGCGGAACGCACCCTTTAACACGAGGAGGGTTGCAAGCATCAGAACTGGCATGAGAACGACACCGACCGGCTTCGAAACGTAGGTATCGGGCGTGCCCGACGCGGAGAAGTGAATTGCGATTTCAGCGGGGAGGCGCGACCAGACTGTGAGACCAGCTATGGTTGTCAGGCCGATGATGACACCGCTTGCGATGTCGGCACGGCTCTGTTGGCGTGCCATACTCGGCGTTTGGTCCGGCGGCACAAGAAGGACAGCGTGACTGTGCGAGTGAGAACCACGAGCAGCGCCGTGGCGACGACCATTTAGGGGAGCACAGTCAACGGCTGTATATGACAGACGCTACACCGGGCGACCGCATCGCCCTCCCGTGTCCGGCCTGTTCGCCGGACCTGGAAACGGTTCACGAGGTGCTGAAGCCGGGCGGCCACGTGACGGTTCGCTGCACGGACTGTGACCACGTTCACAAGGAACAGCTCCCGGAAGAAGAGACACTGCAGCGTAGTGTCGTCGTCTCACAGGACGGGGACTCCTTCACCGCCGAGGTTGACGTGCCGGCCGAAGAAGAACTGTCCGTCGGCGAGGAGTTCCTGCTGGAGACCGAAGAAGCGGTTGTGACTGCGCGCATTACCAGCCTTGAGACCGCGGACGGCCGCGAGGACGAGGCGGCTGCCGAGGACGTCGAGACCATTTGGTCGCGGGCCGTCGGCAACGTTTCGGTCAACGTCACGATGCACCCGAAAGACGGGACTCACGACGAGACTGAGAGCTTCAAACTCCACGTCCCCGGCGACTACGAGTTCGTCGTCGGCGAAACCGAGGAGTTCGGCGAGGAAGAGTTCACCGTCGAAGGGATTCACGTCCGCGACGACGCCCACGGCTACGACCACGAGAACATGGACCACGACGGCGACATGGGTATTGCGAAGGATATCAACCGACTGTACGTCAGGGACGAGTCGACCACGGCGTGGTCGGCCTGGTAGGATGGCCGACTGGGACCGGCAGCGGTCGCGGCTGTCCGACCGTCTGCGAGAACGGGTCGCCGACGAGGATGTTCTCGCGGCGATAGCGTCGGTTCCACGCCATCAGTTCGTTCCGGACGACAAGCGACACGATGCCTACGCCGACCGTCCGCTCCCGATCGGGTCGGGCCAGACGATTTCTGCGCCGCACATGGTCGCAATTATGTCCGAGTTACTCGACCTGTCCCCCGGAGATCAGGTACTGGAGATCGGCACGGGCTGTGGCTACCACGCCGCGGTGACTGCTGAACTGGTCGGCCCAGAGAACGTCTTCAGCGTGGAGTACCACGCGACGCTGGCAGACGAGGCACGCGAGACACTAGCAGCGACCGGCTACGGCAGCGTTTCTGTTCGAGCCGGTGACGGCAAGCAGGGGTGGCCAGAACACGCGCCCTACGACCGGACGTATCTGACCTGTGCCGCGCCGGAGTTCCCCGCCCCGCTTATCGAGCAGACGCGCGACGGTGGCGTTCTTCTGGCTCCGATTGGCGACGGGCAACAGCGTCTCATCTGGGCGGAGAAACGGGCCGACGGCACACTCGACAGAGAGTGCCACGGCGGCGTTCGATTTGTCCCGCTCCAGTAGGGTTTTCGACAGACGCGGCCGTTGTCGCGCCATTGATATAGCTCCGGCCGAATACACTGATATGGATCCGGCGGTACTGCGGGACGACATGGTCGACAGCCTCCAACACGAGAGTAAGGGTGTCGTCCGGAGCGCGTGGCTGTCGACAGCGATGCGTGCCGTCCCCAGAGAGGCGTTCGTCGGCGAGCAACAGGCTTACTCCGACCGCCCGTTTGAACGCCTCGGCACGCGCGTTCTTTCGCCCAGTACCGCCGGCCGGGTGCTCGAAACCCTGTCACCCGAGGAAGACGACGATGTGCTCGTGGTCGGTGCCGGCGTCGGCTACACGGCCGCCGTGCTGGCAGAACAGGTCGGCGCAGCGAACGTTCATGCGATAGATATCACGCGCCGCCTCGTCATCGAAGCGCGCCAGAATCTGGCAGAAGCAGGCTATGACGCCGTCCTCGTGGACCGTCGTGACGGGGCTGACGGACTCCCGGAGTACGCACCGTACGACCGCATTCTCTTGGAAGCCGCCGCAATCGACCCACCCCGAGCGCTCCTCCAGCAACTAACCGACGACGGCCGCCTCGTGATGCCGCTTGGCACCGGCGAGCAGTCACTGGCCGTCGTGGAGGCCGATGGCTCGGTCAAGCGACACGGCACTGTCGCGTTCCAGCCGATGCTCGTCGAGGGCGAACAGGCTGATACCGTCGAGCGCAACCGGACTCACCGTGAAGACCGCGAGCGTGCCCGCCGGGCCGCCCAGTCCCGCGCCGGCTGGGAGCAGGAATGGATTGACTGGGACGGCTAGGGCGACTCGACGACGAGCAGGTCGGTGTTCGAGCGAGCGTCTTCGTAGTTACTCCCTGCCGGTGGTTTCACTTCGAAAGTGACGGTGCCGTCCTGTTGGTTCGGCCCAAGCGACGGCGACAGTGAGAGGGTCACGTTCCCTGCACTACCGGTCTCACCGGTCGTGACCGACGAGAGCGTTGCTGTCCCACTTTTGGCGACCACTGTTGCACCGGACACGGGCGACCCTTTTGAGTCGACGACGGTGACAACTACGTCCTGCGTTCCCGGATTCGTCACCTCTGGGTGGGGTTCCACATCGACCTCGGTTACCTGCAGCGTCTCGATTCCGGAGATGGTGCTCATCATCACGGAGAGGCAGGCGACACCGACAACCAGCGCGATAACGAGACGAATCGGTAGCCCCTCGATGGCACGTTCGTCGCGCCACAGCGAATCTGACATGGACAGGCGTGGCTCCGAACTCGTACTTGAACCCTCGGACGAACGTTCAAGTGCTGGAACGGGCCAACCGCCGGCATGGTCGTTATCGGACGTGAGGCAGCAACGGGGCCAACGACGCGGCTGGGTCACTATCGGGCCCGCGACGGGAGCCGCGGCGCTGCGGTCGATATCGATGTTGACCGGCCACACGTCGGCCTCGTCGTCGGCAAACGCGGGTCAGGGAAGACGTACACGCTTGGCGTCCTCGCCGAGGGACTGATTGCTGCTGCAGGGGTCGCCCCAGTCGCTGTCGACCCGATGGGGGCGTTCACGCCGCTTGAAACTGCAGACGTGTCTGCGATGGTCGTACATCCAAGCGTTCGTGCGGACGCACTCGACCCGCGCCAGTGGTGTACGGTGCTCGGCCTCGACCCGGAACAGGGCGCGGGAGCGCTTGTGTGGCGGGCGGCGAGCGAGTGTGCGACCCTCGACGGGATGCGCTCGTGGGTAGCCGATGCGGATGCAGCGGCGAGCACCGTCCGCGCGGCGGCGAACTATCTCGCGCTCGCCGCGTCATGGGACATCTTCGATGCTACGGGTATCGAGATGCAAACGCTGTGCAGCGATAGCCTGACTGTGCTCGATATGTCGGGACTCGCTTCCCGACCAGCCGGCGCGGTCCTCGCCGCTGTCGCGACTGCGCTGTACGATGCTCGGATAGCTGAACAGACAAGCCGACTGCCGTGGCTGTTGGTCGACGAGGCCCACGTGTTCACTGACGGCGTCGCCCGGCGTCCGCTCCGGCGACTTGTCACTCGGGGCCGCCAGCCCGGGGTAAGTTGTGTGCTGGCGACACAGCGACCCAGCGCGGTGCCAGCGACGACCGTCTCCCAGACTGACCTGCTCGTCGCCCACCGACTGACGAGCATGGCGGACATCAACGCCCTACAGGCGGCCCAGCCAACGTATCTCGACGGCGATTTCGCGGCTCGATTACCAGAAACAACCGGTGACGCGCTCGTCGTCGACGATGGCACCGAATCCGTCCATCACGTGACCGTCCGCGAACGGCGGACACCCCATGGCGGTAAGACACCGCGGGCAAGCGACTTCGCAGCAGACAGCGCGCACGAAGCCCCTTCAAGAGATTGTGAAACCCGATGGCGCGGCGGGAATTAGATGATCCGCACGATGCCCCAGGCAAGCCCGATTCCGACCAGCGCACAGGCGAGGTTCCCGACAGCGTTGAGCGCGGCGAGGGCCACGTAGCCGTTCTCCCACAGTCGGACCGTCTCGACCGAAAACGAGGAAAACGTCGTGAACGAACCGCACGCACCGACACCGACAAGCAGTGCCGCGTCACCGGTCACACCAGCGAAGGTCAACAGTCCCAGAGCGAAGCTCCCGAAGGCGTTCACCGTGAGTGTCCCGAGCGGAAACGTCTCTCGCTGGATTGCACTCGCCAGATAGTGGCGACAGAGTGCGCCGAGCGCCCCACCGGCCCCGACCAGATGTGCCGATTCGAGAGCGACCATTACTGACCACCTCCGGCGAACAGCCGGACGACTTCACGGCCGACAAGGACGCCGGCAAAACCCAGAGCGTAGCTTCCGACGACGTTCGCGACCGCCCACTCGGGTGTCAGAACCGTCTCTACCGCGAACGTGCTGTAGGTGGTAAACGACGAAATGAACCCAGTTGACGCGGCTAGCTTCGTTTCGCTGGCCAGCGCACCGACCTGAAGCCCCTCGTACACTAGGACGCCGAGCGCGAAACTGCCGCAGACGTTGACCAGCAGCGTCCCCTGTAAGCCCGGGAAAAAGAGGCCGACGAAGTACCGGAGGTTCGAGCCAGCAAAGCCCCCCAGACCCACGAGGACGATAGTTTCGACCGTTACCAGCGGGTGGGTGTCTGCCATCGTTACTCCCCGAGTATCTCCGCCAGCCGCGCTTCGCCAAGGGTGTCGACGAGTTGTGCGAGTTCGATAACCCGATCTTCGCCGAGTGTTTCAACGAGCTCACGGATCTCTGCCGGGTCGAACGTCCGGGCGACGTAGCCGAGGTTCTCTACCATCCGCGTGGTCCGGTCGAGCGTCTCTTCGTCGGGGCGTAGTGTCAACGGTCGGTTGGTGAACTTGCCGTTTTCGTTGAAGTAGCAGAACCGTAACTCGGCGGTGTCGCTGTCATCCGGGTCGACGATCTGCAAGACACCATACCCACTGTCCCACTCGTCAAGTTCGACCTCAAGCAGCGTTTCGTAACGGGTCATACGACCAGCTTCCAATCACGCCGACTTATAGATTGGCATATTGAAAGCAGTTACAAGCGGGAAATATTACTATACACAACAAAATAGCAAGACTGGGGAAACAGTCTATCTGTCTTCGCCAATAGCTCTAGCTCGGAATAATATTGGTACAGGTGTTATTCCAGAACCGATTGTCGGTCCGTTCGCTGTCTGCTGTGTAATACCACTTCTGACGTATTGGCCCGCAGTAGGGACATTAATCTGTAACTTGGTTTCCAGCAATGAAACTATTTTTATATCCTCTCCGACTACGGCAGAACAATGCCAGAATCAAAGCAAGGCTCTAGTATCGCCCATTTCGATGTAACCAACATCGGTGGGATCGACGAAACCTCCGTCGATATTCCACCGGGTGTGACGGTGCTGACGGGGAAAAACGCCACAAACCGGACGTCGTTTCTGCAGTCTATTATGGCGGCGATGGGGAGTACACAGGCCACGCTGAAAGGCGACGCAGACGAGGGAAGCGTTGCCCTTACTTACGGGGATGAGGTGTACGAACGGACGCTCACGCGAGCGGGAGACGCTGTTCAGTTCGACGGCGACGGATATCTTGACGACCCTGCGGTCGCCGACCTGTTCGCGTTCCTCCTCGAAACCAACGAGGCACGCCGGTCCGTGGCGCGCGGCGACGACCTCCGCGAGATCATCATGCGGCCGGTCGATATCGACGCGATCCGTTCGGAAGTCGAACAACTGGAAGCGGAGAAAGGCGATATCAACGACGAACTCGCCACGGTTGAATCCCGTCAGCGCGACCTTCCGGATCTCGAACAGCGCCGGACCGAACTCCGCGAGCAGATCGAAGAGAAACGCGAGGAACTGGCCGAGCGGGAAGAAGAGATCGACAACAGCAGTCGAGATATCGAGGAGAGCCGTCAGGAACAGGATGTCCTCGAAGAGAAGCTTGACGAACTCCGCTCGACGCGGTCGGATCTCGAATCTGTCCGGCGTGATATCGAGGCACAGGAAGAGAGTATCTCCTCGCTGAAACGCGAACGGTCCGACCTCGAAGACGAACTGGATGACCTGCCGGAGACGCCGATGGGCGACCAGCAGCACCTCGAAGACGAGATCGCAAGCCTGCGCGACCAGCGCCAGCGGCTGAACAGCGAGATATCCGACCTCCAGAGCCTCATCCAGTACAACGAGGAACGGCTCGAAGAGGAAGACTACGATGTCATCCAGTCGCTCGAAGACGCGCCCGAGGGCTCCGACGGCGCGGTGACAGAACAACTTCTCGAAGGCGAAGACGAGGAATCCGTCGTGTGCTGGACGTGTGGCTCGACGGTTGACCGCGAGCAGATCGAAGACACCGTCGACCGCCTGCAGGACCTCCGCCGGCAGAAGGTCGAGGACCTCAACGACATCAAGTCGGAACTCGACGACCTCAAGACCGACCAGCGCGAGGCCGAAAAGAAGCAGCGCCGTCGCGAGGACGTCGAGCGGAAGATCCAGGAGACGGAAACGGAGATCGAACGCCGTGACGAGCAGATCACTTCGCTGAAGGACCGACGCGAGGAACTGACGGAGGATGTCGAGTCGCTGGAAGACGAGGTCGACAATCTCGAATCCGAGGACTTCGACGAAATTCTCTCGCTGCACCGGGAGGCAAACCAGCTCGAGTTTGAGATCGACAGCCTGGAGTCCGACCTTGACGACGTGTCGGCCGAAATCGAGGAGATTGAGGAACTGGTCAACCGGGCCGACGACCTCCGCGACGAACGCGACGCTCTTGTCGAGGAACTCACCGACAAGCGGACGAAAATAGACCAGATCGAGGCCAACGCTGTCGACGAGTTCAACGAGCACATGGACGCTATCCTCGGGATCCTTGAGTACGAGAACCTCGAGCGCATCTGGATCGAACGCGTTGAGCAGACCGTCCGTGAGGGGCGCCAGAAGGTCGACCGAACGGTGTTTGAACTCCACATCGTCCGGACCACCGAGAACGGCGCGGCTTACGAGGACACCATCGAGCATCTCAGCGAGAGCGAGCGCGAGGTGACCGGCCTCATTTTCGCCCTCGCGGGCTATCTGGTGCACGACCTCCACGAGAGCGTTCCGTTCATGCTGCTTGACTCACTGGAAGCCATCGACTCAGCGCGGATCGCCGAACTCGTCGAGTACTTCGCCGACTACGCCGAGCATCTTGTCGTCGCCCTCCTGCCGGAGGACGCGCAGGCGCTTGACGACGACTTCAACCGCATCACCTCGATCTAACCCCGTAGTCTTTTAGTTCCGGTTACCGTACGTGGGAACAACAGATGGCGAATACGACAGACGGCCGGCCGTCGAGCAAAGTCGCTCGACTCATCGACGAGTACGAACTTGATGGACTCGGTGCGGAGATGGAGGCGCGCTGGACGGGTGACGGTGAAGAGCGTATGAGTCTTCGTGACCTTGCCGAGTTTTTCAACAAGCGCCTCCTCGAACGCGAACTGGTCGATGCGGGCCTGAGCGCGCTTGAAAGCGACGTGGAATCGACTTACGAGAATCTCACCGGTGACGACATCAGCACAGGCGTTCGGACTGACACGGTTAACCGACTCGAACGCAACGGCGTCGACGTCGACAGTCTCGAAACCGATTTTATCACCTATCAGGCCATCCGGTCGTATCTGAAAGAATGGCGCGGCGCGGAGTATCAGGGGTTGTCCGACGACGAGAAGATCGAAAAGGATCTGGAAAGCATTCAGCGACTCCTGACCCGAACGCTATCGGTCACCGACCAGCGCATCGAGAAACTACGCGACACGGGTCGCATCGACATTGCGGACTTCGAGGTATTTCTGGACGCACAGGTGCTGTGCCAGTCGTGCGGTAGCCAGTACGCCGTTGCGGAGTTCTTCGAGCAGGGCGGCTGCGAGTGTCAGCAGGACTGAGTCGCCACTCTGGCTCTATCTGACTACATTGAGCATCTGCAATGGCTCGTAGATATTCAAACAACCGAGAAAGGTTGTGAAACACAACAAGATAGGCAATTCAGTCCAATAATCGGCCATAGAAATAGAACCGTGCTGTCGTCTCGGGAATCCGCCGTCGAATCCGCCTGCTGGGTCACACAGGGCTGAAGGCGTCGGGGACCATCGGAACGGACATGGACCCAGTCGAGCTCCGAGCGTCGATTCCGGCACTCGAACGGTGTACGTACTTCAACACGGGGGCAAGCGGGCCGACGCCGCGCCCCGTGGTCGACGCTGCGACGGCGTTTCTCGAACGCCACGCCTTCGACGCACCCGCCGATGAAGGGCCCTATACGGTTGCGTGGGACGCTATCGCGGCGGCTCGCGAGGTCGTCGCCAGCCATATCGGGACTGACGCCGCCAACGTCGCCTTGACTCGCAGTACCGCAGACGGGGTCAACATGGTCGCCGGGGCCATCGACTGGCAGCCCGGTGATGTGGTGGTCCGGACTGACCTCGAACACCCGGCTGGCACACTCCCCTGGGACCGGCTGGCCGACACCCACGATATCGAGGTCCGGGTGCTGGAAACAGACGGCGGTCGGCTCGACATGGCGGAGGTAAAAGACGCTGTGGCCGACGCCAGACTGGTGGCGCTGAGTTCGCTCTCCTGGACCCACGGGACCAGACTCCCGGTTGCGGATGTCGTTGCGGTAGCCCACGACGCTGGCGCACAGGTGCTCGTCGATGCTGTCCAGTCTGTTGGGCAACACCCCGTCGACGTGACCGAATGGGGCGCGGACTTCGTGGCCGCGGCGGGCCATAAGTGGCTACTGGGCGTCTGGGGTGGCGGGTTCCTCTATGTCGACCCGGACGCGTACGACCGACTGCGCCAGACTCGTATTGGTTACCGGAGCGTCGAAAACCCCGGTGCGGACGGATACAAGTACCACGAGGGCGCGCGCCGCTTCGAGGTCGGAACCACCTCACCGGTCCCCTACGTCGCGCTCGCGAACGCCATTGAGACGGTCGAAGCCATCGGATTCGATACAATTCAGCCCCGTGTCGAGCGGCTGACCGACCGGCTCAAGGACGGCCTCGGCGACCGACTGCTGAGCCCCCGCGACTACGAGTCGGGACTTGTGACGTTCACCGCCGACGACCCCGAGGCGACCGTTGAGCGACTCGCGGCTGAAGGTATAATCATCAGGTCACTCCCTAACCCTGATGCGCTCCGGGCGTCCGTCCACGCGTTCAACACGGCTGACGATGTCGACCGCTTACTCGACGCGCTGTAGTTCCTTCAACGTCCCCGCCTCGACTGCGGCCCCACTGGCCCGGACTTTCTTGCCCCGGCCGGTCGTTCCGTCTCGTATGGAGACACGCCCCGTCGTGACGTGCTTCCTGCGTAGCGAGGGCGAAGTGTTGCTGTTGCGCCGGAGCGATGCGGTCGGCTCGTATCGGAGCCAGTGGAGCGGGGTCGCGGGACACGTCGCCGACGACGCCGGCCGGGACCGGGACCCGGAAACGGCCGCGCGGGCCGAAGTTGACGAGGAAACCGGGCTGGCCGACGCGGTGACGCTCGTCCGGCAGGGCGACTCGTTTCAGGTCGCGGACACCGACCATGGGGTTCGCTGGCAGGTCCACCCGTTTTTGTTCGACTGCGAGGCCCGCACGGTCGAGACGAACGAGGAGTCGACCGAGACCGCGTGGGTCCACCCGCCGGAAATATTGACTCGTGAGACGGTCCCGCGACTGTGGACCTCCTGGGACCGCATTCGCCCGCGAGTGGCGGCCGTTCGCGAGGACCGGACCCACGGCTCGGCGTGGCTGTCGCTCCGGGCGTTGGAGGTGCTGCGCGACGAGGCTGCCTTGGCTGACGCCGGACGGAGCGACGACCTGGAGACGGCCGAGCGGGACGGCGACGACTGGGAGGCGCTTGCCGCCCTCGCCGCTGAAATCCGGGAGGCCCGCCCATCGATGGTCGTCATCGCGAACCGCCTCGACCGGGCGATGGCTGCCGTCACTGACGAATCGCCGGCGGCTGTTGAGCGGGCCGCGACCGAGGCGCTGAACCACGCGGTGACCGCAGACCGGGTTGCCGCGGCCGTCGCCGCCGAACATGTCGGCGACCGTATCGCAACGCTGTCTCGGTCCGGGACAGTCCGTGCAGTGGCCGCCGCCGCTGCTCCCGAGGCTGTGCTCGTCGCAGAGTCACGGCCCGGCGGTGAAGGCGTCGGCGTCGCCGAAACGCTTGCTGAGAGCACCGCGGTGACGCTGACCACCGACGCGGCCTTTGGCCACGAACTGGACGCGTGGAGCGCCGACACGCTCGTCGTCGGGGCCGACCGCGTCCTGCCGGACGGTTGCGTGGTCAACAAAGTCGGGACCCGTTCGGCAGCACTGTCGGCGGCCGCCGCGGACGTGGACTGCTACGCGGTGTGTGCGACGGACAAGATTGCACCACGCGCTGCGTGGGACAGGGAGAAACGTGACGCTCAGGAGGTGTACGCCGGCGCTGCCGACATCGCTGTGTCGAATCCCACCTTCGACATAACGCCGGCGTCGGCAGTGACGGTCGTCACCGAGCGCGGCGTGCTGGAGACTGACGAAATCGGTGGGATAGCTGATGCCCACCGGGACCGGAGCGAATGGACCGAGCGCCGGTGATATCCGAGACTGGTGGGCGCTCGGTCACTGCTCGTCTAGCACAACCGGGACGCCGGCTTCGGCCACGTCAGCGGCGAACTCACGGGAGTCGGCTTCAAGATTAGAGAAGGTGTTGTAGTGGACCGGCATCACGAGGTCCGGGTCGATGGTCGCGGCCAGCGAGGCGGCCTCGTGGCGGTCCATCGTCGCCCGCGGGCCGATTGGCGGACACAGTAGCGATACCTCAAGGGTCCGATGGCCCGGAAGGACGTCCGAATCGCCGGGATAGAACGCTCTGGTGCCCTCGACGGCAATCATGAAGCCACAGCCGAAACCTTCGGGGTGGTACGGTGTACCATCGGGTAGCGTATGCCGGCCGTTTGGCTCGTTGTACGCCGGTGTCGACCAGATCGGCACGTCCTCGACCGTGGTCTGTGATTTCATCCCGACCTCGACAACGTCGTAGGGCAGCGAGGACAGCGGTGGAAGGTCCCGGTCGCCGACGCGTTCGTCGATACCCTCGTAGGCGACGATGGTCGCGTCCTCGCTCGCGACGCGCTCGATACCGTCCGGGTCGTAGTGGTGGACGTGGGTCACACAGACAATGTCGCCGTCTTCCGGCCGATAGTCGCTGCTTGGCGGATGGCCGATACCGTCCGTGTGGGGCTCCCACTCGCCGGTGAGCACGCCGTACCGGCCCGGGTCGACGTACACCACCGTGTCGTCGCCGGCGAACCGGAGCGTCGCGTACCCCAGCCAGTCGACGGTCAGCCCGTCATGTCGAACTGTCATTAGATATCCGTACATGCTACACCCTGAATAAGGCCGCTACTCGTCGGTGTCGCCCCGGCAGAAGCTATACCCGGCCACTGTTCGTTGGGCATCACGTGCGAAACTTCCACATCACGACGATCTGGGGGATTCCGATACGGGTCAACGTCTCGCTGTTGATTTTCCTGCCGGTGCTGGCCTGGATTATCGGCAGCGGGGCTCAGATATCGGTGTACGCTGGTATCGTGAGCGCCCTCTCCGGCGTGACGCTTGACCCTACAGTGCTGACCGCGGGCCAGACGCCGTGGCTTATCGGGACCGCCGCGGCCGTTGGCCTGTTCGCAAGCGTCGCCCTCCACGAACTGGGCCACGCCTGGGCGGCGATGCGCTATGGACTCCGAGTGGAGGCAATCACGCTCTGGATTCTCGGCGGCCTCGCCAGCCTCGAAGCCATGCCAAAAGAGTGGAACCGGGAGCTCGTCATCGCGCTGGCCGGCCCTGCTGTGAGTATTCTAACCGGGCTCGCCTGCTACGCCGCACTGTTTGCCCTGCCAGCGAGCGCGCAGGTGACGCTGTTCGTTATCGGCTGGCTGGCCGTCACGAATATCTTTCTCGCCGTGTTCAATATGCTGCCGGCGTTCCCGATGGACGGGGGCCGCGTGCTCCGGGCGCTGCTCGCGCGAACGCGGCCCTACGCGACGGCGACCCGCATCGCCGCTCGGATCGGGACCGGGTTCGCTGTGCTGTTCGCTGTCGTCGGCGTCCTCTCGTTCAGCCCGTTGTTGCTGCTACTCGCGCTGTTTGTCTACGGGGCTGCGTCGAGTGAATCCCGTACCGTCGCGCTGGCAGCGCTGCTTGACGGGCTAAGTGTCGATGACGTGGCCAGCCCACTCGATGCGACTATCGAGGCCAACGCCAGCGTTGAGGACCTTGTCGACCGGATGTTCGCCGACCGCCGGACGGAGTTCGCAGTCACACGCGGTGGTGACGTAGTCGGCGTCGTCACCGTCGACGATTTCAGGGAACTCTCCAAGGCCGAACGCGAAGCGGACACCGTTGCCGACCTGATGGAGGCGGATCTGCCGCGATTCCCTGCAGCGATGGCTGCTTTCGATGCGCTCGTCGAACTCGACACTGCCCGGGCTTCCGCCGCCTTCGTCGACGGGCCTGAGGGAACCCGTGTGGTCTCTCGGGACGACTTCTCCAGCGCGATGGAGATGCGACGGCTCGTCGACTCGCCGGAACCGTTCTAATACAGCGTTTAATCGCTCGAATACGGTCCCTACCAGCCAGAAGGCCCTACCTGAAGCCGGCTGGACGACCTAAGCGAATCAGGACTTTCCGGCGTCGCGCGCTTGTCGGTCGGCTGTCCGTATTCGTTGCGGGGATTGCCACTGAAACAGAGACGACCGTTCCTGACTGCCGGTACACCCAAGAGGGGCCGACGTACACTACTCGACAATGCAAACCGGGTTCGTCGAACTGTTTGTCGACCTCGTCGGCACCGACCCGCTCATAAACGGCCTCGTTGGCGGGGTCATCATCGCGACGATGAACCTCTTTGGTGCGTCGCTCGTGCTGGTCTGGCGTGACCCCTCGGAGCGGGCGCTGGACACGGCGCTCGGGTTCGCTGCCGGCGTGATGCTGGCCGCCGCGTTCACGAGCCTCATCATCCCCGGCATCGAGGAGTACTCGGGCGGAAATCCGATTCCGACGCTCGTCGGTGTCGCACTGGGGGCGCTGTTCCTCGACCGCGCGGACGGCCTCGTCCCGCACGCCCACTACCTCCTGACCGGAAGCCGCCGGTCGGATGCGGCCAACCCCAGTCAGGACCTCTCGGTTGACGAGTCGAAACTGGCGGGCGTCGTCCTGTTCATCCTCGCGATCACGCTCCACAACATCCCTGAGGGGCTGGCCGTTGGGGTCGGCTTCGGCGCGGCCGCCGGCGACCCGCTCCAGATCGGCAGCGCGCTCTCGTTGATGCTTGCCATCGGCATTCAGAACATTCCCGAGGGGCTGGCCGTCTCCGTTGCGGCAATCAACGCGGGTCTGGACCGTCGGCTCTACGCCGTCTTTTCTGGGATTCGCTCGGGCGTCGTGGAAATCCCGCTGGCGGTGCTCGGCGCCGTTGCCGTCGTGACCATCGAACCGCTCCTGCCCTATGCGATGGGCTTTGCGGCGGGCGCGATGCTGTTCGTGATTTCCGACGAAATAATCCCCGAGACGCACCAGCGCGGCTACGAGCGCGTTGCGACGCTCGGGCTGATGGCCGGCGTCATCGTTATGCTGTATCTAGATATCGCGCTTGCAGCCTGAACTGCCGTCACTCCTCGTAGGGCCAGTTCGGGTCGCGGTCAAGGCCTGTCGGCTCCTCGCAATCCTCGGCCTCATCAGGGGAGCACGCCCCGTGCTCGCGGAAGTTCTCGCGTGCTTCCGTCAGTGACACGTGGTTCGTATCGCTGACGAACTCCGCGTCGCCGAACTGGATCGGGTCATCGAGCCAGTGACACACCGAACACACCTCGTATGACCCGGGTCGGCCCTCCGGGAGCGTCTGGTAGCCACAGCACGGGCAATAGCCCAGTTCCCGTGCGGCTGGATTACCGGGCGTCTCGGTTGACATATTTCGTGGTATGTGTCTTCACACCATAGAATTATCGAACCGTCGCGATACATGACGCTGAGCGGGACAGATTACTCAGACTGTGCGGTCTCGACCTTCTCCGCGTACTCCTCCAGCTCGGCAGCCAGTTCGCGGGCCTGTGCCGCCGAGAGCGTCACCGAGTCCGCGTGTGGCTTCACCGCGTCGAGGTCGGTGTTGTCCATCTCCAGTTGGAGTTCGACGTGGTCCGGGTTCTTTCGCGGCGCGGTCACGTTCAGGACAGCCAGAGCCTCCTCCTCGAAGCCGTGGCCTTCTACCTCACCGTCGAGCAGGTCGAAGGTCGTGTACGCGTTGACCTTCATGATGCGGTCGACCATACCGCGTGTTCGCGGCCCGGAGATTTAACGCCCGTTACTCGGCCACGGTCACGCCTTCGTAGCCGACTCGTTCGGCGTCCGCCGCCGCGCGGTCGATGGCCCCGTTGAGGTCGAACTCCCTGACGATTTCCCCATCACGAATCAGTGGTTCCAGTAGCGACTCGGCGTCCGCCGGCCCGTCGCGGTCGGCCAGACCGATGTGATGGCCGCCGTCGGCGGTTCGGTACACCGACTTCGTCCCAGTGAGTTTCCCCCGCTTGGCGGCCGGTTCGCCGTCCAGTTCGACAATATCCAGCGCGAAATCCAGCGGGTCGGCGTTGGCGACGTACCCCCCGACGCCGAAGCCGTCGGCCACATCCCGAAGCTCTCGCAGGGTTGTCGGGGTGATACCGCCCGAGAGGAACACGTCCACGTCCTCGTGGCCGTAGGCGTCCAGCGTCCAGCGTACCTCCCGAACGATGTGGCGGAAGTCCCCACGGCGGGAGCCGGTCGTGTCCAGTCGAACGCCTGTGAGGTCATCGACGGCTTCCGCTGCGCGGAGCGCTTCGTCGGCCTCGTCGCTGTAGGTATCCGTCAGCGCGATGCGGGGCGTCTCCTCAGGGACGGCGGCGTCGAACGCCTGCCACGCCTGTTCCTGATTACCGCGGCCGAAACAGATCATGAGCGCGTGGGGCATCGTCCCACCAGCGTCCCGGTCGATGACCTCGCCCGCAGCGACGTTCGAGATGCCGTCGAGACCGCCCAACAGCGCTGACCGTTCGACCATCGCACTGATCGATGGGTGGACGTGGCGCGAACCAAAGGAAAGCACCGTCGACTCGGGCGCGGCGTGACGGGCCTCCAGTGCCCGCGTTGCGATACCGGTCGAGTGTGAGAGAAAGCCAAGGAGCGCGGTCTCCAGCCGGCAGAACTCCCGGTACGCCCCCTCGATCCGCATCACTGGGCCGCCGTCGAACAGTTGTCCTTCGGGGAGCGCGTCAACGTCGACGCTCCGTCCTTCGAGCAACTTGGCGGCGTCTTTCAGCCCCGCCAACAGCTTCCACTGGCCCGTCGCGAACTGATTTGCCGTCACTTCGGCGACCACGTCCGGGTTCTTGCCTGCGTGTTCCAGCGCCTCCATCGTCCGGTCGAAGTAGGCGTCGGTCGCCCGCCCCTCGCGAATCGCCTCTGGCGAGACGACGTCGAACTCCTCGGTCATTAGCTGTCCGTACGACCGGGGGACTGAAAAAGCGGTCCGATTGGTAGGCGTGAGGCGCCGCTCTCAGGGTGCCGCCGTCTCCGGAGGATGGAAGCCGCTTTCTACGGTTCCACAGATAGCCGCCGAGTGTGTCTATCCGCAGTCGCCTTCGCTGGAAACGGTCACGACCCCGTCCTGATTGACAGCGACTATGCAATCCAAGTAGTCGAACCGAACAACTCCCCTGCTCTGCTTGAATAGATTGTCGAGAGCGTCTGGATCAATGACGTTGTACAGTGTCCGGTCCAGCGCAAACTCGTTCACTCCCTTGTAATCCGCGACAGCCGACACGACAGTAGCACTGACGCTTCGTTCGCCACTCCGTGTCCTCGTTGATTTTCTATTCATCAATCTATTCTCAGCCGTGACAATAATAATATTTAAATAACATTTTCGTTAGTGACTGGCTTACTTTCGAGAAAGTCGGTCCTCGGAACTACTGCCGGACGTCCGCGGTCGGCTATGCTTTGGTCGCGGCCCGCATTACTGTCACTGTCATCGGATTCGGCCGCTTCGCGTACTGTCGCACGCTCGGCTATCCGGTGCTCGCCCGCTGACGCGCCGCATTCAGCCTGCTGGCTGGTGAATCTCGTCGAGATTGTTCACTGTCGGGCCGTTGACGATGCGGACGGTCTTGCCGGACCGGACGACGCGGAAGGCGTCGTTGAACTGTGATTCCTCGGGGACGACGTAGACGTTACTCCGGGGCTGGCCGGCGTCGTGTTCCTCGGTCAGCGCCGCCCGATATGCCTGTGCGAACTCGCTGGCGTCCTCCTCAGTATCCCAGCGGGTCTCCCAGACGTACCCGTAGCCGCCGGAGCCGTTGCGGTAGGGCACGACGAGATCACCGCCCCAGCCCGCCGAGATCTCGCTCTCGTAGCTGTAGCGGTCGCCCTCCGTCTGGCCGTTGTGGTACATCATCGCGTAGATCGACGTTTCCCCGACCGTGTCGCCGACCGGATCGTGGTCGAAGCGGCTCCACTCGTCGGATGAGCGGTCCGCGACGCTGACGTTCACGGGCTCTTCGTCGGGATACTTCTCAGGGTGGAGCACCTGCTCGGTGCTGTCGGGGAAGTCGTCGTGGAGGGCGTCGACGGCGTCCCAGTCGCCGTCAGAGCGCACCTGGTCGACGAACCGCGGCCCGGTGACGTACGGCTGGTAGAGAACGGTGAACAGCCCCTCGTTGTAGCTTGGTTCCTGACTGTCGCCGTCTCCGCCGTCGTTGCCTCCCCCGTCGCTGGTCTGGTCCGGGAGTGCGATACAGCCCCAGCCGTCACCACACTGTCGCTCGTAGAGGATTCGGACGTAGTTGGCCTCGCCCTCGGTGACGCCCTGCCGTGACAGTTGCGTGTCCTGCGTTTCCGCGGAGCCGTTCAGCCCGAAGTGCTGGTCCTGCAGGGCGTGAACGAGTTCGTGTGAGAGCGTCCGCCGGTCGATCTGTGGCGTCTCCGTCGGGCTGACGATGACGATTTCGTCCTCGCTCGGCGAGTAGTAGCCCTGCACTGTCGTCGAAAGCGTGTCGTCGATTTCGTCGCTGCTGCCGGAGTCCTCGCCGATGAGCAGGAGCGCTTCCCACACCTGGTCGTTCCAGGGGTCCTGTGGCCGACTGCTGCCGCCGCTGTTGTTGCCCCCCGAGCGGTTCTGGTACTCTGCCCGGGAGATGACCGAAACCGGGACTGGCTCTTTGAATTCCAAGTCACGGACCTGCTCGACGCGGGCCATCGTCCGGGCGACGACAGCCTCTCGCTCCGTCTCGTTCAGGCCGTCGTCGGTCGTCACCGACACCGAGTCGTCGTACCAGTAGCCGTTCTCGTAGCCGATGGCATCGTCACCGGTCGGTGTTGCAGGGTGGTCGCTGCCGCCGAAAGACGGGACCGTACAGCCCGCCAGAACGACCGTCAGGGCCATGAGTAGTTCCTTACGCATCGTGGACCTCGTCGAGTTCGTCGCCTGTCGGTGCGTTCACGATAGTGACGGTCTGTCCGTCGACCCTGACCGAAACAGCGTCGGTGTAGGGACTGCCTTCTTCGATGACCCAGTGACCGTCCGTGGTCTGAGTGCCGCCCCAGTGGGCAATGACCGCCGCCCAAGCGTCGGCGAACTCGCGGGCATCGGCCTCGCTGGCCCAGGTCGTTTTCCAGACGTAGGCTGTCTCGTCACCGCTGGCGTAGACGTGCATCCGGCCGCCCTGCCAGCCGTCGGTCGCGGGCAGGTCGTAGTTGTACGGGTCGTCGCTGTCCAGCGACCCGTCCTCGTAGTTGATGACGTCCCCCGTCCGGACGACGCTCGACTCGTTGTAGTCATCGGCGATGGTGTACGCCATCGACCCGGCGATGGCGGAGGGCCCGACAACGGCGTAGTCGGGTCGGTCGCGGTCGGTCGAGGATCTAACCCGTTCCCAGTCGTCGCTGGACCGGTCCGCAAGCGAGACTGACTCGGGTTCCCACTCGGGGTAGCGCTTGGGGTACGTTACCTCAGTGGCCCCATCGGGATGGTCGTCGTAGGCGTCATTGACCGTGCTCCAGCCGCCGCGGTCCCGGAGATTCCCGATCAGGCCAGGGCCGTCGCTGTAGGGGAAATACTTCATGAAGTTGATGCCAAAGTGGCGGTCACCGCTGCCACCGCCGCTCTGGGCGGGCCTGTCGATACAGCGCCATGCCGCACCACAGCGGTCAGTGTAGGTCTGGGTGACGGCGACGGCATCACCTTCGACCACGCCGTTCCGACCCTGCACCTGATCCCGCGTCCGCGCATCACTTTCGAGGCCGAACTGCTGGTCCTGTAGGGCGTGGACAAGTTCGTGGGCCAGCGTCCCCCGGCTTATCGTCGGCGTCTCGGAGTCGCTGACGATGACGATTTCACCGCGCTGGCTGCTGTAGTAACCCAGCACGCTCTCCCCGCGGTTGCTGTTCTGGACGGCGATAGAGTCGCGGTCCTCGCCGATGAAAAACAGCGCCTCGAACTTCACGTTGTCAAACCGACGCAGCGAATCGCCGGTCTCGCCGCCGCCCGTGTTATTGCGGTACTCGGATCGCGAGATGACAGAAACCGGCACTGTCTCCTCAAATTCCAGACCGCGAATTCGCTCGACGCGGGCCATCGTTCGGGCAACGACGGCTTCTCGCTCGGTCTCGTTCAGCCCGTCCTCGGTTGTTACCGACAGTGACTCGTTGTACCAGTAGCCGTTCTCGTAGCCCAACTGGTCCGTCGCAGGCGCTGGCGGGGCGGAGTCGTTGTTCCCGTAGTCGGTCGCGGGTTCGCTTGGCGTCAGCTCAGCGTTGCTCGACTCTGTGTCGGGCGACACACTGGGTGCCTGACAGCCCGCAAGTAACAGCGCAACGGCACAGAGAATGACGAGGGCGAAAGGGCGACGCATCTACCTTCACGGTAGGTTACCACAGTGAAAAGTCACACGCTAATCGTGAGTCCATTCGCCGGCCAGAAACAATTTCTGCGTCTGTTTGGGCCGACCCCACCGTGGGAGTAACTTTCGTAGTCGCGCCCTGCCAAGGTTCCCGTATGGAACTCGACCCAGCACAGACCGCCCTGATTGTCGTTGATATGCAGAACGGCTTCTGCCACCCCGATGGGAGCCTCTATGCACCGGACAGCGAAGCAGCCATTGAGCCCTGTGCCGAACTCGTCGACCGTGCCCGCGAAGCCGGCGCGAAGGTCGTATTCACCCGCGACGTGCATCCGCCCGACCAGTTCGAGGACACCCACTACTACGACGAGTTCGACCGATGGGGCGAACACGTCGTCGAAGGGTCCTGGGAGACCGAACTCGTCGATGACCTCGACCCACAGGACGAAGATCTGGTCGTCGTCAAGCACACCTACGACGCCTTCTACCAGACGGAACTGGAGGGATGGCTCGACGCTCACGGCGTCAAGGACCTGGCTATCTGTGGCACGCTCGCGAACGTTTGCGTGCTCCACACTGCCTCTAGCGCTGGCCTCCGTGACTACCGACCAGTTCTCGTCGAGGACGCCGTCGGCTACATCGAGGACGAGCACCGCGAGTACGCACTGGAGCACGCTGAGTGGCTGTTCGGCGAACTGACTGACCGAGGCGGCCTCACGTTCGCCTGACGGATGGGCGAGGACCTGGCCTACGAACAGGCAGAGCAGGCCCACACCGAGCGCTACGGGAAGTCATAGCTACGTAGAGTCGTCACCGGCCGCGCCCCGTTCGATAGTTACTCGGACTTCGTCGCCACGGGCGAGGTCGATGTCCTCGCCAACGAGCTTCGCACCGAAGCGCTCGCGGCCACAGAACAGCGCGATACCGGTTATGGGCTCGCCGTTTGCCAGCACGGCCACGTCGTCCCACGCGACCGTACGGCCGTCGGCTGTCCCGACGTGCTGGCCTGCAAGAGCCGCGGCGCCAGCATTATCATCGCCCAGCAGGCCACCGCCCGAGTAGTGGGGCAAGCCGCCGTCGAGAACGCCCGAACCGTCGCCGCCAACATCGTTGGCGATGCCGACGAAGGAGTCACCAGGGGCCGGATGGGCAGGTTCGTCGAGCCGGGCCCACGTTTCGCCGCCGTCAACGACGGTGCCGGTCCCGTCCCAGAACACCGGCGTCACGTCGGCGGCCACGTCGACCGGCAGCGACCCCGACGCCCGGTAGGGGTTCGCATCAGGGTCGCGGAAGCCGAGGTGGATGTGGTTCGGGACCCACGGCGCGAAAAAGCCCGCCCGCACCAGCGCTCCGAGGTCATCGCCGACAGCGACCGTCTCGCCGGGTTCGACGGCCGGGTTGACGTGCAGTAACCGCGCCACAGTGTCGCCGGTATCAATCAAAATGAGGTGGTCGTGCTCGGCCGCGTAGGCCTTTGGTGGGGCCTGAACCGTCTTCGTATCGACGACCTCGCCGGCGACCGGCGACGGCGCACGTTCGCCGTCGGGGTAGAGGTCGATAGCACATCCCTCGTCGTGGGCGTCGAACGGCGAGTTGTACAGGGAGAACCGGTAGTACTGGAAAAGCACATCCCGCGATATCGTGACGGGCATCGACGGCGATTAGGGGTGTATCGGTATGGCTCTGTCGTCCGAAGGTTCAAGAGCTATCCCGGGGCCACCGCTTCGTGTGCGCTGACGACGACCGCGGCGGGGGCAGCGGGTGTGCGACACGTCCCGCCGCGACGGCCATGTGTCGCCTGTTCGCTATCCACCGCTGCGGGGTCACCTGTTGGACCGGCGGACTGTTTTAATCCGACGGGACCGTACCGCTCGGTTATGCGTCTGCTACGGGGCCGCGCCACCGACCCCGAAACCGACTTCGAGCGGACCCGCGAGATAGCCGAAACGGTCGCCGAAGACCGCGAGCCAGCCCTGCGAGTCTGGCGACCGCACAGACAGGTCGCGTTCGGCCGCCGTGACGCGAACAGCGACAGCTATGACCGGGCGTGCCGGGCCGCTCGCGACCGGGGGTACACTGTCATCGAGCGCGCCGTGGGAGGTCGCGCCGTCGCCTACACCGGGTCGACTGTCTCGTTCTCCCTCGCCGTCCCGACCGAGGACCCGCGAGGAACTATTGATGACCGCTACGAGTGGGCTAAAACCGCTGTGCAGCGCGCACTTGAGGACTGCGGCATCACCGCCCGGACCGGGGAACCGGACGCCGCGTTCTGTCCGGGGAGCCACTCGATTCAGGCCGACGGGAAAATCTCGGGGCTCGCCCAGCGTGTCCGCCAGTCCGTCGCTGTTATCGGCGGCATCGTCGTCGTTCGAGACCATGAGGCTATCGCTGAGGTGCTGGCTCCCATATACGAGTCACTCGATGTCCCGTTCGACCCACAGAGCGTCGGGAGCGTCGCCAACGCTGGGGGGACCGACGACCCTGAACAGGTCATCGCAGCGCTGGAGCGGTCGCTGGCTGACGGCCGCGACGTGTCGGTGAGCGCTATCCGAGAGACTTAGGGGCGCGCCCGGCCGACTGGGCGTATGCTCATCCGTAACGCGACGCTGCCGGACGGCCGCCAGCGGGATGTCCGGGTTCGTGGCGAGTCCATCGCCGAGGTCGGCCGCGACCTCGACGCGTCCGACCAGCACGTTATCGAAGCGACCGGCAAGCGGTTGTTCCCGGGAATGATTGACGTTCATGTCCACTTCCGCCAGCCTGGCTACCCGCACAAGGAGACGTGGGAGAGCGGGTCCCGGTCCGCGGCGGCCGGTGGCGTTACGGCTGTCGTCGACCAGCCAAACACCGACCCGCCAACCATCGACGGCGAGTCGTTCGACCAGAAAGCCGAGTTCGCTGCCGACTCTGTCGTCGACTGGGGTATCAACGGCGGCGTCACGGCCGACTGGATTCCGAACGTCCTCCTGCGCCGTCGGCTGTTCGCACTCGGCGAAGTGTTCCTCGCGGACTCAACCGGTGACATGGGTATCGAGGCCGACCTGTTCGCAGACGCACTGGAAGCTGCCACCGACAACGACGTGCCGGTCACCGTCCACGCTGAGGACGCCGATTACTTCAACGACGACGCCAAGGCCCGCGACGACGCGGATGCCTGGAGCGCGTTTCGGACTGCAAAGGCCGAAGAGAAAGCCGTCGAGCGGGCCTGCGAAGTCGCGCAGAAACACGATGCGACGATACACATCGCGCACACGTCCACCCCGGAGGGTGTTGACATTGCCAGCGAGGCCGGGATGACGACCGAGGTGACGCCACATCACCTGTTGCTCTCTCGGCGCGACCTCTCGGAGCTGGGCACGTTCGGGCGGATGAACCCGCCTCTGCGCCGCGAAAAACGCCGTCAAAAGCTCTACGAGCGCGTCGTGGACGGCACCGTCGATATGATCGCGACGGACCACGCGCCACACACCCGCGAGGAGAAAGACGCCGGCATTTGGGACGCGCCGTCGGGCGTCCCCGGTGTCGAGACGGTCCTCCCGCTCCTACTGGCTGAAGCTCGTGACCCGGACAGCGGGCTCACCTACGAGCGTGTTCGGGACCTCACTGCACGCAACCCGGCCGACGTGTTCGACATCCCACAGAAGGGTGCCATCGAAGCCGGCAAGGACGCCGACCTCGTGCTCGTGGACACGACCGAGACGAGTGAGATCAGCGGTGCGGCGCTCCACTCGAAATGCGACTGGACGCCGTTCGAGGGCCACGATGCGGTGTTCCCTGAATGGACGATGGTCCGTGGGACGGTCGTCTACGAGCGCGGCGACGCGCTGGAAGCCGACGACAGCACTGCTCAAGAGGACGTGTTCTACGATCATCAGGGCGAAAACGTCCGCGGTGCGGACAGCGAGCGGCTAGAGTAACGTCGCGACGACTGACGTCCCGACCATTATCCCGCCACCACCGCCACAGAGCCGGGCCATTGCCCGCCGCGAATCGCGTTCGGTCCAGTTGCTTCGCGTGTCCATGTGTTCCTGCATAGCTTCGATGCCGCGGCCGGCGAGTATCGACCCGGACCAGCCCAGCAGGCCAAAGCCGAACACCAGCGCGCCGAGGGCGAACACCGTCGCTTCACTCGACCGCGCATCACCGGTGTAGAGCGTCCAGCCTGCCATTCCCAGGCCGCCAAGCAGGAGGCCGACGACCAGCCCGCTCCCCACCAGTCGCGCACGGACCGCGACGTACTGCCGGAGTGGCGGTGGGTCACCACGCTGGGCCATCAGTCAATCGCGTCGCGCATCCGCGGATCGAGTGCGTCGCGCATCCCGTCACCGAGCAGATTGAACCCGAGCACGGTGATTGCGAGGAACAGCCCTGGGAAGAAGGAGAGCCACCACTCGCCGGTCAGGAGGCCGTTCTCGACACCGCGGGATAGCATCAGGCCCCACGATGGCGTCCCTGCCTGCGCACCGAACCCGAGGAACGACAGCGCCGCGAGGTCGATGATGGCGAGCCCGAAGTTCAGCGTGGACTGGACGGTAATCGGCGCGAGCGTGTTCGGCAGGATGTGCCGGACGAGAACTCGCGGGTCGGTCGCGCCAAGCGCAACTGTGGCGTCGACGTACTCGTCTTCGAGCACTTTGAGCGCGGCCCCGCGGACGACCCGGGCGAACCGCGGCGTGTACACCAGCACGAGCGCCACCACGGCCCGCCAGAGCCCGAGGTCCCGCGGGAAGATGGCGACCAGCGCGAGCGCGAGCAACAGTGGCGGGAACGCCAACAGCACGTCCATCGTTCGCATGATGACGTTGTCGGTCACGTCGCCGTAGTACGCCGCAATGATACCCAGGCCGACACCGACGGTAGTCGAGGTCCCAACCGTGATCGTCCCGAACTTCAGGGCCAACCACGCACCGTACAGGCTCCGCTTGTAGATGTCACGGGCCGCCGCGTCCGTGCCGAACAGTTGCTGGTTCGCCGGAGCGGGACCGAGCCAACCGGGCGGCGCGCGGTCGGCGATTTCGGTGCCGAGCTGCGAGCTCGTAAGCGCGCCGAAGTCGTAGGTCACGCGGGCGTAGATGGCGACAGCGGCCATGCTGAGGATAATCGTCAGCCCGACGACGGCGAGGCGGTTCGTCAGCAGGTCGGCGAGGAACGGGGACGCCCGCAGGCGTCCCAACGTGCCCCGTGTCTCGGTGTCCGTACTCATTGTTGAATCCGTGGGTCGAGATAGCTATAGGTGACATCGACGAAGAGGTTCACGAGCGTGAACAGCAGGGCGAAGGTGAGCACCGTTCCCTGAACCACCGGGTAGTCAGAGACGCCGATGGCGGTGACGATAGTCAGCCCCATCCCGTTGATACCGAACACGGTTTCGGTCAGGACTGCCCCGCCCAGCAGCGTGCCGAACTGGATGCCGATGACGGTGACGACCGGAATCAGCGCGTTCCGGAAGCCGTGTTTCATCAGCGTGATCTTCGCGCCCTGCCCTTTCGCCCGCGCGGTCCGGATGTAGTCCTGCCGGATGACTTCGAGCATCGAGGAGCGCATCATCCGGGAGATGAGCGCCGTCGAGTAGACGCCGATGACCACCGCCGGCAGGAACAGGTGATGGGCCGCCGAGAGGAACGCCTCGGTGTTTCCAAGCAGGATCGTATCGAGCGTTATCATCCCGGTCAGGGGCAGCTCACGGCCGAACAGTGTCCAGGTGTCGGGCAGGAACAACGTCGACTTGATGCGGCCACTGGTCGGGAACACACCGAGATACGTCGAGAACAGCAGGATGAGCAACGGTCCGGACCAGAATATCGGGACCGAGATACCAGTCAACGCCCCGATCCGAGTGACGTGGTCCGTCAGTGAGTCCTGCTTGACCGCGGAGATGATGCCCAGTGGCAGGCCGAGCAAGATGCCCGCCGCCTGACCGTAAATCGCGAGTTCGAGCGTGATGGGGAGCCGGTCCGAGATGACCGAGCGGACGCTGTTCCCGCGGCTGATGCTGTAGGACTGGCCGAAGTCGAACCGTGCCGCGTCCCACAAGAAGCCCAGATACTGTTCCCAGAGCGGCCGCCGAAGTCCCAGCTCAACACGTATCTGTTCTAGCTGTTCGGCCGACGCTCGCTGGCCGGCAATAATGATAGCCGGGTCCCCCGGAGCCAGGTGGAGGATCGCGAAGACGACCGATGCGACGCCGAACAGGACTGGGATGAGCAACAGCAGCCGCTTGATGACGAACCGTGGCGGTACCACCGGCTCGACCAGCCTGAAAAGAAACTGTGTCCAGTTCATTCGAAAGTTCTCTTAGAGCGCTACTGCAGCTCGACCGTGTTAAGATACGGGCCACCGACAGAGCTGACGGTGTAGGAGTCTTCAACGACAGTCTCGTTGACTGCTCTGAGCGTCTCGGCGTAGTCGAGGAACACCCACGGAGACTCGTCGTAGGCTAGCTGGCTGGCCTCTTCGTACATCGTCTCGCGGTCGCCCTCCGCGTAGGTCCGCTGGGCTTCCCGGACGAGTTCCATGTAGTCGGTGTTGGCCCAGCCGGACACGTTGAGGGTGTTGTACCCGTCAGAATCGAAACTGACCCAGTCCTGCCCGTCGGGAACGGCGTCCATCTCCACCTGCGGGTCCAGCAGAACGTACAGGAAGTTGTCCGGATCGGCGTTGTCGGTGTACCAGCCGAGGAAACACGCGTCGTGTTTCCCGGCCGACGTGTAGTCCAGATACGGCCCGAAGTTGGAGAACTGGTTGATGTTGACCGTCAGACCGATTTCCTCCAGGTCCGACTTCACCTGATTCGCCGTGTTGACCGGGCTGGGGTTGTATCCCCGAGGGTTCGAGAACGTCGCGAGTTCGAACTCGAAGCCGTCGCCGTAGCCCGCCTCTTCGAGCATCGATTGCGCCTGCTCCTTGTCCGTCGGATACGGGTCGAGGTCGTCGTTGTGTCCGAGCACGTCCGGCGGGAGCGGCTGGGAGGCCTGCGTTGCAAAGCCCTGATAGATCTGGTTGACGATGGCCTCGGTGTTGACAGCGTGGGCGATGGCCTGGCGGACCTGCCGGTCCCGGAACGGCTCGAATCGGGCCATGTTCATCGCCATGTAGCCGTGGTTGATGCCGTCCTTCCGCAACAGGGTGGCCGTTCCGCTTTCCTCGGCGCGCTGGAATCCGGAGGAGTCGAGGTTGTCCGTGATGTGTGAGGCCCCGTTGATGACGTCCTGCACTCGCGTGCTGTTTTCGGTGATGGTCTTGAAGATGACCGTCCCGACGTTCGGGCCGTCACCCCAGTAATCGTTGTTGGCCGTCAACCGAATACGCTCGTTCGGGTTGTCAAGGGTATCGAACTGGAAGGCTCCAGTGCCTGCGGGTTCACTTCCGAGGTCGGCCTGACTGTCGCCCAGCGATTCGATCTGGGCTTTCGAGAGGACTGCCGAGGCGAACATCGCGAGGTTCCGCAGGAACGGCGCGAACTGCTGTGTAAGCTCGATTGTCAGCTCGTAGTCCTGACTCGCGTCAACGCTTTCGATCCAGTCGCCAAGCGTGAACGGACCGTACCCCGACCGGGTATCATCGCCGAGGTAGTACTCGTAGTCGCTCTGGGTGAACCGCTGCCAGGTCGCCTTGAAGTCTGACGCGGTGAACTCCTCGCCGTTGTGGAACATCACACCCTCTCGGAGGGTCAGCGTTGCGGTGGTTCCCTCGAGAGTGTAGTCGGTTGCGAGCGCGTCTTCGAGCTGGCCGCCGCTCCCGGCTGCGAACTGGATGAGGGTGTCAAACACCTGATTGGTGACCTTCGCCACCTCGCCGCTGGTTGACTGCTGTGGGTCGTAGTTTTCGGGGTGGTCGCCACGGGCGTACACGAGCGTCTGGTCGCTTCCGCCGTCGCCACCGTCGCTCCCAGTCCCGTCGCCACCGTCTCCACCTTCGGTTCCGCCACCATCACCGCCGTCGCCGGAACAACCTGCGAGCGTTGCGGCTGCCGCGGCACTGCCGGCCGCGGTAAGGAAGCTTCGTCTGTCGATAGAATCACCGGATGACATGGGACTTTGTTCAAACAGATCTATTATAATTGTACCGGATAGAACAATGATTCTGTTATATATCTCCTGAGAGTTATGTGCAGCTAAGTAATATTATTCAGGTACTGCCGCTGTCATTCTGGTCGTAAAGGTGACACGCTGCTGGGTGGGAGTCCGGCTGGAGTTCGGGGTGCTGTGTCTCACAGACGCTCTCGAATCGATCCTGTAGCACCGATGCGGCGGCGTCCCAGTCCTCGTCCGCGAGATGCTCAATCGACGTTTCGACGACGCGGCGGTTCTCTCCGGCCAGGTCCGTTTCGAAGAACCGGTCGAACATCGTCTGTTTGAACGCGGACATCGGCACCTGTCCCCTGCCGCTCGGCGGCTCGGTGAGGTTCGCGCCGCCGTCCGTCGCCGCTGTGGCGCTGTCGGCGTCTCCGGCCTGCTCCCGAACTGCATCGATGGAGATGGCCTCGTCCTCGACCCGTTGCCGGTAGTCCATTACCTCGCGGTACGTCTCCTGCTCGATGTCGATATCTGGTGGGATGACCTCGGGACAGCGAGTCCGGAAGTGACAGCCCGACGGTGGGTCAATCGGTGATGGAACGTCGCCCTTCAGCAGTATCCGGTCGGCTTCCACGGTCGGGTCTGGTTCCGGAATCGCCGACATAAGCGCTCGCGTGTAGGGATGTTTCGGGTCCGCGAACAGGTCCGGCGTGTCGGCGACTTCGACTACCTCGCCGAGATACATCACCGCGACGCGGTCACAGATGTGGCGAACCACGCTCAGATCGTGAGCGATGAACAGATACGTCAGGCCGAACTCATGCTGGAGGTCCTCCAGGAGATTGATTATCTGGGCCTGCACGCTCACGTCCAGCGCCGAAACGGGCTCGTCACAGACGATGAAATCGGGGTCGACGGCGAGCGCGCGGGCGATGCCGACGCGCTGGCGCTGTCCGCCGGACAGTTCGTGCGGGTAGCGGTCGTACTGGTCTGGGTCGAGTCCCACCGCCTCCATGAGGTCCGCCACGCGCTCGACCCGCTGCTCGCGGCGTGAGCCGTCACCGGTGTCTTCCGGGAGGTCATGAATTTTCAGCGGCTCCATAATCGTCTGGCCGACGGTCATCCGTGGGTCGAGGCTGGACATCGGGTCTTGGAAAATCATCTGCAGGTCCCGACGCACCTCTCGCAGGCCACTTTTATCAAGCTCCGAAAGGTCTTGCCCGGCGAAAACTACTTTCCCATCTGTCGGTTCGAGTAGCCGGAGGATGGTTCGCCCGGTCGTCGATTTCCCACAGCCGGACTCGCCGACGAGCCCCAGCGTCTCGCCCTCGTAGATGTCCATCGAGACGCCGTCGACGGCCTTGACTGACTCCGGCTCGCGGCCAATGTACTTGTCCAGCAGGTCGTCGGCCCGCGAGAAGTGCTTTTTCAGCCCGTCGACTTCCATGAGCTGTCTGTCCGTTCGCGTCGTCTCCGTCGCGGCAACGCCGGTGTCGCCGGTGCCGTACTCGCTCGTGTCGAACGATTCGTGGATGCACTTCGAGCGGTGGGTGACATCGTCCGGACCGTGCTGGAGAGACGGAATCTCGCCCTCACGACACTCGGGTTCGGCCCACGGACAGCGGTCGGCGAAGTGGCAGCCACTGGGCATGTCGATGAGGCTGGGGACGTTCCCTTCGATTGGCGTCAGTCGCTCTGTCCCCTCGCCCGGTATCGATTCGAGGAGCGTGTACGTGTACGGGTGTGATGGGTTCTGGAAAATCTCCTCGACCGGCCCTTCCTCGACGATTTCGCCGGCGTACATCACGGCGACGCGGTCGCAGGTCTCCGCGACGACGCCGAGGTCGTGCGTGATGAACAGCACCGACATCCCGAGGTCCGCCTGCAGGTCGTCGATGAGGTCCAGAATCTGCGCCTGAATGGTCACGTCGAGCGCCGTCGTCGGCTCGTCGGCGACCAGCAGCTTCGGGCGGCACGCCAGCGCGATGGCGATGAGCACGCGCTGGCGCATCCCGCCGGAGAACTCGTGGGGGTACTCGTTGACACGGTCGGCCGGTTCCGGGATACCGACCTCCTCCAGCAGCGAGATAACGTCAGACCGGATCTCCTCGTCCATCTCGCTGCCCCGGCTGATCGAGGGCGTGATCTCACGGACGGCGTTGAACCACGAGTCGTTTCGCTTGCTCCCGTAGCGGTGAAGGCGCAGGCTCTCCGCGACCTGTTCCCCGACCGTTATCGCGGGATTCAGCGAGGTCATCGGGTCCTGGAAGATCATCCCCATATCGCCGCCGCGGATGTCCCGCATCACCCGCTCCGGGGCTGCCGTCAGGTCAACGTAGCCGTCGGTAATCGTGACGGGCGCGTCACCGGTCTCCGGGAGGGCCTTCTTTGGGGCTTCCTGAATGAACTGCTTTGCCAGCGTCCGGTCATCGGCCGTCGTCTCAAGCGACGCGGGGAGCCGACTCCGGTCGACTGTCGCCGCGTCGATGGTGATGAAGCCGCTGCCCTCGTCGGCTGTCCGTACTGCCTTCGGATACTGCCGGGACAGCCGTGTGACTGTCCCAAGTGCGCCAAACCGGATCTGCCCGCCGGCGATGTGTCCGGGCTCGTCGACGATATCCATTGCCGATAACGCTGTGACAGATTTCCCCGATCCGGATTCGCCGACCAGACCGACGGTTTCCCCCTCCCTGACAGTGAGGTCGATGCCGTCGACGGCTTTGACGGTGCCGCGGTCCGTCTCGAACTGGGTACGGAGGTCAGATAATGTTAAGAGGTCGCGCATCTGTCCCCTTCTTCTCAAAATACCAGTAAAACTGTTGTGCCACTGTCCCACCAACAATTTATCCCGGCCGCCGCCACACTCGACGTATGAACGACCCTGCCGACCCCGAATCTAACCCCTTCGACCGTGTTGTCGGTCACTGGGAGCAGGTCATCGAGGATATGGCTGCGACGGCCACACAGTACCGAGACGACGGGCGCGAGGCTATCGAACTCCACCCCGGCGACGTGACGGTGCTGACCGGTGAGCCGCGGACGATGGCCGAACAGACCGGCGAGTACGAGCCCGAAACCCGGCGACTCGGCTTTGATGTCGTGGTTCCCGGCGATGAGTTCCGGCGCGTCGCCGACGCGCTCGAAGACCGCACCGTCGACCGCTCCGAGGTGTTTCGGGCGACCGACGACGGGATGGTGTTCCTGCTTGTCGCGCTGGAATGTAGCGACGACCTCGCCGTGCTCGTGCCGCTATACTACGACCGGACCGAGCGCGCGGACCTCTCGCAGGTCGCCGCCGACCACGGACTGTACTCGCATATCCGACCGCTCAGCGACGACGGGGTAGTTACCGTCACTCACGAGGACCCTGAGCCGTTCTTCCCTGACTGAACGCCAGTCTAAGACCGGTCCCCAGCTGCGTGACTATGACTGCTCACGCACCTGGGTCAATCGGTACGCCGGCACGTCGAAGGCGATGCCATAGAGCACCCGGTTACCGATGACACCGACACCGAAGCCCGAGAGGACGGCCGCGAGTACGAGTGTTATCGGCGCATCGGAGAGCGTTACGAGGCCGGCAACAGCCCCGGCAAGCACGACGAACGACGCCAGTGCGGCGACCTCCGGATAGACGCCCGGGACTGCGTCGTGTTCGACGACAGCCACTGCGATACCCGTCAGGAGACCGAACCCGACAACCACCGGCAGTACGTCGAACAGGGCTGTCCCTGCCTCAGCATAGCCAAGCACCGCGCCGCCGATGCCGATGGCCAGGTCGGTCCGTAGCACTTTCTGTGTCGCTTCGTGGACCGACATCGACGGCTGGGCGTCGGGGTCGATGTCGTCCATCTCAGCCGTGGCTACTCGTCAACTTGGAATTCATTGCCACACTCCGGACAACACACCTCGTCGTGTCGCAGCGCCGCCGACTGCTCGCGGACCTCCCGCATCACCGAGGAGATCCGGTCTTCGGCCTCCATCTCGTCCTCGACGGCGAGATCGACGCCCTCGACTTCGAGGAGGAATTTTGCGACCTCGGTGGCCTCGTACATCACGTCATCGAGGTCCTCAGCGGTGAAGAAGTCACACATCGCGCCATAGAGGAACGTCGCGCCGGCCTTCCGGACTTTGTCCTCGAAGGCAGCGCGGGCCTGATTGACCGCCTGTGGCGTGTACGTGTCCGTCATGAACGGGACGAGTTCTGGGAGGTTCTCCCCGATTTTCGTCATCTCGACGCCAGTTTCGGTCCGGAAGTCAGCACAGAGGCGGGCGATGGCCCACTCGCGGGCGGTGATGTACGTCCGGTCCCGGAGGAAATCGTTCGCGCGGTCGTAGGTCCCGCCCTCGATTTTCTTGAAGCGGTCGTACTTCTGTACGTCGGACGGGACGTCACTGGCTTCAGAAACCGCTGTCCCGCTGGTTGGCTCGGCCGGTGCTGTCTGTTCAGTGGCCGCAGGGCCGTTGTCCGTGGCGTCGGCCTCGTCGGCCCCGTCATCCGCGGCCGCCGGGTCGTCCGGCTGGTGGCCGGCCGAACCGTCGTCTGCCGCCTCGACATCCGTCTCGTCCGGCGGTGCGCCCTCAGTCATAGCCGAGCATGCGTGCCCGCGGTGAAAAAGGGTATCGCCGCCGCCCCGCTGTCATGGTCTTTCCCCGACAGTTCAGCCGGGTGGCTTTTTTACCGCTCCCATGCATGGCCCGACTATGAAAATACTGCTCGGTGTCGGAGGCAGCGAACTGTCCTACCAGGCACTGACCGAAACACTCGACCGCGTCGCGGAAACAGGCGACGAACTGACCGTCGCTGTCTTCGACAACGAAGACAACGACGCCGACCTCGAAGCGGTCCAGCAACGGATACAGGAGCGTATCGACGAAAGCGGGCTCGAACCCCCGCTTCGCCGTGTCGAAGGCACCTCACCGGGAAGTGAGCTGGTGAACATCGCTGAGAGCGAAGGGTTCGATAGAATCGTCCTCGGCGGTGGCGGCCGCTCGCCGCTCGGAAAGATACAGCTCGGCCCCATTGTCGAGTTCGTCCTGCTGAACGCACAGACGCCGGTGACTCTCATCCGATGACTCGCACCTACCCAGACGAACCCGCCGAAGAGTTCCCACAGCCACCGCGGACGATCACCGACCGCGAGGACCGCTCCATCGACGTCATCCCTGCGGACGACGCCGATACGGAGAGCCTCGTCGAGATGTACCTCGACTTCGACCCCGCCGACCGGGCGCAAGGCATCCCACCGGTCAAAGAGGAAGCTATCCGCGAGTGGCTCGACACGATCCTCGACGGCGACTGTGTCAACGTCGTTGCCAAACACGACGACACTGTCGCCGGCCACGCGACGCTGGTCCCGGACAACGAGGACGAGCACGAACTCGCTATCTTCGTGTTACAGGCCTACCAGGGTGCTGGTATCGGGACAGCGCTGGTCGAGACGCTGCTGGGTCAGGGACAGAGTAAAGGCATCGACCACGTCTGGCTCACCGTCGAGCGGTGGAACGACCCGGCGATCTCGCTGTACGAGAAGGTCGGGTTCGAGATCAGTAGCGCCGAGAGCTTCGAAATAGAGATGGCGATCCGAATCTAAACGGTGAGGACCGGCTGGCTAGCGTATTCGATGACGTAGATCGCCGCGCGCCCGACGGCCTCTTCGCTTCCTTCCTCGCGTGGGACGACGATAAAATCCGAATCGAGGTCCTCCGCCACGTCGAGGACGACGCTGCCCGGCGTCTGCATGAGTCGTGTCTCTGAGAACGCGGTCGCGGACGACGTTTCGAACACGCCGTCGTGTGCGTCGCGGAACCGGTCTCGGATGTTCTCGGTGAACGCCTGGTGCTCCTCGGCGATCGCGGTCGCGCTCACGTCGCCGCTATCGATATCCTGGTGAAGTCGTTCGTCGATGACGAACAGCAGGTGGAGGTCGGCGTCATACCGCTCCGCAACGGCGATCGCGTACTCGGCCGCTCGTTCCGACTGGTCGCTGCCGTCGACCGGCGCGAGTACAAGGTCGATATCCATCACTCGCCACTGTGACCCCGGTCGGCAAAAATCCACCGGGGTTCGAGCCGGTAACGTCGTGTCATACGGCGAGTCCCTCGCCGTGACCAACAGTGTATTTAGTCGCGGCTTCGATGCGTGGTGTATGTTCGATACGGTGGTCATCGCCACGGACGGCTCCGGCAGCGCAGAGCGGGCCGTCGAGGCGGCGCTGGACCTGGCAGCACGCTTCGACGCAACTGTCCACGGGCTATACGTCGTCGACACCGGCGAGGTTGAGACGACTCCCGAAGAGGTTCGCGAGGCGCTGGAGCGCGCGCTGGCGACCACTGGCGGCCGCGCCCTCTCGTTCATTCTGGAGGCCGCCGACGCCGAGGCAGACGAGGAACTCGTTACTGCTGTTCGGGAGGGCGACCCGGCCGACGAAATCTGCACGTACGCAATGGAACACGACGCCGATGTCATCGTCAGCGGGACCCGTGGCCGCCACGGCGAACACGGCTATCTGCTGGGTAGTGTCGCCGAGGAACTCGTCCGGGAGGCTCCCATGCCGGTGCTGACGGTCCGCCAGCTCGAAGGCGAGCCCAACCCAGAGCGAACCGAGGTCTGACGCGCTGCTCGAAGCGCCACGGGATAGGCCACACCGTCCGAGCGGCCGGGTATTTGACAGTAACGTTATATTTATCTGCCGCGTATAGCTGCTGAGATGCATCGTCAAGTCCGCGTGCTCCACGTCGACGACGACCCGGAGTTCGCCGAGGTAGCCGCCACGTTTCTGGAACGTGTGGGCGACGGCTTCAGTGTCGAGACGGCGACGAACGTGAGCGAGGGGCTCGCGCGTCTCGCCGAGGCTGCCTTCGACTGCGTGGTGTCGGACTATGATATGCCCAGAACGAACGGGATCGATTTTCTGGAGGCTGTCCGGACGGAGTATCCGGACCTGCCGTTCGTTCTGTTCACCGGAAAAGGGAGCGAGGAGGTCGCCAGTGAGGCAGTCTCCAAGGGTGTCAGCGATTACCTCCAGAAGGGGCACGGCACCGAGCGGTACACCCTGCTCGCGAACCGAATCCAGAACCTCGTCGCGCAGCACCGCGCAGAGGCGGGGCTGGAGTCACGCATCGAACAGCAGTCGGCGCTGGCGGCGCTGGGGAAGTCTGCCCTCTCCGGCTGTGGGCTACAGACGTTGTTCGAGGAGGCGGTCGAACTCGTGTCGGACGCCCTCGGCACGGAGTGTACGAACGTGCTCGAATACCGCTCTGATACCTCCGACTTCTTGTTGCGAGCCGGCGTCGGCTGGCAGGACGGACTGGTCGGAGCGGCGGCTGTTGAGGCTGGCCCGGAGTCACAGGCCGGGTACACGCTCCAGACCGGGGGACCGATCGTCGTCGAGGATCTGCGCACTGAGGACCGCTTTAGCGGCCCGCCGCTGTTACTGGACCACGGCGTCGTGAGTGGTATCAGCGTCGTCATCGGCGAGACCGACGACCCGTGGGGCGTCATCGGCACCCACTCGACCGACCAACTCACGTTCACCGCCGACGACGTGACGTTCGTCCAGAACGTCGATAATCTGCTTGGCAACGCTATCCAGCGCCACCGGTCTGAGCAGCGCCGGCGCGAGAGCGAGCGTCGATTCCGTGAGATCGCGGAGGTGAGTCCCGACACGATATTTCGGCTGGACATCGATGGCGTGTTCACCTTCGTCTCCCCGGCCATCGAATCGCTTCTCGGTTACTCTCCCGAGGAACTGGTCGACACTCCCTTCCGGAGCTACGTTCCGGAAGAGCGCTTAGAAGCGGCGTTTGACGGATTCTCCAGGGTCGCGGCTGGCGAGACCGTCCGCGAATTTGAACTGCGCCTCACCGACGTAGACGGGGAGTCAGTCTATGTTGAGGTCAGCGCCAGCCCGGTCACACACGACGGGTCAGTTCGGTTCGTGCAGGGACTCGTGCGGGACGTAACTAACCGGACGAAACGCGAGCGACGGCTCGAACGGCTCAAGGCACAGTACGAGACCCTTATCGAGAACCTGCCCGAGATGGGCGTGTTCCTCTTCGACCGCGACTGTCGGTACACCGTCGCCGGCGGCGGCGAAATTTCGTCTGCCGGGCTCACGCCGGCTGATTTCGAGGGCTCGACACCCCACGACCTGTTTTCGGAGGCAATTGCCGACGAACTCGAGCACTACTACCGCGAGGCGCTCGACGGTCATTCCCACAGCTTCGAACAGCAGTATCGGGGCAAGCACTACCGGGTCCAGACGGTCGCGGTTCGGGACGACAATGGGGAGGTCATCTCCGGGCTGGCGGTGTCGGAAGATGTCACAGCCCGCAGAGAGCGCCAGCGGACGCTGGAACGCCAGAACGAACGTCTCCGGGAGTTCGCTGGCGTGGTCAGCCACGACCTCCGGAATCCGCTCAACGTCGCGCAGGGACGACTAAAGCTGGCTCGGGCGGAATGCGACAGCGAGCACCTCGACAACGTCGCCGCGGCCATCGAACGGAGCAACAGGCTCATCGACGACCTGCTGACGCTCGCCAGCAGCGGGGACGAGGTCACCGAGACGGCGTCGCTGGACCTTGGAGCAGTCGTCGACGGATGCTGGCAGAACGTTCCGACGGACGGCGCGACACTTGTGGTTCGGTCGGAACAGACGGTCGTGGCGGACCGGGGGCGGCTCGAACAGCTACTCGAAAACCTCGTTCGGAACGCCGTCGAACACGCCTTCCCACAGTCTGAGGTGTCGCTGGACGCCGCCGAAGGGGACGCGAGCGACCTGACCGTGACCGTCGGTGCGCTTGAGGACGGGTTCTACGTCGAGGACACTGGCCCCGGAATCCCGCCAGAGGAGCGTGACGACGTTTTCAAGGGTGGCTACTCGACTGCCGCGGACGGGACCGGATTCGGGCTTCGTATCGTCAGGCAAATCGCCGAGGCCCACGGATGGACAGTTACCGTCGCTGACGGCGAGCACGGCGGCGCGCGGTTCGAAGTTCGCGGCATCGAGACGACGTGACCGATGCGCTGATACACCGCCGTGGCAGCACCCTGTCACAGTCGAACCCGACGGCTTCTTGACGCCCCACCCGCTTGCTGTGGCATGGACGATTGGCTCATCGACGACGACCGCCTCTCTATCGGCCGCAAATCTGTACTCCCCGGTGAGGGGTTCTTTATTCCGGATTCCTACGAAGAAGAGCAAGCCGAAGCCGAAGCCGCCGAGACGCTGCAGGACGCCGGCGTCATTGTTATCGCCGACCCCGACGCTGACGGACTGGCCTGTACCGCGCTGATTCGCGAGGCCTACGGCGAAGGCGCGCTGCTGCCCGCCGGCCCGCATGAACTCACGGAGGCACTCGAATGGACCGCTGAGTACGCCGACTCCGGCGCGACCGTCTTCATCTGTGACCTCTGTCCCGACCGCGAGTCCGACATCGCCCCGCTCGAT
The DNA here is from genome assembly GCF_011627385.1 of Haloarcula sp. R1-2. Classification (NCBI taxonomy): domain Archaea; kingdom Methanobacteriati; phylum Methanobacteriota; class Halobacteria; order Halobacteriales; family Haloarculaceae; genus Haloarcula; species Haloarcula sp. R1-2. The sequence continues at coordinate 621,268 of NZ_JAANTG010000002.1, forward strand.
TCACTGGTCGACACCGCCGAGCGGGTCGTCTGGTTCGACCACCACCAGTGGCCCGACGACCTCGCCGCCGACGTGGACGCGGCCGGCGTCGAACGCACCGTTGGCGACTCTGAGGAGGTATGTACCGCCGACGTGGCGCTGTCGGAACTCGACTACGACTTCGACGAGCAATGGGCCGACCTCGCCGCCGTCACCCGCGACCACGACCTCTGGATCCGTGACGACCCCCGAAGCGACGACCTCGCAGACTTCTCGTACTGGAGCGAGCCAGAGGAGTACATCGAGGCAGTTCGGGACCACGGCCCCGACCTCTCCCCGGAGTTCCATGAGTTCCTTGACGAGAAGCGCGTCGAGAAGGAGGCACTCATCGAGAAAGCCGTCGACCGGGCCGAACTCCGCGACGTGGGTGAGTGGACAGTTGGCGTCACCTACGGCCGCTGTTCGCAGAACGAGGTCGCCGAAGCCCTCCGCGAGCAGGGCGCGGACGCCGCCGTCATCGTCAAACCCGCCGGCTCTGCCTCCATTCGCGGGACGGACAGCTTCGAGCGCGCCCACGAGGTCGCCCAGCAGGTCAACGGCGGCGGCCACCCGAAAGCCGCGGGCTGCAAGCCCGACATCTACGACGACATGATGGATTACGCCCACCACTGGACGACGCAAGGGGCCGTTGCGAAACAGGCCATCGTCGACGCCTTCCGGCGGTTGCCTGAGGAAGAAGAGGAAGGTGTCGATACCGACCGATAGGTGGACTCGCGAGTGAAGTGGGCGGTGTATCGTCGCCCGACGCAACGTTGATTTGCCCCTCAGTCGTCACTTCTGGGTGATGCCCGAGTCCCTCCACACGCGAATCTGGCGCGAGACAGCCGTCCGACAGCGTCTCAGTAGTGCCGTCGCTGTCGGCGCGACGCTGTTGGTCCTCGACGGCTCGATACGGTACGCCGCGGCCGTGGCGGCGATGGCCTTCTGTGTCTGGCTCGCTGCCGACGCCGCTCAGGTCGCTGTCGGCGACTACGCCGACCACGTAGTGTTTGGCCTCCTCGTGTTCGGGTTCGTGGCGTACACGGTCGCGGCCGCCGGCCCGACGTGGGTCGTCGCCACGGGAGCGCTCCTCGGCTGCTGGTTCGTGATTGACGGCGTCCAGCACCTCCGTCACGGCATCACCCGCGACGAGGTCGGGATTTCATATGCGCACGACGGCGGGCCCGTCACGGGCCTGCTGAAGGCACTGCTCGTCCGACTGGCTGAACCGTTCCTGCTGTAAGTTACCCCCCGACGACCCACTTGTCGCTGTACCGTTCCCCGCAGGCACACACCGCGTAGGCGTGGACCACGTCGCCCTCAGCGTAGAGGCCGCCCACGTCCTCGTTCTGTTCTTCGGCGAAGGCGAAGACAAACCGGGTCGTGTGGTTGCTCTCCGGTTCTTCCTCGGCGACCGGACAGACCGCGTCGGTCAGGTCGTCGTGAATGTCGCCCTCCGTGCCCATCGCCTCTTGAGCCAGCCCCATCGGGTCGATGCCCGTCGCCGACTGGAACGCACTCCGGCCGTCGTCGCCCGGCAGGACGAGGATGTGCCCGTCCTCGACTTCGTCAGCGTACTCAGCCAGTGCGCCCGGGTTCGAGACGGCGTCCTCGTGCAGGAAGAAGAGCACGTCTTCAGGCCGCTCGCCCGCCAGAAACTCCGTGTGTTTGGTCATGCAGAGAGGGAGTCACTCGCCGGGCAAAAGTGCCGCGTTCCTCCTGCAAGTCACTATCCCGTCTCAGCCTCACTTTTAGGCACACTCGCCGAATACAGTCGCATATGACAGACTTCGGCGAGTACGTCACGGATATCGTCCACGAACCGACCCAGACCGACAGCCCGGGGTTCGACCTCACCGTCGCTGCGGTGTATGAAGTCGTCGAACCGGGACGAATCGACTTCGGCGGCGGTGAGCTTGATGCGGCTGAAGTGGTGCCTCACGCAAGCGAAAAGCGGAACCCGGACGACGATTACGAGTGGTGGACGCTGCGAGGCGGCCAGTACCTCGTCGAGTACAACGAGTCGCTGACCGGCGAGGCGACGGTGACGCTCCAGGCGCGGACGGCACTGCTCGAACGTGGGGCGACTCACCCGACGCTGCACGTCGACGCACTCCCGCGCGTGCCACTGTCGGTCGGCGGCGCGGGGCTGAAGCTCAAGGAAAACGCCAGAATCAGCACGATTGTCGGAGCCGAGGACTAAGACGACGGAGGCAGTCGCCTGTCAGGCGTTCACATCTTCCAGGTGACGGCTGGCGACGACCTTCCCAGTCGGCGTGAGCGTCGGCCCGTCGGAGCCGTCCTGTACGAGCCCGTCAGCGGCGAGATCCTGGAGAATCATCGACACCTGCGAGGAGTCCTTCCCGAGAATGCTCGCAAGCGGCATTCCGTCCATGTCGCCGGTCGAGTACATTGCGACCAGCACCTCCTTTTTGTCCTTCGTGAGGTCGACGTCTTCGATCTCCTCCATGAGCTCGGCGTACTCACGGCGGAGATAGCGCCCGAGGATGGACATCTTGCGGTTCGATGCCATCGCAGCCAGCGTCGTCATGGCCGTCCCGTCTTTCATGTGCCGGACTGTCAGCACTGGCCGGCCCTTCCCGTTAATCTCCCGCGTGTTCCGGTCGAAGTCCGACACTGTCTTCAGGTCGACGTTGAACGACCCGTCGCTGCGTCGGAACTCGACGTTACCGGGCGTGAGAAACAGCTTCGCGGTCTTGAACGACTCCTCCGTGACGCGACCACCGACACGGGCGCGCTCTTTGACCGTTGTCTCGGTCCCATTGATGATGGCCTTGAACAGTACCGTCCCGAACTTCTCTATTTTCTCGTCGCCGGCTTCGATAGCTGCGACGAGTCGCTTTCCCCTGTGCTCGAAGGCAATCGTCACTGTCGAGTCGAAGAAATCGCCCAGATCGGGCGGGACCTGCCCGACGGCGATGTCGAAAATCGAATCCAGTGGAATCGTCAGCTTGTCGTCCTCGCTTGCGGCCAGTACCAGCCGCTTCTGGGAGAGGACGACCCGACCTCTGATAGGGTCGCCCCGACCGGCCACTTCGGAGTTGAATTTACCGACGAAATCCGCGATCACTGATTCCGACATTCGTCCGTTACCCGAAGTACAGCAGCACTGATATTGAGCGTTTCGCGCGAGTATCAACAGCAAAAATCGGATCTACTCAGGAGAACAGCGGTCAACGGCGTCAGTTGTCGAGATTTCGAGCGATATCTGACAGCGAGGAGTCCGGTCCGTCGGTCGCGGTATAGACGACGCGCTTGCCCGGCGTTCGGAGGCCGTACTCCGTTCCGTCAGTGACCACGTCGAGATGCGCTGAGCCGCCAAGTGAGACATCGCTATCGGCGACCCACTCTGCGAGGCGATTTGTCCCGTCCCGTTCGCGGGCCAGTCGGCGGTTGTCGGCAACGTGTGAGAGTACCGGCTCGCCGTTAAGATTCGTCTCGACGACGGCGTGGTACCGGTCGCCGTCAAGTGCGAGGCGGATGGTGTCACCGTCGTCGAAAGCCAGTTTTTCCGGGAGCACGACCCGTGGTCGGTCGGTTCGACCGACCGACTCGACGGGAACGCGATGCGTCTCGACGGTTTCGTGGTCACTGGGAACGCGGTCCGACACGTGACTTACTCGTCGTCGTCGCCGAGGAGGTCGGCCACATCGTCGCTGCCGCGGGCCGTAATTTTTGCGTTGATCTGGCGCGTGTCGTCGCTGACCTCGCGGCCACGGACGGTGATCCGCTTGCGCTCGCCGTCGGTGGTCGGCTCGAAGCCGACGCCGCCGTCGGACATGATTTCTTTCGTCGTGACGCCGCGAACGTCAGGTCGCATCGGTCGACCCGAAGTGTCCGAGCCGCCGGTCAGTTCAAGCGAGTAGCCATCGAGGCCAACAGCGCCGCCGTCGACCTCGTCGCCGAGCTCGCGGCCGATGAAGCGGTTTGCGTCCTGTCCGTCAACGTCGATCTGGTAGGTGTGGCCGTCCTCCGGGTCGGAGACAGCGACCGTGAATTCTGCCATACCTGTTCTCAATCAACCGCGATTCAAAAACGCGTCGAACCGTCCCGCTCACTGGAGTCGGACCGACCGTCACACGCTCGCGGACAGGCCGGTGATATCCATTGAGACAACCATGCCGAGCTGTTTGTCGCTGCTACCCGTCACTGGCAGCGTTGACAGCCGGTACTGCTTGCCCTCGTACTCCTGTGTCCAGACCTGTGTTTCACCGTCAAGTGCGGCGCGGTACTTCGGCTTCTGTCTCTCGACAACCGCAGGCGGAAACACTTCTGCGAGGGTCTTCCCTTCCACGTCGGCCGGCGTGAGACCGAACGCGCTGAGCCCCTCACCGCGAGCGATAAGGTATCGAAAGTCGTCATCAAACAGGAATACGCCGCCGCCAGGGAAGTTCTCCAGCAGGGTCTTGTACCGTTGCTCTGCCTGCCGGAGGGTTCCTTCGAGCTGTTCCCGCTCGATGGCATTTGTGAGGGTGTTTGCGACGCCTCTGACAAACGTGATGTCGTCCTCGGTAAAGGGGCGCTGCTCACTCGTATGCGCCCCGAGCACGCCCCACGGCTCGGTGGTTGTTCCGATGATGACGCTGATACCACTCACGACACCGTGGTCCAGTAACAGCGACGGACCACTGAACCGCGATTCCGTCCGGAGGTCTTCAACGACGACCGGCTCTTCGGTTTGGAGCGTGTATCCGGCCTGTGATTCCTCGCCGGCCCCGACTGCTGCCTCGCCGACCAGCCCCGACTGCCAGCCGACACCAGCACGCAACAGGAACTTGTTGTCGGCCGGCCGGTACTCAAGCACCTTGCTGTACTCCGTATTGAGGCCTGCTGCTACGGACTCGACAGCCCGTTCGAACAACGCATCGAGGCCACATCCTGTCAGCGCGTACTGGCCGAGGTCAGCGACGGCTTCTTGCTGCTGGACCCGTGTCTTGAGGCGCTCTTCCGCACGGTGTTGTGTGACGAGGTTCGTGATACGGTTCGCGAGCAGCGTGTACCGCTCGGTCCCGCCCCGCTTCTGGAGGTAGTCGCTTACACCCGCCGAAACCGCTTCACTGGCGACTTCCTCGCTTCCCTTCCCAGTGAACAGAACGAACGGCAGGTCCGGATACTCCGCCCGGACGGCCCTGAGAAATTCGATTCCGTCCATGTCTGCCATGTCGTAGTCCGAGACGATACAGTCAAACGGCGCTTCGGTAAGACGCTTGAGCCCCTTGCTGGTACTGGTCGCCGTCTCGACGCTGAAACCGTCGCTCTGCTGTCGGAGAAATTCGGCTGTTGTCTCCGCGAGCCCCGGTTCGTCGTCGACATGCAGTACCGATATCCGGTGGCTGTCGGGCCCGTCCATGACAATCTATGACAAACCGAACGTATGTCCGTCTTGTGGTACACTGTTTCCAAAACCACGCTCATTCAGGGTGTCATCGCCGCTACTGGTCAGCCATTGCGTCGCTTGCGATCGAGCGGCCGCGAGCCTCCAGTTGGACCTCCCGGCGTGTCCGGACCGGTTCGAGGATATCGGACTCCATCAACCGGTCGTACACGTCCTCAACTTCCTCGATCTCCATATCGACGAACTCCGGGATCTTGAACGGTGAGATGCCGGAGTACAGCGCCATCAGCACCTGTGTCTCCTTATCGGAGAGCTCCACGTCGTCGGCGATATTGCGCTGCTCGCCCTGCCGGACGAGCCCCTCGATGAGCGAGACGTGTCGGGGCGTCCCCGTGATGTGGGTTTCGACGCTGGTGCCCTCGATGGTGTGTTCGACCTCTAGCAGTGGTCGCTCGTCGCCGCGGATCGTCTTCTCCTTGGCCTCGACGGTCCCCACGTCGTCGATGTCCAGTTCGACGAACGTGCCGCTGGCGATGGCCAGATTGATGCAGTCGCCGTCGAGCTTGAGCCGCCCCTTCTCCCAGCCGCCGTCCTGAACAACGCCACCCTTGACTGCGGGGTGGTTGACGAGGACGACAGTCTGGTCGAGTAGCGTGCTGTACAGTTTCTCCTGAAACTCATCGGCTTTCTTTGCCGAGATGAGCGTCACGTTCCGGCCGGCCTGCACCTTGATGTAGCTGTCCACCTGTGCGAGTGGCTGGTTCATCTGGCTGGCCGTGACGCTGCTGACCTTCGACAGCGGGATGGTCCGCTTGCCGTCGTTGGTCGCAAGGACGAGCCGCTTGTTCGAGAGCAAAATCCGACCGGGTAGCCACTCGATGTCGTTTCGCTTCCGCCCGTCCGAGACGACCTGAACGAACTTCCCCTTCGTATCGACCAGTGCGTGTTCTCCGTCGCTCATCGGTTAGCCAGCTATCGCTCTCGTGTACGCCCCGCCACGTCTTAATCCACTCGGCTGACTCATCCGCGGCCACCGAGCTTCGAGATGGCCGAGAAGGCCTTCTTCCTGACCACGTCGTGTTCGGTCTCGTCGATGAGTTTATCCAGCGTCTTTCGGGACCGCTCGCTGCCGACCTTCCCGAGGGTGAAGATAGCCTGTCCGCGGATATCGGGGTCGACGCCGTCGTCTTGCACGATTTTGAGCAGTCGTCGCTCCACCATGTTGTCGTCGTCACCGAGTTCAGCGAGACTGGTGGCGGCGAACTGCCGGAGCATCTGGTCGTCGTCGCCGAGCGCGTCGACCAGCGATTCGATGACGCGGTCACGCTCTTCTTGGCTGGTGACCCGGCCGAGCATCCAGGCGGTGTTGCGCCGCTGGGCGGCCTGCGTGCTCTCTTCGAGAATTTCGACCAGCGGCACGACGACGCTCCGGTCGTCCGTGTTCGAGAGCTTCTCGACGACGGTGTCCCGTATCTCGTGGCTCTGGTCAGTCGGGACGTTCGATAGAAGTTCGATGAGCGAGTAGACGGCCGTCCGGCGGACGGCGGCGGAGTCGTCCGAGAGGGCTTCGATGAGATAATCGACCGGCCGGTCGTTGCCGAAGTTCCCGAACGCCCCGACGGCGATGCGCCGGACTCGCTCGTCGTCGTCCTCGTACAGCGGCAACAGCGCCTGAAGCGCCTGTCGGTTCCCGATATTCCCCAGCGCATCCGCCGCCTCGCGCCTGACGCCAGCTTTTGGGTCCGACAGGACGGACTCCAGCGGCGTCGTTGCCCGCGAGTCGCCGATCTTCCCGGCTGACCGGGCCGCTCGTGCCCGCACTCGCGGGTCCGGGTCCTCGAAGCGCTCTGCGAGCTTCGGGACCGCGTCGGCCTGGTCTAAGTTTCCGAGGCCGTTCGCGGCCGCCATCCTGAGTTCGGGCACGTCGGCGTCGAGCACCTGCATATACGCCTTCGCCTTCACCCAGTCGGCGGCGTCGTCTTCGAGGTCGACGCCGGCCATACTCCCGATGAGCTGTGTGATCGCGTCGTCACCGAGTTCGTCAAGCGAGTCGATAGCCGCCCCGGTGATCGCGTCGCTATCGCTCTGTGCCGCGTTCACGAGCGCGTTGACCACGTCGCGCCGGTCGTCGTGGTCCTCGAAGTTCCCCAGTAGCTCCGCGGCACGAGTCTTGACCCGCTCGTTGTCGCTCTCCCTGAGGAGGCGGATGAGTTCCTGTGCATTGCCGTCCCGTTCCAGTTCGTAGAGGCTCATTGGTCGCTACACACGCCGGTAGATGCGGTGTCGTTTGTCGACCGCTTCGAAGGAATCCCGGCACTCCGCGGGCAGCGTCTCAGTCATGCCGATCATGAGATAGCCGCCCTCACGGAGTGACCCGCGGATCGTCTCGAAGATGGGGACCTTGAACTCCGAGTCGATGTAGATGAGGAGGTTCCGGCAGAACACCAGATCGAAATCGCGCTTGGGGTCGCCTCGGATGAGGTCGTGTTGCTCGAACGTGACCATCTCTTTGACCTGGTCCCGAACCTGAAACGTGTCGCCGTCCTGCTCGATGTATTTCGTGTAATCGTCCAGCGGTTCCAGTTCATCGGCGATGTCGGTCGTCTGGGAGGTCGCGTAGGTTCCCTTGCGGGCCTCTTCGAGGATGTCGGCATTGATGTCTGTCGCCGTGATCTCGACCCGACGGGCGTCGATCTCGGGGTCGTCGAGTGCCAGCATCGCCGCCGAATACGGCTCGCGGCCGTCGGCACTCGGGGCCGACCAGAGCCTGACGCGACGGTTGTTCTCCGTGAGTTCTCGGAGGACCGGCCGGAGTCGCTCCCACGCCTCCGGATTCCGGAAGAAGCTGGTGACGTTGATCGACAGCGAATCGAGCAGTTCCTCACGCTCGCCGTTGTCGCGTTCCAGCAGTCGCTGGTAGGTCTGGTAGTCCTCGGTGTCGGTCCGACGCATCCGCGCGGTGATGCGGCGGTCGAGATACGAGTCGTTGTAAAAGCCCGACTCGAAGTCCATCTCTTCGCCGATGAACTCTACAAGGTCGTTGAAAGTCCGCTCGCTGCCTTTGTTCATAGCGTCACCACGTCGAGGATGTGGACGATGTTCCCGTCGCCGAGGACGGCCGTGCCCGAGAGGCCGGGTGTTCCCGAGAGGATACCCTCCAGGGGCTTGACGACGACCTCTTCCTGGCTGTTGACCGAGTCACAGTGGAGTGCGACTTGGCGCTCAGACTCGCGGATGCGGACGAGCATCCCGTCGCCGTTGGCTGTCTCGCCCTCGATGTCGAAGGTGTCGTCGAGGTGGATGACCGGGTAGATCTCGTCGTTGTGCTTGATGACTTCCTGACCGTTGACCTGCTTTGCCTCTTCCGTCCCGGTAATCTCGTCGACGTTCTTGATTGGGACGCCGTACTCCTCGCCGCCGACCTTGACGAACAGCACCTTGACGATAGCCATCGTCACCGGGAGGCGCAGTGAGACAGTCGTTCCCTCACCCGGTTCGGAGTCGACGCTGACCGACCCGTCGAGCTGGGAGACCGTGTCGTGGACGACGTCCATTCCGACGCCGCGCCCGCTGGTGTCGGTCACTTCGTCGGCCGTCGAGAAGCCGGGATGGAACACGAGGTCATACACCGCGGAGTCGTCCATCGCGTCCAGTTCCTCTGGCGAGCGGACGCCTTTCTCGATGGCCTTCTCTCTGATGCCATCCACGTCAAGCCCGGCCCCGTCGTCTTCGACTTCGATGATAACGTGGTCGCGCTCGCGGGAGGCCCGGAGCGTGATGTGGCCGGTGCGTGACTTGCCCGCCTGTTCGCGCTCTTCGGGCGACTCGATGCCGTGGTCGACTGAATTCCGCAGGATGTGCATCAGCGGGTCCGAAATCTCGGTGAGGATGGTTCGGTCGAGTTCGATGTCCTCGCCCTCGATTTCAAACTCGATGTCCTTGTCGAGTTCGCGTGCGAGGTCCCGGACGAGCCGCGGGAACTTCCCGACGACTTTCTTCAACGGGATGAGCCGCATATCCATCACTGTGTTCTGGAGATTCGCCGTGATCTTGTCCAGTTCGTTCAGCGTCTCGCCGGTGGAGTCGAGGTCGTCTTTCTCGACGCCACGCCGGAGCTTGATTCGGCTCGTGACCAGTTGCTCGACGAGCCCGTGAAGGTCATCGAGCTGGTCCACGTCGACGCGGACGGACTTGATTTCGTCGACGCTGTGTTCTTCTTCGGCCCCTGGGTCGGGGTCCGAACCCGAATCCGAGCCCGCCCCGCTATCGTCGGCAGCATCGGAGTCGGTGCCTGTGTCGCTGACCAGTTCGTCGGTCACGTCTGTTACGTCGAAGCTGTCGACCTTCCCAGTCGTTCCCAGTTCGGCGTCGACAGTCGCCGCGTCGGGGCCGTCGAGGTACAGGACGAACGTGTCCTCGAACTCGCCGTCCTCGATATCGGCACGGCTCGGACTCGAATCGAGAATGTCGAACCGCCCCTCGATGGACTCGACGGCCAGCATCGAGTCAACGCCGAGCATATCCGACTCTCCGACACTGATTTCGGCCTGCAGGACCCGCTCGTCGACGGCATCGCCGTCGATGTCGGCATCGCTGACGCCCGCATCCGTGGTGAGCGACTCGTCGCTGTCCGACGAGCCGTCGTCTGTCGTTTCGGTGTCACCCGCGGCGGCGGCCCCCTCTTCGAGGACGGCCCGGAGCTCTTCGACCATCTCGTCGGTCTCCGTCCCCGATTCGCCGTGCTCCTCGATCTCCCCGACGATAACTTCTATCTGGTCGACGCCGGCGAAGACGAGGTCCATCAGGTCCGGTGTGACCTCCATCTCGCCCTGGCGCATCTCGTCGAGCAGGTCCTCCATCGCGTGCGCGAGGTTTGCTGCGTTGTCAAAGCCCATCGCTCCGAAGTTACCCTTCAGCGTGTGGGCTGTCCGGAAGATCGAGTCCATCGCCTCCGTGTTGGAGGGGTCAGACTCGAGTTCGAGCAGTGAGTTATTGAGTTCGGTAATCGCTTCTTCACTTTCACGGATGAATGCGTCTAAATACTGGTCGTCCATTGTCAGGTCACCTCAGTGGTAATCGTGTCGATAACGCCGTCCGCAATGTCGTCGATAGGCAAGACAGTGTCCACACAGCCCGTCTCGGCGGCGCGTTTTGGCATGCCGTACACCGCGGACGTGGCCTCGTCCTGTGCGATGGTCTTGCCACCGGCCTGCTTGATGCGCCGAATCCCGTCCGCGCCGTCTTCGCCCATCCCGGTGAGGATGAGCCCGACGAGTGGGTCGTCGATGGTCTCTGCGGCCGTCCGCATCGTCACGTCGACGGCCGGACGGACGCTGTTGACCGGTTCGTCCTGTGTCAACTTCGTCCGCAGTCGGCCGTTCCGGTAGTTTTTGACCTCCATGTGCCGGTCACCGGCGGCGACAAGTCCCTCGCCGCCGCCGATGCGTGCCCCGTCGGTGGCCTCCTGAACCTCGTAATCGCTTCGCGTGTTGATCCGCTCGGCGAACCGGCCGGTGAACCCTTCCGGCATGTGCTGGATGATGAGCACCCGCAGGTCGGCCTCGATGGGGAGGTTCTCCATTACCTGTTCCACCATCTTCGGGCCGCCGGTCGAAGAGCCGATGACGAGCGTCGGGTTCGCGACGTAGGTCGTCTGGCCCGACGAGCCTCCGGTCCCTCTCCGGTCAGTGGCCGAACCGCCGGCGGTTGTCGGTGCCGTACCGCTGTCGCTGCCTGTCCCGCTGCGGCTGCCCGTCGCGCCGACATCGACTGCCGCGACAGAACTGACCATCTCGACCAGCTGGTCTTTCAGGCGTGACATCTCCATCGACACCTCACCACCGGGCTTGGTGAAGAAGTCGACCGCACCCTTATCGAGCGCCTCGAACGTCACGTCGGCGTTCTCGTCGGTGTGGGCTGACAGCATCAACACCGGCGTTGGAGACTCAGCCATGATGCGCTCGGTTGCCTCAATGCCGTTCATTACTGGCATCTCGACATCCATCGTCACGACATCAGGTCGATGTTCGATAACGGCCGATACTGCCTCCTCGCCGTCACGCGCCTGCGCAACGACATCAATACCGCCATCACTGAGGATATCAGAGATGACACTCCGCATGAAGTGAGAGTCGTCTGCGACCACGGCGCGGACACCATCTGCCATATCACCAACGCTCCCGTCGGACAGGAGACATCGGCGAACGAGACATCCTCATACCTACTTCCAAATCCCGTCCGGCCCCGAAATAAATACTCCGCCCACGTAATCAAAGTTGATAGCCCAGCAGGCACCTTTATGCGCCACTATCCGCGACAGTTTGGATAAGAACTGCAATGGCAGCACAGTCAGCCACCACCGGCCAAGTACTCGAGTTCCAGCTCGGCTCGGAAACGTACTGCGTGAGTATCGACTACGTGACTGAGATCGTCGATATCGGCGAACTCACGTCCGTTCCGAACGCCCCGCCGCACGTCCGCGGCGTCATGGACCTTCGCGGGCGCACGACATCGATTGTTGACCCTAAAGTCGTCTTCGGCATTGGAGACGAGGGTGCGGAGAAGCGAATTATCGTCTTCGACCCGGATATCGTCGAGGAACAGGGTGCAGCTGGCTGGCTCGTCGACGAAGTGTATCAGGTAGTCCAGATCACTCCTGAACAGGTCGACCGGTCCCCCGCGAACGACGCCGGCTCAATCCGGGGCGTCATCAAGCGAGATGACAGTTTTGTTATCTGGGTGGACCCCGCCATCGTCCACGCTGGTGACTGATTCCAGTTTGTTTAGCGACACACCAGCAAGACTTTTTAACATTCCCGACAGAGAAGTATCTAATCAACTTCCAGTTCCTTCCGAAACTATGATTGAGCAAACCAAAACGGGGATCGAGGGCCTCGACGACATTCTGAACGGCGGCATTGTGAAGAACTCGACGACACTGGTGAGCGGCAACCCTGGTGCCGGGAAATCGATCCTCTGTCTCCAGTACATCTACAACGGCGTCGAAAAGTACGACGAGAAGGGCATCTACCTCTCCTTCGAGGAAGACGAGTCGGACCTCCGGGAAGCCGCCGAATCTCTCGGCTTCGACAACTGGCAGGACCACGTCGACAACGGGAACATCAAGGTGTACGACAAGCAGGTGCTCCTGCGCGAGAATGACTTTACGTCCTCGCTGGATATTCTTCTGGAGGAACTCGAAGACGGTGACTACGACCGACTGGTGCTTGACTCGCTTGCCATGTTCGAACTGTTCTTCGAAAACGAGAGGGAGAAGCGGACGTATCTCCTGAAGTTCACTGACATCCTCAGCGACAGCGGGCTCACGACGCTGATGACCAACGAACAGGGGGCCGTCTTCCCGGACACCGAGATCGGACTGGAGAACTATCTAACTGACGGCAACATCTACCTTATCCAGACGCCGACTGATACCGGCGTGAACAGATACGTCTGGGTCGCCAAGATGCGAAAACAGAACATCGAGACGGACATCTATCCGATGGAGATTGACCACGGCGGCATCGATGTCCACCAGAACGCCAGCGCCTTCTCGATGATGAGCGAGGAAGAATCACCAATTTAACGATACGATAGAGCCATTATTACTCCGTAGAACGACGGATACAGAGACACAGACCGCCGTTTTCGCACGGACGCCCCGCAGTGCGTGTTTGTCTTCCTTTCACTCGATATCACAGGCGATACCTTTATTATTGACTGAATTTATGATTTGATAACGATGGATTCAGGGGAGATTCTTCAGACGCTTGGCAATAAATACAGTGCCGAAATCCTTGACGCGACGGACGAACCGGTCTCCGCACAGGAACTCAGCGACGAACTCGGAATCCCCATCGCGACGTGTTACCGACGGATCGACGAACTGACCGAACATGACCTGCTGGAACTCCACGACAATATTCTCTCCGACGACCGCCGACGTATCAAAGTGTACCGGCGGAACGTGGATGAAGTCCGGGTCGACTTCGACGATGAACTGACTGTCCACATCGAAGAGCGGTCGGAAGTGACCAACAAACTCGACGAAGCGTGGCGGACCCTGTCCGAGCGATAAAGCGGCTCTAACCGCCGTTATCACGAAAGATATTTTCGAGCATGGATTTAATAACGGGTTCGCTGTAGCACTGTACAGTGCTGATGATAGAACTTCTCTATGCCATATCGACGTTGGTGTTCGTCGTCGCCGGACTGACAATGGTTGGGATGGCCATGCGGGCGTACGTCCAGACATCCCGGCAGGCGATGCTTCACCTCTCGGTGGGGTTTTCGCTCGCAATTGCGGGCGCAGCCGCGACCATGATTAGCGCGTTCATCAATGACTTCGAGGGTGTCCGCTCGTTGTTGCTGGTCAACAGTGGGTTGACGACCTTTGGCTACCTGTTTGTGATGTACAGTCTCATCACGTACGAATGACTGTCCCTGCGTGTGACCCGACCGGCCGACCGGCCGCTTTCAGCTTGCAAAATTAATTTTCAATACTGATTCCGGATTTTCCGACGATCGCTATACGACCGTGAAATCGGTTCAAATCGACGCTGAATACTATTGAGAAGTACCGTTTAAACCGGCTGAAACCATCGTTATCAGGAATAAAATTTTGAGGGATGATGTTATTAGGTGGTACGTACTCGTTCCGGTAGGGTCAGAGCGACCCGGACTACACATGTTCGAACGCATTACAAATCCAGAAGACCGAGGCCAAGTGGGGATCGGGACCCTCATCGTGTTCATCGCGATGGTGCTTGTCGCCGCGATTGCGGCAGGCGTCCTGATCAACACTGCTGGCTTCCTGCAGAGTTCAGCTGAACAGACCGGCCAAGAAAGTAGCGACCAAGTGACCAACCAGATTCAAGTAGCGTCGAAGATTGGGTCAGTCGCCGGCAGTGGCCCAACCGATTCGATAGTCTTCGACAGTACTGATGCGTCTGGCACTCTCCTTACTATCGACAACGCGTCCACGGTTACAATTGTGAAGACCACCGACGGCGATTCGGGGGGAGAGTTCGCGTTGACCAGTTCCTCCGGATCGGCTACCCAGGTTGACGTGGACGATGGTGACACCCTCCGATTTGAGCGAACAGGTTCCGCGTCGATCAAAGTGACCAATACCGGCACCGGAGCGTCGTTCACTATGTCTACAAGCGACGATCTCACGCTCAAACAATCGGACAGTCACACCGCCGCCGACGGATTCAAACTTCAGCGAACGTACGACGGTCCGACGGGAAGTAACACGCTTCAGACGAAAGAACTAGTTGAAGACGCTGCTACCAGCGCGGACATCTCAATCGAAACGCAAGAAACCACCGAGCAACACCTCGTGCTCAGTGAATTCAATACCGACTCCGAGGCAGTCAACGTCAACGACGGAGAAACCGTCTCTGTAACGTCCGTCGGTGGTTCGTCAGCGACGCTCAGTCCGAGCAACGCCGGTAGCATCAGCGTCCAGTCTGGTGACGACCTCACCTTCAGTATCGAATCTGAAACCGATGTTACGGTCAGTAACCAGCGTAGCGGTGCGAGCGTGACATTCGACGCGACGTCCGACTCCATTTCAGTTTCGGGAAGCTCAGTTACGCTTGAGGAGGCTAGTGGGTCTACTATCGATGCAACCACCTCTGACACCATTACTGGTCTTCAAAGCAACGACATCGCTAGTGGGTCCTCAATCAGCACGCCTCAGCTGCTCCTCAATCAGGAGTTTGAGTCTGGTGGCGGCGGTGTCTCCGAGGTTAGCATCATCGCGATCAAAGGCTCTGGTGCGGACCAGATCAACCTCGAACAGACGACCATCACCACGATCGGCCCCAGCGGGACGAACACCCTCACCTATGGCGGCAGCAGTGCCTCACAGGGTGAGACGTTCGGTGTCCAGGCCGTTCAGGACGAGGATGAGTCCCTGCCGGTGATGACCGATGCCGACCGCTTCCGCATCATCGTTGACCCCGGCACGCTCGCGACCGGTGAGACGATGACGCTGGAAGTGACGACGGAGTCCGGCGCGACCACCGAAATCCGTATCAGCGTGCCCAACACGCTATCGGGCGAAACCGCAGTGCAGGTCTAACGCGAGCCGTTCTTTCGCTTGCAGAACTTTTCTCTCTGTTTTCCACCCGCGACCAGCGACAGCCATCTCGTGGGGCGTCGACTATGCTCTGTGGTCGGTTCTATCATGTAAGCGAAGCTTTACTGCAAGCACCTCTTTGCAGGTACGACCTCGATTCTGTTACGTCGTGTCAGTTTCACATTCCCGTCCAAACATCCAGACAGTGACAAGAAGCCCACGCCGAGAGCCCGATACATTTGCGACGTGCTTCGGTTGGACGGATCGAACTCATACACGGGTCAGTGTTTCACACTGTTTCTGTCGCTGTGCGGTCTGTTTCTGTGCGTCGGTACGTTCGTCAACGGCGACATGGCTGTCTACTGGTCGAAGTCGGGCGTCAAGAACTCGGGTCAGCACCCCTCTCCGCATCGATATCCGTGAGCCGGCTCACACTGTTCGGGTGGTCGGCTGCTACTGCCGGCCGTCAGAGCGGGACCGTTGTCTTCCCGTTGAGCGACGATGGGACCGAGACTCTGACCGTTGTCGTCGCGCCGTCAGGTGACAGCAACCGTATCGTGCCGCTTTCGCTCGGCTGGAGCTCGACCCCTGTCAGTGCCGCGAGGTCGATACGCAAGGCTGCCCGGTCGCCGTCGTCGTTCAGGATGTCCCGCGAGAGTGAGTCGTCGTCATCTCTGAGTGGGGTAACCGTAACCTCAGCAGCGGAACCCACCGGCGCGTCGGCCCCGCTCCCGATTGTCGTCCCAACGACAACATCGCTAAGGTCCATGTTCCCGCCCCCTTCCGCTCGCTTCACCACGAGCGTCACCGCTTCGATGCTCTGTCCAGTCGTGTTAACGTGGCCAGTGCTCCCGACGACTTCGGTCCGCGCAATGACCCGGTCGGCGCTTTTGTCGCTGGCCGTGGCCGCGTCGGACTGAAACCCACCGACTACTTCGAACAGTACGCCAGCCGTGGCTGCGGCGATCAGGAGCGCCGCAATCAGGAGGATAATCGACCCGAGAGAGCTCTGTGCCCGCCGTTTAACGGTCGCTCGCTCCTCTCGCCGGTTCGGTTCGCTCACACTGTGAACGTATCCACGACCAGTCAAAACCGTGTCGGCTACCCCTGAGCAGCGACGGAATTATATCATCCCATCTCTCATGTATCTGCATGGCCTCGGGGTCAGACGAACCGAATCCAGAGGACGGTAAGATCCTCTCTCCGGAAGAATTAGACATCGCGGATGACGAGCACGTCACAGAGATCGACGAAGGACGGTATGTCGTCTCCTCTGATGTTCGAACCAACGATTCCTACGGCAATCAGGTTTCGTCTGACTCCACCCCTGACCCGGACCCAGCTCCCGAGCCCGACGCTCCTGAGTTTACCGACGCGAACGTTCACGAGTGGCTCGCCGAGCAAATGGCGAAATCAAACAGCCGGTATGGGTTCGATGTGACCGCGAAGTTTGACGGGAACGTTGACCAGCAACAGGTTGTGTCCAACGATATCATCACCGCGTTCGAGAGTTTCATGCTCTGGTACGGCCGGCAGATGGACGGGTCGACATCGGTCGAGAACGTGCTCGGCATTCTGCTCTCGGAGTCCAACGTCCCAGTCAAACACCCGCCAGAGAGCTTCAAGCGGATGGTCCAGTCGACCGGTCTCTCGCCGGACGACAGTATCGCAGACCTCGTTGAGGCTATCGAAGCACGAGACGGTGCGAAGTTCTAAAGCAGGCACCAGCACACGAAGGCGTTGTACCTGTCATCGCGGTCAGAATCGGAACGCAGTTGCCCGGTTTCGGGCCCACCGATATCACACGCGATAATTTACGGGACACCTTTATCTAACTCATCACGATATGTAGGCTTGATAGGCATGCCAGACGTACTGATCGCCGACGATTCAGAGTTTATGCGTAACCTCCTCCGCGAGATTCTCGAAGAAGACCACGAGATTGTTGGGGAGGTCGAGAACGGAGTCGAAGCTGTCGAAGTGTTCAAAGAAGAAGGGCCAGACCTGGTGATGATGGACATTGTGATGCCCATCCGGGATGGTATCGAGGCCACGGACGAAATCAAATCTTCCAATCCCGATGCGAACGTCATCATGTGTACAAGCGTTGGTCAGGAAGAGAAGATGAAGGAGGCCGTGAAAGCGGGGGCCGACGGGTACATCACCAAGCCGTTCCAGAAACCCAGCGTGATGGAGGCTATCGAGGACGTCGTTCCCTCATAGATGAACGTCGATATTCAGTCGCTCGGCACGTTCAACCAACTCGCTCATGAGGGGGCTGAACAGGCCACGCAGTCGATGGGCCAGATGACGGGCATCGATGCCGTCGTCGACGTCACCAAGATCACGCTGCTCGACAGGGCTGATGTCGGCGAGGAACTGGCTGGCCGGGACTTCGTCGGAGTTGAGTTCTCTTTCGATGGCGTTCTAGAGGGCGATACTGTGCTTGCCTTCGACGTTGACAGCGCCGGGACGATCACCGAGGAGATGATGCCCGGTAGCAGCGACGACGAGGCGATGGCCAGAAGCGGTATCGAGGAGATCGGCAACATCATGATGAGCGGGTTCATCGACGGCTGGGCCGACTACGTCGGTGCGACCATCGACCACTCGCCGCCGGAGTATATTGAGGAGTCCGGTAGCGACGTGCTCCCTGATGCGCCCGAGAGCGGCGACCACCAGCAGGTGTTCGTGTTCAAATCGGAGATCGAATGGATCGACGAATCGGTGAATTTCTACATCTACATGCTCCCTGAGTACGAATCACTCACGGAGATGATGGTAGAGCACGTCGACACGGACGGCGATGCGATCCCCATCGACAAGCTCCAGACGTTCAACGAGATGACGACCAGAGGCACTCAAAAAGCCGCTGACAACGTCGAAATGATGACCGGTATCCCGACTGAATCGGAGGTGACACAGATCAGTTTCGCTCCCATTGAGGACGTGCCAAAGCAGATCGGCACGGACACGTTCGTCGGGACGGTCGTCGAGTTCACCGGGACGCCCAGTGGCTACCTCATGGTGCTGTTCGACGAGGTCTCAGCAATCAACGTTGCGGAGGCGATGATGCCCATCGAAATAGACAGTGATGAGCTAACCGACCAGCACAAGGCCGCCATCGAGGAGCTGGGGAACATCATGACGAGCGGGTTCGTCGACGGCTGGGCGAACGTCCTTCAGACGTCAGTCGAACACACGCCGCCGCGAGTCGTCCACGATATGGGCCGGGCGATTATGGACCCGCTTGCGGCGCAGGTCGGACAGTATCAGGAGCATGCGTTTATCATCGACTCCCAGATGCAGACCGACGACATCGAGTTTCAGGCTGAGATTCACGCTCTCCCCAACGAGAAAGAGTTGCGCGCCGCCCTCAACGACCTCGATGTTGAGCGGGCGACCGAGACGGGCGCGGACGTCGAACAGATATTCAAATAATGAAAGTATACGATGGTAGCCAAACAGAGAGTCCCGAACAAAGTACGCCCGAGCGCATCAAAGTCGGCATCGCGGAGTACAAGGTGACCACAGAGCCGGCCATGCTAACCACAAGTGGACTGGGCTCCTGTATCGGGATCGCAATATATGATACCCGTAACACGGTGGCCGGACTCGTCCACGTCATGCTTCCGTCGGCGGCTGATATCGACGGCGGAAACCATGCGAAGTTCGCGGACACGGGCATCGAAGCACTCATCGAGGCCATGGCGGATGCCGGGGCGTCGACGGAGGCCATGGAGGCCAAAATCGCTGGCGGGAGCGATATGCTCGACTTCTCCGAGAACGGATCCTCTATCGGTTCGCGCAACGCCAAGAAGGTGCGCGAGACGCTGGACGAACACGGCGTTCCCGTTGTCGGCGAAGACCTGGGTGGCGACCACGGCCGGTCCGTCAAACTCGAAGCGGACACTGGCAATTTCGTTGTCAAAAGCGCGAACACGGACTCGATAACACTGTAATGTCTGCGAGCAGTAATCGTGTCTAACGTCTGGCGTCAGACGAGTGACAGCCGTTCGTCTGCCGGGGGCGCACTGCCACACTCTGTTCCCCGGCTTTCCGCTCGAAATTAATCTGAAATGTAACAGGCTAGTACTTGGATCGTTAATTTACCCCATCTGTGCCGGGAAAATGGGATATTATTATCAAATATGATACGCTAAGGGGAATATTCAAGAGTAGAAAAAGCGTGAGATACAAGAGATGAGTAGTCTCGCTCTCGTGCCACTGGCTCCAGCCGTCTCACCGGAACTGGCTGGACTGGCACCCGCCCTCTTTGTTCTGCTGACCGGCGGGCTGGTTGGTATGAGCATCAAGAATATGTTCGATTCGATTCTATCGGACGACGAGAGCGAGAACGCAAGCGACGACGGTGGCGGCGGGATGGCCGACGGCGGCGGCCTGATGGGTGACGACGGTGGCGGTGGCGACGATCTCGGCGGTGGTGGCGACGATCTCGGTGGCCTCGGCGGCCTCGACGACGACGGCGACGACATGGGTGGGTTCGGTGATGACGAGTTCGGCGATATGGAGGACGCGAGCGGGCCTGACACCGACGAGCTGGAACACCGACTCGACGAACTGGAAAACGAGGTCGGTAGCCTCTCCTCGACGGTCAACACGGTGCGGACGGAAAACGAGAGCATCTCCGAATCTGTCGAAGAAACCGAGGAGAACGTCCGGAAGCTGCTCGACATCTACGAGATGGTCACCCGTGGCGTCAACCCCTTCGCCGATGATGTCGACGGCGGCATGGGCGGCATGGGCGAAGGCGGCGGCTCCTTCGGCCTGTTCGACGACGACGGGAGTGACGATACCGAGGAGGACATCGACGACGATGTCGCCAACGCCGACGCAGAAGGGTTCTTCGACGAAGACCTGACGGATGACACTGGCGGTGACATGTCGATGGACGATGGCGGTGTCGACGATATGTTTCCCGATGACGGCGGCGACGACATGGGCGGCTTCGAGGACGACGGCGGGTCGTTCGACGAGGAGCTCGACGACTTCGACGACACGGAGGACGACATGAGCATGGACGATGGGATGAGCATGGACGACGGGGAGAGTATGGACGAGGACAGCGACGATGGTGACGGCGGCAAATCGTTCGCAGAGCTCAAAGACGAGTACGAGTCCGGCGACGCCGAGTGGGCAGAGGGCGAGGAACCTGAGGGCGAATCGGACGACGATGACCTCCTTGCTGACGACGATGACGACCTGCTGGCCGACGAGGGCGATGATCTGCTGGGCGAGGACGATTCGGACGGCGATGCAGGCGGGCTGGAAGACGACGACCTCTTCGACGAGGTCATCGAGGACGATGGGATTGATGAGGCCGAGACGGAAGCTATGGAAGCCGAACCAGAGCCTGAGCCGGTCGCGGAGCCTGAACCCGAGCCAGAGCCTGAGCCGGTCGCGGAGCCTGAACCCGAGCCAGAGCCGGAACCGACTGACACCGCGGCTACCGGCAGCGGTGATGCGGCAACGGCAGACGACGGCTCGGACGCGGACGATGACGGGAAACCCTACCTGGCGACGATGCCGGAAGGGTTCGCGGCGGACCTCATCATCGTCGAGTGGCTCGAGTTCCTGGTCCAGCACTCGGGCTACCGTGAGACGGCTCGCGCTATCGACTATTATGAGACTATCGACTGGATCGACGAGTCGGTCGCGGACCAGCTCAAGGAGTACCTCCGCGGCTTCGACGGCGTGAACGACACCGGGGATGGGCTGTCTATCGACCACCACACGGAGAGCCTGCACTACATCTCACAGCTTGACAGTGACAGCGGCGCTGACGCCGTTGCGCTCTCGAAACTGGTGGGGGGTGGTTCCGATGGGATTCAGCGTTAGCGGCTCGGCAGCCGTCATTTTCGTGGCCGCGTTCATCGGCTTCGGGATGTTCTACTCCGCAGCCGCGAACGGCTTCGAACGCGTCAACGACGCCCGCGAGGACCAGCGCGACCGGCTCCTCGACCAGCAAAACACCGATATCTCGCTTGTGTCGGCGACGTGGAACAGCAGCGGGAACGACAACCTTGTCGTGACCGTCGACAACACCGGTTCCGAGACGCTGTCGGTCGAAGCGACCGACCTGCTGGTCGACAACGATTACCGCACAGGCTACGGCACGACGGTCGACGGTGACGGTTCGACGGACATCTGGGCGTCACAGGAGCGATTAGAGATTACCGTCACCTCGCTCAGTAGTCAGCCCGGCCGGGTGAAAGTCGTCACCGAGAACGGCATCGCCGAAACGATGGTGGTGAGCTAACATGGCGAGCGTCTCCGTCTCACACCTGATTCTGTTCATCGCGTCGATGGCTATCGCCGCGAGCGTGGCTGGCGTCTTTACGAGCAGTATCGGCGAACTGAGCAACGCCGTCTCGGAACAGGGGCTGGACGTGAGCAGCGACGTCCGGACCGACGTCGAAATCATCTCCGACAGCGGCAGCAACACTATCTATGATAACGGCGCGAACACGATCACGATTCACGTCAAAAACACCGGGTCTGAGACGTTGTCCCCGACCCCCGGACAGATAGATGTGTTCGTCGATGGGACCTTCGCCAGTGATTACACGGTAACGCTGGAGCCAAACGGTGGCAACAGCTGGCGGCCCGGTGAGGTCGTTCGCATCGACATCAACGGCAGCCTCAGTGGCGGCGACCACCGGCTCAAACTCATCGTCAACGGCGACGAGGAGGTGTTCGAGTTCAACACATGAGTATCGCAAGTACTGACCTATTCTCGCTCGGACTGGACGACCACGACCGGCTGAACAAGGAACTGGGCGGCGGTATCCCACCCGGCAGCATCATCCTCGTCGAGGGTGACTACGGCGCCGGCAAATCCGCCATGAGCCAGCGGTTCACCTACGGCCTCTGTGAAGAGGGCCACGAAGTGACCTACCTCTCGACGGAACTCACTGTCGGGAGCTTCCTCGACCAGATGCACTCGCTGTCGTATGACATGGTCGACCACATCCTCGATGAGGACGTGTTGTTCCTGCACGCCGACATCGGCGAATCGAACGCCCTTACCGGCGGTGACGAACAGTCCGACCGGAAGGAGCTCCTCAAGCGGCTGATGGAGGCCGAGGTGATGTGGGACGCCGACGTCGTCGTCATCGACACCTTCGACGCTATCCTCAGGAACGACCCCAAGTTCGAGGCCCTCGTCCGGCAAAACGAGGAGCGACAGGCCGCTCTGGAGGTTATCTCCTACTTCCGGGACGTCATTTCACAGGGTAAATGCATCATGCTCACTGTCGATCCATCGACGCTGGATGAGGAGGCTATCGGTCCGTTCCGGGCCATCGCTGACGTGTTCATCGAACTGGAGATGATCGAGGTCGGGAACGACGTGCGCCGGCAGATCAACGTTCTCCGATTTGCCGGCATGGGCGAACAGGTCGGTGACACCATCGGGTTCTCGGTCCGCTCGGGAACCGGCATCGTCATCGAATCGCGCAGTGTCGCCTAGAGGTGACTAAGATATGACAGACCACGGACGTGCGAAACCGTCGGACGAACTTCGACAGATGGCAGCGCGGCGGCCCCACCTGCGGGACCACCTGAAGAAGTTCAAACAGATCACCGGTGAGTTCCCGATGCTCATCGACGAGGCCGACGACGACTACGAGACGAATCGGCCGAACGTGCTGTACCCGGTCGGTGGCCCTATCTTCTGTCATATCTACGGCGACGTGGGTCAGGACATGAAGTACTACGCCATTGAGCCGGAACTTGATGAGGACGAGCGGGCCGTCTTCGGGAAGGTCCGGAACCGCCTGCTCCAGCGTAGCGTCAACAAGCCCGCGCCCGAAAACGAGGCCCAGTTCGACGACCGCATCGAGGAACTCCTGCAGGAGACCACGAAGGTCCGGGACGAGGACAGCGAAAACGGCGTGCTTACCCGCCTGTCGAATCTTACCGACGTGAGCAGCGTCGAAGTCACACAGGAGACCTACGAGAACATCCTCTACCGGCTGAACCGCGATATCGTCGGTCTCGGCCCGCTCGAACCGGTTATGCGCGACCCGGCCAACGAGGATATTCACGTTATCGGCCGTAGCGAATGCCACGTCGACCACGGCGTCTACGGTATGCTGGAAACGACGGTCGAGTGGCAGAGCGAGGAAGCCTTCGACCAGTGGCTCCGCAATATGGGCGAGCGGATGGGCGACCCGGTCTCCGACTCGGACCCCATTGTCGACTCGACGCTCCCGGACGGGTCGCGTCTGAACCTCATCTACTCCGACGACGTGAGCCTGAAGGGTCCCTCGCTCACGATTCGTCAGGGCGATGATGTCCCGCTGTCTGTCTTCCAGATTACCAAGTGGATGACGCTGTCGCCGCAACTGGCCGCGTATCTCTGGCTCTGTCTGGAGAACGAGCAGACGGTGTTCGTGGTCGGGGAGACGGCGTCCGGGAAGACGACGACGCTGAACGCGATCACCTCGTTCATTCCTGACGACGCAAAGATCTACACCGCAGAGGACACCGCCGAGGTGCTGCCCCCGCACAACACCTGGCAGCAACTCCTCACTCGTGAGGGTGAAGACGAGGGCACCAGCATCGACATGTTCGACCTGGTCGCCGCCGCGCTACGTTCTCGCCCCGACTACATCATCGTGGGTGAGGTTCGTGGTGAGGAGGGACGGATGGCGTTCCAGGCCGCCCAGACCGGCCACCCGGTGATGCTGACCTTCCACGCGAGCGACATCGTTTCGATGATTCAGCGCTTCACCGGTGAACCGATCAACGTCCCCGAGACGTTCATGGACGTGGCCGACGTGGCGCTGTTCCAGAACCGCGTCAAGCAGGGCGACCAGGTCCTTCGCCGCGTGACGAGCGTTCAGGAAATCGAGGGCTACTCCAAGGAGATGGACGGTGTCGTCACTCGGCAGGTGTTCAACTGGGACCCCGTCGAGGACGAAATCATCTTCCAGGGAATGAACAACTCCTTCGTCCTCGAAGAGCAGATCGCGACCCTGCTCGGCTACGAGGATACGCGTGACATCTACGACGACCTCGAGTTCCGTGCGAACCTCATCGAGCGGGCCATGCAGGAGGGAATTCTGGGGTATCACGAGGTCAACGACTTCATCTCGGACTTCCAGCGCGACGGCGTCGAAGGGATTCCGTTCAACATGGCCAGGCCCGACTAACGATGGCTCAGGGTGAAGCCGAAAGCGACCTTGACCTGACGATTTCCGAGACGATCCAGTCGCTCGTTGAGTCATACCGCCAGATGACGATTCCGATGGAGCGGTATCTCTTTCTCATCCTGCTACCGGCTGTCGCCTTCTTCATTATTTCGACGGCGGCCGCCCTTCTGATTGATCTCCCGCTCGCGATCCGTGGGCCCATCCCGTTACTCGGACTTCTGGTGATGGCGTCGGCAGTCTTCTACCCCAAAATCCTGTTGAGCCAGCGCAAACGAGAACTCAACAACCGGTTTCACCTGCTCATCACGCATATGACCGTGCTGGCGACGACGAAAATCGACCGGATGGAGGTGTTCCGAACGCTGGCCGAGGAAGACGAGTACGGCGAACTCGCGATGGAGATGCACCGAATTGTCCAGCTGGTCGACACCTGGAACCTCAGCCTCGACGACGCCTGCCGTCGCCGCGCCAAACAGGTCCCGAGCCGTGCGGTTTCGGACTTCTTCGACCGCCTCGCGTACACGCTTGGGGCCGGACAGGGACTCGATGACTATCTCCTGACCGAACAGGAGCAGATTATTCAGCACTACTCGACGGTGTACAAGAGCTCGCTCGACAGTCTAGAGGTCATGAAAGACCTGTATCTGTCGATGGTCCTCTCGATGACGTTCGCGCTGGTGTTCGCCGTTGTCCTGCCAGTCCTGACCGGAACGAACCCGACGATGACCGTCAGCGCCGTCATCGTGATGTTCGTGTTCGTCCAGACCGGCTTCTACCTCGCTGTCCGCTCGATGGCTCCCTACGACCCGGTGTGGTTCCACCCAGTCGAGTACCCGTCGCCGATTGAGTCTAAGCTCAACAAATCGATGGTCGCCGGCGTGGGGCTGTCGATGCTGCTCGTGTTCATCACGCTGGGCGGGATGCTCGGCATCTCGCCGATCACGCTGAACGACCTCTTTTTCATGTTCGACGAAGTGCCGCTCCCGATGTATGCTGCTGCGCCGATCACCCCGATGCTCATCCCCGGTCTCGTCTTCCGACAGGAAGAACAGCGTATCAAGGACCGGGATTCGGAGTTCCCGAATTTCATCCGCGCGCTCGGTGCGACCGAAGGCGCGAAGCAGTCTACTACCGGCACGGTGCTTCGCACCCTCCGCAAGAAGGACTTCGGCGCACTCTCGCCCAACATCGATAATCTCTACAAACGACTGAATATGCGAATCGAGCCGACCTCTGCTTGGCGCTTTTTCACCGCGGACTGCCGCTCCTATCTCATCCAGACCTTCTCCGAGATGTACCTCATCGGCCGCGAGATGGGTGGGTCGCCAAAGCAACTGGGCGAGCTTATCTCCGAGAACATGAATCAGGTGCTGCAACTCCGGCAGAAGCGCAAGCAAGCGGCGACCACCCTCGTTGGCCTCCTCTACGGGATGACCGCCGCATCGACCTTCGCCTTCTTCATCGGCCTGCAGGTCGTCAACATCCTCGCTGATATGTCGCTCAACCTGAGCACCGGGAGCCGGCTTGACGCCGCGTCGCTCATCAACACCAGCGTCTACAACATCCCGCTCATCGAGTTCCTGCTTATCATCATTATCATGTTCGGCGCGATGCTGTCGTCGTTGATGATTCGGACTGTCGATGGCGGCCACAACGCCAACACGTACATGCATTTCGTGGTGCTCTCGTGGATCGGTGCTATTACTGGGACGTTCACGAAGTGGCTGGTGTCGCAGTTCCTCGCAATCTGAAGTACCTTTTTACTGCAGGGGGTTTCCTCGCGCCTGCGGCGCTGCGGGAACCCCCTGCAGTAAAAATCTACGCTAAAAACAACCTCCGAGTCGCGGCCTGCGGCCGCGCTCGGAGTGAAACCGCTCGCGCCGCTCGCGGTACAGTAACAGCGCTACAACCGCCGGCAAACCTGCCCTTCCCCCGGGTCGCGCCACGCAGGGCGCTCCCGGCCCACAGAATCATGACATCTATTCCCGGCCCACAGCACCGCAGTCCCACGACGCTACCCCTCGAAGCCGTCTTCCCAGCGGAACAGGCCGTCTTGCTGGATGACTTCGCCGTCGACTTCGAGCCGCGACCCCTCGCCCATCGTCGTGATGAGGTCCTCGTGGACGGCGCTGTCGTTGCCGGACTCGCCCTCGGGCAGGCAGGCATCGTACGCGCGGCCGAGCGCGAGGTGGACTGTCCCGCCCATCTTCTCGTCGAAGAGGATGTTGTCGGTGACGCGGTCGACGCCGCGGTTCATCCCGATACCGAGCTCGCCCAGTTGGCGCGAACCGCCGTCGGTCCCGATGATTTCGCCCATGACAGCCCCGCCCTGTTCGGCCGACCAGTCGACGACGACGCCGTCTTTGAACGTCAGCTCGACGTTTTTGACGCGACGACCCTGTATCGTCATCGGCACGTCGAAGGTGACGACGCCGGCGGTATCGTGGGGCGCGGTGAACACCTCGCCGGAGGGGAGGTTGTGGGAGTCGTAGGCCACGCTGGCGGCGGAGTTGACGGCGATACGGCCATCGATGAACAGCGTGATGTCAGTGCCGTCCGCGACGATACGGACCTCCGAACCGTCGTCCAGAATCTCCTTCAGACGAGCCTGTTCATCCGCCAGCGCCTCCCAGTCCCGTAGCGTCGCGTCGTAGACAAAATCCTTGTATTCGGCGTACGCCATTCCGGCCTGCTGGGCCATCGCCCGTGTCGGATGCTGTGTCGATACCCAGTCGGTATCCAGCCGAGCCTCTCTGATTTCCTGTCGAGCCGTCGAGTACGCCTGCCGCTGGTCGCTGTCCACGTCGGCCGTCTCGGTGGTATTCCGTGACCCTTTCAGGAACAGCACGCTGTCGGCCCGCTCGTACAGTGCCAGTTCGTAGTCTGGGTTCTCGGTAAACGACCCGTCGTGCGCCTGCAGATAGGCCCGTGTGAGTTCGTCCGACTGGTACGTCGACAGGAGGTTCGCGCCGCGGTCGCCAAGCTGCTCGGCCACGGCGACTGCGAGATCGTGTGCGCCGTCCTCGACAGCCACGACCACGTCGTCGCCCGCGTCGATGCGAGCGCTCCAGTCGACGAGAATCCTGGCGTGTTCGCGTATGCGGTCGTCCATATTCTCACCAAGAGTGGCCGGAACAAAACGGCGGTGGTCCCGGGATTACAACGGACGATGTGATTGTATTCCGTGGATTTTTTGCGTTCCAGAGCCGGAGTATCCGGTGCAGTACGGGACAGGACTCGTGGCAATTGCTGGCTCCCACGACCGCTTCCGAGACGGTCGGCCGGGGCGGTACCATGACTGACGACGGCACGGATGGTGTTCGTGCCACGCTTTTCTGTCGAACCGCAATCCCTACCTGTTCGGTCAGCGACTCCCCGGTATGGAACTTGGCGTCATCGGACTCGGACGCATGGGCCGCATCGTGGTCGACCGCGTGCTCGAAGCCGGCCACGAGGTCGTCGTCTTCGATATCGACGAGAAGAGCGTCGCCGACGCAGCTGAAGCCGGTGCACAGCCGGCATCGTCCATCGCCGACCTCGCGGCGAAACTCGGCTCGGAGAAACGAATCTGGCTGATGGTCCCGGCCGGGGACCCGGTCGACGCCGCGCTGGACGAATTGGCTCCGACACTCGACAGCGATGACGTCGTGGTCGACGGCGGCAATTCATACTTCGAGGACTCGGTCCGGCGCGCCGGGTCGACCGACGCGGCATACCTCGACTGTGGGACCTCTGGCGGTCCCGCCGGTGCAGATCTGGGCTTCTCGCTGATGGTCGGCGGCCCGGAGTGGGCCTACGACGAACTGGTCCCCGTCTTCGATGCCGTTGCGACCGGACCGGACGGCCACGACCGGATGGGGCCGGCGGGCTCCGGGCATTACGTCAAAATGATTCACAACGGCGTCGAGTACGCGCTGATGCAGACCTACGGCGAAGGCTTCGAACTACTGGCTAACGGCCGGTACGACCTCGACCTCGAATCAGTCGCCAACACGTGGAACAACGGCGCTGTCATCCGTTCGTGGCTGCTGGAGCTCTGTGAGGAGGCGTTCCGCGAGGAGGGCAATGACCTCGGCGACGTGGCCGACCGAGTGGAGGGTGGGTCGACTGGTACCTGGACCGTACAGGAAGCGCTCGAACAGGAAGTTCCAGTGCCGCTCATCTACCAGTCGCTGGCCGAGCGGTTCGGCTCGCGGGCTGACGACGGTCGCTTCGCGCGCCGCCTCGCCAGCCGACTCCGATACGGCTTCGGTCGTCACGAGGTCCCACGACGGGAGTAGCCCTGCCGCCGATTGCGGTTGCTTTCTGTGCCCCCGTTCTGTGCCGAGGGCTGCTTCGTCAAGCGGTGTCGACGGTGCTCGCGCGCTGAAACAACAGCTAATTAAACCAGTATTCCATAGCCGTGCACATGGTAGAACTCGTTGGACTCGCCGCCGGGGCCACGCTCACCCTGATAGTGGTCGCGCTCCACTACGCCAAAGGGACCGGTTGGGAGGCACCGGAAGACATCTCCCAGGAGGTCCTTGAGCAGCGGGCCGCGACAGTCCCCGAGACTGACTTTGCGGAGCCGTACAACCGCTCTATCGGTGGTGGCGGTGCCGTAGCGATTCCGGCTGGTGAGGCCGAAGGCGAACTTGGCGAAGGTGAAGCGGTCGAAGAAGAAGACGAAGGCTTCGACCCCGACGACATCGCCGACGACGAGGTCGAGTACTACGAAATCGAATTCGCCAAGGAAGGCGAGACAATCGAGGTCGCCAACAACGAGACGATTCTCGACGCCGGCGAAGAGGAAGGCTGGGACCTTCCCTACGCTTGCCGCGAAGGCCAGTGTATCTCCTGTGCCGGCCACATTGAGGACGGCCCGGCGACGGACCACATTCGCCACAGCAACAACGACTCGCTGATGGATGACGACATGGAAGAGGGGTACTGCCTGACCTGTGTCGCGTACCCGACCAGCGAGTTCACTATCGAGACCGGCGAGTCACCCTGACGGTTCACAACCGTTAAGACGGACAGTCTGATACCGTTTTCTGTGGGCGGCTAGTTCAGCGGACAGAACGCCTGGTTCCGGACCAGATGGTCGGGGGTTCAAATCCCTCGCCGCCCGTGTAACGAACCTGCCGAGCAACAGCGAGACTGTGAGTGAACCGGCAGCGAAGATTCGAATCAGGGAGTCGCAGCGACCGAGCGAAGCGGGGGCGACCGTCTCCACTCGGTTCAAATCCCTCGCCGCCCGCTTTTTGTGACCCACTGTATAGACCACGTGTCTCGTTCTGTGGTCCCGGACATCGACAGGACTGCACGGGAATCGCCGCAACGTCCTTGGGGTTCCGACCCAAGGTACGAACACATGCGTGTGCTCGTTATGGGTGCGACCGGATTCATTGGACGGCGACTGGTTCGTGCCCTGGACGACGCAGGCCACGATGTGGTGGCGTTCTCCCGGAGCGCGAGCGAAGAGTCCTTTCCCGAGGGGGTTGAACCGTTTGAGGGCGACCTCGGCGAACCGGACTCTCTTGATGGCCTCTGTGATGATATCGATGTCGCGTATTATCTTATCCATTCGCTCACCTCCGAGAACTTTGCCGAGTTAGACCGTCGCTACGCCCGTCGGTTCGCGGACTCCGCGTCGGCTGCGGGCGTCGACAGAGTTGTCTATCTCAGCGGCATCAGCGGCGACGAGGAGAATCTCTCGCCACATCTGGCGTCGCGGCGCGAAGTCGAATCGGTGCTGGCGGAGGGGTCGTTCGACCTGACAGTGCTCCGGGCGGCGGTCATCATCGGCCCGGAGAGCGCGAGCTTCCGGATCGTCGACGACCTGACCGACCGCCTGCCGCTGATGCTCGTTCCCAAGTGGGTCCGAACGCCGTGTCAGCCCATCGGCGTCGACGACGCTATCAGCTACCTCGTGGAGTTACTCGATGCCGACGAGACCCGTGGCGAGACCTACGACATCGGCGGGCCATCGGTGTGGTCCTACGAGTCGCTGCTGAAACTTACCGCCGCCGAGAAGGGCAAGCGGGTGTTTATTGTTCCCGTGCCAGTGATGACGCCGGGCCTGTCCTCGCACTGGCTTCGATTCACGACAGACGTACAGTACGCCATCGCTCGGCCGCTGGCCGAGAGTATGCGGAACCCTGTCACGGTCGACCCGGAAATGGACCTGCAGGATGCCGTGCCAATCCACCAGACGCCGATCAAGGACGCCGTTCGGAAGGCGCTTGCTGGGGCGTGACGACTGGCGGCGACGTGTTCCGGCGGAACCCCTTTGGGCCTGTCTGCTGCATACCCTCGCATGCCTGAATCGGTCGCCGTCACCGGTGGCAACGGCCGCATTGGCAAGCACGTCCTCGACCATCTGACCACAGCCGGGTATCGAACGGTCAACCTCTCCCGTGGCAAGTGCGACGAGGCACACTCGGACGCGTACATCAAGACGGACCTGCTCGATGCGGGCGAGGTGTACGGTGCACTCGCAAAGAGCGATGCCGACACTGTCGTCCACCTCGGAATGATTCCCACGCCCGACCAGACGCCGGGATACCGGACCTACGAGAGCAACGTCATGTCCAGCTATCATGTGTTGGAGGCCGCTGGCGAACTGGGAATCGACACGGTTGCGCTGGCGTCGAGTTTCAGCGTTATTGGCGGCGGGTTCGAACCGGACCTGATAACAGTCGACTACCTCCCGATTGACGAGGACCACCGACTCACGCCATCGAACCCGTATGCAATGGGGAAGCAGACACTGGAGATCGCCGCCGACGGGTTCGCTCGCCGGAGTACGGACGCGCCGGAGACCATCACATCCCTTCGGTTCCCGTGGGTCGTTGACGATGACCTGGCTCAGGAGACGTTTGTCGAGGCCGACCGTACCCTCGCCGGACTTCGGAACTCTGACCATTTCCACACCCAGCGCAACACGCTCTGTGGCTATGTCCACGTCACAGACGCCGTTGCGCTCGTTGAGGCAGCCATCGAGGCGTCGTTCGCCGGCCACGAGCGGCTCTGGGTATCGGCTCCGGACACCAGCGCTGAGACACCGAGCGCTGAACTCGCGGCGGAGCTGTACTCCGACGCTGACTACCGGGGCCAAACGGGCGACGACGGAAGCCCCTACACGGCGCTCATTGACACGACGAAAGCTGAGCGGCTGCTTGGCTGGGAACCGACCTGGAGCTGGCGACAACTGGCGTGAAGCCAGCGGTGGTCCGTCCATCGCTCCGGACACCACCATTACCGCGACGCATATAGCGGCTGTTTCAGCCGGAACACGTTGCTAAAATGTAATGTGTCTGTAACTAACACGCATGAGTGATGCAGAGCAGCCAGCCGAGAGCGAGACACACGACCACCATGACCACGATCACGAGGGGCCGGGCTATGCCACTCCGCAGGCCGCCATCGAGGCGGCCGAGCCCGAACGAACCGCGTACGTGATGGGCCTGCACGTTGGTCAGGATGTCGACGCGCCGGACTTTCTGGCTGTCGTTGACCTCGACCCCGACTCCGACACCTACAGCGAAATAATCAATCGGGTCCAGATGCCGAACAAGGGCGATGAACTCCACCACTTCGGGTGGAACGCCTGTTCCTCCTCGTGTCATATGGACGGGCTGGAGCGCCGGCATCTCGTCATTCCTGGTCAGCGGTCCTCGCGCATCCACATCGTCGACACAAAGGAGCGCCGCGACCCCGAACTGACGAAAGTCATCGAACCGAAACAGGTGTACGACCACGACCTCTCCGCGCCCCATACCGTCCACTGCATCCCCGACGGTGAGATCCTCATCTCCATGCTCGGCGATGCTGACGGCGACCTCCCCGGTGGATTCCTCGAATTGAACGACGACTTCGAGGTAGAGGGTCGGTGGGACCCGCCCGGCGAGATCGAGATGAACTACGACTACTGGTATCAGCCCCGCCAGAACGTGATGCTGTCGACGGAGTGGGCGGCCCCGAAAACCTACTACCCCGGTTTCGATCTGGACGATGTCAAGGACGGGAAGTACGGCCAGCGGCTCAACTTCTGGGACTGGGAAGACGGTGTCATCGAGCAGACCATCGACCTTGGCGAGGACGGCCTGATTCCGCTGGAAGCCCGCTTTTTGCACACGCCCGAGAGCACCCACGGCTACGTTGGCGCGGCGCTGTCCTCGAATATCATTCATTTCCACGAGTCAGACGGGAGATACCACGCCGAGCCGGTCATCGAGTTCGACGACCGCGAGCACGAAGGCTGGGACATGCCGGTGCCAGCACTGGTGACGGATATCCTCATTTCGATGGACGACCGCTACCTCTTCGGGTCGAGCTGGCTCCACGGGGAGGTGTGGATGTACGACATCTCGGACCCCTCCAACCCCCGAAAGGCGGATTCCATCTCTATTGGCGGCTACTTCGGCGACATCGAACAGGTTCAGGGTCGTGATATCGTCGCGGGTCCGCAGATGCTCCAGCTTTCGCTCGACGGCGAGCGGCTGTACTGGACGACCTCACTGTTTTCCTCGTGGGACAACCAGTTCTTCCCCGAGGAAGCCGAGAACGGGTCGGTGATGCTCAAAGCCGATGTGGACCCGCGAACGGGAACGATGTCGCTGGATCGGGATTTCCTTGTGGACTTCGGCGACCTCCCCGAAGGCCCTGCTCGTGCCCACGAGATTCGGTGGCCCGACGGGGACTGCACCAGCGACGTGTGGCAATGAAGACGACGCGACTGGCCAGCCGATGACCGAGGTCCTGCTGGACTGGCGGGACAGTGAGCGCACCGAGACGATTGCGGTGCCGGACGGTGAGACGATACTCGATGCCGCGGCAGCCGCGGATATCGGGCTGCCCTTTGGCTGTCGGACTGGCGCCTGTGGGACCTGTACTGCTCGGTTGCTGTCCGGCGATGTGGTCCATCACCGCCCGCCGCGGGCGCTCAAGGACCGGCATCTGGCGGACGGCTACGTCCTGCTCTGTATCGCCGAGCCGACGACCGACACGCATCTCGCTGTCGGTGCAACGGTGCAAGCAGAACTGGTCCCGAACCCCTGGAAGTGACGGGGGCCGCTCAGGCCCGGTGCTGGCCTGACAGCGCCTGCTGGAGTACCTGCCCCAGAAACCCGATAGCCGGGACGACGAACACCGTCGCGTGCACCCAGGCGTCGTAGGTGATATTGCCCGGCTTGGTCACGAGAAAGAGGCCGTAGAGGACGAGCATCACGAGAACCCACAGGACGGTGATGACCAGAAACGGGACGGCGTCCCGGACTGGGTTGACGACAGCGTCACGCAGTATGTCGGACATGCTTGGGTGGTCAGGCTGAAGCGCGAAAAGCGTACCCGCTACCGACCGAACTCTGTCACCAGTTCGATGCCGTCGGTTCCGTAGTCGGTCATCGCCGCCAGCCGCTCCGAAACCGCCTCTAGCGCGACTCGGCGAGTGACGAGCGCACCGGGGTCGAGTGGCCCGTCAGCGACCAGTCGGAGGAGTTCGTCGTACCGCGACGGCGGCATCCCGCGAGAGCCGAGCACGTCGATGTCCCAGCGGGTAATCCAGTCGGTCGGCAGCGCCACCTCGCCGCGCTCGGCGTTGGTCGTCAGCCCGACCTGAACGTGTGTCCCCCGTGGGCGGAGGCTCCGAACGCTGTTTTGACAGGTCTCGGCTCGGCCCAGCGCATCGACGGACACCTCCGCGCCGCCGTCCGTTTCGCCCTCGATGGCCGCCGGCACGTCCTCGACAGCGCTGGCGTCGACAACGGTG
Organism: Haloarcula sp. R1-2; assembly: GCF_011627385.1. Lineage (NCBI taxonomy): Archaea > Methanobacteriati > Methanobacteriota > Halobacteria > Halobacteriales > Haloarculaceae > Haloarcula > Haloarcula sp. R1-2. Next base: position 655,659 of record NZ_JAANTG010000002.1, read on the forward strand.
CTTGCGCCCGCGTCACGGGCCATCGCCAGCGGCTCGTCCCGGATGTCGACGGCGATGACGCTCGCACCCAGTGCCGACGCGATCTGGACGGCTGCCAGCCCGAGGCCGCCACAGCCATGCACCGCGACGCGGTCCCCGGCGGCGATATCGGCCCGATGGGCCAGTGCGTGGAACGCTGTGACGTATCGACAGCCAAGCGCCGCCGCGGCGTCGAAGCTGACGCCGTCGGGTAGCCCCACGAGGTTGTAGTCGGCCTGCGGGACGGCGACCTGCTCGGCAAACGCGCCCGGCGCATCGGATTCGAAGCCCAGCGCCCACCCGTCTGTACAGACGTTGCCGTGACCGTTCCGGCAGTAGCCACAGGTCCCGTCGCCGAGGTTGAACGGCACGACGACGCGGTCGCCGACCGACACTGTCGTCACCTGGTTGCCCGTTGCGGTGACGCGACCCGCCGGTTCGTGACCCAGCACCTGCCCCATCGGCACGCCGTCGTCGGCCCAGTCGCCGTGGCCCTGCCAGGCGTGCCAGTCGCTCCGACAGATCCCACACGCCTCGACCGCGACGACGGCCCCGTCCGGGTTCGGCGTCGGCGGGTCACGGTCCCGGACGGCCAGCGGTTCGCCGTACGCCTCAAGCACTGCCGCGCGCATAGGGCTGCTTCGCGCGGCCCGGATAAAATACCGAGGACGGCAACCCCGGACTGCTGAGCGGCCAGTTACCGGGAGCCGATCTTATGTAGCCCTGCAGCCAACTGTCCGGGTATGACCCTCCTCCCGGTTGTCGTCGCCCTGTTCGTGTCGCCAGCGGTCACCGCGCTGGTGTACGTCGACGCCACGCGGCGCGACCTGTCCAAGCGGTACTGCACTGTCGCCGCCTTCGCTGTCGGCCTCGCCAGTTTCGGCGGGTTCCTCGCCGCGAGTGCTCTCGGTAGTGGGCTCCTTTCGGCGTCCTATCGCCTCTTGAACCAGCCGGTCATAGCCGTCACGCCGCTTGATTTGCTTCTTTCCTTGCTCTGCTTCGGCCTCGCTGTCACTGCACTGGCTGTTCTTGGATATGGACTCACCAGTCGATACGGCCCGCTCGCGTCGTCGTAACCGCCGCCGATTTCGGCTCGGGGACCCCCAATTTCAAAGCCGGCACGGCCCCACCGAGACGTATGGACGATACTGACTGGATCGGAGAAACGTTCACCAGCACGGTCGGGTGGGACCACTTGGAGACGCTGGTCGACATCGGGAACCGGATGGCGGGCAGCGGCGGCGAACGGGCGGCCGCAGAAGCGACCCGAGACGCGCTGGCGGCGTACGCCCGCGACGCTCGGCTCTCTGAGTTCGGGATACAGGGCTGGGAGCGGGGCGACAGCGCCGTCCACGCCGGCGGGTCGCCGGTCGCGACACAGGCCCACGAGTGCATCGCCCTCCCGCGGTCGCCGGCCGGCGAGGTGACCGGCGAACTGGTCGATGTCGGTCACGGTCTCCCAGAGGATTTCGAAGACGCTGACTGCGAGGGCCAGATAGTGCTGGCCCGCTCGGACGTGCCCGACTGGTACGACCGGTATATCCACCGGCGGGAAAAGTACTACCACGCTGTCGAGGCGGGAGCCGCGGGGTTCATCTACCGTAACCACGTCGACGGCGTGCTGCCACCGACCGGGAGCGTCGGCACCGCGGACGCACCAATCGGCGAGATTCCGGCTATCGGCGTCGCAAGCGAGACGGGCGCACGGCTGGCTCGCCGATACGCCGGGGAAAACGTCACCCTCAGCGTCGACTGCGAGACCCCCAAGGCGACGAGCCAGAACGTCCACGCCGAACTGGGACCGGACACGGACGAGCGACTGCTGGTGACCAGCCACGCCGACGCCCACGACATCGCGGAAGGGGCGATGGACAACGGGGCCGGGACGGCGATGGTCGTTGAGGTGGCCCGCGCGCTGGCCGGCCGCGAGGACGAACTGGCGACGCGCGTGGAGTTCGTCGCCTTCGGTGCCGAGGAGGTCGGACTTGTCGGCTCGAATCGGCTGGCCGGCGAAACTACCCTCGACGACGTAACGGCCGTGCTCAACTTCGACGGCGTCGTTCAGGGTCGCACGTTGAAGTGTTACACCCACGGCTTCGACGCACTTACCGCCGCTGCCGAGGACGTGGCTGACCGCCTTGACCACCCCATTTCGCTCACGCCGGAGCAAGGCCCCCATAGCGACCACTGGCCGTTCGTGCAGCGGGGCGTCCCCGGCTATCACGTGACCAGCGAAACCGGCGGCGAGGGACGTGGCTGGGGCCACACCCACGCCGATACGCTGGACAAACTGGAACCCCGGACGTTCCGCGAACAGGCCGTCCTTCTAACCGAACTTGCTGTGGCGCTTGCGGACGACTCTGCACGGCCTGCTCACAAAGACCCCGCGGAGATCGCCAATGCGCTCGAAGCACAGAACCTCGCCGAAGGGATGCGGATTACAGGAGATTGGCCTTTCGGCGATTGACGCGACGCCGCCCGCTTCACCGCCACGTTCGACTCCCGTGACCTGTGCCAAAGAATTACCAGATTTCTAGTATTTTCGACCCCACCTGCGTTCCGGCGTTCTAGTCGCTGACGGCGGACTATAATGATTTACTCAGTATAGAAGTAACATATTCCGTAGGTTATTTACCATATGGGTACATGGAAATCGATGGCAGGTCGATTGGTCTACGTACTGAAGCCCGCATGTGAACGCTGTCACCGGCGTTCGCTGCCAAGCTCCCATGCTATTCGGTCTCGCGGAGTCCGAGACCGAGCCGACGTGAGTAAACCATCCCTGCCGTCGTCAGTCAACACCAACACCAATACCTGACGCGACGGCCGTCCACGTGCCAAGGCGGCCGTCGTGTCCACTTTCGGACTGAACTTCTGAGGAACACCAGCCGGGAGCGCGTACTGTAGAAACCGACATCCGGCGACGAGGGTTCTATGACTCGTACGCCTGTTCTACGTCAGCCTTCGCCGACGGAATGACCTGTTGTTCAGCCCGTCGCATCGACCGCAATGCCTCGTCGGTGAACTCGACATCGAGCGTGGGGAGGGCCCGTGCGAGACCGCCCAGCACCTCGCCGGGGTCGATGCTTAGTTCGAAGGCGAAGGCGTTCTGGTCCTCCTGTAGTGGGACGGAGAACTCGAAGTGTGTCTGGACAATATCCGTCGCCATCTCCTGGTCGTATGCGTCGGTGACAGCAGTCCAGAAGTCGTCGCTGTCGGCGGCCACCAGCGGTTCGAGGTCATCGCCAAACGACTGCTGGCGGGCCAGCAGTCGCTCCCGAATCCGGTCTCGTCGGTCGCCACGGACGGTGTCCCGGAGCGCGTCCCAGTAGATGTCCCGGGCCAGCACTTCGTCAGCATAGGTGTCGAACGCCGCGTCAGTGGCGGCGTAATCGAGCACCGGCTCCAGCTGGTCGAGTATCTGTTGCTGGTAGGACTGGAGTTTCGGCCGGATGACGTGGCGCTCTAGTGGGCGGCTGTTGTTCAGCAGTTTGCCCGCAACGCGGCCTCCGCTCCCGTTTGACCCGCGTAGCACGGCTGCCACGTCAAACGCCGCGTACGTCTCGTCGACGAACTGCGAGAGGTAACGTTCGAACTCTCGTTCGACGGCACGTCGTGTCACACCCGACTCTGTGGGCTGCAGTGACCTATCCCTTACGCCGATGTTCGCCACCGATAGTCCCTCGCAACATGGGCCACCGCTGCCGACTGCCGTGTTTCGAGGTCACTCCCGGCCTGCACGGACTACCACGGAGACCCGATTGGCCACGATATTCATCTCTCCGACAATGTTGTCTTTGTGCACGAAATCGGTTACACCGGCCTCCAGCGCCTCGGCCGCAATCGATTTCAGTTCGGTCGTTGTCAGCAGGAGAACCGGCAGTGAGCCGGGTAGATCCCTGGCCAGCGCAATACCAGTTTCATCCGGCAGGTCGTAGTTCGTTACGACACAGTCGACCTCGTTCTGGGCAACGTGTCGTGCTGCTTCACGGGCAGTCGAAACGACAGCGACGGCGAAATTGTAGCCCCGAAGTGCGTCCTGTAGTTGTGTCCCGAGAAAATCGCTGTCTTCGACCAACAACAGCCGATCGGTCGTCATAGTACACGCTAGGGACAGGACAGATTAAAACCACCGTCAGTGCATTTCGGAAGCAATCATAACTGTCGTCTGGGGCTTGTGCCGCGTTTTCCGCTGTGCATTCAACACGACCGTTATCACTGTGTATACCTAACAGCGTCTGTGTCCAGAGATCTGCCCAGCGACGTACACGCGGTGCTGACACAACTCGCTGAAGAGGGAGAGACGGCGATCAGCGGCGCGGAGTTCGATACGGCTCGGCAGACGGTTGCGACGGTCGAGACGGTCAGCCGGAACAAACTCCCGGAGTGTGAGTTGCGCTCGCAGTTGCTCCACGGCTGTGAGCAAGTGTACACCGCGCTCGATACCGACGATCCCGACGCTGCCGCCGAGTATCTCCAAGCGATGAACCGACGACTTGCGGCCGTTGACGACGGAACAATCTCTGAGTAATCTGGCACCCATACTAAGACGCGGAACCGGCTTTGGAGATTGCTGAGCACCATCCTGCGGTGAACGCTGTCCGATTAGCTACTGTCTATTTGCTCTCGATGCGCGTCCGCCACTGCACGCATACTGTCGGAGGATGACTACTGAAGTCCCTTCCATCTCAGTTCCGTGTTACCGAGACACTTGCGGGCCAGTTCCCGTGAGAGTTAAGCCACCGACCGATAATACCGTGATATGTCTCAGCGACTATCGAAGGCCGATAACACACTCGCCGACGCTGGCGAACGCGAACTCGTCGTCGGCGGTGACCGGCCGCTCCGGATCTCTGCGGGCCATCGATTGCTCCATCACGACGGGAAATGCTCGCGCCCGCACGGACACAACTACGAAGTAACCGTCCGCGTCACCGGCGAACTCACCGGTGAGGGGTGGGTCGTCGACAAGGGCGAGATTACGGACGTAATCGACGAGTGGGACCACCGCTTCCTGCTTGAGGCCGGCGACCCACTGGTCGAGGCCTTTGACGCCAGCGGCGACGGCGACGCCGTGGTCGTCCTCGACCATCCGCCGACAGCCGAGGTCATGGCGGCGATACTGGAACAGCGCCTCGCCGACCGCCTCCCCGAGACCGTGTCGGATGTCGCCGTCTCCGTTCGGGAGACAAGCGAACTCTGTATCCGCTGATGCCGGTCGCAAACGACGCGCCCGGGGTCGATATCGAGGGGACCGACGCCGACGCAGAGTCGGGTGACCTCCCCATCAACGAACTGTTCCAGTCCCTTCAGGGCGAGGGCCGACTGGCGGGCGTCCCGAGCGTGTTCGTCCGGACCAGCGGCTGTAACCTGCGGTGCTGGTTCTGTGACTCCTATCACACCTCGTGGGAGCCGACCCATGACTGGTTTACCGTCGATGACGTGCTCGCGGCTATCGAGGAGTACGACGCCAACCACGTCGTCCTGACCGGCGGCGAACCGCTCATTCACGATTCGAGCGAGGACTTGCTGGCGCGGCTGGCCGACCGGGGGTATCACACGACGGTCGAGACCAACGGGACCGTCGTCCCGGACGCCCCTATCGACCTCGCCAGTGTCAGCCCGAAACTGGCCTCCAGCACGCCGACGGCCGACCGCGACCCCGACGGTGACGGCGAGTGGGCGGACCGCCACGACGAGCGCCGGCTCGACGTGCCGACGCTGGCCGAACTCGTCGAAACCTACGACACGCAACTGAAGTTCGTCGTCACAGGGCGCGAGGATATGGCCGAAATCGAGCGCCTCCTCAAGCGACTCCGCGACGCCGCGTCGACCCGCGTGCGTGACGACGACGTGCTGCTGATGCCGGAAGGACAGACGCGCGACCAACTCGAAGCGACCCGGGAGACGGTCGCTGACCTTGCGCTGGAGCACGGCTACCGATACACGCCGCGACTCCACGTCGACCTCTGGAACGACGCACCGGGCACCTGACTGACCTGACCGACAACAGATGACTGATGACACCCGCGCTGTCGTGCTCGCCTCAGGCGGCATGGACAGCGCCACGGCGGCCTACGAAGCACAGACCCGCGGCTACGACCACCTGTACCTGCTGCATACGAGCTACGGGCAAAACACCGAGGACCGGGAGTACGAGTGTGCCAGCGCGCTGGCCGACCACGTCGACGCGGCTGACTTCCTCCACGTCGAAACCGGCCACCTCACTCAGATCGGCGCGTCGTCGCTGACCGACGACTCGATGGACGTAGCGGACGCCGACACCGACAGCGACGAGATTCCGACCTCGTACGTCCCGTTCCGGAACGCGAACCTCCTCTCGATGGCGGTCTCCTACGCCGAGGCCAACGACTGCGGAGCCGTCTTCATCGGCGCACACAGTGAGGATTTCTCGGGATATCCGGACTGTCGGCCCGCCTTCTTTGACGCCTTTCAGGGCGTCATCGACGCCGGAACGAAGCCCGACACCGACATCGCCCTCGTCGCGCCCTTCGTCGAGTGGTCCAAGACCGACATCGCCAAGCGCGGCGTCGAACTCGGCGTCCCCTACGCGGACACCTGGAGTTGCTACCGGGACGACGAACCGGCCTGTGGGACCTGTGACGCCTGTGCGTTCCGGCTCGAAGCCTTCCAGCGAATCGGGGAACGGGACCCCATCGAGTACGCGGAGCGACCGACGTACGCTGAGTAAGTAGATTGTAGGCGGTGTCGACTGCAGAACTAGTCGTCGGCTCTGTCCTGTGCCAGCCCTTCGAGGATGTATTCTGCAGAGGCCCGCGTCGTCGCCAGCGGCACGTCGTGAACGTCACAGATGCGCAGGAGCGCCGAGATGTCCGGCTCGTGGGGCTGTGCCGTCAGCGGGTCCCGGAGGAAGACGATGCCGTCCATCCGGCCCTCAGCGACTTCTGCGCCGATCTGTGTGTCGCCGCCCATCGGCCCGCTCTCCTTGCGTTCGACTGTGAGGTCGGTCTCTGCCATGATGCGCTTGCTCGTCGTGCCGGTCCCGACGAGGTCAAACTCCGAAAGCGTTGCTTCGTAACTCTGTGCCAGGTCGATCATCTCGGGCTTCTCGTCGTCGTGTGCGATGAGTGCGATGCGGGTCATACCTGTGGCTCTCGGGCCACCGTCTTATGTCATTTGGACGGGGACGTGTCAGCGCCCGTTACCCGTCGACAGAAACCTCACCGTCAGCCGTTATCGTCACGTCGTGTCCTTCGACAGTGAACGTCAGCGACTCCGTCGTCCTCTCCCCGACGACCGCACGGAGTGACTCGCTGTTGACGTATGTATCCAGCTCGTCAATATCATCTGCATCCAGATCTGTCGCTTCAACTACCGCATCGGCAATAACATCTTCTGCGGGTTCGGGGCTCACCCAGTCGTCGGACCCCTCCGTGGCCCGGTTTCGCAGCATATACACAGTCCCCTCGTTCGAGCTCATATCCTACCATACGCTCCCTTCTCTTATAACAGCGGATGAGCAGTTTCACTGTCTGAAGTAACCGGCGTGCCGATGACAGACCAGACGCTACGTCACGCACTGTCAGCTCAAACGACGCAAAACACAGCTATTCGGCAATCTGTCGCCCCCAGACCCGGTTCTCACAGCGGGTCAGCGTCCCACCACCCTCGCTTTTCACCAGCCGGAAGCCGTTCCTGGTCCGATTACTCCGGCGGTGAGCCGACAAGCGGCCGTTCAGGGGCCGCCAGCGTGTTCTGTACCAGCGTTCGCGTCCCCCGCCGGAGCCGCTCTGAAGCGGCCTGACTGGAGATACCGAGCTCCGCGGCGAGGTCCGAGAGGGACGACTCCCGCGGGACGGTGAAGTACCCACGATTGAGCGCGAGCAACAGCACTTCTCGCTGTGGGTCCGTCACGCCGAACTGTGGGGAGGCTTCCGTGTCGTCAGTGATGGTCTGAATGTCGATGTTGATATCACTGGCCACGAGTGTGTCACGGAACGACAGTACGGAACTCTTCTCGGGGAACCGGGCTCGAAACACCCAGTCATCGCCGGTCTGTGCGGCACCGAGCAGGAACCCGTCCGCGTTTAATAACGATTCTCCGATCGTGTCGATTGTCGTATCAGTTGTATGCAGGGTATACCAGTGACCCTCTCCTTCTGCCGCTACATGGGCATAGTCGGTGATACTCTCGTCCTGGGCCAGATTCGCTTCGATGGCGGGCCGTTCGACGGGGCCAATCCAGGCGACGGCACGGCAGTCGCCGCTCTCGCAGTGAAGTCGCTGTATCCGTATCGCTGCTTTACTCAGCGTTTCAGCTGTTCGCTGCAAGAGGGGGGCATCGATGTGAAATTCTACTATCATGTCTCACTGTCACGCAGCAACGATGATAAACCCCGGTCAGACAGTTGTCGTACCTGAAAACGGTGCTTGTGTAATTTCCGGGTACTGAAGGCTAACGGCAGTGTGGACCGGGGTATAGTTGCTTCAAGCACCAATCGATAGCACTCAGGAAATCCACTTAAATTCACAGCATGGCCTACCATGTCTCGGACGATGAGACACGTCTGGGACTGCGATTACATCTCAGAGATTTTCACCCTGATACGACCCTTCGTACGTCCCTTCGTGAGCGGCGTCAGCGAGCACGAGTTGTGCGATCCGCGCGCCCTGTTCGAGTTCGATTGGGTGGTGGACCTCCAGTAGCCCCTCGCCTCGCCCCTCGTAACCGGCATCCCAGACAGCCGTATCAAGCATGCAGGAGTTGCGGAGCAACGACGACCGCGGGAGGAGAAAGCCGATGTGGCCATCCGGAATGACGACCCGGTCGGCGTACTCGACGATGTAGCCGCCCCGGTCGAGGTGATAGACACCGTCGTCGGGCTCAACTTCCTGTCGCTCGCCGACAGTTTTGTCGCCGCGTTCGATGCGCCCCGGCTCGACCTGTTCGTAGAGTGCACCGAGCGTAAGGTCGACGCCGTTCGGTTGCACCTGCGAGTCTCTCAGGTCGCCGAGAGCATCAGCGACGAACCGCCCACTCTTGAACATACGCGGTTCTGTGCGAGTGTCGTGGAAAGACCTGCCGGTCTGGTCGACCGCTGTCCCGGCCTGTTGACTCGCTTCTGAGTGACCGACGGCACGGATTTTTATATGAAAAATACGACGGAATACGCGGGATTTATACCGCCGCGCCATCCATTGACGCACGTTATGGGACAGACGCTTACGGAAAAAATTCTCGACGACCATCTCGTCGAAGGGGAGCTAACACCCGGAGAAGAGATCGGGATCGAGATCGATCAGGTGCTGACACAGGACACGACCGGGACACTCGTCTGGCTGCAGTTCGAAGCGCTGGGCCTCGAAGAGGTTCAGACGGAACTGGCCGCCCAGTACTGTGACCACCAGACCTATCAGTTCGACTTTAAGAATACCGACGACCACCGCTTCCTCCGCTCTGCGGCAGGCACGTTCGGGGCCCATTTCTCGCGCCCCGGCAACGGTATCTGTCACAACGTCCACAAGGAGAACTTCGCTGCACCCGGCAAGACGATGCTCGGGTCCGACTCCCACACACCGACCCCCGGCGGCCTCGGCGAGCTCGCTATCGGGTCCGGTGGCCTCGACGTCGCCGTCGCGATGGGTGGCGGCGCCTACTACATTGAGATGCCGGAAGTCGTCAACGTCCGCCTCGAAGGCGAACTGCCCGAATGGGCGACTGCCAAGGACGTCATCTTGGAGCTGCTCCGCCGGCTGTCGGTCAAGGGCGGCGTCGGCAAGGTGCTGGAATACACCGGTCCCGGCGTCGAGACGCTGACCGTCCCCGAGCGGACCACCATCACCAACATGGGGACCGAGCTCGGTGCCACCTCGTCGATTTTCCCGACGGACGACCAGACCAAGGACTACCTCGAACGCCTCGGCCGCGAGGATGTCTTCGAGGACATCGGCCCCGACGAGGATGCCGAGTACGCCGACGAAATCGTCGTCGACCTCTCGGACCTCGAACCGCTCATCGCCGAGCCGTCCATGCCTGACAACGTCGTGCCGGTCTCCGAGGTCGAGGGCGTCGACGTTGAGCAGGTCATGATCGGTTCCTGTACGAACGGCGCCTACGAGGACATCCTCCCGGCCGCGAAGATGCTGGAAGGGCGCAACATCGACAAGAAGACCGAGATGATCGTCGCCCCCGGCTCCAAGCAGGCCTCCGAGATGCTGGCCCGCGAGGGCTGGACCGCGGAGATGATGGCCGCTGGCGTCAACTTCTCCGAGGCGACGTGTGGTGCCTGTATCGGCATCGGTCACGTCCCGGCCTCCGACTCCGTCTCCCTGCGGACGTTCAACCGCAACTTCGAGGGTCGCTCCGGTATCGAGGACGACAACGTCTACCTCTGCTCGCCGGAAGTCGCCACCGCGGCGGCCATCAAAGGCGAAATCGTTGACCCGCGAGACCTCGCCGACGAACTCGGCGACCTCGAGGCACCCGGTCTGGAGATGCCCGACCAGTACATCGGCAACTCCGAATCGGACCTCATCGCGCCGGACAACGCCGTCGACGACGAACTCATCAAGGGCCCGAACATCGGCGACGTGCCGCTGAAGGACCCGCTTGAGACCGAAGTCGGTGGTGAAGCCCTCCTGAAGATGGAGGACAACATCACGACGGACCACATCATCCCGGCCACACAGGACATCCTGATGTACCGGTCGAACGTCCCGAAGCTCTCCGAGTTCACGCTCTCGCGCGTCGACGACACGTTCGCGGAGCGCGCACTCGAAGCAGACGGCGGCGTACTCGTCGCTGGCGAGAACTACGGTCAGGGGTCCTCGCGTGAACACGCGGCCCTGTGCCCGATGTACCTGGGTATCGAGACCGTTCTTGCACAGAGCTTCGCCCGCATCCACAAGGCGAACCTGTTCAACTTCGGTATCGTCCCGCTCACCATCGACGAGGAGACCTACGAGAAGATCGAGGAAGGCGACGACATCGAAGTCGTTGACGACGCGGCCGAGGCCGTCAAGTCCGGCCAGACGGAGTTCACCATCCGCGTGAACGACGACTGGGAAGCGACTGGCCAGCTTGACGCCTCCGAGCGCGAACGCGAGATCCTCGCCGCCGGTGGCAAACTCTCGCACACGAAGCAGCAGCACGACGACGGCGGCGCTGCACCTGCTGACGACTAACGTGAGGTCGCGAAGCGACCTCAGATTCCGGAGCGGAGCGGGACCGTAGGTCCCGCAGGCAGTCGGGCAGCATCGCCGCCCGACGACGGGGAGGAACGACCCGCGACGGAGCGATTCCGAGCGTAGCGAGGAATCGATTTCAGGTCGAACGGCGCTTTGCGCCGTGAGACAGCGCGGTCGCCTTCTGACCGCGGTTTTTTATCGAGAAACGAAGCCTAGTACCATGTTTCCTTCAGATAACAGGATACTAGAACCGCACCAGCGCCAGAGATATGATACCCATTCCGTAGCCGGGGACGCCTTCATTCCGACGCCTGCAGTCGGCTCTGGCAGAACCTACGTCTAGTACAACTCGGCAGCGATGGAAAAGTTTGGAAAGAGGGGTGGGGGTGGTGGCACCCAAAATGGGTGCGCTTATAGATAGACTCGTCAGACTAAAGAACCCTTCGGAGTTCTAACTTTTTCCTGCCCCTATCGATGCATGAATTATCAGCACTTATCGACAAACAGTCAGAACCCGGGGTATCTTCGGTCGGCGGTAACACATATGTAGGTCCATACCGAAGTACACACGTGACAACGGTCGCTCCTGACGGACCGGAGACGCCGGATACGCCAGCGGTTCGACGCGCCGTCCGTGCGGATCTCATCGAGGTCCACCGCATCGAGCAGGCGTCATTTCCACAGCCATGGCCGTTTTCTGCACTGGAGAGCTATCTCGGCGAAACGGGGTTTCTCGTCGCCGAAACCGGTAACGACGACGACGACCCGCCCGCTGTCGCAGGCTACGTCATCGCGGATACGGTGCCGAACCACGGTACCCCGCTCGGTCACATCAAGGACCTCGCGGTTCGGCCGGCGTACCAACGGCAGGGGGTTGCGAGCGCGCTGTTGCGGCGTGCGATGGAGGTCATCGACGAGACCGGTGCCGGCTCGGTCAAGCTGGAGGTCCGGGCCGACAATGGCGGCGCGCGAAAGCTCTACCGGCGCTTCGGGTTCGAACACCGCAAGACGATTCCGAACTACTACAGCAACGGCGAGGACGCCTTGGTAATGGTCCGTCTGCTGTAGGCGCTTGCCTCACTCCGCGGTCCTGTATACTCAGATGCAGTCCCGGCGAAGAGCTGGAGCGCCGGTCTGAAACAACGACCGCTTCGAGACCCCGACTACATATACGGCTCCGCATCCACGCTTTGCACACCGATGGGATACGCCTGTCCAGTGTGTGACGACCCGCAAGCCGATGACGTGCATCTGGCGAACCACCTCGCGTTTACCGCGATGACCGGCGGCGATGATCATGAAGCGTGGCTTGACGACCGCGTCCCCGACTGGGGCCAACTCGGCGAGGACGAACTGTCCACCGAAGTCGTCGAATACGCTGAGGAGACGGAGTTCCCACAGGTGTTCGAGGATACCGTCGACCGCAGCGATGGGCATAGCCACGACCACGCGCACGGACACGGCCACGGCGACCTCCCGCAGGGCGCGGACCGCCACCGGGGATCGAACGCGCTCAGCGACCACGACAGCGAGGTGCTGGCCGAGGCCCGGGACCTGACGCGGGAGATGCTACGCGATAGCGACGACGAGAACGATGCGGACGCCACTGATAGTGACACGTCGGCATCCGACGCTGGCGACGAGGCTGGCGCGACCGGAGACGAAACCGAATAGTCCCGCCGGCAGCAACAGGACGTATGGACACTGAGGGGCAGTTCGCGCCGGTATCGGCAGCCGAGGCCCGCGAGCGCTACGACGCGTTCGGGCCGACGGCGCAGGTCGTTGTCAAGGAAGTCGCGAAGGCGATGGGTCTCGACCCGGAGACCTACGAGGAGCGAGTCACCAGCGAGGTCGTCGAAACCGCTCGCGACGTGCTGTTCGCAGAATCGCTCGCGGTTCAGGTCGGCTCGATGGCGGAGTTCGAAGAGTGGCGCGAAGACACCGACTGTGAGGTGACGCTAGTCGGCGCGGAGACCGTTGACAACGTTGTCTGGCACGCCGCGCCCTTCGCGGAGCAGGCCGTCGCGGCGACGTTTCAGGACGAACGTCGCGCTGCTGTCGGGACGCTCCGTCGCCAGGCCTTCGGCCGCATCTACCGCGAGGTCATCTGATGCGCCCGGTCACACGGAACACCCTGCTCGGTATCATCGCTGTCGTCGTGCTGTTGCTGGCGCTGGGTGCGCTGCCGGGCCTCCTCAAGAGCGGGGACCCTTACTACGCCGTTGCTACGCCGACCGACGGCGAGTACAGCGTCGACAACGGCACGGCAATCAACTGGAGCAGCCAGTCTGAGCGACGCTTCCCGTACACGAGCGAGGCGCTGGCCGACGCATCTCCGTCGGCGACCGGGCAATCCGAGCCGTACTGGCGCGGGCCGCTCGGGTTCAAGGGTGCGTTCACTCATTCGCCGTTCGACGAGCGAGACGCGCTTAGCCAGCAGTACGACGGGGCTGTAACCGACGACGGCGTCGTCGTCCGGCACAACGGCACGTTTTACCACGTCGCGGTCCGACAGGACGTATGACCCGCGAACCGGACCACGAGTGGCCAATCGTCGAGAGCCAACGCGAGTACGAGACCGGCTGGTACACCGGCGGTTACGACCGAGTTCGCCAGCCCGACGGCTCCGAGAAGGACTACTACTGGGCCGAACTGCCGGATGCGGCCGTCGTGGTTGCCACGACTGGTGACGAACTCGTCATGGTCGACCAGTATCGCCCGACCATTCGTGAGCAGTGCCTCGAACTCCCGGCCGGCATCGTCGAGGACGACGAATCCTACACGACTGCCGGTGCGCGCGAACTCCGCGAGGAAACCGGCTTCGAGGCTGCCGGCGTCTCACTTATCGAGGAGTTCTCGTGTTCGACCGGCGTGCTCCGGCACCGCCGTGGCATCGTCTTCGCTGAGGGCCTCGAACCGGTCGACCGGGAACTTGACGACAACGAGTTCCTCTCGGTGACGACAGTTCCCATCGACGAGGCACTGGCGGTCGCCCGTCGCGAGCCAGCTAACGACGCGACCATCGAAGGCATCCTGCTGGCACAGGCTGATGGATTGCTGTAGCCGGTGAAGGTTTAGGTATCGCCCGCTAGCGGCTGGATATGGACGGCGAAATCGACGCCGACGAGCTACGGTCGAAACTCGACGAGGAGACGGTCCGGGTAGTCGATATCCGCTCACCCGGCGCGTTCGAGCGAGGCCACATCCCCGAGAGCGAGAACGTCCCGTTCCCGTCGCTCGTCGATGAAGTCGAACGGTTCGAAGGCGACGACGAGGTTGTGACAGTGTGCCCGAAAGGAAAGTCCAGTGTGCAGGCCGCCCGGCTCATCGCGTCGTACGAAGGGTTTGATGGCGACGTAGTAAGCTTCGAACCCGGGCTGAACGGCTGGGACGGCCCGCTGGAGCGTGCCGAAGATGAGGAGACGCCGGCAGACACTGCAGCTGCTGACAGAGATTCCGACGAAGGCCCTGCTGCACCGTTTTAGTCGCTGTTCGGAGTTGAAATGGTGGCTCAGGAAAAGTCCATCGTCACAAGGGGCTCAGCGGGGGTAACATCTCGTCATTGCCACCAGTATCTGGTACCTCCTCATCGCTGAAAAGTTCGTCTATCGCTTGGCTATCGCTGAGGATATATAGACGTTATCTACATTGAAATTGGTCGCGAAGCCCGACTGTGGCTGAGAGACACAAATAATTCCAAAAATTCACACCTTCATTCGCTACTGGCAGTCGTGTTTAAGTAGCAGCATTGTGACAGCTGGGGAACGTTTGCAACCATGTTTCAGCTGTCATTGATTCGGCGGGACCGAAACAGTTCGAGAACCGTACTTTTCAGTTCTTGACGTTTAAACTACAGGTCCGACATTGTTCTGATTTCTGTAAAGTTCGTATTAATATCGGGCGCTGTCGCTGCAAGACTGTTTTGAGCCAGCTTGCACCAACAACGAAAAACACGGTGTCGTCGATGTCGTGTTTTCGGCGGTGTTCTCCAAGTAGAATTTCATCGAAGCAGGCGTATGTAGAGTAAGGAACGGGGCTAAGGAGATTTGTTTCTCTCAGGATCGACAATAACGTACAGCCAGTACTGGAAATCGTTAATGCGCATCACGCTCTTGTCCAACGCAACCCCATCACTATGCGGGTGTAAATTGACGTTCTACACGCAACCGTGAACGGTACTTCAAACTCACTTGGTCCCCTACATATAACAAATTTATATTATATCTCAAACTGAGGATTCTCGATCATATATTTGAATACCGATTTTCCATCGTATACTCAGATAGCTGTTTACACTCCACAAAATCAAACGCAGTTCAGATACACTGAGGCGGATGATTTCCGGTACAACCATCGAAATATTTCCGGTCTCATCTTTCAGTTTAATCGGACGCCGTCACGTATAGCCTTATAGATCCACACTCTAACAAGTCAGAAATTACGAATCGCGAGCGAGTGAGATTGCATGTATTGGCTCCAGTTGATAACTTCGGCAGTCGCGGATATCTGATTACAGAATCGCTCCCATCTCAGTTCTATCGGCACACCGACAACTCTCAATTTACGGATTTTTTGGTGAATATAGAAATCCGCAGATAAGTATAAATTAATTATATATTCTGAATTCGGACTCTCGAAATATGAAACGGGGAGGAAGTATTTTATCCCCCGATTAACAAATCTGGAATTAGATGTTACAGAATCGACGACGGGTGTCGGGTATGTGCTGGGTCGTGGCAGGCTTGCCGATACTGGCGTCGTTCATCCAGGCAGCTATCGCTCTGGGAGGTGCATCAGGAGACGGCCTGCCAGTCATTGGTGGGTTGAAGCGGCTGTTTCAGTCCGTAACTGTCTTCGATGCGGCCGGAACTGTGTTCCGGGCTAGTTCGACCGTCGTGTTAGTGCTGTTCCTGCTGGTCACTCTGGCGTGGCTCGCCCAGGGCGCAGGACTGTTCGTACTGCGACACAGGGTGTTCACCTTGGGTGCTACCGGCTTCGTCACGCTGTTTCTGGTTCTGTTCGAACTCGTCTATCTCCCGATACTGTCTGCGGGTGTGCCGGCTGGCCAGGTTGCTGGATTCCTGTTGGTGCCGATTATCGCGTCCGGAGCGAGTTGGGCAGCTGCGCTGGTGTACCCGTGGGACATCACGCTGGACGAGGAGACTGGCGAGACACTTTCGGACGCACGCACGGACGCACAGGAAGCACTTCAGAAATTTGACGACCGCGTCGAGATCATTGCGAGCGAAACGACTCGACAGTCGCTCCAGTCGTTTGCTCCCGAGGCTGTCGAAAGGTTTGAGCATGGAGTTGCGTCATTTCGGGATGACTGCCAGTCCGTCATCGACCGTGCAGATGAACTGACGGACAGTTCGATGACGAGTCGGGAACGCAACGAGGTGGCTTCCCAAATCCGCGCCGATGCGGCCGGACTGGCACCGGACGATCGTGCGGATAGGCTACAGAAAGAACTGGAGCAGGGCGTTACAGATCAAGTACGGGGCACGTTCGGTGACCTCCATTACGTCTCTCGATATGACACCGCGTACGAGATTCGGAACCTGCGGGCGTATCACGAGGTTGACCTCCCGACCATCGGTGGGCCAGCGATCCAGTTGGGCGGGACCAGACACGAACTTGACGACCGGCTGGTCGAAGCGATCAATGATGAGGGCCTCAACTCCGTCACGACTGCCATCGAACGTGTCGAATCACACCTCGCCGAAATGGAGACAATGCTTGAGGAACATGAGTCGGCGGTGGCGACAGCACTCGACGAGGCCGATTCGGCGCTGATGGTCACGCAAGATCACCTCGACACGCTCGATGGTGCAGCCAGAGACCGTCTGACCGAGTTCCTACTGGAAGGACGAACGCCCGATGCAACGCTTGAGGTCCCGAACAAGCCCACGGTGACTGGTCACGCAGCCGACGCCAAGGCGGCCCTGCACGAGGGGCGGTTCGACGCTGCCCGGCGGGCCGCCGAGCAGGCCCGAACTGAGGCGCAGTCGGTGCAGGCTATCGCCGAATTTTTCGCCGAGAGCGTCGTCGCGACCATGGACTACGGATCGGGCTCGATACCGATTCCGGAGGCGGTCGGGGTAGATCTGGCGGCCCAGCTTCGTGTGCCGTTTGAACGGACATACGACGTGGAGTATGCGGTTGCCGGGACGACGCTTGATATCGCCAGTGACGGGGAGACGACTGAGGGGAATCGTGACCGCACACCCCGTGGCTCGGACTTGGTGACGAACGGTGCCGACCCCGACGATGTGTTGTACGTACTCCGAGAACTACAGTCGGCCGCGGCAGCGAGCAGCACCAACGACACTGTCGAACTACAGACGGAGACCCTCCCAGAAAAGTTCGTCGACGAGGGGATTCTGACCGAAATACAAACTTTCGCTGAGCGTCAGAGCGACGTCGTCAGTGTTACTGTCCCCGAGGATCCGCCACCGGGGTTTCTCTCCGTTAAGGTGACTGATGGAGTCAGCCCGAAACGGGTGATGGATGCCCTCCAGAACCAGTACTCGAACGACCGATGACTGACCGAGACGAAAACCAGCGCGGAGTCAACAACCAATGAGCAACAAGTGCAAGATCTGTCTGCGAGACACCGAAGAGCCGACTATCGAGGAGCATATCGCGGCCAACCACGCGGAGACACCTCAGTCAGTCAGTGAGGTGTATCCCGACCGGTACGACGATATCTTCGACGAACACGGGGAAGTGAAACCGCAGTTCCAACCTGACGACCCTGAGCCAAGCGATAGCGACGAGTCGGGGCCGGACAGTCCAGCGGGCGATCCTGACCCTGACGGTGGCATCAGTCCCGGGACGGCACTGCGGACCGACACTGGTTCCGACGGTGTAGATGAGTCGCCGGACAGCGGGCTCGGAAGCGGGGCTGATACGGGCGTTAGTGGGCCGCTGAGCGGTTCGACCGGCAACAAATGGATGATGGTCGGTGTCGGTGGCGCCGGCAACCACATCATCGACGCAGTGTTGATGCGGCGAGACACGCTCCGAGACAACAACAGTAGTCTTGCGGACGTGTGGGAGGGTGGACTGGCGAACTACGGGAGCATCAACACGAACCTCACGGAACTCGGTGAGACGTACTACGCCAAGGAGGACCGTGGCTTCTCCCGGGAAGCGCTCGTTACGAACGGGATGATAGGGTACAGACAACACAATTACTCCGGGGCCGGCCGAGACTGGAAGTACGGCCGTCAGCTGATGAAGCAGGACTTCGATGGGGAAAAGAACGCCATTCGGGACCGGCTTGATCTCAACGTCAACGACATTGAGGCCTCACAGGCGGTGATGCTCATCAACAGTGTCACCAAGGGAACCGGCTGCGGGGCGACCCCAGTGCTGGCCGACAACATTCGGTCGATCATCACTGAGGGGACGGGAAGCGTGGACAGTATGGCCTTCTCGAAGCCACTCATCAGCTCCGTCGTACTCCCGTCGAACACGGAGTTCGGGGACAGCGAAATGATACGGGGCGTCGTCGGGATGGCTTACCTCTCGAAGGCCGTCGACGGTATCATCCCGTTCGATAACAGTATGCTCGACCAGCCGCCGGCTGACCTCGCGGTTGACATTGACGAGGGGATGCTTGAACGGTACAATCCGCCGATGTACACGGATATCAACCGGTTGCTGGTGACGTTCCTCGAAGCGTTCACAATGTCCTCGACGCCCCAGTCGGCAGACACTGCCGGGACGGCCCGTATCAACGGCGAAGTGTTCGACGTGCCGGACAGCTTCCGGCCGGTCCAGCGGAAGTACAGCTATGACGAGGATCGCGCGTACAAACCCGCCGTCATCATGGCCCCGGTCATCGGGAAGACGAGCGCCTCGACGTTCGACCGCTCTCGGCTGGACACGCTGGCCCGCTCGACGCTCCTGCAGGGGCAGCTCGTCGAGTTCGATCCCAAAACCGCGTGGGGCGGGACATTCATGATATACGGTCCCGAAGAGAAGATGGCGGAACTCGCGCCCCTGCTGGGTAACAATGAACTCACAGACATTCTCAGCGGCGAGGACTTCCTTGAGCGCGACAGCTTCGAGGGACCCGGCTCTATCGACGTGTACGTCAATCAGCTCGTGGTCCCACACGTCGATGACGTTTACCTCTGGGGGCTACTGTGGAACCCACACCTTCCGACGCTGGAGCGAATGTACGATCACGCCCGTGAACTGGTCGAGCACGGCGAGAGTCAGGAGGCGGCCGAACTCCGCGAGATCTGGGACGTCATCGAGCCGCTGTTTGACTCGCTCGGCCGCGAGAACATGGGGTGAAAACTAATGGTCACCGCAGCCCTGACCGCAGCTATCGCTGTGGGAACACTGGTCATTGGTGCCGGCCTCGGGTTCGGGTTGGGTCGGTGGACCAGTGGGGACGATGGTGGAGAGAGCGGCGACACAGTAACATCGGACCTCAGGCGGCCGGCGGAGCGCCTCGAACGACCGCCCCAGCCGGATGCCGTGACCGACGGTGTCGAGACGCTGGCGAACGCGATAGATTCGGTCGTCGATGCGACCGATCTCGGCGAACGGGCACCCATACGGCCGGACGACGACCCAACCACGCGGGCGGAGGAGGTTCAACAGGCGGCCGAGCGTGGCGAACTCGTCGAGCGACCGCCGGAACCGACAGAGAGCCCTGAAATCACAGCCGACAGCCCTCCGGAACCGACTTCAGAACCGGAGCCGGTCGTACCCGATGCACTGTCCGGTGCGGTAGCCGCTGTGCGGGCCCAGACGACCGCAGAAACCACAGCGGGACGACGCCTCCTGCAGTATCTGGAAACAGCCGAGGACGTCTCCGAACGGAAACTGACGGAGACGCTGCACACGGTCGTGACGACACTGAATCGTCACGATGCGATCGAATCGACGCTGGAGGGAGTCACTCCTCACATCGACCCACAGGAACTCGCCAGAACGCTGGACCGACAGCGCGACGCCGGTGTATCCGGAGACGCGTTCGGGATTATCGCCGAGCAACTCACGACCGCTGTCTCCGAACGGGAGCAGTATGAAGCCGCTCTGAAGGAGCTAACGCAGGATGCAGAGCGGGTGTGTGCCACGGCAAACGAGCAGACGGTGGTCACGTTCGACAGCGCGTCCGAGACGCCGGCCTGGCTGTCGTCGCTGGCCGACCAGCTCGACAATGGGAACGTGTCCTTCACCGACCGCGAGAGCGATCTCGGGAGTATTGCTGGTCGGCTAGACCTGAACCCACAGAGTACCCTCGGAAACGATCTCCTCGACCTACTGCGGAGCCCGTCGGTTTCACAACAGGAGTGTGAGAGGACACTGGCGTCAGCCGTCGAAACAATCGACAGAGCGGAGACGACGGGCCATCGGCTTGACGGTATTGACGCCGATGACGTAGCCCGGCTGGCCAACCGGCTGGTCGACGAGTTCCGGGAGACTGACTCGGACGTTGGCTCACTCCTTCAGGAACGGGCGGTGGAACTCGCGGACATGGTCTCACAGGCCGGTGAGTCGGACCTCGTTACTGTGTATGCAGCCCGGCAGGAACTCCGATTCTACGACCACCGCCTGTTAGCACAGCTTCAAGCAGGGAGCGACAGTGGCAGCGGGGAACCGGACGTGAAAGCGTTGCGAGATGCGGTTGAGGACCGGCGGTCGACGATCCGGACACAGTATCCATCGAACTATCCACAGCACGACCACAGTATTCCGATTCATTTCCTCGAACTCGTCAGCGAACTACAGGAGGACGCTGATGAGGCTGTTGCGGGTGGGAATCCGGAGCGAGCCGCCGGGTATCTTGAAGCCGCTGACAAGACACTGGACTGGACCGGTGAGCTGTACGAACGCCACGCTTACAGCGTATTGCTCGAACAGCTTCGGGGCTGAAACGACCCGATTCCCTTCGAATGAGATAAGTATACTATTTATTTACATAAACTTCGATATTGTTCACAAATGTGTTTTTCACCCACTCGACACAAGCAGAAACACATTTATAATACTGGATACTCGAATGCATATCTAATGCCATACTTTTTTGTGGGTGCTGGACAGGCAGGCAGCTCCATTGTGGACGAGATATTCGCCCACAAAAACATGGGGCAGATAGCGACCCCGCTCGTGTTCAATTCAACAATACGGGACTTACAAAAATTACAGAATATCAGCCGCGACAACTGGTACGGTGTTGCCGAGGGGCCTGGATTGGTGCCCGGAACAACGGACGGATTCGAGGAGCAGGTCACCGGTGGATTCGGCCGCAACCCTGTCCGTGCCGACGAGGTGATGTCTGACAACCGGGATATCCTCGATGGTACGCTCCGGGACGAGCTGTCGGAGCGGACCGAGGAGGGAGACGGCGAAACGACCACTGCCGAGGCGAACATCCCGTTTGCGTTCGTGTTCTGCGGCCTCGGTGGCGGGACAGGCTGTGGAATTACACCCCACATTATCGAGGCCATCGACGACTACACAGATGGGGCCTGCAAGACGATTGCCGTCTGTGTGCTCCCGAATACGCAGGGTCCTGTCGGTCAAACCGATGACGAGACGGCCTCGCCAAGCCGACAGGCTTGGAACGCGCGGTACGGCCTGAACCGTATTGAGGACGAGGCCGACGGCATAATCCTCGTCGACAATCAGCGGCTTTCCTACCACGAGGCCGCCGAAGGCCAGTTCACGGACCTGAACGAGTACGTCGCGGCGTCGATGGTCGACCTGGTCTCCGGGACCGTCCTGGAGCGGATAGACCGTAGCGAGTACGATGTCGACCTGCCGATTATCGACATTCAGGATATCGTCACGAGCCTTTCGTTCGGTCTTGGCGGTGAACAGAGCGAGACAGGCTATGCGTCGATGGGACGTTCAGTTCAGATGACACAGTCTCTGTCAGGGTATCTATTGCCCCTCGTCGGCGGGAAAACTGTCGATGCTTCCGCACTGGCGCACCTCTCGGACCTCAAACAGACTGTCGAAGACGTTGATACGCAGGAGGCCCGGAAAGCAATTGGGCTGCTGCGAGCGCCATCAAAGTATGTCGCAGGAACTGCGTATCAGGTTGACACCTCGAAACTCCGATCTTTCCTTACCACTCGATGTGACGAGGTGAATCTGGGCGTGACGCTTACGAAGCGGAATTTAGTCTCGTTTACCACGCTGTTTACCTATCGCCGGGAAGACCTTGACAGACTCGCCGAAATCGAATCGCTCGCCGCCGAGTACGAACAGGAATCCGAGGCCGTCGTCTCATGAAACGGGCTTGGCTTGGCGGCAGCACGCTCGTGGCCCTGGCCCTGCTCGTCGGGTCGAGCTCCGGCCAGGCGGCCAGCGAGATCGCTGCGGCACAGAGACGGACTGCGGACGTCGCAACGACGGTACAACTCAGCCAGCAGCCGTTTTTACACGCCGGAACCGGCGTCCTGCTCGGCCTCGGCCTCGGTATCGTACTCGGAAGCGTGTCGATGTTTGCGTACTGGAACACCAAGCTATCATGAGAGCGCGAACGGTCATCATTGCGGTCGTGCTTGCCGCGGTGCTGTGTTCAGGGTCGGTAGCGGCAGATCGAGCGGCGGACATACAACAGGCGTGTAATGGGATCTCCGGAGCTCCGGTCGTGTTCGTTGCCGGTCAGGGCTACACTGACAGTGTCACGCTGTATCCCGGGACGAACGTCTCCGTCGCCTACTGTGAGGACGGCAGTCCCGTCCGTCCCGAACAGGGCGGCAGCGAAGTCTGGGGGATTACCGATCAGGCCGGTCTAGATAACGTGCAGCGTAACGGGATGAGATATAGCGCGACAATCCCGACTGAGGGGACACGTGTCGTACTAGGCCCGCAGAGCCTCTCGGGGAAGCCCCAGTCAGCGGAGCTTACTGTCACCCTCCAGATGGGACCGACAGTCGAGTCGCAGTTGACGGACGAGACGCTGCTGTTTCACTCCACAGAGGCCGACACGTACGAGGCCACCCAGACCGAGTACGTCGAAGCGAGAAACGACTCCAGAGCCGCCGCAAGCGAACTGAACGACACAGCTGCACGTCTCAACCCCAGTGAACCGGGCGCGTTCCTGGATCAGGTGGAGTCGGCAAACACGACTCTCGAAGAGATGAACGCATCGCAGTCGACTGCGGACGCCCGGGCGCGCACACTCCGGGCACAGCTATACGCACAGCTTCGGGCAGAGATGCGCCCGAGTGCTGCCCACGCGACGGAACTCGAAACCCTCCACGAGAGCCAACAGCGGACAGACACGCAGACTGAAGCCGCCCTCGAACGGTACCGGAAGGCGATGCAAAGCGTCCAGCAAGCGGCACAACAGACGATTCTCATCAATATGGCAGCGGGCATACTGGCCGGCCTCGTCATCGGGGCCATCGGCGGGGGGTACAGACTCAGGCAGTTCGGGAAGAAGACACAGGACTTCCGTGATTTCAGCGGGAGCGATTTCGACCGGTCGCTGTTGACGGTGCCGGTGGTTATCGGCCTCGCTTTCCTCGTCGGTGGCGTGGCACTGCTCGTCGTGAGCGGCCTGGGAGGTGCTCTCCTGTGAAATCTTCCGGCAAGACAATGGCTGGGATATTCGGCTTGGTACTACTCGGTGGCCTCCTCAGTGCGGGTGTGTTTGTCCTCTTCGGATCCCAGCTCGCGGTGTACGCCGCCGCCGCTATCGCACCGATGCTAGTCGTGGTCGGTGGCCTTTGGGTTCGCCGGCGAATTGCCTCGACCGGGACAGATCAGACGCAGTACACGCGCCGGCGCGCACGTGAGGTCGGCGAATCCTTTACTGATGTCTGGGAAAAGCGCGAGCGGATCCGACGGGAGTACCCCGACGTGTTCGACGATGGCCTTGGCCTTGGCCTGGGCGCAGTCATCGCGGACCTCGGCACAGCGGGTATCGATTTCGACCGTGAAAATGGCGCGTTCACCCTCGACGACGTCGACACACTGGAGGACATCAACTCACTTGCGACTCGCATCGAAGCGCTCGATGGAGACCTCGACGAGGCGTTCGGAGAGAGCGTCCGCCAGCGTATTCAGGCCATCAACAGGGAACTGGAGCGGATAGACGACCTCGTGCCGGCTTCGCGAGGCCCGACGCCAGCAGACGTTCCTGACGACGACTGGACGGCCGCCGGGGCACAGCTTGATGACGCACGGGAGGTTGCTACAGAACAGGTCGACTCGGCAGCCGAAACGATACAGAATACCGTCGGTTCAACGGATGACGTGGACCGTGAGACGGTCGAGGAACAGCTGGCAGAGGCCCGGGCCGCGGCAGCGGCAGACCGGTTTGGGGACGCCGTGACGGCACTGCTTGACACGCGTGATATCGTCCGCAGAGAGGGCGAAAGCGCGTTCAGTACCGTCCGAGCGGCCCTCCGTTCGCTGCTCGACACCATTGAGGCCAGCGACGCGGACGAGTACCTTACCGACACGGACACGGATGTGGGTGACATCCAGCGGGCTGTCGCCGATCTCGACGACGCGATGGAGCTGTCCGCACTGACCGAACACCGCGAAGCGACCCGCGATGTCGCGCTCGCTATTGTCGAAGAACTGGCCGACGACCTCGATGCAGTGGTCGCGAAACTCGACCGGGCTGATATCCCGGACGGCTACTACACCGTTCCGAACGCCCACGACCGGCGGTTCACCACGGACCTACGGGAGACATCGGATCTCCAGAATTTCGAGGAGCTCTGGGTCGAAGCGGTCAACGAACTCACTGCGGCGCTGGACGCCCTGCAACCGAAAGCCGATGTCGTGAGCGGCTACGACCACGTTCGGGACGTCATCGACACGGAGTTGCAAGCCACCGGCTACGTCGGCGCTGACGATCTCCCGGTCAGACAGCACGAGGAGCATTTCCTCGGGCTGTACTACCGGGAAAACCCCGAGACGGTCTCGTTTGATATCGACGAACCGAGCCTCTCAATCGACGGCGAGGCCGAGACCTACACGGTCGATGTCACTGCTAAATTCGAGCGCGGTGGTCCGGACCGAGATATCAACATCACGCTCGAAAGCGACAGGCACACCGCAACCGACACCGTGACGACGCCGCTCGTCGGTACGACCACGTTCACCGACGTTCCCTTCGGCGAGTACACGATAAAAGCCATCCCCAGCGGCGATGACTTCGGGCCGGCCGAGACGACCGCAGAGGTCGACACTGACTCCGAAGTCTCGCTTGATCTGCCTGAAGTGACACTTCAGGACCGCGTCTGTGACGGCGTGCAGGAGGAGTCCAAGCAGTATCTGGATGATCTCGAAGAGACCTTCGACGACCGGTTCGATGAGGAAGGGTATCTCAGCACCGGGATGTCCTACCGTGTCGAAGAGAGCTACATCCCCTGTTTGCTGGTCCTGTGGGCTGACCGAGCGGACCACGGCACGACCCAACTCGACGACGGGACCGTTCTCGTCTACGATGCGGAAACACTCGTCGGCGAACTCGAGAACGTCGTGGCGTACAACCTTGAGGACGGCGAGTCGATCGCGTTCGACGAACTTCGGGAGCGGTTCCTCTCCGCTCCGGTTCCGGACGCGGCATTGGCTGATATCGCAACCGCAGAACTTGACGACGCAACTGTTGCCGACGATCATCTCACGAAATCATAGCAATGGCGCAATCAGACACGTACACCCGCTGGGCCGTTCTCGCATCCGGTGAGGGCGGCGGCCGTATCGCTTCGACGCTGTTCAGTCGCACCGAAAATCCCGGCATCGACGACCGAGTGCTGGTGATGAACACCAACCGGACTGATATCGCAAACACTATCGAGCGACTGGAGCGCAACACTATCGACATACAGGACATACGGGCCGACCACACCCTGGAGTTCGGCCCGCTCGACGGTGTCGGAAACTACTTTCCGGGAGGCGAGCAGTGTGCCGAAATCGACCAGGACCGTATCAACGAACAAATAGTGGAAAGCGGTATCGGTAACTCCGACGCGTTCCTCTACATGATGACTCTCGGTGGTGGGACCGGGAACGGCTCCGTGCCGTACATTATCAAGTCGCTCAAGGACGACCCGCCAAACTCGGCGATGGAGAACATCGTCCACGTCGCACTGGCAGCGTGGCCGTACGACTTCGAGGGGGGGCAGCGGCATTTCAACGCCGTCTGTGGCCTCTCGCGGCTGCTTCGGTGGTACGATGGGACACAGAACGCTGACATGGTTATCCTAGCCTCGAACACCCACGTCTCGAACGATGAGGACCTCAACGGCCCTGATGAGGACCGGTATGAATCCGTGAACCGCAACGTCATCGAAGCAGTCGATATGATGATTGGGGCCGGCCGCCAGACACACAGCGTCGTCGACGTTTCAGACCTCATAACTTGGCCGTCGCGCCTCGATGCCTACCACTTCACGCCCGGCATCGCGATGGATCAGCCCTCGGTGTTCGAACTGGATTTACTGTTCGATAAGGCCGCAGACAACGTGTTCGTCCCGATGGACCCGAGCACGTCCAAGGTGGTGTACGCCGTGGTTCGGGCCCCGGAACATCTCATCGAAGCCGGCGAATACACTGAAGCGGATCTGGAGATGGCGCTCCAGCAGTGGCTCGACAACAACGGCATGGACGAGGTAGTCCACCAGATGCCGACGCTGACGCCATCTTCGCGGCAGGGCGACAGTGTCGACGTGTTGCTGCTGTTCGGTGGGTTCGATATCGACCCGCTGCTTGATGCGTCTCGGCCGA
Organism: Haloarcula sp. R1-2; assembly: GCF_011627385.1. NCBI lineage: Archaea > Methanobacteriati > Methanobacteriota > Halobacteria > Halobacteriales > Haloarculaceae > Haloarcula > Haloarcula sp. R1-2. The sequence continues at coordinate 682,572 of NZ_JAANTG010000002.1, forward strand.
AGTTCGACCGAATCATGGACGAGGCTACCGAACACGGCCTTGCAACGGACATCGACACGCCGACGGCGGAGTTCACCGCCGAGCAGTTCCGGACGATTCAGCAGAACCTCGATGAGTACCTTTCGGACAATCGGAGGTGACACACATGGCGATGGCACACCGAGGGAAAACTGGGCGCGTGGTCGTCTGCTGGCTCGTCGTTGCGATAGCTGTTCTCGGGGCCGTCGCTGGCAGCGCCGCGGCCGACCAACACGTCACGGTGACTCGGGATGGGGACACGGTGACGGTGACCGTCTCCACGGGCGGATTTAACGAGAACGGTATCGAGACCACCAATGTCTCGCTAGGAGACACGCAGGTCGCGAGCTACGACCTGAACTTTTCGAAACAGACGACGAACACCACGTCGATTCCGTTCTCCGAGTTCCGGAACGCACCCGGAGACCACAGGGAAGCGACGGTGAACGTGACGGTCAACGGGACCACCGTCGGGAAGACGGTCGACCTTCGATACGTTGAAAGAAGCGATAAGGGCGGCGTGGACGGCCGTAACATCACGCTTCCGGTCAACGGAACGTCGGTCGTCGGGATTCCCGAGGGGACGGCTGTACCGGTCGAAATCAAATACAATTCCAGAAACACAACCGTTGACGGAACGTACAAAGATGGCGAAACCCGCGTCCGAATGGACCGGTTCGAGAGCAACGTCTCGCTGTACGAGAACATCACGTTCGTTGTCCTTCCGGACACTGACCCAGTGGTCTCATACGATGTGAACCCGCAGGCTGCAGCGCCGGCGTACGTCATGCCATCGACAGACGAGGCTACTGTGAGCCATCCACTCGTCAACAACGGTGAAACGTACGAGGTGTGGGCCAAGACGGAGGTGCCTGGAGGAACGTTCAGCCGAACGGTCACTGCTGGCGAGCCGATGGGGGCTGGCGGGACGCTGCCGATACCCGCGCAACTGCTGTACGCCGAGAAGTTACATCTCCGTATTGAGGACGGCGACCGTGAGGTGTACAACAAGAGTGGGTCACCCGAATCGGTTCTAGAACTCGCATCCGCACAGGCGACTGTCGAGTGGAACACAACCAAGCAGAACGTCACCCTCCCAGAGGCTCCCACAGCCCCCTCGTCGGTCTGGATACAGACCAACGAAAGCGGGCCTGTAGAGCGATACGACGCGTCGGTCGTGTCGACGGAGGATGGGACCGCAACGCTGGAGATCCCGAAGTCAGTCCGTGAGAACGGCGACAACTTCACCGTTGCACTGGTCGGACAGGCCGAGGACAACTATCGCGTGGTTTCGGTAACTGCAACCGGTAGTAGCGGCGAGCAAAATGACGGTGGTGCTGGTGTCGATAAGGAGACGACTATGGACCCAATAAACGTACTCAAGGACAACCTCGGCCTCTTACTTGCCGGTGTTCTCGGGACGGGGGCGTTCGGTATAGCTTACGGGCTTTCACAGCGCAAGACCGATTTGAATCATCTGACGTTCGGCGTACTGGTCGGAGCGGTCGTCGCCTGGCTTCCGTTCGGCTGGTGGGTCGCTGAGGATCCTGCCGGCGATCCCACCGGAATCGTCGTCTTCGTCGCAATGACAGCTGTCGTTGCTATCCTCATTCTCGGAATATGGAAACTCACCACCCAGGTGTTCAACACGTCAATGATGCGCGCGCTCGACATCAGCTTCCTCGTGGTTGGTGTTGGTCTCGTCGGGGTACTGGCACTGACATATCTTGAGTCCCAGTCGGTACCTTCCGCCCGCGAAGTCAGCGCTGGACTGGGCTACGGATACATCGGGACGGCCGCTGTTCTCGGGGTTGGGGTGTATGGAACTGATACGGCCTCCGCATCGACGCCAACGACGTACCGGACGACGATACGGGTTCACGATTCAGCGGGGACGCCGATTCGGGAACCCATGACAGTCACGGTCAACGAACAGATGGGGACCAAGACGCGTACTGTCGACATCAGTGACGGAAGCGCAACCATTGAACTGGAGGAGGGGCGATGGGAAGCGAAAGCAAAATTCGCCGGCCAGTCGGCCTCCGACAACACACATATCCAGACCAACGATGGCAGACTTGATATCGCATTTGATCGACCTACCGCGTCGGTAACGGTACTTGATCAGGACACTGGCGAACCGATACCAGATGCCGACGTGACTGTCTCGGTTGACGGGGGACAGGGGACCGGCCAGACGAACAAACGCGGTCAGTGGGGCGAGACGCTGCCGGTATCGGCGTCAGCGTTCGAGGTGCAGGTCGACCACGAACAGTACGAGTCAGCATCGTGGTCGACGACCGATACCGCCAGAGGTGTCAGTAAAACGTTGGAGCTCCGGCCGCTGGTCGGCAGCGTCCACGCTACGGTTACACTGGATGGGAGAGGCGTCCCCGAGATTCCGGTGACCGTCGAGAGCCAGCGCACGGCGGACTCGGAAACGAAGGCCACGACAAAGGACGGGTCGGTTACGCTGTCGGAGCTCCCAGTCGGACGCTACACGATCAAGCCGTCGCTGGAGGAGTACTCGTCCCAGTTCAGCGCCGAGCAGGCATCGGTGACCGTTCGGGACGGCGAGACAGCGCGGACGAAGATCACCGTCGCATTCGACTACCAGCTCACGTCGGCGGCAACCGACCAGGTCCGGTCGCTCCGCAGCCGCGCCGACGACATCGGGGCCGTGAGCCGCCGTGACGGGGCGATTCCGGCGTACTACGCCAGCGTCATCGAATCCATCGCCGATACGGCGGCCGAAGTTCCGAACAGTGGCTATCCACTGCTAGTCGCGGGTGTATCTCCAGACGAGGTCGTCGACGCGGTACTCGACGCCGGCGAGGTCGCAGCGGAGACAATCAGCGACGTGATGACCTCGAAACGAAACGTCGACCTGTTCTCGGCGTGTTCCGATCTTCAGTCCGTCTCGGCGACGTGGCAGGGCCAACTGAGTGTCGCTCGGGTGACGGAGCTGGCGACGCAGGATATCGGGCAACAGCGGGGCGAGATTCTGGACCAGCTTGAGACAGTTGACGAGCGTATCTCGGCCTCGGTCAGCGACATGGCGGAGGTAAGCCCGGCACGAGAGATGTGGGAGGCGGTCCGGACGATGGTCCGGGACAACACGGGTGCGACACAGGTCCAGTCGGCGGCGCTCATCGCGGTTGCGGAGGCGCTACTGGATGCGATTGATGGCCTATTCGACGACGACGACCTTCGAAGGCGGATGGAACGGACGGTGTACTAACAATGAAAAGCTACTACTTCATTCTGGTTGTCGTCCTCGGGATGGTCACGGTGCCGGCTGCGACCAGTGCGAGCCCGGCCACGTCGACCCCGGTGGCCGCCGACCAGCCGACCGCGTTCGCACAGACCAACGAAACAGCGCCGGACTCTGCGTCGGCATACCTGACGGCATTCCGAGACCTGAACGGGACGGCCGCGTACACGAGCTACAGCGAGTTCGAAATCATCCGGTCCCAGGCAGTCCTTGCGGTCCAGATCGGGAACTTCACCGAGACGAAAGCCGAGCGGATGGCACTCGTGCTTGACCTGCTGCAGACCTTCGACAGGGCCTATAGCCACCAGCAGGCCGGCGAGTACGGAGCCGCAATCGACGCAGCAAACGAAACAAACGCGGTCAGCAGTCAGCTACGGACCGTCGGGGGTGGCGAGCAATACGCTGTCCTCTCGGCAGTCGCTCTAGAGCGGTTCTACGACCGTACCGGTCGGTCACTCCAGTCTGCCGCCGAATCAGAATCGGTGACACCAGACCGTATCACGACGCTGCGCCGGGCCGCACTAGCCTACCAGCGAGCGGGAGCGACCGACCGCTACTCACAGGTACTGCTCCGCGTGGAGAGCACCGAGCAAACCTATCAGGCAGATATCTCTGAAATGAACACCTCAGCAGCGAGCGCATCGGCGTTCGTCGATGGCTGTACCGATTGTGACAGCGTCACGGGTGCGCTGACAACGTACGGCTTCAGCGTGTTCCCCAAGTATCGGGAAGCGCAGTCGGCGGCAACCAGAGCGGAAACTGCCGTCTCTCTGGCGGAGAAACACGGGCTTTCGTCGCGAGCCAGCGCGCTGACAACGGTCCAGTCGAGTATCGGGAGCGTCCAGACCACACTGGCGCTCGCGAGTGCCGCTCTCATCGTCGGCTACACTACGATTCTGGGACTCGTGTGTTCGCTTATCGCTTGGCGGCTGACTGTCTGGCAGCGGGACTTAGAGGCCGCAGCACACGGTGACTCCGTGCTCGTGGGGGCGATGATCCGTGGATAACTCGGCCCGCGTAGCGACGGTTGCGTTCGTAGTGCTGTGTCTCGTCACTAGTGTCGGTCTGGCGGCAGCCTCCAACACGGGCACGCTCGAACTGGAAGCTGCAGAGAGCGGTGACAGCGATACGACGACGCTCAGTTACTCTTTCACAGCCCAGGGGAACGGGACTGCTACTGTCAGCCCGACCAGCGATAGTCAAAGCGCTGGGGATGTGACCTTCACGCTCCAGAGCAGCGAGTCGTTCACAGTCGAAGCCGGTCAGAGTTACACCGTCGAGTACGAGGTGACCGCTCAGGACGGAGCTAGAGAGGGTACCTACGACCTGTTCTCGTCGGTGAGCGGCCCCAGCGGGAGCTACTCGGAAACACTGTCAGTGGATGTCGAAGTGCTGGAGCCACAGTTCGGTTCGGTCGGTTCACAGGACGACGAGCTGTCGTTCACGACAGACAGCACCGCGTCGACGACTATTGATGTCGATGTGGATAACATAGGCGACGGTGTCATGACCGGGGTCTCGGCGTCGACAAGCGGTGTCCCATCAGGGATGGACGCCGATGTGTCGACGCCATCGGAAATCGGTGCCGGTGACACTGAAACCGTTGAAGTCGACGTGTCGGCCGAGGAATCCCTTTCAGAGGGGTCACATTCGTTTACTGTGACTGTTGAGGATTCCTTGGGCAACACCGAATCGTTCACCGTTACCATCGATGTCATCAAAGCGCCCGTACTGACCGCAGATGATAGGGACATCGATCTTGGAGACGTTCTCATCGGTGAGTCTGTCTCGGGCGATTTCATTCTGGAGGAAAGCGGTGGGTACGAGGATGTTAACGGTGTACAGGTCGTCTTCGACAACCAGCATCCCGATGGGGAAATAACGCTATCGGGCGTCGATGGCTTCATCGAGGCCAACGGCGACCGGGTGGGGACGGTGACGATATCACCAGAATCGAGCGCACAGCAACACACGGATCTCTCTTGGGACGCGACACTCCGGCCCGACGATCCGGATGGGACCGGCACCACCATCATGTTCACTGCTCGCGTCATCTATCCCCCCTACTACGAGTCGGTCTCCGCGCCGGACCGCACCATCGCGTTCGACGAGCCACGCGCCCAGCAGAGCGAATTCTCGAACACGGTACCGGTTACAATAGAGAACGGTGGCGACCGGCCGATGGATATCTCGTCAGTGACCCCGACAATTACAGGGAGCGAAATGACGGCGACAGTCGTCGATGCGCCCGACACCATCCCTGGACAGAGTTCCAGAACCGTCGAGGTGCGGGTGACCGCTGACGCCGATTCGGATCCGGGCGACCGGCAGATGAACGTGGCTGTCGACGCTCAAGAGGCCGGACAGGAGCGCACGTCCGCAACAATCTCTGTCGAACACGAGACAGAAATCGACGTGGAGACGACGGACATGGCCTACGGGCGCGTCGTCGCGACCCGAACCGCTACCCGGAACATCGCTATCAGCGAACGATTGGGGTACAACGACATCGAGAACTTCGACATACGCCTGGTGTCTGGGCCCGAGGAAGGTTGGCTCACGCTTGCGGAACGGCCCGACTCACTGGCCGCCGGTGAGACTTCGCCACTGGTTACCTCACTCACCTTCGACACGCGTGCGCAGTTTTTCACCCAGTACACGTGGGAGTACCGCATTACTGGCGATAATATCGAAACACAAACAATCACCGTCACGGCTACGCCGCGACCTGTCGATTTCACGGCGACGGTCGATGACTTGCGGGCGGCCGAAAGTAACGGCGATAACCGTCATCGGACTGTCGCCAGTGAGACGGCAAGCGCGATGGAGGAACTGACGACAGAAATACGAGAGGACAGCTCCCAACAGGCCAGGAACGACGTTACGACCGTCAGCGCGGCCGGTCGAAGCACCGCATTGTTCCTCCGGTACACGATCGACGCTCGGCAACAGATGGATTCCGGAAACCACACTGCGGCACAGCGGTCGCTGACGCGAGCGGCAGCGACGTACAACACGCTTGCGTCTGCGTCCGGCCGCGTGCAGACACCGGCCGCACGCACGCGACTGGACCGCGCTGCCGGTGCCGCCGAAGAGATTCTCACAGAACTCCTTGATGAGCAACGTGGCCACTACGAGCAGCAACTGGCGTCGAACGACACGACGATGCTTGAGCGGGCGCAGACCACTCGCCAACTCGCACAGCTTGCAGCCCTCGCTGGCGACGATTCAGAGGCAGAACGGCTGGAATCGGAGTCTCAATCGGCGTTCAGTAACTACTCTACGCTCGTCAGTGACGGGAACGCGAACCTGCAGTCAGCCCGCCAGGACCGGGCGAATCTCACCGCCGGGACGCTACTGACTGTCGGCGGTCGGCCGGTGTACTGGATAGGGAATCTGGATGGTGTCGAGCAACAACAGTCGGCTGTCGTCGAGTCGTACACGCAGGCTGAACAACAGTTCGAGTCCGCTGGAGCGTCCAGCCGCGCACAGACGGCTCAGTCCGAGCGGATGGCCTTCTCTCAGCGGATGGAGCAGGGCCGACTGCTGTCGTTCGGACTGGCCGGGTTCGTTGTGGTCGCGTTCATAACTGGACTCGGTCTTGAAGCCCGAGCGATCTACCGGTACGTGCAGGACTCGACGGAAGCAGTCAGAGGCGATTTCCTGTTGGCGAACGACACGGCGTAACCAGGTGAGAAACACTCTCTCCGGACTCCGTCTCACCGTTCTCGGTCACGGTCCACTCGTCCACGATGTCAGTGTCAGCCAGTTCAGCGTCGGCAGCAGCGATGGGCCCGGTAACAGTGAACGTCCGCTCGATATCCTCGTCAGCGACGACGCCCGTCACCGTCACCGTAAACGTCGCTTCACCCTGTGTGGCTGGCTCGATGTCGACGACGTGCCGCTGCGCATTCCCGGCCTCTACGTGACCGATGTCGCGCTCGCCGGTCGCAAGTGGTGTGACTATCTCGCCGTCAGCCTCGACCGTCAGGTCTGACACTGTGGTCCCAGCTGTCAGTGTACACTCGATAGTCGTGTTGCGGCCGACGACCGGGTAAGACTGTGGCACGGCAGAGAGACTGAACAAGCTGTCCTGCTCTGTGTCCGGTCCGACCGCCGTGAGGGTCCAAACCCCCACCGTCTCTTCGTCCGGTCTCTGGTACTGGACGCCAGCCGAAAACGGGGTCTCCGGCACATCCAAGTCGGCAGTGCGTTCGAAAGAGACGGTTTCGCCGGGCGCGAGATCCGGGCTGTCGGAGAGTCGCCATACTCGGTCGGGTCCTGTCTCCGGATCGATGCCGAGTGCGTTGACCCGACGGGGGGTGTCGCTAGTGTTCGTGCACCTGAACGCCAGTTTTGTCTCGGAGGGGCCGCCGCTGGCAGTTACACGGAGCAGAAACCGTGACTGATCCACGCTCACTGTCCGGGTTGTGAAGCGGAGCGATTCTCCGCTGTGGGCGACTGTGCCGCCCTTGATGTCGAACGGTCCGGTCTCGAATACGGCGTGGTCACGCTCGACTTCGAGGCGTTGGTCGGGTTCGAGGCGGTCGGCGTGGAACTGCTGGCCGGCCAGTTCAAGCGTGATGTCCGTTGCCGGCCGCGTCCCAGTGTTCGTCACTGCAACCGTCTCCGTGAATTTATGGCCCTTCGGGACCGACTCTGGCACGGCTCTGTTAGTCTGGAGCTCGGGACGGGTCGTCTGGTCGCTGGAACGCTCGCCTCTCGTGTCGGCGGACTCCGCCCCTGGCTGTGATGTTGTCGACCGGTCAGTGACTGGGGCCGACGCCTCCTGAGCGAACTGGACGGTAGCCGGTGATGCGTGGTCAGAGCGGGTGTCCAAATCGTCCCCGGGTCTGTCAGGGTACTCCCACGTGTCCCTGGGCAGTGTCTCCTGCTCGGACACGCCATGGCCCTTGAGCGACGCGGTAACGTCGAGACCGCCCGCGATGAACGACTCGGTCAGTGGGACGGCAAGGCGGAGTTCTGTATCGCCGGAGAGTTCGACCGGCCGAGTGAGCGATAGCCGGTCCCCGGCTTCCACAGTCAGGCTCCCGACGAGCGTCGCCTCGAACGGTGTGGCGACAGTCACGTCCAGGAACGGGCTCGAGTGGTCGCCTCCAGCGGAGATCTCAAGTGTCGGTGAACCGGTGGGGTGGTCGATAGGTACCGGCATCGTCTCGGTCCGGTCACCGACAATCACGGACAGCGAGCAGGTCGGCTTGGCGTCGGTTGACAGCAGCGATGTCACGGACCTACTGTCACCGGCGGGGACGGTAATTGTCTCGTCCTCCGAGGCTATCTCAACCGGCGATGTATCGTCGTTTGTCACTGAGATAGTTGTCTCGATGCCGTCCGGCGTGACACGCTGGTCAGTCGGGACAGCTTCTATGGCGGCTGTCGGGTCAACGTCCCGGTCAGCTTTCACCGTATCCGTCGTGACTGTTATTCCGTCGGCAGTGAGCGTCACAGTCGCTGGTATCTCCTCAGTTATATCTCGGACACGAACACCAACCTCCGTGGTCTCATCGGGAGCAAGCGAAACAGTTGTTTCTTGCCCGCCCACCTGAATCGAGCTGTCAGCCGGCGTCGACACAGCTACTGGAACGTCGACGTGGTCGGTCCCCGCGTTGGTGACCCGGTACCGGACTGGCTCCCCTGCACTGACTGTCTCGGTCAGCAGTGTGGCTTCGAGACTGGCGGCTGGCGGTCTTCCGCGGCGAAACACCGTCTGGGTGCCACCCCCGGCAGTGACGACGAACGAGCCGTCAGTCGCTGTGACGACTCTGTCACCGCCCGGCAGCGAAAGGGGTTCGACGGTACCATGACTATCGACGTAGTTGAGGCCCTCGTCGTCGACCGTCAGAACGCCGTCGTCAAGCGGTGACAGGTCATGGGCGTCCGTCGACTGTGTCCACGTCTGGGAAGCCTCAGGGAGCGTCAGTCGGGTCAGCCGGCCGTCTTTCAGTTTCACCACGACAGCGTCGCTGAGGACAGCTACCTGAGCGATAGCTCCATCGAGGTTCCGGTCGAACAGCACGTCGCCGGCGTCATCGAGCGCCGTTAGAAACGACCAGGCAGCGACAGCCACGCGCCCGTGTCCACCGGTCACTGCCGCGATATCCGAGACGTCAGCGTGGGGCCGCTCGCTGTCGTATAGTTCGGTTCCGGTTTCGGTGTCCAGTCCGACAACACGACCGTCATCGGTGACACAGGCCAGCAGGCCACCGGTTCCAACGACCGCAATCGCCGTCGCCGTCTCGACGGTCGTCGTCCACAGTTCGATACCGCTTGTCGTCTGTGCAGTCACTGTTCCGTCGGCGAGCGTGAACACATAGCCGTCAGCCGCCACAGATTCGACTGGCCCGCCGACAGAGAGCGTCCGCGTCCCGTCTTCACCGACAACGTTGATGCGGCCTGCGGGTGTCGCCAGTATCACCGCCGACGTATCGGCGGCAAACATGGTGTCGCTCCCGAGCGAGAACTCCGTGACCGTCGTGTATGTTCGGTCCCCCCATGACATTGATTACGCCCCCGAACTGTCGTCGTTCTCCGCGACGGCGGCCAGTTGGTCGGCTAGTGACCCACTGCCAATCGAGAGGTCTAGCCGCTCGGCCTGCTCACTGACGTAATCGCGCATCGCCGGATATCCTTCCAGAGCGTCTGCTTCGTCCCTGACGCTGGTGACGAACTGTCGTACCGTCTTCGGCTGGTGGTCCTCCAGACGGCCAAGCAGGTACGCTGTGTCCGGTGTGACTGGCTCTCTGGAGTCGTCTATCACGCTTCTGATGAGGTCGCGTTGCAGGTCGGTACCCAGAACACGGTCGGCAATCTCGGCTGGCGTATAGCCGATAGAGGCGTCACCAAGCTGGTCATAATCGATGTTCGCGTCGCCGTTTGCCGCTTCGAGACTAGCGAGCTCCTTCTCCCAGACCTGGCTCATCACGGCCTGGCCCGGCTGAGGGATGAACTGCTGAAGCGGGAACCGGCGGCTCGCTGCCGGGTCAATGGTAAACGGCATGTTCGTCGCACCGATGACCAGCAGATTGTCTTCCATCTTGTCGGTGTCCATCTCCTGCAGGAACGCGTTTGTCAGGGAGCGCTCGTGGCGCTGGAGGTTGTCGTCGCTTCGGTCCGGAATAAGCGTCTCTATCTCGTCGAAAAAGAGCACTGCGAACCCATCCTGTGCGGCCCGGTGGGCCTCCTCGAAGACGGCTTCGACGCGGCGCTCAGCTTCACCTGGATACCGTGAGAGAATGTCGCCGCCTTTCACCGGGAGGAACTTCACGTCGCCGTACTCATCCTCAATGTTCGTGTTGTTGGCCGCTTCGTATGCGATAGCCTCCGAGACGAGCGTCTTCCCACAGCCCGGCGGACCATACAGGAGCATACTACCGCCGCGTGACGCGAAACTCTCGCCGTAACGGTCGCTCACCGCCTGCTTTGTCTCAGGATCGAACAGCGCCAGCAGCATCCGGGCCGTCTCCTTGACTTCGTCGAGGCCAGCCACGTCCTCCTCGAAGCTCACGGTCGGTTTTTCGGGTGTGACGTCGATGTCGACAGCCATCTCACCCTCGTCGCCCGACTGTCCACCGCCCGATCCGGGGGGACCACCCGGCGTGGGACGGCCGTCACCCCTGCCAGCCCGTTGTCCGCGTTGCTGGGCCTCGCTCGCGTCGACGAACTCGATTTCGGTGCCGTCTGTGACAACCAGGGTTGTGTAATTGTACGGCTCAAGCTCGACCACGTCAAAAGGCACGAGCGACCCGCCCACGTCTGCGACCTCCTCGATACCGCGGTGGAGGAGGAAGCGGTCACTCTGCAGGGCTGATCGAAGCCGGTCTTCATTACCGTTTTCGAGGTGCAGCGTGGCTTTTTCACAGTTTGCCACCTCGCTGAGCCCGACATCTGTGTGGATCCGGAACGGGACGCCATGGTTGATGCCACCGAACAGCTCCGCGGCGTTGTCGTGGAGATACACCGTGTTCTGGAGGTCGGTGCTCATGACCTCCTGCTCGGGGTCGACGTAGAAGTACCCCTTCGTGTTCTGGTGTTCGACCGCGATGATGTTCGACGACCCGACCTTCCGCTTCTGGATGGTGATGTGGGACGTCGGTCGGTCCGACTTGGTTATCGGGTTGAGATTCAGCGTGCTCATAGTTCAGTTCTTGTGTCGGAGAGTTGCTCTATCGTCCACGTAGCGAACTTGGCGGATTTGTCTGACGGCCGTGTGTATAGCCGGTTGAGTCGCTCCTGTCTGGCGAGGTGCGTCTTCAGCAGTGTCTGGGTCTCTTCAAGCGTTGCAACGATACTCTGCCAGATTCGCTGGGCGACCGGAGTCGACGATAGCCTCTCAGTTCGGGCAACTACGCGCTCACAGTCTGCCGCCGTCTCGTCGAGTCGGTTCAGGAGCAGTCGGAATACAGGACGCCAGTTCTGTCCAGTCGCGTCATCGGTCCCTAGCGGGATCAAAAACACCGGTCCAACGGCGCTGACCCGGTCGGTTCGAACGGCCTGTTCGCGGAGTGAACTGTCGAGTGCGGCTCTGTCCAGCGACCCCATTTCGTACAGCCGGTTAAGCAACGTCGGCACAACCTCGTCGCTACGGTCGGTGCCGGCGTGCGTCACCGGTAGCGGCGTCCCGGCCGCAATGAGCGCTTCGAGCGTCCCGAGAGTTGATAACTGGGCTAACCCCGTCTGACGTACTGTACCCGGGCTGAGTCGTCGCTCATCGAGGATGGCCTCGGTTTGACGGTTTAGCGACCGCGCACTCCCGACGAGCGACTGAGCCTGCATCTCTCAAGTTCCTTGCTCGTAGCCAGTCGACTCCACGTCGGTACCGGCGTCCTGAGTTATCGAGTCGGCGTCGCCCATCTCCTCAACTAGCGACGACGCGAGGCTGATAGTATCTTCTTCTCCCATTCTTTCCTCTGCGTCCGCAACACCGGCGACGGCCGCAGCCACGTTTGAGAGGTGTTCAGCCATCTCCTTCGCGTCCTCGTAATTGATGTGTTCGTTGACCTGATACACCTTTTTCAACCGGTCGAGCTGAACTTGAAGCGATCCCTGTGTGTCGTCTAAGTTCGCAACGTGCATTGACAGCTCCTGAGTCATCTTCTGGATTTCCTGGTCAAGATCGCTCGTGTCGCTGACCGAGTCTATCATCGACTCGAGGTGGAACAGACGGTGTTCCAGACGTTCGTATTCGGCCTGCTCGCTTGCACTCAGGTCAGATTTGTCGAGCTGCCCACCGTTCGTAAGGTTCATAACGCGCTGGGCAACCTCCTTTTGCTTGCGCTCGTACTCCTCCATGCGCTCTGAGACGTCGATTTGGCCCATCTGCTGTCGGAGCTCTTCTTCGACCTCCTCCACGGTGTCGATTGTCTCCTGTATCTTCGTTGTACAGCCCTCGATGGCCGACATCCAGTTGAGCAACATTGCGGTGTCGTCGTCGGAATCGCCCCCCTCTGCGGCGAGGTCGGCGAGCGATTCCGGGTCCGAGAGGATGACGACCTCCGAGCCGTCTTCATTCAGGACGCTGTTGTCGATGAAGTAGTCGATGATAGCCTCGGCCTGCTGTTCGGATTGTATTGATACGGGGGACTCCTCGGCGTTTGCCAGCGTCCGGATGGCCTCGTCGCGGGAGATTGTGCCTCCAGTGTCGGCTTCGAGATTCAGTGCATCAGAGAGGTCCTGCTGGATGAGACTCTTGATGACATCCCGGAAAGTCGCCTCTAGTCCCTCTGTTTCCTCTAGTTCCCCCGAAAACCGAACTGGCTCCTCGTGTTCGCTTTTCGGCTGGGCGACGATGTAGCGCTGTCCGTCCTGTTCGATGACGTTGAATTCAGTGTAAGTCTGTGGCATTATTATGCATCACTCTCAGCGGAGAATCGCTGGTCGACGAGCGAATCGAACTCGGCGCTGATAGCCTCTCGAACGTGCTTGTTAACCCTCTGGGCGTCGCTGACTTCGATCGTATTGATATCTGGCTGTCCGTGGTCGTGGTAGTCACTCGGCGTCGCTAGCTCATGCTGACTCTCGATATCATCGCGGAGTTGTTTGGCCCGTCGCGCTACATAACTCTCGAACTGTTCCGTGTCGATGACCAGCTCTCGGTTCACTTCGAGGCCATGTTCGTCGGCAACCTCGCTTCGGACGGCCGCGACGAGATTGTCTGCATCCTGCCTGCTGAGGTGTGGTAATACGTCAAACAGTTCATCAACTTCGTTTCGCAACACCTGTTCGAACTCGGATAGCGGCAATACGCCAACATCGCCGAACTCGGCGGCGGCGCTGTCACCGATTTCTGTTGCCAGATGGGCCGCGTACTGGTCAATCGCGTTCTTGACAAGATACTCGCCGTCGAGGTCAGCGATGAAGTCGTTCTTCTCTAGGAACCGAATGACGTCGTTCGTGGCGGCGACATCTACGACTGTCTCCAGATCAGTGTGTGAAATTGTCCCGTGCTTTGCTTCCTCCTGCAATCGGGAATCAACGCTTGCGTCGCCGGATGTTTCGTCTTTCAGCCGCGGCCCGCTGACAAAGTAGTCGCGGTCACCTGCAGCGATACGCTGGACGTAATTCTCGCGTTTGAGTTCGTCGGTGAAAAAATCCACATCGGTCGGAGCGATGTCGAACCGCGACTCGATTGTCTGGGTGTTCACTACCAGATCGTACGTAAAGATACTCTTGAGTTCGTCGCTAACACGACTGCCTTCGCGCGTTTCGAACGGATCGTAGTAGTAGACACCGCTCCGACGGCGTTCGAACGGTGAGATATCGTCCTCCGCGATATCCTGCAGTGTCCCCTCGATATCGGACAGCGACAGGCTTCCGGCTTTTGTCAACCCCGTCTCGGAACTTTCGTACTCTGTTTGTATCTGGTCTTTGTGATCGTTTACGTACAGGAACCCGAAGTTGTCGAGCGCAATGTCCCGACATATATCCTGTAGCGCTTCCTCATCGACGGGACGTATCATATATGAAAATGTACGGCTCGGTTAGTAAATGTTGTCCTGAAACTTTCCCATCCAGGCACTTTCTTGTCGGATGTTGTCTGTTTCCGATGTAGGCATATCGCTCATTCAGTGTTTAGGTGGGAAAGGTGGTTTCACACACCTCCACCATCAACAACAGTTGACCTATCATTCCCAAGATTGTACGACCAAAAATAGTTGTACAGCCAGAATTAGCGTCGAACCACCCTTGAATAATAAATAGTATGACATATTATAATAGTAGTACAGATATTATTTCACGCCCATAACTACGCAGTTACGCGCTGCTGAGACATCTTCGGACCGCAGTGTGGATGCCTGATTTTCTGGAGCCCCGAGACGCCCATTGTAATTCTAATCTCGAGACACGAACGTAGACTGACCTTTCCGAATCATGTATGATAGAAATGAAACCCAACGCCCCATATCACCATCAACACCGCCGAAATGAGAAGCATTCCACTGATTTGATTCGGAAGAGCGACCCCGGTGATGCGGGTAAACACGTTGCCAGCTACGTGTGATAACTCACGAAATGACGGGAGAAACGCAGTAACGTGCTCCACTAACAGTGCTCCCGCGACAAGCGATATCAGGTGCCCTCCCACATGTGAGCCGCTTGATTTTGTTGCCACACATGAATGATTATGGCAATCAGACAAAAATGTTAGCGGCTCCTCCTCCGCTAGTCGCTCGATCGGTCGTTCCTCTTATATTATCTCCCTGTGCATATTTTAATATGGAACGGACATTTATAATATTAGATAAATCTCAGATCTCTACGAATATACCTATGTAGACATATTTGACGCCAATTCTGTATAAATACCTTGTAGACTGTACCATCTGTCCTTTTAACATACCCAAGCACGACATCACGGGAACGAGATGTGGCTATCACCGGCGGTTCAATATCGGGCTACAACAACAATTGAAACGGTTCACACACTGATTGCACTGTTGTCGTGCGATCAGGTGTGCATTGATTTTCAATGGCTACTATTGGGTCTGCTGAAAGTGTGGGTAGTGAGGGAGAGAATTACCAGTAGTGGGCGCCAGAGATCGCCTGTCCCAGTGGAGGTAACGACTAGATAGATACCGTTGCGACTTCGTGGGTCTGTGAGCCTGCCACCGAATTGTGTAAAAACTGTGCGGCGCTGTATCCTTCCCTACTCGCGCCTCCTATTCGGTCGGTGCTGGCTGAGGAAGGGGGCTTAGCGCCTCAATTCAGCTAAACACAACGGTTATTCACTGCTAGAGAACTGGCTCCTGAAACCGCTCGAACTCCGATAGTAGCACGGCCTGCCGAGTTTGTCCCGATCTGCCTGTTGGCTGCTCAGCGATAGCAGTACTGTCGACTATATAGCGAACATATAAAATACCTATACGACGACAGCAAACACTTCGGCTGAGTGTCCGTGTCTACCACCGAGACAAGCCAGCCGCGGATCGAGCAGGCGCTCGCTGTCGTTCAGCGAGAGACCGACTGCATCGAGGCTGAACTGGCGGCGCTCAGGCGTTTTCGGACCCAGATGGTATCTATTGAGCCGACGGCCCAATCCGCGGGTACCGTTGACACCTCTGGGGGTGGGATGTCGGCATTCAGTGCCCGGCAGCCGAAACCCGATACTAGCCTGCGTGCTGTCCGGGAAGCCTACCGCGAGACGGTCATGGCTGTACCACATTTCGAAGCCGAGTACGACGACTCGCTAGAAGCGAATATGTCGATGGAGTTCAGCCCGGAACTCGGCACGCAGATCGCCACGGGAACGCGCTTGACGGCGCAGTTGTACGGGGCACTGTTGACTGCAAGCGAGGGGGCGCGCGACGAACGTGAAATGTTGCTCCCGGCGCTCGAACGCGAACGGGAGTCATTACAGTCGGTGCAAGCGACGCTTGATGACTGCGAACGCCGTGCAGCTGCACTCGGTGCGAACGCACGCCGCACAACCGACCCGGCGCGGCTCAACACTATCGACGACCAGCTTGCTGAAATTGAAGCTAACTGTGAGGCGGCGGCAGCGACCCGCCAACAGCAACTCCACAGCCGGTCGGCCGCCGCTCTCTCCGGTGTTGACGGGACCAGTCTCGTTCGGTATCTCTACGACGGCTGTCCGGTGACGTGCCCGGCGCTTGTTGACACCGTCACGTGCCTCGATACGATCAGGCGGCATCGTCGTCACTGTATCGTTTCGACAAGCTAAGGTCGCAGGACGGCTCTCTAGTTTTTGCCGTGCCGAGTGATCAGGACTGCGGTCGGGGCGCGGCCTTCTGGAGGGCGCTTTCAGCAATGTTGCCGCCGTAGTCGGCGGTCCGGGACAGGGAGTCGACGATTAGGCCCAGAACCTGAGCGCTCTGTGGGTCGAACTCGCGGATCTGGCCATCGACTTCGCGGGCAGTCTCGTCGACATCGGGGATCTGGCTACGGGCTCCGTTTGCCAGTTCGACGGCCTCGTCGGAGTCTTCGGTCAACAGGGCGTCCATCGCAGTCTCGGGGACTGCAATGGCCTCGGCTTCCAGCTGATCGAGAAGCTCGGCTGTTTCGCCGGTGATCTCCCCGATTTCCTGGGAGAGGCTGGCGATCTTCGTCGCGTGGTCGGCAATACGCTCTAGCTGGCGGGCGCTGGACTGGAAGTCGAAGACGGTCTCGCGCGGGAAGCCGATCTCGTTAGCTGCCGTTGGGTTTCGGAGGACGGTGCGGAACACGCGCGAAACCATGTACCAGAGGCGGTCCACGTCGTCGTCGCGTTGCATCACGTCCGCCGCGAGGTCGTCGTCGTCCTCGATGAGCGCTTCGACAGCGTCGGAGAGCATTGTCAACGAGACCAGCCGCATACGCGTGATCGCGTTGTGGACAGACAGCTCCGAGGAATCCAGCAGGTCCTGCAGGACGACCCGGTCGGTCGTTTCCTCAATCATCTCCAGACCGACCAGCCCCTGTGTCGCATCACGGATGATGCGTCGCTGTTCGGCCGTTATCCGAGTCGCTTCGAGCTGGATGATGTCGAAGCCACTGACATACATCGTCATCACCGCTCGCGTGAGTTCGTGCCTGTTTTCGAGTCCCTCCACGTCGAGACTCCCTTCTACGCGGCCGTTGTCCCGCTGTGGAGCGAGCAGCAGCAGGTCCCGCTCAGCGTGGAATTCGACGACGCTGCCCGCGCTCACGTCGTTTTCTGTCGCCCACTCTTTGGGTAGTGAGACGGTGTATGTCGACCCGCCCGTCACCTGGACCTTGCGTGTCTCCATGTGACTGACACTCGTTCATGCGATGATATAAATCCACTCATATCTATATACTGTATTGGAGTTCTAATATTTGGGGACATATTCGCCGGCTGGACGCCGACTCTTCGGCAATTTTTGCTGGCAGTGGCGGCGAAGACGGCTAACACGCCGAGATACATAATTATCCTTCATATTCGACGTATTTGGGTACTTGGAGGCCTAAATCAGACGAATAAGCTATTATATTCACACCTGTTTGCGAGTGTTTGTCATACTAATTCTATATAGTAGTAACCCAATAGATATAGCTATCTTAGCAGATTACTTATTAGCTGTCCTGTTGGCTTCTGTTGATGGCGCACGACTCAAACGGGCTGTCAGAGTTCGTATCGCGGCGGAAATTTATCGCAACGACAGGTGCGACCAGTATCGCTGCGATCGCCGGTTGTTCCAGCGGCAGCGGCGACTCCGAGTCGGACGGGAGCTCCGGCGAGAGTGCGGACACCGAAGCGGTGTCGACGGAGATGGAAGCGACCGAAAGCACCGACGAGGGCGGTAGCTCCGGCGGTACCACCGCACTCGAATCCGGTGGCTCCTCGACGGTGTACCCTATCGCCAACACCGCGGCCTCGTACTGGAACGCAAACCGGCCGGCCAGCGACAGCGAGTACTGGCCACACGGCGAGTACGATATCGACACGGGAAAGAACCTCGCGGACTACTGGGGCGGTCTCTACGGGTTCGAGGCCGGCGGCGAGGACGGGCCGCCGTTCCAGTTCACTGTTGGCCTCTCTCACTCTGGGACCGGCGTCGAGAAGGTCATGAACGGCCAGAACGACATCGGGAACTCCTCCGGGAACGTTGAGGACGAACTTCCGGACCGTGACTCCTACGACCAATTCATCGACCACGTCGTCGGTGTGGACGGCCAGCCACTGGTCGTCTCCCAGGAGATCGCCGATGCCGGCGTCGAGCAGATCACCGGCGACCAGCTCAAAAGCCTCTACAAAGGTGAACTCACCAACTGGAGCGAACTCGGCGGCCCGGACCGCGAGATTCAGGTGCTGGGCCGTGTCAAGGGCTCCGGGACGCGAACCTCCTTCGTCTCCAACGTCTTTGGCAACCCCGAGGAAGACACCAGCGTCGCCAACCGTTACGGCCAGAACCAGCGCCTCGCACAGGCTATCGCACAGGCCGACAACGCTATCAGCTACCTCGCGCTGGCGTTTATCGACACGGACGGCCTGGCCCCCGTCGGGCTGGAGTGGGAAGGGACGACCTACAGCTATCAGGACGACGAGAACGGCCTCGACTCAACGGCATACCCCCTCTCGCGTGACCTTCACATGTACACGTGGGAAGGCACCTCGAAGAAAGAGGCCGCGGTCATCAACATGATCCTGTCTGACTTCGGTCAGGACACCTTCGTCGCGCCGAACAACTACTTCAAGCTCGGCGCACGCCGCCGCGAGGAAGAGCGCGCCAAGCTCCCCGACCAGGTGTAATCGCCCACGGCTCGGACCACATCTGACAGTTATCGGCCGTGTCGGTCGATTTTCCATACTATGACAGAGGATATACCTACAACGGAGGGCGAGGCGGTGTCGGGCGGGGATAGAGTCGACGGGTCGACGCTCGCCGTCGTCACGATAGCGACGACGCTGGTGGCGACGATTCTTGTCTTCCTGTTTCGGCCGGCGCTGGCGTTGCCCATGCTGCTGGCATTCGTGTTTGTCACGGCGGTCGGCTGGGTCACCTATCAGGCTGAGGTTGCACGCCTACTCACGCTGGTTGCGACGGTGCTAACGGTGTTGACCGTCGCGTTCATCACGTTCTTCCTGTTCGCAAGCGCACTGCCAGCGTTTCTCGAACGTGGACTTGGACTGCTGTTGATCCCGGAACAGGGCGGGAACGCTCGCTGGTTCTTCTGGCTCGAATCCGTGCTGCCGTCGGACTCGACCTACTGGAACCCCCTTAGCGGGGCGTACTCGCTGATACCGATGATATGGGCGACAGTGGTCGTAACCATCATCGCGGGTGCGGTTGCGGGGCCGCTTGGCCTGTTCGGCGCGCTGTTCATCGCCGAGGTCGCCAGCGACCGCCTGCGGGAACTGATCAAGCCCGGCGTGGAGATTCTGGCCGGCATCCCTTCCATCGTCTACGGGTTCATCGGCTTTCAGGTGTTGAACGGCTTCATTCAGACGAACTTCCTCGATGACGGGGCGAGCTTCCTCATCGCGGGGATCGTCGTGGGCGTGATGGCGCTCCCGACAGTCGTCTCCGTCGGCGAGGACGCTCTCTCCAGTGTCCCCCAGTCGATGGGTGACGGCTCCGTCGCCATGGGCGCGACCGAGTGGCAGACGATGAAGAGCATCTCCATCCCGGCGGCGTTCTCGGGCATCTCCGCGGCCGTCATTCTCGGCCTGGGTCGAGCCATCGGCGAGACGATGGCCGTCGCCGCGATCATGGCCTCGGGGACACAGTTCGCCGACCCACTGTTCGACATCTTCGACGCGAACGCGACGCTGACCAGCCTGATCGCGACCCAGTACGGGAGCGCATCCGAGAGCACCGTCGACGTGCTGTTCGTCGCCGGCGTCATGCTGTTCGTCATCGTCGCCGGGATGAGCATCGTCTCGCAGTACATCGAGCGGCGTATGCAGCGGAAACTGAAGGGGCAACAATGAGTGACGCCTACGCGACTACGGACCGACTCGTCAGTGCGGACTCGAACAGCTACGACCGGGGACTGGATACGGCGATCGCACTGAGCGTCGTCGGCTTCACGCTCGGACTCATCACGCTGGTGAATCTGGTCCCGCCCGGTGCCAGTGGCAGTGCCCTCACCACGGCGCTCGGGACGCTACTTGCTGTCGTCGTCGGCGCGGTCGGGATCACCGGCCTCGCCTCCTACACCAACGTCGTCCCGGTCACCTCACAGCGAGTGCGCGGCATCGGGCTGGGCCTCGTCGTTTCGACGCTTGCGCTGACCGCGCTTGCCGCGGTCCTTCCCGTGACGATGGCGACGCTGCTTGGAACCGTGTTGCTGGCCGAAGCGCTGGCGATCACTGCCGCCGGTGTCTCCTCCCGACTCGAACTCGTGGACACGGAACCGAACATGAGCGCCGGGCTGCTCTCCGGCGGCGCGCTCGGCGCGGTCGGCCTTGCTATGGGGGCTGCCATCGGCGGTGCGCTCACCAGTGCCGGCTCACTTCTGTGGCTCGTCGGGGCTGTCGTCGCCGGCGTCGGGCTGTTCCTGCTGGCAATTCTCCCTCGCGAGGACCTTGGTTCGACGCTCCCGACAGCCATCGTGGTCGGCGCGCTTGGGCTGACAATCGTAACCGGCACCATCGGCGTCGGCTGGCAGTGGAACCCGCAGACCCTCTCCGGTGGCTTCACCGGCGGCGCGGTCATCCCCGTGTTCCTTCTGGTCGGGACGCTCCTGTCGGCCTGGTCGGCCGCCAAGTGCCGGGCCGGGTTCGGCGCTCGGGGCCGGGAGTACGGGGCCTTCCTCGTAATCAACCTCAACGCCTTCCTGATGGTGGCTGTGATGGCGACAATCGTCGTGTTCGTGACGTTCAAAGGCGTCGGCTATGCCTTCCACGGGCTCTCGGTCGGTGCGCTGACCGCGCTGGTCCTCCTGACGCCAGCCCTTCTCGCCGCGGTCCAGTTCGCTCGCACACCTGCGGGCACGAATGACTGGAACAGCGGCGCTCGACAGCTATTCCGGCTCCTTCCGCTGGCAGCGGTCGGCGCGCTCGCCGCGGTGCTCGTGAGCGTGCTCGTCACCGGGTCCCCGCTACGCTACTCCTATGCCTACACTGTTCAGGTCAACCGACAGGGACAGGCACTCGATACGGCATTCGCGGTGACCCCTGACACGACAATCGGAACGCTACTGCTGTTCGCGCCGGCGGCGCTGCTCGCAGTCACCTTCTTCCGTTCGTTCGGTTCGCTCCGAAAGGTCGGGACACAGTCCGAGCGGGCCGGCTCGATTCGACAGGCCGTCCCGACCGCGGTTCTCGCGCTCGTCGTCCTCACCGGCTTCTTCCTCGTTTTCGGCCCCGCTCCGTTCGGCCTGCCGCTCGGCGAGACGCTCGGCTTCGCCGCCGTCGCCGCCGGGTCGGTCGCCGCGGGCGGTCTCGCAGTCTACCCGCTTGTCGGCGTGCTCACAAGCGACGGGCCGACGCTCGCGGACAGCGCACAGTCCGAGGCGCCGCTGTTCACGCTGGGTGTGTTCGGCGGACTCGGGCTGTTGCTGGCCGCGCTGTTGCTCCAGCCAGTCGCCGGCATCAATCCACTGGTCGGCCCGGTGAACCTCGTGCCGGCAATCGCACTCGGGGCCGCGGTGGCCTCGCTCGCACTGGCAACGCTCACGACCGTCGCAAAGCGGTCCAGCGAAGAGACGATCACCCGCCGGCTCCTGACCGAGGAGACGCGACTCGGACTTGTCGGCACGGCCGGCTTCACCGCGCTCGTGGGCCTGCACGTGGCCGTTACCGGCACGTCATTCAATGTTCTCGGCGTCTCCATTGCCAACGAGGGGAGCCTCTCGTGGCCGATGGTGATGCAGGCCTACATCCCGCTGGGGGCCGAGCCCGGCGGTATCATGCCTGCCATCATCGGCACGGTGTGGCTGGTCGTCGGTGCGACGCTGTTCGCGGTCCCGCTGGGTGTCGGTGCAGCGGTGTTCCTCACTGAATACGCGGAGCAGGGCCAGTTCACCGCACTCGTCGAGATCGCGACGAACGCGCTCTGGTCCACGCCGAGCATCGTCTTCGGCCTGTTCGGGGCCGCGTTCCTGATTCCGCGGCTGGGCGGCGACGAGTCCCTGCTGGCCGGGATGCTGGTGCTCGGGTTCATGCTCTTGCCGCTGGTGCTTATCACCTCGCGGGAGTCGATCAAGGCCGTCCCCGACGAGTATCGTGACGCCAGCGCAGCGCTGGGTGTGACCCAGTGGGAGACCATCAAGAGTGTCGTCCTGCCGGCGGCGATGCCGGGCGTCATCACCGGTGTCATCCTCGGCGTCGGCCGCATCGCCGGCGAGACTGCTCCGCTCATTCTCGTCCTCGGGTCGACGCTGAACGCGACGGCTGCCGTCGATGTCATCGGCGGCTTCCGCTTCGTATCGGGGCCGCCGTTCATCGCCAACGACGCCTTGCTGACGGCCTCAGCGTCGCTACCGACGCAGGTGTGGGCCGTTATCGCGGCCGGGGTGTCTGGGTCGCCACAGATGGGGTGGGCGACGGCGTTTATCCTGCTGATGGTTGTTCTGACGTTCTACGCGGTCGGTATCACGGCGCGGACGTACTTCCGGAGGAAACTCAACTATGAGTGATAGCATCAACACGGAGCCGAGCACGGACACGCAAACGAACGGCGAACGGACGGTCGAAACCACATCGCCGAGCGCTGAGACGACGGCCGGTGAGAGCGAGGAGCAAGTCCGCGACGAGTGGCGGCACTACGAGTTCGACGGCGACACGAAGCTCTCGGTCGAGAACCTCGACGTGTGGTACGGCGACGACCACGCCCTCAAGGACGTCTCGATGGAGATCCCGGAAAACAGCGTCACGGCACTCATCGGCCCGTCGGGCTGTGGCAAGTCAACGTATCTGCGGTGCCTGAACCGCATGAACGACCGCATCAAGGCCGCCCGCATCGACGGCTCGGTCGAGATGGAGGGCACCGAAATTTACGACCCTAACGCCAACCTCGTCGAACTGCGCAAACGTATCGGAATGGTGTTCCAGTCGCCGAACCCGTTCCCGAAATCCATCCGGGAGAACATCTCCTACGGTCCCCGCAAACACGGCGACATCAACAAGGGCCTGCTCGCGCGTCTGTTCGGCCGCGACGACACGGAACAGGAGGGCGAACTCGTTGAGCGGTCGCTGAAACAGGCTGCCCTGTGGGAGGAGGTCAGCGACCGCCTCGACGACAACGCGCTCGGTCTCTCGGGCGGCCAGCAACAGCGGCTCTGTATTGCCCGTTGTCTGGCTGTCGACCCTGAGGTCATCTTGATGGACGAGCCGGCGTCGGCGCTTGACCCCATCGCAACGTCGAAAATCGAGGACCTCGTCGAGGAACTGTCGAAGGACTACACCGTCGTCATCGTCACCCACAATATGCAGCAGGCGGCCCGCATCTCAGACCAGACTGCCGTGTTCCTCACCGGTGGCGAACTCGTCGAGTACGACGACACGGACAAGATCTTCGAGAACCCCGAGAGCCAGCGTGTCGAGGACTACATCACCGGCAAGTTCGGGTAACTATGTCACGCGAGTCGTACCAGCAACTGCTGGACGAACTCCGGGAGCACGTGGTCGAGATGGGCGACCTCGTCGTCGAGCGGCTCGAAGCGGCGCTCACTGCGCTCCGGACCGTCGACCGGGAGATGGCGCAGTCTGTCATCGACAGCGACGACGAAATAAACGAGCTGTATCTGGCCCTCGAAGCCGACTGTATCGACCTCTTTGCCCTCCAGCAGCCGGTCGCGACCGACCTCCGCTTTGTCGCCGCCTCGTTCAAGATTATCACCGACCTCGAACGCATCGCGGACCTCGCCACGAACCTCGCAGCGTACGCACAATCTGCCGACCGTCGGCTCGCTCCCGAGGTCGACGTCGACACGATCGGCCGCGAAGCCACTGAGATGGTCGAGCGCAGTATCGATGCCTATCGGCGTGAAGACGTCGAGGAATGCCGCGCTATCGCGGCTGACGACGACGCGCTCGACGCGCTCTGCCAGCGGGCCAGCGAGACCGTCGCTCGGGACCTCATCGAACGAGAGGCCGACGGCGACGACGGCTGGGCGGTTGAGCAGTTGCTTGATGATGTGTCCCGACTCCTGCTGACGGTTCGAGACCTCGAACGCGTTGGCGACCACGCGGTCAACATCGCTGCACGCACGCTGTACATGGTCGAAACCGACTCCGAACTCATCTACTAAGCATGGAAACCCGAAAGATACAGACCGTCGGCGGCGGGACGTACACGGTTTCACTACCGAAAGAGTGGGCCGAATCGGAGAACTGTACGGCCGGAACGACGGTGAACCTCCACACGCACATCGACGGGCTACTCGTGATTCAGACACCCGAGTCCCGGACCACGCCGCGGAACCGCGTCACCCTGGAGGTCGGAAACGACGACCCGGCGGAAATCGAGCAGTTGTTGCGAGCGGCCTACGCTGCCGGGGTCGAGTCCGTCGTTCTTGAACTCCCCGACGGCTACAGCGACGCGCAACACCGGGCCATCGAACGCGTCACCCGAAACCTGACTGGCGTAACCATCGCCGAGGAGACCGAAACGCACGTGACGGTCCAGACGTTGCTCGACGCCAGCGAGGTGTCGGTCCGGCAGTCGGTTCGCCAGCTCCAGTTCGTCGCTCTGTCGATGCACCGGGACGCGATGGCTGCCCTCACAACCGGGACGACCAGCGACCGGTGGGGTGACCGTGACGAGCAGGCCGACCGGCTGCACGCCATGATCGACCGCTACTTCGAGCGGGGCCTGGCACGGCTTGACGAGATCGATGCGCTCGGGCTGACGCGTCCGGAACTGTTCACCCTCTGGGGGACCGCGAACGAACTCGAACGCGTGGCCGACCACGCCGAACGCATCGGCACCATCGCCGACCAGCTCGACGGCCAGCCAACCGGTTCCATCGTCACAGCCCTCGAAGATATCGCTCAGGACGTTCGCACTGTTGTCGAGGACGCTGTCCGTGTGATCATTGGCGACGCCTGTGTCGATACCGCCCGACAGACGCTGGCCACGCGCCGGGCCGTGCGCCAGCAGATAACGAGCCTTGACCGCCAGCTGTTCGAATCGGGCGACGCCGACTACCGGCTCACCCGCGCCCTCGATAGCCTCGCCAGAACAGCCGAGCACGGTGGCAACATCGCCGAGTTTGGTCTTCGGATGGCCGTCCGCGACGGCGCGCTCACCGCTTCCGAGGCCGGTACCGACGACGCGGACACGACGAGTTCAACAGCCGAAACAGAGTCCTGACCTAACGCACAGCACACAAGGGCCATCGGTTCCGACACTTGCTATGGTCGACTGGGACGTGTATCTCGTCACGCAGGCGTCGCTCTCGGCGGGCCGGACAACCGATGAAATCGTCGCGGAGGCGATCGAGAGCGGCGTCGGCGTCGTCCAGCTCCGCGAGAAGAACCGGACCGCACGCGAACGCTACGAACTCGGGCAGAAACTGCGAGAACTGACCCGCGAGGCCGGCGTCACGTTCGTCGTTAACGACCGTATCGACCTCGCACAGGCCATCGACGCCGACGGAGTTCACCTCGGCGACGACGACCTCCCTGTTTCTGTTGCCCGGGATATCCTCGGTGACGATGCGGTCATCGGGCGCTCGGTCTCGACCGTCGAAGACGCCCGGGAAGCGGCGACGGCTGGTGCAGACTACCTCGGTGTCGGCGCGGTGTTTGCCACTGGCTCGAAAGACGACATCGACGACGAGGAGTACGCCGTCGGCACCGACCGCGTCGCCGCAATTGCCGAGGCAGTGGACATCCCCTTTGTCGGCATCGGTGGCATCACGGCCGAGAACGCCACTGCGGTCGTCGACGCCGGGGCCGACGGTGTAGCTGTTATCACCGAGATTACGAAGGCCGACGACCCGGCGGCGGCGGCTGAAGCGTTACACAGTGCCGTCGAGCAAGGACGATAGCACCGGTCTACCCGTGGTCGCCGTCGGGCAGGGGCGATAGCACCGGTCTACCCGTGGTCGCCGTCGAGACGGGCCGGTTCTGCGAGTGGTGCTCAGATACCGATGAAGCCGGGCACGACGAGGGCTGCAACGACGATACAGAAAAACACGAGAATCGCGATCGAGCGCAAGACGCCGGCCAACTGCCGCCTGTGCTTTGGCAACGCCTCAGCAATGCCCGCTAATCCGGTTCCGACGACCATAGCGAGTAACCAGGTGGCCGCGGCAGAACCGTCAGTACTCCAGGCGGACACGTAGAGACCGGCGAAGACAAGCGAACCAGCGAAGTGGATGAGTGCAATCCGTGGCCCGGACGGTTCGCTGAACACGGTGTTGCTGATACTGGAGGGCATCAGCGACGAAACGTATCCCAGAATTAATAAATTGCGGTGGGAGCCGCGACGGACGGCCTGTCGGGAGCCCGAGGCCGCTACGCCGACTGCTGCAGTTTTTCGCGTAACTGTCGCTCGGTGACGTGATACTTGAACGCCGGCGACCCGTCGACGAAGACGTAGGGCACGCGTTCGCCGTATTCCTCGCGGAGGTCAGGGTCCTCGTCGACGTCAACGAGGTCCAGTTCGATGGCGGCCCCCTCGTCGTCGGCGACCCGCTCGATTGTCTCGATGGCCTCCTCACAGAGATGGCAGTCCTCCCGCGTGTAGACGGTGATCGACACGTCGCTCATCACTGGAACACGGGGGCGACGGCATAAGACTCTCACTCTCTCGCCGGCGATGGGTTTCAGTGTCTCGCGCCCGTATCTGCGTCAATGACAGGCTGGACTATCGAAGATATGCCCCCGCTGAGGGACCGAACTGTGGTCGTGACTGGTGCGAACAGCGGACTGGGACTCGAAGGCTCGAAGGCGTTCGCTCGCAGAGGCGCGACGGTAGTGATGGCCTGCCGGAGCGTCGAACGCGGTGACTCGGCCGCCGCAGAGATCCGCGAGGCCGTTCCGAACGCGACACTCGATGTTCGAGAGTGTGATTTGGCCGACCTGTCGAACGTCGCGTCGTTTGCCGACGGCCTCCGGGCCGACTACGACGCTGTCGACATCCTCTGTAACAACGCCGGTGTCATGGCGATTCCGCGGAGCGAGACAGCCGACGGCTTCGAGACGCAGTTCGGTGTCAACCATCTGGGCCACTTCGCCCTGACCGGGCACCTGCTCGACTTGCTTGGGGCCGCTGACGGCGAATCCCGAATCGTCACGCAGTCCAGCGGCGCGCACGAGATGGGCGAAATCGACTTTGATGACCTCCAGCGTGAGCGCTCCTACGGGAAGTGGTCAGCCTACGGTCAGAGCAAGCTCGCAAACCTCCTCTTTGCCTACGAACTCCAGCGGCGGCTGGGCAACCACGGCTGGGACGATGTGCTAAGTGTCGCCTGCCATCCGGGGTACGCCGACACCGACCTCCAGTTCCGCGGGCCGCGGGAGATGGGGTCGACGCTGCGAACCGCGGCCATGGGCGTTGCCAACGCCGTCTTCGCCCAATCAGCCGAACAGGGCGCGCTGCCGATGCTGTACGCCGCCACCGCCGAGGATGTCATCGGCGGCGAGTACGTCGGTCCCGGCGGACTGTTCGACATGCGCGGCTCGCCCGAGTTCCAGCAGTCCAACGATGCGTCACAGGACGAGGAAACCGCCGAGCAGCTCTGGGCGGTCTCAACCGACCTCACCGGCGTGGATACGATTTCGAGCGTACTTGAGGACGGTTGACGGTGCTGCCGCGACGCGAGCGGGACCGGCAATCCCCACTTTTTCCCCGCCAGACCGTGAACCCCGCCGGCACATGCAACCAGTCGAAGTCACAGTCAGGCTGCTTGCAGGACTCGCCCTGATCCTCGCCAACGGCTTCTTCGTCGCCATCGAGTTCGCACTGACGCGAGCCAGACAGTACTCCGAATCGGAGTTCGACGAACCCGGTCTCCGGCGTGCCTGGGAGATGACTGACGATCTGGAGATCTATCTCACCAGTTGTCAGGTCGGCATCACCGCCTCCAGCATCGCCGTCGGTATCATCGCCGAGCCGGCGCTTGCGGCCATCTTCGAGCCCTATTTCGAGTCGTCGGTTCTGGCCGGCGTCGGTGTCGGCGGTGCTATTGCGTTCCTCCTCATCAACCTCGTCCATCTCACCCACGGCGAGCAGACGCCAACCTATCTCGGTGTCGAGCGCGCAAAGTTCGTCTGTCGGTACGGCGCGACGCCGCTGTACTACTTTGCGTGGCTCATCTCGCCGATTATCGCCGTCGGTGACGGCGTTGCCAAGTGGACACTCGGGCTGTTCGGTGTCGAAATGTCCGGCGCGTGGCTCGAAGCTGAAGTCGATAGCATCGAGTCCCGTGCGGAACTGCGCAACGAACTCGGCTCCGTTCTGGACCGCGGCGACGTATCCGACGAGCGCCGCGAGGAGGTCCTCTCCGCGTTCCGCGTCGGCGACCGCGAAGTCAACGAGGTGATGGTCCCGCGGGAAGACATCGTTGCGCTGTCGCCTACCGACGACGATGCGACCAACGCCGAGCGGATCGCCGAAACGCCACACACCCGCTACCCACTCGTCGGTGAGGCGCTCGAAGAGTTCCTCGGCATCGTCTACATCCCTGCGCTCGTCGACGAGCGCGAGGAGCAGGCCGGCGACGGCGGCCTGCTTGACCGTATCGACCTCGAAGCCGTCGCCTCACCGCCGATGACGATGTCGCCGGACACAACCGTCAGCGACGCTATCGACCAGTTCCAGGCCGAGCGTCAGGAACTCGCATTCGTCCTTGAGGACGGCGACGTTGTCGGGCTGGTGACGGTCACGGACCTGCTCGAAGAGGTCGTCGGCGACATTCAGGACCCGATGGACGCCGAAGCTGGCGTTGACTGACGCTGAACACATTTTCGGGTCGACGACACCGAAACCTGAGGCGGCTATCGCGGCGGCGTGTAGAAGTTGACCGTCTCTAGGGGCTCGGGCCCGTCGTTTTCGATGCCGTGGCGTTCGCCGGCCTCGATGCGAATGAGGTCGCCGGCGTCAACGTGGTGGGTATCACCGTCGACAGTGACGGTGCCGGTACCGCTGACTACGAACAGCCACTGGTCGCTGTCAGCGTGGTAGTTCTCCGGCCCACCCACGGACCGGCCTGGCTCGATAGTCATCTCCGCAGCCTGTGCCTCCGCAGTCTCCATGGCGACTTCGAAGTAGCGGTCGAACCCGAGATGCGCCTGCTCCATACGTTTCGGTCCGTCTGTACGGTAGAATCGCTTTCGGGAGAGCGCACAGCAGGGACTCACTCACTGCTGGTGAGCCGCCCGACCCGCCCGCTGAGCCGGACTGCGAGCCCCTCGAAATGGGCGGTGCTCCAGCCTGCGACGATGAGTGCGCCAATCGTATTGAACACGAGGTCGTTCACGATGTCGCTCGTTCCGTACTGGGCGAGGACCGCCTCGCCGCCGACCATCGACGCAATGCCACCGCTGGCGAACTCAAGGATCTCCCAGCCGACACCCACAGCGAGAACGAACAGGACGACGAAGGTCGCACGAAACTCCCTGTTGAAATCAACCGCCCCGGAGTGGCGTTCGACTGCTCGTGCGATCGCGTATCCCACGCCGGCCACGAGCGATGCCGAGACGGCGTGGGCCAGACTGTCGTACCAGCCAAACGCTTCGTACAGTTCGAACGCGCCGGCCGCGTGCAGCGTCGACGCCACCGTGATCCACAGCACAAGACCAGTGTTCATCCCGTAGCCGTACTCCCGGCGGAACAGCGCTGGCAGGAACGTTATCGCCAGCGGGCCGCCGCTGTTGACGAACAGCGTCACATTGCCCTGCGCAAGTGCGAATGCAGATAGTACACCGAGGACAGCCTGTAGCGCCCGGGCAGCGATGCGATGGTGCGTGCCGTTTCCAGGAAGGGACGCGTCCGGCTGGTCAAACTCCGAGGCGTCAGCTCCTGAGACGCGCAGTCGGGCGATGCGTGTTGACCGCTCGAAATACAGTTCGAACACGACCCCAGCGACGAGACCGGCGGCTGCCGCAGTGACGAGGTCCCACATCAGCTCTGTCTGTCCATCGAGAAACGCGGTCCCCAGTAGCGTGTCGGCCGCATAGATACCGACCGCCCAGACGCCCGCGACGGCCATCGTCACAATGACGACGAACACCGTTGCGAACCGCGGCGTCATCGTCAGTGAGGTGCACGCATCAAGGACGACGGCCAGCAACAGTGCGACCCCGGCGATCACGAGAAACGGGGTGACCTGCGGGAAACCGCCAACCGCCCGGACGAGTACTGGAACCGCGACCAGTCCGAGTAACTCCGCGGGCACCGTCGTTTCGAGGTCCCGCGTGGCAAACGGAACCGTGACCGCGATAGCGACGAGGAGTGCCGTGAGCACTGCCCAATCGAAGTGGCCACCGGCCGCGAACCGTCCGACGCCCCCGATGAGAATTCCCGTTACCGCCCACGCGCCGAGCGCGTCGAGCCGGTGGGGGCCGATAAGAGACTGTAGCGAACCCATCACTGCCGTGGATACAACACGAGTCGTAATCAAAGCACGGCGGTTCCTGCAACCCTTCTGGAATTTTTCGTCGTCGCGGCCTCTGTCACACGACTGACCGACGGCTGTCTGACGAGGATATATTTCGCTGGCGGTCAAACTCCCCGTAATCAATGGACGAAGCGTTTCTGGACCTCGAATCGGTTGCGGTCGAACTGGATGAGGAGTTGCTCGACGCGATTGATGACAAGGCGTTCGCCGACCATCGCGACAACCGGGACGCTGCGGTCCGCGACCTGCTTGACGAATGGCTGAAACAGCGTGCTGCCGAGGATGCGGACGAGAGTATCTGAGCGGGACTGCGGTCGCATATACAACCGCCTACTGAATGGCGACGGTTGCGCCTAACTCGGGCGCTGTCGCGTCGTAGCCGTCCTCGCGGAGCGTGGTTGCAAAGGCCTCACAGCGGTCGCCGTGGTTCACGAGTACCGGCGTGTCACGGTAGCTGTCGAGATACGCAAACAGCCCGTCTCGGTCGGCGTGTGCCGAAAAGTCGTACTGCTCGACCCGTGCGCTGACCGGCATAATCCGGCCGTCTATCTCGGCACTCCCCGTCTCTAGCAGGTCCCGTCCCGGCGTCCCCTCGACCTGATACCCGGTCATCGTGATCTTGTTCATCGGATTCCCGCGGATTTCCGGAATGTACGTCATCGCCGGGCCACCAGAGAGCATCCCGCTGGTGGTGACGATGGCCGCCTTCTGGTCGGTAATGCGCTTTCGCTGGCCGTCCTTCCCAGTGACGAACCGGGCGTGGGATTTCGCCCGCTGGAGCGCGTCCGCGTCGCGGACGAACTCGGGGTACTGCCCGAGCATCTCGGTCACCTGCTTCCCCATCCCGTCGACGTAACACGGGATGTCGTGTGCCTCGCAGACGAGCAGCATCTCCTGTGTTCGACCGATTGCGAAGGCGGGCACGACGACGGTCCCGCCCTCCCAGAGCGTCGTCTCGACGCTCTCGACGAACCGCCCCTCGACCGTTTCTCTGGAGTCGTGGTCGACATCGGAATAGGTGCTCTCACAGATGACCGCGTCCGCGTCCGGACGGGCCGTCGTCCCGGCCACGAGGCGCTGGTCGTCGGTGTGGAAATCGCCCGTATACAGCAGTCGGGTATCGCCATCGTCGACGAGTACGTGCGCGCTCCCCGGGATGTGGCCGGCGTTGTAGAAGGTGACCTCGTAGCCGGCGGCCTCGAACGACTCGCGGTAGCCGTGGGTCTCCGACACCTGTGTGACCCGTCTGACGTTGGTTTCGGTAAACGGACAGTTGACCGTTCCCCCGTGGAGTTTGAGTGTGTCCCGCGCGAGCGTCATCGCCAGTTCGTACGTCGGCGGTGTCCAGTGAATCGGTGGCCGCGCGTCGCCCGACACCAGCGCCGGGATGGTCCCGACGTGGTCGAGGTGGCCGTGCGAGACGACGACGGCGTCCGGCGACGGGGTCCGCACCGGGAACTGTGGCGGCGAGTCGGTCAGCATCCCGAAATCCAGTAGCAGCGACTCGTCGATGAGGACGGCGCTTCGACCGATCTCATCCGCCCCGCCGAGAAACTGCACATCCATTATCGAGACGAAAGCGGCCCGTCCGTTTCCGTTCGTCGGTTCTCACCGAATCATGTCGCCGACCGCTGAACAGACAGAATACGTTTGAACCAGAACACGACGATATCTGGACGCTCAGTGGCTATAAACTATCAATGAGATGTTTTCGGATATGGTGTTGTGTACGGATAACACATCTACTGGGCAGTGTTATCACGCTAGCATAAACAATTATTATACTCGGGGCTCATTATCTATTTGTCATGGCGACACGCCAGCAATCCCCGACGACGTACCACACGTGCAGTTGCGGTGAGGAGTTTGACACAACGGAGGAACTCCTCGAACACGCACGAGAGGCACACGGGCTTAGCGTACACTGACTGGCGTCGCGTCGTTTTTCATACGCAGAAATACCGACAGCGACAGGTCAGGATGTCTTGTCGATGTCCTGTCGCACACTGAACCGCGCGTAGCCGCCGTGTGAGAGGTCAAGCGCACCCAGCCACCAGTTCCACCGCTCGGCGAGTTGATAATCGTCGGGCGCGTCCGCGAGGTTGTCGACGACATCCTCAACGGTCAGTTCCGCCCCGAAGTCGGTCACGAACTGGTCCGACTCCGAAAGGTCCCGTGCCTGTCTGGCGACGACCGTGACGATATCTGAGTTGGCGTCGAAAGCATCGCGAAGTTCCTGTTCGAGTTCCGTTCGGTCCACACCCGGGTGTAGGACCCGCATCTGACTTGAATGTACGGTTGGGCACACCGCTGTCTGTCGAGGTCGGCGACTGACTGTTCGGTGCGGAGCCCTGTCTCAGCGACGCTCTTGCTCTCGAACAACGCTACAAAAATCAGAAAGTAAGCCGTCAACCGCTTCGATTCGAAGCGCACTCCTGCGCTTCGCTTGCTCGCGGGTAAGACCCGCTCGCACAATCGAGATTCTCCCTGCTGTCGAACCTCGCGTTAGTCGTCCGCTTCGCCCTTCTCTATCGGCGCACCAACCAGATTGCCCCATTCGGTCCAGGAGCCGTCGTAGTTGATGGTGTCGTCGTAGCCCAGCAGTTCGTGCAGGGCGAACCAGGCGACGGAGGAGCGCTCACCGATGCGGCAGTAGGCAACTGTCGTGGAGTCGCCGTCGATGCCGTACTCGGCGTAGAGCTCTTCGAGTTCGTCGTAGTCTTTGAACGTCCCGTCGTCGTTGGTGACGGCCGCCCAGGAGATGTTCTGTGCGCCGGGCACGTGGCCGCCACGCTGTGCGGTCTCCTGCAGTCCAGGCGGTGCGAGGATTTCGCCGGAGAACTCTTCGGGCGAACGAACGTCGACGAGCGGCAGTTCACGCTCGATAGCGTTCTCGACGTCCTCTCGGTAGGCACGGATGGACTCGCGCGGGCCGGCGGCTTCGTAGTCGACTTCGGAGAACTCGGGCACTTCGTCGGTGAGTTCGTAGTCGTTCTCGACCCAGTACTCGCGGCCGCCGTCGAGGAGCTTCACGTCGTCGTGGCCGTAGTACTTGAACTGCCAATATGTGTAGGCGGCGAACCAGTTGGAGTTGTCACCGTAGAGGACAACTGTCGAGTCCTCGCTGATGCCGTGGGCACCGAGCAGCTCCTCGAAGTCCTCCTTGTCGAGGATGTCTCGCGTGGTCTGGTCCTGCAGGTCCGTCTCCCAGTTGAAGCCGATCGCGCCGGGCGCGTGGCTCTCGTCGTACAGTTCCGTATCGACGTCCACCTCTACCAGTCGGTGGGCGGGGTCGTCGCTCTGGAACTCGTCCAGATGCTCGCTGACCCAGTCGGCCGAGACGAGCACGTCGTTAGCGTAGTCAGTCATAATGCATCGAAGCGTAAGTCTACCAGACATATATTACTACGACTTTCGGCATGTTCGGCCACTCATCCACCGTGCCGGCAGATATTGCTTCTACTGGGACATGTCGCTGTCCACTACTTTCGCCGCCCAGCAGGGAGGGGCCATGGCGTGCCATGTCCGGATGTGAGTCAGGCCACTCTCTCGCGAGAGGCGGCAGCATTTGCATCCACCTTCGACCGGCTGTGATGGGAGTTTTCAAGCGGACGGAGCGGTAACGCGTGGATGATGACTGATTTCGTCTCTGCGGAGTGGGTGTCGAGTCGGGGCGACGACCTCCGGGTGGTCGACGTGCGGGACGCGTGGGAGTACGATGGCCTCGGGCACCTCCCGGGCGCGGTGAACGTGCCTTTCGATTCATTCCGGGCGGACGAACACGGCGCGGAGTCGGACGCTGGCGACGGAATGCTCCCCGACGAAGGCGACTGGGCGGAGCTACTCTCAGAGGCCGGCATTACGCCGGAGAGCGACATCGTCGCGTACGACGACCACCACGGCGTCTTCGCCGCGCGGTTTCTGGTCACTGCGGAACTGTTCGGCCACGACCCGGACCGGCTACATCTCCTCGACGGCGACTTCTCCAGTTGGCAACTCGAACGGGAGACGACGAGCGAGACGCCGACCGTCGAGCCAACTGACTACGAGGTGACGCGACCCGACTCGACGCCACTGGTCGGCCCGGACGCAGTCGCTGACGCCGCGGACGACCCCGACGCGGTGCTGGTCGATACCCGTGAGGACGAGGAGTATGATGCGGGCCACATCCCCGGTGCGGTGCTGCTGGACTGGCGAGACCTCGTTGACGACGAGACTCGTGGACTGCTTCCGCAAGACGAGGCGCTGTCCGTTCTCGAAGCCGCCGGCATCGTCCCCGGCAAACGCGTCGTCCTCTACTGTAACACTGCCCGTCGAATCAGCCACACCTACGTCGTCCTCCGGCATCTCGGCTTCGAGCAGGTGGATTTCTACGAAGGGAGCCTCACTGAATGGGAAGCACAGGGGCGGCCGCTGGAGACGAACTGAGGCGTCGTCGCAACTGCTGGTGCGGTCAACATTACGTCAGCCGCTGCTGGTCCCCCTGTCGCTCGCTGGTCAGCAGCGACGACAGTTCGACCAGCAGCGCGATAACGACCGGCCCGGCGATAAAGCCGATGACGCCAAGTGTTAACACGCCGCCAGTGAACCCGACGAAGTAGAGACTGGCCGGGAGCCCGGTCGTGTAGCGGGCCAGTTTCGGCCTGATGACCGCGTCGGGGAGGAAGCCGACGAAGACGAGGCCGAATATGGTCACCAGTACCGCCCCGGTGATGTTGCCGTTGATGATATCCGCGACAGCGATGGTAAGGACGACCACGCTGGGGCCGATGACGGGAACGAACTGCAGGATGCCGGCGACGACCGCCAGCGCGAACGCGCCCTGATAGCCCAGCAGCCAGAACACGACCCACGCCACGACGAAGGTCCCGAACGCCGTCGCCGCCTGGAGAACGTAAATCGCGTACAGCGTCCCCCGGAGTCGCTGATGGAGTCGGTTGACGACCTCGTGATACGACGCCGGCACTGTCCGATAGACGGCCTTTTTTGGTGCCTGTGGCCGCCAGAGCATCGCGTAAACAAGAATCGAAAACAGCACGGCTTTCAGCGCCAGCACAGGCGATTCGGCAGCGAGGTCGACCGCGACGGCCGTGAGCGTCTCTCGGGCGGCTATCAGCGTCGGCGCAATCTCGACCGGGTAGCTAAACTCACCGACTTCGAGGGTCACCATCGGCGGGAGTTGCTGGAAGAAAGTAAACAGGTCACGACGGCGGAGATACAGCACGGCCCCGAGCGGGACGACGATGAGCGTGCCGCTGACAAAGGCGATGCCCGTCGTCACAGCCGCTGACAGTCGCTTGTTGAGCCCGTGGCGTCCGAGCCACTCCGAAACGGGGAAGAGCACGTATGCGACCGTGATTGCGAAGAATATTGTCGAGAGCACTCGCGCGAGCAGGACCGTCGTCAGGCAGCCGGTAAGAACGAGCAGGCCCGCGAGGACGTAGGTTCGTCGGCGTGTTACCACGCCCGCCCTTTTCCAGCGGTCGGTAAAAACGTTACCTGCACACGATAGTTCGGTAACACGTCCGTCAGGACCGGGAGAACAGCGCTGCTAACTGCTCCCGGGAGAACAGCGTCGTCGGCCGGTCCATGTGGACGCCGATCTCGCCTTCGAAGGCTTTCATCCCGGCTTTCTGTATCGGCTCCGGCGCAGAGTAGCCGGCCCGAACCGCGTGGCCGAGGCGGATTTCCTGCCGGAGGTCGTCGCGCCACGCCCGCTCGTACTCGCCCAGTGTCGCCGGGTCCTCGGGGTCTATCTCTCGGGCTGCGTGGTCGGCGGCGGTCATGCCGTAGCGGATGCCGCCGCCGGTGAAGGGCTTGGTCTGGGCCGCGGCGTCACCGATGAGGAACGACCGTCGGCCGGTGACTCGCTTCGGCGGGCCAATCGGGATGAGTCCCGAACAGCGGTGGTCAGTTTCGACGCCGTAGCCGTCGACGAATTCCTCGAAACGGCCGCGGGCGTCATCGCCCGGCGGCACCGCCAGTCCGTACTCAACACCGGCCTCGCCCCGCGGGATGCGCCAGGCGAAAAAGCGCGGAACGGTGAGGTGCACGTCGACGAAATCGCCGTGGTCCACTTCATCGCTGAACCCGAGAACACCATGCAGCAGTTCGTCGGGCTCCGGGAGGTCGAGTTCCCGCCGGACGCGGCTCTTCGGGCCGTCACAGCCGGCAACCATCTTCGCTCGGTGTGTCTCGACGCCGTCGTCGCCGCGGACTTCAACGGTGACGCTGTCCCTGTCTTCGGTGACGCCGACGACGGAGTGTTCCTCACGAACGTCGGCACCGGCGTCGCGGGCCACTTCCGCGAGGTGCTTGTCCAGGCCGACGCGGTCGATGACGTTCGAGATGACCTCGTCCTTGTAGAAGGGATGGTCCTGACTTCCGGGACCGCCCGTGTGAAAACGTGCGCCGGAAATCTCGTTCTGGAACAGTTCGTCGCGGGCGTCCTCGGTGAATTCCCAGATATCCGTGCTCACGTGGCCCGAGCAGGCCAGTGGTTTGCCGATCTCTCCCTGTTCGAACACCACCACGTCGAGCCCCCGACTCGCCGCCTGACGCGCGTACCGGGACCCAGCCGGACCCGCGCCGACCACCACAACATCGTACATACACGTTCTCTCGGTGTCACGAATCAAATAGCTTCTTGATTCATACAGACTGCTGTCCCTGTTTCCGGGACGACCGCCGGGTCAACTCCCCGCCGTGGGGACCCGCGGATGGCCCTGTTGCTCAGCCAGCCAGCCGCCGAAACGGCCGGCCAGGCCGCCGACTGCCATCGGGAGGCCCAGCAGTAGCACACCAACAACGAGGGCGAGTCCGACGCCGACGACCCGGAACCAAAGCGGATTCGGAATCGTTGGGATAGCCACTAACAGCTCTTTCAGCGACCAGAGCGCTGGAACGCCGCCAATGAGTCCGGCTCTAATTCCGGCGGCAGTCCCGACCCCACCGTGACGTTTGACCAGATAGCCTGCGACGACGCCGCCGAGGAAAAGCCCCTGAAAGGTGATATTCGATGCTGACCGCAACACGTCCACGACCGTGAACGCTGCGGGGATGACGCCGCCAATAAGGGCGCATTTCCACGTTTTCGATAGCTCGAACTGGAGGGACATAGCTGAATGGTTGACCGCCGAAATGAAAAACCACACCCCTGACGACACAACCATTTGAAACCGACCGTCGCGTCACTACCCGAATCAGGGCGTATTTGTCGGTGTAGCCCCTGTCATGGCCTATGGCAGAGTATCAGCCCGGGGTGTGTAACATCGGAGCGAACCAGCGCCGCGCCCGCCGACTGTCGGCCATTGCTTCGTTTGCGGTCGCTGTCGGTCTCGCGCTCGCCGTCGCAGTGGGCGCGGTCCCCAACCTGTCGCTGTGGGCGACTATCCCCTTCATTTTCGGCGGGTACGTTGGCGCGTTTCAGGACTACTTCCGGTTCTGTGTCGCCTTCGGTGCGCTGGCCCGCTACGACCTCTCGGGGTCGGGCGGGGAACGCGGCAGTGTCGATACAAGCGAGGCCGTTCGTGCTGACCGGCGAAAAGCGGCGAAGATTCTCCTGTTTGCGGCCGCCGGGACGGTCGTGACGAGCGGCATCGGATACGTGGCCGTCACCGCCCTGTAAGGACTGCTGTCTGCTGTGTGTTCCGCGCGTCTTCCGACCGAATCACGAGGTGGGGGTATTAGACGATGGCCAGTCCGCTCGGGACCTGGTCGTACTCGGCTGTCCAGTCCCCGCCGACGAGGTTCTGCTTGACCCACGTCTCCCCGTGTTTCGACTGGAACAGGCCGTGGTTCGTCAACGCGAGAAAGCCATCAGTCGGGGCAGCGCTGAGAATCGGCCGGGCCAGGCCTTCCGGTCCCGGCAGGCCGTCCATCGATTGCGTCCACCGGTCACCGTCCCATCGATACACGTAGCTCTCGCCGTGTGTACTGTGAGCCGAACGGGGTCCGCTGGCCGCCGAGACGATAGCACAGTCCGGGTCGTCGGGGTGGACGGCCAGCCCCCACACGTACCGATGGGCTAGCCCCTCCTGCGGGTGGGTCCACGCCGCTCCACGGTCGGTCGACAGCGCGAAACCGTCGCCGGCGGCGGTGTACACCCGGTCTGGGGCGTCAGGATGGGTCGCCAGCGTGTGGTTGTCTCGCCGAGCGCCGTCGGGGTGGTCGACCCACGTCTCGCCGCCGTCGGGACTGCGGACGAACGCGCCGGCCTCGATGGCGGCGTACACCTGCTCCGGGTCGTCTGGCGCGAGGGCGAGCCAGCGCACGTGGTGGGTGTCGGGCCGCGGCGGGAACGACCACCGTGCTGCCGAGTCCAGTTCTGTCAGTCCGGGCTTCTCGGTCCACGTCTCACCGCCGTCAGCCGAACGGTAGACCGCGCTCGGCTCCGTCCCGGCCCACACCACGTCAGCGTCGCGCGGGCTGACCGTGACGCTCGTCACGCGGTCGCCGGCATCGAGGACTGTTTCCCACGTCGCGCCGCCGTCGGTGGTCCGCTGGAGGCCAGCATCCGAGGGACCCACGAAGGCTCGCTCCGGCTCGGCAGCCTCTGCGGCGACACACTCGATATCGTGGCCACGGAGGCAATCGTCCCAGCCGCTGTTACCGTCCCCAACAAGGACGCGGTCACCAAGTGCGGCGTAGACGGTGTCCATGGCCGACCTACGTTGCCCGAGCGAAGAAAGCTGGCGGTGGTCAGCGACTGACCGACCGCGTCAGGGCGAAAACATACAGCGCGACGAAGAAGCCGCCGAGGAACGCCTCGGACTGGGCGAGGAGGCTCACAGTCGGATTACTGACCTCGCCAACGCCGCCGAGGAAGAAGGCAATAAACGACCCGAGGCTGAGCTGGGCGTACTGGCCGACACTGTCGAACAGGTCCGGCGCGATAGCGAGGTACAGCCCCGCGTATGTGACGATGAGTACCGCCGAGGCCGCGAGCGTGTACGATGCCCGCTCACCGTAGCCGGTCGTCACGAACAGGAAGGCGTTCATCCCCCAGCGGGCGAGCGCCCGCCCCCGCTCCCGCAGCGACGCCGCACTGTCCCGGACGCGCCGGGACTGACAGCGCCGCCGGTATCCCATCTGCGACATGAAGAACTCGGAGGCCGCGGTGTTGTCGGCGATGTCGTTTGCGCCGTTTTTGGCCCGGAGATATGTCACCTCGCCGGCGGCAGCCGCGATTCGCCCCTCTGTCGCCGTCCCGAGTCGCTCGGCAGTGGCGCGGGCGGCTGTCGGGACCGCATGGTCCTGGGCCTGCTTGGCCGCCAGGTTGGTGAGAGTCGGCGGTTCATCGCCCGCCGCGGCCGTGTTACCGTCGCCGGCGGGCGAGCCCGCCCTGTCCTCGCCGGCCGACGCGACTCTCGGGACAGTGCCTGGCTCGGCGGTCTTTGCGTTTTCGTTGCCGTCCGCCAGGGCTTCGACGGCCTCGTCGAGGGCTGCCGGGTACGACAGCGCGGTCCGCAGGCCGTCCCACAGCCTGCTGTCGAGTTCGTGAAGCCGGTAGTTTGCAGCCTCCAAGTCGAGGGCATCGTCGTCGCGGAAATCGAAGCCCGCGAACCGCGTCCGGTAGAACGCGACACGGCTGAGGACGCTCTCCGTCCCGTCGCCCTCAAATCGGACAGTGCCAAGCGTCGCTCGCTCGGGGTCGTAAACCGCTGCGCCTGCAGTCGGCTGGCCGAACGTGCCGTCTTCGACTGTGGTCTCGGAGAGCGAGACGAGTCCGACGCAGTCCGGTCCGACGGCCGCTGGCCGGAGGTCGACCGATCCGATGGTGCAGCCGTGGAGTCGAACGGTGCCTATGCAGGTCACCTCCGCAGCACGGAGCTGGTCGATGTCGCTGTCAGCGAATTGCGGGCTCGCCAGCGTTGCCCCGCTCAGGTTGAGGTCGGTGACAGCGGCGTCGACGAACCTCGCGGCGACCAGCGTCGTGTCCGTGGCGTCGAGCCGCTCGATGTTTGCGCCCTCGAAGTCGGTGCCCACGAACACCGAGTCGTGGACGACTAGTTTCATCGAGACGGCCGCGTCGGCGAACGTCGCGTTGGTGAGCGTCACGTCAGGGAGATAGAGTCGCTCGGCCTCCACCCGCTCGAAAACGGCCTCGTCATAACTGGTCTCGTTGAAGTAGCCGCCGCTGAACGTCGCGCCGTAGAACCGCGCCGTGCCGAACTCCGCCCATCGGAAGTCCGCCTCGTCGAAGGTCGCGTGGTAGAAGTCGCCCGTCCCGAACGTCGCCTCGTCGAAGTCGGCCATCTCCAGTGTGGCGTGCTGGAACGACCCCTCCTCGATAGTCACCCGGTCGAAGGCGGCGTCAATCACCGAGGCCCGGTCGAAGGTCGCGCTTTCAATTGTTGCGTCGCGGGCATCAACTTCGGACAGTTCCGCGCTCTCGAACGCAGCGGTGTCCAGTTGCGCGCCCCTGAGGTCGACCCGGTCCGCTGTCACCCCGTTGAATACTGCCTCGGAAATCGTCGCGTCTTTCGCATCGATTTCGTGGTACGTCCCGTCGAACGTGGCCGTTTCCGTGACCGTCGCTCCCCGGAAGTCGAGTCGCTGGCCGAACTCGCTGTCCGTGCAGTCCAGCCGACCGATTGTCGCCCCGCGGAGGTCGACCGGATGGTTGTCGGCGGCGTCGACGACCGCGTTCGACAGGTCGAGAACATCGAACGTCGCTCCGATGAACTGCTTCGCCCGCTCGCGGTCCTGCCGACTCTCGGCGGCATCGCCGGCTATCGCGTCGAGGAACGCCTCGGACACGTCCATGCCATCGGGGACGTCTTCAGGCTGGCAATGGAACGGACACCGTTCTTTGCCGTCGAGTGCGCCGTGTGGACATTCCCACGCCGCTTCGGCCTCGCCGTGTACGTCCACGATGTTATCTGTGAAGCCACACCGGCTCTCGGCGCGTCCCGACCAAGCCATCGTTGGCCGAAACGGTCGGGAGGCAGGGGCATAAGCGCTTCTACACTGAGGACTCATACGGATTGTTAGAGCGCCTTACCGGTATGTGTCGGCACTAGTTGGAAATACTCGACAACAATCCGTCTCAGTCGTCGGCAGCGACCGCTTCGGTCCCGACTCGCCGACCGAGGAAGTCGTCGAGGAGGCGGAACAGCCGTTTCTTCTGCTCGATGTCCGAGGATGCGTGGCCCTCCTCACCGAGCTCCCGGTACTCGAACGCGCCGTCCGGTCCTTCGGTGTAGCCCGCGTCTTCGAGGGCATCGCGGAACAGGCGGGCCTGCGAGACGGGGACCCGGCGGTCGTTGACGCCGTGGACGATGAACAACGGGGCGTCGAGGTTGTCGACGTGGGTGATGGGCGACCGTTCCTCGTACAGGTCCGGGTTCTTCTCCGGAGTACCCATGTTCTTCTCCATCAACTCTGTTCGGTAGTGCGCCATCGTGTTCTCGTACTGGTCTTCGAGGTCTGTGAGACCGATCCAGGCGACGCCGGCGTCGTACAGGTCCGGGTACTGGACCAGTTGCCAGTACGCCGAGTAGCCCCCGTAGGAGCCGCCGAAGACGACGACGCGCTCGTCGTCAAGCCACTCGCGGGTCGAGAGAACGTGTTCAGCGGCCGAGGCCACGTCGCCCTGTTCGGCCCCGCCCCAGTCGTCGTACAGTTCGCGGATGAACTCGCGGCCGTGGCCAGTCGAACCCCGGTAGTTCACCTGCAGGACGGAGAAGCCCCGCTGAACGAGGAACTGTGTGTAGAGGTCGAATGATTTGCTGTCCATTCCGCGGGGGCCGCCGTGGGGGTTCACGATGAGCGGCGACGGTCGCTCGCCTGAATCATAGAGGAGACAGCCGATATCCAGCGTGTCGTACGGGTCGTACTCGACAGCCGCCTGCCGCGTTTCGGGCACGCCGTCGGACTCGATGGTGAAGTACTCGGCGTCGGCGAAGGCGTCGGGCGAGAACGGCCCGTACTCGGCCTCGACCAGCGGCTCCGTTTCGTCTGTCGCGAGGTCGTATGTGAGCAGTTCGGGGCGGCGTGTGGGCGTCGTATGCAGCGCCAGGAGGCGGTCGCCATCCAGTATCGGGTCACCGCCCATCCGGCCGAACGACGCGACGCCTGCAGGAAGGTCGAGTTCGCGTGCGTCGCCGGTCTCGATGTCGTACACGACCGGGAGCTTCGTCGCCTCACGCGTCCGGACCGCGAGGAACCGCTTGCCGTCGGGCAGGAACGCCTGTGGTTCCTCCTCGTACTCGCCGCCGAACCACGTCACTGCGTCCGTGCGTAGGTCGTAGACGCCGCATCGGGACAGGTCACCGCTGTTGTCCATCACGAGTAAACGGTCACCGTTGGGTCCCCAGTCGGCCGGGGCGGCCTCCGCGCCAGTGACACCGATTTCGAGTGTCTCTGGGTCCGACCCGTCGGCGTCACTGACGTACACGTCCATGTTGTCGAAGTCGTCAGTCTCGTTGGTCGCGTACGCTAACTGCGACCCGTCGGGCGAGAGTAGTCCCGTGTGAACCGCTCGGTCGTAGTCAGTAATCTTGGACGTCTCGCCGCTCGCGAGGTTGTGACTGTAGAGGTTCATTTGCCCGTCCCGGGTCGACCCGACCAGTAGCGTCTCGCCGTCCTCGCCAACGTCCTGCAGCACTACCTGCCCGTCCATCTCGACGACCGCCTCAACCGACCCGTCGCGGTCGATGGCGTACACGTCGTTCTGTTCGTTTCCGTCGTCGTCGAGGTGGAAGAACACGCGCTCGCCGTCGGCGTCCCACTCCACGTGCCAGCGGGCATTCCTGGGGACATCGCCGTCGCTCCACTGCTCGTGCGTGCCGGCCTCGACGTCGAGGACGTGGAGTTCGTTGCGCCCGCTCACGTCGTAGTAGCAGGCCACTTCGCTGCCGTCAGGGGACGCCGTCGGATGCGCCAGCGTCGGCAGCCCAGCGAGTTCCTCTAGCACCGCCTCGGGGTCCGTCGGACCGCTGTCAGGGTCGGACATACGAACCGACGTATCGGACGGCTAACCTGTAGGTGTTCTGCCGACACGAGAGCGTATGTGGTAAGGATGACTGTTCCTGTCGCCCCCGATGGGCGGTACCCACAGACTACGGCGTCCACCAGCGCAGGCCGACCATCACGAACACGATAGCCAACTGCATCAGCCCCTGCAAGCCCCCCAGTCTGGCGTTTCGCATCCCGATTTCGGAGACGAGGTCGACGTCCGGGTTCTCGGAGACGACCTGCCGGTAGATGCGGACCTCGCCGGGCAGGATGACGCCAAAGCCCTGCACGGACAGCAGCGTCACGATACCGAGCGTGGCGACCATCCACCACGAGGTCATTGCGAAGGCCGGCAGCGTCGTGACGAGATACGCGCCCGAACCCACGACGGCGACGCCGAGGATGCCCAGCGTCTTCGGGTCGGTCAGCGCGTCGAACTGATAGCCGATGAGGAGAATGACCGGAATCAGCGTCGCAGCGGTCAGGATTGCCAGCCACGGGTCGGCGTTGGGGAACTTTCCGAGGCGAAGTGCCAGCAGGATGCCGCCCGAAATAGTCACCGTCGCCAGCGTTGGCATCAGGAACGTCATCTTGGGCGTGAACGATGCGAAGAAGTCTGCCCGTCCCTCTGGTTCTTGACCGCCGAGCACTGGCCCCAGCACGAGGCCCATGAACAGGTCGATACCAGTCCACAGCACCCCGGCCATCACATGGACGTAGGTCAGCGCCCGGATGTTTCCGCTGGCGAGTGCCCCCGCAAACGCGATGAACGGGACGGCGACTGCCCCCACAGCAAACGCCGGGTTCGCCTGCTTCGCCAGCCCACCGATACCCCGTTTCCGCTCGACGCGGTCTGCTGTCGACTGCGCCATAACTGGC
The DNA here is from genome assembly GCF_011627385.1 of Haloarcula sp. R1-2. Lineage (NCBI taxonomy): Archaea > Methanobacteriati > Methanobacteriota > Halobacteria > Halobacteriales > Haloarculaceae > Haloarcula > Haloarcula sp. R1-2. The sequence continues at coordinate 727,195 of NZ_JAANTG010000002.1, forward strand.
TATATCAGGTTTCCCTACTGTCAAAAACGTTGATGGCCGTTTCAGCTATTGCCTGCTTTCAGCATACCGACTTCCTTAGTCGTCGTCCGCGGCCGGCTGCTCGGCCGCCGTGTCGCGGTCCGCCCGCGGTCCCTCAAGCTCGACGTTCGGCAGGAGGTCACGGAGGTACTGCCCGGTGTAGGACGCTTCGGTCCGGGCCACGTCCTCCGGAGTGCCCTGTGCGACGAGTTCGCCCCCGTTCTCGCCGCCCTCGGGACCGAGGTCGATGATCTGGTCGGCGTTCTTTATCAGGTCGAGTTCGTGCTCGATAACGACGACTGTGTTGCCGTCGTCGGTGAGCCGGTGGAGCACGTCGATGAGTTTGCGTTCGTCCTCCGGGTGGAGCCCGGTGGTCGGCTCGTCGAGCAGGTACAGCGTCTCGCCCGAATCCTTCTTGCCGAGTTCCTCGGCGAGTTTGACGCGCTGGGCCTCACCGCCGGAGAGCGTCGTCGAAGGCTGGCCCAGCCGCATATAACCCAGCCCCACGTCCTTCAGGAGTTCTAGCCGGCGACGGATGCCGCTGTGGCTCTCGAAGAAGTCATAGGCCTCCTCGACAGTCATATCGAGCACGTCGGCGATGGTTGCGTCCTTGTAGGTCACGTCCAGCGTCTCGTCGTTGTAGCGCGCACCGCCACACTCCTCGCAGGGGACCGTCACGTCCGAGAGGAAGTTCATGTCGATGGTGACCGTCCCCTGGCCGCCACAGCCCTCACAGCGGCCGCCCTTGACGTTGAACGAGAACCGGCCGACCTCGTAGCCACGCTGTTTCGAGAGGCTCGTCTCGGCAAACAGCTCGCGGATGTGGTCGAAGACGTTGGTGTACGTCGCCGGGTTCGAGCGGGGCGTTCGGCCGATAGGCGACTGGTCGATGAGCCGAACCGTTTCGATGTCGTCGAGGCCGTCGATAGCGTCATGTTCGCCGGGGTTCACGTCGGTGTCGTTCATCCGACGCACCAGCCCCTTGTACAGCACGTCGTGCATCAGCGTGGATTTCCCGGAGCCCGAGACGCCTGTGATGGCGGTGAACGTCCCCAGCGGGATGGATACGTCGAGGTCAGCGAGGTTGTGCTGGCGAGCACCCCGAACGGTGAGTTCGCCGTCGGCCTCGCGGCGGCTGTCGGGCACTGGAATCGTCCGCTCGCCCGAGAGGTACTCCCCAGTCACCGATTCCTCGGTGTCGATGACCTCGTCCATCGGGGCGTTGACGACGACCTCGCCGCCGCGCTTGCCCGGTCCGGGTCCCATGTCGATTATCTGGTCGGCCCGGCGCATCGTCTCGGTGTCGTGTTCGACCACGAGCAGCGTGTTCCCGAGGTCTCGAAGCTCTTCGAGGGTGTTCAGCAGGCGGTCGTTGTCCCGCTGGTGGAGGCCGATAGAGGGCTCGTCGAGGACGTAGAGAACACCGACGAGGCCGCTCCCGATCTGGGTCGCCAGCCGGATCCGCTGGCTCTCGCCGCCTGATAGCGTCGACGCCTCACGGTCCAGCGTCAGGTAGTCCAGTCCGACCTCGGTCATGAAGCCCAGACGGGCGCGGATCTCCTTGAGAATCTCCTCAGCGATCTTCCGGTCCCGGGCCGAGAGGTTCTCCTCCATCCCCTCGAAGTGCGCCAGCGCGTCGCTGATGGACATCTCGTTGACTTCCGTTATCGAGGTGCCGTCAACGAGCACTGCCCGCGACTCCGCTTTGAGTCGCGTCCCTTCACAGGCCGGGCACGTCGTCGTCGCCATGAACTCCTCGATATGCTCGCGGGCGCGGTCTGAATCCGTCTCGACGTGTCGCCGCTCCAGATTCGGGATGACGCCCTCGAAGCGCTCAGTCTTCTCACGGGTGCCGTTCTTGGTCCGCCACTCGAAGTGGACCCTGCTGTCGGTCCCGTAGAGGAACTGCCGCTGGACGGACTCGTCTAGCTCCTCGAACGGCGTCGTGAGGTCCACGCCGAAGTGCTCGGCGACGTTGTCCAGTTGCCGCGAGTAGTACGTCCGGTCGTAACTCCAGGGCTCGAAGACGTGTTTAAGCGGCTTCGTCGGGTCGGTGACGACGAGGTCCTCGCTGACCTCCTTCGTTTCGCCAAGCCCTTCACACTCCGGACAGGCCCCGTGCGGTGAGTTGAACGAGAACGACCGCGTCTCGATTTCGGAGATGTCGATACCGCAGTGGGTGCAGGCAAGGTCCTCGGAGAGTTCGACGACGATTCGGTCTGAAGTAGCTCCGTCGTCCTCCTCACCGTCGGCGAGGTCGCCGGTTGCCCGGGCGTCTGACCCGCCGAGCGTCTCTGCCGCGCCTTCTGCCGGGTCCGGCAGAATGACCTTCAGCGTCCCGTCGGCCTCTTCGAGCGCGGTTTCGACGGAGTCCGTGATGCGCGAGCGGGCGTCCGGCGAAATCTTCACGCGGTCCACGACCACGTCGATGGTGTGGTCGTAGTTTTCGTCCAGTTCAGGTCGGTCCAGCGTGAGGTCGAACTCCTCGCCGTCGACCTCGACGCGACTGTACCCCTCGCCGACGAGGTCGTCGAACAGGTCTTCGAAGGCACCCTTCTGGTCGCGGACGACTGGCGCACACAGTTTGGCGCGAGTGCCCTCCGGCAGTTCCAGCAGCCGGGACACCATGTTCTGGGCGGACTGCTCGCCGACCTCGCGGCCACACTCCGGGCAGTGTGGCGTGCCGACGCGGGCGTACAACAGGCGAAGGTAGTCGTGGAGTTCGGTGACAGTGCCGACCGTCGAGCGGGGGTTGTTGGCGGCGTTTTTCTGGTCGATAGAGATCGCCGGGGAGAGCCCCTCGACGTTCTCGACCTGTGGCTTGTCCATCTGCCCCAGAAAGTTCCGGGCGTAGGCGGAGAGCGATTCGATGTAGCGCCGCTGGCCCTCGGCGTACACCGTCTCGAATGCGAGCGAGGATTTGCCCGACCCCGACAGCCCGGTGACGACTGTCAGTTCCTCGCGGGGAATCTCCACGTCGACGTCCTTGAGGTTGTGTTCCTCGGCCCCTCGGACCTCGATTATATCCTTGCTCATCTTTGCATCTTCGTTGGCCGGCAGGAGGGAAACCCTGTCGGTTGCGTCCGAAACCGTACTTGATTGGTACTGGTTCCGTCGAAAGCTTGATTACGGCGTGTTCTATGGTAAATAATATGAGTACGCCCTCCACGTACGACATCAAGGGAATCGACCTCTCTGATGACAGCTACACTGTCGAACAGAGTCTGGTCCGCAACAAGTACAAAGCCATGGACGCCGCCGGGAACGTCGTCCTCCGCGGGAAACAGAAGATGCTGAAGATGAAAGAGCAGTTCCCGTTCGTCGACGGAAATGGTGACGAAGTGTTCGAAGTCAACGCCGGCGGCATCATCGACGTGGCCGGCAACTACGTCCTCACCGACTCGAAGACCGGCGAGGACATCGTCATCCTCGATAACGACTACTCAATCTTTCAGGACACGTGGAAGATTCGGGACGCCAGCACGGAGGCGAAGATCGCCGAGATCAACTCTCAGGGCGCGCTCGTGACCATCGCCCGCAACGTCGTCCCCTTTGGGGGGTGGATTCCCCACAAGTACGAGATCACCGACCAGGACGGCACCCACGTCGGCAACATCGACGGGCAGTTCTCGCTGAAAGACCGCTACGAGATCACCATCGACGACGCCAGCACGGTCCCGAAGGAGCCGATCATCGCCGCGGCGATGGTTATCGACGCGATTCAGGGGAACTGACGCCCCACCGGAATCCTTCTTGCCCTGGCTCCCCCAACGACCGCTATGCGCCGCCGGACGGTCCTCCGACGACTCGCCCTTGCAGGGACAGGTGTTGGCCTCGCTACGGGGACGACCCGCGGCCATCCGACGCCGACCGGTGATGGGACGGCCGAGCCAGCGCCCGCGGATACCGCGACGGGCGGAGACCCGCTGGGCGTGCTAGAGATGGAGACGGTGTACGAGGTCGTCACCAGCCCCGACGGACACACGGCCTACGTCGCGACAGGTGACGGCATCGCGCTCGTTGACCTCGTTACGCCGACCAGTCCCCGACTCCTCAGCCGCCGGACCGACTTGCTGGCAGAGAGCGACGACGGTCCGATACAGCGCGTGCAAGACCTCGCCGTCAGCGGCTCGCGGCTGCTGGCCGCCGGGCCTGCCCACCCCGCCGACGGCGCTCACGGTTTCGTCGTCTTCGACGTGAGCGACCGGCAGGCTCCGGAGCGAATCGCGGGCCTCGAACTGGACACACGGGTCCACAACTGTCACTTTGACGGCCGCTACGCCTATCTGACCGCGAACGACCGCGACGGCAACCCCTTGCTCGTGGCCGATATCGAAGCCGAAGAGGAAGTCGGCGAGTGGTCGCTGCTTGACGCCGGCGACGCCTGGACCGACGTGCCGACGAGTCTCTGGCCGCTGCACGATGTGTGGGTGGAGGACGACCGGGCCTACTTGGCGTACTGGGACGGCGGGACGTGGGTCGTGGACGTATCCGACCCGAGCGACATCTCGCTCGTCTCGAAGGTCCGCGGGCGCTCCCCCGAAGACCTCGCCGCAATCGAGGACCCCGGGACCGAGCGGAGCGAACCGCCGGGCAACGACCACTTCGTGACGGTCAATGAGGACGCGTCGCTGCTGGGCGTCGGCGGCGAATCATGGGACCTTGGCGACGACGACAGCGGCGGCCCCAGCGGCATCGACCTGTACGACATCAGCGACCCGACCGACGCTGAACTGCTGTCCACGCTCGACCCGCCGCCGACCTCGGACCCATCGCCGGGTGGCATCCTCACGACGGCACACAACTTCGAACTGACCGACAACCGCTGTTACTCGGCGTGGTACAACGGCGGGGTCCGGGTCCACGACCTGACGGACCCGACCGCGCCTGAACTCGCGTTCGAGTGGCGCGACACTGAAACAACCTCGTTCTGGACCGCCCAGCGCGCCGCCGGCTGTTTCGTCGCCGGGAGCACGAACGCGAGCCAGGGGACCGAGGTCCAGCCCGGGCTGTACACGTTCCCCGACCCGCAGATACGGACGCCAACGCCCACGGACGACGAGGCGGGCAACGCTACCGACGCTGACGGCACCTCCCTCGGCGTCGGCGGTCCCGGCTTCGGCGTCGGGTCGGCAGTCGCGGCGGTCGGACTCGCAGCGTGGCGCGCCCGACGCCGGCGCGACTGATCTCGCCCGCCTGATTGAGCCCCGTTGCGTCACTCCAGTGCGCTCTTGACAGCGGCGGCGACACTCCGGGCGCGCTCGGCCAGCGGCTCGGAGATGTGGCCGCGCTCGACGGCCGCGTCGAGTTCGTCGTCGTCGACCCGCTCGACGGTGCCGTCGGCGTGTTTCACCACGTCGACGTGGAGGTCGACGTACCGAGCGGTGTCGGGGAATATCTCGACAGGCGTGCAGACGTTGACGTACGTGCCCTTCTTGTCGCCGTCGCTGTCGCGGTACACCGTCGGGTACCACCACCGCTCCTCCTTAACCTTCGTTTCAGCGATGTCGCCGGCCTCCTTCGGGACGCCCAGCGCGTCGTAGGTGCCGCCGGGACTCATCTCGCGCTCGATGGTCACCGTTCCGTCGTCATCGACGGACTGGACCTCGCCATTGCCTAGCGTGATGAGTCGGCCGTCGGGCTTGCCGTGACCCAGCGACAGCGACCCGCCGACCTGCGGGCCGAACTGCCGGGTCGTTACGGCGAAGGGGAAGTCCGTCTCGCCGGTTTCGGGGTCGTCACACAGCGCTTCGACGTAGTCCACAGCGGCGCTGGCCGCGCGGTCCCCGGCCTTCACGCGGTGGTGGCCCGGCATCGTCGACGTCACCTCGCGGCGGACCTCGTCGAGGGCGAACCGGCTCTCGCGGCCGAACCACAGCCACGCCGTCGAACGTCCCTCGTCGTAACGGGTCGGCGCGCAGTCCTCGGGCGCGTCGGCCCCGTCGAGCGATGCATCGATGGCCGCCGCACGGTCGTTGGCGGCGTCGAGTGCCGCAGCCAGCGCGTCGAAGCTCGCGTCCTCGCTCGCCGCTTCCCATGAGACACCCCAGCCGTCTTGGGGCTCCGCGGCGATGAGGTCCAGCATCGCCGGGCCGCCGGTCCCCGACCTGTTGGCGGTCCCGCCGCGCACGAGCGAGAGGAGCGACCCGCGGACCGCGACGGTCGTGTCCAGCACGGGCCGGCCGTTCGTCCACGGCGCGCTCGCCTCGACGACCTGCACCCGGAGCGTATCGCCCGTCTCGACGCGCTCGTCCGAGGACGAGTACGGGAGAAACCCCTCGCCGTCGCCGAGGTCCACGACAGCCCCGCTGCCCAGCGTCTCGGTCACGGTGCCTGCGTAGATAGCGCCCTCGGGCGTCGGGTCGTCCCAGCGAAGCGTGTCCCGGCCGACTTCGGCCAGGCGGTCGGTAACGGCCGCGGCAGTGTCGTGGTCACCGATGACGCCGACACCCTGCTGGTCGTCGGTCGTCACCACGGTGACCGCCGCCCGCTCGTCGGCGAACTCGCCGTCGAAGCGGTCCTCGATAGGACCCGATGCCTGGACGACCTCGTGGTCCGCCTCGCGCAGTAGCCGGGTCAGCGCCGTTGCGTAGATGCCCCTGACCCGGACGGTCATAGCGCGTCCTCGTCGGCGGCAAAGCGGACCCGTCCGTGGACTGTCGGTCCCAGCGAGAGCTCTACTTTCCCCTCGCTCAGGACGCGCCCGCCCTCGACCGGAACGCCCCAGGTGTCGAAGCGCAGATAGCCCCGGATGTCGTCGGCGTGGGTGAACAGGTCGCAGTATTCGACGGTGTGTTCCTGAATCTCGCTGGAACTGTGAGCGATATCCATATCGGAGTACACCGTCTCGCGGCCGTCGAAGAAGGCTTCCAGTTCTCCGGCCGCGTCGTCGGTGGCTTCGACCACCGCGTCGGAGGCCGCTTCGATGGTCGCTTGCTCAACGCCAGCATCGCGGAGCGCCTGCTGTTCGCGTTGCGTGAAGTGCATACCCGCGAGTCAGTGGCGGGGAGAGGAAAACAGTGCGGAATCGCCTACACGATCATCGCGTTCAGCACGAGCATCAACAGCCCGAACATGACGCCGGTCGCGACGATTGTTCGAGGGTCGATACGGATCGTGTTCTGGTCTTCAGCGTCGAAATACCGGACCAGTCCCGCACTGGACATCAGTCCGCCGCCGTCGCTACCACTCATACTTCAGGGTGGTGTATCACCAATACTAAGCCTTTCGGGTCGCCCGCGATTGCGTGCCCCCGGTACACATGGATAACCCTTATCAGATACCGCGGGCTAACACGAACAGAGTACTATGACGGTTACACTGAAGGACTTCTACGCGGACTGGTGCGGCCCTTGCAAAACGCAGGACCCGATCCTCGAAGACCTCGAAGAGGAGTGGGCGGACGTCGAGTTCGAGAAGATCAACGTCGACGAGGAGCAGGACGTCGCCAACGAGTATCAGGTACGTTCCCTGCCGACGCTCATCATCGAGAACGACGACGGCATCGTCGAGCGCTTCGTCGGCGTCACGCAGGCCGACGACATCGACGACGCGCTGCAGCAGGCCTCGGCGTAACGCAGTCGCTTTTGCGGTTTATCACACCGGCCAGTAGCAACCGCTGGCTCACTCCTGTTCGGCCAGTCCCGAATCGTCGATTTCGTCGACGGCGATCAGCATCCGTCCGCCCTCAAGCGCCGTCACCATCTTCGACTCGGTGAAGGTAGTTTCGTCGGCCCGCAACCCTTTGCTCTGGCCGGTCCACTTCCCGCCGCTTCTGACGACAGGAATGACGTGCGTCCTGATGTGCTGGACTTCGTTGCTCGGGTGGAGTTCCGACCAGTGCTTGCCGACGAGTTCCTCCGACTCGTAGCCGTAGTACGAGGCGTAGGTCTCGTCGACTCGCTCGAACCGCTCGTCCGTGCCGATGACGCCGACGCCGCTGAGTTTGACTTCGTTGCCCGTCTCGAAGCTCCCGTCCGAATCGACGGCGTGTTCGACTCGGCGGATGAGCGACGTGTACTGGTCGGTTCCAACGGATTTCTTGAGATAGTCTGTGACACCGGCCTGAATGATTTCGGCGGCGACGTCGCCGGTTTCCTCCCCGGAGAACAGCAACACCGGAAGTTCTTGATGGGTCTCACGGACTGCTTCGAGGAAGTTGATACCGTTCATCTCCGGCATGTTGTAATCGCTGACGATACAATCGAAGTCCGTCTCCGACGACCGAATCAACGACAGCGCGGTTTCGGGATTCGTCTCCGTCGTGACGGTACAGTCGAGGCCGCTGTCCTCTCGCTCAAGATACAATTCCACGAGCGCTCCCAATTCCGCGTCATCGTCAACATGGAGTATTGAGAGCGAGTCTTCCGTCTCCATCCTCTACTTCCATGGCTGCAGTATGCAAGTATTTGCTGCTCGTCTGTGTCTATTTGATAACCGTGTGAAACCGCGGTCATCACTCCGGGCCGCGCCAGCGTTTTATCGCTGGTGTCGGGGAAGGGCAGGGCTACCGCTGAAGCAGGATTAGTAGAAGTGCCGCCGTTGCGGTAGCCGAGTGAGTGCAGTAAAGCATACCGCTCGCCGACGGCGAGCGGTTTCACTCCGAGCGCGCTCTGTGAGCGCGACTCGGAGGTCGTTTTTAGCGTAGATTTTTACGAGGAGCCCTCCCACAGCGGCGCGAAGCGCCGCGAGGAAGGGCGACGAAGTAAAAAGGTACTATTGGAACTTCACACCGAGGTCATGCAGGCCGTCGTTGTGGCGGGCGACGTTGATGAGCAGCGGCGTCAGTCCCTCAATTTCGGCGGCATTAGCGAGCGGGCCGCCGTCGAGGGCACGAAGCCCCTCGATGCCCTCGGCGAGTTCACAGACGGTGTCTTTGGCGTCGGTGTCGTCGCCGACGACAATGGTGTCCCAGTTCAGGTCGGCGTCGAGGTTGGCAAGACGACCGGCCGCGAGGTTGTGGAACGCGCCGACAACAGGCGTGTCATCGGGGGCGGCGTTGGCGGCCAGTTGCGTGACGCTGCCGGCACCGGGGCGGTTGTAGTGGAAGCCGTCCTCGTCGCGTTGCATCCCGACGGCGGGGGCCACAAGGGTTGTGTCGTCGAGTTCGTCGGCAACGGCGTCGATGGTGTCGGTAAGGTGGTAGGCCGGGACGGCGGCGACAACCACGTCGGCGCGGGCGGCGGCGTCCTCGTTCACCAGCCCGGCGATTGATACGTCGTCGTGGCCGCGGCTGGCCAGTTCTGTCTCGTACTCCTCGGCTTTGTTCGCCGCTTTCTGGGCTTTCCGGGAGCCGATGATGATCGTGTGGTTGGTGTCGTCAGCCCAGCGGAGGGCAAGGCCTTGGCCGATGTCTCCAGTACCGCCAAGCAACGCGATGTCCATACTTACGGCGTAGGCCGACCACTGAATAAACGTTGTGTGACAGGTTCACTCAGGTGTACTTCTCCCAAGCCCGGTCGAACCCGCCGGCGAAGGCGACGTACAGCGCGCTCCCGAGGCCCACCAGATAGCTGACCCACTGCGTTGCGACGCCAGCGACTGATGCGTCCCCGAGCACGAGGGCAAAGACAGTCGTGAGCGGCACCATCACAAAAAAGAGAACGATGATAAACATCCCGACGCGGCCCGGCCGGTGGACGGATTCGAGGATGTGACTGCGTTCACGCATCGTCCCGTAGGCCGCGATAAGGCCGAGTAGCTGGCAGATAACGGCGTACAGCGGCACCAGGTCGACCGACGGCTCGCGGATGACCGCGCCTCCGACGAGTCCGGCCCAGATGCTCACCAGCAGCGCCCAGCCGAACGTCGGTAGTCGTCGCATATCCGTGGTCTCTGTCCCGTCGGTGAAACCGTTGCCGTTTACCGCCAGTCGATGGCGTTGCCCCGGCCACCTCGCTTATACCGCGTCGAGAAGCTCGGGCAGGTCGGTGACCGATTCGATGACGGCACTCGCGCCGTTGTTGGCGAACGTCTGGCGGCCGGCATCGCCGGTCAGCCCGCCTGTCAAGACGCCGATGCCGTAGTAGACGCGGTCGTCGTCGGCCGCATCGGCGTTGACTGCCGTCGCCACGTCGTCAAGGGTGTCGCCGGCAAAGGCGATTCGCTCGGCGTCGAAGCGCTCGGCGAGCGTCTGCAGGGCGGCGGGGTGGGGTTTGCCCTCCTCCCAGTCATCCATAGTGAAGCGGTGCTCTGCGGGCAGGTCGAGGCCGACCCGCTCCAGCGCGATGTCGGCTTCGGCCGCCGGTCGGCCGGTGACGACGCCGACGGCGAAACGGTCCTGCAGAGCCGATAGCGTCTCGTCGTCGACCAGCAACGGCTCGTCATGGATGTAGCCCGGCGCGGTAAACGGTGGCTCGCCGCCCTCGATATCCCGGTAGAGGTCGGTGCCGAGATACAGCGTCTGGAACACATCCCGGAGCTGTTCGCGGTTCCAGGCGTCGAAGACTCGGTCTTCCGCGGGGTCATCCAGCAGGTCACGAACCACCGCTTCGGCCGCGTTGAGGCCACCGCCGCGTTCGGCGATAGCGTCGGTGAACGCCGCTATATCTGCGACAGTGGACTCGCGGCCGGCGAGAACGAACAGCGCGGCCGCATAGGTCAGTTCCCAGTCGTTGTTGAACCCGCCGGCGTCCTTGAACTGCTGGACTGCCGCCTTCTCGATCGTGTCGCCGTACACCCGCTCGATTGATTCGATAATCGCTCGGCGATAGGAGTCGGCCACGTCCACCAGCACGCCGTCGATGTCGAGGACGACCGCGTCGACTTGCATGGGCGAGCGAAGGCAGTCCTCACTCAAGCGCCTTGCTATCTTTCGCCCGGTACAGCGTCTCCCCGCCCGGGAGCTGCTCCCGCTCGACGGCGACCGTTGGCTGGTCGCCGCCCAGCGTCGTGAACCAGAACGCGGCCCCAACGGCCTCGGCAACGGTCAACGTCGGCCGGTGCAGTTCAGGCGGGAGGTTCCGGGCGAACACTATGTCTGCATCCACATACACCGAGCGGTCGGGTTTGAGGATGTCATCCACGACGAACCGCACCCCGTCGGGGGCCTCCCGTTCGACGATATCCGTTGCGGTCACATCTACGCCTCGCTCGGCCAGAGCATCGGCTACGTCAGGGTGGTTTCCGATGCCGACCTCGACGACGGAATCGACAGACGCCAGTCGGTCGACAAGCGGGCCGGTGGTGTCGGTCACGTCGTACAATTTATGAGATGCGGGCGCATATGCGTTCCCATGCACGTCGACATCGTGCCGGTGGGCGAGGTCTCAGCCCAGGTCAAACGCGAGGCCTCGGACGGACTCCGCTCCGTCTACGACTGTGAGGTCTCGATGCACGAGCCACAGTCCATTCCTGCCGGCGCGTACGATGGGGACCGCGACCAGTACCGCGCAGAGGAGTTTATCGACCTCGCCCGCCGGGTCGGCTCCGGCGGCAAAAACATCGCTATCACGCCGAAAGACCTCTTCTACCGCCGCCGAAACTACGTTTTTGGCCTCGCGTACCTCGGCGGCTCCGGCAGCGTCATCTCGACGTACCGGCTCCAGACATCCTCCGACGGCGGGTTCTCGAACCGCTCGGCCGGCGAAATCTTCTCACAGCGGGTTCGAAAAGAGGTCGTCCACGAGGTCGGCCACACCCTCGGGCTGGAACACTGCGACAACAAGCGCTGCGTGATGAATTTCTCCCCCACTGTCCGGCAAGTCGACGTAAAAGAGGTCTCGCTGTGCGGGTCCTGCCAGCGGAACGTGCTGTAGTTTGCGAACAGATACCAAACTAATTCGGTATAGCGCCTACCTTTCTGTGGTACTTGTGCACACACGCGATGAGCAAGAGTCAGTCACCCGAGCGCGTTGCGGAACTGCGAGACATCTTCGTGACGGTCACCGGCGATGAAGCGGTCACTGAACGCCAGACAGACGAGCAGACTGACCGTGAACTCGACCCGGACGAGGAGTTCGACCCAGAGGAAGTTGCTGACGGCCTCGATGACGCGGTTGCGGGGTCCGAGACGAGCAGTGGCAGTGACCCCGCGGCTTGAACCGTACTGTGTCTTCGAGTTCCGACGCTACGGCGCGTAGTAGTACTCGCCGGCGTTTTTCTGCTCGCGGTCCAGCTGCGAGTCGGGCTTGTTGATACGGGGCCGTGAGGTCCGCTCGTCGCGGCGGAACGTGATATCGAGGTTCTGGAGGAACTCGTTCATGCCCTCGCGCATGCCCTGTGGCGGCGCAGCGTGGCCGTTCTTGGCCGGCTCGCCGTCGAAGACGAGCAGACGGTCGGCCAGCAGGTCGATCATGTAGATGTCGTGGTCGATGACCATCGCCGTCGCGTCGTGGTTCTCGGCGTAGCGACGGATGGCGGAGGTCGCCATGACGCGCTGTTCCACGTCCAGATGGGCCGAGGGCTCGTCGAGCAGGTAGAGGTCGGCGTCCTTCGAGAGGCAGGCCGCGATAGCGACCCGCTGGCGCTCCCCGCCCGAGAGGTCGGTGAGTTGCTGTTCCATCACCGACTCGAGCTGGAGCGGCTGGGCGATTTCGGTGTTCCAGTAGGAACTGCCGAAGTCGTCCGTAATCGACGCGAGGAAGGCGTCGACACGCATCGGCTGGTCGATCTCGATGTACTGGGGCTTGTAGGCGATATCGAGGCTGGTGTCGATGTCGCCTGCAGTCGGTTCCAGTCGGCCGGCGAGCATCTTCGCGAACGTCGACTTCCCGATACCGTTCGGGCCGACGACGCCCAGCACCTCGCTCTCGCGGATGGTCCCGGCATCGACAGAAAGCGAGAACTCGCCGTCGCCGTAGCTCTTCTGGAGTTCGGGGTACTCGATAACCACGTCGCCGGTGGAGGCGGTCCGTGGCGCGTGCTCCTCGAACTCGATTTCGGTCTGACGGACGCGCATATTCTCGTTTTCGAGGTAGCCCGAGAGGTACTCGTTGATGCCCTTCTTCGTCGACTTGGGCGGCGTGATGATACCGAACGCGCCGGGCGTCCCGTAGGCGACGTTGATGTTATCGGCGAGCAGATCCAGAATCGCGAGGTCGTGCTCGACGACGAGCATCGAACGGTCCTCTTCCTCGGCGAGTTCGCGGATGAGTCGCGCGGCGGTCATCCGCTGGCCGATGTCCAGATACGGCGTAATCTCGTCGAGGAAGTAGAAGTCGGCGTCACGGGCCAGCGTGGCGACGAGCGCGACCCGCTGGAGCTCTCCGCCGGAGAGGTCGTCGATGTGGTTGTCCACGACCGGTTCGATACCCGTCCGTTCGATGAGGTAGTCGAGGTCCCCGCGTTCGTCGGTCTGGTTCAGCAGTTCGCTCGCCTTCCCGTCGAACTGGTCCGGAATCCGGTCGACGTACTGGGGCTTGCGGGCGACGCTCACGTCGCCGTCGCGCATCTGTTCGAGGTACTCCTGCAGGGCGGTCCCGCGGTACTCGTCGAGAATTTCGTCCCAGTTCGGTTCCTCGCCGTAGCGGCCCAGGTTGGGCTGCATCTCGTCGGCGAGGATGCGGACGGCGGTGGTCTTCCCGATGCCGTTCGGGCCGAGAATCCCCGTCACCTGCCCTTCGGCGGGGCTCGGGAGCCCGTACAGTGCGAAGGCGTTCTCCCCGTAGCGGTGGACCGGTTCGTCGGTCAGTTCCTGTGGGAGATTAATGATCTCGATCGCGTCGAACGGACACTTGTTCACGCAGATACCGCAGGACTCGCCCAGACAGATCTCTTCGGAGATGCGGACCTGGTCAGGCTGGCCCTCGAAGGGCTCGTCTTCCTCGTATTCGTCTTCCCGTTTGACGATGCATTCTTTCCCGCTGCGGTTGGGCGGGCAGTAGTTCATGCACTCGTAGTTACAGCGGTCGGGCTGACACCGCTCCAAGTCGACGACGGCGATACTGTCTTCGGCCATCGTTATGCCCCCGTTGTGAGGAGGATACCCCAGGAGACGAACCACAGCGAGAAGGTCATGAAGCCGATGTAGAGCACGTCCTTCGTCGAGAGGTCGTCCGTGTCGATGCCGATCACCCGCAGAATCGGGAACTGTGCTGCGATAGCGACCGCGAGGACGAGCACGCCCTGTGGGTCGTTTGGCGTGGCCGCTAGCGCGTTGGAACCAAACGCGGCGGCGATGCCAGCGACGGCTGTCAGCGTCGTGACAGTGAGCCCCCGCATATGGGAGCTCATTCCGTCCGCCGTTTCCGTAGCCATACCACACGTTCCACTACCCGCAACCAAAAGGTGCGCGGTTCAGCACTGTGACGCGGCCGCGAATGCGTGCGCCGGCGAGACTGACTCCTCAATCTTTATGCGCCCGGCGCTTGTGATTACGGGTAATGACGGACTCTGATGGGGAAGCCATCGCAGACCTTCCGCCGAGCGCAAAGCTCGTGTACAAGGTTCTGGAGTACGACGGCCCGCTGACACAGAAAGGCATCGTCGAGGAGTCGATGCTTTCGGCACGGACTGTCCGCTACGCTCTGGAACGACTCGACGAAGTCGGTGTCATCGAAGAAGACGTGTACTTCGCCGACGCGCGGCAGAACCTCTACGAGATTATCGAACAACCGGCAGAAGCGGACGCCGCGGTTTCGGATTAACTCGCTTTCTCGCTCGTTGCTTCCCAGCGCAGTCGGGAGCTTGCCGCTACAGCGACGCGACCACGTCGTCTGTCGTCGCAATCGTCGCGAACTCACCGCGCAGTTGCGCCAGCGCCGTTCGGTGAACGAGGTCCGGGTCGAAGTGTTCGCCGTCGAGTGTCCGGTCGAACGTCGCGGTCGCGTCGCCCGGAACGACAACGTCGAATCCCCGGTTCTCGGCCATCCGTGTCGTTGTTGAGACACAGTGGTCGGTCGTCAGGCCACAGATGACGAGCGTCTCGGAGGCAGTGTCGCGGAGCCAGTCCGCTAATCCGGTGTCGATGAACGCGCCGTTGACGCGCTTTTCGAACGTTGCTTCTCCCGCTTCGGGCGATAGTTCTCGTTTGAACGCGAACCCCGGTTCGCCGCGCCGAAGCGGTGAGTCCGGTTCCGTCGAGTTGTGGCGGACGTGGACGACCGGAAGCCCACGCTCTCGCCATTCGGTAAGCAGGCGTGTCGCGTTCGCCTCGGCGTCGGGGTTGTTCCGCGTTCCCCACTGCGACTCGTCGAATCCCTGCTGGAAGTCGACCAGCACGAGGACTGGTGTCTCGGGCAGTACGACCATCTTAGTCGGCCGGCTCCGGCGCGGGCGTCTCGACGAGCCACTTCGATTTCGGGTGCTCGCGCGTCACGGTCATCGGACACTCGTCCGGCGACGCGTTCTCGTCCGATGACAGCATGTACTGGGGCCATTCCCGGTCGCCCTCAACGCCCCAGTCGCCGATGTCGGCGTGGGGACAGACGCCGTCGTACTCCTCCAGCCGTCCCTGAATGACATCGCGGGCGTGCTGGCCGGCCTCGGTGTCGGCCGTGACGTTCAGGTCCTCGAACAGCGCCCGGGGCTGGAACGTAATTTCCAGCCCGACCGGACAGTAGCGGCTCTTTCGCGTGTCGTAGAACGGTGCGCGGCAGGTCGGAAACATCGGCTTGCCGCCGAAACAGAACTCCCAGTGAGGGTCGTCCGGGTCAGTCGGAATATCCTCGGGCCACGGCTCCGGGTCGTGGACGTGGAGGAACTGAAGAATGTGCCAGAGTCGGTCGTGGTACTCGGCCTCTGTCAGTGGCCGTTCGGGTGGCCGGAAGAAGGTCACTAGCGAGGCCCGCTCGCTGTGGTCTTGGTAGGTGTCAAGGTACTTCAGGAGCGTCTGGCCGAGGTCGAACAGCGCGTCCGGGTCACTCATCGACGGGACGGCCGTGTACAGCGGCTCGCCGTCCCGAACTGACTCCGCGCCGAAGAAACAGGGGAACGGGGAGCCGTTTCGCTCACCGGTCAACCCCTCGCGGAAGGTCCGCCAGTGAGCCCCGACCCACTCTGGCGCGTCGCCCTGCTCCACTCGGGCGGCCAGCGTCTCCTGGTCTTGTAACTTACCGACGACTGCATCGGTCATAGCTATGTTGTCGTGTTCCAGCGGAATTTAGCTGTCGTTTTCGCCGGCTCGGACCCATTTCTCGGCGATAACCGCACGACCGACTTGCTCGCCGAACCCTACGACGGCACGACGGTAATCGTGCTTCCGCGGTCGATAGCTCGCTCCAGTTCCTCGGCGATGCCCGACCCGCGCGAGACCTGAATCTCGCCGCCACGGGAGACTGTCGCGGTAAAGAGGTACTCGCCGTCGGCCTGCAGTTCGACCGTGTCACCGGCGTGACCGTCGAGCGGGACGATGACGTGCCGCGAGGTGACTTCCGGCTGGACGATTTCGCCCTGCTTGCCGCCGGAGTCGGTCTGGGGGCCGCCCGACGGCCCGGACGGTCGTTCCTCGAAGGTCCGCACGTCGATGTCGATACCGAGGCGGTTCTCCACGTCGGAGATGCGGCCGCCGCCTTTGCCGATGACCTGCGAGATGTCGTCGTCCTCGACCCAGACGACGGCGGTGTTCGGGCCGCGGAGTTCGACCTCGACGTGGCCCCGCGCGATGGACCGGATCTCGCGTTCGACCTCCTGTTTGGCGAGGCGGTCGACGCCGGAGTCCGGCTGGTCCTCGTCGTCGTTCAGCGGGACGGTGACGACCTGACGGTTGAACGTGTAGATCTCGAACTCTGGCTGGCCGGTCTCGAAGTCCTTGACCATGATGACTGGTCGCGCAAGGTCTTCCTCCATGAGGCCTTGCGGGACCTTGACCTCTGTCGACACGTCGTAGACCGTGTCGACTTCTCCGGCTTCAATGTAGACGACGGTATCGACGATCTGGGGGATGAGCCCGAGTTCAACGCGGCCGATAAGCCGCTGGAGCGCGTCGATGGCGCGGGTTGCGTGAACGACGCCGACCATGCCGACGCCGGCCAGTCGCATGTCCGCGAACACTTCGAAGTCGTCGGTCTTGCGCACCTCGTCGTAGATGGTGTAGTCCGGCCGGACCATCAACAGCGAGTCGGCGGTCTTCTCCATCGAGCCGCCGAGTTCGGTGTACTGCGTGATGTTCGGGCCAACCTGCAGGTCCCGCGGTTTCTCCATCGTCTTGACCGCGTAGTCGGCGTCGACGAGGAACTCGCCGACCGCCTGCGCGAAGGTGGACTTCCCGGCCCCGGGCGAACCGGAGATGAGGACGCCGCGCTGGTGTTCGGTGAAGCGGTCCCGCAGTTCGTCAGCGTACTCGTAGTCGTCCAGTTCGGTCTTGACGATAGGCCGAACGGCCGTGATTTCGAGTGCGTCCGAGAAGGGTGGCCGCGCGATGGCGATTCGGTAGTCCCGGAACTGCGTGATTGTCATGCCGGGCTCGTCGAGTTCGAGGAAGCCGTCCGGCGATGCGCGTGCGCTCTCCTCGATGTCGGCGGCGTACTCCCGGAGTTCGCTCTCCGTCGCGGGACTGTCGCGGATCGGCGTGTACTGCATATCGCCGATAGAGCCCTTCTTGGCGTAGGGCTCGACACCGACCTTGAGGTGGACGCTCATCGTCCCCTCGTCGAAGAAGTTCTCTATCTGCAGGCGGTCGACTGTTCGCTTCACCGGGTCGACAAACTCCACTGCGAGACCCTTCGCGCGGGCGACTTCGGCTTGGACGTCGTCGCTGGTCACGAGCGTCGCGTCGCGGTCACCGGCGATATCCCGGATGAGCGCGTCAATCTGGCCTTCGCCGGCCTCGCGCTTTTCGATGGCGTCGGGCCGCCGGCCGACGTACTCCACGTCGATGGTGCCTTCCTCAGCCAGGTCGACGAGTGTTTGGAGCTCTTCGAGTCCTTCCCAGCCCGTCTCGCGGCCATCGTTCGCCTGTGCTTCGAGTTCGCCGACGACGGCCTCGGGAACGACGACCGTCGCGCCGGCAAAGCCCATGCCGTCGACATCCGTGTCAGGGTCGGCATCAGCCTTCACTTGGTCGGACACGCGGCCGTCGATGACCACGCTCGTGTCCGGTACAATTTCCATATGCGAACGTTGGAGACTGCCGTTCATAAGGGTGTGGAGTCTCCCGCTCCGGACCGACGTTCGACACCGAATAGCGTGCCTGCTCACTCCGTGCCTGGCACACGGTCGGCGTCAGCCGCCCGCAGGCGAAACAACGACCGCTCCTTGCCGTGGGATTCAACCATCACGTCCGATTGTTCGGTGAGCCACGTCGGGACAGCAGCGACGTGGTCAGCGTGTGCCTGTGGGCTCGCATCGCTGTCGGACCGGAGGCGCGCCGGCTCCGAGTAATGTGTGATCGGCCGGGCGCCATCCCACGTTTCCCGAGCCAACTCGAACCCTTCACGATAGGTGAGCCCGCGGTCGGTGAAGCTGTGATGGTGATAATCGAACGTCACGGGAATATCGACTTGACTGGCGACATCCGTGACGAGTTCCTGAACGCTCCACAGCGATTCGGCGTCGTCATTTTCGACAGTCAATCGGTCGCGAGCCCGCGGCGCGAGGTCGCTGACGACATCGCAGAACCGGTCGGCTGTCGCCGCCTTGTCACCGTAATGAGCGCCGATATGGACGTTAATCGCGTACCGCGGCGACTGCGGCAGTCCCATCAGGTCGAGCCAGCGGCCGTGGTGTTCGACCGACTCGACGGAACGAGCGACGGTGTCGTCGGACTCACTCGCCAGCTTGCACCAGTGGCTCGGGTGAAAGGTCAGACGCATATCGTTGTCCTGTACGAGCGCACCACACTCCGCTGCCAGTGACTGGACCCGCTCGTAGTTCGGCAGGGCAGTAATGTCGAACTGTGAGTTCCACGGGACGAGTTTGGAGCTACAGCGATAGAAGTCGATGCCGTGGTCGCGATTCCACAGCAGAATCTCGCGCAGGTCCTCGAAGTTCTGCGCAGCGAGCGTGGCCGCGTACTCGATACCCTCGGATTCCCAGGTCTTCTTCTGCATGTCGCGATTGCACCGGCGAGGCGGGTCACGCTCTCGAAGCGTCCGGTTCATCGCCGCGTAGCCCAGCATTACCGAGTATTACCGCTCGGGACACACAGGTGTTCGGTTCGAAACGGACACCAGAAGTCTCAGCGAAAACTGCGCCCCTCCAACCCGTTTCAGGCCTGATACAGAGTCACCGGTGGACTGACGCCCATCTTTCGGACCGGGTCGGCGTGGGCCAGCCAACGCAAGCATCGCCTGCCGCGGATTTTTGTTCCGCGGGCTCCCGACCCACGGATATGGACACGCTCACATCGCTGACTCGTGACCTCGTTTCGATCCCCAGTCACGACGACGACGAAGCGGCTGCTGGGGAGTACATCACAGCGTGGCTCCGGGACCACACCGACGCACGAGTCACCCGTGACGAACACGGGAACGTCATCGCCCGCAAGGGCCAGGGCGACGACTCGCTCGCCTTCGTCGGCCACCACGATGTGGTCCCACCGGACGAGACGCAAGTCGACGCCGACGGCGAGTACGTCGTCGAGGAGCGCGACGGCCGCCTCTACGGCCGCGGCACGGCGGACATGAAAGGGTGTGTCGCCGCGGCGATGCTGGCCTTCCGGGACGCCGACCCCGCCGGCGAACTGGTCTTCGCTTCTTTCGTCGGCGAGGAACAGGGTGGCGTCGGCTGTCAGGCCGCTATCGAGGACGGTTTCGCGCCCGACTACGCCGTCGTCGGCGAGGGGTCGACCGGCTACTCTGCACCCGGAACGACGGACGTGGCCGTCGCGCACAAGGGCCGGCGGGGGTCGACCATCGTCGCCGACGGCGCAGCGGCCCACGCCAGCGAACCAGAGGCCGGCGCGAACGCTATCTACCGCGTGACCGACGCCGTCGACGTGGTCCGGGATCTCGACTTTCCGTCGACAACCGTCCTCGGGCACGAAATGCGCGGGAGCGTCGCGGTCACCGAGATTGACGGGGGCTCGGCCTGGAACGTCATCCCCGAGCGGTGTGCGGCCACAGTAGACGAGCGGACGGTCCCCGGCGAACGCGCGCCGCTTGACAGGGTCGAAGCCATCGATGGCGTGACCTGGCGCGTCGACCAGGACCTCCCGCCGATGGCCTGTGGCGACGCCGACTTTGCGGACGCAGTGCTGGACGCCGCTACCACCGCTCAGGACGGGACGCCCGAACACGTCGTCAAACCGCACGCGACCGACGCCGGCTGGCTCGCACAGGCCGGAACGGACTGCGTCATCGTCGGCGCGGCTGAGCCCGGCGAGGCTCACACCGCCGACGAGAGCGTGTCGCTGGCCGTCGTTGAGCGATGTCAGGACGTATATGAGCGCGTCGCTGCGTCGTGGCCGTCCCGCTAAGCCATCACCGAGTGGGCTCCGCTCCGGAGCGAGCGCGACTGTCTATGTCTGTTTTGTAATTCGGAAGAAAATACGATGAACGGTCGACTATCGTTCGTAATCTGGTGTATTGATGTTTGGTTGACGAAATAATTGTTATTTCGTCTGTCCTTTTACATGACAGACACTTCCCGCGACGTGGAGCGATGAAACGAAGACGACTCATGAAAGCGGCAGGCGCGCTGGGTCTCCTCGGAGCAGGGACCGGCTCACAGGTTCTCGGGGACAACGTCGACATCGCGGCCGCACAGGCCGACGACGGGACAGACACACAGGAGGGAGACGACTCCTACGAAGTCGATACGGTCGTCGAATCGACGACCGAGAACGTGGTCTGGGGCGCGATCGACCCGACGAAAGAGCCCATAGAACGTGTCGAATCTGGCTCGGTCGTCCAAATCGAGACGATATCCCACGAGGGCATCTTAGAGGACCAGCCGGGGCCGGAGGAGTTCTTCACGAATGCGGGGATTCCGGAGTCGGAAATCCTAGAGGATCAGGTCAGCGTCTACGAGGAGGTCCCACACGATGGAGCCGGGCCGCACGTCGTCACCGGGCCGGTGTACATTGAGGACGCCGAACCGGGCGACGTGCTGGAGGTCGAAGTGCTTGATATCGACTTCCGCGTTCCCTACGGCGCGAACACGATGCGACAGCGAAAGGGCGGCCTCCCCTCGGAGTTCACGTGGAACGACAGTGAGGTAATCGAGTTCGACCTCGACCGAGGGGTGGCCGAACTCAGCGACACGACCGAAATCCCGCTGGACCCATTCCAGGGAATCATGGCCGTCGGTCCGACGGCGACTACGGGGCGGGTGAACTCGGTCCCGCCGGGCCCGTTCGGCGGCAATATCGACATTCAGGGCACTGGCGTCGGGACGACGCTCTACTTCCCGGTGTTCGCCCCAGGCGCGCTGTTTTTCACCGGCGACGGGCACGCGCTTCAGGGCAACGGCGAGGTCGACCTCACTGCCCTGGAGACGTCGCTGACGCCAACGTTCCGGTTCACGCTGCACAAGGACGCCCAGCAGATGGACTGGCCCGTTGCCGAGACCGACGAGGATGTCTACGTTATGGGAATTAACGACGACCTCGACAACGCGATGGAGCAGGCTCTCAGGGAAGCGATATCGCTGCTCGTCCACCAGAAGGATATGACACCGACGGAGGCGTATCGACTACTGAGCCTTGCCGGGAATTTCAACGTCTCGCAGATAGTCGATATCAACAAAGGCATTCACGGCAAAATCCCGAAGGGTATCTTCACCGACGGCTTTGAAATCGACCCGCAGACGCTCGGGGAGAGCTTCTGAGCGAGCACGGTCCAGCCTGGCGGGGCTGACCGGTGCACCCCTTACCGGCGGCATCGGGTCTTTACCGTCGCCGGCCTAACCCCGCCGTATGGCAACAGCGAGCGAGGACAGCGAGTCCACGTACGAGCAGTTTCTGGATCACGTCCGCCGCCTCCATTACGTCGGGGACGCCGGCGGCGTCCTCAACTGGGACCAGCAGGTGATGATGCCCGACGCCGGGACGCCGGCCCGGGCGAAGCAGACCTCCGCCATCTCGACGCTCCATCACGAACTGCTGACCGACGATGCTCTGGCTGACTGGCTGGACGAACTCGACGACGCCGAACTCGACCCCGAACAGGAAGCGGTCGTTCGAGAAGTCCGGCGGGACCACGAGCGAGCCACCAGAGTTCCAGCCGATCTGGTCGAACGCATCTCCGAGGCGTCTTCGAACGCCCTGCCGGTCTGGAAAGAGGCCAAGGCCGAGGACGACTTCGACGCCTTCGCCGACACGCTCGAAGAACTGGTCGAACTCCGCCGGGAGTACGCCGCGGCCATTGACCCCGACCGCGACCCCTACGAGGTGCTGTTCGAGGAGTACGAACCGTACCTCGGCATTGACACCGCCGAGGACGTACTGACGGACCTTCGAGACGCGCTCGTCCCGCTCATAGACGATATCGGCGACAGCGACGTGACGCTGGCCGACCCGTTCGAAGGGACGTACGACGACGACACGCAGCACGACCTCGTCGAGACGGCGCTCGACGTGCTGGGCTACGACTGGGACCGCGGCCGCCTCGACACTGCCCCTCATCCGTTCTCGATGGGGACGCAGTTCGACGCCCGCGTCACCACCCGCTTTACCCCCGAGGACCCGCTGGACGCGCTGGGCTCGACCATCCACGAGTTCGGCCACGCCACCTACACGCTCGGCCTGCCACAGGAGGACTATGGCACGCCGCTGGGCGACAACCGCGACCTCTCCGTTCACGAGTCCCAGTCGCGCTTCTGGGAGAACCACGTCGGTCGCTCGCGTCCATTCTGGGATTTCTTCACCGAGACGGCCAACGACCATCTCGGGACCGACGCCACCGCCCAGCAGTTCTACGAAGCGTCCAACGAGGTGTACGACGACAACCTCATCCGAGTCGAAGCGGACGAACTGACCTACCATATGCACATCATCGTTCGCTTCGAAATCGAGCGAGACCTCATCCGTGGGGACCTCGACGTCGAAGACGTGCCAGAGGTCTGGAACGACAAGATGGAAGAGTATCTCGGTATCCGCCCCGACACCGACGCCGAGGGCTGTCTGCAGGACATCCACTGGACCAACGGGGCCTTCGGCTACTTCCCCACCTACACGCTCGGGTCGGTGCTGGCCGCGCAACTGGACCACCACGCTCGGCAGGACATTGACGGCTTCGACGACCACGTCCGAGCCGGCGAGTTCGGCCCGATCCACGACTGGCTCACCGAACACGTCCACCAGCACGGCGCTCGCTACCGGACCGACGACCTCGTCGAGGAGGCGACGGGTGAATCCTTCACCGCCGAGCACTTCCTCGATTACGCCGACGAGAAGTACCGCGCGCTGTACGACTGCTGACACGACGGTCGACAAACGTCGTTCCAGATATCGACTCTGATATTATTGGGCAACTCGTTTTATATTCCCCGCTCATTGTGACGACTACTATGGCTGAGAGACCGACGGAAAATGTACCGAGCCAAACAGGGTCGGGAATCGACGACAATATCGACGCGGATATTCAGGACGATATCGCGGAGGACATCGACACGGAGGCCGGCTACAGCCACACCGCTGCAAGCGAGATTCAGACGATGCTGGCCGAGCTGGAGGGGTCGTCGGTCGGTATCGCCGAGGAAACCGCCGACATCCGCGAACAGGCCACCGAGCAGTACGAGAGCCTGACGGACATCGCAAACGAAGTGTCGAACCTCTCTGCGTCGGTCGAGCAGATCGCCTCGTCGTCCGAAGAGGTCTCTGCGGCCTCCCGCGAAGCGAAGGAACTCGCCGAGCGCGGACAGGGGAACGCTGACGACGTCCATGAGGCGATGGAGAACATCCAGCAGGCAGCCGACAGCGTCGCCGAGGACGTCAAGACGATACAGCAGAGCGTTCAGGAGATCGACGAGATCGTCGATGTCATCAACGACATCGCTGACCAGACCAACATGCTGGCGCTGAACGCGTCCATCGAGGCCGCTCGCGCTGGCGAGGCAGGCGAAGGATTCGCCGTTGTCGCAAACGAGGTCAAGAGCCTCGCCGAGGAGTCACAGGAGCAGGCGACGACCATTGAGCAGATGATCGACGGTATTCAGGACGATACCGAGAACGCCGTCGAGAGCCTCGAAGAGAGCAACAACGAGATCGACGAGGGTATCGACACCGTCGAGGAATCGACCCAGATTCTCGGAGAGATCGACGACACCGTCCGCGAGGTCAACAACGGTATCGAGGAGGTCGCGACGGCCACGGACCAGCAGGCTGCTTCGACTGAGGAAGTGGCGAGCATGATCGACCAGTCCACGGATACAGCCGAAGATATCGCCGACAGTACGGCTGACATCGCCGACGAATCCGATGGGCAAACAGACCTTCTCACCGACATCAATCAGGCGATAGACGACCTTGTCGCGGACCTCCAGCGCAACAACTGAGCAGTCTGGATTTATCAGCCCTACAGCTCGAAACGCCAGAGACGAACCAGTCGTTTATTCCGCCGGGTGGCGTACGACCACTATGCGACCGGATCTGGACCCAGAACAGCTTGACCGCTACTCCCGGCACATCATCATGAACGACGTTGGGCCGGAGGGGCAGGCCACACTGCTCGACACCGATGTGCTGGTCATCGGGGCCGGCGGCCTCGGCGCACCAGTCCTCCAGTATCTCGCGGCTGCGGGCATCGGGCGGCTCGGAATCGTCGACGACGACGTGGTTGAACGGTCGAATCTCCAGCGGCAGGTCATCCACAAGGACGACGACGTTGGCCGGTCAAAAGTTGACAGCGCCGCTGAGTTCGTCACGGGACTCAATCCCGACGTGACTGTCGACCGCCACGAACTGCGGCTGGCGCGGGAGAACGCGACCGACCTGGTGGCCGACTACGACATCGTTGTCGACGCCTCCGACAACTTCGCCACGCGCTTTCTCGTCAACGACGCCTGTACGCTCTCGGGCACGCCGTTCTCCCACGGGGCGATCTTCCAGTTCGAGGGGCAGGTGACGACGTTTTCGGGCGACAGTCCGTGTTACCGCTGTCTGTTCCCCGAAGCACCGCCGGAGGGCACCGTCCCCGACTGCGCGACTGCGGGCGTTCTCGGTGTGCTCCCGGGCACTATCGGATGTATGCAAGCAACCGAAGTCGTCAAGCTTGCGATGGACTACGGCGAGACGCTAGAGGGGCGGCTCGTCGCCTACGACGCCGCCGAGATGTCTTTCGAGGAGGTCCCTATCGCGCCCAAGCCGGACTGCCCGGTGTGTGGCGACGACCCCGCCATCGCGAGCGTCGCCGACGCCAGCTACGAGGGCCGCTGTTCGCTCGCCGAGGACTGACTGGACTCGCTCCGTCCTTCCAGACAATTCTCACACATGATACTGCGGAACCGAGGTTTATGCACCGATAGCCGCGAGTACCGGTAGCGACTCACATGTCTCAGTCCGATCACGCATCCCACCCCCTCACAGTCCGCCTCGAAAAGCCCAGCTACGTCGAACTGGTGTTCTCGCTGGTGCTCGTCTGGGGCTTCGGCGATGCGCTGTCGACGCTGTTCGCCGCGCAGTTTGCCGGCCCGGGACTGGAGGCTAACCCGTGGATACGGACCCTCCTCATCCACGAACCGCTGCTCGTGATTGCCCTGAAGATGGCTGTCGTTCTCTACGTCGGCGTCGTCCTGCTGGAGTGCCGCAACGTGGTCGAGCGGGTCCCGCTGTGGCGGGCCTGGCTCCTGACTGTCGTCGCCCTCGGCGCGGTTGTCGTCCTCGGCAACACCTACGTCGGTCTGGCTGCGGCCGCCGCCTAGGCCCGGACCGTCCCGAGTTCGACGACGGCGTCCCGCGGTGGCGTCTCGAACAGGTCCGGGTGGACGAGCGCCGCCAGAAACTCAAGCGTATCCACAAGCCGCGGCCCCGACCGATTCACGTAGTGGTGACCGTCCATCACGTACGCCCGGCCGTCCCGAACCGCAGTCAGGTCGTCGAACCCGGGTCGTCTGGTCAGGTCTGTGAGGTTCTCGCGGGTCTGTGCCACGTCGAAACCACACGGTGCAGCCACCAGCACTTCGGGGTCGTATTCGACGACTTCTTCCCACTCGCGCGGCCGGGAGTGAGCGCCATCTTCCTCCATCCCGTAGGTGCCGCCCGCCATCTCGATCATCTCCGGGACCCAGTGCCCGGCAGCCATCACCGGGTCGAGCCAGTCGAGCACCGCCACGCGGGGCGTCGTCTCGGCTCGTGTCGCTGTTGTTTCCACTGCTGCGACGCGGTCCCGGAGGTCCGCAACGAGTTCGGCAGCGCGCTCGTCGCGCCCGACCGCCGCACCGACCCGGTGGATGGACTCGAACAGGCCGTCGAGACTGTGGACATCGAGCGTTAGCACGTCGGTGTCCAGCCCCAGTTCCTCGACAGCCTCAGCGACCACCACATGGTCGACGGCACACACGTCACAGACGCCCTGCGTGACAATGAGGTCTGGCTCCAGTTCCGCGAGTGTCTCGCGGTCGATGGCGTAGACGCCGTCGCTCTCCTCGGCAGCAGCGACCTGCTCGTTGATCTCGCCACTCGATGCCGTCGGGTCGACACGCGAGCGATTGACTGACGGCTTCTCGCGGGCCGCCGGCGGATGGTCGCACTCGTGTGAGACACCGACCGGCTCGACACCGAGCGCGTAGACGATTTCCGTCGCCGAGGGCAGGAGCGTGACGACTCGCATACTCTGACCTTGGCCCGCGCGGACAAAAACCTGCGTCCGTCACATCGCCCACACGCTTCGTTACGCTTACCCTCTGTCGCCGACGAGACGCGAGCATGGAAGTCAAGTCGCGACACCACCTCCGTTCGGACGAGGTCGACACCATCACGACGGCGCTGTCGGAGAACCTCGGTGTCGAACTCGACGCGGACAGCTTCGAGAAGGTCGAGTTCGACGACAGCGACTGGGATGTCGTCCTCGTCGACGGCGACCCGCTCGTCCTCTATCTGAACGGCGAACCGTTCCTGACCGTTCAGGGAGCTAATCAGTACCCGCCGGAGAAACACATCGTCACCGTGGACGCCGGGGCCGTCTCCTTTGTCTCGGACGGCGCTGACATCATGCGGCCGGGTATCACCGAGGCCGACGACGACATCAGTGCGGACGACCTAGTCGTCATCAACGAGGAGTCCCACGGGAAGTTTCTCGCTGTCGGCCGCGCACAGACCGACGGCGACGATATGGTCGGCGACAGCGGGAAAGTCGTCAAGTCGCTCCACCACGTCGGCGACGACCTGTTCGAGTTTTCAGTGTAGCACAGTGCTGGCCTCGCGCCAGTCACACCAGCGGTCGGAGCCCGAACCGGTCGACACCACGGCTTAGACCGATCCTGACACCCGCTTCAATGACACCGGCTCCGACGGCAATACCGAGCAACAGGGGCCAGGCAGTGAGATACGACGACAGCGGGTGGAGATGTGTCCCGTAGAGCCATTCATACACCGTATTGCCGAGTAGCCAGAGCGTCACGAACACCGGCGTGACGAGCGAGAGCCGGCTACAGAGATACAGCGGGACGGCACCCATGAGAAACATCCCGATGAAGGCGTAGCTGGCCCCAAACGTGAGGCTCGTTGAGTCATGTGACGAGAAGTGGACGCTGTTTGCAAACAGCCACGACAGCACGCCGACAGCATAGAGGATGCCGCCCGCGGCTGCGACGGTACTGGGAGCCGTTCCGATGGAGGGTAGGCGCATCTGTGTCGATAGTTGTCCGATCACCTGCATAACGTTTTGTGCAGCCCACACCGCTCTCGGTCCTCACCACGGTAGATCAGGGTGTGCTGTGGCGATACGTTCGATGGACGAAAAGTTGAAACGGGTAGCGCACGCCGTGAGTGACATGGGACTGATGAGCAAGATCCTCGGGGAGTCTGGATCCTCTCGGAACACCGAGGATTACGTCGAACTGAACGCGAACGAATTCGAGATGACCGGGACGGAACTCGAACGCCAGGTCCGTATCGCCCGCATCAGCGACAAGCAGGACGTCATTGAAATCAAAGACGCCGTCTACGACGGCGATGTGGTCGTCGCGGACATCACGCGCCACTCCACACAGGACCGCACGATGGAACACATCAGCGACGAACTCAAGCAGGTCGCCAACGAAGTCGGCGGCGATATCGTCCAGAAGGACGACGACCAGCTCATCATCACCCCGGCCGGCGTCGGCATCGCCCGGGAACGACTCGGCCGATAGGAGTGTGACAGTCCGGTCAGCGCGACCTTGTTGTTCGGTCGATCTTGTCAGCCTGTATCACTCTAACTGCCGGTTTTCGGGGGCTTCAATGCGTTTTTCGGTGTCGCCACGCTAAGGGCGGCAATGACTGAACCGGCGATACGCGCCAGTGGGTTACAGAAGCGCTACGGCTATGTGCAGGCGCTCGATGACCTAGAACTGACAGTTGAGCAAGGAGAATTCTTCGGGTTGCTCGGGCCAAACGGAGCCGGCAAGACGACGTTTATCAACACGCTGGTCGGTCTCGTCCACAAGGACCGCGGGACCGCCGAGGTGTTCGGCTTCGATGTGGAAGACGACTACCGGGAGGCCCGCGACCGCATCGGCGTCGCGCCACAGGAGTTCAACGTCGACCGTTTTTTCCCCATCATCGAGGTGCTCGAACACAAGGCGGGCTACCACGGCATCGGTCGGGCTGAGGCCCGCGAGCGCGCCGAAGACGCGCTGAAGACGGTTGGTATCTGGGACAAGCGGGACACGCGCTTCGACTGGCTCTCCGGCGGCATGAAACGCCGCTTCGTCCTCGCTCGTGCGCTGGTCTCCGACCCGGACCTGCTCATCCTCGACGAGCCGACGGCCGGGGTCGACGTCCAGCTTCGCCACGACCTCTGGGATATCATCAACCGGATGAACGACGCTGGGACGACGATTTTGCTGACGACCCACTACATCGAGG
This sequence comes from Haloarcula sp. R1-2, assembly GCF_011627385.1. NCBI lineage: Archaea > Methanobacteriati > Methanobacteriota > Halobacteria > Halobacteriales > Haloarculaceae > Haloarcula > Haloarcula sp. R1-2. Next base: position 756,035 of record NZ_JAANTG010000002.1, read on the forward strand.
AGGCCGAACGCCTCTGTGACCGGGTTGCAATCATGGACGACGGGCGGAAAGTCGAGGTGGCGACCCCCGACGACCTGATGGCCCGCGGCACAGACACTATCGTCCTCGAACTAGCCAAGATGCCGCGGACGGCCCCGAAACTCGACGTTGAGGGCATCACCGATATCGAACTAACCGACGAAGGGCTGGCCGTCACCGCGATGGGCGGGAGCCAGACTGCGCCGGCCATCATGCGCGAACTCGAAGCACAGGGCCACACCGTCACCTCACTGGACATCCGCCGCGCGTCGCTCGAAGAGGTGTTCGTCGACATGACCCGCGACGACCGCGAGTACGCGGAGGTGTCCGCATGAACCAGAACACGACGCAGTTCCTGACGCTGGTCCGTCGGGAAATCCTCCGGTTCGTCCGTCGCCCGTACAACACTTTCCTCCCGCCGATCATCACGAACGCGCTGTACTTCTCCGTGTTCGGTGTGATTCTGGGGAGCCGAATCGGTGAAATCGCTGGCGTGAGCTACCTCCAGTTTGTCCTCCCCGGACTGGTCGTGCTCGGAGCTATCTCTGACAGCTTCGAGAACGCCTCTTTCACTATCTTCCACGGACGCTGGAACGACTACATTCAGGCCGTTCTCACCTCGCCGATGTCGAACCGAAGTATGGTGGCGGCCTATGTCTCAGCCAGCGCGCTCCGGGGGGTCGTCACGTCGCTGCTGATCGTCGGCGTGGGACTGATATTCACTCCGGTTCCGGTCGCTAACCCCGTGTATCTCGTCTCGTTCCTGCTGGTGATTACCACGCTGTTCGGCGGACTCGGCGTCATCGGCGGCCTCTGGGCGAGTGACTTCGACTACCTGACAGTGATGAACCAGTTCATTCTCCGGCCGCTGGTGTTCTTCGGCGCGGTGTTCTACTCGCTCGAAGTCCTCCCGGCGTTCTGGCGGAACGTCTCGCTTCTCAATCCGATGGTATACATGGTCAACGGCGTCCGTTACGGCATGATCGGCGTCACCGAAATCGATCCGAACACGTCGCTGGCCGTCCTGACTGGGACGACCGTGGTCGTGTTGTCAATCGACTACATGCTGTTCAGGCGCGGCTACGGACTCGCCGAATAGCGCCGTTCTGTCCGTCACCGCTTTCCATCCATCAGCTAACCCTGCCGCCGGTCTCGCACCAATAAAACAGAAGTGCCGGCTCGGTAACTGACCTGGCCGCGAATGCCGGATTGGGTCCGCTCCGGCGGGCGGACAAACTATGACAGGTTGCCCCGGAATCCGCTGCCGTGGCATCACGAGTGGTGTCTCGTGTCCCGGATACTTGTGTGCGCCTCCGGGTGGGGCGTATGTGAATGTATGCCACAAGCGTATTTAGATGTGACGCCCGTCTGACGCTGAGTGATACTGGCAGTGTACGGTATCGAAGAATTTCCGAACAGCTACGCGGGCCGGGCTGGACACGATAGCGCAGTATCGGCCTGCCAGCACTCACGGACTGTGTACGCCCGACAGCCGTCGTTAGACGTTGTCCGGGGCGTCGGCGTCGTCCTCGACCGAGCGCTTCAGCGAGTCACGTCGTGCCTTTGCGTCGCGGTCGGTCGCCTCCTCCAGGAAATCGTTCTTGATGGCGACAGCGTCCTCGGCCGCATCGACGTTGCCCTCTGCGATGACGTCCTCCGCCGGTCGCTCATCGATATGAAGCGCGATTTTGTCCTTCTTCGAGCCGTACTCGACGCGACCCGCGACGACCCGGTCGAACACGGGGTTGTCGGGGTCATCGACGACTAGCAGGTCGTTGCCCTCGTAGTCTTCTGTATCCGTTACTTCGCCGAAGTACTCCTCGACGAACGCTTCCATGTCAGGGACGCGGTCTTCGAGATGCTCGCCCCGTCGCATCTTGTACTCTCGCATGGGCGAGTTTTTGCGAGGGGCTGTCTTACCCTTTGCGTTCACTCCTCGCCACGGGTGATAAGTGACCCCTTGTGACACTCCGGACAGAAGTCCCCGGCGCGCAACGATGTCGATTCGACCTCTGTAGTGAATCCACACTCCGGACAGGCGAACTCGCCCTCTGGAACCGTCACGGCACTGTCGCTGGTTGACTCAACACCCGAATCGTCGTCCGTTCCGGAATCGACCGGCATCGTCTCCGGCGACCAGCCGTCCCCGTCGTCTCCTGGCTCATCAGGCCACTCACCGGGCTGGCGGTCGTCGCCGGTCGACTCCGATTCCGCTTCCTCGCCGAGAATGAGCCCGTCGTCTTTCTCCGGATCAGTCTCGTCTTCGGTTACCGGCTCCTCGCTCTCGGCGTCCGGGACGTCGACCGTCGTCGTCGGCTCGTCCAGTTCCACGTCGCCGCTTCCCTCGCTGTCGCTGTCATCGATAATCTCGGCGTCGTCGGCCGACGGATCAACCGGCTCGTCGTCTCCGCCATTGTCGCCGACTCCCGAATCCCCCGGCGCTTTGACCGGATCGTCGACGCTATCCCAGCCGTCCGAGCGCTCCGTTCCCTCGTCAGTGGGTTCGGCCGCGTTGTCAGCCGGCTCGTCTTCCGGCGGTGACTCGGTTTCCGCCGTTTCGGATTCGGACTCGTCTTCGACGAGGTCGCTAGCGATATCCGACGGCGTCTCGATAGCCGTTACCTCCTTGTTCTCCGAGACAATGCGCGTATTTCCACACCGCTCACAGGTCTCCCGTTCCTGGATGGTGATGACGACTTCGCTACCCTGCTCTTCGCGCTCGCGCTCGACGGTGGTCTCACCGTACTTGTGCCCGAGGACGGAACATTTGAGACCCATTGCCAGAACTTCCCACCGTGGCGTACTTAAACCCTGCCCGTTGGCTCGACCATTCCTGACAGAATACTACCTGTTTCGCGACGGCGTTATATTAATTTCAGCCTAGTTTGTGAAATTTTATAACTGATACAGATGTTACGCTACGCTAATGCACCGGACCGCGACACTCGTGGTGTCGGCCCTCGCCCTCTCGGCACTTCTCGGCGGGACAGCGGTGGCGACCGGCAACCAGCCACCGCTTGCCGACGCCGGACTGGACCAGTCCGTCGAGCGAGCAACGACGGTCCAGTTGGACGCTAACGGCTCGCGCGACCCCGACGGCACAATCGAAGATACCGAGTGGTCCATCGAAACGCCGGACGGCACAACACGCACACCCGACTGCCCGACCTGCGTCCAGACGACGTTTTCACCGGCCGACACCGGCCAGTACAACGTTACTGTCACCGTCACTGATGACGACGGTGTGTCGCGCTCGGACACGCTCCATGTCGACGTGGTGGCCGCCAGTGGGCCGTCAGTCTCAGTTTCGGCCCCGTCTGCGGTACCCGCTGGCCTCCGCCGGAATCTGACTGCCAACGTAACTGCCGGCGATGCCGACCTCCGAACGCTCGCCTGGGTCGTCAACGGCACCGCCCAAAACCAGACGCGACTCGCCGGCGAGAACGCCACCTCGACCATTACGCACACGTTCAACGACTCCGGCTCTGTATCCGTCCGTGTGATCGCTTACGATGCTGACGGACGGCGTGGCGTCGCCAATCGGACGATTCAGGTCGCCGACTCGTCTGGCAACGGTGGCAGCGCCGGTGGCAACAACTGTCCGGGCGGTAGCGGGAACTACTACGTTGACGGTGAAAACATGGGCTGTACGAGTGCTGCCATGACCATCGAGGATACCATCGTCGATACTGACGGCCGGGACGGTCTGTGGGTGTACGTGGACAACGAACTTACCAAGATCATCGCGGAAGACAATATGAACAAGTACTCTGAGGACGGTTACGGCGGTACGTTCAGTGAGGAGACTGTCGATGAACGAAAAGAGGAGATAAAGGAGCGGAGTTCCGTTGCGGAAGAGCCTGACGACTCCAATGATGACGGTTCTGGTGATAGAAGTACTAGTGATAGTCGTAGTACCCGACCGGCCTCCAGCGTACCGAACAACTTGATAAACCCAGATGGGGGGAGTGGTGATGATGATGGCTATGATTGGTCTTACGATAACGGCGGTGGCAGTAGCAGTGATGACAGCAGCAGTAGTGACGACAGCGACAGCAGCAGTAGTGACGATAGCGACAGCAGCAGTAGCGAAGGTGATGGCGATGACGATGATGGGGGTTTCTTGGATGGACTAACTGGTGGTGGAGACAATGACAGCGGCGGCGATGACAACGATGATGACGGTGGTTGGTTTGGTGGCGGTGGTGATGATGATAGCGATGATGACGGCGGCGGAGGATGGAGCTTCTGGTAACGCCTTCTATTCTAGACTCTAAAGCTAGAGTTTATAACTAAGTAGATAAATTCTAAATAGAATGTGGCGAAAACAGTGGGCTGGAAAAGAAGTCTCATACTTGTTAGCGACGACTGCACTTTCTCTTATGCTCCAAGTCTCTGCTCCGGTAATTATATGCGCAAGTACCATGCGTATGCGGACAAGTCCCAATGGATGTCAAGTACTTACTCCTGAGATGGGTTTGTCAGCATCCAAAGCATGTTCCCTATGTGGACTTGTCTTCGCTGTCCCCCATTCGCGGAACCGCATTTTTCAATGCTGGTGGTGGGGCTGTGCGCTGTGCGCTATTTACAGGAGTGGACAGAAACGGGTCGGCAACAGAGCCAACGCTAGTCCCGAATTAAGACCTGACTCATCCACTTGTTGAAAAAGAAAACAAAAAAAGACGCCAACAATGAGATTCAAGAACCATGACTAATACTAAAATAATTCTTAGCGGTGTTGCTATCGCGCTATTAATTATGTCTGCCGGCTGTTCCGCGTTCCTAGGTGGAAGTGGACCAGCCAAGCAGACAGATACGCCGATACAGACGCCAGAACACACACAGGGGGCTACTGAGGCCCCAGCCACAACATCTGAGCCGACGGAGGCGAAAAGTACGCTTGTGGCTACTGAGGAATCAAAAATAGAAACTGAATCCAACAGCGACAAAGAACTTAGTAAGGCAGAGAAATTTGAGCGGTTCGATGAGCATATGCAGCGGATATATCACGAGATTGATTATAACCGGTCTGCCGAGACAGAAGCCTTCCCTGAAAATGATTCATACCACATGACGATTCAGATGCGGGACACCACGAACCGTACTAAAACTGTAGATGACCGGCTTGACCCACTCTGGAACTACTATGTCATTGTGGAAGACTACAATGACGACGATGATAGTTATTCAGAACGGGACCACACGTACATACCCGATACAGTTAATGTGACGTTCACTACGGAGGACGGCGGAGTGTTTGAAACGACTCACATCAAATACATTTGGGCGTACAAGTACTATACCGACGAGTGGTCGCTCAGAGTCTTCATGGCAAAGTACGGCTCTACCACTGAAGAGGGGCCAGCTTACCATGAAAAGGGACGGTAGCGAATCACTCGGTTCGGAATGATAAGTCACAGCGAGTTTGTCGCTGACGACTGCTTCGCTCGGGGGTCAGCCTTACCAGTTCAACAGTTTATAACGCGTCGGATCAAGTTCCCAGATTAGATTCACGAGGGACAGAGATTAGACCTAGCCGGTTTTAGAGGGAGATATGAGAGCGAAGCCGGAGTATCGCGACCGGGACGACACAGAGGTTGCGGTGCTCGATGCGCTCGCTGACCGCCGCGATGAGGGGATGACTGTCTTCGAGCTTCGGTCGCGGACGGAAGAGAATATTGACCGCATTGAGGATGCACTCGCGGCTCTCAAGGCAGACGACCTCATCGAGGTCGAGGACAACGGGGAACGGACCGTTATTCTGCCAGGAGAGGGCGTGGTTGGGGAGTCACTGCCGGACGAAGACGAATCGATTCTCGACCAGATTCGCAAGCGGCTCCCACTGTAGCTACGACTCTCTCGTGGCGGTGTCACACTGTGTCCGTCGGTGCAGCGGCGCAGTTGTTCGGGCCGAGTTCGAGTTCGAACGCGGTGTCGTCGTCGGCAGTCTCCGTTCCGAGGTTGATGGCGATAACCCGCTCGAAGTTGGCGGGGCGCGGCGGGATGTCGTCGCAGACGTACTCGACAAATGCCTCGCGGTCCATCGTGAATCCCGGGAGTTGGTCGCGGAGAGTTCCCAGAGGAGCGGTGAACGTACCATCGTCAGACGGCACCGTCGACTCGCTGTAGTGGCCCGGGGCAACGAGTGTCTCATCGGGGAGTGCTGCGAGCCGGTCAGTCAGCGTGCGATGGAGGTCGCGGGCGAGGTCACGAGCGCCGTCCGCTCCGGCTTCGAGGTCTGGGCGGGCGACGCTGTCGAGGAAGACGCTGTCGCCGGCTAGGAGCACGTCGCCGACGGTGAAGCCGGTCATGCCGGTCGTATGCCCGGGTAGGGGACGAGGCTCCAGTGTGGCCGAGCCGACGCGTAGCGTTTCGTCGGCGGCCAGTGCGGTCACGTCGTCGACACCGCGGGCGACCGCTCGTTCGGAAAGGATCGGCTCGGCACCGGTCTCTGCGGCAAGGCGGCGGACGCCGCTGATGTGGTCGGCGTGGACGTGCGTGTCGATAGCGTGGGTGATCGAGGCGTCGCGGTCGGCGGCATCGGCGCTGTACCGGTCGGTGAACGCCCGGAGCGGGTCGACAACGGCGGCCGACCCGTCGCTGATGATCATGTAGCCGAGACAGCCAGATGACGGACGGCGATACTGGAGGGCGGTTGCGGCGTCGCAGGAAATCTCGCGGGCTTCGTAGAGCCGCGCCCACCCCTCCATGCCGTCGCTGAGGTTCTGCGCCTCGACACCGTGTTCAGTCAGTAGGCCGGCGACGAAGGCGCTGGCTTCGCCGCGGCCACAGACGACCGTTATCGGGCCGGTGCCGGCCACCTCGGCGACGAGGCTGTCCACTTCGCCGGTCACCTTCGCCTGGAGAAATTTGGTAAAGGGGAGCTGTGTTGCTGTTACCGACTCGCCGCGGAGTCGCCACTCCTCGTACTCGCCACGGTCGCGAACGTCGAGCAGCCGGACCGATTCACCGGCGTCCAGCTTCGCTTGCAACGTCGCTGCCGATAGTGACGGCGGGTCCGTCGGCGGGTCAGGGTAGTCCTCGGCCATACCGACTGTAGCGCTCCCCGGTGGATAAATCGGGCGGGGATTTCAAGCCCCTGCCGCGCCCAGCGGAGGTATGGACGCTGGAGCTACTATCAACGCCGTCCGTGACCAGACTGAGACGGAGCGAGACAGACTGGGCTCGGACAAGGTGCTTATCGCAGCAACAGATGCGACACTGGAGACGGAGGTGGTGCTCACAACAGCGGCGACACGCGAGTCAGGGCTTGCAGATGCCCTCGGCCAGTGGGCCGCCGAGGCGGACAGCGACGTGGCGACGCAGTTTGAGGGAGCCGCCGAGGCCGCGGCCGAGCGGGTAGACCGCATCGACGCAGACGCCGGTGACCCCGATGGGTTCATCGACCACCTCGAAACCGTTAGCGGGACTGCACGGCGCGTCGGGGCCGGCCTCGTCGCTGCCCCGTTGGTCGCCGACCGGTTCTATCTGCAGGTGGTGAGCTTCTTCATCAACGAGGCTGACGAACAGCGGGCCGATACGTTCCGCGAGATTCGACGCGAGGCATCGGCACTCGACGACGGGGAAACTGCCCTCGGACACCTCTCGGAATCCGAGCGCGAGACGGCAGCGGCGGCCGCGACGGAGGCCATTGGAGCGGCGTACGACGACTACGCGGAGACGCTGGAGGCGATGGGGCTGGACCCGAAGCCGGTCTGCTAATCCAGCCGGTATGTTGCAACGCGGTTAGCGGCATAGAGGAACCCCGCGACAGCGCCAGCGCTGGCGATTCCAATGCTCACCACCAGCCCCCCGCCGAGGAGCCAGGTTTTGTCGAACGGTAGCGCGAACAGGTCACGAACGGCGAGCAGGTACGTCAGGCTCCCCGGCGCGACGGCCACGCCGAGGACGAGGAAGTACAGCCCGAACGACCAGCCGCTTGGAACCACTACTTCGTGGCCCTGCACCGATGACGACTCGAACTTCGGGAACACGACGCCGGCTCCGACGGCGATAGCCGGTGCGGCGAGGGTTGCGGCCAGTGCGACTGTGAGTCCGGCAGCGAGCGTGACCGGTGGCGTTCCGGCGGCGACACCGAGACCGACGACCAGTAGCGTCGTCACCACGACACCGGGGAGTGCGCCCGCAAGGACGAGTCCGGTGACGAACGCCCGGCCGGAGACGTTGGCGGTCAGTGTCAGCGGCAGCACTCCTTCCTCGCCGCCGAGCGGATTGAGCGAGAACGCGGCCCCGAACGCCGCCGCGCTGGCGAGGCCAGCGCTGAGGGGGAGCGTTGGCGGGACCACTCGCTCCAGAATGACAATCTGGAGATGATACACCAGGAAGAAAAACGGCATGATCGCGAACTGCACGGAAATGGGCGCTCGCTTGGCACGGATCCACGACTTCTGGGCGACCACGCGGGTCGCCGTCGAGACCCGTCCTCTCAGCAGACGGTCCGAGAGTGTCTGCTTGTCTGCGTCGAACTCGTAGTCAGGCTGGACCGGATCGACATACCAAGCCCGCGCAGCAAGCCACAGACACGCAACCACGCCGACCGGGAGCGCGCTGAGAACCCCCACCGTAGCGACGGTGGCAGCGACCGGATCGCCACCGGCCCCCAGAACGAGCAGGACCACGTCAGCGGGCCACGAGAGCGGGGACTGGGTCGCCAGCTGGAGCACGCGAAACTGTACCGTCGGGACAGTCGTCATCGCAACCCAGCCAAGCGGCAGGACGAGCGAGACGGCAGCCCCGACGCTCGCTCGATGCCGCGCGATGAAGGCCGAGCGGTTCGCGACCAGTTTTATCACTAGCCCTAGACTGAAGCCGAGGACCGTCCCGAGCAGGGTGACCGCGACTGACCCGACCAGCGCCACGACAGCGACGAGTACCCCAGCATCACCGACTGCAAGTCCGCCCACCAGCGCCAGAATCGGGATGGTGAGCGCGAGCAACACTCGACCGATCTCGGCGGCGAGCAGCCCGGCCGCCGCGTCCTCGTAGGGCACCGTCGTCAGTAGACCGTCGGCAGCGTCCGGTTCGCCGGCCGATTTCACCGTATGCTGGAGTGTAAAGAAGCCAACGAGTCCGAGCAGCCCGACGATGCTCGCCGTCGTCGCGAGTCTAACCGTCTGGGTGTCGCTGCCGGTGAGGGCCCCGCCGAAAAAGAACGCCATCACGCCGATAGCGAGACTGTATATGACGATGCCCAGTCCTCCGCCAAGTAACATGAGCGTCCCGCGCGCCGTGCCCATGAGCTTGCGCCAGGTGCGCCGCAGTTCCGTCTGTGCGATCAGTCGCATCCGCTGTCCGTTCGGTCGCCTCATCGCTCACCCGGGTGCTCGCTGGTCACGTCGAGGAACACGTCTTCGAGCGTGCTCCCGGACTCGACGCTGTCGGTCAGTTCATCGGGAGACCCCTCCGCGACGAGGTCGCCGTCGTACAGGACGCCGACGGTGTCGGCCAGCTCCTCGACGACGGGCAGGATGTGCGTCGAGAGAAAGACCGTCGTGTCAGCGGCCGCGACTTCGCTGATGGTGTCACGCACTGTCCGGGCGGCCCGCGGGTCCAGCCCCGAGGTCGGTTCGTCCAGAAAGAGGACCTCCGGCTCGTGCAACAGCGCCTGGACCAGCCCGAGCTTCTGTTTCATCCCCTTCGAGTACGTCTCGACGCGCCGGTCGGCGTCCTCGTCGAGGTCGAACCGGTCGAGCAGCGATTCCACGCGGCCCCAGTCCTCGTGCCCGCGCAGGCCGGCGACGTACTCCAACTGCTCGCGACCGGTGAGTTCGTCGTACAGCGGCGGTTCCTCGGGGAGGAAGCCGATGTGTTCGACCACCGCGGCGCGGTCGGCAACCGACTCGCCCGCGACTCGGGCCGTGCCGCTTGTTGGGTTCGTCAACGTCGTCAGAATCCGAATCGTCGAGGTCTTTCCCGCGCCGTTAGGGCCGAGGAAGCCGAAAACGCTGCCGCGCGGGACTGTGAGGTCGAGGTCCGCTATCGCCGAGACCCCACTGTAGCGCTTCGTCAACCCCTCGGTGACGATTGCGGGTGCTGGAGGGCACATACGGGCAGTGCCGTACCGACTGTGAAAAGGTCTTGCTGTTGCTATGTGCGACTCTCTAGAATGGTTGTTTGGTACTGTTTCGCCCTGGAGCTGGAGTTTGAACAGCCAGAAAGCCCCCTGTCGCTGGGCGACTGCGACTCGCTGCGCTCCTCACTTCGTTGCGGTGCTTGCGTCGTCTCGAACGCCCAGCGACAGGCCCCTTTCAGTCCCACCCGTAGCCGGTTGCCCAATCCAGGCTGGGTGGGACCGAAAGGGGCCGCGCCATCGACGAACCCCGGCGACGTAAGCACGCGAAGCGCGCGCAGCGAGCCGCGGGAGTCGATGGCGTGGGGGCTTTCTGGCTCTCGACGGTCGTAGCTGCAGAACCATGCACAACAGAACCAGATACTTTAGCTAGCCGTTACTCTTCAACGGCTGCGTCGGCGGCATCGGCTTCAGCGTCCTCGTCATCGTCGTCACCATCGTCAGGGTTCTCCACCACTTCGATGCCTCGGTTGTTCACCGCCGACGGGTCGAGCCCGACCTCCTGCAGGAAGTTCTTGTACTCGCGCTCGCACTGCTCGGCGTCCTTCTGGCGGTCGCTGGCGCGGTCACACAGCGCGATCAGGTCTTCGGGCACGTCGTTGGTGTAGACAATCCAGTGGTTGATGAGGTCCGACAGGCGGCGAATCGGCGAGGTGAAGTGGCCGTAAATCTCGAAGTTCAGGGCGTGGTGGCCGCCGAAGGGGTCGTTCATGTACTTCGCGCGCGGCATCACCTTCATCACGGCCCACTGAATCTTATCGAGCTGGCGGCCAGGGGCCTGTTCGAGCGTGGCGTTGACGGCCTTGCGTGGGTCGTCCCAGGCGTCGCCGGGGATAGAGACGCCGTCGAGTTCCTGAATCTCGACCAGCGCCTCGTCCCACTCGTCGGGGCTGGGCTGTGGGTGGACGCGGTACATCGCCTCGACGCCGCGGTTCCACATCAGCTCGTGCGTGACGGCCTTGTTCGCCTTCAGCATACACTCCTCGATGATAGTGTGCGCGCGGTCACGGGCAGGATTGAGGACGAGTGACCCCTCCTCCTTGCGCTGTTCGTGCATCCGGTCGGCCAGTTCCCAGACGCGCTCGGTCTTCTCCGCGAGGTCGACGCTCTGGTCTTCCAGCACGTCTTCTGCGGTCTCTGGCTCATCCAGCAGGCGCTCGGCTTCGGTGTAGGTCAGCCGGGCATCCGAGCGGATGACGGACTTGTAGATATTGATCTCCTCGTAGCCGAGGTTCTCCTTGTCGAGGTGCATTTCGACGGTGTGGGCCAGACGGTCCTCGTTGGGGACCAGCGAACACACCGTCTCGGCGAGGACGGGTGGTAGCATGTGGACGGTGTAGGCCGGGAGGTAGACGGTGTTCCCGCGCTCGACGGCCTGCTCCCACATCTTCGTGTCGGGGTTGACGTAGTGGGTCACGTCGGCGATGTGGACCCAGAGAACGATCTCGTCTTCGCGCTCCTCAATGGAGATGGCATCGTCGAAGTCCTGCGCGTCGATGGGGTCAGTCGTCCAGGTGGTCATCTCCCGGAGGTCCTGCCGCTCGTCGACCTCGTCTTCAATCTCCGCCTGAACGCCCTTCGTGCGCTCCTTGGCCTCTTCCAGTACTTCGGGCGGGAACTCGTCGGGAATGCCGAACTTCTCGAACAGTTCCTCGCGTTTGTTCTCCAGATGTCGTGCCATCTCCGGGTCGATCTCGACGGGGCCTTGCCCCTCGGCGGTCCCGGCGGCCGCCTGTGCGTCCTCTGTAGTCATGTCACCCGGTACGAACAGGGCGTAGTTAGGGCTGTCGGGGTGGGACTGGGCCGTGACCCCTGCGTCTCAGTCCCTGCGAGCGTCGCCCTCGGAGAGTTCCCGGAACCGTCTCAGGAACGTCTTCTGGTCGGCCTCGCCGGCTCCGGCGGCGTCAAGTGTCGTCTCGAGCCCATCTCGTGGTTGCTGGCATAGCTCGGCAAAACAGGTTTTACAGAGATGCTCGAACGTCTTGTTTCGACGGTCCCACCGGTCGCCGTGTTTGTCGTACTCGCGGGCCTCGGACCGTGGGATGGACTCGCCACACGCGATGCAAGTGACTGACTCCCCCCGGGAACTCCGGGACCCGAACATACCTACGCGTTGCGGGCGACATCGTTTAGAACTTTTCGCACAGGCAACAGTCCCCCGTTTTCGGGCCACACGTTTATTCACCCGCCGCCACTACACAGGGTATCGGCTATTCGGAGCCAGGGACACTGAATGAAGCCACCAGAGACACTCGCTCACTCGACGTTGGACACGCTACCCATCAACATCGCTGTCCTCGACGACGAGGGAACGATCCTGTTCACGAACCGCGCCTGGCGGGAGTTCGCGGGCGACGAGGACGGGGAGATGGAGGGGACGAACTACTTCACGACAACCGATGTCGACGCCGACGAATACGCCGGACAGGCAGTCGGCGGCATCGAGTCGGTCATCGACGGTGAGCAAGACCTGTTCACGATGGAGTACCCGTGTCACTCTCCGGAGGAGAAACAGTGGTTTCTGATGCGGGTCGCACCACTTCCGGAGGATGAGGCCGGGAGCGCAGTCGTCGCACACATCGATATCACCCAGCGGAAACTCGCCGAACTGGCGGCTGAACGACGGAGCGAAGAGCTGAAGGCCGAACGCCAGAACCTCAAGCAACTCGTCGACCGGGTCGACGGGCTGCTGAAGGCGGTGATGGGCGACGTACTGACCGTCGACTCGCGGGAGGCCATCGAGCAGACCGTCTGTGACCGGCTGGCCACGGTCGACTCCTACCAGTTCGCCTGGGTGTCCGAACTCGACTTGCGCGACGAGACGCTGTCGTCGACGGCCCTGTCAGCCGACCGACCGACCTCGTTATCTATCCCACTTGACGCCGACGACCCGGTCGCGGAGGCGGCTCGTACCGAGGAGATGCAGGTCGTGACCGGTGGTATCGACGAGCAACACAGCCGGCTTGCTGACTCCGACGTGGCATCTGTCGCGGCCGTGCCGCTCGTCTCCGGCGAATCGTTATACGGCGTGCTCACCGTCTATGCCGACAGCGACGACGTGTTTGATCCCCGAGAACAGGCCGTGCTGGGAACCATCGGCCGGGCCACCGCGGCGGCTATCGATGCTCGCGAGACCAGCCGGCTGCTGACCGCCGACAACGTCACGGAACTCGAACTGCAGGTCACCGACCCCGACGTTTTTTATATTCACGTGGCAAGCGAACTCGGTTGTTCGATGGAGTACGGTGGGAGCGTCCCCAACGGTGAGGAAACGGTGATGTTCTTCCTCGTCGAGACGGACGACCCCTCGGCGGTCTGTGCCGTTGCCGCCGACCACCCGCAGGTGTCGGGCGTCTCGCACGTCTCGACGTCGGACTCGGCGGCGCTGTTCGAGTTCACCGTCTCGGACCCACCGGTCGTCTCGGTCGTCGCCGACCGCGGAGCCCAGACGGGCGACATTCTCGTCGAACCGCGACAAGCGACGGTCACCGTCACGCTTCCGGCGTCGATGGAGACCCGAAGCGTGGTCGAGCAGGTCCGAAACCAGTATCCGGAGACGGAACTGCTTTCGGTGCGAGAGCGGGACGAACCGCCCGTTTCCCGGCAGGCATTCATTGCAAACGTCGAGGAACGTCTCACGAACCGCCAGCTAACGGCGCTCCGGAAAGGGTTCCTCGGCGGCTTTTTCGACTGGCCACGTGATGTCTCCGGTGAGCAACTGGCCGAGTCGATGGATATCTGCCCGTCGACGTTCCACCAGCACCTCCGTGCGGGTGAGCGAAAGCTACTGGAAGAAGTGTTTGAAAACTGGTAACTCGTGATTCCGAACCCCCTTACCGGTGTCGGACGCTTGACGCGATTCCCGAAGCAGTTTGGTAGTCTGCTTATACCGATAACAACCGTATATACATGTAGTGATACCGAACCAGTGTCCTGTTTGTCACCGGCGAACCGACGGGACACAGACCCCCGTAATAGCGGCGCACTCACGGACCGACCGGACTATTACGGACAGCCTGCCGACAAGCGCGCGACGCATCGCCCGCCGAATGACCGCCCGATAGCTTTCAATGCATTCCGATAACATCCAAACCAGCAAATCGATACAGCAGGAAACCGGACGGACGTTCCACCTTGCGACGCGTCTGCTTCCGGAGCGTATCCGCCACCCGACGTACGTCATGTACGCGTTTTTCCGGGTCGCGGACGAGGTCGTCGACCAGACGGACGGGCCGCCGCCGACCGTTCAGCACGAGCAACTGGAGGTGATTCGCGAGGCCGCACTCGGGAACATCGACCCGGAAGAAACCGACCACGAGGCAGTCATGGCGGCGTTTCAGGACCTGGCTGACCGTCACGACATCTCCGAGGAGACGATTAACGTCTTCATCGACGCGATGGAGATGGACATCGCACAGGCCCGCTATGAGACGTTTGAGGACCTCCGTGAGTACATGGGCGGTTCTGCCGTCGCCGTCGGCCACATGATGACGGAGGTAATGGACCCGCCACAGAAGGAGGAGGCCCTGCCCCACGCGACGGCACTGGCCGAAGCGTTCCAGCTTTCGAACTTCCTGCGGGATGTTCGTGAGGACATTCACGACTACGGCCGGGTGTATCTCCCACAGGAGACGCTCGAGCGCCACGGCGTCACCGAGGAGCAACTGGCCGACGCCGAGGTCGACGACGCCTTCCGCGCCGTGATGCAGGAGGAACTGGCCCGGACCGACGAACTCTACCGCGAGGGCGTCGCCGGCATCCGGTACCTGCCGGAAGACTGCCAGTTCGGCGTGTTGCTGGCCGCAGTCCTGTACGCTGACCACCACCGGCTCATCCGTGACCGCGGCTACGACGTGCTGACGGAGACGCCGGACCTCACCCGCCGCCGACGGCTGTGGCTCCTCGCCCGCACGTGGTGGCACTGGCGGCGCAACGGCGACCCCGAAGCGACGTTCTACACCGTGAGCGCTGTCTCCGAGCGTGGCCCCGGTGAGACGCCAACAGACACTCACAGCCACGGGCAGCCCACGTGGCGTGGATGACAGCCACGCGCCGGGCATCGTTTTCGACCACCTGCTGTATCTGAACTCATGCTGTCTACCCTCACGTATCTCCAGTTTCACGCCCTCTTCGTGGTCCCAGTCGTGGCCGGCCTGGCGTTGACGGCTACCTACCGCCTCGGGAGCCGCCGGGACGTACTCACAGGAACAGCTATCCTCACCGGTCTGGCGCTCGTCTACACGACGCCGTGGGACGGCGCGCTCATCCGGCGCGGCGTCTGGTGGTACGGCGACGGCGCTGTACTGCTTCGGTTCTGGTCGATACCCCTCGGCGAGTACCTCTTTTTCATCCTGCAGACGGCGATGGTGGGGCTGTGGGTGGCCCGGTTTCGTGTAGACACGGAGCGCCCGCTGGCCACGCCAACACGAACGCGACTCGTCGGGCTTGCCGTTGCGCTCGTCGTCGTGCTGTCCGGCCTGGCACTCCTGCGCTCCGATTCGGGGCTGTATCTCGGCTCGCTGCTGGTCTGGAGCGGCCCGATTCTCGCCATTCAGTGGCTGTTTGGGTGGCATTTCCTCGTCGGCGAGTGGCGGACCGTGAGCGTCGCGACACTGGTCCCAATGGCCTATCTCTGTGGTATCGACAGCATCGCCATCCGACTCGGCGTCTGGACGATTTCAAAACAGTACACGACCGGCTACACGGTTCCCCTGCTTGACCTGCCGATTGAGGAAGCGGTGTTTTTCTTCCTGACGACGCTGTTCGTCGTGCAGGGGGTCGTGCTCTATACTTGGCTCATGGACAGATGGGAGTGAGCTACCGCAGCGCCGTCGAACCGTCGGTTCGCTACCGGGTCGCACTGGCTCCCGGCTGGGTCGCTAGCCTCGCCGTCGTCGCTCCGTTTCTCGCGGGGGTCTCGATACCACCTGCGCTCCAGTACGCCCCGCTGGTTGTCAGCGCTGTCCTGCTCGGCTTGCCCCACGGCGCAGTCGACCACCTCGCGGTCGCACGGACCCGTGGCGAGCGCCCGGACTGGCGTGCTATCGCCCGCGTGTTCGCGCTCTACGGCGTCGTTGGCGGGGCTTACGCCGTCACCTGGTTCCTCGCACCCGCGGCGGCCTTCGTCCTGTTCATCGCGGTGACGTGGTTCCACTGGGGGCAGGGCGACCTCTACGCGCTACGCGCGCTGGCCGACTCCGACCACCTCCGGTCACTCCCGCAGCGAATCGGAACCGTCCTCGTCCGCGGCGGCCTGCCGATGCTAGTCCCGCTGCTCGCGTTCCCGGAGTGGTACCGCCGCGTCGCGACGGACCTCGTCTCGCTGTTCGCGCCCGACGCCGTGGCCGCTATCGGCTGGGCGTTCCGGACCGACGTGCGGACCGCGCTCGCCCTCGCCTACGGCGCGCTCGTCGTGGCGACGCTGGCCGTCGGGTTCGCTCGCGCCGATGCCCGCCGGCCGTGGCTGCTCGACGCCGGTGAGACGCTGGGCCTGCTTGCCTACTTCGCCCTCGTCCCGCCGGTGCTCGCCATCGGCGTGTACTTCTGTCTGTGGCACTCGCTGCGCCACGTCGCCCGCCTGCTGCTGGTCGACGACGACGCCACTGCCGCACTCCAGAACCGCGACCCATCGGCGGCACTGGCGCGGTTCGCTCGCGATGCCGCACCGCTGACCGCCGCCTCACTCGCCCTGCTGGGCGGGCTATACTTCCTTGTCCCAAATCCGCCGGGGTCCGTCCCGGAGTGGGTCGCGCTGTATCTGGTGTTCATCGCTGTCGTCACACTGCCTCACGTCGTTGTGGTCAGTATTATGGACCGCGAACAGGGCGTCTGGGCGTAGTCGGCTCCCTCTCTAGACGGCACTAGGACCGGATGTCTGGAAGAACTGAAGTCGAAAATCACGGTGGGCATCCGCGCGAGCGAAGCAAGCGCGGTTCACAGAACGCGAGCGGAGCGAGCGCGGTTCACAGAACGCGAGCGGAGCGAGCGTTCGCCTTTTTGGCCACCGAAAGACTCGCGTTGCTCGCTCGTCTTTCGAGCTGCTCGGAAATCGAAGATTTCCGGCATGACGAGACGGCAATGCCGTCTCGAACCACCTCGCTCGCTTCGCTCACGAGGACCACGTTTTTGCGCCGAGTGGTGCCCTTCGCGTACCCGAGGCGAAAAAAGGTGGGTTACTTGCCCTTGCCGCCGTTGCTGCGCAGCGACGGGCGGGTCTTTTCGCTACCCTTGCCCTTGCCGCTGAGGCCGCGGTTGCGGCGACCGGCACCGGTCAGACCGCGGAAGACGCGGTCGGCCTGGTCGTCAGCACAGATCCACGACAGGTCGTCGTCGTTCTGGATGGCCGGGTGGTTCGGGTCGATGAGGATGACCTCATGCCACTTCTGGCGGCCGTCCTGACCGACGGAGTAGCTGTTGAGTACGCGCAGGTTCGGGAAGGTGCGGGAGGCGCGTTCCTCGGCGACGCGCTGGATGTCCTTCCGGCGGGTGATGCGCGTGACGCCCTGGCGCTTGGAGCGGCGGCCGGCCTTGTGGCGGCGCTTGCGTGCGCTGCCCTTGCGGACGGAGACGCGGGCGACAATAACGCCCTGCTTGGCCTTGTAACCCTGCGAGCGGGCCTTGTCGAGGCGGGTCGGGCGCTCGATGCGCTCGACGGCCCCTTCGTTGCGCCATTCCTGCTGGCGCTGCCACTGTAGTTCTGCGAGCTGTCCGTCGCCTGGGTTCTTCCAGGCATCTCGAATGTACGAATATGCGCTTCGTGCCATATGTATTCACCACGGGCGTTGCGTGGTTCAAGTCGCGCGCAGCGCGACTCACATCCCGACCTGCACACGCAGGTGCCCGCTGGTGCCCGTTGTCCAGCGAGTTACCCCGGAGTTTGCCGCTCGGACTCTTAAACGGTTCGGACCAGACTTGTGGATGAGACCCGGTCACGCAGGGCAAGTGACCGCTGAAACCGTCAGATATCTGTATTTTAGCAACACAAACCGTTAACTTGCTCGCGGCCAGAGAGTCACGTATTACCATGACAGACCTTGGTGGCTTTCAGGACCACGTGGCACGGATCGACCTCGGAGACGGGGACGTAGCCTACGAAGGTATTGACGAGGAAGACGCGAAAAAGTATATCGGTGCACGCGGACTCGGCGTGAAGTATGTCTTCGACCAGGGGCCGGACGTTGACCCGCTTGGGCCGGAGAACCTGCTGGCGTTCATGAACGGGCCGCTGACGGGGACACAGGTGACGATGAGCGGTCGTATCGCCATCTGTACGAAGTCGCCGCTGACGGGGACCGTCACTGATTCCCACCACGGCGGCTGGTCCGGGGCGCGACTGAAATGGTCGGGCTTCGACGGACTGCTGTTCGAAGGGCAGGCTGACGAGCCGGTGTATGCGCTCGTCGAAGACGGCGAAGTGGAACTGCGCGACGCCTCACACCTCTGGGGGCAGGGCGTCCACGACACTATCGACGACCTCGAAGGCGAAATCGAGGGCGGCTCGCTGGGCAAGAACCTTTCCGTAATGGCCATCGGCCAGGGCGGTGAGAACGAGGTCAAATACGCCTGTATCGTCAACGAGGACGACCGCGCGTCGGGTCGCGGTGGCACCGGCTGCGTGATGGGCAACAAGAACCTCAAAGCCGTCGTCGTCAAGTCCAGCACTCGGATGCCGAAGCCAAAAGACCAAGAGACGTTCCAGGAGGGCCACAAGCAGGCGATGCAGGTCATCCAGGAGTCCGACGTGACCGCGCCCAATGAAGGCGGCCTTTCGATGTACGGGACCAACGTCCTGATGAATCCCACCGAGGAGATGGACGGTCTCCCGACGAAAAACGGGAAGTACTCGTCGACGCGAGCGTACTCGGACGCCGAGGGCGACGGCGAGCGTATCATCGACTCAGAGAACGTCTCGGGCGAAAACGTCCGGGAGAACATCCTTGTTGACGAGCCAACCTGTCACTCCTGTCCGGTCGCCTGCAAGAAGGAAGTCGAGGTGCAGGCGATGCACAAGGGCGAGGAGATGAACGTCCGCACCGAATCCTACGAGTACGAGTCCGCGTGGGCGCTCGGCCCGAACTCCGGCCACGTCGAACGCGACAAGATTGCAGTGATGCTCGACCGGTGTAACGACCTCGGCGTCGACACCATCGATGTTGGTAACACCATGGCGATGACGATGGAGATGACCGAGGAGGGCAAACTCGACGAACTCGACGACGGCCTGGACTGGGGCGACGCCGAGACGATGATCGACATGATCGAGATGATCGCCCACCGCGAGACGGAACTCGCGGACCACCTCGCCGAGGGGCCGGACCATCTCGCCGAGGAGTTCGACGCTCACACCAACTCTCTCGCGGTCAAAGGCCAGACGATGGCCGCCTACGACCCGCGCTGTATGAAGGGGATGGCAATCGGGTACGCGACCTCAAACCGTGGGGCGTGTCACCTGCGCGGCTACACCCCAGCAGCCGAAATTCTCGGTATCCCGGAGAAGGTTGACCCGCGAGAGTGGGAGGGCAAAGGCGAGCTGTGTGCTACCTTCCAAGACCTGCACGCTATCAGTGACTCCTTCGACATCTGCAAGTTCAACGCCTTCGCGGAAGGTATCGAGGAGTACGTCCTGCAGTACAACGGCATGACTGGGCTGGACGTGAGCGAGGAGGAACTGATGGAGGCCGGCGAGCGCGTCTACAACCTCGAACGGTACTACAACAACCTCGCGGGCTTCGACGGGTCCGACGACGACCTGCCAAACCGGTTCGTGGAGGGCGACGAGCACGCGATGCCAGCCCAAGGCGGTTCCGAGGGCGAACTCGCGGAACTCTCGAAGATGAAAGACGAGTACTACGAGGTCCGTGGCTGGGAGAACGGCGTCGTTCCCGACGAGAAACTCGACGAACTGGGAATCGATATCGGCCCCGGAACCGGCGTCAGCTCCGGCGGCGCAGCGGCACCGAGCGACGACTGAGATAGCGCCGGCCGTCGAACACATTTCACTTCTCTAATGCGCAAGGAAGATATCGACGACTTCGAATTTCAAGTAGAGTCCCGACTGACCAGCCACGGCGTTTACGTCACCGACTTCACCGACGAGGGCGAGACGTACCGGCTCACATATGAATCAATTTCGGCCGACGAGGCGGCCGTCATTCCCCACCGGGAAATCGGCCGCGTCATCAACGTCTTTCGGGACCTCCACGCTGATGACTGGTCCGGCGTCGACATCGAGGCGACCGTGACGGACCTTGAGGACACCGAACTCGGCGAATGGTCAGTCGACAGCGAGTGGATCGACGACCTCGAAAACGGCGACCTCTCCGAAACGGCGTTCTCCCAGCGCGTGCTGGAGACGATTACGGTTCAGAGCTGACCGCCAGTACCGCCCTGATTTCCAGCGTCGTTTCGAACTCCTCGCTTCTGTCCAGCCGCCGCCCGTCGCGCTCGAACTGGGCGGCGTGGGCCCGCTGAACGGCGTCCTGCTCGCGGTTGCTCAGTCCAAGTTCTGTGCCGATACTGTCCCAGTGGTCCGACTCAGCGCAGACGTAATCGGCCTCTCTGGGGCCGCTGATGCGTTCGTACTCTCTGTCGTAGGTTTCCCGGTTTGCCCGGAGATACGTTTGCACCTGTTCGAGCAGGTCGGGGAGGCGGTCGAGCGGGACGCTGGCCTGCGTGCCGGCCAGCAAGACGATCTGCCCCTCGATTGGGTACGACGGGTCGGCCATCGCGCCCCGGTCAGCCGCCCGCCCGCATTGCTTTCTGTGCGAACTTCTCGATAAGCGGCTCCAGTGTCTCCGGGTCACCGTCGAACTGGATTGTTACCTCGTTGAGTTGGAGGCTGGGGCCGATAGCGACTTTCTCCTCTGAGAGTGTCGCCGCCCAGCCGTCGCCTTCGACGGTCGCTTCGCCGCGTTGCTCGCCGCCGAGGTTCTCTAGATACCCGATAGCGGCTCGAACCGAGATGCCGCGAAAACTCCGTTCACGCTCCATCGTGTGGTCGTTACGGGTGCGGTCGTCTAAACTTATCGGCGGTCCGGCGCTCGTTCGCCACAACCGCGCTATCCCGAGGTGTCACTCTGCCGGACAGAGAGGGTCTACCCCGGCCGGATACCGTCGTCGACGATGCGGGCGTTGCGCTCGCGGTTGATGCGCTCATCCAGATCGGCGTGGTCGTAAATCTGGGCAATGACGGCGGCGTGCAGGTCGCGCCAGGCCATCGCGTAGATGGGTGACTGACCCCAGGCCCGAAGTTCGACGACGTACTCGTCGTAGGCCTCCCACCGGCTCTCGAACTGCTCGATGTGGTCGACGACGGCGCTGGCCGGCTCTTCGGTATTGAGCGCGGCGTTGAGCTCCCGCTCCCAGCCACCAACGGCCTGTTCCATGTCGCGTTTCGTGTCCTCGCTGTCCGGCGGCAGCGAGTCGACAATTCCGGCCGGAATCCCCAGTTCGATATTGTCCATATCGCCACACAGAGTTCGCCGCAAATAAACCCCAGCGATGGGCGAACATGTTCGTCTCTACTGACTTGTATCGGCGGGGTGTAGCGTACACATGAGCAGTGAGACAGTAGAGCGACAGTCGTCGGCAATGGACCTGACTACTGTCGAGGTCAGGTGCACCGGCCACGTTCGCCGGGTCGTCGGCGAACCGGCGCTGTCATACACGTTCGAAGGGAACACGCTACGTGACTTCCTCGACGCGTTCTTTCAGGAGTACGACGTGGGCGATATGCTCATCGCGGAAACCGAAGCCGACGCCACCACCGAGGGCTGGGCCCCGGAGATAGCGGACCTGCCGGGCGACTGGGCGAAAAACCCCGAAGGCGAACAGACCAGATGCTACGCGCGAGTGGCGGTCAACGGTGAGTTCAACGAACATCTCGACGGACTGGACACGGAACTGGAAACCGGCGACCGCATCGGGTTGCTATACCCGTTCATCTTCTGTTGCTGACTCGGGCAACTGACTGTCGCAGGAATTACCCCCCGGCAACTGGCGGGAACACGCTAAGTTCGTCTCCGTCTTCCAGTGGGGTCTCTAGACCATCGAGATGGGCAATGTCTCTTCCGTTCCGGAGGATTGTCAGATACTCTCGCAGTTCGCCGTCCTCAAATAGGTCCATCTCTGTGAACTCCTCGGAGAGCTGTCGGAGCACATCGCCCGCCTGCAGGTCCGTTTCATACTCGCGGTGAACCGTTTTCTGTCCGACGGCTTCCCGGAAGTTGGCAAAAAACCGCAGCTCGATTTGCATACCGCTGGATTGGCGGTCGAGTGGCTTAAATCACAGCGCTCGAACCACGTGGATCGAACAATCAACTGATTTACTCGTTGTATTGAATCTATCATCGACCTCGAATTCCTATCCGATGGGAACGACTTCGACCCGTTTTACCGTCTCAGGCCCTGACTCCGAACATGGAACGTGTGGTCGCAAGCGATGACCCGATGATAGATGTCGACCGACTGCGAGCGGAACTCGACGCTGATGTCGTCGTCGCGGAGACAGACGACGAGGACGCGGTCCGGGACGCCGCTGCCGGGGCAGCGGGCCTCGTCGTGGACGTGAACACGCCGGTCACTGCCGGCGTGCTTGACGTGCTGGACGAGCTCAAGATCGTTGCGAGAGCGGGCGTCGGTATCGACAACATCGACGTGTCTGCGGCGGCAGACAACGGCGTGACCGTCACGAACGTCCCCGAGTACTGTACCGACGAGGTCGCTACCCACACGGTTACGCTACTGCTTGACTGTGTTCGGACGCTTACGGCCTACGACCGCGACGTTCGCGACGGCGGCTGGGGCTGGGAGCGAACCCGGCCGGTGCATCGCGTCCGCGACCAGACGCTGGGCCTCGTCTCTTTCGGCCCCATCGCGCGGCGGGTGCGCGACCAACTGCGTGGCTTTGACCTCGACGTGATTGCCTACGACCCCTACGTCGATGCCGAGGAGATGGCCGACGCCGATGTCGAAAAGGTCGCGCTGGAGACGCTGTACGAGCGAGCTGACTACGTTTCCCTCCACGCGCCGCTGACCGGGGAGACGGCAGAGATGATAGACGCCGACGCGCTCGCAGCGATGCGTGAGCAGGCAATTCTGGTCAACACCGGCCGTGGCGGCCTCGTCGACGAAGCGGCGCTCCGGACGGCGCTGAAGGACGGAATGATTGGAGCGTCGGGTCTCGATGTACTCGCCGAGGAACCGCCGACGGCTGACCACCCGCTGGTCGGCCTTGACAACTGTATTGTCACGCCGCATGCGGCTTGGTACTCTGAGGAAGCTCGCGACGACCTCAATGCCGCCGTCGCGGCGAACGTCGAAGCCGCGCTGGCCGGCGAGACGCCGCCGAACCGAATCGACCCGGACACGGACTGGCTGTAGCGCCTTTGCAGGTGCAAGTGCCGCGTCGCCGGCCCCGCCGGTCGTATCAACCATACTAGCTTATCTCCTGTGGCAGCCTCCTCTCAGACATGACAACGCGGTTACTTACTGTGCTGGTGGTGTCACTGCTCGTCCTTGCCGGGTGTCTCGGCGGCGGTCCGGCGGTGGGCGACGGGACTGATGCAGACGACGGCGGGGCCGCACCGGCAGACCGGGACGACCTTTCGGTTGAGGCGACGGACCGCCTCCTGCGAGACGCGGGCAGTTTCACCGCGAGGTGGTCGTACTCGACGACTGAGGCCGGCGAGACGGCTACGATAACGAACGCCTATCACGTGGACCTGCAGGCGAACCGTTCGCTGGAGACGTTCACGATGTCCGGGCCGGACGCCAGAACTGATTTCGAGACGTTTGTCGCCGACGGCTCGGCCTACACGCGGTACGAGACTGACGGCGAAGCGTTCTATCAGGTCAGGCCACAGGACGACACCTCGTTCCAGTCCGCCGTCGACCGCGGGACGCTCAGCTACGAATCAGTCGATGACGCCCGCTTTGTCGGGACAGAAACCTTCGACGGCGTCACGGTGGATCGCTACGAGTACTCGGACCTCTCGACCTGGCGGCAGTTCGGTGCCGGCGCGTTCGGGTCCGGCGGGAACGTGACTGTGACCGATTTCACTGTCGTGATTCTGGTCGATTCGGACGGACTTGCACGCCAGACAGCGTGGACGCTGACCGGCGAGACTGACAACGGCGAAACGGTCTCAATCGAGTGGCGCTACGAGATCACCGACGTCGGGTCGACTGACGTTCCAGACCCGGACTGGCTTGCAGAGGCCCGGTCTCAGCAATCGACCGCAACCACGCGAGCGGCGTGACTGACCTCAGCACCTGAGGAATTCCCGGCGCTGGTCGCCGAGAGCGCTCTGGCCGGTCCCTGCCGTCTTGATATCCCGAATGAGGTTCGAGAGGTACGCCTGAACACCGGGGTCACAGGTGCCAAACTCTCTCGCTTGGCGGTAATCACACCAGAGTGCGACCGGCAACAGCGGGGCCGCAAACAGTCCGGACAGCGTGACCCCCAGCTGGAACGGGTGACCGGTCGGGACGGCGAGCCACGCAGCGGCCACGATTGCCCAGAACACCGCCCCGTAGACGACGGTGTGTCGCCAGTTGTGCGTCGGTAGTTCATATCCGCGAATGCGCGACGGCGAGTCGTCCGGTGTGTCGCCAGTGACCGCTCCGCTGGACGAGTCGCCAGTAGATGGAGAGACAGGACACGACATACTCCTTTGAAAGCGTGCTTCGATAATGACGGCTGGTTTGGCATACGCCGAACGAGACAGTGCGTATAAGCCACTCGACACGCAACGGGATGTACATGCGAGAGTTCATCTTCACTATCGACTACGAGCGGAACGTCGACCCCGTTATGGACGTGTTCATCGACTATCCGGAGACCCATTCCCGGACGATAGCGTGCAACGTCACACGAGACGGGATGTGGCGGCTCGAGCGCGTCGCCGGCCCGGAGACTGCGCTTGAACAACTGGATGACGTGTATGACGACCCGGTCCAGTGTACCGAGTGCATCGGAACCCGTAACTGCAAGACGGACTGGACGTACGAGGTCATCGGCTCGGACCCCGGCGCTCGGACGGTGTACAGCTACCGGTCGGAAGCCGGCGACTGTCACTCGATTCCGCGGTTAGCCATCGACCACGTCGGCCGCGGCGTCCTCGTCGAGACTGAGCGCCGTGGCAGCCGGTGTGAGTGGCGGCTCCTCCTCTGTAGCGACGCCGGCGTCGACGGCCTGTTCGAGGAGATGAAATCCGAGCTCCGGGAGGGACTCACCGTCGAATTCCGGCAGCTCAGTTCCCCCTCGTACTGGGTCGACGAGGCCGTGACGCTGGCGGAGCTGCCGCCGGAACAACAGGCCGCTGTCGAGGCCGCCGTCGAACACGGCTACTACCGGACGCCCCGGGACACCTCGCTCACTGACCTCGCAGAGACGCTCGACGTATCACGGTCGACGCTCCAGTACCGCCTCCAGCGTGCGGAGGCGTGGATCGTCCGGTCGTTCGTCACGCGGTCGATGGGGCCAGTTCAGGCCGACGAAGATGTCGCCGAGGGTGGACGCCTCCGTATCGGTCGCTCGGGCGTGTAGTAGACAGTATCGCGTCTGGCACCAGAACCGAACTGCACTGCACTACCTGTATACTGCCGCGTCGCAGTTCAGAACGGGGTAACAGCGGGAGTGAGAGTTGTACGTCGTGGTGCACCGAACGCGACACATAGATATCACTTCTCCGAACTTCGGCATATGCCAAACGAGGCGTCATGGGGGATGCACCCCTATAATTGGGTACGACCGCGGGCGTCCCACGCGCTCGCAGAGGACATCTATGACGACACGCAGCATCTATTCCCCCGACGAACGCGATGAAAGTGCGGACGAACAGGCCGAGTCAGAGGCGAGCACTGGCCACGCCTGCCCGGACTGTGGCGGAAGCCTCGTCACCGACGACAGTCGTGGCGAGACCGTCTGCGAGTCGTGTGGTCTCGTCGTCGACGAGGACGAGATCGACCACGGGCCGGAGTGGCGCGCTTTCGACAGTCAGGAGCGCGACAACAAGCGCCGGGTCGGCGCGCCGACGACCGAGATGAAACACGACAAGGGCCTTTCGACGAATATCGGCTGGCAGGACAAGGACGCCTACGGCAACTCCCTGTCGACGCGCCAGCGCGAGAAGATGCAGCGCCTGCGGACCTGGGACGAGCGGTTCCGCACCCGCGACCACGCCGAGCGCAACCTCAAGCAGGCGCTTGGCGAGATTGACCGGATGGGGAGCGCCCTCGGTGTCCCCGAGAGCGCCCGTGAGACGGCCAGCGTCATCTACCGCCGCGCGCTCGACGAAGGGATGCTACCCGGTCGCTCCATCGAAGGGATGGCGACCGCCGCGCTGTACGCTGCCGTCAGGCAGGCGAACCTTCCGCAGACGCTTGACGACATGGCCGTCGTCAGCCGCGTCGACGAGATGGAGTTCACTCGGGCCTATCGCTATCTCAACCGCGAACTCTCCCTGCAGGTCGGCCCGCCGGACCCTGCAACCTACCTCAGCAAGTTCGTCTCCAAACTCGACGCAGACGACGCCCTCGAACGCCAGGCCCGCGCCCTCATCGAAGCGGGGAAGGAAGCGAACGTCCACAGCGGCAAGAGCCCCGTCGGCCTCGCCGCTGCGGCCATCTACGCCGCCGGCCTCCTACTCGGCGAGGAGATGACCCAGGAGACCGTCAGTGAGGCTACTGACATCAGCACCGTGACCATCCGCGAGCGCTACCGCGAACTGCTTGAAGCCGAGTCGGAACTCGACGACAGCGCCGTCGACGCGGCCAGCGGCACCGAATCCGGCGCGAGCGCCTGAACCGTCGTATCTCCCGCTCTTTTACTCTCTACTGTCCCGGCAGCGGACAGAGGCTCGCAGTCAAAACAGCTACCTCGTCGGTGTGGTTGTGCGCGCCATGGGCCTGCCCGCGCTCGTTCAGGACGACGCCCGGCGCGGCGATGGCTTCCTCGGTGTCGTCCTGCTGGACCGTCACCTCGCCGCGGACGACGTGGAACACGTTCGTCGCGCCGTCGTGCTCGTGCGGGTCGATTGTCGCGTCCGGCCCCAGCGCGAACGCCTTCACCAGCACGTCGTCGGTCACTGCCAGTTCTCCGTCGATGACTTCGCCTGCTTCCGGTTCGGCGTCGAACGCTGCCAATCTATCGAGTGACATACCGGCACGTGGGCCGGGGCGTCCTTAGCCGTTCGGCTGCTGAGAAATTCGTGACTGTTTGTATCGGTGCATACACTGTTCAGACTCGCCTCACGAGACACCAACACGGCTCACGCATCTGCTCGCCGGAACGCGAGACTGTACATCGTCCCGGTTCGCTCGGAGCCGATAGCTGCGACCAGATCTTCAGCCATCGCAGTCAGTGGCTCCCCGAGCGAATCCGGAAGCGCCGCGGCGCACTCCCGCACCACCTCTGCGTGGGCATCTAGATGAGCCTCGGTCCAGGGGACCGGGTTCAGCAGCGTCTTCCGTCGCTCGACACTCCAGCCGTTGGCGGCGAAGACGGCAGCCAGCACGGCGGGCGGGTAGAACGTCAGCGCCGGCCGGCCGTCGACTACCTGCGCGGCGGCGTTTTCCAGCGCGAACAGTCGGTTGACAGCCGCGTCGGCGGGCGGCACCGCGTAGTCGTCGACGACGAGGCAACCGTCGGGTTTTGCGACCCGCGTCAGTTCGGCCGCGATAGGGGCCAGTTCGGCCGGTGGCAGGACGTTACACAGTCCGTGGCCGGCGACGAGGTCGACGCTGTCGGTCGCAAGCGGCGTCGCCCGGAGGTCAGCCTCGATCACGGCCAGCCGGTCGGCGTTTCGGTCGCCGATGCGGTCCCGGACCGTCGCGGCGTGGTCTGCGTCGTTCGTCACCGCATACACGCGTTTTGCGCCCGCGGCCAACAGTCCTGCCGTCGTGTTCCCGACGCCGGCTCCGGCCTCAAGACAGACCCGTCCCTCGACCCGCTGGTCAGCGAGTGCCGCTGTCACCGTCTCCGGAACGTCCCCGTTCACGCTCATACTGTTAGCTGTAACTTTATGCAGATATTCACCACCCTCTGGTGGTGACAGTTTTCAATGGCTTACAGCCGACAGTATCAGTGGTGCAGTTGCTCGGGCACCGGACTGTCATCGTGGCGCGCTTCCTCGATGAGTGCGCGCTGGCGCGCCTCGTCCATCCCCGCCGAGCGACTGGCGGCATCGAGCACCATCTTCACGAGCTTCGGGTCGCCGGGGCTGACGATGGTATCGAGACCTCGGGCGGCGGCGAAGTCGAACCGCTCGCGGATGTCCTCTGGTGTGTCGACCGGCTCGTACCAGTTCGCGTACGGGCGGTCGGCCTCGGCCAGTTCGTCGGTCGGTGGCCACGACCCCTTCGCGAACGCCTTGATGCCCAGCGTACCGATGCCCTCCGCCTCACAGCGGTCCAGCACGGCCTCGTAGTCGTACTCGTCACCGTCCTTGCCGGCGACGACGGGGTTCAGCGGGAACATCACCGTCTCAAGGTCGTCGATGCGGTCGATGGCGTCGAGGATGAGCCCGGGGTTGCCGTGGCTCGTCAGCCCGATGTGGTCTACCTTCCCTGCCGCCTTTGCCTCGCGTATCGCATCGAGTGCGCCGCCGTCAGCGGTGATCGTGTCCAGTTCGTCTTCGTATTCCAGGCCGTGGATCTGGTAGAGGTCGATAGTGTCGATGCCGAGGCGGTTCAGCGACCGGTCGATTTTCCGGGCGGCCCCCTCGTACTCTCGCTCTTGGGTCTTACAGCCCAGGAAGATGTCCTCGCGGTACTGCCGGAGCTTCGGCCCCAGTCTCAGCTCTGCGTCACCGTAGGTCGGTGCTACGTCGAAGTGGTTGACGCCGTGGTCCAACACGAGTTCGACCAACTGGTTCGCGCCCTCCTGTTCGAGCCAGTTGAGTGCGATCGAACCGAACGTCAGCATCGTGCTCTCCTGCCCAGTGTCGCCCAGTGCTCGGGTCTCCATACCCGGTTGCACGCTCTGGATACCAATAACCGTTCGTCGCTGCTGTCACAGCCAATCTGGCTGCCGGACTGCGACAGGGCACGCCGACCGGGGTTTATTACTCTCTCAGTCCGAACGGGATGTATAGATGTCTAGGAGAGATCAACTGTTCTCGGCGATGACGGCGTCGTACGTGATCGCGGTCACGCTCGCCATCGTCATCGCCGCGATATTCGCGCCGGTCATTTGGAACGGCGTGCCAAGCGGTGGTGACGACGACCCGAGCGTCGCCGTCATCACCCTTCGGGGCGGCACAACCGACGCGAACGTCAACGCCGTCAAACAGGACCTCCGCGAAGCGCGAACGAACGAATCAATCGAGGCGGTCGTCCTCCGGGTCGACAGCCCCGGCGGCCCGGTCGACTCAAGCGAGGAGTTCTACCTCGCCGTGAACCGGACCGCCAGTGAAATGCCCGTTGTCGCCTACGTCGAGGGGACGGCCGCTTCGGGTGGGTACTATGGCATCACACCGGCCGACGAGATCGTCGTCAAGCCGAGTTCGAACGTCGGCAGCATCGGCGTCATCGTCCAGGCCCCGCTGAGTCTCATCGAGCAGGTCGAACAGCAGGGCGAGACGTTCGTCCGCTCGGGGCCGGACAAGGCCCAAATAAGCAAAGACAGCCTCCGCGAGGATATCGAGGTGCTCCAGCGGTCCTTCGTCGGGACAGTCATGCGCCATCGGGGCGAGCAACTGACGGTCTCCCGTGAGGAAGTTGCCAACGGAGGCACGTATCTCGGCGCACAGGCGACCGAGAACGGCTTTGCCGACCGGATCGGCGATACCGGACTGGCCATCGAGCGGGCCGCTGCACTCTCAGACGACATCGAGGGCGACCAGTACGACGTTGTGTATCAGGGCAGTGGCGGTGCCGAATTCAACGTCATCATCGTCCCTGCCGGCGCTGAAACCGTACAGGGCGCGAATAACGTGACCTATCTCGTTCATCCCGACAACAGTGAGACGACGTTCCGGGAACCGGTGAAGTACTACGCCGTCTGGGGAATCCCCGCCGAAGACAACAATGCAACGGTGATCCGCAATGACTGAGGGTCGTATCGTTAAGCCACTTGCCGTGTTTATCGTCGTCCTCGTGGTGATACTGGGCGGCACGTTCCTTCTCGCAGTCGTTAACCCGGGCTCATCGGGGCCGCCAGATGGCCAGTCCATCGACGGTCAATCGCCGTCACAGTACCAGCCCGACGCTGTCAATGCCCCTGTCGACCCCGAAGAAGGGGCGATCTCGGTCGACTCTGAGGGAAGTGACAAGCGAATACTCGTCGATACGAGCCACGGCAACCAGGTGTCCGAATCCGAACTCGAACCAATCACTGAGGCAGTGTTCGAGGCGGGCCATACTGTCGAGTACGGCACGTCCGGCACCGCCTCGTTCGCCGATTCGCTGGGCCAGTACGACGGCATACTCATCGTCCAGCCGCTCGGCAGTTACTCCGAAGCGGAACGCGAAGCATTACAGGAGTACACCGACGATGGCGGCCGTGTTGTCGTCCTCGCCGAACCGACACAGACCCGCCTTTCGACCGGCTTCACCCAGTCGACCACGACGGTATCGTTCGGGGCCAACAACGCCACCGAGCGCTACGGCGTTCGGATGGGGTCCGAACAGCTGTACAATGTCGACGATGCGGCCAACGACAACAACTTCAAAGCCATCTACGCCTCACCGAGCGACGATGGTGACCTGACCGACGGTGTCGAGACGATTACGTTCGACACCGCCGGCTACGCGGTGGTGAACGGCGACGCCGAGACGAAGTTCACCGCTGTCGAGGGTACCCGGACGCTGGAGACGCGGCGTACCGGAACGTACGCGACAGTCGTCCGCAACGACAACATGGTGTTTGTCACTGACTCGACGTTCATCAGTAGTTCCGAGCTATACGACGCCGACAACGAGGTGTTCATCGGGAACCTGCTTTCGTTCTTGCTCGACGGCGAAGCACCCGACCCGGGCGGTGGCGCGACCCCAAGTGCTGGATTCGGGACTGGTGACAGTGCTTCCACTCCGGCCGAAACACCGCCGGAGCCGACCCCGACGCCAGTCCCCACCCCAAGCGGGTCCTGACCCCGCTCACTCGAACCTTGCTTGCGGAGCTACCGTTCGCTGATACTGACCGTCGTCTCGCTGTACAGGCCACGCTCGCCGGCGTTGGCCACACTCAGTCCGGCGCTGATGGTATACTCCCCGGCTGATGCAGGCTCCCATTCGTCGTCGCTGACCCGGAACATCCGGTCCCACCGTCGCCTGAACTGCTTTCGTTCGCCGCGGTCAAATCGGAGGCTGCCGTCCTCACTGGGCACGCTATCGACGTGGGATGCCTTGGGCACTCCATCAACGTACCACGTCCACAGCCGCGGCGATTCCGTCGGTAGCGTTATCGGCACCGGAAGCGCGTTCTGCATCGTCACGACGAACGGCACCTCGGTTCCCGCCGGATACGACGTCTGCGGGACCTCGATATCGACCGATACCGCACGATAGCGGAGCCACGTCGGTATCAGCAGATCGCTCCAGGCCTGGCCGTCGATACTGCGTGCGGCCTGTGGCTGCGCCCCGCGCTCAGTGGGAGCCTGTGGCTCCTCGTCGTCACGGTGGAGCGCCCCCGAGTCGTAGATGCGACGCATTGTCAGCATATCGGTTGGCATGCGCAAAAGTGTTCGTCGGGCCAGTTCGGCTGGCCCGTCGGGTTCGGCCAAAGCGATACCCCGACGCAGGCACATCGCTGGAAATTGCAGAAAACGCTCACACCTGCCCGTGGATGCCGACCATGCATGTAACACACAGCCAAACACGCTAAGTGGCCGGCCCTCTGATATGTCAGCAAGCTACCGCTCCCGATGACATCAACACGCGACGCGATTCGGCTGTTGCACGTCGACGACGAGCCGGACTTCGCGGAGACGGCCGCCGCGTTCCTTGAAAAAGAGAACGACCGACTCCGCGTTGAAACAGCGTCAAACGCGGAAAACGCGCTGGAACGGCTCGAATCGTCGACGTTTGACTGTATCGTGTCGGATTACGATATGCCCGGGCGCAGCGGCATCGAGTTCCTCGAAGCCGTCCGCGAGGAGTACCCTGAACTCCCGCTCATCCTGTTCACCGGAAAGGGAAGCGAGGAGGTCGCGAGTGACGCCATCTCGGCCGGTGTCACCGACTATCTGCAGAAGGAGGCCGGGACAGACCAGTACACATTGCTGGCGAATCGGGTCCAGAACGCGGTGGAAGCGAGACAGTCAGCGACTGAGGCCGAGCGGCGGCGGCACCGTCTCGAACAGATCCTCAAGACTGTCCCGTCGTGTGTTGTGCAACTCGACCGCGACGGCCAGTTTGTCTTCGCCAACCAGCGCGCTGTCGACGTTCTCGGCCTGTCACAATCGGAAGTGAAAGACCGAACGTACAACGACCCAGAATGGGAAATACGTGATCTCGACGGTCACCCGATACCGGACGCGGAGCTTCCGTTTCGGCAGGTGCTCGAAACCGGCCAGCCCCTATCCGATGCCCGGCACACGATCCATTGGCCGGACGGTACCGAGAAGGTACTCTCGGTGAACGGCGCACCGCTGTTCGACGACGACGGGGCTGTTGAAAGCGTGGTCTGTACCCTGACGGATATCACCGACAAGCGAGACCGGAAACGCAACTTACAGGAAACCCAGCGCCGACTCCAGTTGGCGCTGGAGGCCAGCGAAACGGGTGTCTTGGAGTGGGACTACGAGACGGACGAGGTCGTGTTAAGCGATACGCTCGAACGACTCTTGGGCTTCGAGCCCGGCGAGTTCGGCGGGACGCTGTCGGCCGTACTTGACCTGATCCATCCGGAGGACCGCGCCGAAGTCCGCGAACAGTTACAGCAGGCAGTCGAAACGGATGACATCTACGACGGGGAGTTCCGGATGATCGACGCGGACGGCGACGTACAGTGGGGCTCTGTTCGGGGCCAACCCATCGAAGACGACGACAGTACACTGATGGTCGGCGTCCACCACGACATCACCGAGCACAAGGAACGTGAGCGCGACCTGCGGGTAATAGAGCGCCGGCTCGAGGCAATTCTGGAAAACACCACGACTCCGATGTTTATGAAAGACGACGAAGGGCAGTACCTCTTCGTCAACCACGGCTATCGGGAGCTTACCGGGCTCGCTGACGAGGAAATCGTCGGCCGTACGGACTTCGAGCTGTTCCCCGAAGAGACAGCTGAAACGGCGTGGGCAAACGACTGTGCTGTCCTGCAAACCGGGCAACCGATAGAGACCGAGGAGCAACTCATCATCGACGGCGAGACGCTCCAGTTCCTCTCGACGAAGGTTCCAATATACGACACGGGTGAGCAGTCTGACCCGGATACCCCGGTTGCCGTGTTCGGCGTCGCAAGCAACATTACCGACATCCGAAAGCAAGAGCAGGAGCTACAGCGTGAGCGCGACCGGCTTGCGGAGTTCGCCAGCGTCGTTAGCCACGACCTTCGCAGTCCGCTGAGCGTCGCACAGGGGCGGCTGCAACTCGCCCGGACAACCGGTGATGAGAGCCATCTGGAGGGCATCGAAACTGCACTCGACCGGATGGAACGCATCATCGATGACGTGTTGCTCCTGGCTCGCCAGGGACAGGACATCCAGGAGACAGCACCGGTCTCGCTCCATGACGCGGTCGCGGATGCCTGGGAGATGGTGTCTCAGGACGCAGAAGACGGGACGCTCGCCTTCACCGACACTGACAAACGGGACGTAACGATTACCGCCGACCGGCCGCGCCTGTTGCAACTGCTTGAGAACCTGCTCCGGAACAGTGTGGAACATGGTGCCACGCGCAGTCCGACGGGGACCGACAACGGTGTGAAACACGAGTCGGGGGAGCCGCGTTCACAGGCACACACAAACGTAGACCACGGCACAGCGGGCAGCCAGACGAAGTCTGTGGACGCCGCCGACGGGGATGGAAGCGTGAACATCACTGTCGGTGCCATCAAAGGGGGCTTCTACGTGGCCGACGACGGTCCCGGCGTTCCGGAAGACGAGCGCGAGACATTGTTCGAGGCTGGATACTCGACCGCCGACAACGGGTCCGGGTTCGGGCTGGCGATTGTCGACCGCATCGCAGAGGCCCACGGCTGGGCAGTCGACGTGGCAGAGAGCGCCGACGGCGGCGCACGCTTCGAGATTACCGGCGTCGAGTTTGCGTAGTCGAGTGGGCACACAGCGAGCCACTGTACTGGTACCCTGTCAGCGACTACTGGCCCGTGTAGACGCATCCGGATGGTCGTCATCGTACAGCAGGCAGGCGATTTGGTGGTTGTCACCGACATCGAACAGCGCGGGGTCGGTTTGCTCGCAGGGGGATTCGAAGGCGTCGTCCATCGCCGTCCGGGCGGCTTCGAAAGCCTCGTCGTGCAGGTGGTCGAGCGCCGTCGCCAGCACTCCTTCGGCCTCCCGGTCGCCGACCGTGTCCGGGAGGCCAAATTCGGCTCGGACCCGTGTTTCGAGAGCGGACCGAGAGAGCTGACGCAGGTCCTCGTCCTCGACACTGTCTTTGACGGCAGTGACGGCCTCCAGTGAGTCGGCCTTCCGGAGCCGTTGTTTCAGGTCCATCAGTGACCGCCACTCGGACTGGGCCATGTCAGTCCCCTCGGGCTGGATGACCCTCGGACAGCGGGTGTGGAACCGACAGCCCGACGGGGGGTTCAGTGGCGATGGAACATCGCCGGAGAGGAAAATCCGGTCGCCCTCCCAGCCGGGGTCTGGTTCCGGAATGGCGGACAGCAGCGCCTCGGCGTAGGGATGATACGGTGGCTGAAACACGTTCTCGGTCGGCCCGACTTCGGCGAACTCCCCGAGATACAGGACACCCACGCGGTCGGCGATATGCTCGACGACGCTGAGGTCGTGGGCGATGACAATATAGGAGAGGCCGAACTCCGACTGCAGGTCCGTAAGCAGGTTCAGAATCTGGGCCTGCACGCTCACGTCCAGCGCCGAGACGGGTTCGTCACAGACGATGACCTCGGGGTCGACGGCGAGTGCGCGGGCGATGCCGATTCGCTGGCGCTGGCCACCGGAGAACTCGTGGGGATAGCGGTGGGTGTGACGCTGGCTTAGCCCGACGGTCTCCAGCAAGTCGTTGACACGCTCGGTTCGCGCCTCGCCGTCCGCGATCCCGTGGATATCCAGCGGCTCGCCGACGATGTCGCCCACCGTCAGCCGCGGGTTGAGGCTGGCGAACGGGTCCTGAAATATATACTGGATATCCTTTCGAAGCGCCCGCAGACGGTCATTTGAGGCACCTGTCAGGTCTTCGCCTTTGTAGCGAACTGAGCCGGCTGTGGGTTCGATGAGCCGAAGCAGCGTCTGGGCGAGCGTGGTCTTGCCACAGCCGGACTCGCCGACGATACCCAGTGTCTCGCCGGGATAGAGCTCCAGATCGACGCCATCTAGAGCTTTCACTTCCTGACTCCGACCCAGCAGGGTATCGACGATGGTCCCGCCGGACTCGTAGTACTTCGTGAGGTTTTCGACCTCCAGAATGGGGCTATCGGCTGTCTTAGCCATCCTGCTGGCCCCCCGTATCGTTGTCCGCGTTGCCGTCCCGGTCTAGCAGGTCGGTATCGAGGCCGACCGGATCGGAGTCTGTCCGGAGTGGCTCTGCGTCCGTCCGTCCGGAGCGGGAGCCGGGCTGTGTGTTGTCGGGCGGCGTGTCGCGACCCTGTACCTCGACCTCGTAATCCAGTTCGTCGTCAAGGTCGCCGGTGTAGGCCAGACAGGCCGCTCCGCGGTCAGACAGGCCGACGCCGTCGCCGGTCTCCGGGTCGACGAGCGGTGGTTGTTTGCGCGTACAGA
The DNA here is from genome assembly GCF_011627385.1 of Haloarcula sp. R1-2. Lineage (NCBI taxonomy): Archaea > Methanobacteriati > Methanobacteriota > Halobacteria > Halobacteriales > Haloarculaceae > Haloarcula > Haloarcula sp. R1-2. The sequence goes on from NZ_JAANTG010000002.1 coordinate 792,005, forward strand.
CCTCCTCGGCGAAGGGACAGCGTGGGTGGAAGCTACAGCCCGATGGCACTTCGACGAGGTCCGGCATGGTCCCCGGAATCGTCTTGAGGCGGTCCTGCCGGTCGCCGATACGCGGGATGGCGCTCATCAGCCCGACGGTGTAGGGGTGTTTTGGGTCGTAGTACAGTTCTTCGACAGAAGCTTTCTCGACAGCGCGGCCGGCGTACATCACCATCACCCGGTCGCACATCTCCGCGATGACGCCGAGGTCGTGGGTGATGAGCTGAATCGCCGTGTCGTACTCGTCGGCGAGCCGGTTGAGGCGGTCCAGAATCTTCGCCTCGATGGTCACGTCAAGCGCCGTCGTCGGCTCGTCGGCGATGAGGAGTTCGGGGTCACAGGACAGCGCCATCGCGATGATGGCCCGCTGTTGCATCCCGCCGGAGAATTCGTGTGGGTAGTCGTCGTATCTGGCTTCGGGTTCCGGGATACCGACATCATCGAGCAGCCGAATCGTGCGTTCGCGAGCGGCTGTGTCGTCGTAGTCGAGGTGGTGCCGGATAGCCTCTGAAATCTGTTCGCCGACGGTGTAGACGGGGTTGAGTGCGGTCTGTGCGTCCTGAAATATCATCGCAACGTCGTTGCCCCGGACATCTCGAACCTCGGAGTCGGACAGTTCGGTGAGGTCCTGGCCGTCAAAACGAATCGTCCCGCTCTCGATACGGCCGGGCTCTTCGATGAGTCGCATTACCGACAGCGCGGTGACGCTCTTGCCCGCGCCGCTCTCGCCGACGACGCCGAACTTCTCGCCGCGGTTGATACGAAACGAGAGGTCGTCGACGGCGGTGACAACGCCCTCCTCGGTGTAGAAGTTCACCGTGAGGTTCTCGACTTCAAGCAGCGCCATCAGACCTCGCCCCCGCGGGCCACGTCCTCGCCCTCCTGGGCGTCCAGCGCGTCGTTGATGCCGTCGCCGATGAGGTTCATCGACATCACGAACAGGAAGATCGCGCCGCCGGGGAAGACGGTGACCCACCAGGGAATCGACCCGCCCGGCCCCTGGACGATGGTCTCTCGGGTCTGGTCCAGCATCGTGCCCCACTCGGCGGACCCCGGCGGGAGGCCCAGGCCCAGGAAGCCAAGCGCCGCCACGCCGATGACGACGGTGCCGATGGAGAGGGAGGCTTGGACGATGAGCGGCGCGACGGCGTTGGGCACGACGTGTCTGAAGATGACGCGCCGGTCACGCGCGCCCAGCGCCTTCGCGGCCATGACGTACTCGTTTTCCTTGACTTTCAGTATCTCCCCGCGTATCAGCCGGGCGTAGCCGGCCCAGCCGAATGCGGTGAACGCGAGCACTAGCTCCCAGTACCCTTTGCCGAGCACAGCGACGATAATCAACGCCAGCAGGAGGCCGGGGAACGCGAATATCAGGTCCAGCGTTCGCATCATCACCTCGTCAACCCGGCCGCCGTAGTAGCCCGCGATGGCACCATACACCAGCCCGATGGCGGCGGTGATGAACACCACAATAAAGCCAATCGAGAGGCTGAACCGACCGCCGTACAGCACGCGGGAGAACACGTCCCGGGCGGAGCCGTCGGTTCCGAAGGGATGGGCCAGCGACGGGGCCTCGTACGCACTCACATCGAGGCCCTGTACGTACAGAATCGCGCTCGGGTCGTAGGGGGCCAGCGAGAAGGGCTGGACTGTCACGCCAGCAATGGTGACTGGGCGGGCGAATAGAGCCAGGATTCCCATCAGGGCAACAGTGTAGAGCCCGAGCATCGCGCTCCGGTTGTCACGGAACTCACGCCAGGCGCGCCCCCAGCGGCTCTCGGTTTCAGTGCCTCGCTGCTCTGTCCAGTCGGATAGTGGTTCGCGGGACTCGACGCGGTCGGCGTCGAACCCCGTTATCCGGATGCGTCCTCGGTCAGTACTCATAGGTCAGTCATAGCGGATTCGTGGGTCTAACAGCGCGTACGCAATGTCTGCGAGCAAGTTTGCCAGGATGATCGTCACACCGGTAAACAGCGTAATCGCCATAATGAGGTCGACTTCGCGGCCGACGATAGCGCCGACGAAGGCCCGGCCCAGGCCGGGCCAGGCGAACACCTGCTCGACGACGACGGAACCGGCGAAGATACTCGCGGTCAGGAACGCGGCAATAGTGGTCACGGAAATGAGCGAGTTCCGCAGGACGTGTTTCAACACGACTGTCCGCTCCGGAAGCCCCTTCGCCCGCGCCGCCGTGACGTACTGCTTGTTCATTTCTTCGGCCATCGACGACCGCATCACGCGCATCAGCGTCGCCGACGACGCTGTCCCGATGGTGACGCCCGGGAGGACGAGATACCACAGCATCTCAGGCGAGAGTAGCGGCCTGTCCGGAGCCAGCACCGGCCACAGGTCGAGCCAGAGCGCGAACACGAGGATGAGCATCAGGCCGAGCCAGAAGTTCGGCAGCGAGATGCCCGAAAGGGCGAACACCCGCGAGAGGTCGTCGCCCAGCGTATCCTTGTTCACCGCAGCGTAGATACCGGTCGGGATGGAGATCAGCAACGCGATGGCCCAGCCGAACAGCCCCAGCGCGATGGTTTCGGGGAGCCGGGCCATGATGTAGGGCAGGACCGGCTGGTCGACGCTGATGACCGTGCCGAGGTCGCCCTGCAGAACGTTACCTATCCATGTGAGATACTGCTGCCAGACAGGGCCGTCGAGGCCGTATCTGGCGCGTATCGCTGCCTCCTCAGCCGCCGAAATCTGGGGGTTCAGTGCAACCATCTGGTCGATGGGGTCCCCCGGCGTCAGGTGGACCAGCGCGAAGGTAAGCACCGAGACGCCAAACAGTATCGGCACCGTCGCGGCCACGCGAACCGCGATGAATCGTCTGAGGCTCATCGTACTGACTCACTCCCGGTCCAGATACGCGACCTGCTGGTCCGTCGGGTCGTGCAGTCCGTAGGGGAGAATCCCGCCCGAGAACGTGTACGTGTTGTGCCCGACGTAGTCGGTTGACAGCGACGAGACGTTCGTTCCGAAGACGGTGTAGCTGTTCGGGGCCTGCTCGATGAGTCCGCGCCACACCTGGTCGTACTGTTCCCCGCGGAACGCGGGGTCCTCGACAGCCTCGACCGAGAACCGCGCTTCCGTTGCGATCTCGTCGAGGTCGGGCGTATCGACCCGCTGGAAGTTACAGCACTGGCCGAAGTTGTCGATGGAGTTGACGGCGTCGTAGAAGCTCCCGGGGTTGAACGTCCCCGAGAGGCCGATGAGGACGATGTTGCCCTGCTGGTAGTACTCCGGGCCGAGGATGCGCTGGACGAAGGTCGTGAACTCGAAGGTCTCGACGCCGATGTCGAAAAACTCCGTGTTGCTCATCACCTGTGCGATGAGTTCGGCTTCGCGCACCCGGTCGTCGGAGGTGTTGGTCTCGATGGTCGCCTCGATTGGTGTCTCGACGCCGAGGTCGTCGACGGCCTCCCCCAGCAGTTCGGTCGCGGCCTCGGTGTTCTGTTCGGTCTCCGGGCGCAGTTCCTCCACCAGCGCGTCGTAGTCAGCCGACCCTTCCGCAGCGGCCAACTCTGGCAGTGGCGTGTAGGCCGGATTCCGGTACCCGTTATAGATATTCTCGGCGATCTGGGCGCGTGGAATCAACTGATTGACGCCCCGGCGGATGCGGGGGTCGTCCCACGGCGAGACCGTGACAGGGTACTGCAGGAAATTGTACGCCCCGGCGTTGGTCACGCTGAGCCGGTACTCCTCCGAACTCCGGTACTCGCTGTAGGTGTCGCTCGTGAGGCCATAGGTGAGGTCTATCTCGTTGTTGTTGAGCGCGGCCGCACGGGTCGCGTCGTCGGTAACGATGGAGACCGTGACATCGTCGACGACTGGGCTCGTCGGGAACCCCTCTGGGCCGTCCCACCACTCCAGCGCGTCGAGGCCGAGGTCGTCCAGCCAGTAGTCGTCGAACGTGCTGAACTGGGCGCGCTGTTCGGCCTCGTAGGACTCGAACTCGAAGGGACCGGTCCCGATAGGCGTCAGGTCGTTGCGCGGGTCCGCGGCGGTATCGGGGTAGTCCTCGATGTGCGCCATGGGGTACACCGTCGGTGGGAGTTGACTGTCGGCCTCGGCGTCTGGCTCCTGCCCGTAGATGTTGACGGTGTAGTCATCGACAGCCTCGGCGTAGAGGAACGAGTCGAAGGTCTGGGCCGAAATCGCGGAGTTCTCAAGCACCTCATACGAGCGGGCGACGTGCTCTGCGGTCATTTCCTCGCCGTTGTGGAAGGTGACGCCCTCGTGGAGGTCGGCCTGGTACTGAATCCCATAGGTACCGTCTTCAACCGCGTCCGGCGCTTCGTTGACGGTCAGCACCTCGCCGGCGTCAGGGTTCCTGATGATGATCTGGTCGTCGGCGACGAGGTTCCCCTCGTCGTCCGTCTCCGCCGACACCATGTACGGCTCGTAGGCTCCGTCTTCGACCTCTTGGACCTCTACCCGTTCCCACGTCCGCGCGAGCCACGGGTACACGGTCCCCGCAGCGTCCTGTGTGATGAGGCCCTCGTAGACGAGTCCGTGGACGTTTCCGGCCGGCGCACTGGTGCTGTAAGACGGGTCGAAGGAGTCGATACCCGCTCCGAGGCCGAACCTGAGTGTCCCGCCCTCCTGGATGTCGTCGACGGCAACCTCCGCCCGTTCCCGAACTGGGTCGAGGCTCTGCTCGCCCCCGCTTTCACCCTGCTCTGCTCCGTCGCTTCCGGCGTTGCAGCCGGCGAACGCCACCACCGCCGACGCGCCCGCCGTCTTGAGGACGCGCCGTCGCGATACTGTACTCGTATCGGTATCTGCGTCATAAGGCATTCACGTTGACCTCGAGAGTTATGTATTGTGTTGCCGTCCCACACACTTATAGCATACCGGCCCTCAAGCTACCGAAGTCGGGTGACACCACCGGAGAGCGACGGTCTGGGGACACACTCAATAGAACCGACGCAGACTCCACGGGCGACTTTCACCGCCGGTTGGACTGTGTCGGTGTCTGGCCTCCGACCGGTTCTCCGATATCTCCTTGCCAGTGAACGCTATTTGCCGTCGATAAAACTGTGTCCCGGTCGGTACCGGGGAAAGCGCGGGCAGTTGCGCTCCAAATACGAACGGGCGCTCAGAACGGCGGGCTGTAATCTTCGTACTCGTCCATCTCCTCCATATCGTCGGTCTTCGAGGGCATGACCGCGGCGCGCGGCCCGCCGGAGCGGACGACTTCGACATCTTCGAGCCCGTCGACACTCTCGGGGAGTCGCTGCTCGATTGCCTTCATCGTCATCGGAGCGATGCCACATCCCGAACACGCGCCGCCGATAGCGACGGTAGCCGTGCCTTTGCTCTCGTCGACCTCGCGGACCTCGAAGTTGCCGCCGTGTTGCTGGATCTGCGGGACGTTATTGCTCAAGTAGTTACGCGTCTGTCGTTCGAGTCCTTCTACGCTCATGACAGTTCTACCTACGCACCATAATGTCATAAATATGGTGTTTTTGGGGTCCTAAAATACTGAATTTTAGGCCATCAACAGCCCGAATTTTGGCCATCCGAAATTTTATTATACGTCTTCTGTTACTTTTTCGCACCGCCTAAAACAGGTCTTGATCGATATAGCCCCTCAAACAGTGTCTCTATCGGAGGCCGTCGTGTTTGAATCGGCGAGCCCCCGTGTACTTTCCCCGGCGTCACAGGGCAGTGTGGCCGCCAGCCGCTTGGCAACTATCGGACTGACTAGACCGGCCAGCTCCATCGCTTCTGTCTCGTGGTCGTCGAGGTCCAGCACACCCCGAAAGAACCACGAGACGGTCACGTACGTCTCGTGCAACTCCGCGGCTTTCTCGCGTCCTGGTTCGGTCAGTGTCACCCCGTCGTAGGGCTTGTAGGACACGAGACCGTCTTCCGAAAGTCGCTGACACATCTCCGTCACCGCTGCCGGAGACCGGTCGAGCATCTCTCCCAACTCCCCCGGCGAAACAGGCGGTTCGCTCCGGTGCTGTGCGATATAGATAGCCAACAGGTACTCCGGTGCCGTGCTCATCGCTCCGACGAATCCGTTCCGTCCCCGTGGTTTGCTGTGGGCGTATCGGTCGTCAGCTCCCCTGTCGACCGCTTACCGGCCTCGAAGACCACCGCGTAGGCCCATGCCCACAGTCGAGCGCGCGACCGTTGCGGGCGTTCATTCATCGTTTGGCCCCCCAACCCCACCACCATTGCCACCCATCAGGCAGACGCCCCCCATGGTTCCGGCAGAGCACGGGCGGGCGAGCAACAGCTCGTCGGTGGGACCTCGGGATATCGCCCGCGGCATATGTTGGTACCACGCAGGCGGTGTCGATGGGTCTGGACAATACGAAGCGTCCCGCCATCGTTCCTTGCGTGGGTCTCCCCCCGTTTGTGCCCCGCACTCAGTACCGTCGTCTGCCATGTGTTTTAGGGCTACCTAACAATATATAACGTCTGTGGTTTTTAGGATGGCCTAATCCAATCTGCGGAGCGTCGGTACATCTGGAACATTCGAACCTGCTGTCCAACGAAGTGGGTCCGTCGCACAGCACTCAGCCTCGCTACCGGCAAAGACTCGCCTCCATCACCGCTGTCTCGAATCGACCCGGCCAGCACGGTTTGTCTAATTTGATATCGCATTATAGGATTTATCCGAGCGACGATCGGCCCAGCTCCGAGTCGTCTGTGAACCGCCAGAAGAGAGCAATTAGCGGCCAAAACGCCGCTAGTCAGTAAATTCGGTTATCGAATCGAACGCGTCGGTCGCCAGCCGTTCGGCGACTGCGTCCCTGTCGACGTTGCTGATTTCCTGCGGATATTTTCGTTCGAAGTAGCTCACGATGTTCTCGACATCGCGAGTTAGCAGTTCCCGGGCGTTTTCGTGGTCGGTCGGGACTGCCTGTGGCCAGTCGAAGACGACGACACCCTCGTTCGTGACGAAGACGTTGTACTCGCTCATGTCCGCGTGGACGTACCCTTCGCGGTAGGCCGTCTGCATCTCCTCAAGCACGAGATCCAGAATCGGTAGTACCTGTGCTGTTTCGAGTTTCGTTCGGGAGAGCTCGACGCCATCTATTTTCTCCATGACAATCGCATGGCGGTTCGTGTCGATTGGCTGTGGGACCGACACGTTCGGATACAGCGTCTCGAGGGCATCGTACTCCCGCTCGGCGGCCTTCCGGGCGGTGTAGAGCCAGGAGACATGGTCTCGGTCGGCGGTGTACTCTCGTTCTTTCATCACTTCGCGGAAATTGGTGTACCCCTCGCGGTGGTATTTCAGCGCCACCGGTTTGTACGACTGGGCCTCGTACACGTCGCTCTCCTTGCCGACGCCCAGCGGCGATCCCACTCCTTCAATTGTGTCTCGCTCAGCAAAGGTATGCAGCGCAAGCGTATCGTACCCTTCAAAAGTGAGTTTGAACCCTTCGTACTGGATGGTTTTTCGCTCGACCAGTCCCCGGTCCGCACACCGGTCAAGCCGGTAGTCGACATCTTCTGTCGTCAGCCGGGAGAACTCGGTCAACTTCTCGCGGGCGACGTACTCCGAGAACCGCATCCCCTGTTCGACGCCAGAGAGCAGATGGAAGTCCTCGGGTTCCAGCTCCGCCATCACTGAAGCCACGTTCTGGACCATTAGGTCCCTCTACTCGGCGTACTCGTAAAAGGCCGACGCGTTCGGTGAATGGCGCCGATAAACTGGTAATTGCTATACTAAATTGAGCTTTGTCCTCGCCGCTCTTGGTTTGCTACCTGACTGTCGATGTGCCGATCAGTACCGTCTGTTGTGCAAGCGGGTCCAGTTCCGTGAAGTACTGGTACGGCTCCGTACGGAAGTTCTGTACCGATTGGCATTTCAAACACAGTCGCCGTCGCCGTCGCCGTGTTTAATTAAATCCAAGAAGGCAGCGCGCTCGTGATAGACTGGAGTTCGCTTGGGCAAAATATACCAGTTCCAATATTCGGTATCTAACTACTCTGATACGACACTTGCTTTCGCTGCTTCGGGACCGAAACAGTGCCTGCGACGCCATCACGCCGAGTAGGGGAAGTTTAACCCACATGAGTACACGTTCGATATAACAGTACTATTGACCGGGCATCACTGCTGTACCACCGTTCCGTACTCAAACTAGGACTGAGTACGCACGAAAGCGGTCTCTGAACGGTTGTAGCTATTCATACGAACTGTGTCTGAAATGGGTTGCGAGCTACACAGCAATCTACAAATACAATCCTAACCACGGTGACTGTATATGTAATGCGAACAGTGACTGCTTTCAGCTACTGCACATGTTCTAAATTAGTCTATACTTTTGCTCACCTGAACACAAACAAACCGTGTGAGCAGACGAAACAAAGACCAGCTCAGGGATCTGCTTCGTTCGCTTGCTCTTCGACCCCACGATAGACGGCTCGCGTTTCCAGTGCTGTTCGCCGTTGGCACACAGTTGTACTTTTTCGTGACAATCACACTCGATTCTACTCGACCACCCATGGCACCCGACGCTGGAATCTTCGAGCATCTCGGCTGGTATCTGACACATGGTGGCCGGTTGTACGTCGATGCCTGGGAACCGAAGTTGCCGCTGTCCTACGAGACGACTGGGGTACTGGCGTTGCTATCTGGCGGCGATATGTATCGCCTCCACCTCCTCAGCGTGGTGCTGATGAGCGGCGCGGTGTGTGCAATCGTTGCACTCGTTGTGATGCTCGTCTACGACATCACTGGCGACGATATCGTTGCGCCGCTGGCTGGTCTGTCGATGTTCCTGTTGCCGGGGTTTGCTGTCCGTCCGGCGTATGGGTTCAAAGCGAAATATCTTCTCGTTCTCTGTGGGCTACTAGCGATATATCTGTACACGCGTGGCTACCCGGCACTGAGCGGTGTGGCTGCGGCAGCCAGCGTGGGATACTGGCAGGCAGGAGCCATCTTCCCGCTGATTTTGGTCGGTTTAGCGGTCCAGCGGCGCGACATGCGGGCGCTTGAGCGTGTCGTCGCCGGTGGCCTCGGTTTTACCATCGTCATGTTGCTGCCGGTGTTTCTCCTGTGGCATTCGGCCTCGGAGATGGTCGTTCAGGTTTTCCTCGTCCCGTTACAGACGGAGGAACACGCGTCGTTGCTCGCTCGGTTTGTGGCCGGTGTTGTCCACTTCAAATGGGCGTCACCGTTCGTCGTGCTTGGTGGACTTGGCCTCGCTCACACCGCTCGACACTGTTTCACTGGTACTGACGGTGTTGTCGGACGCACCGAATGGTGGATTCCGGTCGGCGCAGCGTGGTTTGTGTTTCTGATACTGTTCGTTGATTTCGAGACCGGTGGCTACACAGACCTCATTCCGGGGCTTGCGTTCGTCGCAATCGGGCTCGGGATGGTTGCGACAGTGTTTCGGGACCGGCAACAGACACAGTATCTCAGCGCCATCCTTGCGCTGGTCCTCGTTGTGAATGTCGTCTTCCTCGGTAGCGTTGGCGTTATCTTCACACCCGTCGAGACACCGGGCCCGGAACCGATGTCAGATCTCGAAACCCACGACCTCCCAGCGGCATACGACGAGGCCGAACCAGTACCCGACGTCCGGTACCTCTACTGGCAACAGGCCGAGCCATCGACGTGTCACTACCGCCTCTCGGTGATGGAGCTACGGTGGCTCGACCGAATCGATTCGTCGGTAGACAGTCGCTGTCTCGACTTCGGGACTGCCAGCGCCCGACTCAGGAACGGGTAGCAGTTACGACTCCCCGGAGTCGTATTCGGAGAGCGACGTCTGTGTCGTTTCGACTGTGCCCGTAATGATGTAGGGGACAATAATCCGGAAGAACTGGGCGGCAAGGACCAGCAGCATCGGACCCAAAAAGATGCCGTAGAAGCCAAAGGCGATGGGACCGAGGATGTACGCGAACATCAACAGGCCGACGTGGGTCAGGTCGCCACTGACGTACGGCCGAATCAGGAAATCCGGGATAGTGTCGACGACGACCAGTGTGACCACGAGGAAGAGGGCAACCCAGGCCAGGGCCGCCGTCTGCCCCGTGACGACCGCGGAGACCGCAAGCAGCACAGCGACGGGCAGGTAGACGATTTTCATCCCGACCACGGGAATGAGGCTGCCGATGCCGGTGAGTGCGCCGACAAGTGGCGCAAACGGAATCTGTACTGAGCCGGGAGCGACCAGATTGTACAGCGAGAACACGAAAATCCCGATGACGCCGGTCACCAGTGCGTTCAGGATATTTCCGAAGAGAATTGAAGACAGTTCCTCGTCGACTGCCGCCGCGTACTCGCGAAGGACACCCGACCCGTCGAAGGTGTCGAGAAACCAGCCGACAAGCCGCGGTCCGTCGGTAAGCAGGTAGTACGTTCCAGCGAACATGATGAACACGCGAAGCAGTAGCGACGTGAGCAGACTCAACGATCCAATGAGCGTATCAGAGACTCGTCCCAGCCACGACTGGACTGTCGCGTTTCGCAACAGGTCGATCACCTCAGCCGGCCCCATTGCCAGCACCTCTGAGAAGCCGAGGTCAGCGAGCGGTCCCGGCGGCGAGCCACCCTGCAGCTCCTGAAACTGTGAGAGGTACGCCGCACCCAGGCCACCCTCGCCGAAGAACGACTGTAGCTCAGGGATAACGAGGACGAGCGTGTAGCCGACCAGAACCACAAACGGCAACAGAAAGAAGAAAATCGTGGCGGCCGCATGGACCTGCTTCTGGTAGGGGACGGCCCGCTTCAGGAACGACTTGGGCAGCGGAAGCCGTCCGAGCCGTCGATAAATCGGTCGGCTGGCATAGTACAGAAAGACGGTAAACACGAGCGTCGGAAGGAACTGGGACAGGACGAGCCCGACCACGAGGAGGAGTGCGACGCCCGCGAGGGTGAGGAGGACGCGCCGTCCGAGGTCGGTACTATATTCCATATGTTTTCAGTACAACATCTGGATAAAAAGTAAAACCACCGGTCGGCCCGACGGTTTCTACGTTGGACGGAGCAAAATGGATGGTTCTCGCTATCGGCTGTGGCTACAGCCCCTCGAATTTCGTGATCGCGTCCCGCCAGTCTTCGGGAATCGGGCGCGAGGATTCCGTGTCGCGATCGTATGTGACGACGGTTGTTTCCCCGGTCGCAGCCACCCCATCTTCGGTCCGGACCTCATACTCGAAGGGGAAGCTCTTCTCACCCAGTCGTGGAACCCGGACGGCAACGGCGACTGAGTCACTGATCTGGACCGGCTGGATGTAATCGACTTCGAGGTTTGCGATGACCATTCCGGTGCCCGACTCGCTGCCCGAGAGCAGCGCTTCGCCACAGTTGACCACGTCGTGCAGGTAGTCGATGCGAGCCTCCTCGAAGTAGGTCGCATACGTCGCGTTGTTGACGTGGCCGTACGTGTCGATGTCCGTGTACCGGACCTCGACTTCCGTCGTGTACTCGAAGCTCATGCCAGCAATTCCGCGTGTTTCTGTTTGAGCTTCTCGATTTTCGGCGGGATGGTCAACTGACAGTAACTCTGGTCCGGGTTCTTTTCGAAGTAGTCCTGGTGATACTCCTCGGCGGGATAGAATGTCTCCAGCGGCTCGACTTCGGTGACGATATCGCTGTCGTAGCCCGGCTCTATCTCCTCGATGAGGGCTTCGACAGTTTCGCGCTGAGCCTCGTCGTGGTAGAACACAGCCGAGCGGTACTGCGTGCCAACGTCGTTGCCTTCCCGGTCTTTCGTCGTCGGGGTATGCGTTGTGAAGTGGACCGCGAGCAGGTCCTCGTAGCTCACCTCCTCGGGGTCGTAGGTGAGCTGTACGCACTCGGCATGGCCCGTTTCCTCGCGGCAGACCGCCTCGTAGCTGGGGTCAGCGACGTGGCCGCCGGCGTAGCCCGAAACCACATCGGTCACCCCGTCGATCTGCTTGAACACCGATTCCGTACACCAGAAGCAACCGCCCGCGAATGTCGCTTGTTCAGTCATCATCGGTCGTACGTGCCCGGCGTACAAAACTCACTGGCTGTGGTCGTCGCAGATGGGTGCCGGCCTATCGGTCGACCTCGCCCATGATTGTGTCAAGACTGCCGATTGTCGCGACGAGGTCTGGCACGTATTCACCGCGAGCCATCTCGGACAGTGCCTGCACGTGTGAGAAGGAGGGGCCGCGAATCTTGAACCGCGCCGGCGTCTCCGTCCCATCAGAACGGATGTAGATGCCAAGTTCGCCTTTCGCGGCCTCGACGGCGCGGTAGATTTCGGTGTCAGGGTCTGGCCGGAGCGTGCGGGGGACGTTTGCCTGTATCTCGCGGTCGTCCTCGGGCCAGTCCTCCAGCAGGTCGACGCACTGGCCGATAATCTTCGCCGATTCCTCTACTTCGCGCAGGCGCACGAGCAGGCGCGAGAAGTTGTCGCCGCCCTGTTCGGTGACGACCGACCAGTCAAGTTCGTCGTAGTAGCCGTATGGGTCGTCCCGACGAAGGTCGTAGTCGACGCCGGACGCTCGGGCGACCGGGCCGGTACAGCCGTAGGCCTTCGCGGTCTCGGCCGAGAGGTGGCCCGTGTCAATCGTCCGTAGCTGGAGGATCTCGTTGCTGGTGAGCATGTCGTGGTACTCAGTGAGCTTATGGGGCAGATCGTCGAGGAACGCACGTATCTTCTCGAAGAACGCCTCGCGAGGTTCGGGCAAGTCCCAGGCGACACCACCCAGCCGCAAGTAGTTGAACATCAGCCGCTGGCCGGTGAGGTCTTCGAGGATATCCTGCACGAGTTCGCGGTCCCGGACCCCCCACTGGAAGGTGGCGGTGAACTCCCCGACCACGTCGAGCGCGTAGGTCGCGACCGCGAGCATATGCGAGAGGATGCGTGAGAGTTCGCCGCCCATCGTCCGGATCACCTGGGCGTACGCCGGCACCTCGATGTCCGCGAGGGCCTCGGCCGCACGGGCGTACGCCCACTCGTTCAGCAGGCCGGCCCCGCCCCAGTCCCAGCGGTCCGGGTACGGCATTATCTGGTGGCGGTAGGTGCCCTGCTGACACATCTGCTCTTCACAGCGATGGATGTAGCCGATGTCAGGGTCGACGGCCGCTACCTGCTCGCCATCGAGCTGGACGTTCAAGTGCAAGACGCCGTGTGTCGAGGGGTGGTGTGGCCCCATGTTGATGTGCATCGTCTCCGGTCCCGCACGGTGGTCTTCAAGCAGGCGCTCGTGTTCGCGGAAGGAGACGATTTGTGGCTGGTCTTGATTGTAGTCCCGGCTCAGTGGGTGGCCCTGCCAGGTCTCGGGCAGGAGAATCCGCCGGAGGTCGGGATGGTCTTCGTACTCGATACCGACCAAATCGTACGCCTCCCGCTCGTGCCACGCTGCCGTCGGATACACGGGCACGGCTGACTCGCTGCTTGGCGAGTCTCTGGGCGTCTGGACGACGACCGAGAGTTCCTGTGTCGGGTCGGCGTAGCGTCGCAGGTGATAGATCGTCTCGAACCGGTCGGCGTACTCCTGGGCTGTGACGCAGGCGCAGTGGTCCAGACCGGCCTCGGTTCGAAGCGTCGAGAGGACGGTCTGGACCTCGTCAGCACGGATGACAGCAGCCGGGGCGTTCTCGTGGCGTTCGGTGGAAAGGATGTGGTCGGCGATCGGCTCGATAAGCGGATGGACATCGTCGGTTCGGTGGACTGTCTGGGCCATCTCCGTGACCGTGCGTTCGGCGTTTGCGTCCCTCGACCTGTCCCCTCATGCCCGAGGTTATTTTAAATACTGCTCGGAACAACCAGGTATGAAATACGTCACGCTCTCGCTGTGGATGGCCCCTGAGGTCCGCCACTCGATGCACCAGTTCGTCGTTGAGCACGACGGCTACGAGGCGAGCTATCTCCTCCGGGGCAACGACATCGGTACCGACCTCCAGACGCTGCTGTTTCACGTCGACGGCTTCCCGCCGGAGCCTTACCGAGTGGCGCTGGAACAGGCCGAAACCGTCCGGGAATATGCTATCTCGACGTGTCCCGACGAGACGTTCTTCCTCTACGTACAGGATTCGCCGTCGGCGACCGGTCACGACCTCGTCGACGCCCTCACGCGGGCCGGTCTAGTCATCGTCTCGCCGGTCGCATACCGCACCGATGGCACGGTCGGACTCACGCTGGTCGGTCCGGGCGGGACGGTCCAGCAGGCAGTCGAGACGGTGCCAGACGGCGTCTCCGTCGACGTTCGGGAGGTGGGGGAGTACGACAGCCGGCGGCTCGACACCGGCGCGGCGCTCACCGACCGGCAGTTCGAGGCCGTCGCCGCCGCCGTCGACTGTGGGTACTACGGCGACACTCGCGAAGGCGGCGTCGACGATGTCGCCGATGAACTCGGCTGTGCACCCGGAACTGCCGCTGAACACCTCCGGAAAGCTGAGGCCCGCGTGATGGCTGACATACTCGAACAGCGTCCCGCATCGACGGCGTAGTCCGCTCTGCGCGGGAACTGTCGGAGCGGTTGCCTACCGTATGCTGTCCCGAAAAACTATAAACTCCGGAACAGTGCCTTCTAATGCTGGATTGCGAACGCATCACAGGGGCCAGCGGTAGCCCGACTCAGGACAACACCGATCATGAACACAGTAACTATCGACGACGTACCGGTCGAACGGAATCCGATGCAGGTACACGACATCCGCAAGCCTGTCTCCCGGACACTCGGGACCGAGCATTTCGCGGCAAACTACTTCGAACTCGAACCCGGCGACTCTTTCTCGGGGAGCCTCCACCGCCACCACGACCAGGAAGAGGTGTTCTACATCGAACAGGGACAGACCACCTTCGAGGTCGGCCTCGACCGCGAGGAAGTCGATGTTTCGGGCGGCGAACTGATTCGCTTCGAGCCCGGCGAGTTTCAGGAAGGGTACAACTCCGGCGACGAGCGCGTCATCGGCTGGGCCTTTGGCGCGCCCGGCGCGACCCACGACTGGGACGCCATCGAATCGAGAGCGCACTGTCCAGAGTGCGACACGGAAACCACCCAGAGCGTCGCCCTCGCCGACGGTCGGTTCGAACTGACCTGTACCGACTGCGGGAACGTCCAGGGCTAGGACCCACTTCTGTCGCTCTCGTGATTGGAACGGGTGTTTGTACAGCCAGAAAGCCCCCGCTCGCTCGACTCCTGCGACTCGCTGCGCGCTTCCTCGCTCCTCAACGTCGCTCGTCAGTGCTTGCATCGCCTCGAACGTCGAGCGAGCGGCCCCTTTCAGTCCCACCCGTAGCCGGTTGGACAAAGAATGCTGGGCGGGACTGAAAGGGGCGTTGTCGGCGCTGTGCGCCGACTGCTCGGGAGACCGCAGGTCTCCCGGTGGGCGGCTGGACGAAGGCGGGCGATGTAAGCACCACAGGAACGACCGGAGGGAGTGACAAGGAGCGCAGCGAGCCCCCCGAGTTCAGCCGGCCGGGGCTTTCTGGCTCTTTGCATAAACAACGACCCCGTCAGTCATTCCACCCGCTGCTAGCCCGCAATTCATATCGCATCGCGTCACGAAGCCCGGGTATGTCACTGGCCGACCTGGAGTGGCGCGTCATCGGCGAGGAAACACGACCCGGACCGATGACGATGGCACTGGAAGCGGCCGCTGCCGAAACCGTCGCCGCGGGCGGTCCGGCAACGGTGCGAGTGTACACCTGGCCCGATACGCTGTCGCTGGGCTACGGGCAGGACCCCGACACCATCGACTGGGAGTTCTGCGAGCGCGAGGACGTTGGTGTAACGCGACGGCCCACCGGTGGCGGCGCAATTTATCACGACAGCGTGGCGGACATCTCCTATGGCATCATCGCGCCGGCCGAGGCCGTGCCGGGCGACCTGATGGCGTGCTACGAGCAGTTCTGTGAGCCGGTGCTCGAAGCGTTCGAGCGCATGGGCGTCGACGCGTCGTTTGCCGACGACGAGCGGTCGGCGGTCCACCAGCCGGCCTGTTACCTGCGGCAACTCCATCCGGCCCACGATATCGCCGGTCCCGATGGCCGCAAACTCAGCGGGAACGCGCAGTACCGCCAGAAAGACGCCGTCATCCAGCACGGCTCTCTGTCCGTCTCGCTGCGCCCCGACCGCCACTGCGGCTGTTTCACCGCCGACCCCGACTCGGAGCGGTTCACCGAGCGCGTCGGAGCGATAGACGAATACGCCGACATCGACCGTGCCGAGGCTGTCGAGACGCTCCGCTCGACGCTGGCCGAGTGGGTCGACGCGACGGCGGGGTCGTGGACGGACGACGAACTTGCACGCGCACGCGAGCACGCGGAAGAGAAGTTCGATGCAGACGAGTGGATTCGACGGTCCCCATGATACCACTCCGGAACGGTCGGGGGTTGTGGTTCCACAGCGACGAGTCCGCTGACTCCGTTGCCGTAGTCACGAGGTGAGGCCACGTCGTGAAACGAATTGGCCATCGTATCGAAGTCGCTTTATAACTCTCACTGGACGGTCGAACCGTGCAGCAGAAGCTAGCATACGCTAACACTTTGGGCGGCCCACGGAGAGCTATTTGGAGATTTCAGTAGTGAACGGCGGCTCGCAGGTTTCGCTTAATTACGTTTTGAGCGCTTTGGGAGCGGTATACTGGACTAACTCTCTCAGTGCAAGAACCCCAATCGAATCGTACGCTGGCAAGATCTTGTCTAATGCTAAAAACAGTGCTAATGCCTTCACCCAGCAAGTGTTCGTTGATGGCTAAACGAGACCAAGATTGGTCGCCAAACCAGCTGCGTCTAGATATTCTCGACCAGAACGCGCGTGATGCTGACCCGCGGGGGGCAGGGTTCGACTACGCTGAAGAATTTCAGGAACTCGACCTCGACGCGGTGAAAGCTGACCTCGAAGAGCTGATGACATCGTCACAGGACTGGTGGCCGGCTGACTACGGCCACTACGGGCCGCTGTTCATTCGGATGGCCTGGCACAGCGCCGGGACATACCGCACCACCGACGGCCGCGGCGGTGCGTCCGGTGGCCGCCAGCGCTTTGCACCGCTCAATAGCTGGCCGGACAACGCGAACCTGGATAAGGCGCGTCGGTTGCTCTGGCCAATCAAAAAGAAGTACGGCCGCAAGCTCTCGTGGGCCGACCTGATCGTGCTGGCTGGCAACCACGCCATCGAATCGATGGGGCTCAAGACGTTCGGCTGGGCCGGCGGGCGCGAAGATGCGTTCGAACCCGACGAAGCGGTCGACTGGGGGCCCGAAGACGAGATGGAAGCCCATCAGTCCGAGCGGCGTACTGACGACGGCGAACTCAAAGAGCCTCTGGGTGCTGCGGTGATGGGGCTGATTTACGTGGACCCAGAGGGGCCAAACGGCAACCCGGACCCGCTCGCGTCCGCGGAAAATATCCGCGAGTCGTTCGGTCGGATGGCGATGAACGACGAGGAAACGGCGGCACTCATCGCTGGCGGCCACACGTTCGGGAAGGTCCACGGTGCCGACGACCCCGAGGAGAACCTCGGCGACGTTCCCGAGGACGCGCCAATCGAACAGATGGGGCTGGGCTGGGAGAACGACTACGGCTCCGGGAAGGCCGGCGATACAATCACCAGTGGTATCGAAGGCCCCTGGACGCAGGCACCGATAGAGTGGGACAACGGATACATCGACAATCTCCTCGACTACGAGTGGGAACCCGAGAAAGGACCCGGCGGGGCGTGGCAGTGGACGCCGACGGACGAGGCACTTGCGAATACAGTCCCAGATGCCCATGACCCATCCGAAAAGCAGACGCCGATGATGCTCACGACCGATATCGCGCTCAAGCGGGACCCGGACTACCGCGAGGTGATGGAGCGATTCCAGGAGAACCCGATGGAGTTCGGCATCAACTTCGCGCGGGCGTGGTACAAACTTATCCACCGCGACATGGGCCCGCCCGAGCGGTTCCTCGGTCCGGACGCCCCCGACGAAGAGATGATCTGGCAGGACCCCGTACCCGATGTCGACCACGACCTGATCGGGGACGAGGAAGTCGCCGAGCTCAAGACGGACATCCTCGAAACGGACCTCACCGTTTCCCAGCTCGTGAAGACTGCCTGGGCGTCGGCATCGACCTACCGCGACAGCGACAAGCGCGGCGGCGCGAACGGGGCACGCATCCGACTCGAACCCCAGAAGAACTGGGAGGTCAACGAACCGGCCCAACTCGAAACGGTCCTCGCCACGCTCGAAGAGATTCAGGCGGAATTCAATAGCGCCCGGACCGATGACACGCGTGTCTCACTCGCAGACCTGATTGTGCTGGGCGGCAACGCGGCCGTCGAGCAGGCGGCGGCCGACGCCGGCTACGATGTGACGGTGCCGTTTGAACCGGGCCGGACAGACGCGACACCGGAACAGACCGATGTCGATTCCTTCGAGGCGCTCAAGCCGAGGGCCGATGGGTTCCGGAACTACGCCCGTGACGACGTTGACGTGCCGGCCGAAGAGCTACTCGTGGACAGAGCGGACCTGCTGGACCTGACTCCAGAGGAGATGACCGTGCTGGTTGGCGGGCTCCGCTCGCTGGGTGCGACGTATCAGGACTCCGACCTTGGCGTGTTCACCGACGAACCGGGAACGTTGACAAACGACTTCTTCGAGGTCGTTCTCGGTATGGATACAGAGTGGGAGCCCGTCTCGGAGTCGAAAGATGTCTTCGAGGGGTACGACCGAGAAACGGGCGAACAGACGTGGGCGGCGTCCCGCGTCGACCTGATATTCGGGTCACACTCTCGCCTGCGCGCCATTGCGGAAGTCTACGGCGCTGACGGCGCCGAGGCCGAACTCGTCGATGACTTCGTCGACGCGTGGCACAAGGTGATGCGCCTCGACCGCTTCGACCTCGAATAGGGTCCCAGCGAGTAGCGTTTCTGCTCGCGCAATCCGCTCTCAGAGGGTTTCCTCGACAAACTGCGAGACGATGCGGTCCTCGGCAGTCCGGAGCTGGTACTGCACGGTCGACCGGGGCTCGTCAAGTATCGATGCGAGGTCCTTGACAGAGACTTCCCGCGGTCGCTCGTAGTAGCCGTGGGTCACGGCGGCCTTGAGCACCCGCCACTGCTGGGGCGAGAAGTTCGTTGCGACTCGCTCAGTGGCCTTCCAGTTTCCGGCACTGGTGATATGGGACACTGAGAGTGTGACGCCATCGCGGAGGCTCGATTCGATTTTGTCGTACACCTCGCCGATGGGGTTGGACCCCGGATAGAGAACGCGCCAGCGGTACTCGTTGCCCGTCCGTCGGGATTCGAAGATAGTGCCTTCGCTGACGTGCCGGTGCAGGAAACTCGGCAGCGACTGACAGCCGCTGAGTTCACGACGCAACGTGTACACTGTCCGTGACGACTCCCCGCGGTCCAGCATGTGGTAGGTTCGCGTCGTATCACAGCTCACGACGTCGAAACACTCGTTACAGCGGTCTTCGTCCAGAAAGACCTCGTCGAACGCGTTCAGGGCCTCCGGCGTCCCTTTCGCGTGGTCGAGTCGCCACATATGGTCGTCACCGACGAAGATGGCCGAGGACCACACAGAGAGGCTCTCGTGTTGCCGAAACACGTCCATCAGCTTATCAGCTCCCGCGTCGAACTGCAAGACGAACTCGAACTCGCGTGTGTCCGCGACTGCGGCCTGTGATTCGGTCATCTGGCTATTACTAAATTAGGTGTGTTGCTATAAGTCGGTTACTGGTCCATCGAACTCCTTTCACTCTGTTTAGTTGGTTATTGATAAGACTATACAGTCACGCCACTGCGGACCGCACGTCTGCAATGACGGGGCTACAGGGATGGACTGGCCGCCGGTCGTGACAACAGCCCTACGTCACCGTTTTGTGACATCCCGGCCAAGCGGTGGCATGGTCTCGTCCCCCGCTGATGACGACCCTGTCGACACCTCCACCGACCCTCCAGCAACTGACGGCACCGTCGCAGCGCTTTCTGAGGAAGAACTGTACGCGATTGTCCGTGTCGCAGCCGAGGACGCGGTGCTCGGCGCGCTCGGGACGCTCATGCTGGTCGGCATCGGAATCGTCCTGATTGCTACCGGCGTGTCCGCACTGCTTGCAGATGTAACACCGATTTCGTTGCTCGTCTCCGCCGTTTTCATCGGCTTTGGCGTCTACCTCGTTACGTCGAGTCTCGGCGTGATTCCGCCCGCCCGCGAGTGGCTCTGACTCCGGAACCTCTTTTGTCGGGCATCACTGACCGGTGTGCATGGTACGAGTCGGGGCACACACCTCTATCGCCGGCGGCGTCTACAACGCCGTCGAGGAACAGGTCGAGTACAGCGGTAACTGCGGACAGATATTCTCACACTCGCCGCAGGTCTGGCAGGACCCGAACATCGACGACGACGAGGCCGAGCAGTTCCGCGACCTCGCAGCCGACCACGGCGTCGGCCCGTGGGTCATCCACTCGTCGTATCTGGTCAATCTCTGTACGCCCAAAGACGACCTCCGGGAGAAGTCACTGGACTCCATGCAGAAGGAGGTCGACGCCGCCGCGAAATTGGGCATCGAGTACGTCAACGTCCACCTCGGCGCCCACACCGGCGCGGGTGTCGACGGCGGCCTCGACAACGCCGCGAGCGTGCTGGACGACCTCGACATCCCCGAGGGCGTCACGGTGCTGGTCGAGTCTGATGCGGGTAGCGGGACGAAACTCGGCGGCCAGTTCGAGCATCTGGCGACGGTCCGTGAACGCACGGACCAGGATATCGAGTTCTGTCTCGACACGGCCCACATGTTCGCCGCGGGCTACGACCTCTCGACACCCGAGGCCGTCGACGAGACGCTCGCGGAGTTCGACGAGGTCGTCGGTGTTGAGGACCTCGCCTGCGTTCACCTCAACGACTCCAAACACGAGTGCGGGACGAACAAGGACGAACACGCCCACATCGGTGAGGGCCACATCGGCGAGGACGGCATGCGCGCGTTCGTCAACCACGACGCTATCCGCGACGTACCGCTGGTGCTTGAGACGCCGACCGAGAACGGCAAGAGCTTCGCCTGGAACATCGAGCGCGTCAAGGAACTACGCGGCGAATAAGGCCCTTCGACCGCGGTACTTTTGAGGGCGACTCGACTCTGCGGAACTGTGCGCAGGTTCTCCGCCGACTACCTCGAAACCACCCGCCGGGGGATGTGGACCGACTCCCGCGAGGCGCTCTCAGACCTGCAGTTGGGCGAGTGCGAGCGCGTCCTCGACGTGGGCTGTGGGACCGGCGAACTGACCCGTGTCCTCCGCGAGGAGACCGACGGCACGGTCGTCGGCCTCGACGCCGATACGGACTTACTGGCCGCCGCCGGCGACCCGACCGTCTGCGGGGACGCGACGCAACTCCCTTTCGACGACGACAGCTTCGACCTGGTTGTGTGCCAGGCGCTGCTCATCAACCTCCCCGACCCCGAGGCCGCGGTCCGGGAGTTCGCCCGCGTCGCCACCGACCGGGTGGCTGCCATCGAGCCGAACAACGCTGCCGTCACCGTTGAGTCGACCGTCGACGCGGAGCCCATGCTGGCCCGCCGCGCTCGCCGGCTTTTTCTCGATGGAGTGCGGACAGACGTGACCCTCGGTAGTGACGCCGCCGACGTGTTCAGCGATGCGGAGCTGACCGTCGTTTCGACGACACAGTACGACCAGGAGCAGCAAATCGAACCACCCTACGACGACGCGGCGATGCAGGCCGCCCGGCGGAAGGCGACCGGGACCGGGCTGGCTCACGACCGCGAAACGATTCTCAACGGCGAGGCGACGCCCGCCGAGTACGATGCGCTCCGGGAGCGCTGGCGGTCGATGGGCCGCGACGTGGTCGAGCAGATGCAGGACGAGGCCTACGAGCGCCACGAGACCGTGCCGTTCTTCGTCACCGTCGGCGAGATTCCGTGACCCGCTCGCCCCCGGCTTCGGGCAGCAGAGAGCCTGCCAGTCCGTAGACTGCGATATCCAGCAGGCTGGCGAGCAGGCCGACGACGCCGCCGACGATAGCGGCGACACCGGCTCCGATGAGAAGGACCAACAGCACCGACTGGAGGCGGACCCCGCCGCCCTGTAGCGCTGGAACGAGCACCACCGTGAACAGTCCCAGCAGGAACGCAACGCCCGCGACACTCCCGGCAGCGGTACCGTGGAGGGCGAGTGTGCCAACTCCGGCCGAGTCGAGCTGCACCCGGCTGTGGACCCACCGAACGGCCAGGACGAACAGCGCCCAGAGATAGCAGAAGACGGCGACGCCGACGAGGGTGTTCAGCCCGGCGAGCAGGTCGGCGAGGCCACCGCTCGCGTGGGCGGCGAGGACGCCGAGCAGGACGAACAGGGCGGTGTCGAACGTGGCGAGCGTCCACGTCACGAGTGACACCGGTCGCGTAGAACGCTGTCTGGCGTCGCGCGCTGGCTTGGTCTCACTCGCTCGTTCCGCCATAGCTTCCCGCTCACGCTGGTTCTCACCCATGCGCGAGGACCTCCGCGAGGACGACGATGCTCAAGAGGACGGCCGCTGTCGCGCCGTAGGCCCGCGAGAGCGTTTGCTGAATGGCCGGGGGTAGGTCGTCGAACGTGCCCTCGCGGTCACTGGCTCGGACGAGCAAAAGCGTACGGACGACCGACCCGCCGATGAGGACAACGACGATGGCGAGTTTCGCCAGCAGTGTACGTCCCCAGTCGGTTCCGGGACCCGGCGGCCCGAGCGCGCCGAGGTTCCCGATGCCGGTGAACACGAGTACGCCGACACCGCCCCAGAACAGCCACTCAAACTGTTGCGCGGGCGCGAGCGAGGCAATAGCGCCGCTCCGATAGCTGTACCAGAGAACGGTCGTGCCGCCGACGAGGGCCGCCATCGCGAGCACGTGGAGGGTTCGAATCAGGAGGGCTGCCATAGCTGTCGCTTCACCGGCAGGTCGCAAAGAACACGGGGTCAGTTCGACTGGTCGATTGTTACCACGTCCTCGCCCGTCGCCACGTTGTACCGCGTCGACGGGTCGACGGTCAGGCTGACGACGCCGCTGTCAAGTGCGTCTGGGCGCTCGAACCGTGCCACCGTTGTGCGGGCGGTGTAATCGGCGGTGTAGACGCAGGGCCGGGTGTAACAGCCGAAGGCGTGGATTCCGGTGTCGGTCGCCTCGATGCGTTTCAGATGGGGCAGTATCGACCCCGATCCCCAGCCGGTCTGGACGACAAGGACGGCCCGGCGCTCGAAGTCCGTCTCCGAAACGAACGCGTGAATTTCGTCCCTCTCGTCGTCGAGTCTGTCGACATCGTCGGGCCCGGTCAACAGCGTCGCATAGAGCTGTTTGCCGTTTCCGCCGCTGTCGTCGCCGGGAGAGAACTGTAGCCCTTCCTCGCGAAACACCGTTCCCCGCGCCGGCCGCTGGTCGAACGCCAGCGACGGCTCGGCCGGCATGTTGGCACAGAGGTACAGCGGGTCGTAGTCCTCGTTCTGCCCGTCTCCCGAGCACCTGGGCTCCTCAGTGTCGTACGGCGGCGCGTCGACCCGCTTGACGCCAGCGGGGAGTCTGTTTGGCGTCCGGGTCGGGGTTTCGTTCTCGGTGTCGGTCGGTGTGCCCTGGTCGGTGCCGTTTCGCGGCGTTGGCGTCGTCGCGCCGCCGTCGCCGCCAGCCCCGGGAGCGAGACAGCCGCCGAGGACGGTCGCCGCGAGGCCCCCGACCAGCCCCAGTGTCTCGCGTCTCGTTCGGTTCATACGAGACGCTCCGATCGGCGCGGATGTATCCTTTCTGTACGCTCAAACTCGCGTTGTAGTTGTCATGGACTGTGTCCATGCCCGTGACCTCGCCCAGAGCGATGTCGACCGCCGACAGACCCTTGCAAGGCGAACGGCTACGAACGACACGTGTCGATTCGCGCCTTCCCATGATACCACCGCTCGTCCGCCGCTGTCCGGAGTGCCGTCACGTGACCTGGAGCCGCCGGTTCACTGCGGTCGCCGACGGCGGGAGCGGCTCGCGGCTCGTCGAATGCCCCGCCTGCGGACATCAGTTTTCAACAGTCGACACCCCGTGGTTGCAGTAATCGGTCTGCCAAAGCCGGCCGTGACTGCCTACTGCCTACACCACGTCGCCCCGAACCGTCGCTCCCTCCTGCTGTGCCCGGTACTCTTTGACCGCGTCGGCAGCGTCGCCGGCTTCCGTCTCGTCCATCCCGAGCATCGACAGCGACTGCGTTAGTGTGGGGAAGACGAACTCGTTGTCCCGGAGCTTCTGGAACGCGTCGGGGGACCGTTCGCCGTCGAGCCACAGGCAGGCTCCGCGCGGGTCCAGAATCTGCTCGTAGTCGTTTCGCATCTTGGCCCCTTTGAGCCGCTGGGTGACGTTGTCCTCGAAGGAGGCGTTACACACTTCCAGATGGACCGGTTCGTCGTCGTTCAGGAGGTGGGCGGCGAGGCACTTCTCGGGGGCGGCGTGGCCGTTGGCGTTCGCGCGAATGTACTCGGGGTGCTCGTCGGCCCACGCGGCCCGGACGGTCTTGCCGACGCCGTCGACGCCGTGACTGCGCTGGAACTCCTCGGCGCGCTCGGGCGCGTCTTTGAACAGAATGTCTTTGGTGACGTACACGTCCAACCGCTCGACCGGGTCCAGCCCGAGCGCTACGTCGCCGTACACCCACACCTCCCGGACCGGGACCGGCATCGTCTCGTCCTCGACTGTGGCGACGATTTCTTCGACCCGCTCGACGGCCTCCGGACGGTCCAGACTCATTGCCTGCTCTACCAGTTGCGCGGCCTAAACGCTGACTCTCCGGAGGCGAACACTGATACCACTGTGCTGTCTCCACGAGGATATGTCAGCGCTTCAGGCACAGTTTCGGGACCTGGCTGAGTGGGCCACCGACTCCTCCCCGCTGTACGCTCACCTCTGCCGCGAGGCGGCGGAAGACAGCGATATCCTCGACATCGCAGCGACCGTTCCCGAGGGTCGCCAGGCCCCGCACCTCCTGCTGGCCGCAGTGCATTACCTGCTCGACCGGCATCCTGACCATCGGCTGGCCGAGTACTACCCGAGCATCTCTCCGGAATCTCGGGCCCCTGACGACGGGTGCTTTCCAGCCTTCCGCGAGTTCTGTCTCGACCATGCCGACGCCATCCGGCCGCTCCTGCGGACCCGGCGCACGCAGACGAACGCGGTACGGCGCAGTGCGGTCCTCTACCCGGCCATCGCACAGGTGGCAAGCGCCGCCGACGGGCCGCTCGCGCTGGTGGAACTCGGTCCGAGCGCCGGCCTGAACCTGCTGTTTGACCGCTACCGCTACGACTACGACGGTCGTGTGGTCGGCAACAGCGACTCGCCAGTCACCATCGGGAGTCGCGTCCGACGTGGCGACCCGCCGCTCCCGGAAACGCCGCCCGCTATCCGCTCCCGGGTCGGTCTCGACCGCAATCCGCTCGACGTGACCGACGAGGCCGACAGGGACTGGCTCCGCGCACTTGTCTGGCCCGAACACGAGGAACGGCGCGCCGTCTTAGACGGTGCGCTGACGGTTGCACGCGACGACCCACCCGAGCTTATCGAGGGCGACATGCTCGATGACCTGCCGCCGGTCCTCGACGAGATTCCGTCCGACGTCCCGGTCTGTGTCGTCAACACGCTCGTGCTGTATCAGGTCCCGGCGGAACTGAGCGAGGCGCTGACGGCGTTGCTCGAAGCGCAAATGGCCGAGCGCCAGCTGCACTGGCTCACCGGTCGGCGGGACCTGTCAGGCGGCGAGTCGGTGGAACTGGACTGGAAGCGCTGGAGTGGTGACGGCGTCAAGACGACCCACCTCGTCGACTACGAGCCACACGGGGCGTGGCTGTCCTGGCGGCCCTGAGCGCGCACGGGCGATCCATATCGACAACGCGACGGACGGCTGTCAGGCGTTCACCCGGGCTTATGTCCTCGCCGCGGGAACGTCGGGTATGCAGATTCGCGTGTACGACGAGGGGGCTGTACAGGATTGCCTGTTCGTCCTCGGCTGGGGGAACCGGTGTCGACACCGGACTGTCCAGTGGCTCATCGACCAGCTTACCACGGCGTACCGCGTTCACGCCGTCGAACTGCCGACACACATCACCGACTACCGGCGGGAGTGGGTCGGTCCGGTTCAGGAGTACGCCGCCGACCTCGGCAGGTTCGACCTGCTCGGACACAGCGCGGGCGGACTGACAGCAGCCCATCTTGACGCCGACGGTATTGGGAATCGAGTGTACCTGAGCCCCTGGTGGGACAGTGACTTTCCGGTTCCGGGGCCGGTACTCGACGCTATCGCATCGCTCCCGATTACGAAACCGTTCATCCCTATCGATACCTTGGACGCCGATGCTATCGGCGACCTGGCGACGGCCCAGCAACTCGCGGAGGCTCCGTCGTCGGTTTCGCCCGCCTTCCTTCGGACGGTGTTTCGTGCCCAGCGGTCGCTGCCGCCGGCCCG
Organism: Haloarcula sp. R1-2; assembly: GCF_011627385.1. Classification (NCBI taxonomy): domain Archaea; kingdom Methanobacteriati; phylum Methanobacteriota; class Halobacteria; order Halobacteriales; family Haloarculaceae; genus Haloarcula; species Haloarcula sp. R1-2. The sequence continues at coordinate 818,406 of NZ_JAANTG010000002.1, forward strand.
GGACACTGCCGCGGCGTTTTGCTCACTTACGGACACAGTTGTCGACCCGCGTGCCGTCGGGGAGCGCCTGCCGGCCGACCGCATCCGGCTGTATGACGGCGGCCACGAACTGTTCTCCTCGAGCGGCCGCGAGGACACCGCCGAGACAGTCATCGACACGTTACAGCACGGCCCCGACGCGCTGTGAGGTGTGGCTGCGACCGGTTCGGTGCGACCCTGTCCGTCGAGGCCGAGACGAAACCCTCTCACCATTGCGGCCACGACTACTCGCTACGATGGAGTGCGACAAATGCGGCGAGAATGCGGTGTTACACGCGGCCTATTCCGGGCTTCACCTCTGTGAGTCTCATCTCTGCCGAGCGGTCACGAAACGGGTCCGCCGTCGCATCCGCGAGGACGGCCTCGTGTCCGACGACGCCACGGTTGAGGACCCTGAGACGTGGGTCATCGGCCTCTCGGGCGGCAAAGACAGCGTCGTTCTCACGCAGATTCTGCACGACACGTTCGCCGAAGACCCCCGCATCGAACTGGTTGCGCTTTCTATCCACGAGGGCATTGAGGGCTATCGCGACGCGAGCTTAGAGGCCTGTGAAGAACTGACCGACGATCTGGGTATCGAACACGTCACCGTCTCCTACGCCGAGGAGTTCGGCGTCCAGATGGACGACGTCGTCGAGGATGACCCGGAGGGGATGGCCGCCTGCGCCTACTGTGGCGTGTTCCGCCGCGACCTCCTCTCGAAGTACGCCGAGGAACTCGACGCGGACAAACTGCTGACTGGTCACAACCTCGACGACGAGGCCGAGACGGCGCTGATGAACTTCCTCGAAGGCGACGTCTCACAGATCGCCAAGCACTTCGAGGCCTCACTGGGCCCGTTCGACTCGGCTGCCGACGCGCCCACGGAGCAGACGCGCGAAGCTCAGGACCACCACATCCCCCGGGCCAAGCCGCTCCGTGACATCCCGGAGAAGGAAGTCGCGCTGTACGCCCGGTTCGAAGATCTCCCGGCGCACATCACCGAATGTCCCCACGCCGAGGAGGCTTACCGCGGCGAGATACAGGAGCTCATGCTTGGCCTCGAAGAGAACCACCCCGGAACCCGCCACTCGATTATGGCCGGCTACGAAAAACTCGCCGCGTTAGCCGCCGACACCTACGGCGGCGAGAACAGCGACACCGACTACGGCGAGTGCGACAACTGCGGCGCACCGACGGCGCGGGACCTCTGCCGGAAGTGCAATCTGCTGGACGCGCTGGAAGCGGTCTGACGCGCGTGTCTGACATCCCGACGTACACGTATCGGTTCTGTATACTATTGTACCGATCGCGTCGCTCGCGGCCGTAGAAACCGAAAGAAAAGTCGTAGACGTCGCTACTTGTTCGTCCGGATGACGTCGAGTCCGTTGTTCTTCTCGCGCTGGTCCTGCCCGCCGTCGGTCTCGCTGTAGCCGGTGGTGCGACCGCCGCTGCTCTGACTCCCGCTGTTCGGGGCGGGGCTGTCGAAGCTTTCGACGTTGTCTGACGCGTCGAAGGACGTGTCGTCGCCGACTTCCTGAATCGCCTCGCGGGACTTGTTGGCCTGCTTCTGGGTCGTCGGGCCGAGTACCTGGGCGGACTGGACGCCGGTCATGATGGCCATGACCCGCACCTTACCCTTGTACTCTTCCTGAATCCGTGCGCCCCAGATGACGTTGGCGTCGGCCTCAAGCCGCTCGGTGATGTTCTGTGCGATGCCCTCGGCCTCCTTCAGCGTGAGGTCCGGGCCGCCGGTGATGTGGACCAGGCCACCGCTCGCGCCGCGGTAATCCACGTCAAGCAGCGGATGGTTCATCGCGTCCTTGACGACCTCTTCGGTCTTATTCTTGTCCTGAGTCTCGCCGACAAGCATCACCGCGACGCCGCCCTGATTCATGATGGATGTCATGTCGGCGTAGTCGAGGTTGATGAGGCTCGGCTGTGTGATGGTCTCCGAGATACCCTTGACAGTCTCGGCGATGATCTGGTCCATCACGGAGAACGCCTTGCCGATCGGCAGGTTCGGGACGTAATCGAGCAGACGGTTGTTGTCCAGCACGATGATGGAGTCCGCTTCGTTGCGGAGCTTCTCCAGGCCTTCCTCGGCCTTGACCGTCCGTGCTCGCTCGACGTTGAACGGCGTCGACACCATGCCGACGACGATTGCGCCCTGTTCCTTGGCGATCTTCGAGACGACGGGGGCGGCCCCGGTCCCGGTTCCGCCACCCATGCCGGCGGTGACGAACACGAGGTCAGCGTCGCCCAGCACTTCCTTGATAGTCCCCTGTGCCATCTCCGTCGCGCGCTCGCCCATCGACGGGTCGCCACCGGCACCGAGGCCGTTGGTGAGAGACTTGCCGACCAGAATCTTCGTGTCGGCTTCGATCATCTTGAGGTGCTGTTTGTCCGTGTTGATGGCCACGGTGTCAGCGCCCTCGACGCCGATGTTGTACAGGCGGTTGACCGTGTTGTTGCCGGCGCCACCACAGCCGACGATGACGATGCGCGGGTCGCCGAAGCCGTCGACATCACTGTCAGACAGCTGTTTCTGCTCCTGCTCGTCGCGTTCGAGGGCCTCATTAACGATATCCTGCATCGTTACACCTTGGCCCAGGACCGCTTCTTTTCGGAGGCTTTCTCGGAGCCTTCCTCGGCGAGCATCTCCCGAACCGCCGAGCGAATCGCTTCGCTCCGATTGGGGTACTCGCCCGTCTCGACCATTTGTTCGACCTCTTCAATCTGCTGCTTCGGAATCCGTAGTGTCACACGCTCCATGTTTGGTAGTTTCCCCTTGGGTAAGACGGCCCGGACGGGATCTGTTTACGACCCGCACGAGTGTTTACACAGCGAAACCGCAGTACGAGGGCGGCATCCCCTCGCGTTCGCCGCTGTGTAAGACGACCGTCTTACGCAGAATAAACCACTGACCCTGATGTATTAAAACTTACGGGCAGTGTCATACACTTTCCCGTTTACGGCGTTTAGAGGGTGTGTACTGCGTGCAAACGCTGGTTTAGGTCTGGTCAAGCACATCCGCCGCAGGCGTGCGTCTTCCGCACCCCGGACAGAAACCCCAGTCCGACCGGAGTTCATCGCCGCAATCACAGAACACCCGACGGGATGCCTTCTCACCGCAGTTCGGGCAGTAAACGTGGTCAGAGCCCAGATTTTCACCGCATTGCGCGCATGTCTTACGTTCCTCTGTGTCGGACCTCTCCCGTGTTTCCGGTTCTGTCTTACGCCCGCTCGTGTCGGACGCCTGACTTTCACTGTGAGACCGCCCGTCCTCGGCGCTTGCACCCCGGTCAGCGGTGCGCCGTTGTTCGGTTTCGGCGTTCGCTGCCCCTGCGCTGACGCCGTCTAACGAGATGTTTACGTTGACATCCTGTGGCTGCGGGTGGTGGTGTCGCGTTTGCAGTCGGTCGGCGATGATACTGTCAACACGTTCTTCGATGAGTTCGTCGATCGTCTCGGCGTCGGTCACGGACTCCGACGCCGACGACGGTGGGTCCGACGCTGACGGAGACGCGTCTCCGAGGTACTCCCGGAGCGCCTCGCGCATGACCTCGCTCTTCGAGGCATCGAACGCCTCGAGTTGGTCGATGAGGTCATCGTCAGCACGGAACGTTATTTTACTCATCGGACTCGGTGAGAGTATTATACATGATGGTATTTTAATCTTCCCGCGCTGTCTGACGCCCGTCAGCTACCGGCATGACGCGATACACCGCCTTGCTCAGATTCCCTTGGAGACTGCTTTGACCCGTCTGTCAGAACATCGGCAAGCGGGTCAGACGTGTCTGACATTGGCCAGTGTGTCACTCCCCGTCGTGTGACCGTCCGGCGAACCCTCCGCGAATAACAACCCTTAAGTCCAGACGGCGGGGTATTTTCGGGTGTCGACCGCCCTTAGCTCAGACTGGTAGAGCAGTCGACTGTAGATCGACTTGTCCCCCGTTCAAATCGGGGAGGGCGGACTTTATCACCAAACGATTCAGAGCTAAGCGGAGCCGCGCCGTTGTGCGATTCCATCTCGACGTGTTTGGGTTGAACAGGTCACCTGACTCGGGTAACCGCTGTCGTGCGTTCGCGTATAGCCGAACGTATCGGGGAAATTAGAGTCTTTCGGCCCTATAGCGCGTACTGCCTTCAATCTGGCGCACAAGCCTTGAGCGGCGTATTTTTATTCAGCGCGTTGAACGCGGTGTCACAGATGTGGGCACCCTGACTCCGAAGATTGGTGAGATATGCCATCAGGCATATGCGATTTCGTGACTATGTGAATGCCTCAGAATCCGCCCGATTGTCATAGTGTTGTATGAGAGAAAATAATGATGCAATCAGAAACGCAGAGAGTCACGTATCGAGCGAACAACAGGCGAGATAACACAGGTGGTGGGTGGAGATGACCACACCTGCTGTCATCCACTTCGACGGAGGCGCTCGTCCTTCCAATCCCGGTCCTGCGGCCATCGGTTACACGATAGAAGCCGAGGACTGGTCTGATGAGGGAAGCGAACACCTCGGCAAAGCCACGAACAACGAGGCAGAGTATCGCGCCCTCATCCGAGGACTGGAGGTTGCCTCGAAGCAGGGATGCACCGAGGTTGAAGCGAGAGGTGACTCGCAGTTGGTGGTGAGGCAGGTCACGGGTGACTGGCAGACGAACGAGCAACACCTCCGTGAACTTCGTGACCGCGCACGGGAATTGGCCGAGGAGTTCGAGACGTTCGAGATAGTGTGGGTCGACCGAGAGGAGAACTTACGGGCTGATGAGTTGGTGGACCGAGAGTTTGGCCACTGAGTGGACTGGACTGATTGTTGATGACAACCTTCTGAATAACTTATTTATGTCACAGTATTGATTGACCAGTATGGTCCGAACAAGGCCTCTGCTGATAGGACTACTCGTGATCGCAAGTGTGGGATTAGTATCTGAGCCGGTCGCAGCAGATGATGAATACCCAGCGGACTGTGATTCAGCACCAGTTATTAATGAGGGTACATATTCGGGACACATAGATTCTCCTGGAGACAGGGATGCATTTAATATTGACCTTTCAAAAGGAAATTATTACGCGTTTAAGTTCGAAATAAGTAGCGACGAAGAAAATTTTTGGATTTGGTTTCCTCCCCAGGTAGGAGATGAACACGTGTCAGTTCAGGATGTTAGAAATGCTGATCTCACCGAGGAAGAATATCCCGGCGTAGGAAGGTTTATTAATAATGTTAATGGCGGAATCCCTGTTTATTTTGAATTTTGGGCTGAGAATAGCGCAAAAACAAGATATTGTATAGAAGTTGAAGAAAGACCTGACGGAGGAGAACCACCATATGAATGGTCAATGGAGTTGGTGAAAAATGGACAAATAGACACACCGACTCCTTCCCCGACTCCTTCCCCGACTCCTTCCCCGACTCCTTCCCCGACTCCTTCCCCGACTCCTTCCCCGACTCCTGCGGCTACGGATAGTTCAGAGGATTCCACACCAACGGATAATGGCGGGGGGTCGGGAAATGACATACAGGATAGTGATGGAGATGGTGTGATAGACTCCAAAGACTACGCACCGAATGACCCTGAAGTGCAGGAAAAGAGCGACCTTCAGGATACATCAGGAGGGGCAGGACCCGGTTTCGGAGTTGGAGTTACGGTCGTTGCACTACTTGTTGGCACACTAATATTCCGTCGTAGGTTGTGACTGACTAATTCCGATTTTGCATCCGTCCAATTGTCATAGTGCCATATAGAGGGTTTGAATCAGTAATGGCGTATATCGGAAACACCCCGTGTACCTCGGTTGATTACCGACGGGATAACACAGGTGGAGTATGAAGTGACCACACTCTCGAACACCTATCCTCTCTCCACGTACCTCCTTCGAAGGTATCACTGTTCGTTCGACAGACTTTCCATATGGTCACCTCGCCATACGTGGCTCCGTCAGAGGAGTGTACCTCGTCCCACTTCGGTCGCATCCGACCAGAGGCTCGGAAACACTCGTCCATCAACTGCTGGTCACCCTTGCACCAGTAGTGGAGTTGCTTCACGAAGACCATATCCGAACTCCACCCGATTGTCATAGGATTATATGAAGGGATTGAACGAGGAGAACCGGCGGAATATCACAGTAGTGGTCTGGGTAGTGTCCACAGGATTGGGTTATCGCTCTCACTGCACGTACCTTCCATCGAACTCGTCATCCCCTCTCCGACAGGCGATTCGGATGTGCCTCTCACCATAGGTGTCTCCATTCGAGTAATGCACCTCATCCCACTTGCTCCGCATTCGGCCAGAGGTTCGAAAACATTCATCCATCAACTGCTGGTCTCCCTGACACCAGAAATACAGTTGCTCGATGAAGGCCATATCCGCTTCGGAGGCTGAGGTCTTCGTCCCATTCTGTCCCTTCCACCAGCGGAGGACACGAGTGTGGTCTACATCTGTATGAGGACACTTACCATATTCCTCGATGGTTCGGCGTATCTGCTCTGGGGTTGCGTCCGTCTGCCCTCCATTGAATTCCTGTTCTCTCACAGGCTTCTGCTGGCCCGTGAAAGAGAACTTCTGACTTTCGGGGAGATGGTCGTCCTGCACCTCTCGAACGACTGTGGCCCTACTCTCGACCGGTGTGAAGTCCTCGTACACGTCCCCCGTGAGGACGAAATATCGGCTCTCATCATACACTTCGAGGTGACCTGCCTCAGATAAGTCGCCTCGGTGCGTGTGGTCGTTCGAGTGGTCACCTTCTGCGATGACGTGTAGCCCTGTGCCCGAACTCGATACCTCGGTGTAGGAGTCGAGGCGTTGCACGATGATGCCTGCCTCGTCGGTGAACTCACCGCCTTCCTTCACATCATCGAGGTCGAATCCGACGAAGGGACCGCTCTCGGTGAAGCAGAAGGCCACCGTTCCACCGAGTTGCTCGACCCTGTTCTGCGCCTCGGTGAAGGCGAGTTGGTTCACCGATTCCTGCCAGCCTTCGGATGGAGCGACTGGCTTCTTGTCCTGAGTCACGAGCCACTGGTCGTGTTCCTTCAGGCGACTCGGGAGACTCTCACCACCACCTGTGTTATCCTCGCTGTCCTGCTGGACGGAGAACTCGAAGCGACTCATCGCACATCATCTCCGTACTCTCGCCAGACGTAGTCCACCAACTTCTCGCCATCTACACCGAGCATCTCCTCGGCCTCATCAACGAGATAGGAGTTCTTCGCCATCTTGACGTCGTCGTACTTGCAGAGGGTGGCGAAACCGATAGCGGCTCCGTCGATGCCCTCGTAGTACCGACTGAACCCTTGCAGGTCTTCCTGCATCACCATCTGGACAGCCCACTCATCGAAGGGGTGACTGACACCTGCTCGTGAAAGGATGATGTGCGCTCGGTAGAACTTCCAGACGTTTTCTGGACGCACCTTCTGGCCATCCCATCCCTCGCTGTAGCCGTTGGCTCGGCGCTCGGCAGGATGCTGGCGACCGTGTTGCAGGAGGAAGAACACCTCGTATCGCTCCCTCCTATCGTCGTCTGCATCTCGGGAATGAAGGGTGGTTCGGGCGCTCGTGCAGGGCGGGAAACTCGGTCGATGATGGAGATACCCCTTGTCCTTCTCGACATCCTCCCACGATTTCGAGCCTGTGTCGAACCGCTCCTCTAATGCGAGCGGTTGCCCTCCATCGGTTACGGCTTCCGCTGTGTCTGTATCCACGTCCTCCTCGGACGCTTCCCTGTCCTCCTGATTGCCAGAGTCGTTGCTTTTCGTTGTCATATTTGGTCACCACGCAAGCCAGAGTCGTCGCTCAAGAGCCGTCCTGAACAGTCACACGACTGCCAGACCCACTGCTCAAACCACCGTCTATACGGACACCCTCAGCAGGAGAAGTGGCTACTCAGCGAGCGATACGTTGCTGACTTCCTTACACTACTGTTGGTTAGTATAGTACTTAAAGGTGGCGACCAATTCTATCCCGGTTTTCTGGACACAGAGGCGTTATAATGCACTTTTCCAGACGAAAGTGGACTCCTATACACTCTTAAACTCCACTGTGTTATCTCTGCTGTCTGTCATTCAAAGAGGGGTGGTCTACCAGTCCCTTCACCCTTTCATACAATACTATGACAATCGGCCGGTCACATCGAGTCGAGGTACTCCCTCCGTTGCTCCATCTTCTCTTGTTCGGTCATCTTGTTGTAGTGCTTGTCCAGCACATCGGGCGAGACGTCTGCCCTGTCAGAAACGACCTGCTTCGGCACGTCGTTCTTCAGGAGGTGAGTGAGGCTCCCCTTCCGCAAGCAGTGGGGACTCCGTGATTGCTCGCACTTGCTGGCGTAGGAGTAGGGATACTGCTCGTCACAACAGCAGGACTCCCCGTAGTAGCAGGGTCGGGTGATGTGATACACGAGGGCACGGATGTTGCTCTGGCTGACACGCCCCTGCTCGGTAGTGATGAGCGGCTCTCGTCCGTTGTCGTCCGTCACGTCGGGACGAGTGTGGGTAATCCAGTCGCTCACGACTTCACAGGTGCGTTCTGGTATGGCGATGATTCGCTCTGCTCTCTCGCCGTTCTTGAGAGACGTGCCTCCATCGGGACGATGACGGATTGCGAGTGTCTGCTCGTCCGACCGGAAGTCTTCGAGGTCGAGCGAGTGCAGGGTTCCCATCCGTATCGACGTCGACCAGAAAATCTCAAAGAGGACGTGCTTTCGAGAGGCGTACTCGAAGCGTTCGAGGTACTCCCGAATCTTCTCCGCCCGCTCTCCATCAAGCATCTCGTCCTTGACGTCGTCGTTGGCATCGAGAGTCGGGAGCAGGATTTCCCCGTGCGTGCCTGACTCGACGGCGTCGATGCTCTCGCAGAATCGCACGAAGGCACGGAGCGTCGAGAGTTGGGTTCGGAGCGAGACGGGATTGAGGTCGCCGTCGTCCTTCCGCCAGAGCCGGTACTCGTAGAGCCTGCGGCCAGTGAGGTCGTTGAGGTTGGTGAGGTCTTCCTGCCCACACCAGCGCACGAAGTGCTTGAGACGGTATCTGTGAGCCTGTACGGTTCTCTCAGAAGCGTCGTCTTCCCGTTGTGAGAGGTAGAGGTCTACCGCTTTCTGTGGTGCGATGGGTTCGAGGTTTTGGGTCATCGGTTGTCATCTCCGCGAACCCACGACGTCGGTCGGGGAAGCCGAGCAGATTGCCCGATTCCGCCCTGTTATTCCGCCGCAGTCCCCCGTTCAAATCGGGGAGGGCGGACTTGGTTTTCCGCGAATCATCGAACGTGAGACTGTGAGCGGCAAGTACGCCTACCGGGGCGATTTGAGCACGAGTCAGGCGTTCAAATAAGAACGGGCTTGCGTTTCAACCTTGCACCACCCGGCCACTGAAGGCGGTCAGCCGGTGAGCGTAACCGGGCGTTCGGCAGCGAGCATGATGTCCTGCGTGGTGCTCCCGAGGAGGACGTTCGCGATCCCCGACCGTTTGCGTCCGCCCATGACGATGCTGTCGGCGTCCCGGTCCGTTGCGGCGTCGAGTATCTTCCGTCCGACCTCGCCGCCGACGGCGACTCGTTCGACGGAGATGCCCTTCGCTTCCAGATGCTCCGCAGCAGTGACAGCGGCGTCGACCTCCTCAAAGTCGTGGGATGGAGCGCCCTTGTAATCCTGATGTGGGAATACGAAGAGGACCGTTGCTTCGACTGAATCGGGAATGTTGGGAAGGGAAGTCAGGTGCTTAGCCTGGTTCCGTGCTCGCTCTTCGCTCGTATCGACTGGGACGAGGACTCGCCGTATTCCGTCGCCGAGGACAACGCTCTCGCCCGTGATTGTGACCGGCCGCTCAGCTGAGAGCAGGACGTCCTGTGCAGTACTACCGAGCAAGACTTTCGAGACGCCCGATCGCTTGCGTCCGCCGACGACGATCTCATCGCTGTCCAGTTCGGTCGCGGTACGGACGATCTGTTGGGCAACGCCGCCGTCATCAACCATTCGAGTTACCGAGACGCCAGCCGCTTCCAGTTGGTTGGCCGCCTGGACAGCAGCGTCTATGTCGTCGAACGCTACCTCAGCAGCGTCGGCGAATTCGTCGGGGGGCACCACGTAGAGAACTGTCGCCTCGACGGTGTCAGTGGCATCCGGGAGCTGTGAAACATAGCTCGCTTGATTCGACGCGCGCACTTCGTCTCTGTCGACGGGTATGAGTACACTGTACATCACACGTAGATATGTTAGTGCAACTGAATTAAATCATAACATATGTTCCCGCAGGGTAAGAAAGCCAGTCTGCGTGACCAGCTCGACCGGGTGATATGAACCGTACTGCTGTGATGCGCTCGAAGCAGTAGACGCAGGTCTCGAAACAAAGCAAAAACCGAGGGGCCACAAGGTACTGAATATAGAGCTGCAGAATCTCGAATCGAACTGCGGGTGTCGGCTTGGCGTGGCGTTAGAAGCGCTCGCTCATCGCCGCCAGTCCAGCGTCCACGTCTATGGCCGCGCCCTGCTCACCGAGCGCGTTACCCAGCGCTGCAAGCAGATAGCTGACGTTCTGCCGTCGGGCCGAATGGCCCATGCAGCCGATACGCCAGATGTCGCCTTCCAGTGCACCCAGTCCGCTGGCGATTTCGAGGTCGTACTCGTCTAGCAGGTACTGGATGACCGCGCCGTCGTCAACGCCGTCGGGCACGCGGACGGTGTTCAGACTCGGGAGCCAGAAGTCGTCGGGGGCGTTCATCTCCAGCCCCATGCCCTCGACGCCGGCCTTCAGCGCGCCAGCGACGCGCAGGTGGCGGTCCCAGCGTTCTTCGATGCCTTCCTCGGCGACGAGTCGGAGCGCCTCACGGAGTGCATACACGTTCGTGATCGGGGCCGTGTGGTGGTAGGCGCGCTCATCGCCCCAGTACCCCTCCAGCAGCGAGATGTCCAGATACCACGAGCGGGCCTCGGACTCGCGGGAGAGGACCTTGTCCATCGCGTCGTCGTTGAGCGTGAGCGGGCTCGCGCCCGGTGGACAGGAGAGGCATTTCTGCGGGCCGGAGTACGCCACATCGATGCCCCACTCGTCGACGCGGAGTTCGACGCCGCCCAGCGAGGTCACGCTGTCAGCGATGACCAGCGCGTCGTTTGCGTGGGCGATGTCAGTGAGTTCAGGCACCGACGGCTGGAGAACGCCAGTGCTGGTCTCGGCGTGGACGAACCCGAACACGTCCGGGCTGTGTTCGTCGAATGCCGCTTCGACCGCTGCCGGGTCGAGCGGCTGGCCCCAGGGTGCGTCGACGGTGACGACCTCGCCGCCCGCGCGCTCGGCCATGCTTGCCATCCGGTCGCCGAAGTAGCCGTTCGTCGGGACGAGCATCGTATCGCCCGGCTCGACGACGTTGCCGATGGCTGCCTCCATCGCCGCGGAACCGGTCCCGGAGACCGGAATCGTCCACTTGTTGTCCGTCCGGAACGTATACCGGAGGAGGTTCTGGACCTCGTCCATGATCTCGATGAACGAGGGGTCAAGATGGCCGACCAGCGGCGTACTCATTGCCTTGAGCACGCGCGGGTGGACGTCGCTCGGGCCGGGACCCATTAGCGTTCGATCCGGCGGTGTCAACTCCCCGACAGTGGGTGCCGCATCCATACCCTGGGGTACCCGGTGACTGGGCATTAAAATCAGTGGTCACGACCCCTTAGTCAGGGGGCGGCCTCACATTTCTGCTGGGATCGTCCCTCTCTCCTGCAATAGTATAGACTAATTATCACTTCTACGCTGCCAGTCACCGGCTGCCACTACCCTACTCCATAATCACAATCGCCAGACGCCACCGGTGTGAAAGGTGTGAACAATCTACCCTGTTTTTACTCTCGTACTGCTAAGGTGGCGTGTGGTCGTCGATGGGATTGTTCGATAACGCTGCGTCCCCTGGGGAGGAACCGAGACGCCGGTACACCTGTTTGGTGTGCCGGGCGTCGTTCGACGTTCAGTACCACTCGTGTCCGGACTGCGGTGGGTACGACATCCGCCGGACGAAGTGGCTCACGTAGCCCCCGGCGTCCACGTTGGCACGCCCACCGGACTGCCTGCTATCGGGCTACACTGCCCTTTTTTGTCCAGAGCGTTGCTGTGTACCACAGCCACCAAGTGACCGCCGACGGTATGGTCGTACGTGAACCGACGACAGTTAGGGACGACAGGGTACGACGTGACAGCCGTCGGACTTGGAACCTGGAACATCGGTGGAGATTGGGGCGATGTCTCGGCAGAGGAAGGCCGGGAAACGATCCGGACCGCGCTCGATGCCGGCGTCGATTTCATCGACACCGCCGACGTGTACGGTGACGGCTTCAGCGAGCAGCGCATCGCAGAAGTGCTGGACGAACGCGGGGTCCGCGACGAGGTGACCGTCGCGACGAAGGCCGGCCGCCGGCTCGACCCACATACAGCCGACCGCTACAACTACGACAACCTCTCCGAGCACGTCGACCGCTCGCGGGAGTATCTCGGGACCGATACGCTGGAACTGTTGCAACTGCACTGTCCGCCGACCGACGCCTACTACCAGCCCGAGACGTTCGACGCCCTCTCGCGGCTGCAAGACGAAGGGAAGGTCGCTCACTGCGGCGTCAGCGTCGAACGTGTTGAGGAAGCGCTGAAAGCCATCGAGTACCCGGAAATCGAAACGGTCCAGATCATCTTCAATATGTTCCGCCAGCGGCCTGCGGAGCGGTTCTTCGAGGAAGCCAAGCGCCGCGACATCGGCGTCATCGTCCGCGTCCCACTGGCTTCCGGGCTCCTGACTGGCAAACTCTCCCGGGACATGGAGTTCCCCGAGAACGACCATCGGAACTTCAACATTGAGGGCGAGGCGTTCGACCGCGGTGAGACCTTTGCCGGGCTCCCGGTCGACGCGGGCTTCGACGCTGTCGACGAACTCCGCGAGCACGTCCCCGAGCGAATGACGATGGCCCAGATGGCGCTACGCTGGATTCTGGACCACGACGCAGTGTCGACTGTCATCCCCGGCTCCACCTCACCGGACCACGTCCGGGCGAACGCGGCGGTCAGTGAGATGGCCCCACTCTCGAATCAGGTCCACGGCGCGGTGCGTGACATCTACGAGGAGTACGTCTTTGAGGACGTTCACCATCGCTGGTAGTCGCCGCTCGGTAAACGTTTACGATTGCGCACACTTTTCACGGCGGTAAACAACGACTGACGCAACGAAATCTGTCTTAGACTTCTATCTGGAGTAGCGCTTGCGTCCCCGAAATCATATACCAAATCTGACCATTCTGGCCACAGAAAACATATGAATACAGACATTTCACGGCTATCGTCGTGTCAGAATCTGAGAGTTCGTCAGACAATTATGCCCCTGTAGTCCACACCCCGAACTGCCCATCAGTCGTCGGCGGACACCGGGTCACACAATGCCTGCCATCGCAGGCGGACGTTCTATTCCCGTGGCTCGCGACCCGTGTACTGTGAGTACCGCTCAGCTATCGATCACAGTCACCATCACCGGAACGCGCCCCAGACACCGATGAGTGGTCTCGTGACCGGACGCGAGATCGTTCAGACGGCCCGTGATGAGAACGTCCCATTCATGGGGGCCAGCATTGCCTACTATGCGATTGCATCGATCGTTCCACTGCTTGCGCTCTCTACGTTTGGAGGCACTGTTACGCTGCTGGAACTGCTTCGAACGGTCCTCTCCGAGAACGGCCAGGTGATTCTGACGGAACTGCTTGAGAACACGCGCGGCCATGGGGCGACCGGAACCCTGAGTCTGGTGTTGGTCGTCTGGAGCGGCAGCAAGGTGTTCCGCGGGCTCTCCGTTGCCTTTACCGAGGTGTACGGCGAGGTCACGGACATATCGCTGCCGGCCCAGCTTGTCCGTAGCGCAGTCGTGATGGGCGTGCTCCTCGGTGCTGTCGTCTTTCTGTCGGCCACTAGCGTCGCACTTACGTACGTCAAGTTTCAGGTCCCGTATCCGACGCTGGTCGGCAACGTCGCTGCGTTTGCCGCCCTCGGTGTCGCGTTCGTCCCGATATACTACGTTCTGCCACCCGTCAAAACCTCGCTTACACACGTCGCCCCGGGAGCGCTGTTTGCCGCGGCGGGCTGGATCACCATCCAAGTCGGATTTTTCTATTACGCCGGGACTGCCGGCCGGTACGCGGCATACGGCTACCTCGGTGCGCTGCTCCTGTTCGTCACGGCGCTGTATCTGGCCGCTATCGTGTTGCTGCTCGGTGTCGTCGTTAACGCGACGCTGGACTGGTAGCACCTGTGGACAGCCACGTCGGGTCTTGCATTGGCAGGCAGTAGCTTCCTCCTGTTTCCCCCGGTCTATTCAGTCGCCACATGAGCGAATCATCGTCACTGCGGCCTCGGATCGCCGGGCGTCTGCAGTCCAGCGCGGAACAAGCCATCAAACGCCCAGTCAGAGAAGCCGTCCAGGAGGCGCTCGCAAACGCGGCTCAGACCGGGGGCGGAAACGCCGAACCTGGAAAAGCGGCCACGACTGCGTCGAGACGCGCCAAAACGGACCTGTCGGACAGCACGGACGCTGACCAGTCGATGTCGTCCGCCGGAGACAACAAACCAGTCGGCTCGCGTTCAGGCTCCAGCAGTCGACTCCGGTCTCGCCGGACGCTGGCCTTCGGGCTCGTTGCACTCGGTGCCTACCTCTCCCGCCGCCGTCGGTCTTCAAGCGGGGAAACGTAGCACCGGTAACGACGCACAGTCCGGGCCATCAGTCAAAGTCGACAAACAGTACGTCCTCGACGAGGGCGTCGGTCGCGCGTCTAAGCCGCTCGGAGGCTGCCTGGTGTGTTATACCCAGCGCGTCGGCGAGTTCCGCTAAATCCACCTCGCGGGGCACCTCGAAGTAGCCGCGGTCGGACGCCTCGGCGAGGATCTCGTACTGGGCTGAGGTAAGTCCGTAGCGGCCGGCCGGGTCTTCGTCGAGTTCCCGGATCGAGGAAACCTCGAATGCGAGGTTGTGCTCTGCACAGAAGTCGTGAGTCTTGGAGAACAGCGACCGACGCGGATACAGCACGCGCAGCTTCCAGGCGGTCCCATGGCCCACGGCATCGAGAATCGTCGCCTCCGAGTTCGTGAGCATCTGGACGATGAGGTCGACGTGGTCGACCCATTCCATCCTGAACAGCCACTCGTCCTCAAAGTCGCCCAGCAGTTCGACGTTGTCAACGGAGGGGTCCGCTTCGAGTGTCTGCTCGATGTCCTCGCGCCGACTCCCGCGGACCCACAGCATCGGCATGAGTGCATCGTCACCGCTCGTGACGATCCGCTCGATTTCGAACTGCAGCTCCGGTAACTGTTCCAGCGAGTGATTGAGCGCCAGGTCGCTGGCCGGAACCGTCCCGGAGACGATGGTGGGCATAGATACCCGAACTGGGAGTGGCACGCTGGTATGTCTTTTCGTTGACTATTACGGGTCGGTAGCCACATGATCGTCTCATCGCCCGGCCAGCGGCTGCGTGTGCAAGCACGTCGGTGATGCGCGTCCCGCCGGTAGCGACGACTGCAATGTCTACGATCCAACTGACCGACGACGACGTCGGCAAGACAGTTGTCACGAGTACCGGCAACGAAATCGGCATCGTTAGCGGGTACAGATACGGCACCGCCTACGTTGACCCGGACCCCGGGCTAAAAACGACGCTCCTGACGAAGCTCGGCTGGGAGGACACCGACGCCGATGACGGCTACCCGCTGCAGACCGACGCCGTCGACACTATCACCGAAGACCAGATCCGTCTCAGCACGGACCTGTAAGGGATCTG
Source organism: Haloarcula sp. R1-2 (assembly GCF_011627385.1). Taxonomy (NCBI): domain Archaea; kingdom Methanobacteriati; phylum Methanobacteriota; class Halobacteria; order Halobacteriales; family Haloarculaceae; genus Haloarcula; species Haloarcula sp. R1-2. The sequence goes on from NZ_JAANTG010000002.1 coordinate 834,203, forward strand.
TAGCTGTCGGACAGACGTATCACGGACCAACGCCGGGTGGGCAAACCCGGCGTGAAACCGTCCCGTACAGGGGAGCATGAGACGGTGGGCGTCGGGAGAGTACGAGCACCCAATGTGCTCGCATACAGTGGTCTGCGCTATCCGATGTTTGTTATACGGCTCTTTATCTGGCGACCATCGGTGAACTGGGCAGCAGGAAGCCGCTACTGAACTTCCTCCACGGCGACCGGACCTACTCGCCGTTGAACACCGCAACCGGTACTCCGGTGGGCGTTATAGCCGTCGACTTCGGCCGTTACTGTCCGTTTGCGACGGACTAGCCAACCGCTACCGGCCGGACTGTGGTACGTCACACGCCGTCCCGGCGTGAGACAAGCCGGCCCATGTCGGACCCGCCGTGATGGCTCTTATTCCTCGGTGGTAAGTTTCGGGCCTGGCTTCCAGGTGTTGCCTTCGAGGACAACAAGGTCGTAGCGTTCGAGCACCTGAAGCGTGTCGACGACCGCCTGGGCGTCGAAGGAGACGGTCATATCCTTGGGCAGTTGCTGGGCGATTGCGCTGCGTGTCCCACCGTCCATCCGGACCACTGTGTCGAGCAACTGTTCGAGGTCGTCGAGTAGCGAGACGAGCGACGTCGAGCCTTCGTCTTCTGTCGCCAGTTTCGACATGACTTCGTCGTAATTCCCCGATATCTCCATCGATACGGACACGGCCTCGTCTTCGATGTCTTCTTCGTCTCCCATAGGAGTGAATATATGCACACTTGCAGAAATACGTTTCTATATTCGGAACAACGTGTGTATCTTCTACCCGTTTCTCTGCAAAACAGTTGTGACTCTGCATTTTCGCATTAGACGTAGTCCATCTAAATAATATGTTTATGAATTTTTATTCCACAAGGTAGAATAGTACTGTGATATTTGTGTCCTTACTTGCTCTATTCAAAAACAAGGTAGACTCATCTGAATATATATCCCCATATCCAAGGATACTCGTAGGGTTTTGCAACTATCTTTCCTGCGTCAGAGGACAGTGTTCCCCGTATGCCTGTTTCAGTAAACAGAACGATACCGATAGCTCCGCTGTGGTGCGACCAGACACACGGCATCTATACCAATACCACAGAGTAATTCAACGGGATGCCGACTTAGCGACTTAGTCTGGCTGTCCAGTCGGGGTAGTTCCCACCCGTACTGCTGGCTACCGGATAACAAAAGTACGGCTATTATTCTTCTCATTCCGATTCTCGCGAAAACGAACTGAAAGGCCGTGAGTGGCCGACTGTGTCGCACTACAGCGATTGTTCCAGTATATGGAACTCCGCATCGCAGAACGTTCCGTTTACAGACGACAGCCATTGGGAGAACGATGCCTGTTGGGTCACGACAGTGGGGGCTTGTGTGGCAATCCTTCTGTTATTGCTGCTACTGTACGGGGTCTTTCAGCGGTCAGACCACGTTCCACGGGAGTACCTGCTGTGATGGCACACGGCCAAATCTATATTTGGGTGGCGGTCACACATTAGATATGGCGTTTAGCTTGACGGCCGAGCAGACGGCAGTCCGAGAAGCGGTGCGCGAATTCGGCGAGAACGAAATCGAGCCGCTCGGAACGGAATGCGACAGGGAGAAACGCTACCCAGCGGAACTGATGGAGCAGGCGGCACAGTACGACCTCATCGCGCCGGAAGTCCACGAGAAGTACGGCGGCGCGGGGATGGACAGCCTCACTGGCGTCGTCGTCACCGAGGAACTCTGGCGGGCCGACCCGGGCATCGGGAGCGCCATCGGCTCCCGTGGCTTCGGGTCGAGCATGATTCAGAAGTACGGCGACGAGTGGATGAAAGAGGAGTGGCTGCCGAAGATCACCAGCGGCGAGTCGGCGTGTGCCAGCGCCATCAGCGAACCCGCCCATGGCTCGAACGTGGCTGGTATCGAGACCTACGCCGAACGCGACAGCGACGGCTGGGTCCTTAACGGCAATAAGATGTGGATTACGAACGGAACTGTCGCCGACGTGATGGTCGTGATGGCCAAGACTGACCCCGACGCCGGCCACGAGGGCATCAGCGCGTTCCTCGTGCCGACGGACACCGACGGCCTGCAGGCCGAGAAAATCGACAACAAGCTCGGCATCCGCGCGTCGGATCTGGCCGAAATCATCATCGACGACGTTCGCGTGCCCGAGGAGAACCTCGTCGGAGAAGCGGGCGCTGGCTTCTACCAACTGATGGACTTCTTCGCGAGCGGGCGGGCAAACGTAGCCGCGCAGGCCGTCGGCACTGCACAGGCCGCCATCGACGACTCTATCGAGTACGCGAACGAGCGCGAGCAGTTCGGCCAGCCGATCAGCGAGTTCCAGGCCATCGAACACAAGATTGCGGAGATGGCCACCAACGTCGAGGCTGCGCGGTCGCTTACCTATCGTGCCGCCAGCGCCATCGATTCGGGCAACCTCGATGTGGCGACAAAGCTGGCCAGCATGGCGAAGTTGTTCGCCAGCGAACACGCCGTCGACGTGGCCGACGAGGCGATTCAGGTCCATGGTGGGGCCGGCTACGTCACCGACCACAACGTTGAGCGGTACTATCGGGATGCCCGAATCACCAAGATATACGAGGGGACCAGCGAGATACAGAAGAACATCATCGCCGACCGCGTGCTGTGAGGCCACGATAGACGGACTGCCGACGCTGCCACTGATTCGACAGTCGGCCTACCGCCGGAGCGTCAGGAACTCGGCCGAAAAGACAGCGTCGTCGGCCTGATTCACGGCGGTGACTTCGGTTCGGACGACGCCCGTCGCAACCGGGTGGTCCCGCCGTTCGGTGTCGACAATCTCGGCCTCGACGTGAATGGTCTCTCCCAGGAACACCGGCTTGATGAACCGAAGCCGGTCGATACCGTAGAACGCGACCATGTGCCGCTTTTCGGCCTCGTCACGGGCCTGCCACAGGAGGCCAGTGACGACTGAAAACACCAGCGCGCCGTGGGCGATACGCTCGCCGTACCCCGAGTCGGCCATCCGCTCGGCGTTCGTGTGGAGGTGATTGAAATCCCCGCTGACACCCGCGAAGTTGACCACGTCGGCCTCGGTGATGGTCCGTCCCGAGGTGGTGAAGCTATCGCCAACATCGACCGTGTCGAACTCGCCGGCCATCTTACCGGCTCCTGCAGGTGCTCGTGGGACAGCGCTTCGGTTGCTGGTCGAGTCGCCACTGCCGCGTTCGCACCCGCTGGCCCCGGGACTGCAGTCTGCTACTGTTGCTGGACATACACATCGTCACCGTGTCCCGCACCGGTGTTAATGCTACCGGGGCTCGCCGGTTACTCTCGGCACTGCCACAGGGAGACGTAGCGGTTACAGGCTGCTCTGACCGTTCAACTATATTCAACAGAACCCGGCAGAGAGCACGCAGGACGTAGCTTTATTGCGGATGCCCGAGATGTCTGATGCGATGTCAAAGCCACACACGGAGCGGTTTCGCCTGGAGAATCAGCGGGCGATTATCACGGGTGCATCGAGCGGCATCGGCCGGGCAATCGCAGAGGAGTTCGCGGCCGACGGGGCCGACGTGGTTGTCTGCTCGCGCGAGCAGGACAACGTCGGACCGGTGGCCGACGAAATCAACGATAGCGACCGGCCCGGTGAGGCGGTCGCTATCGAATGCGACGTGACAGACCGCGAGGCCGTCGAGGCGCTGGTGGAAGCGACCGTCGACGAGTTCGGCGGACTGGACGTGCTCGTGAACAACGCCGGCGCGAGCTTCATGTCTGGGTTCGACGACATCAGCGAGAACGGCTGGAAAACCATCGTCGACATCAACCTTCACGGGACCTACCACTGCACACAGGCGGCCGGCGACGCGCTGGCCGCGGACGGCGGTGGGACGGTCATCAATCTCTCCAGCGTCGCCGGGGAACAGGGCGCGCCGTATATGAGCCACTATGGGGCTGCCAAGGCCGGCGTCAGCAACCTCACGTCCACGCTGTCAGCGGAGTGGGCTGACCGAGACATCCGAATCAACTGCATCGCGCCGGGGTTCGTCGCCACGCCGGGCGTGGAGTCACAGATGGGCGTCAGCGCCGACAACATCGACCGTGAGGCCGTCGAGCGGCGTATCGGCCTCTCGGAGGAAATCGCCGACATCGCGCTGTTCCTTGCCAGCCCGGCGTCGTCGTACATCGTCGGTCAGACCATCACCGCCGCTGGCGTCCCACGGCTCGAAGAGACGCCTGACATCTGAGCGCTGGGAGTTCCAGTACCGACGGTCGAAGCCGCAGTTTCACTCCAAGACGCCAAGCCAGTCCGGCAGCTCTCGGAGGTCGTCGAAGGCGATATCCACGGCGGGTCCGTCCTCGGCTCCGTAGGCGACCGTCCACAACCCGGCCCGTGTCCCGCCGTCCATATCGTGCTCGTAGCGGTCACCGACCATCACGGCCTGTGCCGGTTCGACCCCGGCCTTCCCGAGCGCCGTTTCGAACATCGCCGGGTCAGGCTTGGTTCGACCGACGGCCTCCGAAGCGGTGTACGAATCCATCGCGTCCCAGACGCCGAAGGTCCGCAACAGTTCCTTGCCCTCGTCGTCGTCTACATCGCTGATGACGCCCTGATGGAGCGGCGCGTCTGCCAAGTCCTCGATGGCCGCGACGGCGTCGGGGTTGGGCTCGACCTGTTCGGTACGGATTTCCTGAAACAGTGCTTCCCACTCGGTTTTCTCGGGACTGACTGTCAGAATCTCATCGATTGCCCGCCGGTAGCCCTCGCGGGCTGGCCGGAACGCTGTCCCTTCGCGTTCACCGAAGTACGTTCCGAGGACATCCCGCCATTGTTCGAGGGCCGCGTCGGAATCCCCAGTCGCCGGGTACTCGGCACACAGACGGTCGACAAACTCGCGGTGGGCCGCCCGGACGGACGCCATCCGAAGGATGACGCCCCCGATGTCCCAGAAGACGGCCTCAACGTCTGGACTCTCGCTCACGGCAGCGGCTTGGACTGGCCCGGGTATGAAACTACCGCCGACGCCCGGCGTCTCCCGGATGCGTCGCGGTGGGCGTGTCGGAGCACAGCGCCGGGAAATAAACAACCGACCACGCGTTCGCTGTGCTCCAACACTTATGATGTCGACGTGCGAGAACGAGAATGTGCCATGATATCGTTCACCGATTCCGAGGCCGCGACTGCGCTCGCCGAGCGTGCCCGAGCGTTGATGGACGAGGTCGTCATTCCGCGGGAGCGAGAACTCGCGGGCGGGACGGCCATCTCCGATGCAACAGTCCGCGACCTCCGCGCTGCCGCACGGGAGTACGACGTGTACGCCCCACAGATTCCTGAAGAGCACGGCGGGATGGGCTATGACTTCCGGGACGTGTTGCCGACGTTCGAAGAAGCCGGTCGGAGTCTGCTCGGTCCACTTGCGATGCGCGTCGACGCGCCCGACGAGGGGAATATGCACCTGCTGGAGATGCAAGGGACTGACCTCCAGAAATCGGAGTACCTCGACCCGCTCGTCGAGGGTGAGATTCAGTCGGGCTTTGCGATGACCGAGCCGATGCAGGGCGCGGGCTCTGACCCGAAGATGATACGCACCACGGCACAGAAGGAGGGTGACGAGTGGGTCATCGACGGCCACAAGTGGTGGACGACCGGTGGCGTCGACGCCGACATCCTGCTCGTCTTTGCCCGGACGGACGAGGACGTGCACCCGTATGAAGGGTGTTCAGTGTTCATCGTCCCGGCCGACGCCGACGGCGTGGACATCGTTCGGAACGTCCCGCATATGGGCAGCCAGGGTGACCCGAAGGGCCACGCCGAAATCGAGTTCAACGGCGTTCGCGTCCCCGAAGAACACCTGCTGGGCGAGGAAGGCAACGGCTTCCAGCACGTCCAGCAACGGCTCGGCCCGGCGCGGCTCACCCACTGCATGCGTTTCTCGGGGATGGCCGAACGGGCGCTGTCCATCGCCAAGGCCTACACCACCGAACGGCAGGCCTTCGGCGACTCCGTGGCCGACAAACAGCACGTCCGCTTTGAAATCGCCGAACAGGAGACACAGATTCAGGCCGCGCGGGCGCTGGTCCGGGCCGCCGCGGACGCCATCGCCGCCGGAAAGGAAGCCCGCGTCGAGGTGTCGATGAGCAAAGTGTTCGCCGCCCGGGCGACACAGGACGCCATCGACACCGCGGTCCAGTTCTGTGGCGGCAACGGCATCGGCCGGGACCTCCCGCTTGCGGACTTCTATGAACTGGTCAGGACGTTCCGCATCGTCGACGGGGCCGACGAGGTCCATCTTCGGACCATCGCCCGCGAGGCGTTCGAGGACGTGGACAGCGACGAGCTGGAGCCAGTCCGTCGCTACCGCGAGTAGGGCAGAGCCGTCAGCGGCAACGGCCGCTACTCTCCCTCGAACTCCGGTTCGCGGTCGGCTGCAAAGGCCGCCGTCCCTTCCGCTACGTCGTCAGTGGTCAACAGGAGCGCAAAGGCCTGGCTCTCCATTTCGAGGCCGGCATCGAGGCTCTCGTCGGCCCCCTCGTTCATCACGCGCTTGGCTTTGCGGAGGGCAATCGGCGGCCCGGAGACGAGGTCCTCGACGAACTCCCCAACCACGCTGTCGAACTCGTCGGCGTCGACGGCGCGGTTGATGAGCCCCCAGTCGGCCGCCCGCTCGGCGGAGATGTGCTCGCCGCGGAAGACCAGTTCCTTCGCTCGGGCGTCGGTCAACATCCGAATCGCGCGCTGGGTCCCGCCGCCCCCGGGCAGCAGGCCGAGCGTGATTTCGGGGAAGCCGAACTCCGAGTCGGTCGTCGCCAGCCGGAGGTCACAGGCGAGGGCAAGCTCCAGGCCCGCCCCGAGACAGTAGCCGTCGATGCGCGCCAACGTCGGCCGCGGGTACTCGGCGACGGTCGTGAACACTTCCGTCGGTTCCGAAGTCTGTGCGGGGTCGCGGTCCGCGAAGCCGGAGATGTCGGCCCCGGCGGAGAAGGCGCGGTCGCCGGCCCCTTCGAACACGACGGCCCGGACGTCATCCTCGTCGACCGACGAGAGCAGGTCAACGACCTCGTCCGCGAGGGTTTCGCTGATAGCGTTCATCCGCGACGGGCGGTCGAGTTCCACTTCCAGCAGGCCATCGTCGTCGAGTTCCCAGTTGATGGTGTGGTAGTCGCCCGGCCGGTCGCCGGTGCTGTATTCGTGGAAGCCCCGGTCTGCTTCCTTGCCGGTGTGGCCGGCTTCCACCAGTTCGACGAGGTAGTCGGCCGGCTCGTAGCGGTCGTCACTGTGTTCGTCGGAGAGCGCTCGGAGTTTTTCGAGGATGGTGTCGAGACCGATGTCGTCGGCCCGCCGGCAGGTTCCCTCGGGGAAGCCCGCGCCGAGTTGCATCCCCGTGTCGATAGCCTCGGGTGTCGCCACGTCGTCGCCGACGAGCTTCGCGGCCTCGTTTGCCATCACCGACTCGACGCGGAGATGGTCGAAGCCTTCGGCGTCCTCCGGGACGTAGTCCGAGCCGTCCCCGTCGTCGTAGTCGTAGTAGCCCTCGCCGGTCTTGCGGCCAAGGTTCCCGTTCTCGACTTTCTCCGCCATGATGGGCGGGACCGGCCTCCCGGCCTCCGTCCGGACGTGGTAGCCGATGTCGATGCCGGTCAGGTCGCCGAGTTCGAACGGGCCCATCGGGTAGCCCCGCTCGTGGACCATCGCGGCGTCGGCCTGCCGGATGGTCGCCTCGCCCGCCGAGACCATCCAGGCCGGCTCGCTCATGAACGGCCCGAGGACGGAGTTGACGACGAACCCACGCACGTCCTTGCGGACGTATATCGGCGTCTTGCCGAGCGATTCGATGAACTCGTAGCCACGCTGGGCTGTCTCGTCGGTCGTTGCCTTGCCGTAGATGACTTCGACGAGGCCCATCTTCACCGGCGGATTGAAGAAGTGCAGACCCAGCACCGATTCCGGCCGCTCCGTCGCCTGGGCGATTTTCGTGATGGACAGCGAGGAGCTGTTCGTCGCCAGCAGGGCATCCTGGGGCGCGGCGGCGTCGACGGACTCGAAGATGTCCTGTTTCACCGAGAGCTGTTCCGGGCCGGCCTCGATGACCAGATCCGCGTCGCTCACTGCCGCCTCAAGATCGGTCGTCGTCGCGACCCGCGCCGCCACGTCGTCGGGGTCCTCGTCGAGTCGTCCCTTCTCCGCGAGCTTTTCGAGCGACCACTCGATTTCGTCGTAGCCGTCTTCGACGATGGCTGCATCGATGTCACGCAACACGACATCGTAGCCGGCGATTGCCGCGACCTCGGCGATGCCGTGGCCCATCGTTCCCGCACCGAGCACTGCAACTGTCGCTATCTCTGGCTGGTCAGCTCGCATACGTGTAGTGTCTGTTGCAACACATATCAATCATCCCCATAGTATCGACTGTGTCTCGTGGGACGACGAGGATTATTCCCAGCCAGAAAGCCCGGTGGGCTGTGTATGAGGACTCCGATGCCATCTACGGGGACTTCGACACGAAAATCGGCGCTTATTTTGTCTCTGTTAGAGCGGTTCGTCGCCCTCAATAATCCGAACCGCACGGTTGGCCAGCGCGGGGACGCGGTCCTCCATCAGCGGGTAGAACGGGTCGTCGGCGTTGCCCTCCAGATAGCGGCGGTAGAACATCTCACCAAGGGCGGCGAGCTTGTACACGGCGAGCGTCCGATAGAACCGCTCGTGTTCAAACGTCAGGCCGGTCTGGGCTTCCCAGCGGTCAACTAGGTCCGTCCGGGTCAGGTAGCCCGGTGCTTCGATGAACTCCATGGCGAGGTCGGGGATCTCCGGCTCGGGGTCCTTGGCGTCGCGCCAGTACGAGAGCAGCCAGCCGAGGTCGGCCCGTGGGTCACCCAGCGTCGCCATCTCCCAGTCGAAGACGGCGGCGAGTTTCGGGTCGTCACCGGGGCCAAACATCACGTTATCGAGCTTGTAATCGCCATGCACCAGTGTCTTGGGGTGGTCGTCAGGGCACTCGTCCTGTAACCACGAGCCAACCCGCTCCAGTTCAGGGATGGTGCGGGATTCGGCCGTCCGCTCGAACGCCCAGGCCAGCTGTTTCCCCCAGCGTGCGACCTGCCGCTTCGCATACCCGTCCGCACGGCCGAGGTCGGATAGGCCGACGGCTGTGGGATCTACCTCGTGGATGGCCGCGAGGGTGTCGACCAGCTCGGTGCCGACTGCCGCCCGGGCGTCGTCGCTCCCGAAGCGCGCCGGCTCGTCGTCTCGGATGACGGTCCCCTCGACGCGGGCCATGACGTAGAAATCGCTGCCGATGATCGTCTGGTCGTCACAGGCCGTCACCGTCGGCGGGACCGGGACGGCTGTGTCCTGCAGCGCGTCGATGACGCGATACTCCCGCAACACGTCGTGGGCTGTCTCGGCGGTCTGGCCCGGCGGGGGCCGCCTGACGACCAGCTCTCGGTCGCCCCAGGTGACAAACAGCGTCTCGTTGGAGTGGCCCTGCTCGTGGCGCGCAACGTCGAATGTCTCGGCCGGGCCTATTTCCCTTGTGAGAAATTCTTCGAGCGCACTTTCGTCGACCAGCCGCTGGTAGTAGTCGCTGCTGTGTTCAGTCATAGTGTCTGATTTGGCTCCGTGTCATGAAAAACTGCGGGTCGTGTCACCGTCCGACGAACTCCGGTCGGCGGTCGGTCAGGAACGCCTCGACACCCTCCTCATGGTCGGCCGTCTCGAAGACGATGCCCTGTGCCGTTGCCTCGTCGCGCTGGGCGCGGTCGAAGGACTTCTCCAGACCGTCCTGAAGCAGCCGCTTCGAGTGCCGGAGGGCAATGGTGGGCCCATTGGCGATACGGCTGACGGTCGCCTCGACTTCGGACTCGAACGACGCGGCATCGTAGACGTGGTTGAACAGGCCCAGTTCTGCGGCTCGCTCGGCATCCAGTATCTCGCCAGTGAATACGAGTTCCTTTGCGACGTTCGTCCCGACAATGCGGGGAAGCAGATACGATGTGCCGGCATCGACGCTGAGGCCGACCTGCCGGAACACGAAACCGATGCTGGCCGACTCGCTCGCCAGCTGGATGTCACAGGCGATAGCGAGGTTCGCGCCGGCCCCGACGGCCGACCCGTCGACCTTTGCGACGGTCGGGACCGGCAGTGCGACGACTCTGGCGATGGTGTCGCGGGTCCGACGAGCCAGTTCGCTGACGGCGTCGTCGGTCGGGTCGTCGTTCGTGAGCCGCTCGCTCATTCCCTCGATGTCGCCGCCGGCCGAGAACGACTCGCCGGTGCCCTCGATGACGACACACCGAACATCGGACGCAGTCTCGATGGTATCGAGGTGGCGCTCCAAGGCGTCGTATACGGGCTGTGTGAGTGCGTTCCGCGTTTCCGGTTCGTTCAGCGTCAGCGTGGCGATGCCGTCGGTGATGGAGAGCAGTACGGACTCGCTCACTGGATATCACTCCGTTGTCGCTGCATGGGGTCGCTTCACATGGTTCCGGTATAAATTTACCGCTGGTTCACAGTTTCAGACAGCGCTGGCCACGAACTGTGGGTGGCACGTCAAGAGTTACCACAGCGAGCAGGGCTAGTTTTAACATATCGGTGTGTGTTGACACGGAGTATGCCAGGTGGTGCACCACTCAACCTCCGGTCATTCCTGTGGCGTGGCGAAAACGTGTTCCCCGACAGCGAGATCGTCTCGCGGACACATCAGGGGATTCACCGATACACAATAGCGGAGTACGCCGAGCGCGTGCGGAAGCTGGCTTCGGCCCTCGAACAGGCAGGTATCGAACGTGGCGACAGGGTCGGGACGTTCGCCTGGAACAACCACTGGCATCAGGAGGCCTACTACGGCGTCGCCTGCATGGGCGCGCAGGTCCACATGATTAACCTCCTCCTGCCCGACGAGCACATCCAGCACATCGTGGCCGACGCCGAGGACGAGATTCTCATCGTCGACCCCGTCATGCTGGAAAAGCTGGAAGGGGCCTACGACGAGGAGGCCTTTGATTCCGTCGAGCAGTACATCGTGATGGGTGACACCGTCCCCGAAACGTCGCTGGAGCCGGTCGTCGACTACGAATCGTTCATCGCCGACGGCGACCCCGATTACTCCTTCCCGCAACTGCCCGAGGAACAGCCGGCGGGGATGTGCTACACGTCCGGGACAACAGGCAAGCCCAAAGGCGTCGAGTACACCCAGAAGATGTACTGGACGCAGGTCATGTCGCTGATGACCAGCGAGGCCGGTATCAAGACCGACGACGTGGAACTGACGTACGTCCCGATGTTCCACGTCAGCGGCTGGTGTCGCCCGTTCACGACTATCGCTGCCGGAGCCAAGACGGTCCTCCCCGGGCCGAACCCGTCGGCCGAGGACCTGGCGAAACTTATCGAGGAAGAGGACGTGACTGTCTCCGCAGCGGTCCCGACCGTCTTCATGGACCTGCTCGAGTACGCCCGCGAGAGCGACGTGGACTTCTCGTCGGTTCGGTACTTCACCAGCGGCGGGTCCGCGACGCCGCGGTCACTGATGGAGGATTACAAGCAGGAGTTCGACGTGGACCTCATCTCCGGCTACGGTATGACCGAAACGTCGCCGGTCACCCACGCCTACGAGCCAAAGCCCGGGCTGGCGGACCTTCCGGAGGAGGAGCTGTTCGACCTGCGGAGCCACTCCGCGGGGCTTCCGATTGCCGGACTGGAGTTCAAAGTCGTCAACACCGACGGCGAGGAAGTACCCTGGGACGGCGAGTCGCTGGGCGAACTCTGGATGCGTGGCCCGTGGGTCACACAGGAGTACTACAACGCCCCCGACGCGACCGAACAGGCCGTCACCGACGACGGCTGGTTCAAGACCGGTGACATTGTCCGGGTGAGTCCGGAGGGGTACGTCGACGTAGTCGACCGGATGGACGACCTCGTCAAGAGCGGCGGCGAGTGGATCGCCAGCGTCGAGGTCGAAAACGCGGTTATGGGTCACGACGAGGTCGTCGAAGCCGCCGTTGTCCCTGTCCCCCACGAACGGTGGGACGAACGCCCCGCCGCGTTCGTCGTTACACGCGATGCTGTGTCCGACGAAGCCGCGCTCCGGCAGGAAATTAAAGACCTCGTCGCCGAGTCGTATCCGTCGTGGTGGGTCCCCGACGCCATCCGTCTGGTCGACGGGATTCCCAAGGGTGCGACCGGGAAGTTCTCCAAGCAGACGCTCCGTGACGAGTACGTCGACGAGTCGGTCATCGAAACCGTCGCCGAGAACGCTCCGGCGACGTAACTCGGCCATACCGTGGCAGAGCGTTCTGGCTGTCAGGTATCGTTTCGACGGCGGCGTTCTCGATACCGTGCAGCCACCGCCACTGAGCCAGCCACAACAGGTCTGCCCGTGGATAGGTATTTATGATAGTCCTGTGACTATTGTGGTATGCGAGCAGCTGTCATCGAGGAGCACGGCGAACCGCTCACGATTCAGGATGTGCCCTATCCGGAGCCCCAGCCGGATCAGGTCGTCATCGAGACCGAAGCCTGTGGAGTCTGCCGGAGCGACTGGCACGCTTGGCAGGGGGACTGGGAATGGTTCGGCATCCAGACCGGTCCCGGGCAGATTCTGGGACACGAGCCGGCTGGGATCGTCGCCGACGTGGGCGCGGACGTCGAACAGTTCTCCGAGGGGGACCGCGTTACGGTCCCGTTCCACCTCGGCGACGGGTCGTGCCAGTACTGCCAGCGCGGGCACGCTAATATCTGCGAGACATCGATGCCGCTCGGATTCCTCGACGCCGCACCGGGAGCGTTCGCCGAGGCGTTCCCTGTCCGCGAAGCCGACTTCAACTGCGTCACGCTGCCGGACGCAGTCGACTTCACCGAGATGGCTGGGCTTGGCTGTCGGTTCATGACGGCATACCACGCGCTGACCGACCGGGCGGACCTCAGGCCGGGCGACGCCGTCGCGATCCACGGCTGTGGCGGCGTTGGGCTCTCGGCAGTCCATATCGCCGATGCGCTCGGGGCCGAACCGATTGCGGTCGACGTCCAGGACCGCAAACTCGACCGGGCGCGGGACCTCGGCGCGGCGGCGACAATCAACGCTGCCGAGGCGGACAACGTCCCCGGTGAGGTTCACGCAGTCACGGACGGCGGGGCCGATGTGGCAATCGACGCGCTGGGTATCCCGGAGACTTGTCGCAACGCTGTTGGCTCGCTGGGCAAGCAGGGCACCCACGTGCAGGTCGGGCTCACGACTGACGAGGAGGCCGGGGAAATCTCGCTTCCGGTGGATACGATGACCCTGCAGGAAATCGATTTCCACGGCTCCTACGGGATGCCGCCGGTTCGCTACGACGAACTGTTCCGGCTCATCGACGCCGGGACGCTCGACCCCTCTCAGATCGTCGGGGAGACGCTCGCACTCGAAGACGTGCCGGCCACTCTCTCGTCGATGGGTGAGTACGAGACGGTCGGCATCCCCGTTATCGACGAGTTCTGAGACACGCCGGCACTGCTCCGTGGTCGCTGATACCTACGAACGATTTGCTGTCAGCCACTCGACAGCGAAGTCCACCATCGGCTGTTGTGTGAGGAGTTTCGACTCGCCGACGCCGACAGTCCCCGTCTCGACGGCGCTGGGGTGTGCACGCTCGAACGCATCGCCGCAGGCCTGAAAATCCGTATCGGTGAGTTCGATGTCCGTCCACTGGCGCCATTCGCGCTCGCCCTCAGCAAGTACGGCACTGGCGTGTTTTGTCGTGTCGGCGTCGATATCGGCGCGGTACTCAGCGAGGTGCAGCGAGGTGTTTGTCGCATGTGAGGTTCCAAGAAACAGGACTCTCCCGGCACGGTCGTAGACCGCTGACAGCGGTGAGGCTTCCCCGAGCGAGTAGTCGTAGGCGTGCCCGCCAGCGATGGCCTCGGCGTCGGTCCCCCATGCGGCGAATGAATGCTGTGGGTGGTCGCTCCGGTGGACAGCTGGATACGTGCGAAAACACTCGGCGATTGCACCCATTCCCTGCGTTGGCGTCACTGCTGGTCGGTACGGTGGGAACTGCTCGCGAATTGTGTCGGCCCACGAGTCTGGGACTGGTGGGTTCCCCATATTATCGGGGTCCCTGTTGCCGGGTGAGTGCGTTGGCATCACTACCGCCCCGCTTTCGGTGACGACACGCTGCAGGGCGTCTACCACCGCTGGTGCGCCACCACAGACCCATCCCAGCTCGGACAGCGACCCGTGGACCAGTACTGTTTCCCCGCGTTCGAGACCCAGCGTCCGGAGGTCATGTGCTATCGAATCCACGGTGACCGGTTCCGCTGAACGGTCGCTTGGTCGCGGCGTATCCATAGACGATGCTAGCCGAAAGCGGGCATAAGTTTCGTGTTCCCGGAGACACCGAGCCGCTGTTGTGGGTTACTGCCGTGGCCCCGAATCGACTGGCTTAGAGCAGCTGGTAGTCGCGCTCTTCGTGCTGGACAGAGATCCACTTGGTCTCGGTCAGTTCGTCCATGATCCACTCACCGTTGTACCGGCCGAGGCCAGAGTTTTTCATCCCGCCGAACGGGGCGTTGGGTTCGTCCTGAATCGGATGGTCGTTGACGTGGACCATCCCGGCGTCGATCTGGTCGGCGATGGACCGCCCGTGTTCGATATCGTCGCTGTACACGCCTGCAGCGAGGCCGTACTCGGTGTCGTTTGCGAGCTCGACGGCTTCCTCGTCGGACTCGAAGGGGATGACTGGAGCGACGGGGCCGAAGTGTTCGTTACAGGCCGCGGACATATCGTTGGTACACTCCGAGAGGACGGTCGGTTCGAGGAACAGGTCCTCGACCTCGCCGCCTGTTTCCAGCGTCGCGCCGGCATCGACAGTCTGTTCGATGAACGAGGTAAGCTGCTCGACCTGACTCTCGTTGATGATCGGACCGAACTCCACGTCCTCGTCCAGCGGGTTCCCGATAGTCAGTGACTCCGCGTGTTCGACGAGCTTCTCGACGTACTCATCGTAGACATCCTCGTGGACGAGGTGGCGGTTAATCGAGATACACACCTGTCCCTGATGGCCGAACGCGCCGACAGAGCCGGCCTTGGCGGCTGCCTCGATATCGGCGTCCTTGGTGACGACGAACGGTCCGTTCCCACCGAGTTCAAGCGCCGGGAGCGCGAGCGCGTCCCCGGCCTGACTGGCCACAGACCTGCCGACTGCCGTCGACCCAGTGAATGACATCACGCGGGCGGTCGGATGGCCGGCCATCCGGTCGCCGATGTCGGAGCCGTGGCCCGTGACGACGTTGACGACGCCGTCCGGGAGACCGGCTTCCTCGGCAATGTCGGCCAGCAGGAGCCCGCCGGTAATCGGCGTGTCCGTCGCGGGCTTGATGACGACAGTGTTCCCCAGCGCGAGCGCGGGGCCGAGCGCCCGTGTCGTGAGGTGCAGCGGGAAGTTCCACGGGGAAATAATCCCGACGACGCCAGCGGGCTCGCGGACGATGTGATGGTCCTTGTCCTCGTGATACATCGAATCGCGGACCTCCTCTTCCGGCGGGACCATCTCCAGAGCGCTCTGGAAGTCCGCCATGGCGAAGTTGGCCTCGGCAGTCGCTTTGGCCTGGACACTGCCTGACTCCGTCGCAAGTAGTTCGACGATTTCGTCGAGTCGGTCCTGCATCACCGCAATCATCGACTGGACGTACTCGTTGCGCTCCTCACGCGACAGCGCCGCCCAGTCGGACTGGGCCGCGTCGGCGGCTTGGTAGGCGTCGTTGACGTCCCCCTCTGTCCCGGCGGGCACCGCCGTGATTTCCTCGCCCGTTGCGGGGTTCGTCACCGGAATCGTATCAGGTGTTCCGGCGTCACGCCACTCTCCGTCGATGTATAGCCGGCTCCACGCCGTCTGGCTATCTGGTTGCGACATGCTATATCATCGACAGCGCCACGGACTTTTATCCCTTTGGCACCGGGCAAACGCTTAATTGAACCCCGGCCAGAGAACCTATATGATCGATTACCTCGGTCTCGAAGGCGACCTCGGCGAGGAAGAGCGGATGGTCCGAGACACAGCCAGAGACTTCGTCGAGAACGAAGTCAAACCGGATGTCGGGCAGCACTGGATCGACGGCACGTTCCCGACGGACCTCATCACCGAGATGGGCGAACTCGGGTTCTACGCCCCGAACCTCGATGGGTACGGCCTGCCGGGGCTCAGCGAGACGGCGTACGGCCTCCTGTTGCAGGAACTGGAGGCTGGCGACAGCGGCCTGCGTTCGATGGCCAGCGTTCAGGGTGCGCTCGTCATGTACCCGATTCACGCCTACGGTAGCGACGCCCAGAAGGAGGAATGGCTGCCGGCGCTCGGCAGCGGCGAGCGGGTGGGCTGTTTCGGTCTGACCGAGCCCGAACACGGATCGAACCCGTCGGCGATGGAGACGACGGCCGAGCGCGACGCTGACGGCTACGTCCTGAACGGCTCGAAGACATGGATCACGAACGCGCCTATCAGCGACCTCGCAGTGGTGTGGGCAAAAGTCATGTCCGCCGACGGCAACCCCGTGCGGGGCTTCCTCGTTGAAACGGACCGTGACGGCGTGACGACGAACAAGATCGACGAGAAGCTCTCGTTGCGGGCATCGATTACCGGTGAGATCAGTCTGCAGAACGCCCGCGTCCCCGAGGAGAACGTTCTGCCGGGCGTCGAGGGAATGAAGGGGCCGCTGTCCTGTCTCACGCAGGCCCGCTACGGCATCGCCTGGGGGACGGTCGGGGCCGCGATGGACTGTTTCGAGACCGCCCACGAGTACGCCACCGACCGCGAGCAGTTCGGCAAACCGATCGCCGGCTATCAGCTCCAGCAGGAGAAGCTCGCGGAGATGGCGACCCAGATATCGCTGGGCCAGTTGCTCGCCCACCGGCTCGCCGACCTGAAGGAACGCGGTGACCTCCGCCCGGAACAGGTGTCGATGGCAAAACGCAACAACGCGCGGATGGCCCGCGAGCAGTCACGGGTGGCCCGCGAGATGCTTGGCGGCAACGGCATCACGGCTGATTACTCCCCGATGCGGCACCTGACGAACCTCGAAACAGTCTACACCTACGAGGGGACGCACGACATTCACTCGCTCATTATCGGGCACGATCTGACCGGCATTCCGGCGTTCGAGTAGGGCGGCCGTCGAATCTCTTCCGGTATACGGAACGGCCCCGCTGACACGAAACAGTACTTCTCAATCGTACGTGAGGTCGATCTTCAACTCGCTGGCTTTCCGTTCCAGCAGATCGGGGTACGTCGATTCGATGTCGTCCTGGCTCACCCGGCCATTCGGCCCGAAGACGCTCAGCGCGCCGATGAGGTCGTCCTCGTGGTTGTACACCGGCACGCCAGCCGCCCGCAGGCCGTCCATGTGTTCGGACATATTGGTCGCATAGCCCTGCTCGTGGACCTGTTCGAGTTCCTCGAACAGCGCGTCCCGGTCGGTGATCGTGTTCGCCGTCAGTCCGTCGAGGGGCGTGGTTTCGACGAACTCCTCGATGCGTTCGTCAGCCCACTCCGCGAGAATGGCTTTCCCTGCGGCGAGCGCGTGCAGTGGCCGGCGTTTGCCGATCATCGTGTCGCTCTGGAGCGGATTCCGGCCGCCGGCCCGGTGCAGGTACACGCCCTCGAACCCCTCCTCGACCAGAAACAGGGCTCGCTCGTCGGTCTCTATCGCCAACTCGATGACTTTCTGCTTGGCGACGATATAGCCCGGCCGCCGTATCCGCGGCGGTTCGCTGAGTTGCAGAAACCGCAGCGAGAGTCGGTACTCCCCGTCCTTCTCGACGAGATAGTCCATGTCGTGCAGCGTCTTAAGATGCCGATACACCGTGCTCTTTGCTAGACCCGTCTCCGCCCGGATGTCCGCGATTGTCGCGCCTCCCGCGTCCCGAATCAGCGCCAGAATCTCGAACGACGTCCGGGTCGTCGATACCTCGGACGTTCCGTTCTTGTTTTCGAGCATACGGAGTTGTGACCGCTTAGTGACATCAACGTTTCGCATAATCGACCATGATGGTCTGACAGCTCGAACGCAATCAGTAGCCGTCCGCTGCTCGATTCCGCGACCGAACAGAACCTAACTTCTATTATCTCGCCGGAGCCAAGACAAGGTATGCCACAACTCAGCGAAGACGCCATCGAACAGCTCCGGGCTCAGTTCGACCGACAACTCGAGGTCGGACTGCACCACGGCGCACAGCTGGCGGTGTACGTCGACGGCGACCTCGTCGTCGACTTCGCCGGCGGTTCTACGGGCCCCGACGGCGACGAAACGACGCCCGAGACGCGTCACGTACTGTTCTCCTGTACGAAGCCGTTCGCCGGCGTCGGCCTGCACCAGCTCGTCGAGCAGGGCGAACTCGACTACGACGACCGGGTCGTCGAGCACTGGCCGGAGTTTGCCGACGACGGCACGCAGAAAGCATCCATTACAGTCCGGCAGGTACTCAGCCACACCGCCGGCCTCCCCTTCGGTGAGTTCGACGAACAGTACGAAAGCTGGGGCGACTGGGACGCTGTCGTCGCGGCGATGGAGGACATCGAACCTGTGTTCGAGCCCGGAACGACGCCAGCGTATCACGTCATCAACTACGGCTGGCTGGTCGGCGAACTCATCCGTCGCTGTAGCGGCCAGCCGGTCGAAGAGTACGTCGCGGAGAACGTGTTCGAGCCGCTGGGGATGGACCACACCGGTATCGGTCTGCGGGATGACGAGCCCGACGACGTGGCGACTCTGGCCGGCTACGAAGCGTTCGAGCGGTGTCACGATGTCGACGAGGGGCTCGAAGACCCTGCCGCATACGCCGGAGCGTTCAATCAGGAAGCGATGCGCCGGGCAGTGATCCCCGCGGCTAACGGCATCGGTACGGCACGGGACATGGCCCGGTTCTACGCCTGTCTCGCCAACGGCGGGTCACTGGACGGGACGCAACTGCTGACCGAAGCGACCGTTGATGAGGCGACCACGACTCACGCCGAAACCGAGTCCGACGGCACGCTGTCGCGCCCGGCCCGCTACGGCCTTGGCGTCTGGACCGGCGGGCTCGCCGCCGACATGTTCGGGGCCGCTAGCAAAGAGCGGATGTTCGGCCA
Organism: Haloarcula sp. R1-2; assembly: GCF_011627385.1. Classification (NCBI taxonomy): domain Archaea; kingdom Methanobacteriati; phylum Methanobacteriota; class Halobacteria; order Halobacteriales; family Haloarculaceae; genus Haloarcula; species Haloarcula sp. R1-2. The sequence continues at coordinate 853,294 of NZ_JAANTG010000002.1, forward strand.
CGCCGGCCTCGGGAGTTCCTTTGGATGGGGCGACCCTGAACTGAACGTCGGGTTCGCGCTCGTCACGAACGGTATCCGCGACGAGTCCTTCGAACACGCCGCTCGCGTCGGCCAGCTTTCCGACGCCGTCCGGCTGTTGTTGCAGGACTGAACGCGGCACCCTCTGACACCTGTCGCTACCGGGATTTCCTGCCCTTCTGGAACGAGATTCGCACACCCAGCCACGGTAGCGACGGGTGAACCCGGTTTTTGTATGGCCCGCCGTTAACCCTCTGATATGAACTTCCCCGACCGAGGCGACGTGGACGCCCTCATTGACCCACAACCGCTGCCGGACTTCGCTCGTGTCCAGTACGAGCCAGAGACAGCCGCCGTTGACGACCCGTCTGCCGCGGCGCGGACCGAACTCGACCGGCTCGACTTCGACGGGCTGGAACCCGGTGCGACTGTCGCCGTCGCCGTCGGCAGCCGCGGCATCCACCGTATCGACGACATCGTCGAGACTGTCGTTGCGGATATCCGTGATCGGGGCTTCGAGCCGGTCGTCGTCCCGGCGATGGGGAGCCACGGCGGGGCAACGCCCGAGGGCCAGCGCGAAGTGCTGGAGAGCCTGGGCATCACGGAGTCGCGCCTTGATGCCCCCATCGACGCCCGGATGGACACTGCACAGGTCGACACCGTTACTGTCGGTGACACCGAGTTTCCGGTCCACGTCTCGACAGCGGCACAGGAAGCGGATGCCGTGGTCGTCGTGAACCGGGTGAAACCCCATACCAACTACAGCGGCCGCATCGAGAGTGGTCTGATGAAGATGACCGTCGTCGGGCTGGGCAAGCAACACGGCGCGAAGGCGTTCCACTCGACAGCCATCAAGGAGGGGTACGTGGAGACGCTGGAAGCTGCACTCCCGGTTGTTGAGTCGGCACTGCCGCTGGTCGGCGGCGTGGCGCTGGTCGAGAACTTCCACGAGGAGACGGCCCACGTCGAGGCGATTCCAGCGGGCTCGTTCACCGACCGTGAGCCAGCGCTGCTGGAACAGGCCTACGACGAGATGGCGACGCTCCCGGTCGACGACATCGACCTGCTCGTCGTCGACGAGCTCGGCAAGGACGTCTCCGGCGCGGGAATGGACACGAACGTCATCGGCCGCTACCGCGTCCTCAACGCGCCGGACCCCGACGAGCCGTCGATCAAGCTGCTGTACGCCCGCGGGCTCACCGAGGCGACGAAGGGCAACGGCAACGGCATCGGGCTGGCCGACATCACCCGACAGGCTGCCCTCGACCAGCTGGACCTGCAGAAGACGTACGCGAATGCACTCACCAGCGGGTCGACGGCGAAGGCGAAGCTCCCCCTCGTTGCGCCGGACGACGAGTTTGCTATCCGGACGGCGCTGTCCGCGCTCGGCGGCTACGATCCTGACACTGTCCGCATCGTCTGGATACAGACCACACAGGACCTCTCGACGCTCCACGTCTCCGAGCCGCTTGTCGATGAGTTGCCAGCCGCCGCCGAAGTCACCGATCTCGAGTCGCTTGCGTTTAGCGACGGGACAGCGTCGTTTACCCGGGAGTGACCCATCGGTATCGGCGGCCCCGTCATGCCGCTGAAACAATTTCTAACAACTGTACATCCGTTTCTCTGACCGGCTGTGTCGCTGTGCTCCGCTGTGGCTCAGACCGGACTGCAATCCGTACCAGTGTGAGAGCTAAAGCAGGGATGGATACTGAATTTCCACGCCGATACTGTGTCATAACAAACTTGTATATACTATGTGTGTGCATATAGAACCTATATGCCAGTAAAAGCTATTTTCTGAATACATTAGCGAGCGTTAAGATGCTAAAACTCAAAATAAAATTTCAAATCCCGAGAAAAGAGATGTATCTCTTATTGGTGTAAGCCTGGCAGTAGATACCCAGTCTGAAAACACGGTCGTCTCCGGCCGGCAGCCGGCGATATCATCGGAGTCCGCCCGCGACAGCGCAAGCAGTGCATCCGGTGTTTAGCTTATCGCTGCCGTTGTGCTCCAGCCGGCTTCCGGCAGGGAACGAACGTCCAGATTCCGCGTCCAGCCATCGCGATGTCCACCCCTGTTGCCGAGAGCGCTCAGCGAGTTCTTGCGTTGCCGCGAGATTATGATGTCGTCGTCTCCGGCACGCGCTCGGCGACGACTTCGATAGGATGGGGCGGAATCTCGTCGACGCCGTCGCGGTCACCCAGCTGCGAGCGGCAGGAGCCGCCCGGAGCAACGACACGGTCGCCACCGCTTTCTTCGACCTTGTCGAACAGCAGCCGCCCGATCGTTTTCGAGAGGTCGTAGTGCTCGTCGTGGTAGCCGAAGCTTCCGGCCATGCCACAGCACGTCGAGTCCAGCGGGTCAACCTCGTAGCCGACGCGGCGCATGACGCCGACGGCGTGGTGGTCCTTGTTGGTCCCCTTCTGGTTACAGTGGCCGTGGTAGCTGACCGCGCCGGCAGCTCCCAGTGAGCGGTCCTCGACCGGCAGCGCGTCGTCGAGTCGGAACGTGTCGAGGTATTCCAGCACGCCGTAGGCACTGTCGGCCACCTGCGACACTGCCGACCCGTCGAGTAAGTCCAGATATTCGTCCTGGAACATCACGGCGTCGGAGGGCTCGACGAAGACGATGTCCCACCCCTCTGTGACGCGGTCCGCCAGCCGGTCCGTGTTCGTCTCGGCTCGGTCGCGGGCCACGTCCAGCATTCCGGTGGAGTACGCCGCTCGCCCGGACGGCGCGGTGTTGTCCGGAATGGTGACGTGGACGCCTGCGGCTTCCAGCGTTTCGACGGCGGCCTTGCCGGCCGTCGGGTACGAGTAGTTCGTGTACGTATCGGGGAACAGCAGGACTTTGCGGTCGGCTTCGGCCCGCGAGACAGTCGAGCCACCGCGTGCATCGAACCAGTCTTGGAGTGTCTCCCGGCTGAAGGTGGGGAGTTCGCGCTCCGGCGCGATGCCGAACAGTTTCTGCATAACGGCCCGCGCGCCCGGAATGTCTGTCGCCCAGTTCGAAATCGGTGCCAGCGCCGACCCGAGCTTCGAGGCAGTGTCGATGTTAGCAAACAGGCGTTCCCGGAGGCTGGCCCCCTCCGCTTCGTGGTGCTGGTGTTTCAGCTCGGTTTTGAGTTTCGCCATGTCGACGCCGGTCGGGCAGTCGCTCTTGCAGCCCTTGCAGCCGACACAGAGGTCGAGTACTTCCTCCTGGAAGCGCTCGGAGTGAATCTCGTCCTCGCTCAGGTCGCCGCTGATGGCCGACCGGAGGAGGTTCGCACGGCCGCGCGTCGTCTGGACCTCCTCCTCCGAGGCGCGGTAGGTGGGACACATCACGTCCCCGTCAGTCTGCCGGCAGGTCCCACAGCCGTTACACAGTTCGACGAGCTCCGAGAAGCCGCCTTCGTCCTCGAAGTCCAGCGTCGTCTGTGGCTCCAGAGACTGGTAGTCGGGCCCGTACCGGAGCTTCTCGCGCATGTCCGCACCGACCCCCCGGTCGGCATCAGGGCCGATATCCGCCGGCCCGTCGCGGTAGACGACGTTGCCCGGGTGCATCCACCACTGCGGATCGAAGGCCGTCTTGACCTGTTTGAACGCATCCCAGAGCGTCTCGCCGTACATCTTGGGCGTGAACTCCGTTCGGGCCATCCCGTCGCCGTGCTCACCGGAGAACGACCCATTGTGTTCGAGCACGAGGTCGGTCACGTCGTCGGTGATGGAGTGCATGTCTTCGATACCGGATTCCTCCTTCAGGTTGAGAATCGGGCGGATGTGGAGTGTTCCGGAGCCGGCGTGGGCGAAGTACGCGGCCGAGGTGTCGTGATCGGCCAGCACCTCCTCGAACTTCTCGACGTACTCGGCCAGTTCGGCGGGCGGGACCGTCGCGTCCTCGATGAACGGGTACGGTTTGGGGTCGCCGTCCATGGACATCAGGAGCGGAATCGCGGCTTTGCGGAGCTTCCAGAGGTCAGCCTGGTCGGCGTCGGTGTAGGCTTCCACCACGTCAAAGGCCGCTCCGTTATCGAGGAACCGTTCGTTGGTCCGCGCGATGGCCGCCTCGAAGTCATCGTGCAATTCCGAGTCGTATTCGAGCATCAACGCCGCGGCCGCTCGGTCCGGAATCGGGTCGACGTACTCGGCGTAGCCGTCGGAGCCGGCTGCGAGCCTGAACATCTCGTCGTCCATCAACTCGACCGCGCTGACATCGTAGTCAAGCGCGACCGGGACAGCCCGCATCGCATCGGGAAGCGTGTCAAAGCAGTACAGCGCCAGCGCGGTCTCCTCGGGGACGGTCACCAGCGAAAGTTCGGCTTCGACAATGACCCCGAGGGTCCCCTCGCTCCCGACAAACAGCTTCGCGAGGTTCAGCACGCGCTCGCCGTCGTCGTTTTCGTAGATAACGCGGTCGAGGTTGTAGCCAGACACCCGGCGCTTGAGGTCAGGGTAGCGGTCCTCGATTTCGTTGGCGTTTTCCTCGACGACTTCGCGGACCGTCTGATAGATGTCGGCCTCGCGGTCGTCCTTGCTCACGATGTCGTCCCACTCCGGTGAGTCGATAACGACCTCCCGGGCGTGGATGAGCGAGCCGTCAGAGAGGACAGCTTTCACTGCATCGGTGTAGGCGTCAGTGATGCCGTACCTGACGGAGTGTGCGCCGGTAGAGTTGTTTCCGATGCCGCCGCCGACCGAGGCGCGGTTCGACGACGCCGGGTCCGGCGCGAACTTGAGACCGTAGTTGGCCAGCGTGTCGTCTAAGTCGTCCTGCACCACACCGGGCTGGATGTGCGCCGTCTGCTCGTCCGGCCGAATATCGAGGATATCGTCCATGTGCCGGGACATGTCCAGAACGACACAGCCCGGGCCGACGGTCTGCCCGGCGAGCGACGACCCGGTCCCGCGGGGCAGTATCGGAACGCCGTGGCTCGTCGCAACCTCGACAGCCGCCCGCACGTCGTCGATATCCGTCGGATACACGACCCCTGCCGGCTCGGCGCGGTAGATGCTCCCGTCCGTTGCGTACAGAATCCGGGCGTATTCGTCGAACTCAACCCCACCTGTGACGCGTGCACGGAGCGCTTCCGCTAGATCCCGATACGCGTCGACATCCGGTCGATTCAGGTCCAGTTCCTGTGCTGACCAGGTGTCCTCGACATTTTCGATCGCCATACGAGCATTCAGGAGTAATAATCATTAAAGTCTGTGGCATGCGGTCACAATTCGCTTTACGTAGCCCGCCAGCTATTTGACGCAGGGCACTGGAAGCGATGTATGGGCAATGCAAGCATCCTTCATATGTGCCTGAACGTGGCCGACGCCACAGCATCGATCGCGTTCTACGAGCAGTTCGGCTTCGAGGAGTCCTGGCAGTTCACCACGCCGGACGGCGAGACGACGAACTACTACGTGGCCGACGACAGCGGCGTCGAACTGCAACTGTCAGAAACGGACGGGGAGACGAGCTTCGAGATGGGGTCCGGCTGGGACCATCTCGCTCTCGGCGTGGACGACGTCGACGCAACGGTCGACCGCATCGATCATCACGGCGTCGTCAAAGAGCCCGGCCCACAGCCGGAGGCCGGCGCGTACACGGCCTTCGTCGCGGACCCTGACGGCCATCACGTCGAACTCATCGAACCGCTGGAAGACTGAATCGCGCCCACGGCGTTTCGAGTGACGAAACGGTACGTATCCGTCAGTTCCCGACGGCCGTGGCGCGTTCGACGATGTCAGCGCCGTACATCTCCGCCAGCTCCTCGTGCTGGTCCGGCCGGTGCTCGTACACGTCCTGGAACAGCGTAATTGGCGTCTGGGCGGCCTGATAGGTCGCTTCGTCCCACATCCGGTCCTTGCTGATGTCGACTTCGACGCCGTTGATGACCAGCGTGGCGGCCTGAGTCATCGCGATGGCTCCCTTGCCGGCCTCCTTCGCGGCCTCGAACTCCTCCATCGAGTCGACGATGTCGGTCATGCTGGGGATGTACGCGGTGCGGTCGAGCAGTTCCTCGGTGAGTTCGTCCTCGTCCAGTTCCAGTCGCTCGCCACCCGCCTGCAGGACGTAGCCGCCCTCGCTGTCCGTTTCCAGCGAAAGGTCGTCGCCGTCGTACACCTGCTTGCCGTCCTGTGCGTCGAGTTCGACCTCCTGGCCGCCGACTTCGAGGAGCCAGCTCCCAGTCTTCGGCGGGAGCGGAGCAGTGTTCGCCTCCACGACTTGCCCCGGCGTCAGCGACCAGATGCCAGTCATCCCCTTCGCGCGGTTGTCCTTCATCCGCTCGCGGTACCCCTCGACGTCGCGGATATCGTCGTAGGGGCCGTCGACGGCGATGAGGCCGGCGGCGCTGGCACCGCGGGAGGTGTTGTGGCGCAGTTCCGGCCACGGCGGGAGTTCGCCGGTAGGCGTCATCGCGCGCATGTCCTTGGTGTAGTCGACCTCGCCGTCGACGAGCAGGAACATGCGTTCGAGGTTGTTCGAGGGCTTGCCCATCTCCTCGCGGAGGTCGCCCATCGCCAGTTCGGCCTCGCCGCTCTCGACGATGACCGACATGGAAAGGCTCCCTTCTTCCAGCCCGTGTTCGTTCTCGATGATGGTGAAGAACTCGTCGGCCTTCTTCCAGTCGTCGATGTCGCCGACTTCCGGGATGACGAAGCCGTCGATGTGTTCGACTGCGCCGTTCTCAGGGTCCGTGATCTCCAGCATCTGCTGGAAGCCTTGGTAGCGGGTCGCCGGGGACTCGCGGTGCCAGACGACGCGCGGGTGGATCTCACCGGGGAACTCAGCGCCCTGGTTGGCGACGACGTCGATGATGTTCTCGACACCCTCGGCGCGCATATTCGGTGCCGTCGCGTCCTCGTTATCCGGGACCCAGACATCCGGGGCCTGCAGGCCGCGGAGCTGGCCGGCGCTTCGCAGCATCTTCGCGGAATCCTCCTCACCGTCCACCGCTGTCGGCGAGGTAAAGAACGTTCTGACGAACTCGCGGTCGTAGTGTCGCGTCACACTCATAACTCATCTCAAAAAAACCCAACGGAGCCGCTTAAATCTACCGTCCACCATCGACCGCATCATCAACGAGAGCGGTCGCTCCACCGTCTCTCAGTAGATTCGAAAATACGAAATACCTATGCTATGTTACCTTTCATTACTTCTCCGCTCGGACGACACAACGGTCAACGGCGTACACTGGTCTATCGGTATCTCGTGGCCGTCCGGTCGCCACATTAGGGAGCCCCCGGCGACTTCAACTGGTGGTTTCGCGCCAATGACCCGATTTTCCGTTTCGTCTTTTCGAATACCTGTGCCGGTCGAAAAGCTCGATGACGCACACTTTGCCGTACGTGTCGCCCCGGAAGCTACCGCAGAGCGGTTGTCACAGTCGATACGGCAATTTTATTCGAGCGGCGGCAGAACTGATGACTAATGACACGGGCAAAAACGGACTCGGTCCGGGCGACGCAGACTTCGCTGGCGGTACTCTCGGGTATCAAAGACCTCGGTGGGAGTGCGACGCTGGTCGAACTCGCTGACTCGCTGGAGCCGGCCAAGAGCACGATATACAAACACCTGGTGACGCTGGAAGACGAGGGACTGGTCGTCGAACGGGACGGCGAGTACCGCATCGGACTCCGGTGGCTGGAGTTCGGCGGCATGGCACAGCGCTATGATGGTATCTACGAAGTCGCAAAGTCCGAGGTCAGACGGATGGCCGTCGAGACTGGCGAACTGGCGAACCTGATGATCGAAGAGCAGGGCTACGGCATCTACATCCACACGACCAGCGGCGACCAGGCAGTCGCGCTCGATACGCGCCTCGGGAAGCGCATCCACCTCCATAAGACCGCCATCGGCAAAGCGCTCCTGTCGAGTTTCGATGACGAGCGGGTCGCAGAAATCATCGAAACTCGCGGGCTGCCGGCCGAGACGGACAACACTATCACAGACCGCGAGACGCTGTTCGCGGAACTGGAGACGATCCGAGAACACGGCGTCGCCGACGACACCGAGGAGCGGGTTGACGGCACCGGGTGTGTCGGGGTTCCTATCGATACCGGCGACCGCCGCGAGGCCGCCATCAGCATCACCGCGCCCATCAACCGGTTGCAATCGCCGGGCCGCAAGGCACAACTCATCGACACGGTACAACAGGCTGCTAACGTCATTGAGGTCAATCTGGCCCACGAGTAACCACTCTGTCTATCGTCAGGTCAACCGAGTTCCGTTGCCGACACCTGGCCGATACCGGTCGAATCTAATACTCGTACAGCTGTTATTCGACAGCCGAGTACCCGTCCCGTGGTGGACAGGTCGGACTGCATCAGAGAAGGACATTCCGCTCCAGACATCTCTATACAACCCCAGATTCTGACCATTATAGCCTGAATAGTGTCTTACAGCCTATTTTGTGGAGAGAAATTTACTAGATAAGCCCAGATAGCTAAAAATAGACTTTTATAGGTGTAATATGGGTACAGAAATAGAGTTAGACTGTAAATTGGCTATAAAAATCGAATAAAGATTTTGAGCGCTGAAATGAGATGCATATCGGCCAGATATATTTATCTATCTATCAACACGTATCGGTGTCATTTGTCGCTACCCAGAGTCCTAAACAGAGTTGCTGGAAGACCACCGGCTGGTGTTGTGACTGGACTGTCCTTGTGAGGAGCGAACGATTATGGGTACCACAGACTCACGGCGAGGATACCGAAGTACGTTGTGAGCCCCCAGCACGCCGCAGCGACGACGATTGGTCCCAGAAGGACTGCGAACCCGCCAGTAACACCCAGAAGCGCGACAGCCGAAGCCGTCCGCACGCCGCGGCGCTCCCACAGCGACGCCACAGGTGTGTCGAGCACAAACAGCGCTTCGACACCTAGTGCGCCGATTACCCCGACAGCGACGGCGGATTCGGCCCAGAGCGTGTCGAGTGCGCCGGCCCGGCGCAGATACGCGACGAGCACCAGTCCACAGAGCAGCGCAAACCCGGCATCGCGTCGGTAGTCGGGCACAAAGGTGGTACACGCCGTAGTCAGAAAGCGGTGCTGCCGGCGGCGGGACGCTCGCGGCTACCCCAAGTACAAAGACACTGTCAATCGCAGTGAACCTATGCACCATCCTGGACCGCCGCGGTTCGTGGCGACGGGTGACGAGGTCGAACTCGCGCCCCGCGACCCGGACCCGTCGGCGACCTACACGTGGCGACTGACGCAGGCACCGAAGGAATCAACGGTATCGCTCGGCGACGACCCGGTCGAGCACCTCGTCCCCGACGCGCCGGGCAGATACGTCATCCGACTCACTGCACCCGACGGCGAACACGACCTCACCGTGCGCGCGTTTCCGGGGAGACTCCAGCCGAGTGGCACACACACGTCCGGCCGCTCTGGCGGTCACAGCGGCGTTTCCAGCGGTCGAAGTGGCTCAAGTCACAGCGGGAGCGGCGAGTACACCTCGGAAAGGGACAGCGGCGACGAAGACGGTGGCGGCGGGCAGCCCCGCCTGACGTTGCGACCGGAGATCGAGGGCGACGAAGCCGTCGTTCGAGCGGACTGCAGCCCCCACCCGGAGGGGACCGAGACGGCCGGCGACCTCACCGTCGAGTTCCTGCTGGATGACCGTGACGACATCGACGCCGACGCGGTGACCCGCGATGGAACGGCCCTCCGGATTCCGCTGGACGCGCTTCCGGACCGCGCTCGCATCCACGCCGTTGCCATCGGAGACCACGGCTACAGCGTGCCCGACGCCGTCGAGTTTAGCCGCGACGGGGGCGGCATCGAGACCGTGACGAGCGGCGACGGGGTCGCTGCCAGTCGACCGTACGACGCGCCGGCCTGGGCTGAGGACGCTGTCATCTACGAGATCTACGTCCGCACGTTCGCCGGCGAGAGCGACGCCTCGCCCTTCGACGCGATCATCGACCGGCTGGACTACCTCGACTCGCTCGGCGTCGACGCCATCTGGCTCACGCCGGTGTTACAGAACGACCACGCGCCCCACGGTTACAACATCACTGACTTCTTCGAAATCGCGTCGGATCTGGGCACCCGCGCGGATTACGAGCGATTCATTGAGGCGGCCCACGACCGCGGGTTCAAGGTCCTGTTCGACCTCGTGTGTAACCACTCGGCGCGGACCCACCCCTACTTCGAGTCCGCCGTGGAAGGACCGGACGCCGAATACCGGGAGTGGTACGAGTGGCGAAGTGACACCGAACCGGAGACGTACTTCGAGTGGGAACACATCGCGAACTTCAATTTCGACCACCTGCCGGTCCGCCGACACCTGCTCGATGCGGTCGCCCAGTGGGCCGAACTGGTCGACGGGTTCCGCTGTGATATGGCCTGGGCCGTCCCGAACGGCTTCTGGCGTGAGATCCACGATTACTGCAAGGACCGCGACAGTGAGTTCTTACTACTGGACGAGACCATCCCGTACATCCCCGACTTCCAGGCCGGGCTGTTCGACATGCACTTTGACTCGACGACCTACGCCGCGCTCCGGCAGGTCGGCGACGGCGGCGATGCCGAGGCCGTCCTCAGTGCCATCGAGGGGCGGGCGGAGATCGGCTTCCCCGAGCACGCGTCGTTCATGCTGTACGCGGAGAACCACGACGAGACGCGCTATATTGTCGATTACGGGCGGGACGCCGCCGAGGCCGCTGCGGGCGCGCTGTTCACGCTCCCTGGCGCACCGTTGCTGTACGCCGGCCAGGAGTTCGGCCAGCGGGGCCGGCGCGACGACCTCGCGTGGGACCACGCTGACAAGGCGCTCCAGTCGTTCGTCAGCGACCTTTCGGCAACCAGACACGACCAGCCGGCGTTGTCGGCGGATGCGGACCTCGTCCGAATCCCGTACGAGGTCCGGGACGGCCCGTCCGACCGTGTCGTCGCGTACGCACGGGCGACTGACGAGGACGCGGCCGTCGTAGTGCTCAACTTCGGCAGCGAGCCGACGACGGTCAGGCTCCCGGCCGGGACTGACGATACCGACCTCGTCTCCGGGGAGCACCGTGGGGCTGCTGGTGACGGAGGCGCGACCGTGACCGTCGATAGTGTGAGCGTGTTTCCGGCTGACGAGAGTGACCTGAGCCAGTAGTCCGCGCTGGTGGGTCCGTTCAGCAGTAACAGCTTCGCTCTTCGGCGATATGCAGCCACGCCCTTCGAAGTATCACTAATTTGTCCGAACCACAGGAGTTTATAGAGATTGGTCTGCTTTGATGTGTATGCGGCTTTCGACAGCGCTCAACGAATACAAACGGACTCGTCATGAGCGCTTTCCAGAGGAGCGCAGGACTGTTTCAGGCTCTTTCTCCGGGCACGGTGACCGACTCGTACACGTCGGCGAAGACGGCACGCTGAAGGACTACTCCGATTCGCTCTCCGGGCTTTCCGGTATCGACCGCTCCCGACTCGGGGTTATGCTTGGGGACGAAACACGGTGGTTCAGTGACCTGGAGACGATCAGACAGCACTACTACCGCGAGACGCGGCTCGTCGAGACCGAATACGACGCAGGGTCGTTCACGGTCCACCAGTACGACCTGACGCTGGGGCGGGCACACGTCACACACGTCGCGATGCGCGGGGCTGTGCCTCAGAACGCCAAACTCGTAGCGTTCGTCACACTGGCCCCCGACAGTAGCGACAGCGGCGTCGGCTCGCTGATTCACGAGGACGCCGGACCCGACAACTCGCGGGTGCTTGAAGTGTACCACCGGCGAGAACACGATTACCTCGCCTCGTCGACCGGGCTGGACGCCGTCGCCGGACAGCGACCGGAACGCCTCGCCGAGATACTCGAGGACAGCCCGATCGAGTTCCCGCGGTCGGAGCCGGTCGAGCGACGCGACCAGACCCGACTCACCGGCGACTTCCTCGTGACTGCGCCGCTTGACCGGTCCGGGCGCAGCAAGGACACGACGCTCGTCAGTCAGCTCTCGAACCACGACGAGGTCGACCGGGAGACGGCACTGCTCGACCTCGCTGACTGCGTGACGGAGCATACGACGTCTGACGACCTCCGGCAGGCTGGACGGGAGCGAACGCGCATCGACGTGGCCGAATCCATGCCACGCTCGGACTTGATACGGATGGACCTGCGGGTGCTCGACTTGCTGTCCTCGCCGACCGGCGGCCGCATCGCTGCCCCGGAGTTCGACCCGTTCTACTCGAACTCCGGCGGCTACGGGTACGTCTGGTTCCGCGATGACGCCTCGGTCTCCCGGCATCTGCTCGAAGCCGGCGACCGACTTGATATCGATACCGTAGAGATGTTGACCGAGAGCGCCGCGTTCCTCTGTGACAGCCAGCTTTCCGACGGGCGGTGGCCCCACCGCGTCTGGGCCGACACCGGGGCTATCGCGCCGGGCTGGGCCAACGCCAGAGTCGAGCACAACGCCGAATCGCCGGAGTATCAGGCCGACCAGACTGCGACCGTCACCGCCTTCCTCGCGACACTGTTGCGAACACACCGCAGCAAGATGGACGCCGAACTGACGACGATGGTTCGGGAAACTATCCAGACAGCCGTCGATACGCTCATCGAAGACATCGCGGCCAACGACCTGCCCGAGCCGTGTCAGAACGTCTGGGAGGACTCAATTGGACAGTTCACGCACACTACTGCGACGTTCATCGAGGCCTTCGCTGCGGTGGGCCGTGCCCCGATGCCCGAATCGGTCTGTGAGCAGAGTCTGGCGGCAGCCGACCGGTTGCTAGACGGGCTGGATACGCTCTGGGACAGTGATCTGGGCGTGTATGTGATGGGGCTGACAAACGGAACGCCGGACCACCGCATCGACGCTGCAGGGCTCCACCTCGCGGACGCGCTCCAGGAGTACGACAGCGTCGAGCGGACGGCGCTCTCTGACCAGCACCTCACACGTCTGGCCGACCATGTGAGCACGACGCTCGACACGCTCTTCCGGAACCCCACCGAGAGCCGGGTCGCGGGACTGGCCCGCTACGAGGGTGACCGCTGGCGGACCGGCCATCAGGACAGCGAGAAGGTCTGGACCGTCACGACGGCGATGGGAGCACTCGCCGCCGCTCGCGTCGGCGATATGCTGAACGACCGCGACGAGCGCGGCGACGCCTACCTCGACCGTGCGAGCGACCTGTACGAGTTGCTCGAGGAGGACGGACCGCTCACGACCGACGCCGGCTACCTCGCCGAACAGGCCTTCGACGACGGCGCTCTCGACAGCGCGACGCCGCTTGGCTGGTCCCACGCGCTGCGGCTCCACGCGACGGCCCGGCTGGGTGAGCTAAACGCGCTCCCGACGACGTCTGCCGGAACCGAGGGGCCGAGCGAGCGTCCGACGTGGACGACCGGAGAGAAGTACGGCATCGGCACCGTCGCCGACCACGACGAGCAGGACCCCTCGCGCGTCTGGTTCACGCTCACCGAGGGTGCGCTGACGGAGGCCCGCTATCCGCAAGTCGACATGATGAATCTGCGGACGCTGGATTTCCTGGTCCGGTGTACGGACGAGACGGATTATGCCGTCCGGACCCACCGCGAGAACCGACGGACCGACGACAGTGTCAGGCGACGTGTCGAGCCGGTCGACGACGAGGCGCTGCTCTACCGCCACGTTTTCACCGAGACCGGCGACGGCCAGGGTCACGAGTGGACGCTCACCGTCGACTACGCGACTGACCCCGAACACGACGCCATCGTCGCCGATGTGTCGTTCAGCTCAGCGGACGACAAATCCTACGACGTGTTCTCCGTCGCCGACATCGCGCTCACCAGCACGATCACCGAGGACCGCGCTATCAGATACGGCCAGCCCGGGAGCTACCACCTCGTCGGTCGGAACCCCCGCGCCTACACCGACCAGACCGACAACGACCTGCTCGTCGACGAGAACGGCGACGCCTACTCTATCGCCGTGGCGATGGCCGCGGCCGGGCGCTTCGACTGGGCCACCGTTGGCGCGGCCGGTAGCGACCGCCTCGATGGGCTGTACTCCGACGGCGACCTCCCGGACCCGGTCGAATCCATCGACGGGACGAACCTCGTCCTCATCGGTCGGCTGGATTCGGGAACCAGAGTCAGGGACACGGTCGCGCTCGGCTTCGCGCGACAGGCTGACACCGCCGCCGCGCTGGGCGAAGCCGACGGTGCGCTTGACCGCGGCTACGAGACGGTCAGTGCCGAGTACGCTGACAGCTGGGGCGACTTCCTTTCGGACAAGCAGCTCCCGGACTCGGTTGCTGGCGACGAAGCGCTGGCGAACCAGTACAGAACAGCGCTGATGACACTTCTAGCTGTGGAGGACAAGACCTACCACGGGGCGTCTATTGCCTCGCCGTCCGTGCCGTGGGGCGAAGCCGTCCACGCCGAGGAGCCAAAGGGCTACGGCTACAACTTCGTCTGGTCACGTGACCTGTATCAGGTGTTTAGCGTGTTCGACGCCATCGGGTCGCTGGACATCGCAACGGACCAACTGGAGTACATCTACGAGTACCAGCAGGACGACGCCGGCTTCATCCCGCAGAACACCTACGTCAACGGGACGACCCGCTGGGGCGGCGAGCAGATGGACAACATCTCGTTCCCGCAGGTGATGGCCTATCGCCTCGCCGAGAGCGGCGTCGACTTCGAGGATGTCGAGTACAGCTACGAGAACGTCCGGCGGTCGGCCGAGTACGTCGTCCGCCACGGTCCCGAGACCGCACAGGAGCGCTGGGAAGAGGAGGCCGGCTTCTCGCCGTCCTCGATTGCGGCCGAAATCGCGGGGCTCGCGTGTGCGGCGAAGCTCGCACTCGACACCGGCCACGAGGCCGACGCGCTTGTCTGGCTGTCGCTGGCCGACCAGTGGGCGAACAACGTCGAGGCCTGGACCGCGACCGAGACCGGGACCGAGCGCCACACCAACACGCCCTACTACGCGCGGGTCACGCTCGATGGGAACCCCGAGATGGGGCACCTCCGGACACTCGCCAACGACGGCCCGACGCTGGACGAACGCAACATCATCGACGGCGGCTTCCTCGAACTTGTCCGGCTGGGCATCAAGCCCGACGACGACGAAACTATCCGGAACTCGCTCGTCGAAGTCGACGACACGATCAGCGTCGACACGGAGTACGCACCCGGGTTCTACCGGTACAACGGCGACGGCTACGGCGAACGCGGCCGGGACGACCAGGGCGCGCCGTGGACGGTCGAACACAAAGGGAAGGGCCGCCTCTGGCCGCTGCTCACCGGCGAGCGCGCCGAGTACGAACTCCACCGTGACGACCCGGACATCCCGCCGGAGAACGCCCTCCAGATGATGCAGGACGTGGCGAACTCGGGACGGATGATCGCCGAACAGATCTGGGACCGGGGCCACGCGACCGAGTACGACTGGGAGTTCGCCGAAGGGACCGGCTCGGCGACGCCGCTGGCGTGGTCGATGGCCCAGTACGTGCGGCTGGCTCACGGAATCAGCGCCGGCGAGCCAGTCGAAACGCCCGCGTTCGTCGACGACCGCTACCGGGAGCGGCGTGCGCACACGCCCGACCGCAGCCCCGCGCTCCGCGTCGACACGCAGTTCCGCGGGAACGAACTGGTCGTCTCCGGCGAGACGACCGGTGTCTGTGTCGTTGTCAAGACGCCTGCCGACATCACGTACATCCCCGTCGATGACCGTGAATTCGAAGTCGCCGTCGACGTCGACCCCGGTGAGAATCAGGTAATCGTTGCCGCCGCGGACGACGAAGATCTCGTCACTGCCGGGACAACTGTCTGGCAGCTCAACCTCTAGAGCCGCCGACAATTAGTTACCACTTTATAATTCGGGTCTGACTGTGGGATATGGACGCGATTGTTCTAGCTGGCGGCTACGCCACACGGCTGTGGCCGATCACGCGGCGTCGACCGAAGATGCTACTCCCGGTTGGTGAGACGACCGTCATCGACGGTGTCTTGCAGTCGCTCGAAGCTGACGACCGTATCGGGACGACGTATCTGAGTACGAATGAGGCCTTCGCCGACGAGTTCGAAGCCCACATCGACGAGAGGGGCTACGAAAAGGTCCAACTCTCCGTCGAGAGCACGGAAGACGAAGACGAGAAGTTCGGCGTCGTCGGCGCGCTCGCGCAACTGATCGAGCGCGAGGGCATCGACGACGACCTGTTCATCATCGGCGGCGACAACCTCATCGGCTTCGACCCCTCGGAGTTCCTCGACTTCTTCGAGGACCGCGACGGGCCGGCACTCGCTGCCTACGACGTGGGCTCGCGGGAGAAAGCCAAGTCATACGGGCTCGTCGAACTCGACGGCGAACGCGTCGTCGACTTCCAGGAGAAGCCTGACAACCCCAAGAGCACGCTTGTATCGATTGCCTGCTACGCCTTCCCGGCCGACTCGCTCCGCTTCGAGGAGTACCTCTCTGGCGACAACAACCCCGACGAACCGGGCTGGTACATCGACTGGCTGCAACAGCAGGAACCGGTGTCCGCGTTCACGTTTGACGATGTCTGGTTCGACATCGGGACACCTGAGTCGTATTTCGAGACCGTCGAGTGGAAACTCGACGGCGGGTCGCTCATCCACCCCGACGCGACCGTCGAGAACTCTGAGATTGGGACCACTGTCCACGTGATGGCCGGGGCGGAAGTGACTGACAGCAGCCTCGACCGGACCATCGTCTTCCCCGACGCCGAGGTCAACGACTGCGACCTCGACGAGACGATTCTCGGTGAGGATGTCACCGTTGAGGGGTACAACATGTCGGGGTCGCTCATCATCAACCGCTGATGGTTCGTGACCGTGGACCCACCGCTCGAATGCAGGGCTCGCCACCAGCCACCGCACTGCTGGCGAAGGACTAAGTGACACAGCGCCGTCTACTCGCCGTACGAAAGTTATCTGACAACATGTCACAATCAAAAACGGAGCCAGTCACGTTCGAGATGACAATCGACGACGGCCGGACCAGAATCGATGTTTCGGGCGACCGCGACACGGCCGTCGTGGTCCGCTCGAAATCGGGCGAGAAAATATACCTGCCACCGGAAGATTTCGACCGCCCCCCGGAGGACAGGCAGACACCGTACGACAGTCCCTACCAGTCGGCTGACGGAACCGCCGACAGCCCGTACCGAACACAAACGGACACAACATCTGTGACGGGGCTGGAGCCGACCGCTGACGGCTACCTGATCGTCCACCCGGAGCCGGTCACGGACGTTCGCTTTCTCCGGTGAACGCACGGCCGCAGGTCAGGCTTCGTCCAGAACCTCGTGGTAGAACGCGACGTGCTCGTCAGCGACTTCGCCCCAGGTTCGAACGTCGTACTCGATCGGCGTCGACAGCGATAGCGCGTGCTCGATTCCCTCGGCGATGGAGTCCGAATCGGGTTCGACTTCGATGACGCAGTCCTCGTTGAGGAGTTCCGCCGCCCCGCTCTCGCAGGCGACGACGCGCGTCCCGACCGACAGCGCTTCGACGATGGTGATGCCGAACGGTTCCGCAAGCGACGGCGAGACGAACAGGTCGGCGCTGTTGTAGTAGTCCCCAAGTTCCGACTGAGGGAGATACCCCGGGAAGTAGACCCGGTCCTCGACGCCCAGTAGCTCCGCGAACCGTTCGAGCTGTTCGGTGAGGTGGCCTGAGCCGCCGAGTACAAGGCTCACGTCGTCTTGACCGAGCTTCGAGAGCGCGTACAGCAGGTACGACAGCCCCTTCTGGTCGGTGTGTCGACCGACGAAAAACAGCATTTTCCCGTCGATACCGAGCTCCGCTTTGATATCCCGACCCGTCGGCTCCACCGACGAGAACCCGTTGTAGATGACCGTCGAGTCGGCGTCGTACTGCTCGCGAATCCGCCGCTGTGTGAACTTGCTCACCGCGACGACGTGGTCCGAGCGGTTGGCGACCCGCTGCTCTGTTTCGACCTCACGCTGTGGTGGCGTCACGTTGCGGTCCGCCGACAGCGAGTGGAAGGTCGAAATCCACTCCACATCGTGGGACGATTTGGCCCGCGAGCCGGGGTTGTAGCCGAACCAGTCGTTCGTGTGGATGATGTCGGCGTCGGCCGCTTTGTCGGCGAACTCCCCAGCTAGCCGGCCAATGCGGGTGATGATGTCACCGCTGCCCGTCGAGACGCCGTGGATGCCGTCGCGGTCCGGCGGCGCGTACTCCGCGGGCAACACCAGTTCGAACTCGATGTCGTCTCTCGGTTCGAGCTGCTCGAACAGCTCCCCGATAGCGGTATCAAGCCCGCCGGTGATGTTGGGTGGGAACCCCCAGCCAAGCATCAGAACGTTCGGTGGCATCTCTGTAACTGACTCTCTCGTCATAGCATCAAATGGATACAATATATATGTTTGCGTACCCCCGCCGCCGCGTCCTGACACGGATACGACGGCGCTCACTGCTCACGGGTCGTTCCTCCCCGCTCGCTTTGCCGAGGGCCGCTCACTTCGTCCGCGCCCCTTGCCCAGAAAAACCCCGCCCATTGAAATGCCTGTCAGGGCAACAGGTGCGTATGCAATTCGAACGGCAGAGTGGCGTGTTTCTCCACCTGACGTCGCTTCCGGGGCCACACGGCATCGGTGACCTCGGTGCTGGCGCGCGGGCGTTCGTCGATTTCCTTGACCGGGCAGACCAGTCGCTATGGCAGTTTTGCCCGCTCGGTCCGACGGCGAGCATCCACGGGAACTCCCCGTATCAGTCCTCGTCCGCCTTCGCGGGGAACCCCTTGCTCATCGACCTGCGGGACCTCACCGACCGCGGCTATCTCACGGAGGCCGACACTGAACCGCTCGACGACTTCTCAGGACAGCAGGTCAACTACGACCGCGTAACCGAGTTCAAGGAAGCCCGGCTCCGGGACGCGTACGCCGCCTTCGAGGAGAGCGCAAGCGACGCGGACCAGCAGTCGTTTACCGAGTTCTGTGAGCGCGAGGCCGGCTGGCTCGACGACTACGCACTGTTCACGGCACTGAAAGCCGAGTTCGACGATGCCGGCTGGATGGACTGGCCGGACGATATCAGAACGCGCGAGCCAGCGGCCATGGAGCGATATCAGGACGACCTGGCCGACGACATTCGCTATCACAAGTTCGTCCAGTGGTGTTTCGACAGCCAGTGGCAGGCGCTGGCCGACTACGCGGCCGAGCGGGACATCGGCCTCGTGGGCGACCTGCCGATCTACGTCGGTCTCGACTCGGCGGATGTCTGGGCGTATCCCGAGGTGTTCCGACTCGACGACGACCACCACCCTGCAGAGGTGGCCGGCGTGCCGCCCAACCCCGGCGACGATGGCCAGCGGTGGGGGAATCCCGTCTACGACTGGGACGCTCTCCGTGCGAACGACTACGGCTGGTGGGTCGACCGATTCGAGCGGCTGTTTGACCTCGTCGACATCGCCCGCATCGACCACTTCAAAGGCTTCGACGAGTTCTGGTCGATTCCGGCCGAAGCGGACGACCCGGCCGCCGGACAGTGGCGGGACGGCCCCGGCGCGCATTTCTTCGAGACGGTCAGAGACAGGCTCGGCGAACTCCCGTTTTTCGTCGAGGACCTGGGCTTTCTCGACGAGAGTATCGTCGCGCTCCGAGACGAGTTCGGCTTCCCCGGGATGCGCGTGCCGCAGTACGCCGACTGGTGCGAAGAGGGGCACATGTATCAACCGATGCACTACCCGGAGTCCGCCGTCGGCTACACGTCGACCCACGACACGGACACCATCGTCGGCTACTACCGCGACCTCGCGGACCGACAACGGGACTGTCTCCACTACAATCTCGGCACTGACGGAGATGAAATCAACTGGGACCTCATCGAGGCGGTGTGGAACTCGAACGCAATCGTTGCCATGACCACTATGCAGGACCTGCTCGGCCTCGGTAGTGACACCCGGTTCAACGTTCCCGGCACGGCGACCGGGAACTGGCAGTGGCGGGTGACCGATACGGCGCTTGATGCCGATATTGCCGAGCGACTTCGGCGCGTCACCGACAGAACAATCCGCTAAGTACCCTCAGAACTGTAGGATGCCGTCCTCCGTGACGACCGTATCGAGCAGGCGGGTCGGCGTCGCGTCGTAGCCCGGGTTCCCGATATCGAACCCCTCTGGCGGTTCGAGCATCACGTCAGAACCTTGCCGGAACGTGTTCCTGAAGGTGAAGCCGCTTCCGATGAACTTTGAGGAGGTTCCGACGACGGTCACGGGAACATCCATCTCGTTAGCCGTCGCGGCCAGCGGGAGCGTTCCGATACGGTTGTACACCACGTCGTCGATGAGGCAGTTCATACCGACGAAGACGCGGTCGGCCTCCGAGAGATAGTGGCCAACTGCGCCGTCGACGATGAGCGTCACGTCGGCCCCGTCCCGGTCGGCCAACTGGCGGGCGGTTCGACGGCCAAGGAAATGCGGCCGGGACTCGCTCGCGTACAGGTGGAACTCCTTGCCGTCGTCCAGTGCCGCCATGAGCGTCGCCATCACTGTCGAGGAGTTCTCGTGTGTTACCAGCACATCGCCGTCGTCGATGAGCGTCGCTGCTCGCTCCGCTGCGCGGTGCTTACTGGTCTCGATTTCCGTAACGACCTCGTCGATCGTCTCAAGCAGTCGCTCCTTGGCCGCCGAGACAGAGTCGAGGTCAGCGTCTTTCAGGTCTGTGACGATACGTTGCTGTGTAGTGTAGAGCGGCGCGTGCGAGCGGTTCGCCCGCTGGAGTGCGCTGCTGTTGCGCTCGACAACGCGGCAGAAATCCTCAACCGTGTGGCACTCGCGGTCTGTCAGTTCGCGGAGCGCTTTGGCGGCTTTCACGGCGGCAATCGAGGAACTCTGTGTCTCCATTTCCTCGATCTGCCGAACGGTCTCGTTTATCATGAGAGCATGTGCGGCTGCCACCCTTATAACGGTACAGTCAGCCGATAGTCCTCTCTCCCGGTTTGAATCAGGGCAACGATGGGCGTGGTTACGCTGACCCGACCACGTCTTCGTCAGTCGGGCCCTGCCCGTCGAACTCGGCCACGAGCGCGTCCAACTGCGCCGGGTCGTCGACGCTTGGGAGCGTCTGGTCTGCAGTCCGGCAAGCGGCGTCGACGCCGAGGTCGTCACAGACGAGGTCGGCCGTCGCCTCGGCCATCTGCCGGTAAGTGGTCAGTTTGCCGCCGACGATGCTCGCCATGTTGTCGACGCCGTCATCGGCGTGGTCGAGCAAGAAGAAGCCCCGCGAGATGCCGCGGCCGCGCTCGGCCTCGTCGGGCGCGTACAGCGGCCGGACGCCCCACCAGGTCCGGACCTCGGGGGCGTCCGCGACTGAGGGTAGCATCGCCGCACATTCCTCGATGCTCTCTTTGACTTCCCACTGTTCGGTCTCGTACTCGTCCGGGTCCCGGACGGGCACGCTTGTCGTTCCGAGGACGGCCTCGCTTTCGTGTGGCACGACGATATCGCCGTCGTCGGGGTCCCGACAGCGGTTGAGCACCGGCCCGAGGTCGTCGTACTCGACCGAGACCATCACACCCCGCGTGGGTTGCATCTCGACGTCGAGGTCGGCCATCGCGGCGAACTCGCCCGCCCAGGCACCGGTCGCGTTGACGACGTAGTCGGCTTCGATGGTGTCCTCAACCGTCCCGCCGACCTGCACGCCGGCCACGTGCCCGTCCTCAACGAGTACGTCTTCGACGGGCGCGTGTGGGTGTATCGTTGCGCCGTGGTCGCGGGCGTCTGCGGCGTTCGCGGCGACGAGCCGCGACGGATAGATGACGGCGTCGGGAACCTCGAACGCGCGCTCGACATCCGATGCGAGGTCAGGGACTCGCTCGCGGGCCGCGTCGGCGTCAAGTGTCTCTACCGGGATGCCGATCTCCTCACAGGCCGCCCGCTTGGTCTCGAAATAATCGGGGTCGTCCCCGGCGAGCTGGACGAACAACCCCCCGGTGTCGCGGATGCAGGCCCCGGCGATTTCCTTGAGTATCCGGTTTTCGGTGATGCACTCCTCGGCACCGACCCGGTCTGCCTCGGCGTAGCGGGCACCGCTGTGCAGCAGTCCGTGCGAGCGCCCGGAGGTGCCACTTGTCAGGCCGTCACGCTCGACGAGTGTCACGTCGATACCACGGAGTGCCAGGTCACGAGCGACGCCAGCGCCGGTCGCGCCACCACCGACGACGAGGACATCCGTCTCAATTGCCATGTGTACGGTTAGGGTAGCTGACGTAAGGGTCCTCCGATACCGGGGGTTTCGGCAACTGTGCGACCCGTTTCAGTGACAGTCCCCCTCTCAAACGATGGCGACGCACACGGCTAACAGTGCTACTGTTTCGAGCAACTAACAGCCGGTCTCAGCGGTCAGTACGTCGGCCGTGCGCCCAGTAAAAACAGCAGGGACGGCGTTTCGACCCGACAATCGCTACGTCGTGTCCGACAAGAACAGCGCCCGTTTCAGATATCCTGGCCGGTCGGTCTGATCAGGAGTTCGTTCACGTCCACACGGGCGGGCTGGCTCGTTGCGTACACGATGCCGCGAGCGATGTCGTCGGGGTGGAGCATCGGGAGGTCCATCTCCGCGAACCGCTCCAGCACCTGCTCGTCCGGCACGTGTGTTGCGAGTTCCGTATCGACAGCGCCCGGTTCGATAACTGTCGTCCGGATGCCCTCTGACGTTACTTCCTGCCGAACGGCCTCAGTGAACGCGTTCACCCCGAATTTCGTCGCGTTGTAACCGCTCGAATCGGCCGATGCGCGGCGTCCCGCGACAGAAGAGACGTTGACGACGTGGCCGCTCTCCTGCTCTTGCATGACCGGGAGTACCGCGTGGGTGAGGTTCATCAGCCCGAGCAGGTTCACCTCGACCATCTGGCGGAGGTTCGAGCGGTCTGCCCGTTCCAGCGGTTCGAGAAGCATCACGCCGGCGTTGTTGACAAGAATGTCGATGCGACCGTACTCGTCGGTCGTTGCATCGACCAGCGAGTCGATGTCGTCCTCGTCGGTAACGTCGGTCGGTACAACCAGTGCATCCCCGCCGGCCGACTCGATTCGGTCCGCAAGGGCCTCCAGTTCGTCAGCGCGCCGGGCCGCGAGCGCGACACTTGCGCCTGCGTCAGCGAGCGCCTCGGCAGTTGCCTCACCGATTCCCGATGACGCGCCGGTGACAATCGCAACGTCGCCTGCTAGTCGCTGTGTGCTCTGGTCGTCGTCTGTCTCAGATTTATCTGCCATCGTCGTTCAGTAGCTGCGACAGCCACGAGCGTGCTTTGCTTACTGATAAGCCCATTTATATACCGACGGGGAGCCAAAGTCGAACAGGAGAATGGCTACCCCGGCGTTCACGCCGAGAAGGATGTCATTGTGCGAGTGCGTTCCGGAACTGGTCGGGGCCGACCGTCGAACTGATGAGCTGTTTTTCAGCTCGGCGCAGGAGATCGGACGCCGCGGCGGCCGACACATCGAGCTTGTCGGCGAGTTCCGCCGTCGAACACCGACGCGGGGAGTCGTAGTACCCCGCAGAGAGGGCGACGGACATCGCCCGATACTGCCTGTCCGTGAGTCCAAACTGATCGCGCTCGCCAGGATTTTCGGGGTCTGAAGCGATGTTCAGCAGTTCGAGCGGGATGTCGTTGACCGCACACCGGTCCCGTAGCGCACTGAACGCCTCGTAGTCGGAGAACACCTTCTGCTCCCGTATTCCGTCGCTGGTGACCGTCGCGTCCATCGCAACGCCCTCGAACTCTTCCGGGTCGTGTGACGCGATGAGATCCGGTGCGTTGTCGACAACAATCTTGTAGAACCAGCCATCGGCTGTCTGCCCGATCTCCGCCGCATCAGTGATCTGTGGCTGTGCGCCCAGTTCGCGCTCGAACGCGCCGCGGGAGTCAGCGTTGACACTAACTGTAAGCAGCAGTTTTCCGTCTTCGAGGCCGACAGCGTTCGAAATCGAAAGCTCACCGCTCGGAATCGAATCCGCCACGCCAACCAGCGGAAGGGTCTCGTCCGCGAGGAGGATTTCAGCAACGATGGCCATAGCGTCCAATCGGATTCGACGTATAAAGTCGCCAGCATAGCGATTACGACACGCGCTGATAGCACCGCTCCGAGTTCGAAGACGCTCAGTCAGCGCTGGACGCTGTCTCACCTCCCAGCAATCGCTGTAGCTGTTCGATCAGGCCGTTACCCCTTGGATGTCCACGATACACCCGCACGGAATCGAAGCCGGCATAGCCGTGGTCCCCGGATTCGTCTCGCTCCCAGTACAGCCATGCTGTCTCCTCGCCACCGTCGAACCCCATCTCATCGACTGGGAACGTGAGCACGAGTGACGACTGGCCGTCCGCAGCATCGTCGTCCGGCCCCCTGATCTCACCATCGTCGACGGGTCGAGCGCCCTCGCCGTCTTCCAGTGCGAGACGCGAGCCGAACCGATAGCGAACGGCCCGCTCAGTGGGGTCGAACGTCTCGCTGTTTCCGTCGTTGGTGACGAACTCCGACTGCTTGACTGCGACGGTGACGGTTTCGTGTTCCGACAGGTCGATGAAGTTCTCCGCGTTCTCAGGTTGGATGTCGATCGCGATCTCAATCGGGAAATGGGCTGCTGCGACGCCGCTCAGGCTCGGAACCGCCGCCGCGGTCACCCCTGCACCAAGTGCTCCTTTGAGGAGCTGTCGGCGCGTGGTGGGTGTCGATTCTGGACTAGCAGTGCTTGTCGCTGGCTGCGTTTCTTTCATCCAGATGATTGATTTGCGGGCTCAATTATGATGATTCTGGTGCATATCTCGAAAGTCCAAATTTAGGTAGACGACAAGCGGACGCATCCGCGTTTACCACTCTATCTTTGTGATTTTTCGACACTATTTGGCGGTCGACTATATTGCTACTGTAATATGTTAGCAAAGAACCCTCCTTGATCTACACCGACAATCCATATCCTATTCTTCTGGCTCTTATATTTTGACTAAATTACGCAAAATCAAGTCTACAACTTTAAGTATAATGGGTAGTTTAAAAGCGCGTATGACCGAACAGGCTGACACGGAGACTGCACCGGTGGTCCCCACACCGACGCCACCGGATGCCGCCGACGCTTGGTACGCGCCGGACGTTCGCGAGCAAGACGAGGTGTATCCGGGCGTCGTCGTGACTGTTCGACGTGGACGGAGCGGGTTCCGGTACGACGTCCGTGATCCGGTGCTTTCAGCGTCAGAAACCGACGCACTGTCGACCGTCGAGTCACACTTCGCAGGCGCGAACATCGAGCGGCCACGGACGCGTGAGGGGGCCGTAGAGCGAATGAACGGGGGGTTCGACGCGAAACACCGCCGGGTCATCGATCGGTTGGTCGATGCGTCGCCAGCGAGCCGTCGTCGAGTCGAGTACCATGCGCTCTCGTCGCTGGCGTGTTTCGACGACCTGACCCCATACGCGCTGGATTCCCGCATCGACGTCGCCGACGTGACTGACGATGGCGTCGTCGTCCACACTGACGATTACGCTCCGGCGGAGACTGACCTCGGACCGGACCCGGCGTATCTTAACCGGTTCGCGAGCGAGCGTGTCGAGCGCCACACCGTCCGGTTCCAGGGGTTCGAGATTCCCGTCGTCGTCTACCGCGAGCATCTCCTTGGTGCTGACCCGTTCACGACGAAGTACGCGGTTCGAGAGCCTGACCTGCTCCCCGGCGACGAACAACTTATCGAAGTGTGCAAAGAGCGCGTCTGGGAGACCGGCGTCGACGGCGTCGTTCAGGACCGCGTCGATTTCGTCCGGGAGCGCGCCCGCTCGCTACTGGCTCGGCAGCTAACTGTCCGCAACACGACCGAGTGGGTCGACGCCGCCCGCTACCGGCTACGGTCGGCGCTGGCCGAACTCGATCTGGCCGTGCCGCCGGTCGATCATCGGTTCGCCGACGACAGACTCGACGACCTGCTGTACTACGTGCTTCGGGACCTGGTCGGCTACGGGAAGCTCACCGTCCCGATCCGGGACCACACGCTTGAGGACATCGAGGCGAACCGGGTCGACGAGCGCGTGAAAGTTCTGCCACGCGCCGACCTTGGCCACGACGGTCGGGTACCGACCAACCTCGCCTTCGATTCGGAGGCCGCGTTCGTCAACGTCGTCACGCAGTTGGCCGCCGACGATGGCGTTGAACTCAACGCCTCGAACCCGAGCGCGAAGGTCAACATCGACCCCGACGGCGATGGCCTCCACGACGCCGACGACACCATCCGCTGTGCCGTTGCCCTCCCGACTATCAGCGAAGGCGGTCCCCACATCTCTATCCGGAAACAGTCGGGTGATGCGATGACACCGGTCGATCTAGTCCAGCGTGATTCGCTGCCGACGGAACTCGTCGCGCTGCTGTGGCTCCTGTATGAATCTCACGGCGTCGTCCTCTTTTCGGGACCCACCGGAGCCGGCAAAACGACCCTGATGAACGCGCATATGCCCTTTATCCCATATCGGGACCGTCCCATCAGTATCGACGAAGGGTCGCGTGAGGTCCGAATCCCGCACGAGACAGGTGTCTCGCTCACTACTCGGGACCACGAGCGGGACCACCGCCGCGTGACGATGGCTGACCTGATGACGCAGTGCAATTATCTGAACCCAGATATCGAGGTCATCGCAGAGATCAACACCGCCGCGTCGTTCGAAACCTTCGCTGAAACGCTCAACACCGGCCACGGCGTTATCGGGACGACCCACGCCGGCGACATTGAGTCGCTGGTCAACCGCGTTATCGAAAAGGGCCTGCCGACCTACCTACTCGAAGAGATCGACCTCGTCGTGTTCCCCCGGCACGTTGATGGGGAGCGCTATGTCGGCGAAGTGGTCGAGTTCGTCGACGACCCGTCCGTCGTCGAGAGCAACAACGACCGGAGCGGGACGATACACAAGGACGGGACGACCATCCACTGGAACAGCGTCTGCTGGCGGCGGCCCGACGGGAGCTTCGAACTCGCCTACGACCACCCGCAGTTCGGCGACGACCGGCGGCAGGTCGACACCGGTATCTTCGACCGACTCTCGGATCTCCGTGACGAGCCGGTGTCGGCTGTCGAGGACGCGTTCCACCGTCGCCACCGCTACGTACAGTACCTCGTTCAGGAAAGACTGACCGGCTTCGACGACCTGTTCGGCGTTCTGGCCGACCTGGAGACCAACGAGGCAGCGACCGTCGAGCGGCTGCGGCGACAGGCCGGCACCCCCGACAGTCCACAACTGGAGGTCGGTACGGGTGACGACTGAGGGCGGCGGGACGCTCGGCTTGCTCGACCGGGGTCTGTACGCCCTGTTCGCCCACCACGCCGAGGATGACAGCCATGCAAGCACGCGTGACCGCTACCGGGCCGCCTATCCAAGTGCCGGCTTCGGCGTCTACGTTGCCAGGGTGTACGGGCTCTCGTGGCTGGCACTCGGTGTGGGCGTTGTCGGAACCGCCACGGCAGCGATGCTCGTGCCGCCGGAGACGTTCGACTCGTTCATCGCGGTGCTCCAGCAGAGCCTCCCGGTTATCAATCGGCTGGCGCTCCCAGCGGTCCCTCGCCTTCTCGTGGCCACTGTGCTTGGAACCGGCGCTGGACTCACGCTCAAACGGGGCGTGTTCGTCGCTGGAAATCGGTATCTCTCGTGGGTCGCCAGCGCGCGGCGCGCGGACATCGCAGCCACGCTTCCCGGCGCAGTCAGATACCTCAGAGTCCTCGCCTCCGGAACGCACGACCGGCGTGAGATGCTACGCGCCGTTGCCGAACAGGACGCCTACGGCGAGACAGCAGTCGCCTTCCGGCGCGCGCTCAATCAAGGTATTCTCACTGGCAGTCTCGACACCGGTATCGAGCGGGTCGCCAGCGAGACGCCTTCGCGGGACTTGCTTGCGCCGTTTCTGCTGAAGTTCCGGGAACACGCGAACCAGAGCGCCGAGGCCCTGGAAGGATATCTGGAGATGGAGGGGCGCTTGCTGTCACACGAGCAGAGCCGACAGCACGAACGGGCGACCGGCTATCTCGAATTGCTCGCGGAACTGTTCGTCGTGTTGCTGGTGTTGCCCGCGCTCGTGGTACTCATCGTCACCGTGATGGGCATTCTTGCGCCCGGCCTCTCCGACCCGGTCGCAACGCCGCTGGGCGAGACGACCGTCCGTGCCATCGTCGTCTACGGGAGTGCGGCGTTCGTGATGGCTGCCGGCCTGCTGGCAGCCTTCGTCGTTGCTACGCTCCGCCCGCGGAACACGGCCGCCCCGAGCTACAGCCTGCCGGACAGCCCCGTCGCGATACTCGCGACGATTCCATCGAACCCTGCGAGCGCACTCCTCGCCTGCGTGCCGCTGGGAGCCGTCGTGGCGGCCGGCCTCTGGTCGCTGGGCTACCGGCCGGTCAACGTCGCGCTCCTCTCGTATGCCACCGTCGGCGTCCCCGTCGGTGTGGTAACGGTCCGCCGGGCCAGAGCAGACGACGCGAAGGACCGGGAGATTCAGGACTTCGTTCACGCGGTGGCCGGCCACGTCGCGCTGGGCCGCCCGTTTCCCGAAGCGGTCCGACGCGTTGCCGACGATGTGGAACTCGGTGCGCTCGCTAGCGATGTCCAGTCACTCGCGTTCACGCTCTCGCTCGGTGATAGCCCCGGTGACGCCGCGGCCGACCGCCGTGCCGCGGCACTGGACCAGTTCGTCGACCGCGTCGGCACGCCGATGGCTGAACAGACCATCGGGCTGGTCGTCGGTGCGCTGGATACGGGGAGTGATGCGGAGGACGTGTTCGAAACGCTCCAGACAGAGATAGGACAACTCTACCATCTGCGCAAATCAATCCGCTCAGCCCTGCTCGTCTACGTTGCCGTCGGTTGGACGACGGCGCTGCTCGTCATCGGCATCACCGTCGCCGTCAACATATACGTCCTTGATAGCTTCGCGCAACTATCCGCCGTCTCGGGCGGCGCGAACATCGCCTTCGACCCGACTGCGATCAAGCCGGCCCGGGAGCAACACCGGTTCTACGTCGTCACGCAGGCGACGATGCTGGCCTGTGGCTGGTTCGCCGGCACGGCGAGTCGCGGTGTGTACGAAGCGCTGTTGCACTCCTCGGGGCTGGTACTCGTCGCTTACGTCGTCTTCGCGGGGGCTGGTCTGATTTGAATCCCGACACCAGCGCCCAGTCACACGTCGTCGGCGTGGTGCTGTTGCTGGGGCTGACCGTCGTCGCGCTCGGTGGGCTAACGGCTGTCGTCGGGAGTGTCGTCGACGGACACACGACGACTGCCGACGAGGCCCGCGTTGCCGACACGTTCGAGACGGCGTTCCGGCCAGTAGAGCAGACGGGCCACCAGACGGCCCGCGTTCGGTTTACTGAAGGGCGGCTGACAACAGCGGAGCGGGAACTGCGCGTTCTCAACGACTCCGGGGTCCGGCAAACGGTCCCTGTCGATGCGGTGGTGTACGAGTCCGGGGATACCCCCGTTCGGTTTCTCGCTGGCAGCGTTGTGCGCGGGACAGCGGGGAACGCGTGGCTCGAAACTGACCCGCCGGTGACGGCGACGCGGGACGACACAGCGGTCATCGTCGGCGCACCGCTGGTCAACGCCAGCGGCGGCACAGTGTCCGGAACCGGCGGTGTGTCTGCAGGCATCCGACAGAACGTCAGCCACGAGCGCGAACGGCTCCCGACCGACAACTACAGCGTGGCTATCGAGACGGAGACACCCCGGCCGTTCACTGAGTACTTCCAGCGTGTCGGTGCAACCACGCGAGTCAGGGATATTGACGGCGACGGCGTCCAGAGCGTCGTGGCGACCTTCCCCGGCCGGCGGACGCTGTATCTGGTCCGCCACGATATGCGGACAGAGGTGGGACATGGATAACCGCGCGCTCAGCACGGTCGTCGAGAAACTGCTGAGCATGGGGATAGTGCTGCTGTACCTCGGATTAGTGACGACCACGCTGTACGGTGGCACTGTCCCGGCGTACCAATCCGCCGTCGGGACAGAACTCGGCGACCGAACACTTGCCGAAGCGACGGCTCGCGTCGAGCAGGCTGTCCCGCCGGATGCTCGGGCCGTCTCTACAACTGTTCGGGTGTCGCTGCCGGCCACCATTGACGGTGCAGGATACAGCGTCCGGACTGACGGAGATGCTCTCGTCCTCGACCATCCTGACCCCGAAATCGGCGGCCGAACACAGCCGTTGTTGCCCGACAGAGTCGATACCCTCGAAGGTGAATGGCAGAGCGGTAGTCCGACCGTGGTCGCTGTCTCTGGAACACGGGGGAGCGTGACAGTGACGCTGGAGGCAGAGCGATGACCGAACGGTGTTGCGTCCCTGCCAACAGTCCGCGTGCCCAGACATCGCTCGCGGCGCTCGGCATCGCGCTCGTGCTGTTGACCGTTGTCACTAGTCTGGGGATTGCGATTGCCGACACGGCGATTGCTGGTGCGGACAGAACTCCTGACGAACGACGGGTCGCCGCCGCGACTGCCGACCAACTCGTTGCGGCGGACGGACCGCTAGCCGCCCGGAGCAACGTGCTCAATCAATCCCGGGTGGACAACTTCGACCGGGCGGCGCTGGAGCGGAGCGCACCGCCAGCCAGTGAGTATGCGGTCAGCGTCGAACTGGCTGACGAGGAGATTGCACGCAGCGGCACAGTGCAGGGCGGCACGCGGATCAGCCGTCTCGTCGTAGTCGAGGCTCGGGAACGACGAACACTCACCCCCGACCTGACGACGACCGACGCGGTAACGCTCCCTCGCCGGAGCGCACAGGCCACCGTAACTATCGACCCGCCGGCCGGCACGACAGTCTGGACGGTCCGCGCTAATGACCGGGTCGTCCTCCATAACAGAAGCGGGCTGCATGGCAGCTACGAGGTCCCGCTGGTGCCCTACGAGACGACGGAACTGCGCTTCCAGCGCGCCGGCCGACTCGAACCCGGGAACGTAACCCTCGGCTACGATGCCCCGCGGTCGACGAAAGAAACGCTTGTGGTGACCGTCGATGCCTAGGGCACAACTGCCGCTGTCGCTCGTGGAAGTTGCCCTCGGGACAGTGCTGATTCTCGGCGTCGCGCTCGGGTTTGCGCTGGGGACACCAGCGCCGGACCGGCAGGGGCCGCAACTTGATGCGTACGCCTCGGATACGGCAGCACTCCTCGCTAACGACCCGCCGCGACACAGCGGAGCGACGCGGCTGCAGGAGATCGTGTCGAGTCCGACGGCGTTCGACCGCGAACGGGACGCGCTTTCGAACCGGGTCGCCCGCATCCTGCCTGACAATGTCCTCTTTCGGGTCGAAACACCGCACGGGGCGGTCGGTACGCCGACGCCACAGGGTGTCAGCACCGGGACCGCAACTGTGCCGACGGGCCACGGGAGTGTCCAAATTATCGTGTGGTACGCATGACCCGGCGCGGACAGCTAGTCCTCGTTGCGGCCACAGTCGTGGCTGTCGCACTTGTCCCGATTCTCTTTGCGTCCCTGCAACTGGGGTATCATGACGACGTTCGCGCGACAGCAGACTACGATGATGACCCGTCTGTTGACGCGCTTCGGGTCCTTGAGCGAGCCGTCGCAACCGAGAGCGCATCTATCCCGAGTCAGTACGCCTGGGCCGTGAACGATTCGGCAGTGACGGCCCTTCGCACTGGACTAAGACCTCGGCTTGACCGACTCCAGACGTCCCGCATCGAGGACGGCATCCACTATAACATAACCTACAACGGTACTGCGACACAGCAGTGGAAAGACGCGAATTGTCCGTCGGGGCCGGACCGCCAGTTCGGGGACTGCACCGCCGACCGCGGCGTCGTCGCACAGGACCGCGTGGGCCGTACACACATTCTCGCAGTTGGCTTCGATGTGACGACAACAACCGAACGTGGCGAAACAACTGTCACCGTAGTTCTGGAAACTAGCGGCCGGTCCTCACGGTGACAGTCCGGAACAAAACTGCACCTCTTGCCACAAATCAGGAGACGGTCCGTTGTGTGCGCTACTCCGTCGCGCCCGGCGTTTCAGTTCGAACTTGCGACCGGATATCTTCGAACGTTGCTTGCGAGAGGATACCGGTGACACTTTCGATTGAAAGGGTACCGATGAGGCCGGCTGGTGGGCCAGTGACCAACAGCGCACCCGCCTGGGAAATGGAATCGTCGATAGTGAGGCCGAGGTCAGATGTCGCACGCTCTTCGAACGAGTTGATTGCGTCTTCGGCAAGGCTCTCCTGTGCGGTGCGGTATTCCGCCTGTGCCTCGCTTCGTGTGAGATTCCCTGCCTGAATTTCGGACTGGATCTCCTGCTGTCGTTCCCGCAACTGTGTCTGGTCCGGCTCGACCACGACCGTCACCGTCGCGGAGTCCGCGTTCGCGGTCTGGCTCTGCGGTCCCGTCCCGGTTTCCGTTCCGCCGCTACTGATTCCCTGAAGGGCGTTACAGCCAGCGAGCGACACTGTCGCGCTTACTCCGGCGAGTTCCATGAATCGGCGGCGTGTGGACTCGAATTCCATCATTGACTAGCGCGGGTCTCGCGGTGTAATCCTTCTGGTAGCCAGATACGGCTGTTCGGTTCTGGCAATCACGACTCCTGTCCCGAGCGGTGCGGCCCTGAAAGACGAAAGACAGTGGTGTCTGTGGTCCAATACTGAACTAAT
The DNA here is from genome assembly GCF_011627385.1 of Haloarcula sp. R1-2. Lineage (NCBI taxonomy): Archaea > Methanobacteriati > Methanobacteriota > Halobacteria > Halobacteriales > Haloarculaceae > Haloarcula > Haloarcula sp. R1-2. Next base: position 885,880 of record NZ_JAANTG010000002.1, read on the forward strand.
AGCGCGTATGGCGGGACTGGAATCGGAAAAGACGCTGGAGACACCACGGCAAGACGCGATTCCGACGCTTGCCGACGACGAAGCCGGGACGGTCGTCTGGCATCGCGAACACCTGCGAATCCGCGACCAGGCTGCAGTAGCGAGGGCTACAACATCCGAGTACGTGCTCCCGCTGTTCGTGTTCGACCCGGCGTTTTACGGCGCAGACGGCCTCGCCTGTGACAGCCGTATCCGGTTTCTGCACGACTGTCTGGCCGACCTCTCAGACCGGTATCATACCGCCACTGGTCGCGGACTCACCTACGCCCACGGGGACCCAGTAGATGTACTGGGGCGGTTCCGCGAGGCCGGCTGGGATATCGTGACGATGGCCGTTCCCACAGGCCGCTACGGCCGTGACCGGGACCGCCGCGTGCGAGAACAGTGCGATGTTACTTTCGTCGACGGCGATGGGCTGGTTCGCGACCGAACAGAGGCCCGAGAAGGGTGGCAGGACGACGTGTCAGCGTGGTTCTCCGCCGACCAGTACGAGTGGGACCCGGGGACCGTTACTTCTCGAAGCTTCGACAGCGGTCTCGGCGTCGACGCAATCGAGGAGTACTACGACATCAGGCCGTCGAAATCCGACGTTCCTCGCGGCGGGACCGGCCCCGCCCGCGAGCGACTGTCGGCGTTCGCCGAACAGATCGACGACTACCCGGGGAACATCTCTGCGCCGACGGACGCACGAGACGGGACCAGCGGGCTCTCGCCGTATCTCGCCTTTGGCTGTCTCTCTGTGCGGCAGGTCATCCAGTACATCGACGAGCACGCGCCCGACGGCCGCGGGAAAGAGATGTTCGTCTCGCGGTTGTTCTGGAACAAACACTACGAGCAGAAGCTCGAAGACTGGCCCGGCTGGCTTGAGACGGCGGTAAACCCGGTTCTCGAGGGGTTCAACGCGGAGCAGTACGACCCCGATCTGGTGGCTGCCTGGAAACACGGACAGACCGGGTTTCCGATGGTCGACGCCTCGATGCGGTGTCTCAGACAAACGGGTTGGCTCAACTTTCGGATGCGATCGATGTGCGCCTCAGTCTACTACCACCTCCTCCAGCAGCCGTGGCGGATCGGCGCGGACTGGTTTTACCACCATCTCATCGACGCCTCGGCGGCGATCAACTACACGCAGTGGCAGTCCCAGTGTGGGCTGGTCGGCAAACCGGCCCTTCGGCTGTACAACCCCCGCAAGCAGGTCCGCGACCAGGATCCGGACGGCGAGTTCATTCGCCAGTGGGTGCCCGAAATCGAGTCGCTCCCTGACGAGTACCTCGACCGGCCCGAGCAGACGCCAGTCCACGTACAGGCGTCCTGTGGCGTCGACATTGGCGATGATTATCCGCACCCAGTCGTCGACTATGACGCGGCCCGACAGGCGTTCCACAGGCGGTACGAGGCAGTACGTCCCGATGCGGCTGATGCCCTGGATGACCCAACGATTGCACGTCGCGCCTCGTTTTCCGGTGGTCGCGAAGCCGCTGCACGCATCGCCGCGGAACACGGGACGGATGCCTCCAACGCCCCGGAAAGCGGGGGGACACAGGCCAGTCTCGACTCCTTCGGCGACGAGTAGGCCTACTATTCGGGCAGTGTTGCCAAACGCCAAAGAGGCTAAGATGATTGCCCACACAGACGTATCCAATGGCGGAGGGTCCAGACGACACCGGTTTCGAGGACTGCCAGTTCCTTACTGGGTCACCACAGCGGTTCGCGGTGTTGGCCCAGCTCCGGGAGCGACCGGCACGGCCCACCGACCTGTGTGATGCGGTGGATGCAACGCGAACCACAATTCAGCGGATACTCGCGGGCTGCACCGAGCGGCAGTGGGTCGTCAAGCGGGACGGCGAGTATCAACTCACGGTGACTGGGCAGCGAGTGTTCGACCAGTATAGCACGCTTCTCAGCGAAATCGACCAGGCACGGACAATCGGCCCGCTGGCTGCCCATCTCGGCGCTATCGCAGCAGACCTCCCGTCGGAGCTGCTAGACCCTGAGTGTCTCACGACGAGTTCCGAACAGAACCCCCTGGCCGCGATTGACCGGTTCACGGACTGGCTGCACGAGGTCAATGGCGACGTTCGAGCCATCTCGCCTATCGTAACGTCGGTGTTCAACGATGCCGCGGTGGAGCTGCTCGAAACGGGGACACATATCGAGTTCATTATTGACCACAGTGTCCTCGAACGGTCCGCGTCCGACTTCTCAGATGCACTGGAGCGAGGCCTCGAACACGAGAACATCGACACACACGTCCACGACACCACGCTCGATATCGGTCTCGCACTGGACCGCTCGCGGGTCTGTCTGGCGGCCTACGACGACCGGAACAACCTCCGGGCGATAGCGGAATCTGACGCTACAGCAGTGTATCACTGGGCTGAGACAGTGTTCGACCGATACCGGGAGCGTTCACAACCGCTCGCGGCAGTTCTGTCTGTACAGGAAAAGAACTGATAACGCGCTGGTATGGAAGGGCCGAAGGGAGCACTGGTCGCGCTCCAGCACTTACTGGAGGGCGGGATGGCGTATCCCCGGAATAGAATATAGCTGGGGGGTGTCTATACTTATTCGCTGTAACTGTTTCGGGAGCCAACATATGTTACAGGGCCTGTAACAGCCCTGATTTTCATGCCTCTGTGCTCTGACGTTCCTGAACCTTTTTCGACAACAATAGGCTGTGTTTCTATACTTTCACCCAGAATGAAATAATAGCCGACAGTATAAGTGTGTGGCAATCGTTGACAGAAGTATGTCTCCGCCTGGACGAGAGATCCAGTACACTGAATCGGACGTTATCGAGGTGTTCAAACACCGAAACGATTACGCGGAGCCACTCACGGCGTCGGAGGTGGCGGACAGACTCGGCTGCTCGCGCCGAACCGCACTGAACAAACTCCACGACCTCGAATCAGAGACAGATATCACGAGCAAGAAAGTCGGCGGACGGTCGCGGGTGTGGTGGATCCCGGTCCGAGCAGACTGATCTCGACTGGTGTAGAGTACGGCCGGACAGTGCCGACCTCGGCGGGTGTATCGAACTCCAGCTAGGCAAGCCCCTCAGAAATCCCACTCCTGAGCGCGTTCGCGGGCCTCCGAGCGCGCCTGCTGTTTGATCGCCTCGATTTTCTCCGCATCGTCAAGGAACGCTTCGACAGCGCTCTGTTCTCCGGATCTGGACTCAGTTGCTGTCGCCTCGTCGTCCGTTGTCGACAGCCGCTCGTCGGGGGCCGCCCGCCGCGTGCTGTCGGCCAGCGCCGGGTCGCCACCAAGCCGTTCGGCGGGCATCCCGGGCGGGACTCGCAGGTCGGCTGCTTCGTGTGCCGATTCGAGGTCGGCGGCGTCGAGTGCGTACAGTGAGACGTGATACGGGCCGGGAATGGCGAGGTCTGCAAGCGCCGGCGGGCCACCGCGGTCCGTCCCAGTGTGGTAGGCTAACGCCGGGACGCCGTCGGTAAACGTGATGACGCCCCGGCCCTCGCCGTCGAGCAGGAGCGTCTTCTGGGACTCGAAGACGGCGTAGCCGGTCAGCTCTCGGTCGAGCACGTCCGCGAGTGTGTCCCGCGGGTCCGTGACGACGCGTGACTTGTCGAGTCGGCCGCGGGGTAACTTCATAGTGACTCGGGGATGACAGCGCTCTGGAACCGGTCGGCGGCGTCGGCGGCCGTCCCGTTCTGGACTGTGAGCGCCTCTGCGGCCGCTCGGTAGGCTGTTGCCGCCTCACATTCGGGGGCGTGAGCAAGGAGTGGCCGGCCAGCACGGCGTGCTTCGCGGGCGCGCTCGCTCTCGGGAACTGACGCGAGCGTCGGCCCGTCGAAGTACCGCTCGGTCTTCTCGGAGACTTGTTCGATAGACTCGGACTCGCGGACCTTGTTGAACAGGAGGCCAGCAACGTCCGTATCGTAAGTCGTCGCGTACTCCTGAACCTTCAGCCCGTCCGAGATGGCTGGAATCGTTGGCTGGAGGACAACAACGATGCGGTCGGCCAGCACGATTGGCAGGACTGCAGTCCGGCTGTCTAACGCCGGTGGCGAGTCCAGCAGAATGATATCCGTGTCTTCTGCAAGCGCCGCAACCACGTCTCGAAGCCGGCCCGGGTCGGCGTCCCTGAAGCCGTCCAGACTCGTTCCGCAGGGGACGACAGTCATCCCGAACCGGTCGTACGTGGCTGCCTCGACGGGCGCGTCAGCAGCCAGTACATCGTGCAGCGTCGTCTCCGCATCTGAGAGGCCGGCGTGAAAGAGGAGGTTCGCCATGCCCGTGTCGGCGTCGACGACTGTCACGTCGTAGCGGTCGGCAAGCGCCATCCCGAGAGCGACGGTGCTCGTCGTCTTGCCAGTTCCGCCCTTCCCACTGGCGACCGCGAACACTTCGACCATTGGAGAATATTGCGAGCTAGCTGCATATAAATTTCCGGTATCTGAGAAAGTATCAAACACTCACTGGTCGGACAGTCCGAGCGGCCCGAGGTCGACGTGGTCGGTGATGAGACCGGCCGCTTGTTTGTACGGGTCGCCGTCGGCTCGCCCGGTTGCCGCCGGGAGGACAGTACCAGCACTCTCGAATGTATTTCTCACGAAGGCATCTCTGGCAGTGTCGTTGATGAAGAGGTCATGGAGGTAGGTTCCAAGAACGGTATCGGTGGCCGCGCCGTCACCGTCGAAGGGACGGGCCGCCGCACCCGTCAGCTTCGAGTCGCCCATGTGAATCTCGTAGCCCTCGACGGTTCCGCTTGCCCCGGAGAGTGGGCCGACGCCATCGATATCTCGCTGGACGTGTTCCACGGTCTTCGATTCGCTGAATTCCGTCGTCACCGGGAGCAAGCCCAGTCCCTTGACGCGGTCCGCGTCGCCGGTCCCCTCGATTCCGGCGTTCGTGATCGCCTCGCCGAGCATCTGGTAGCCGCCACAGAGGCCGACGACGGGGCCGTCGAACGCCCGTAGTCGGTCACCGAATCCAGCGTCGGTAAGCGTCAGCAGGTCGTCGACCGTGTTCTTGCTCCCCGGCAGGACCACTGCGTCGGCGTCGTCGAGGGCGGCATCAGGCGGGATGTACGCGACCCTGACGCCAGGCTCGTGGGCGAGCGGCTGGAGGTCGGTAAAGTTCGAGATGCGCGGGAGCCGCGGGACCGCGACGGTGACGCCCTCAGCGTCGGGAACGGCGTCATTGTCGCCGACGACAGACCGCTCGCCGACTGGCGGCAGCGCGACGCTGTCTTCCTCGGGAAGCCCGGGGTCGTCGTGTGGAAGCACGCCGAGGACGGGAACGCCGGTTCGGTCCTCGAACGCATCGATGCCCGGGTCAAGCAGCGACTGGTCGCCACGGAACTTCGTGATGACCGCGCCGGCCACCTGCTTGCGGATGTCGTCGGGGACCAGTTCCAGCGTCCCAACGAGCGACGCGAACACGCCGCCGCGCTCGATGTCCGCGACGAGCAGGATGTCGGCATCGGCAAAGCGCGCCGTCTCGATGTTTGCTAGGTCGCGGTCGTGGAGATTGATTTCGGCGATGGAACCCGCGCCCTCGGCGACAATCACGTCGTGGGATTGCGCGAGTCGGTCGTGGGCAGCGCGAGCGGTCTCAAGCGCGTCCTCCCAGTGCTCGTCGTAGTAGCCTCGCGCCTCGAAGTGGCCGACCGCATCGCCGTCCAGAATGAGCTGTGATTCGCCGTCACCCCGCGGTTTCAGCAGCACTGGATTGTGGTCGGTCGACGGCGCAACGCCGGCTGCGCGGGCCTGAACGTACTGCGAAACACCGACTTCGCCGCCCGGTGTCGCCCGGGCGTTGTTGCTCATATTCTGGGCTTTGAACGGCGCGACCGAGACACCACGGTCGGCCAGATAGCGACAGAGCCCGGCCGCGACGGTCGACTTGCCGACGTGGCTGGCCGTCCCGGCGACCAGCAGCGTGTGGGCCATTACGACGGTCTGGGGCCGCCTGGAACATCAGTGGTTCGGCGAGAGTTCTTTGTCTCGGCCTGCCGAAGTCTGTCCGTGACCGACGAACGACTCCAAGCCCTCCACGAACACCTCACGAAAACCGGGGAGCGGCCGGTCGAACGCACGGCCAGCCGCTGGCTCGGGGAGGCGGAGGCCGTCGCCGCCGACATTGCTGAGGGAGACCCCTCTGAGGACGTGCTAACCGAGCGGCTGGCGACGGTCGACCACATTCTATCACACGTCGACAGCACCGACGATGCCGTTGCCGACGACCACGTCGAAGCGGCTCGCGAGATTGTTGATGCCCTGCTGGCCGAGCGGTAAGTACCTCTCTTGGCCGCCGGGACGCTCAGAACTCCGTGCCCTTCCGCGCGCCCTGACCGGCGTCGATTGGGTGTTTCTCCTTGCTGACTTCCGTGATAAGGTCCACGTGGTCGGTCAGGAACTCCGGCCGCTCGTGTCCGCCTGTGAGGACGAGTTCGAGGTCGTCGGGCTTGGCCGCAATAAGCCCAATCACGTCCTCGGGGTCGACGAGGCCGCGGTTCGCGGCGTAGAGAACTTCGTCGAGGACAAGCATATTGACCCCCCCCTCTGGCGGACCGTCGGCGTCCTGTGGCGTCAAAAGGTCGGCGTCGGCGCTGGCCTGCACAATCTCTTGGGCGCGGTCGAGTGCCCCCTTCGCGCGGGCCTCGTGTTCGTCATCCTCGCTCCCGTCGAGGAAGCCGTGCCAGCCGTAGTGGCCGGCGTTCTCGTAGGAAAACCCTGGGAGCGCGGCGATGGCGTTGTACTCGCCGCGCACGTCTTCGACGGTGCTGGTCCCGCCTTTCATGAACTGCAGGAGGTGGACGCGGTAGCCGTGACCGACGGCACGGGTCGCCATCCCCAGCGCCGCCGTGGTCTTGCCCTTGCCGTCGCCCCACCAGACCTGCACCAGCCCGAACTCCTCGGGCACACTCGGACTGATGGGCTCGGCGGTCGGTCCGGCCGTGTTGTCGCTCATATCCGTTTGTTCGGTTGGATTCTGTTTAGCCGTTTGGACTCCGGGACCGTCGTGGGATACACTGTCTTCTCACGGCTCGAAAATCTCGGTATCCCGGTCGGTGACGACGCCGTACTCCGCGCCGTCGACGGTCGGCAGGGCGTCGCCCCCATAGCGGGCGGCCAGACTCGCTCTGATAGCATCGCGGACACAGACGCGGGTAGCGGCCCCAATTTCGGTCGCACTCCCGGCGAAAGAGGCGCGCTCGGCGCTCGGGACACAGCCGACGATGGCCGCGTCCGATGTGGTTCCGGGGACGCTTGCCGCGTCTAGCAGCGTCGCAGCCTTCGCCTCGACGGCGGTGGCGAGCAGCGTCGCCAGCGCGCCCTCGTCCAGCGCCCGGTCGACACCGACGATGAGATTGACCGTCCCGGGCCGCCAGTCGGGGCTGTCCGCCGGATTCGACGCAGTCCCGTCGGAGCCGTCGGCTGTCTCCGCTGCCGACATCGGCAACGCGGCGGGGTTCGAGAGACCCGCTGTTGCCAGCACCGACACCGACCCGCTCCGGGCACAGCGGGCGTGTTCCATGTGAACACCAGTGAGCAACGTCGGGCCGACGGCGAAGCCGGCACCAGACAGCCGCTCGGCGCGGTAGGCGTTGAGGTCGGTCCGCTCGAACCCCTCGGGGACGGTGACGTTGTAGACGGCGTTCGCGGTCCGGTAGCCGCCGTCCCACGCTGTCGAGAGCCAGCGTGCTCCCTCGCGGCGAATCTGGCAGACACCGTCACGGACAGTCGTTTCAAACATCCAGCGCATCCAGCAGCCGGTCGTTTTCTTCGGGGGCTCTGACAGCGACGCGGATGTGCGAGTCCAGCCCCCGGAAGGTGCGGGCATCCCGGAGTGCGATACCAGCCTCGCGGGCCGAGGCGAGGATATCGTCGACGGACTCGTCGGCCTCGCTGACTGACAGCAACAGGAACGGCGCATCGGAGGGGGACACGTCGAACCGCGTCGCCAGCCGCTCCCGCATGCGTGCCCGCTCGTCAACGATGCGGGCTTTCGTCTCCGCGACGAACTCGTGTTGTCCGTAGCAGTGTGCGCCCACCGCAGCCGCGGCGGCGCTCATCGACCAGGCACGTCGCGCGGTGGCGAGTCGGTCCCCGGCGTCGCCGGTCCCGACGGCATAGCCCATCCGGATGCCGGGGAGACCGAATAGCTTCGTCAGCGAGCGTGCGACGATGACGCCCTCACGGCCCGCCAGCGACTGCTCGTCGGTGAACCCGAGAAAGGCCTCGTCGACCAGTAGCGTCGTCCCGGCTTCCAGACAGTCATCGGCGAAGGCCCGGAGCGCCGCGGGGTCGGCGGCTTCTCCGGTCGGATTGTTCGGGTTGCAGACGATGGCGAGCGCGTGACTGTCCGGGTCGGCGGTCAGCAGTTCGTCGTGTGGAACAAACTCCGGCGTCCCGCCCTGAAGCCGGACTTCGCGGGCATACTCGCCGAAGCTAGGGTACGGGACGAGGACGCTGTCACCCGCTCGAACCGTCGTCTGAATCGCCAGCCGTATGGCTTCGAGGCCGCCGGCAGTAGGTATCACCTGCGCCGGGTCGCAGCCGACAAAGGACGCCGCGGCCTCGCGGAACTCGGGGTAGTCATCCGCCGGATACGAGCGGGCTGTGTCGAACGCCTCCCGGTACGCTTCCGCGGCCTCCGTCGGAACGCGGGGGTTCGTGTTCGCGCTGAAATCCAGGAGGTCCGGGTCGTCGCTACTGCCGTGTGGCACGCGTCCGTCCGGACCGATGGCGTCTCCGGGTCCCTCGCCGCCACTTGCCCGCAAGCCCTCGACCGAATCAGGGTCCATTGACAGTGGCTACGGTGGGCGATGTGGAGAAAGTTTCGTGGCGGCTCGGTGTCCACTGCATATGGTTACAGCCACTGTTCCGCTACGCGCGCATCAGCGAGCGTGTTGACGTTGACTGCGACACGTCGGTCCCATGTGAGCCAGGCGTCGTCGGGGCCATCGCCGACGACGTTGATGCCCGTCGGCGCGACTTCTCGGTTGCCGCTTTCGAACGTCGTGTCGTCGCTGACGCCAAGCTCGCGCTTCAGCGAGGCCGGGACCAGAACTGACAGCGAGCCCCCGTTATGCCTGTCGAGCACGCGGTCAACTATCTCGCCGTCAAGCAGCGGAAGGTCGGCGGCGACCGTCAGCACCGGCTGGGAGAGCCGGTCGTCATTCAGCGCCGCGTCGAGGTCCGCGACGTACCCCTCACCCGGCGTCTCAATGCACGGAACGTCCAGATGTGACTGCGTTTCCGGTGCGTTGGGCGACGTTGCGGCGATAATTCTCTCGACGGCACTATCTTCGAGTGCACCGACGACACGGCCGACCATCGGGACGCCGCCGATTCGAAAGAGCGGTTTCTCGACCTTGGTGTCGAGCCGCGTCCCGCGACCGCCACACATCACGAGAGCGTCCACGCGAGCACCCCCCAGTCGACGAGCGGTATCGACCAGACGCCACCGAACAGCGACCACACGGCGACGCCGACGTGGAGCGCGACGGCGCGCGTGAGTTCGTTGGCCGCGCCGAAGGCGTCGCCGCTGACGCCGCCCAGTCGCTGGTCGGCCCAGTTTGAGAGACCTATCGCCAGCAGCGGGCCGGTAAGAACTGCGACTGTGGCTGCCGGAACAGCGATAATGGCGGCCGGGAGTGAGACGGCGAGTGCGCCGACGAGGTGGCGCGGGCCGTTCCCGTCGATGACCGTCGCGCCGAACCCCTCGTGGCTCGGGCGGCCGATGCAGGCCAGCGTCGCCATCGCCAGCTTCGCCCCTACCTCGGCGGCGAGGACCAGCGAAACGGCGACCAGCGGCGGGAGCCGGGCGACAGCCAGCGCGGCCAGTGCGAGCGCGAGGAGGACGGTCCCCAGCGCAAGGACGGCCCCGACGCCGATGGTCGTGTCCCGCATCACGTCGCGGCGCTTTTCGGGGTCGCCGTGGACAACGGCGGCGTCTCCGAGGTCAGCGAGGCCGTCGGCGTGGTTGACACCGGTGACGAGGACGACGCTCCCGAGGTACGCCGCGGCGACGACCGGGGCTGGGAGCAGGCCGGCGGCGAGGAACGGGAGCGCGACGAGGCCGCCGACGACGTAGCCGGCAAGCGGGAACGCTGCCGGCGTCCCGACGAAGGCGTCCCACGCCTGTTGGCTGTGGCCAACCGGGAGCCGTGAGAGGAACCCGAGCGCCCCCCGGACCGCAGTCAGAACCACGCGACCACCCCCAGAGCGGCCAGCACGTACGCCAGCACCCCGGCGACGCCGACCCGCGTCACGCTGCGCTGGGCCGTCGCCACGTCGGGAAGTCCTCTCGCAGGGTTCAGGACGTACACGCCCGGCTTCTCCAGCCGAACGTCGAGCGCCGCGGCGGCCGTCCCCATCGGCCACCCGGAGTTCGGCGAGGGGACGCCGTCCAGCCAAGCTCGGGCGCGGGTTACGGACCGCGGCGACCCACAGGCGAGGGCAAGCAGGAGCGCGCTCAGCCGGGCCGGGAGCCACATCACGGCGTCGTCGAGCCGCGCCGCAGGTGTCCCGACGCGTTTCGAGCGGTAGCCCAGCATCGAATCCATCGTGTTGACGGCCTTGACCCACGCCGCTGCACCGGCAGCGACGGGAAGCGCTGGCAGGCCGACGCCCGTAGCGACGAGTCCCCCTCCAACGAAGGCGGCCAGCGACGCGACGAGGCCGTCGGCGAGGTTCTCCGACGCGCTCTCGACGGCGGCGCTCCGGACCTCGCCCGCAGAGAGAGCGCTGGCGTCGCGACCGGCGAGTGCGAGTAGCCCGTCCCGAGCAGCCGGGAGGTCGGTGTCGGTGTCAGCGATGACGCCCCGTGCGGTCGAAAGGAGACTGCGGAGACTCGTGGTCAGGAATAGCGTGAGGCCGGCGAGCGTGACGGCAGCGAGGGGCGCGACACTGGCGGCGAGTGCGACGCCGCCACCGACGACGACAGCAACTCCAACGGGCAACAGCGCCGCGGCAAGTCCCCCGACCGCAAGCGGGTGGTCCCACTCACGGTCGACCGCTCCGACGAGCCGTCCGAACCACGCAACCGGATGCAAGCGGGTCGGCGGCTCACCGATTGCGAGTCCCAGCCCGCCGGCGACGGCCACCGCCAGCGCGCTCAACACAGTTCGTCCTCCCGGAGTTGTTCGGCTATCGCCGGTAGCGAGTGGTCGTCCAGTAACATCGACTGCGCGCCCACGCGGCCCGCGCCGCCGTCCGTCCGGGCGTCGTCGCCGACGTGGACGAGGTCTGCGAGCGCCACGCCAAGCGCGTCGGCGGTCGATTCGAAGATATTCGGATGCGGTTTCCGCCAGCCGCAGTCGACGCTGGTGACGACGGCGTCGAACGAGTGGTCGCTCCGGGCTTCGATGGTTGCTCGTTCCAGCGTTCGCTCGACCAGCCCTGGGACGCTGCAGTTCGAGCAGACAGCGACCGGGCCTCGCTGTGCGGCGGCGTCCAGCGCGTCGATGGCCCCCTCACGGACCGTGACCGGGCTGTCGAACGCGTCGAGGACGGCTTCGGTCGCTGTTTCCTCGGTGACCTCGGTTCCGCGGCTGGCAAGCGCTAGTCGAACGTGCTCGTCCAGCGGCGCTTCCCGACCGCGGTCGTACTCACGATGGGCCGAACGGTAAGCGTCCTCCCAGTCGTCCGGGACCCGAACCGACCGGGCCGCAAGCGACTCCGCGACGGCGTCCCACGGCTCCGACGGCCGGTCTGCCGTAACGAGCGTCCCGAACAGGTCGAACGAGAGTGCCACACCTGTGTGGTTAGTGCAAGCTCACTTGAACTGTGGGGTAGCTGCGGGAACGGTCGGGGTACGCGGTGCTGCTGTCGGGCGTTCTGGACGTGTGTGACCTACATTTTAGGCGAACTCGGCTACAGAGCGGGAGTCACGACGGGTCTGGCTTGCGGCATTCCAAACCGTTTATACCCAAACAGGGGTAATCCGGCGGTATGGCAAGAGAGCAGACCGAAGTTCGAGAGCTCGACGAAGGAAGCTACGTCATGATCGAAGACACACCGTGTAAGATCAACTCCTACAGCACGGCCAAGCCGGGCAAACACGGCAGCGCCAAGGCCCGAATCGACGCCAAGGGCGTCTTCGACGGAAAGAAGCGCTCGCTGTCACAGCCCGTCGACGCGAAGGTCTGGGTCCCGATTGTCAACCGGAAGCAGGGGCAGGTCGTCTCCACTGACGGCAACGACGCCCAGGTAATGGACCTCGACACGTATGACACGTTCACGATGCGCGTCCCCGAGGACATCGACCTCCAGCCTGACGACGAGATCGAGTACCTCCAGTACGAAGAGCAGCGCAAGATCACACGCTCGTAACGATGCTGCCCGGTGCGGGGGCCGACCGCGGGGCGGCCGACTACGCGATCGTGGGCGCGCCGCTTGACGCATCGACATCGTTTCGCCCCGGCGCACGCTTTGGCCCCGACCGCATCCGCAAATTCGGCCAGCAGTTCGACGACTACGACCACCGCACCGACCAGCACTTCACTGATTGTTCCGTCTACGACCACGGCGACATCGGTCCCACGGCCGACGTTGCCGAGTACCTCACGTATCTTCAGGGTACCCTCTCGGATTTCAGCAGCGACAGGGCTGTCCCGCTCGTCGTCGGCGGCGAACACACTGTCTCGGTCGCTGGCGTGCGCGCGCTCGCTCCGGACGTGTTTGTCTGTCTGGACGCACACCTCGACTTGCGGGAATCCTACGCCGGCGACGAGTACTCTCATGCGACGGTGACCAACCACGCGCTCTCGGTGGCCGACGAAGCGGTCGTACTGGGCGCACGCACTGGCTCGGAAGCCGAATGGGACCGCGCGAGCGAAGCCGACGTGACCGTGGTTCCGCCCGAAGACGTTGCCGACTGGTCGCCCGCGTTCGACGACGAGCGGGTGTACCTCTCTGTGGACATCGACGCCGCCGACCCCGGGTTCGCGCCGGGAACCGGGACGCCGGAGCCGTTCGGCCTCGACCCACGCGAGATGCACGACGTGGTCCGGGCCGTCGCACCCCAGGCCGTCGGTTTCGACGTCGTCGAGGTCAACGACCGCGACGACGGGCAGGCGGCGACGCTGGCCGCGAAACTCCTTCGGGCGTTCGTGTTCGCCCACGCGGACCAGCGCTAATCGAAAAGATATCCGAGTCTCTTCCAGCCGTCGCGTTAGCAGATGACCCGGTCGATATCTAGCGGAGATGCCCGCCGGACAACTGCGTCAACTGGGTCAGCGACCGCCGAGAGGTTATCCGAGTCGCCATCGAGGACCAGTAGCGCGGCCCGGCGACCGGGTTCGATGACACCGCAATCGAGACCGACTGCTTCAGCTCCAGCGGTCGTCGCCATTCGAAGTACCGTCCGCGAAGAGAGGTCAAACGTTTTCGCGGTGTACTCCATCTCACGGAACATAGACGGGGCATTCAGCATCACGTTGTCCGTCCCGAGCGCTACGTCTGTGTACTCAAGCAGCGTCTCAATCGGTGGCCGGCCGACCCCGAGGACGCGGTTTGCACGGGGACAGACCGCGATGGGGACGTTCTGGTCGGCGACCCGTTCGAGGTGCTCCGCCTCGGCATGGACCATGTGGACCAGCAGGTCCGGGTCCAGATCCAGCGCCGGGTGGATATCGGTGGCGTCCGGTTCGCCGGCGTGGATAGCGAACGGAACCGCGCGCTCCTCGGCAGCGGCCCGCTCGGTGGTGAAATCGTCGTCGTTCGCGCCACTGGCACCGAACCCGTCAGCCACATCCAGCACCGCAGAGTCGTCGCTCCCGAAGATGAAGTCCTCAATATCGAGTCCCGAAGCGGCCTCGCGGAGCGCGGTTGCGCCGTCGACGCCGAACTCCCGGAAGTCGAGAAACGCTGCGGTACCGGTTCGCTGCATGAACCGGAGTGTGCGGTGCATCGCCGCAATCAGCGTCTCGTCGTCGGCCGCTTCGATTTGCTGGTGTTTCAGGCTGTCTGGCGGGACCACTGCTTCCTCCAACCCAAGCCCGACGGCTGCCTCCTTCGCAACAGAGTCGCCAACGTGGGTGTGTGCGTTCACGAACGCCGGCAGGACAATGCGGTCGTGGTCGCTCTCACGGGCCGGCGTCTCCTCGATGGCCGTTATGTACCCGTCTTCGACGACAACGTTGCCGTCGACCGGTTCGAACGACCGCCCGGCAAGGATGGTGCCCTCGATTCGCTCCATGCGATAGCGAGGGAGCGGAGCTATATGTGTCTCATGGAGACACAATCTGTTCTGTTCATCGTGAGCCACGGTACACTGATACGCCCGGCGCTGGACAGTCTACGTATGAGTGGCGGTACCACAGTTCCCGAGGACCGCGCGCTGTCGCCAGACGACTGGCCCCATCCAGCCGAGCGACGGTACGCGGACGCCCAGGCCCGCCTCGCCGACCACTACGACCTCGCCGTCGAGTCCAGAGTAACCGAGACAGACGCCGCGGGTCGCGTTCACTATCTCACCGGTGGGAACCCGGACGGCGACCCTGTCCTCCTCCTGCACGGCGTTGGGACGCCAGCAGCGACGTGGCTCCCCCTGTTCCCGGCGCTCACCGACGAGTATCGCGTGTACGCTCCCGACCGACCCGGTCTCGGCCTTTCGGCCGCTCCGAGCTACCGGGACCGGGACCTCCGGTCGTTTCTGGTGACGTACCTGCTGGAACTGCTCGATGACCTTGGGATTGACCGGCCCCACATGGTCGGCAACTCCCACGGCGGCCTCCAGTCGTTCCTGCTCGCAATCGACCACGACCGCGTGGACCGACTGCAACTGGTCGGTGCGCCGGGCGGCGTCTCGCGGGACCTCCCGCTCCTGTTTCGTCTGCTGACGGTTCGCGGTCTCAACCGCGTGTTGCTGTGGTTGCTCAACCGCGGCGACCCGGTTGAGAACGCGAGGCAGTCGATGCAGCGGGTCAATGTCGTCGACGCCTCGGCCATCCCTGAAGCGCTGTATGAACTGCTCGCAGTCGGGCAGGCCTTGCCCGGCCGGCCGGAGAGCCAGCGGTCGCTGGCGACGGCACAGGGGTCGTACGGCCGTGCCCACCCCCTCTTTGATATCCGGAACGAAATCGTGCGAATCGACCGCCCAACGCAGTTCGTCTGGGGGACGGAGGATGCTTTCTATCCGCCAGCTGTGGGCCGTTCCGTTACTGAAAAGATGTCACACGCCGAGTTTCACGAACTGCCGGGATACGGCCACACGCCGTGGCTGGAACCCAACGACGACGCCGTGACACTGGTCCGTGAGTTTCTCGCCTGACTCGTATACAAGCACTTACAGAGTATACGACAGGTGAGTGGACAGCACTGGTCTGTTTTGTGTCTGTTGACATCTGGGTGGACCTCAGCTATCCCACCCACTGACGGCTTGCTCGGCGACGAGTACCCAGCCAAGCATTTCTAGCCGAACTTCGCCGTCTTCGAGCGTTACCAAGTCGTTCTCGATTAGTTCCTCGAGGAGGGCCGCCGGATCAGCTGATTCCTGTGACAGTACGCTTTTGGAATCTGTGCGCCCCCCGTGTGTGTAAAGTCTCGTCAGGGTTCTGACGACCGGGGGCGGCGGGGCGAGTTCCCGAAGCTCCTGCCGCAGACGGCCGTAGCTACGCCGAAGGTACCGCCCGAGCAGATTGAGCTTCCGCGGGGGGTTCAGCGACAGGTCGACACCCACGACGACTCCCTGCCTGACGTACCGAAGGTCGACAGCCAGTTCCCGACGGCCCAGTAGTTCCTTTTTACTGCGACTAACGCCCACGATGGTTTCGAGGTCGACGTTGAGCGGCTGTCTGATACCGGTGCACCCGACTTTTCCGGGGGTGACTCGGAGTTCCCCGATTTCAAAACGCCGGTCTGTCACGCGCCCGCCGATTGTCGCGGGGTGGCACACAGCTACCTCTGTGCCGTCAAGCAACTGTCGGAACAATAGCCCGCTGACCCGGTCTAATGTCGACTCTGACCCGCCTATGAATAGGGCGACGCGCTGTCCACCGCGTTCGAACCCGATTGTGAGTACCGTTCCCGAGAGCGCTTCCACCGCGGCCCGTGGTGGTTGTCCCAGCCTGATGTCGAAAATCTCGTCTAGTCCGGCTTCCTCCGCCAGCTGGTCGCCTTCGACAACGACACCTGCGTTGTCGAGACGGAACTGTGCCTGACTCGGCTCCGCGGAAACGGACGGACAGAACACAGTCGTCGAGAGCTCGACTGTCCGGGTCACGGTTGATTCTCTCCCGGAGCGTATTCTGTGGTCACACGGACAGCAAAGGGCCTGACTGGGGAGTCTCGACGCGTCCAATTTATCGCAGACAGTAACAGTACACCCGACGGGATGGCCACGGTGTATGTAGCAGCTATACCGGCATAAGCATTTTAGTAACCAGCATCTCCACGTAGCGGGTATGAACCAGCTATCGTCGTGTTACTTCTGTGGCGGCGCGCTCGATGTCTCGCTCTCCGAATATCCGATTATCCCGAAATCGCTGGACCCGGAAGCTGAGAAACAGGGGACTGTCGTTCTCTGCTCGACCTGCCGGGAGAAGCTCGCAACTATCGTCGAACCGGCCGTCGAGGCGGCGAAGGCGGACGCCCGCGAGACAGCGGAAACGGCTGGCGATGCCGGGACCACGGAGCCGCCGGGACTGCTGGACGAATCCGAGACGCCGACGACCGGCGGGCGGACGACCGATGAGCCGACGACCAGCGAGCAGACGACCGATGAACCGACAACCACCGATAGCGTAGTCGAGCCGGCCGATGACGGCTCGCTGTTGGGCGACGATAGCGCGAGTGCAGCGGGACAGGAACAGTCGGCGCAGTCAGCGGAGACAGCGGACGCGGCTGCGGAGTCCGATTCGACGAACGTGGCAGCGGCGGACACCACGGACAGGCAAATGGCGGAGCCGACTGCGTCGAGTGGCTCAGCGGCCAAAACTGAGAGCGGAGACACCGAACGTGGTTCGGACAGCGACGACAACGATAGCAGCGATGACGGCCCGTCGCTGACGAAACTGGAGTACAACAAGGTGATGCGCTTGCTCCAGAACCGTGAGATGCCCGTTGACCGCGCGGAAATCCGCGAGGTTGCGGTCAACGCCTACGATATCGACGGCGAGCAGTTCGACGCCATCATCGACGCCGCGGTGGACCGGGGCCTCATCGGGCAGGCGAACGGCCAGTTAGTCGAATCGGACGGGTAGCCAGACGCCAGTAGAGAAAAGCATACCACCGGCCATCTCGAAGCCCGCGTTATGAATGCCGGAGACATTGCGGTACGTCTTGACGATAGACTCGACATCGAGGCTTACGCCGACATCGACGCCAGTCCGAACGGTCTACAGGTCGGGCCGGCGAGCCAACCGGTCGAGCACGTCGCCTTCGCAGTCGATGCGGCCGTCGAGACCATCGACCGCGCCGACGAGGTGGGCGCTGACCTGCTCGTAACGCACCACGGCATCGTCTGGGGCGGGATGGAACGCGTGACCGGAACCAACTACCGCCGCGTCGCGCCGCTAATCGACAACGACCTCGCGCTGTACGTCGCTCACCTCCCGCTGGACGGCCACCAGTCGCTTGGTAACGCTGCCGGTGTTGCTGACCTGCTGGACCTCAACAACCGCGCGCCGTTCGGGTCAATGGGCGGCGAGAATATCGGCCAGCAGGGGACCCTTGCAGAGCCACAGACAGTCTCTGAACTCGCAGATTCGCTCGAAGGCCTAGATACTGGCGGACAGCCAGTTCAGGTTCTGGACTTCGGCCCGTCGACTGTCGAGGACGTCGCCATCGTGACCGGGAGCGGCGTCGACTGGCTGCAAGAGGCGGTCGAGGCGGACGCTGACGTGCTCATCACCGGTGAGGGGAAACAGAAGGCCTTCCACGAGGCGCGCGAGCAGGGGATGCACGTCGTTCTCGCTGGCCACTACGCGACCGAAACGTTCGGCGTCCAGTCGCTCCAGACCGTCGTTGAGGACTGGGGGCTGGAGACGACCTACATCGACTGTCCGACCGGGCTCTGATGCGATGGACGAGGGCGTTTCGTTCGAGGGCATCAACTCGGATGCGGACCTTATCGTCTGGTCACGACAGTACTGCAAGCGAGTCCGCCGCGAGCATGGCGTCTCGGTTCGGTTCGACCTCGTCGACTGGGAGGTGTCACACCGAGCCAAGCGACGGGCCGCCGCGGTCAAGCGGCCGAAACTGGACGCCGCCACTGTCGGCCAGCGGTACGACTGGGACAGTGTCGAGGGGAGCGACGGCCGCCCGCTTCCGTGTACGGTGTCGCTGACCTGGGACGCGTTTTCGGCCTTCGAGCGGGCGGTCTGGGAGGCGACGCTGCGCCACGAACTCATCCACGTTGAGCAGTACCAGCGCGACGGGACGACCGACCACGGCGAGGCTTTCCGGGAGCGGGCCGACCAGCTTGACACTGATATTCACTGTCCGGCCTTCACCGACCCGAAGCACGTCCTCACCTGCGGGGCGTGTGGCGACCTCGTCGCCCGTCGTTATCAGGACTGTCCGCTCGTCGAGCAACGCGAGCAGTACCGGTCGGACTGCTGTGGGGCCTCGCTGGAACTGGCTTGACTACAGCAGGAACCTGATAGCCCAGAGGACGCCCATTCCGGTCACCATCGTCGCGAATACGTCCTCGGTCCGCCAGGCGACACCTGCTGCGAGCGCGCCGGCGATGAACTTGTCTGGGGCGAAACTACTGGCGTCGAGGGTCACGAACGACGGGAGGACAAGCGCAGCAAGGACGGCGGCGGGGACGAACCGCAACACCCGCTTGACGACCGGCGGAATCTCGTCGAGCCGACCGAACAGCGCGATAAAGGAGAGCCGACAGGCGTACGTCAGCACGCCGATGACAGCGATGACACCGGCGATCTCAACTGGGCCGTAGTTAGTCGCCATCGGTGCCTCCCGTGGCGGACTCAGTGAGAACGCCAGCGGTGATGCCAACGCCGGCCGCGACGAGCAGCCCGAGGTTGAGCGGGAGCCCAGCGCCGACCACGGCGATGGCTCCACCGACGGCGGCGGCGACAGCGGTCGCTGCGTCCTCGATTGCAGGGACCAGAATCGCGAGGAAGACCAGCGGGATAGCGAATTCGAGACCCCAGGCGTCCGGGACGCCGGTCCCGAGTAGCGCCCCCGCGATAGTCGTGACCTGCCACACCGCCCAGAGCGTCACGGCGACGCCAAGGTAGTACCACTTCCGGTCGGTTTCGCTGTCGGACCGGTAGTTGGCGACCGACAGCGCGTACGCTTGATCGGTCAACACGTAGGCGAGCATCGCTTTCCACCGGCCGGTGAAATTCCGGAAGTACGGCGCGATTGATGCCGAGTACATCAGAAGCCGGAGGTTGATGACGACTGCCGTTGCAACGACAACCGTCAGCGGTGCGTTCTGTCCCAGCAACTCTAGCGCCGCGAGCTGTGAGGCGCCGGCGAAGACAACTACCGACAATCCGACCGCGGCTGGCAGTCCCAGCCCGGCGTTAACCGTCGCGATGCCGGCAACGAGGCCAAACGGGATAATCCCCAGCAGAAGCGGCGCAACATCACGAACGCCGCGCCGAAACGAAGCGGTATCCATAGCTCTCCATCCAACGCAGGGGCGTCTAAGCCCTCCGTTTCAGTTGCGGTATGTGACGGCAAGTCGACACATGGTCCGTGCCCGTCGTGGCGAACCACGACGTTGAAACCCGCCCGCGCTCGACTGCACAGCAATGAGCGACCACACTGACGAGCGAGAGACGTTCCATCACGACCCCATCGGGCACGCGGAAGCTCGGGCCGGAATGACGGTCGGCGAACTGGCTAACAGCTACGGCGAGGCCGGCATCGGCGCGAGCGACATCCACGAGGCCGTCGATATCTACAGCGAGATGCTCGATGACGACGTGACGACCTTCTTCGGACTCGCCGGTGCGATGGTCCCGACCGGGATGCGGGCTATCGTCAGCGAACTCATCCGCGACGGCCACATCGATGTGCTCGTCACGACGGGGGCGAACTGCACCCACGACAGCATCGAGGCCATCGGCGGCAAGCACCACCACGGCGAGGTGACGCCTGAAGGGCAAACGGAACGCGAACACGACGAGACGCTTCGTGACGAGGGCGTCGACCGTATCTACAACGTCTATCTCCCCCAGGAGCATTTCGCCCTGTTCGAGAACCATCTCCGGGACGAAGTGTTCTCCACGCTGGAAGACGAGGGCGCGGTTTCGATCCAGCGTATGACGGAGGAACTCGGTCGGGCCAACAGCGAAGTCAACGAGCGTGAGGACGTGCCTGAGGACGCTGGCGTGCTGGCGGCGGCCTACGAGAACGACGTGTCGGTGTACTGCCCGGCCTTCCAGGACTCCGTGCTGGGCCTGCAGGCGTGGATGTACTCTCAGACCAGCGAGTTCACGATCGACGCGCTGGCGGATATGACACAGATCACGGACATCGCGTACGAGGCTGACAGCGCCGGTGCGATGGTTGTCGGCGGCGGCGTCCCGAAGAACTACGTCCTCCAGACGATGCTCGTCTCGCCCGACGCCTACGACTACGCCGTCCAGTTGACGATGGACCCCTCGAACACCGGCGGTCTCTCCGGCGCGACGCTTGATGAGGCCCGCTCGTGGGGGAAACTTGAAAAGGACGCCCGGAATGTCTCGGTGTATGCCGACGCGACGATTACGCTCCCGCTGGTCGTGGCCGCAGCCCGTGAACGACACAGTACGTAAGCCTGCGGATTCGGCCGGATACCACACGCCTGACCGCTGGGACCCATTTCTACTGAGAGACATATACTCCTCATATAAACAGTCTTTCACGACCGCTCGGCAGCCGTACGTAGTATGTCACAGTACCTCGGCAGGCGGACGTTCGTCGAAGGGACGGCGGCGACGCTGGCGAGTTCCGGGATTGCAGGGAGCACAGCGGTACAGAAATCCGATGCTGACGAGTCAGGCACAGATGACGCCACCGACACCGGGAGCGAAGCGATGACTGACGACACGACGCTCATCGCTCACCGCGGGTTTGCCGGCGTCTACCCGGAGAACACGGAACTGGCCGTCGAGGCCGCTTCGTTCGGCGGACCGGGAACGCAGACGGCCCACCGGCGCGCCGACATGGTCGAAGTCGATGTCGTACCGACCGCCGATGGCACGCTCGTCACCTTCCACGACAACGGGCTGGCCGAACGCGACGGCGGTGAGCGCGGGCTGACAGACACCGAGGGACTCGTTTTCGAGACCGACACGGATACTGTGACCAACGCGACTGTCTTGGGGACCGAAGAAACGGTCCCGACGCTTGAGACCGTCATGGACGCGATTCCACCGAGCGTCGCTGTCAATCTAGAGTTCAAGAACCCCGGGAGCGACGACCTCGCGTTCGCCGAGTCGCTGTCGGACCAGACACTGTCGACGCAGCGAGAACTGTGGCGACCCTACACCGAACGCGCGCTCGACCTCGTCAGCGAGTACGACAACGATATTCTCGTCTCGTCGTTCTACGAAGCTGCGCTTGCGACTGTCCGTGATTACGACGACTCGGTCCCCGTCGCCTTCCTTTTCTGGGATAGCATCGAGGAGGGGCTGGAGGTCACCCGCCGCTACGACTGCGACGCGATGAACGTCCCCCGGCATATGGTTCAGGGAACGCCCTTCTTCAACGACAGCGAGTACATCGACTCCGACCTGAGCGACATCGACCTCGTCGACATCGCTGCCGACGAGGACCGAGCCCTGAACACCTGGACCGTCGGCACGTGGTATCAGGCCCGGGAACTGGTCCAGGCTGGCGTCGACGGACTTATCTCCGACTACCCCACTGTGCTCTCAGCTCAGGGCTGACGAACGCCGATGCCGAATGTTGAAGGGGCGACCGGTCGACAACGCTAGTATGGAAGCACCGACCGGGGACGCAGGAATCTACGCCCGCGAGTCGTCGTATCTCGACCGGTACGTCCAGCTTGGAGAAGCCGGCGACCGGATCATCTCGTTGTCGTTTCCGTCCCAGCCAGAGGCCGACGCTGGCGAGGACCACGCGCTGCTTGACCGCATCGACGAGTATCTTCAGGGGGTCGAAGACGACTTCGCTGATGTGACGGTCGGCCTCACGGTCCCGACGGACCAGCGAATAGTGCTGGAAGCTGTCCAGGAGATTCCGTACGGCGAAGATGCATCCGTCGCGCAGGTCGCGCGGATGACGCCGGACCTGAATGATGACGAAGAGGACGACCTCGCACAGGTCCGGGAGGCACTAGCCGCAAACCCCGTGCCGCTGTTGATTCCGGACCATCGGGTTCGAGACGGACCAAGCGCCGCGCCGCCGCCTGTCGAGCAAAAGCTCCGGGCTATCGAGGGTCTCTAGGCCCAGAGCCGGTCGACGCCCAGCCCCTCGTGGACAAGTAGTTCGAGGGCGTTGACGAGGTAGTGGGCGACGACGACGGCGAGTAAGCTGTTTGTCGCGATGAACAGGCCAGCGAGCGCCAACCCCAGCGTGCCGGTGACGACGATACCCACCCGGCCTTGTGCGCCGTGGCCCAGCGCGAAGGCGACAGAGGCGACGATAGCCATCGCCCACGCCGGCGCGTTGAGGCCGGCCACGGGGACGCCGATAGCCGCTGCCCGGAAGAGCAGTTCCTCGACGATAGCGATGACCGGCAAGACACCGCCCAGCAGGATGACCCAGCCGCCGGGCGAGTCCGGGGCGAGCAGTTCCCGTAGCGACTCATCGAAGGTGACGCCGAAGCCGTCTGCCAGCGCAGCGGCGCCCTCGTTCCCGACCCAGAAGCCGATTCCAGCGCCGATACCGATTGCCACTGCCGGCAACCCTGTCGAAAGTGCGTCACTGGTGACTCCAAACGCACTGGCGGGGATTTCGAAATAAAACGCGCCGGCGACTAGCAGCACGCCGAACAGCCCCTGTGTGAACGCGACGTTGGCAAGCAACGCCCCTGTCGAGACATCGTTCGGGGCGAGCGTGTCGCGCATCTGTTGTCGCTGGGCCGCCGCCCGTTGCGTTTCGAACCGTGGGATGGTCGGGTCCCTGTCGGCCATTGAGACGCCGTCGACTGTGGATGAGACGCCGCCGTCGGACCGTACGGCTCCCTGCGAGAGCCGTGCGAGACCGAGAAGCGCGGTTAAAAGAAACCCCGTCAGGCCGACGAATGCGGCCCACTCGGGCATTTATTGCGGACTTGGACTGCCGCCCTGCCGGCCGACCTCGTGGTCGAGTGCCTTGCCCGTGATGGACTTGAGGCGGTCGACCAGCGAGTCCTTCTCGGCTTCGCCGGCGAGTGCGACCTCGAGGACTTCTGAGATGTGCGAGACGGGAATGATCTCGATCATGTCTTCGTACTCGTCCTCGATCATCACGTCCTGCGTGTTCGCCTCGGGGATGATGACCGTATCGAGGCCGGACTTGGCAGCCGCCTCGATCTTGTGCGTGACACCGCCGACCGGGAGTACGTCACCCCGGACCGACAGTGAGCCGGTCATGGCGAGGTTCTGCTTGATCGGAACGTCTTCTATCGCGGAGATAACCGCGGTAGCGACTGTGATAGAGGCGGAGTCGCCGTCGACGCCACCTTCACCGGCCTGGACGAACTGGATGTGAACGTCCTTCTCGGAGATGTCCTCGTCAGAGAACTTCTTGATGATCGCCGAGACGTTCTGGACAGCCTCTTCGGCCATCTCCTTGAGCTGTCCCGTGGCGATGACCTGACCGGGGCCCTGTGACGGGCTGACCTCGGCCATCACGGGGAGGACGATACCGCTGTCCTCGCCCATGACGGCGAGCCCGTTGACGCGGCCGACCACGTCGCCCTGGTTGACGGTGAGCTCGTAGTCCTTGCGGCGCTCGATGTAGTTGTCCGCGAGCTGTTGCTCGATGGACCGGGAGCGCCGTTTGGCCTGCAGGACATCTGCGCGCTCGGTGCGGTCGCGGTCCTCGGCGCGGGCGATGTCGCCAGCGACGCGGACCAGTCCGCCAAGGTCACGGAACTTCAGGCTGAGGTGGCCTTTTCGGCCGGCGCGACGCCGGGCCTCCAGGATGAGCTCCTGAACGGCCTCCTCGGTGAAGTGCGGGAGCCGCCCGTCGTTTTCGACCTCCTGGGCGATGAACCGAGCGTACTTCCGTCGCATCTCGGGGTCGTCCTCGATGGTGTCGTCCATGTACACCTCGTACCCGTACCCCTTGATACGGGAGCGCAGCGCGGGGTGCATATTCTCCATCGCGTCGAGGTTCCCCGCGGCGATCATGATGAAGTCACAGGGGACGGGCTCGGTCTGGACCATCGCACCCGAAGACCGCTCGGACTGGCCCGTAATGGAGAACTCGCCCTCCTGAATGGCCGTCATCAGCTTCTGCTGGCTGCGGATATCAAGCGTGTTGATCTCGTCGACGAACAGCACGCCCTTGTTGGCCTGGTGGATCGCGCCGGGCTCGACGCGGTCGTGGCTCGGCGTCTCCATCCCACCGGACTGGAACGGGTCGTGACGAACGTCGCCCAGCAGCGCACCGGCGTGGGCACCCGTGGCGTCCTCGAACGGCGCGGTCTTCTGGTTGGCGTTGTTGACGAGCAGGTTCGGAATCATCGCGTCGCTGCCGCGCGAACCGTAGCGGAATGCGAGATAGATGACACCGGCCGCGAGAATCCCCAGCAGGACCTGCTGGACGAGGATCAGGGCGTAGCCGATGACGATGGCGATGATGATCCACATGAGGAAGGTCCGCATCTGGTTGCGCTTGCGAGCCTCCTCCTTGTGGGCCTCGACAATCTGTTCCCCTTTGCCGCCGGGGACAGTGCGTACTTTCGGTTCATTGCCGTCGTCGGGATTGTGATAGACAAGAACGTCCTGCAGTTCCTCTCGTGGGAGCAGCTGAGACATCGCCTTCGCCAGCATCGACTTCCCCGTTCCGGGGGAGCCAATCATCATCACGTGACGGCGCTGTTTGGCCGCCTTCTTGATCACGTCACGGGCGTGGTCCTGCCCGATGACCTGGTCGACGAGTCGGTCTGGCACTTCGATGTCGGCGGTCGATTCGATTTCGAGACCGCCAAGGAGATTCTCCTCATCTCCGTCCAGTTCAGACTCGCCGTCAACTTGGACATCGCTTCCGAGTGTCGTTTCGGACGTTTCTCCCTCGCCGGCCCATCGGTCCTCGGACGGGTCGGATGGCTCGTCTGCCGAGGGCTCAGAGGCGGGTTCGTTGGGGTCCTGTTTGGCCCCGTTGGTCGACGCCTCTTCCTCCCCAGCGTCGGATGCCTCCCGGTCAGGGTCGGGAGTCGCGTCGGTGTCGGTGTTGTCGCTCATACAAACGTTGCTAACATACTCACGGAAGGCCTGTCGACTGATATACTTTCTCCCCGTGTCGGTTGTTGCAACACCCCGAAAACCGCAGTACAGCGCCCGAATTGGGTGGGGTTGTATTCCGGCAGTACCGCGTCGTCGGGTTTATCAAACCACCACACCCACTGGGGAATATGCGTGGGTTCTACATCGGTCGCTTCCAGCCCTACCACAATGGCCATCACTCGATGGTCGAGCGGATCTCGGAGGAGGTCGACGAGCTTGTACTGGGTATCGGGAGCGCTGACGATTCACACACCACACACGACCCCTTTACGGCCGGTGAACGTATCATGATGATCACGAAGGCCGTCGCAGAGTACGACCTGACGACTTATGTCGTCCCCCTTGAGGACATCAACCGCAACGCCGTCTGGGTGAGCCACGTCGAGAGTATGTGCCCGGACTTCGACGTGGCGTACTCGAACAATCCGCTTGTCGTCCGCTTGTTCGAGGAGGCCGGTATTGAGGTCCGCCAGTCGCCGATGTTCGACCGCGACCGACTGGAGGGCAGCGAGATCCGCCAGCGGATGATCGACGACGAGTCCTGGCGTGACCGGGTCCCGGCATCTGTTGTGGAAGTCATCGAGGAGATCCACGGCATCAAGCGACTCCAGCACGTCTCAGACAGCGACTCGCTCGAACGGTACGCCGCCACGGGCGAATCGCTCCCCGAATCACTCGACGACCTTGACGACTGATGATAACCCTCAGTTCTGACTTCGGCTCGCCCTATCCGGCGGCGATGAAAGGCGTCATCTGTCAGGCGACCGACGCGCGTATCGAGGATATCGCTCACGATTTCCCACGGCAGGACGTGCGGGCAGCGGCGTTCTGGCTCACGCAAACGCTCCCGTACTTTCCGCCGGCAGTCCACTGTGTCGTCGTCGACCCGGGCGTCGGAACCGACAGAGACGCCATCGTCGTCCGTGCGGGCGACCACGCGCTCGTGGGGCCTGACAACGGCGTCCTCCTGCCAGTCGCCCGCGAACTGGCTGAAACCGAGAACGACGCCCCGGAAGCGTTCGAGGTGTTCACCTGGGCCTACGACGACCCGGCGAGTACGACGTTCCACGGGCGGGACGTGTTTGCGCCCGCCGCGGCGGCCGTCCACGACACCGGCGTCGATACCATTGAAACACGGCCTGAAATCGAGCCGACCGACGACTACGTCGACCTTCGGTTCCCGGCAGCCGCAGTCGATGGTGACGGAGCGACCGGTGAGGTGCTCGTCGTTGATGACTTCGGGAACGCCGTGACGAACATACCCGGCGAGGTCCTCGCGGATCGGTTCGGCGGGGTGGTCTCGGTCGACGGTGTTGAGGCCCCAGTCCATCGAGCCTACGCTGCCGTCGACAAGAGTCAGCGACTCGTCACCGTCGGCAGTCACGGGAACGTCGAACTCGCCGTTAACCGCGGCCGTGGCGACGAAGCGTTCGGGGTCAGCACCGGCGACACAGTTACCATCTCACTGTGTTGACGTGTAGCCACACAGCGGTTTAGGCTCGCCAAAACATCGGTGGTCTTAAGTCTTTTAGGCAACCCTAATCGAGCGTATGCCACAGAGACGTGACTTGCTGAAGACGGTGGGGATCGCTGCGACGGGACTGCTTGCTGGGTGTCCCAGTCAGGGGTCGACAGAATCGAACACGGCGTCGGCGGACACCGACACGACAGAACAGGAAGCGACCGCGGGAACAGACGAGGGCGGCGAAAGCGGTGTTTCGGTCGGGCCGATGACCGCTGTCGCGACCGAGTGGAACGTCTACCGGGCGCGGCTGTACGATGCCGTCGCGCTGGGTCGGGCCGGTGCGCCCGGTGCCGGAGCGACCGTCGCACAGAACATTTTTGCCCGGTTCGAAGGCGCATCCGGTGAGTACGGGGCCCACGAACAGCTTGAGTCCACGTCAGAGTCAGCGTACGAGGGCTTTGAGGATGCCCTCGGGACGGTCCAGTCGTCGCTGTCCGAGGGCAACGTATCGGAAGCCGCGTCGGCCGCGGACAAAGCGTCGGGCCACCTCCAGACAGCGCAGCAGGCCGCTGCCGGACAGCAGGCCACCAGAGTGCTGGACCTGCTCTTGCTGGGCAGTCGGGCGAGCAATGCCGCCATGGCCGGGACGCTGGGCGCTTTCGAGGGGGCCGCCACGATCGCGGAAGAGACGATGACCGCGTTCGAGGACGCGCTGGTGTACAGCAAAATAGAGGCTGCGGACGCAGAATCCTACGAGGCCTTCGAGAACGCACTGGCCGGCATCGGCTCCGCCGCAGGCAGTGAAGACGCGAGCGGCGTCACCGAACAGGCCCGCGCCGCACTGGATGCGACCGTTTCGGGCGCGTATGCGCTGGTCCAGCCGGCGTCGGTCGCCGGTGCGGGCCACCTTGCGACGATGCAGGCCCGTGGCTGGGACGCGGCCGCAGTCGTCTCGGGCAGCGGCGTCGGGGCAGACTACGCCCACGCGACGACGCTGAACACGTACCGGGCTCGCGTCCACGACGCTGGGTGGCTGGCCCGTGCCGGCGAGACAGCCACCGCGGCGACGATGGTCGAGGACGTTTTTGCCCACTTCGAAGGCGCGGCCGCTCACGACGCCCTCGAAGAGGCGGACAGCGAGGCCTACGAAGCGTTCGAGTCCGGTTTGTCGGACCTCTCCTCAGCAATCGAGAACGGGAACACCGAGGGGGTCGCGTCGGCCGTCGAGACGGTCGACACCAATCTGGTCGCCGGCATCGAGGCGCTGGCCGGCGGGAACGCGCCGGTTCTCCAGTCGGGCTTCTTCAAAGCCCGCTTCGCCGACGCGCGGGAGCTGTACCGCCAGGGTCAGGCGGGGCAGGCAGCGACGCTCGTTTCGGACCTGTTCGCCCGGTTCGAGGAGAACCAGCTCGACTTCCACGAGACGCTAGAGGAGACCAGCGAGGACCTCTATCACCGCTTCGAGGAGGAACACCTCGTGGGGCTCCAGTCAGCCTACGAGAACGGCGATGACGACGCGGTCGGGACTCACCACGACGGCGTTCTCGCGGCGCTGCTGGAGTTCGAATCGGCCCACAGTGCCGCCGTCGCCAGCGGGTCCGGCGCGACCTACATGGCCGGCCTCGCCTTCGACGCCGCGGCGACGAACGCTCTCGGGAACGCCGACCGCGCAGCGTCGACTGCTCAGGGGGCGCTGGCGTTCTTCGAGTCCGGGGCCGCCGGCTACCATGAGGCACTCGAAGAGGCGAACGAGGACCTGTATCACCGCTTCGAGGACGAAGCACTCGGGAGCGTCATCTCCGCCGCGAACGACGGCGGTGACGTATACGCGGCCGCGAAGACGTTCTACGGCGCAGCCATCGAATCCGTGACGGCCATCATCGGGTCGAGTGGCGGTGGCGAGACCGGTGCCGGGGCCGCGAGTGTCGTCAGCGACGTGTTCGCTACCTTCGAGAACGCCGCGGTGCACGACAAACTCGAAAACGCGGACGCGGAGGCGTACGAAGCCTATGAGGCCGCACTGAACGACTATGTCGCCGACTTGGAGAGCGGGTCGACCGACGGCGCGACCGCGTTCGCAAACGCCGCCCGGACCGCTTCTTTCGCCGTCGTTGGCGCTGTCGACAGCGCCCCAAGTGGGTCCGGCGGCCACGGCGGCGAGGAGTCCGAGGCGACCGAGTCGTCACTGTCCGGCGGCCCGAACGTCGTCGAAGGCGTTCCCGAGGACGCCGACCACGTCGTCGACATGCAGGCTGTGGCGTTCGCGCCCGAGGAACTCACCGTCAGCGTCGGCGACACAGTCGCCTGGAAACACGCCGGTGGCGAGGCTCACAACGTCGTCGCGTACGAGGAGGAACTCCCGGACGACGCGACCTACTGGGCTTCCGGCGGGTTCGAAAGCGGGTCGGCCGCACGCGAGGGCTGGGAGAACGGTGAGGGGGCCGTTCAGTCCGGCCAGAGTTACGTTCACACGTTCGAGACGGCCGGCGAGCACGGATACTTCTGCGTTCCGCACGAGGCTGCGGGGATGGCTGGCACCGTTATCGTCGAGGAGTAATCACGCTCTCTTTTTTGGCCCGCCTAGAAACCGATGGCTTTTTGTGTTTTAGGGTAGCCTAAACAATTGTATGCCGGACGAACAGGCCACATCGAGGCGGGACATCTGTCGCCGTAGCGAGTCGGGTGCTGCCGTCCCTGTCGTCCGCGCAAACGCCGCCCTACAGGAGGTGAGAGCCTGGACGTGACCGTACATTGACCTGTCAGCTTCGACCATCTTTCGCGGCGACGACCACCGTGGGCATAGCCCGTCGCCGCACGCCACGAGCTTTTCGTGTCTGTCCCGTGGGCGTCTGCCCCAAGGACGCCCCATTTCAGGTCCTTTACTGTGGACCACTCTGGAATCACCACTTTTGATTAGCCGCC
The DNA here is from genome assembly GCF_011627385.1 of Haloarcula sp. R1-2. Taxonomy (NCBI): domain Archaea; kingdom Methanobacteriati; phylum Methanobacteriota; class Halobacteria; order Halobacteriales; family Haloarculaceae; genus Haloarcula; species Haloarcula sp. R1-2. Next base: position 915,645 of record NZ_JAANTG010000002.1, read on the forward strand.
GGTAGGCGCTGAGTCCGCACTGGTAGCTGTTTTTCGGGGCAGGCGTTTTGAGTCCGCCAGCCCTGCGACTGGCTATGACTGACGAGGAACCAGCGGAGAACATCAGCGGCGGAACCGCTGGCGGTGGCCAGTCGGCAACGTTCGACCCGGAAACAGCGGGGACGCGGGCAGAAACCGTCGTGGACCGTCTCGGCGAGATGTACTGGACAAAAACCTACGGCGGCCGGGACGCCTTTGAGTGTCTCATCCGGACGATTCTCAGCCAGAACACATCCGACAAAGCGAGCCAGCCGGCCCACGACGACCTGATGGCTCGGTATGGCGGCGGGGAGGACGCGAACAGCGAGGGAGACATTGACAGCACTGACCTCGCCCGCGCGCTGGCCGACGCCGACCAGCCCGAACTCGCTGAAACCATCTCCTCGGCCGGGCTGTACAACCAGAAATCCGAGCGCATCATCGCACTGGCACAGCGCATCTGCGAGGAGTACGGCGGCGAAGCTGGCTTTGATGCGTTTGTTCGGGACAGCGACTCTGAGAAGGTTCGGTCGACGCTGCTTGACATGAACGGCGTCGGGCCAAAGACCGCTGATTGCGTCCTGCTGTTCGCGGGCGGTCGTGGCGGTGTGTTTCCCGTCGATACGCACGTCCACCGCATCGCCCGCCGGATAGGACTGGCCCCGGCCGACGCCGCCCACGAGACCGTCCGTGCGTATCTGGAGCGCGACGTGCCCGCGGCGAAATGCGGCTTCGGCCATACGGCGATAATTCAGTTTGGCCGGGAGTACTGCTCGGCCAGAAAGCCGGCCTGTCTGGATGACCCCGATGCGTGCCCGCTGGCGGGTCATTGTGACCAGGTCGGCGTGTACCCGGCCGCTGATGACGTTGTCGACCCATCCGAAACTGCCTGACGCATTCCACAGTATACTGTCGGTACTGTCGATGTGTGTTGGTATTGAACTCTTCCCATCAGAAATTAAACTGAAGTCTGTTTCTGGAAGGACCTTAGTCCCCCGAAAGTGACAGCGTCCGTATGTTCCGACCGGCATCCGGCCGCGGGTTAGTGCGCCGGTACTATCTGTATCGTGCCACGATCGCTGTCGGATTTATCACTCCCATCTTCACCCTGTTTCTCTTGCGAACGCTGACCTTCACGCAGGTCGGTGCCCTCTCAGCAATCTACGCATCGCTATCTGTCGTCGGCGAGATTCCAATAGGCTACGTCGGTGACAGGCTCGGGCGGCGCGCAAGCCTCCTTCTCAGCGTGCTGTTCACCGTTGTCTCCCTCGCGGGCTTCGTTCTCGCTTCGGGATTCCGCTGGTACGGCTTCCTCTATGCGCTGTGGGCGCTGGCGCTGACGTTACGCTCAGGGAGCATGGATGCGTGGCTATACGATACGCTGACTGAACGACTCGATAGCGAGCAGTTCAGCCGTATCCGTGGCCGGGGCGACGCAGTGCAGAAGTGGACTGCAGCGGTTTCGATGGTTGCCGGTGGCCTGCTGTATGTGCTGCACCCAACCTATCCGTTCGTTGCTGCGGTCGGTTTCAACAGTCTCGGCTTCTTTGCCCTGCTCTCACTGCCGAAGAATCGGCAGTACGCCGACCGGGGCAGTGACAGTCGCTCCGCCGACCGTCTCGACCCACTGGAAACCGTCTCGGTCATCCGAACGTATCTGGCTCGACCGCCGCTCCGAGCACTGGTCCTGTACATTGGGTTGTTCTATGCCGTTTTGGGCGTTTCCCACACCTACATCCAGCCGATGGTGGTCGAGACGCTGGGGCCGTACGCCGCCGCTATCGGCGTTCAGGTTCCTGCTGGTGTTCCGACCGCGGCGGCACGAGTAGGCGAGGCCGGCGCGGCACTTGCGCTCGGACTGGGTGTGCTGTACGCTGCCCTGACAGCAGTGGCATCCGCTGGCGGCTACTACGCCGGCGCAGTTGAGGACCGTCTCGGCGTCCGCAGAGCCGTGGTTGTCGTGCCAGCCCTGACGGCTGTCGCACTCGTGGGACCGCTGTGGCTCGCGCTGGTCGTACTCCCGACGTTCACGACGATGCGAACCGCGAAGCCGCTGGTCCAGCCTATCGTCAACGGGTACATTAACGACCATGTCGAGTCGGTCGGACGGGCGACGTTGCTCTCCGCGGTATCGATGCTGCATATGATTCTTCGGACGCCGCTGGCACTTGCTGCTGGGATGGTGGCGGATGCAACCACGGCGACCACAGCAGTTGCGGCGCTTGGCTGCCTGTTTCTCGTCGCTGGCGGCGCAGTCTGGCTGTTCGGGGAGATTGCGCCTGAGACAGTGGCTGTTTCCGGTGACGGGGCCAGCAAATCAGCGTCATAGACCCATCAGCGGCCGGCCGGGAACCCGGCCCGGCCACGATTAGACCGAACGCTTCCGGGGCGACAAGGGCGTGCCCCGACGACAGCGCGGTTCTGTCAGTTCGTCTCCCGATTACGCTCGGTGGCCCCAGCGCTCGCCGTCCTCGGCGTAGCGGGCGCTCACAATCCGGTTGAACTGGTCGTCGGACAGCGAGATGTCCGTCGCGCCGACGTTCTCGTCGAGCTGGTCGACAGTGCGAGCGCCGACGATGGGGACGCAGGTGAAGTCCGGCTGTTCGATGAGCCAGCGGAGCGCGACCTGTGCGGGCGTGGCGTCAAGTTCGTCCGCGACAGCGCGGAGTTCGTCAAGGACGTGCCAGCCGCGCTCGGAGAGGTAGAAATCCTCGAAGCGGTCGGACAGCGAGCCTCGGGAGCCTTCCGGCCCCTCGAAGGCCGTCGGGTCGTCGTCGTCCGTGCGCTCGTACTTGCCCGTGAGGAAGCCGCCGGCCAGCGGCGAGTACGGACAGACCGCGATGTCTTGGTCGGCACACACATCGAGATAGTCTTTCACGTCGTCGCGGTAGCCGGCGTGGAACAGCGGCTGGGTCACCTCGAAGCGCTCGTAGTCCTCGACATCGCTCTTCCACAGGGCTTTGGTCAGCTGCCAGGCGGCCATCGTCGACGCGCCGAGGTGGTGGACCGTCCCCGAACGGACGAGGTCGTCAAGCGTCGACAGCGTCTCCTCGATATCGCTGTGCTCGTCCCAACGGTGGATGTAGTAGAGGTCGAGATAGTCCGTATCGAGACGGTCCAGTGTCCCCTCGATCTGGGCGCGGATGTGCTTGCGGCCCAGACCGGCGTCGTTGGGACCGGGCTCGCCGCGACCGTCGAAGGGGAAGTACACCTTCGAGGCGATAACGAAATCCTCGCGGTCGTAATCGTCGAGCCACTCGCCGATGTACGCTTCGCTGGTCCCGTTAGGATTGCCGTAGACGTTGGCGGTGTCGATGAAGTTGATGCCGCGCTCCCACGCCGCATCGAGCAGTTCGTGGGCCTCCTCGCGGTCGGTCTCGACGACGCCGCCGGTCTCCCGGCCGAAGCGCCAGGTCCCGAAACAGAGCTGTGAAACCGTTGTTCCGGTCGAACCAAGTCTGGTGTACTCCATATCGGGGGCACGACGGGCGACCGGAAAAAGGGGTGCGGTCCCGGCGAAGGCTGTCCGGTATCGGCCGCTCACTCGCTCTGTCGCACCCGCGAATCAGAACTGACTGCCAGACGCTCGGGCGGCCGCGACGACCAGCCCGGTCACCAGCACGAACGCTACCAGCGAGAGATTTGGGACGGTCAGGCCGACCACGCGGTACTGAATCTGCGCACAGCTGATCGCGCCGATGCCACAGGTCGTCTGGCTCACCTGCAGCCAGGAGTGGTAGGCCGCGATGGCCGCTCCCGGCACCGCAAGCGGCAGTGCTGTCCGGACGACGCCGAGACGGCGCTCGACAGCAGCGACGCCGAGAACGACCACTAATGGATACATCAGAATTCGCTGATACCAGCAGAGCCGACAGGGCGTCAGCCCGAGGCCCAGCGAGAGATAGAGACTGCCGGCAGTCGCAACGGTGGCGACGGTAGTCGCCGCGGCCAACAGGAACCGGGCTCGGTCGGAATCGGATCGAGAATCGCCCACAGGGAAGCCAGCGTTTGCTGGCGGAAAAAGCGTTCCGAGAGTCGCCCTCTTTCTCGGCTCCCGCTTGACCGGAGCGCCAGCGCTCGCTTTTTCAGGCCTGCCGCCGACAGCCAGCGTATGCCCGACGATTCGGACCCCGAGGCGAACCTCGAACAGTGGAAGTCCGCGATGCAGGAAGAGCACGCTGAGGCCATCGCAAACCCCGACCCCGACGAGTCCCACCAGATAGAGGGCGTGGCACAGGTCACATATCGGGTGACGTTCGACTACGACGCCGACGAGGACGTACTTGACCGGGCCAGCGCCGAGGAGGTCGACGACCTGACCGACCCCGACCTGCTCTCCTGTGCGTGTGGCGTTCGTGGGATGACCCCCGAAGAAGCCCGAAAGCACATGGCTGCCGCTGTCGAGCAGGGGTAAACAGGGGCCGCAGTCACTCTCAGTCGTGGATAGTCACGCCGTCCTGGTCGACCGAGATGTCGAGCAGGCTGGTCACATCGTAATCAGTGTCGTCAAGCGCCGACTCGCCCTGTTTCCGGAAGACGACGACGATATCAGAGATGTCCGCCCCGATGTCGTCAAGCGCCTCGCAGATGGACGCCATCGTGCCACCGGTCGAGAGCAAGTCGTCGACGATGAGCAGGTCGTCGCCCGCCTCGATGTCGTTGATGAACATCTCCGATTCGGAGTAGCCGGTGGTCTTGTGCAGCGGGACCTCGTCGTCGAGACCGTAGGAGCGCTTACGGATGACCACAAGCGGGATATCCGTCTGCAGTGAGAGCGCGGTTGCGATGTGGATGCCCATCGCCTCCGGCGCGACAATCTTGTCCACGTCGAGGTCGGCCGCCCGCGTCACGCCGACGACGACCTCGCGGAGGAGTTCTGGCTCCAGCATCGGCACGCCGTTGCTGAGCGGGTGGACCAGATAGGAGTATCCGTCCTTATCGATTATCGGGGCCTCGTGCAGTGACTCGCGGAGCTTCTCCATGCCTCCGTTACCTGAAGGGGGACAATAAACCGTTCGAGGCTGGGCTGCGGTGTGCGCGTCACGCTATCGCGTCGTGATTTAGCCGGTTTGCGTGAACTGCCAATCGAGCACGGCAGCGTCAGTCCGCCGTCGAAGCCGAGCGGTCCCCCTTCGTTTCGAACGGGCTGTCCTCAACGATGTCCCGGGCGGTGTGCTCGCCGCTGATAAGACACATCGGCATCCCGATGCCGGGCGTCGTGTAGGCCCCGGTGTAGTAGAGCCCCTCAAGCCCGGCGCGGTGGCTGGGACGGAGCGGCCCGGTCTGGAACAGGGTATGCGCCAGCCCGAGCGCCGTCCCCTGCGGGTCGCCATAGCGCTCGGCAAACTCGCTGACACACGCCGTCTCTTCAACGACGATGCGGTCACGGAGGTCCACGCCGGTTTGCTCGGCGAGGTCGTCCAGCACGAACGCTCTGTATTCCTCGCGAATCGCGGGGCCGTCGTCCAGTCCCGGCGCGATGGGGACAAGGACGACGATGGCGTGGTGGCCGTCGGGGGCGACCGTCTCGTCGGTCTTCGACGCCACCGAGAGGTAATATGCGGGGTCGTCGGGCCACCCCGGGCGGTCGAATATCTGCTCGAAATGGCCGTCCCAGTCCGTCGGCAGGACCAGCGAGTGGTGGGCCAGCGGGTCCACGTCGCCCTCAACACCGAGATACAACATGAATGCCGACGGCGCGTAGGTCTGGTCGTCCCAGTGGTCCGGGTCGTGGTCGCGGGCAGCGGGGTCAAGCAGATGCTGCTCGGTGTAGGCGGGGTTGGCGTTGCTGACCACGACATCGGAGGCGACGACGCCGTCCTCGGTGGTCAGTTCGAACGCCCCCGCCTCGCCGGCGATGTGCTGGACCTCGGTCCCGGTCCGGATGTCGACACCGAGTTCTTGCGCCAGCGACCCGAGGCTGTCGACGACGCCGGCGATGCCGCCCTCCGGGTAGAACACGTTTATGTTCAGGTCGACGTGGCTCATGATGCTGTACAGCGCCGGGGTGTTGTGTGGCGCCCCGCCCAGAAACACCAGCGTGTATTCGAGCAGTTGCCGGAGCTTCGGGTGGTCGACGTAGCGGCCGACGTAGTCGTCCATCGAGCCGAACAGCCGCGCCCGCGGCGCAAGCGGGAGGAGGTCGGTGTCGACGTAGTCACGCAGTCGTTCGCGGCCCTCGTAGACGACCCGGTCCATCGCCAGGTCGTAGTTGCGCTCGGCCGTGTCGAGATAGTCAGCCAGTGCGTCGCCGGCCCCGTCCTCGTAGGATTCGAACACCTCGCGGGCGTTCTGGCGGTTCGGTTGCATCGTCACGCGGTCCCCGTCCTTCCAGAACACCCGGTACTGGGGGTCCAGTCGCTCCAGTTCGTAGTAGTCCGCGGGCTCGCGGTCGAAGTGGCCGAAGAAGCGCTCGAACACGTCGGGCATCAGGTACCACGACGGGCCGGTGTCGAACCGGAAGCCGTCCCGTTCGAGGACGCCCGCGTGGCCGCCGAGGCGGTCGTGGCGTTCGAGCAGTCGCACGTCGGCCCCGGCGTCGGCCAGATAGCACGCGGCCGAGAGGCCGCCGAAGCCGCCGCCGACGACGGTCACCGTCCGGTCGCGAGGGAGGCCATCACGCATAGCAGCCGCTAGCGACTATGACTGAAAAAGGGTTGTCTGGATTCTCAAGACCTCACAACAGACACTGTCATCATTAATCCACTGGGCCGTTCCCAGTTCGCTGGAATCGCTTGTCTCGTTTATTGTGAGTATTTCCCTAGGGCCACGATATGCCCACGACCGGCCTGGGGTCCGTCTGGCAGCGGCATCGGGACACCGACCGCCATCCGTCGCTCTGGCTCTCGCGGGCGAGCCTGCTGGTACTCGCCGTCACGTTCGGTCTCCTCGGCACCGTCGGCGTCAGGGTTCCGCTCCGGGCCCAGATGGTGGTGTATCTCGTCGGGATGGTCGCGCTCAATCTCCCCCACGGCGGGTACGAGCACTTCGAGAACCTCCGCCGCCGTCGCCCCTCGTTTCGCTGGCGCTACGTCGCGGTGTATCTGGCGGCTATCGGCGGGTTCGTCGGCCTGTTCCTCGTTGCGCCAGTCGCTGGCCTCGCGCTGGCGCTGACCGTCGCCATGGCGAAGGGCGGAATCGGCGGCCTGCAGGTGCTGGAAGCCACGAGCGGCACCGAGCACCTCAAGACCCGGTTCCAGCGCGGGCTGGCGGCGGCCGTCCGCGGCGGCGCGGTGATGCTCGTCCCCATCGTGTTCTGGCCGGAGACGTTCCACGCGTTCAGTGCGCTGATGGTCGGGCTCGTCGAACCTGGGGCGCTCTCGTCGTATGCAGGCTTGTTCGACACGACCCGGCTCGTCATCGGGTCGAGCTACGGGCTCGCACTGACGGCGCATATCCTGCTTGGCTACGTGCGCGGCGGCGGCCGCTCCTGGCTTGTCGACGCCGGGGAGTCGCTGCTGCTCGCGGCGTATTTCGCGTTCGTTCCGGTCCTCGTCGCCGTCGGCCTGTACTTCCCGTTCTGGTACTCCGCTCGGCAGGTGGCGCGGACGGCATCCGTGGAACAAGAGCCGGTCGGCGACGAGCGCTGGGACCTGCTCGGCGGCGCGGACGCCTCGACCGTCGCACTGCGCGCCTGGGTCGTCCTCGTCGTTGGAGCGCTGGCCACCTTCGGCGTCCTCGTCGCCGTCTACTGGGCGTTCCCGAACCCGCTTGGAACGAGTGACCTGCTCCCCGGCGCGGTAGCGTTCTGGAGTATGTTTATTAGCATTGTTGCGCTCCCACACATCGTCGTCGGGTCACTCTTCGACCGGGACCGGGGTATCTGGTACGTGCCGTGACGCCCCTCTCCCAGGAAGGACCGCGACGCCGACCCGCAGATGACTAGCTTTCTGTAGCTGGCGGACACCCGGGACAGTATGTCTGAATTCCGCCCCGTCCCGACGACTGACCGCGAAGCCTGCCAGCGGATACTTCAGTACGCGTTCGCGCCCGAAACAGGTCCGGTGCCGCCGGACCCGGACGGTGACTGGCCGCCGTCGCTGTTCGACCAGCGAGGCCTCTATGACGGCGGCACCCTCCGGGCCGTCTGCAAACTGTATTTCCTCGACACAACTGTTCGCGGCGCGGCGACGACGGTCGGCGGCCTCGGCGCGGTTGCAACACCACCCGAACACCGCGGACAGGGGCTCGCCGCCGACCTCTGCCGACACGCCTTACACGAGTACCGTGAGGCCGATGTCGGGTTCGTCACCCTCTGGCCGTTCTCGACGCCGTTCTATCACCGTCTGGGCTGGGGGACGGCGAACACCTATCGCCGCTTCGACCTGCCGCCGTCGGCGCTCCCGGACCCCTCCACCGCCGGACAGCTGGTCCGCCTCGACGCCGACGACTGGGAGCGGCTCCGTCGGGTCGAGACGGCTGCAGCCGCCGGGACAGCGCTCTCGCTCCGGCGCTCGGAGGCGTGGTGGCGCGAGCGGACCCTCGCCGACTGGGACGACGACGGCGTCCCGTACTGCTACGGCTACGAACGCGACGGTGAACTTCAGGGGTACGTCGTGTACACCGTCGCGGACGATGCTAACAACACGCTCTCGGTTTCGAACTTCGCGGCTGTCGACGAGGAGGCCCGCCGCGCGCTGTTTGCGTTCCTCGGGCATCACGGCGCACAGATAGAGCGCGTCACGCTCCAGCTACCGCCTGATACTGACCTCTTCCATCGCGTCGACGACCCCGGGGCGGTCGACTGCACGGTCGAAGTCGGGCCGATGGTTCGGCTCACCGACGTGGACTACCTCGAACGCCTCGACTGGCCCGGGGGCGACCTCGACTGCACGCTCTCGGTGAACGATCCGCTGCTTGACCGCAACGACGGCCTGTTCCGGCTGTCAGTGAACGGCGGCACTGCGACGGTCGACCCGCTTCCAGCCAGCGACTCGAAAGCCGATGTGGCCGTCGACATTGCGACGCTCTCACAACTGGCCGTCGGGACGCACGGCGTCGACGCCGCTGAACGCCTGGCCGGGCTGGAGATGTTCGACGACTCGGTCCGCGGCCCGCTTGCAGACGTTTTCCAGCCCGAATCCGTCTACTTAGGCGAGTTCTTCTGAGACTGGTGGCTGTGACTGCGACGGGATACTCGCCATCCGTGATGGCGACATTCTCGAAAGACGGACAGCAGACCGTGTGAGAGTCACCCACTCGGCCGACAGTCCGAACGGTGCTCACTCAGCCGACGGCGAGTCGTCGATATCGCCCTCGCTGATCTGGACCGTCGAGATACGGGTTCCGTCGACGCTCGTCACCTCGAACACGTATCCGGCCGCTTCGGCGGTGTCGCCGACCTCCGGAGCGCGGTCGAGGTGACTCAGTACCAGCCCGCCGACGGTTTCGACTGCGTCGCTGTCGAGGTCGACACCGAGCGCCTCGCCCGCTGTCGACAGTGGCACGCCGCCGTCGGCGTCGTAGCTCCCGTCGCTTTGCTTGCGGATGGCGTGTTCGCGGCCGTCGACATCGAACTCGTCGCGCAGGTCGCCGACGACGGCCTCGACCACGTCCTCGATCGTCGCGATGCCCTCCAGCGACCCCCACTCGTCGATGACTGCGGCCATCTGTAGACGGTCCTGTCTGAACTGCAACAGGAGGTCGTTGATAGCTGTCGTCTCCGGGACGACCGGTATCTCGTGGGCGATATCGCCGGCAGTCGCGTCCTCGCTGCCTTCCTCGCCGGCCCGCAGCACGTCCTTGACGTCGATGAACCCAACGATCTGGTCGCTGTCGTCGGCATCGACCACCGGATAGCGGGTGTGTCCTTCGTCGAGAACGACCGCCCGGATATCCGACATCGTCGCGTCGGCCGGGACGCTCACAACGTCAGGTCGCGGGACCATGACTTCCCGAACGACCGTATCGTCGAGATCGAACACGCGCTCGATCATGTCGACCTCAGACGCGTCGATGTTCCCCTCTTCGCCAGACCGGGCCAGTACTCGGCGTATCTCGCGCTCGCCGAGCGTCTCGTCCGTCTCCGATGCCGGCGGGACACCCAGTAATTGCGTGAAGGCGTTGGCCGAGCCGTTGAAGACGACGATCCCGGGATAGAACAGGTAGTAAAACAGCTTCATCGGCGGCGCAAGCAACAGCGAGAGCCGCTCAGTCCGAGCAATCGCAAACGTCTTCGGCGCGAGTTCGCCGAAGACGACGTGGAGGAACGTGATGATTGTGAAGCCGATTGCGAACGCCACGAGGTGGAGGAGGGTCTCGGGCAGTACCGGAGCGAGGACGGGTTCAAGCAGCGCTGCGACGGCGGGCTCACCGACCCACCCCAGTCCCAGCGAGGCAAGCGTAATCCCGAGCTGGGTCACCGCGAGATAGTTATCTAGGTCCGCCATCACTGCCTGGAGCGAGCCCGCGCCGGCTTTGCCCTCGTCAGCGAGCTGTTCGACAGACGTGCCGCGAACGCGAACGAACGCGAACTCCGCGGCGACGAAGAAGCCGTTCAGTCCTACAAGCACCAGTGCCAGTACTAGCTGTGCTGCAGAGAGTGCGAGATTTACCATCGCAACCTCCGGGCGGAGTGCGTCGATGTGTGCATACACACCCATCTCTGTCACCGTACTAAAATACTGGAATGTCCGCGCCCGTACCGCTTTGCTTCTCAGCGGTACGCGGCGCGAACAGTGTCTGCGATGATACCGGGCTCTCGGTAGTGCTTGCTCACCGGGGGGACTTCCCGGTCGAGGTCGAGCATCTCGTAGACGGCGGTCATCGCCGACCGGACCGAGTACTCGACAGTGAACACTACGTCCCGCGGCTGTTCGGCGTACTGTCCGAGGAACGCCAGACTGTTCGACCCGTCAGGAACGACTTCGGGTCGGTCACCGGGCTCCCGGGGCTGGAAGTGCGCCGTGATGAACGGCATCATCGCCGGGATGCAGGTCACGTCGTCGAGTAGCTCCGGGAGCCGGTCCTCGCACTGCAGGTGGTAACACAGCTCCTGAAGAATCTCCCGGCCGGTACACTCGGACATCGGCTTCTCCACGTAGTTCCCCTCGCGGTCCGGGAACAGCGCGTAGCCCCAGAACACCTTCACGTCGTCCGGCTGGTTCGCGAAGTGTGGCTGGGCGGCGACGACTGTCGACAACAGCCAGTTCGACCCGAGGTAGGTGACGAGCCCGTTGCCCGGTTCCTCGTTCGTGAAATCGACGATGTGGTCGAACAAGTCGGTGTTGTGCAGGGTAACGGTGAACGACTCCCATTTCGTTTCCGTGACGTTGTCCGCGAACACCGACGGATTGCCGAACTGTGGGTTGTCCTCGGCGATGGACTTCCACAGCTCCCACGACGCCCCGGTTTCGTTCAGTTCGGGGGCCTCGTCCATCCCGCCGATGGACGAGCCGTCGGTCATCGACCCGTTCGTCACGAACACGAGGTCGGACGGCTCGACGGGGACCGTCTCGGTTCCGCTGTCGGTCTCACAGTAGAGCCGCTCGACGGTGCGCCCTGTCCGCGACGGGACGATATCCATATCCGTCACCTCGTGGCCGTACTCGAAGGAGACGCCCCTGTCTTCGAGCCAGCGCCGGAGCGGGAGGACCATCGAGTCGTACTGGTTGTACTTCGTCCGGTCGATACCCTCCATGGTGTGCAGTTGCGGGAACTCGTGGAGGAACCGGTACATGTATCGCCGGACCTCGGCGGCGCTGTGCCACGGCTGGAACGCGAAGATGGTCGCCCAGACGTACCAGAAGTTCGTCTCTAGGAACGACTCGTCGAACCACTCCTCGATGCGCGTGTCACCGAGCCGCGGTTCGGGCGTGAGGAGCAACCGAGCTATCGACTGTCGATGCTGTCGCGTCAGTCCGTACTCGCCAGCGTCGATTCGTTCGCCCTCGTGCATCAGCCGTGTTTTCGCGTACGAGGGGTGCGTTTCGTTGAACTCGTCCATCACGGCCTTGACCGAGCGCGAGTCGTCTTCGAGCGACGGAATCGTCTCGAAGAGGTCCCACGTACATTCATACGCCGGGTAGTTGAACATCCGACCGCCCCGGATCAGGTACGCCTCGTCCGGGTCGCCAGCGCCGTCCATCGCGCCACCGACGACGTCCAGCTTTTCGTAGACATGGATGTTTTCGCCGGGCATATTGCCGTCCCGAACGAGGAACGCCGCGCCAGCCAGGGAGGCAATACCGCCCCCGACGAAGTGTGCGTCGCGGTCAGTGACGTGTGGGTGCTGGTGGATGGTCATATTGGGTCACCGTCATGTAGTGCTACGCAAGTCCCAGCCCTAACCGTTGCCAACATATGTACAGCAATTTATAAGAGGCCGTCTCTTGCCGAAATAGCCGCGCTCTGGCTAGCCGGCTGTCACTGTTCGGAGCTGGCAATCGTGTGGTCGATCAGCCGGTCCGTGCCACGACGGAGACGCTCCGAGATCGCGGACGTGGTCGCGTCGAGTTCCGCTGAAAGGTCCGTCAGGTCTGCCTCGCGAGGGACGGTGAAGTATCCCTGCCGATGGGCTGCTAGCAGTGCCTCTCGCTGTGGGGCGGAGAGTCCGTAGTCATCGCCGCCATGTTCTGTCTCACAGAGCCGGTGCGGGCGGAACGTGACACTGCTTGACTGACAGGTGTCCCGGAACGCTTCGAGGTCTGCCCGGTCGGCGAACTGCGTGCTCACCTTCCACCCGTGCTCGGTCACGAGCGCACCCATCGGATACGTCTGCCGGTCGACGAGCTGGGTGTACATCTCGACGAAGTCTGTATCGAGGACGACCCGATACCGTGACTCGACGATAGCAGAATCCATGGCGACGAACTCCACGACCGATTCGTCGCCGAGCAATGCTGATTCAAGTGCGTCCGGTTCGACGCCCGTCGCGGAGAACACGAGTGCCGGTTCGTCGGTCGTGCCAGAGACGACGGTGTCGACGATCAGTCGGGTGTTCAGTTCCGCAGCAACCGCACACAGCGGCATATCTGCGGACTGCAACTCAAATTCACAGATGACGCTCATGTGTGTTGCTCAGCCGAACAAAATAAAGGCATACTGGGAATTCTCACGCACCGAAACCGACCGGTGGCATCGGAGCCGCTCGACAGACACGCGTTGCTCCTTCCGTATCTGGCCGTCCGATGAGAACACGACCGAAACTCGTGCCGACTCTGGCCACAGCCAGATATAGTCAGAGCTGTGGTCTACTCTCAAATATAGCGGCCTCGGCACTCATAGGGCTCGTCATCAACAGGGAGTCACCCCGGCTCGGCCCAGTGAGTCGTCGTCATCGGCCGCTAGATGGTACCGCCGCCGGCGACAAGACGGTTACTAATCGGTGCCACACAGTGGAACAAACGCTAAACCCACGCGGGCCAACCAGTCGTATATGAACAGACGACGCTTTCTCACACTTTCCGGGGTGGGTGTCGTCGGCGCAGTCGCAGGCTGCAGTAGCGAGGCGGACAGCGCTGAATCCGTCGACAACCACCCGGCAGCCGCCGACCTCGACGCCCAGCCCCGCCGCGGTGAACTGGGCGGTCACGTCATTCTAGCGTTCGAAGACCCTTCCTGCCCCACATGCCGCCGCTTCCACGAGGAAACACTGCCGGATATCCGAGAGAACATCGTTGACACGGGCAAAGGTGCGTACGTCGTCCGGACCTACCCGGTCATCTACCCCTGGGGTGAGCCGGCGACACAGGCGCTGGAGTCGACGTTCGCCCGCGACAGCGAGGCGTACTGGGCGCTGTTTGAGCACTACTTCGCCGAGCAGTCGTCGTTCGACCCGGACAACGTCCTGGACCGGACGGCGATGTTTCTCACCGAGGAGACAGCGGTAGATGGCGAGGCGGTCGCACGCGACGCGCAAGAACAGGCACACAACGACGCTGTGCAGGCTGATATTCAGGCAGCCGAGGACGCCGGACTGGGCGAGACGACGCCGATTATTCTGCTGTTTGAGGACGGCGAGTTCGTGACAAAGGTCAACGGGAGCGTCAGCTACGACCTCATCGCGGAGGCGCTGGGAGAGCGCGACGGATGAGCATCGCACGCGGACTCCGACTGCCGACGACGCGCGGCGACTGGCGACTCATGGGTCGGACGGTCAGGCTTGTGCTCACGCTGCCGGTCTATGCGGCGGTCGCCGTGATCGCTGCCATCGTTTCGCTGACGCTGTTCGTCGTCTCACTGAACGTCCCGCTGGTGCTTGACCTCGTGGTCGGCGGGTCGCTCCCGCTTGCTAGCCGCCTGCGCGTGCTCGCTGAACTGTACCCGTTCATCGGCACGTCGTTCAACCTTGCACAGGGAATCCTGCTACTCGTCGTCGCCGTCCTCACCGGCGTCGACATCGGTCTGGTGACGTACCACTTCCGCGAGCACGGCCTCGACCTCCAGCAGGGCGGTGCGGGCGTCGCGGGCGTTGTCCTTGGAACGCTCGGTGCGGGCTGTGCGGCCTGCGGGTCGGCGGTGCTGCTGGGGCTGCTGTCACTGCTCGGCGTCTCGACCTCGCTGCTGTTTCTGCCGCTGGACGGGCTGGAGTTCGCGCTGCTTGCGCTCGTGGTGTTGACCCTTTCCGTCTACTGGCTCGCCGAGGGGATGCGTGGCGGCGAAATCAACGGCTGTCCGGTCGACCTCTGACCGTGTCGTTGGCAGGCCCTCGTCTCGCTTCGGTCGTGGAGTGCCAACCATTACAGCGGGAGAAAACGTATAGTGTCGTCAGCCGAACACTCCTGCCGAGAAGTATGCCAGAGACGGAGTCCCAGGTGACGGCCTCAACGGAGTCCCCCGCCGAGTACGAACACCTCCACCGGAAGCGGAAAGAGACGGCCGGCACGGTCGAACTGGCCGAAATCGTCGACGTGTGGGTCGGCGAGAGCGAACTCGTCTGTCGATTCCAGTTCGACTGGGCGACCGACGCGATACAGCGGCGGTACGACCTGAACAGCGACCGCGACATCGCCAAGGTCGAACGGCTCTGTGAAGCCAACGGCCTGCAGTTCGAGCAGGCCAGCCATCTAGAGGGGTCGCTGGTCGAACTCGAATACACGGGGTCACAATGGCTGCCACGGCCGGAAGCCGCCTACACCGACGGCGAGGGGTCGGCGGCCGAGACGTTCCGTGCGGAGTGGCGGTTACTGGTCGATGAACTGGCCCAATCGCCTGCATTCATCCGGCGGGGTATCGAACGCGTCCGGGCGCTCTCGACGACGCAACTGATTATCGGTGTTATTCTCGTCAAGAAAGTCGCCATCATTGCGTTGCTGGCACACCTCCTGTTGTAGGCGCAAGACTGTCAGGCTGGGGTGCTGGGACACTGGTTACCGATTCGTCTCAGTCGCTCATCGCGGATCCGGAGCTAGCTGGCGTGTCCACGCCGTCAGTTCCAGCTGTATCGAACTGTGAGAGTTCCTCATGGAGCGTGTCGGCGTCGTCGGCGAACCGTTCCACCGAGTCGACCATCCCGGCAACGGTCTGGCCCTGCTGGTCGACTGTCGTAGCCATCCCGCGGGCGTCGGTCGCGGTCTCTCCGGCAATGTCGTTGATATCGTCGATTATCCGTACGACTTCCTGTGCGCTGGTCGCCTGCTGGTCGGTCGCCCGGTCTATCTCTTGGATGCCGCCGTTGACATCGACAGTGGCATCGACCACGTCTTCAAGCGTTGTAATGGTCTCGGAGATAGTGTTGCTGCCGCGGTCGACAGCGTCTTCCATCGTCTCCATGGCGTCGACGGACGTACCGACCTGAGACCGCAGCGAGCCGATGAGGTCCTCTACGTCGCCGGTGGCGGCCTGTGTCTCGGTCGCAAGCTGTTTGATTTCGTCTGCGACAACGGCAAAGCCAGAGCCCGCCTGGCCGGCACGGGCGGCTTCGATGGAGGCGTTCAGCGCGAGCATATTCGTCTCCTCGGCGATACCGTCGATGACTTCGACGATCTCGGCCATATCCTCGGCGATGTCGTCGAGTTGCTGGACCTCGCTTGCGGCGCTCGTCGAGTAGTGCCGGATTTCATCGACAGCGCTCTGGGCCTCCGACGAAGACCGCTGGGCGTCTCGGCCGAGGTCTGCGGCAGTGTTGCTCTGGTCGGCGATTTCGGCCACGGACGACGCCATCTCTTCGACGGTCGCCGAGAGGTCACTGAGTTCGCTTGTTGCGTCGTCTAGCTGCTGGCGCTGGGTTTCTGCCCCATCGGCGATGTCAGATGCGGTATCGGCCACGGACCGTGTCTCGTCACGGACCTGCTGCCCGTCGGCTAATACCGTTTCACTGCCAGTTGCGATACGTGTCGCAGTCGACTGGCCGCTGCCGATGGCGGTCTCAAGGGCAGCTAGCGTCTCGTTGATCGCGGTCCCGACAGCCGCCATGGCGTCACTGATGCTGTCAGTATCGACGCGGGCGGTCAGGTCACCGGCGGCCGCGTCGTCGAGCACCGTTCGGTACTGTGTCGCCTTGAGTTCGAGGTGACTGCTCAGCGCCTCCATCTCGCTGCGCTCGGACTCCGCGGTTTCACGGGCTTCTTCGGCCGCTCCGCGCGCCTCCTCGGCGCGTTCCTGAGCTTCATTTGCCTCCCGGATGTTCTGGCCGAGCGAGTCCGCGGCCCGTTCGAGTTTTGTGTACGCGTCTCCGACCTCGTCGATCCGGTCGACGCCGAAGTCGATGTCGTACTGGCCGTTGTCGACTGCCGTCGCCTTCCGGTTGATCTCGATTATCGCGCGGTACATCTCACAGTAGCCCAGAAATCCGGTCACGGCAACGACAAACCCGATGAATACCGCGGCGGCTGTCACAGAGGAAAACAGCACGATAGCCAGCGCCGGTGCGCCCACAATCGACATTGCTGCCAGCAGAAAGACACGGGCGCTGAATGTCCGACGGAGTGGTGTCGGCAGGTGCGGCTCAATCGTCATCGGCACAGTACCGACCGCAAGCATGAGTCGGCCAAGCGGGCCCGTCGAATCATCCGCCGTCGTCATCGAAACCGCCTCGACAGTGCTGTCAAACAGATAATTGGTGTCAGCCTTGCGGCGTGCATGTGACGCGTTCACGCCGGCTTATCAAAAGTCACACCCTCGGAGTATCAGCGGTGAATTTTGCAGTATCAGTTCGTTGTCGTAATTTCGACCACGTCCCGATGGTCAAGTTCAGTGTCAGCACCGATCTGTCGCTCGGTGCGCACGTCGTGGGCGTGGAGGAATCCCTCGCCGATATCGGTGTGCAGGAAGTACGCGAAGTCCTCGGCGGTCGACCCGTCTGGGAGGACGAAACAGTCCTGCAGGAAGGTCCCGTCTTCCTGGGGCTTGCGAGCCCCGGGGAACACCGCGATAGCTCCCAGTTCCTCGAACAGCGCGGTTTCGAGGGCCTGCTGGACGCCCGTGCCGCCGAAGTCGGTGACGAACTCCCGGATCTGTTCGAGCCCTGCGGCCTTCTCTTCGGGCAGGTCTGCTGTCACGGTGAACTCCTCGTCGCCCGGTCGGTAGTCGAGTACCCCCTGCTCGTTGCCGTTTTTCAGTGCCTTCTCCGCGTGAGCTGAGACCGGGACAAATGTGAGATGCTCGTACTCCGGGTCCTCGGTGATTGGCTCCCAGTTTTCTTGCGCCGCTGGGGTGTCCATCTTGTTTGCCGCGATGAGCATCGGTTTCGTCCGGATGCGAATTTCCCGAGCGAGTGCCTCTCTGTCTTCGTCGTCCCAGGTGTCGGGGTCGAGTTCCAGGTCCAGCGCGAGCACGACCTGTTTAATCTCGTCGGCGTTGATTTTGAACGCCGACATCTGCTCGGCGAGGTCGTCCTCGATGGCCTTGTCCTCGCCGTGATAGCCCGAGCGGTAGCGCTCGATACCCTTCTCTAAGATGTCGAGATACCACATATCCAGTTCGTCTTCGAGGAAGTCGATGTCCTCGCGCGGGTCGTGGTCCTCGGTGGGTTCACCCTCCAGATCAGTCTCGCCGGTGAAGTCGACGACGTGGACGAGCACGTCGGCCTCGTTGAGGTCCGTGAGGAACTGGTTCCCCAGCCCCTTCCCCTCGTGTGCGCCGGGGACGAGGCCGGCCACGTCGACGAGTTTTGTCGGGACGAACCGGACACCCTCCGTGCAGTAGCCGTGGTTGGGCGTGCAGGTGTGGTCGAACTCTGGAGCCGCACAGTCGACGCGGACGTAGGCTTCGCCCATCGACGGGTCGATTGTCGTGAACGGGTACGCGCCCTCCGGCACATCGTTCATCGTCGCCGCATTGAAAAACGTGGACTTGCCGACAGAGGGCTTGCCGACGAGTCCGATCTTGTAGCTCATTGCACCGACGAAGCGGTTTCAGCGGCTTAAACGCTGTTACACGTCTGCCCAGCGGGTGTGAGTCCCACGCACGTCTGACTCGCGGCCGGCACGGACACGTTGCTGCCACCGCCCTAAGTGGCCCGTGTCGTATGCGTCACTCCGAACTGCGCATGTGACGAAAGAATTCACACAAACTGATACAACAGTGGATATATAAGAATACGTATAATAGTTTTCTTCTCTAACGGGCGTATAGTTCCGGTTACGAAATAATAGTAAGCAGAGCAACTAATACTACACGACCATAGTTAGAATACCTGATAGGTAATGGCTGTTCCGTATGGATGGAGTCGGTGGGTGGCCTGTCGTTCGACGTATCAAGGTCTGGAGTCGAAGTATTGGACTGTGCTCCCTGTGTTTTGGAAATAAGTGTAAGCGTGGCCATCTCAGACTGTCCAGAGGAACATACGTACGTTGCCCGACTGGACCTCTGTTTGTTCCCGGAGAGGCCATGGATGATATGGGTACGCTGTGTTGACAGAGTCGCACAGACGCGGTCCATTCCGAAAATATAAAATAAAATATAAATTAATGGAAACGGTCTACACAGGAACTGACACTTATCGAATGGTTTGTCCCCGATTCCGGGCCGACTCAGGAGACTAGTTGGAATAATCACATATCTTTAATACATTTCGGATTGAAGACTAGTCTGCTCATCCCGATACCAGCGACCACCCCGCTCGTCACAACACACGTGTAACTGGAGTGAAGCCCGAACCCCCCACGGAACTGCTAGCCGACCGCTCGGGGTGAGTCACAGAAAAGACCAATGGAAATAGAACTAACCGAAGTCCCGACAGAGACACAGGACGAACTCGAAGCATTCCCGAACGTAACGGGGACAGGTATCGGTCCGAAACAGCAAGCGGGCGAGATGGACGAGGAAACGGAGTCGGTCATCGTATTTGTCGAGCGGAAAGTTGCGGAGGCGGATCTCGACGATAACGAAGTCATTCCGGAGGAGATCGAAATCGACGGCAAAACGTACAAGACGGACGTTCAGGAGTCGGGCGAAATCAAAGCGCTCGAACTCGAACTCACCGCGCCCGAAGCACCGATGGAACTCGAAGGGCGCGACAGGGCCGAAATCAAAGAGATTCCGGCCTCGCTGTCACGGACGCGACGCTGGCGACCGGCCCCGGCGGGCGTCTCCGTCGGCCACCCGGACATCACCGCCGGAACGCTGGGCACACAGCCGCTCCGAACACAGGACGAGAAGCTCGTCTTCCTTACAAACTCCCACGTCGCTGCGGATAGCGGCCGCGCAAACCGCGGCGATATGGTACTCCAACCCGGTCCGTACGACGGCGGCACCGCTCCAGACGACGAAATCGGGTCGCTGCTGGGGTTCAACGTTATCGACGCTGACACCAGTTCCCCGTTCCCGAAAAACCGGACGGACAGTGCAATCGTAGAGGTCACGCCCGACCACTTGCAGACGGATATCTGGGAACTCCACGAAGACCTGCGGGGCTTTACCGACGCCGAAGTCGGCGCGATTCACACGAAAAGCGGCCGAACAACGGGTGTGACCCAGGCGAAATGCACCGCCCGTCACGCCAACTTCAACGTCCGGTACAGTCACGGCGTCGCCAAGATGGTCGACTGTGACGTATTCAACGCGATGGCCAAGGGAGGCGACAGCGGGAGCCTCATTGGCATGGAGCGCGAGGACGGGCTCCACGGCACGAGTCTCCTGTTCGCCGGGAGTAGTAGTCTCACGCTGGGCATTCCGATGGCAAACGTTCAGGAGGAGCACGGCCAGCTCACGCCCGTGACCTCACAGGACCTCGTCGACGCCGACGACATGCGCATCACGGGGACCGCCTTCCGGGTGTCGCTCAACCCCAGCCAGAGCATCAACCGCTGGAGCGGGCCGTGGGCGGACCGCTACAGCGTCGACTTCGTCGGTCAGCCGGTCAACAACGGCGACTGGGTCAGTACCAGCGTCGAATCGACGTACAGAACCTCCAGCGGGGTCTACTACCAGATTCAGGTGGAGAACCAGTGGTCCAGTCGGTCGGTCGACTGCGACGTCAAATACAGCGTGACGCGGTGATTTACGATGGAAATCACGATCACTATCTCAGAGCAGGGCGAGGGCGTCTCCGTTGAAACCGCCGAAGCCAGTGAGTCACAGCAGGTCGAACCGCCGACCGATCTTAGAGAAGACGCCGCTGGCCCACCGAGCGAAATGAGCAACGTGGAACGCGCCCCGGCACAGTTCCGCCAGTCAAACACGAAACAGGATATCGTCAGCGAAGCCGAGCCCGCGCCACCGCAGTTCAGTCCGTCCCAGTCGCGGGGGATGGAAGAGTACCGCTAGCGCGGTCCTATCACGTTTTTTCGCCAGTTACAGAATGTAGGGAGACCGCCCCAGGCTTGCCCCCGAGGCGATTCACAATCGCCGCTCGTACACGTTCACCGGATGCTCCTGTCCGCCGACCTCTGCGGTCCGCTGGCCGACTTCCTCGAAGTGAGCGCGGTAGAACGCGTTACCGACCTCGTTTTCTGCCAGCACCTCGTCGCGGATTTTCCGCACGGACAGGTCGTGCAAGTGCTGTTCGCCGCGGTGTAGCAGCTCCGTCCCGATACCCTCTCCCCAGTAGTCCGGGTGGACGTACAGGTCGAGGTCGCCGAAGCCGGTCGCGTCCGTCATCCCACAGCTCATGTACGCCACTACGTCGTCGTCGGCTGTCGAGACGAACAGGCCGACCTCGTCGAGCTCGATCATCTGCTCCAACAGCGGCGGCGCATACCCCTCTTTGAGGTGTCCTTCTACTGTCTCTGCCCCGAGAATGTCGTCGTACACGGTATGCCACGTGGCTCTGGCGACCCGGCGGATATCCGCAATGTCCACCGACTCGGCTGGCCGGATGGCTGTCTGGAACGACATATGTGAACATGTAACGCGAGACATCATAGAACTGTGGCCTTATTGACAGCAAGCAGTATCCGCCGTGTCCCGCCCCCTCTGAGAGAATAGGGCAACTCTTATGTACACTTCTGTACGTTAGTGTTCAGTAATGGACGACAGTGAGGAGATAGCACCAGCGGTTCAATCGATTCTCGACGCGGCGCGGGAGCGCGGTGGCGGCGGTGACCGGGTATCGGTGACGCCCCGTTCGCTGCCCGACGCCTTTGACGCGGCGGCAGACGCCGGACGGACACCAGTCGTCGCCGAAATCAAGCCGACGAGTCCAACCGCCGACGGCGAGCGGACCGACGACCCAGTCGACCTCGCACAACAGATGGTCGAGGGCGGTGCGGCAGCGCTCTCGGTGCTGACAGAGCCGGACCACTTCGGCGGGTCGACGGCGACGCTCGAACGGGTTCGTGAGGCTGTCGACGTGCCCGTCCTGCGGAAGGACTTCATCCTCCACGAGAACCAGCTGGATGTCGTCGAAGCGGACGTGATCCTGCTCATCGTCCGGTTTCTTGAAGCGGACGGGACCGACGACCTCGCGGATCTCCTCGCGGCTGCGCGCGAGCGCGGCTTCCAGGTCCTCGTGGAGACTCACACCGCGGCAGAGGTCGAGAAGGCGCTCGACGCCGGCGCGGACATCATCGGCGTCAACAACCGCGACCTCGGCGAGCTAGCGGTTGACCTCGGAACGTTCGAAGCTGTCGCGCCAGATGTCCCGGAGGACGTCACACTCATTGCTGAAAGTGGCATACAGACAGCGGACGACGTTACGCGGATGTGCGACGCCGGTGCGGACGCCCTGCTGATCGGCTCGGCTATCATGGACCACGACGCGGCGACGGACGTGGAAGCGAACACGCGGCGACTGACACGCGCGAACACTGATGCAGTTGAGACAACAACTACAGACACATGAGTACTGACGACGCATACGACCCCAAGTTCGGCGAGTACGGTGGACAGTACGTGCCCGAGGCGCTGATGCCAGCTATCGAAGAGCTGACCGACGCCTACCAGCGGTACGTGCTCGAAAACGAGGACGGCTTCATGGACGAATTCCGGGAACGGCTGGCCGACTTCGGTGGCCGACCGACGCCGCTGCAGTACGCGGACCAGCTCTCGGCCCGGTACGACACGGACGTCTACCTCAAGCGCGAGGACCTGCTTCACGGCGGCGCACACAAGCTCAACAACGCGCTCGGACAGGTCTTGCTGGCGAAGTACATGGGCAAGGAGCGGATTATCGCCGAGACCGGCGCGGGCCAGCACGGCACGGCGACGGCGATGGCGGCGGCCCACCTCGATATGCCCTGTGAGATCTACATGGGCGAGAGCGATATCGCACGCCAGCGCCCCAACGTGTTCCGGATGCGCATCAACGGCTCCGAGGTTAATCCCGTCACGGTCGGCCGCGGCACGCTGAAGGAAGCCATCTCCGAGACGATGCGGGACTGGGCGACCACCGTCGAGAACACCCACTACGTCATCGGGAGCATCGTCGGTCCGCACCCGTTCCCGAAGATGGTGCGTGACTTCCACGCGGTCATTTCCGAAGAAGCCCGCAAACAGATACGTGAGACGACCGGTGGCCTGCCCGATTCCGTGATGGCCTGTGCTGGCGGCGGGTCGAACACTATGGGGATGTTCGCCGAGTTTATCGACGACCCCGAAGTCGACCTCTTCGCTGTCGAGGCCGGCGGCTCCTCGCTGCAGGTCGACGAGGAGAAGGGCGTCGCACCGAACTCCGCGACACTTTCAACTGGCGACGAAGGCGTGCTCCATGGCGCGCGCACGAAGCTCCTGCAGGATTCGGACGGCCAGATCATGGAATCCCACTCCGTTTCGTCGGGGCTGGACTACGCCGGTGTCGGCCCGGAACTCGCCCACCTTGTCGATGAGGAGCGCGTCACACCGGTCAACGTTGACGACGACGTCGCGCTGGAGGCGTTCCACCGCCTCTCACAGGACGAGGGTATCATCCCGGCCCTGGAGACAGCCCACGCCTTCGGTTACCTCGAAGAGCACCACGACGAAGTCGGTGACTCTGTCATCATCAACGTCTCCGGCCGCGGCGACAAGGACCTCGAAATCGCCATCGAGGAGACCGCGAAACGTGACCTCGATATCGCCCCGGACATGTCTATCTTCGAGCGCGTCGGCGGGGGTGGCCTCTGATGGGACTCGAACGCGCGTTCGCCGACGAGCCTGCTTTCGTCCCGTACCTTGCGGCCGGCGACCCGAACTACGAGGCGTCGCTAGAATACGTCGAGGCGCTAGCCCGCGGCGGCGCGGATGTCATCGAACTCGGCCTGCCGTTTTCCGAGCCGATTGCTGAGGGCAAAACCATCCAGAACGCTATCGTCCGCTCGCTGGAAGCCGGGATGACGCCTGACCGCTTCTTCCAGTTCGTTGAGGACCTCGACGTGGACGTGCCGTTGGTGTGTATGACCTACTACAACCTCATCTATCAGTACGGTGAGGGTGATAGCGAGTCGCGAAGCGACTCGGAAAACGCGAGCGGTGAAACCGCGAGCCAGGGACCCCGCCCCTTCGTCGAGAAGGCCGCCGCGGTCGGCATCGAGGGGCTCGTCGTCCCGGACCTCCCCGGAGAGGAAGCCGGCCCGCTCCGGACGGCCTGTGATGAATTCGATCTTGACCTGGTGTTCATCGTCGCACCGACGACGAAGGGTGACCGGCTCGAACGGATGCTCGAACAGGTGTCTGGCTACGTGTACGTGCAGGCCCGTCTGGGCGTCACCGGCGCGCGCGAGGACGTAGATGATGCCACCGAGGACTCGCTGGCCCGACTGTCCGACTGGGACGTGCCAAAGGCTGTCGGGTTCGGCATCAAGACCGGTGCCCACGCCGAACGAATCGTTTCTGCCGGCGCTGACGGTATCATCGTCGGCTCCGCGCTGGTCGATATCGTGGCCGAGGGCCACGAGAACGGCGATTCGACCGATACTGTAGCCGACCGGCTCGAAACAATGGCTCGCGAACTCAAAGAGGGGGCGCTCCGGGGAGCGGCAGAACGACCGCAACCGGAACGCACATAATCGTACTTGCCACACTGTCTCATAACATGACTGCAGGAAAACGCGCACGACTCGAACGTATCGGGACAGACGACACATACGTCATCATCCCGATGGACCACGGCATCACAATGGGGGCAGTAAAGGGCCTCAAAGACATCGAATCGACGATTGATGCGGTTACCAGCGGTGGCGCGGACGCCGTCCTTACCCAGCGTGGCATCGCCGGACGGGTTCACCCCAACAAGAACGACGCGGGCTATATCACGCATCTCAATGGCTCTACTACTATCGGTCCGGACGAGCAGGACAAGCGGACCACGGGGACGGTGGAAGACGCCATCCGCGCCGGGGCCGACGCCGTCTCGTTCCATATCAACGTCGGCAGCCAGTACGAACCCGAACAGATCGAGGAACTCTCCGAGCTGACGACCGAAGCCAGCCAGTACGGCCTGCCGGTGCTGGCGATGGCTTACGCCCGCGGCCCCGACATCGACTCCGAGAACGAGGACTACAACGAATCCGTCGGCCACGCCGTCCGACTGGCCGAGGAACTGGGCGCGGACATCGTCAAAACCGGCTACACCGGCTCCGCCGAGACGTTCCAGCACGTTGTCGAGTCCACGTCGCTGCCGGTGGTCATCGCCGGCGGCTCGAAAGGGACTGACGAGGATACCGTCCGGATGGTCCGCGGGACGATGGACGCCGGAGCCTCTGGCGTTTCCATGGGCCGCTCTATTTTCCAGCACGACGAACCGGAGAAGATTGCGCGCGCCGTCTCCGCCGTCGTCCACGACGACGCCACCACCGAGGAAGCGCTCCGCGAGGCCGGACTGGCTGTCGAGGCCTAAAGGCCAAACAGCGACCGCATTCTCTCGCCGAGACCAGCAGCGCCGCTGCCGCCGGCGTCGGCGTCATCGTTGCTTTGGGAGTCTGACGACGAGTCGATGGCCGGGTCGAGAGCAAACTCCGGTGCATCGTGGCCCGACCCGTCAGTTGTGGACTGCGATGTCTCAGCGGTCGAGTCCGACAGGGCAACATCTCGATCCGGCCTGTCGACCGGTCCCGGCTCGCTGTCGACGAGGTCAGTGCCGTCGATGACCGGCGCGGTTCCGGTGTTCTCCTTGGAGTCCGCTGGCTGCGGTCCCGAAACAGAAGCTGGCGATGTCGCTGTGTCGTCCGCCGGCCGGTCACCACCATCGTCGGCGATTCCATCCCGACGGCGAATCTTCCGCCCACCGTCGGTTGTTTCGACGGACTCAGTTGTGCGCCCATGTGCTTGGTCGTCCGTTCGATGAGAGGTTGGCACCGTGTCCCCCGGGGCCGCTTCCGTGGTTGCATCTGCTGTGGAATCAGTCGATGCTTTCGCTGTGTCGATGAGCTGTTCCGAGATCCGCTCGTAGGCTATCGCGGCGCCGCTGCTGGGCGCGTTCTGAACGACGGGCACACCGCTATCCTGAGAATGCGGGACCGCGTCGTCTTCCGGCACGTGGCCGAGCAGTTCGACGTCGAGGAACTCCGAAATCTCGTCGGCACCCGGCGATGCCCCTGTCCCGGATTTCGTGAGGATGAGGCCCCGAACCGGCGCTTCGATCCGCTCGGCGAGCTCTTTCGTGTTCGAAACGTTCCGGATCGACGCTACCCGCGGGGTCGAAACGAGCAACACGTCGTCGGCGAGCTTGAGCGGCTGAATCGTCTCCTCGCTCAGCCCCGCCGGCGTATCCAACAGGACGATGTCGTGGTGCCACCGAAGTGTTTCGACGAGACCGGGCAGCCGGTCGAGGTCGGTGTCCGCGTACCCTTCAAGCGTGGTCCCGCTCGGCACGATTGACAGGTCGGCGTCGGTTTCGTACATTGCCTCCGTGACCGACGCGTTGCCGGCGAGCACGTCGTGAAACGTCGCGTCCTCGTCGGTGTCGATGTCGACATCGAGAAAGTCGACGATATTTGCCATCGCGAGGTCCATTTCCACGACGACGGTCGAGTATCCGGCTGCCGCCAGCAGTGTGCCGAGGTTGATGCTGGACGTCGTCTTTCCGACCCCCCCCCTTTCGCCCCGGCGATTGTGTAGACGTGGTTAGTAACCATCCGTAGCTGGACTGTAGTATTGACTACCTTGTTAGTAAGGTTCATTGATAAGTCTACTGGCCAACACTTAATTGCGATAACCTGGTGTAAATAAATAATAACTGTTGTATACTGCGCTTCTATGTTCAGGAAATCCAACCGGTGTCGCCTGCCGTACGGATATCCCTTCCCTGTCTGCCACTCAACAGACCCACCCGGGTTCCGCCACGTTCAAGCCCCGCCGTTGCGGACGTGGGCGTATGACTCGAAGCGTCTGGCTCAAAGCCGACAGCGAGGTCGGCGATTGGGAGACACGGAAACGCCGGATAACCGCCGGTATCGAGGCCGGCGTCGACTGGGTACTGGTCGACGAGGAAGACGTTGATCGCGTCTCCGAACTCGGCGAGATAAACATCGCCGCGTTCACCAACGGCGACGTCCACGTGATGGAGGCCGAGGCGGAGGATTCAGAGGCTGATGCGACCATCGTCGGGAAAGACGGTGAGGGCGACGGGACAGTCGACCTTCCGTCTGACTTTTCCGGCTCTGCGGACCTCTCGACGCTGCGGCAGAACGGGGCCGCCCCTGACGGCGGCTACGTCCGCATCTTCGACGAGGACTACGAGGCCTTCGCCGAAGCGGTCGCTGCCGAAGCCGACTTCACGATCGTCATCGGCGAGAACTGGCAGATCATTCCGCTCGAAAACCTCATCGCCCGTGTCGGCGAGGAGACGGACCTCATCGCCGGCGTCCGGACCGCTGAGGACGCCCGGACGGCCTACGAGACACTGGAACTGGGGGCTGACGGCGTCCTGCTGGACACCGACGAAGTCGACGAAATCCGCAAGACAGTGGAGGTCCGCGACGAGATGGGTCGGGAGTCACTCGACCTAGAGTACGCCGAGGTCACCGCTATCGAGCAGACCGGCTCCGCCGACCGCGTCTGTATCGACACGGGCAGCCTGATGGAACACGATGAGGGGATGCTCGTCGGGTCGATGGCTCGCGGCCTCTTTTTCGTCCACGCCGAGACGGCTGAGTCGCCGTACGTCGCCTCCCGGCCGTTCCGGGTCAACGCTGGCGCGGTCCACGCCTACGTCCGAACGCCTGACGGTGGGACGAAGTACCTCTCTGAACTCCAGTCCGGCGACGAGGTCCAGATAGTCGATGCGAACGGACGCACCCGCGAGGCCATCGTCGGCCGCGCGAAAATCGAGAAGCGCCCGATGTTCCGCGTTCAGGCTGAAACCGAAGACGGCGACCGAATCGAGACGCTGCTCCAGAACGCCGAGACGATCAAGGTTCACACTCAGGACGGCCGAACCGCCGTCACGGACCTCGAACCGGGCGACGAAATCCTCATTCACCACGAGGACACGGCGACGCACTTCGGCGAACGGATCGAAGAGAGCATCATCGAAAAGTAAGCTGACTTCGTTTGGGGCTGACCGCAACCCGCAGGTTACTGCTGGTCCGCCTCAACCGGTTCCAGTTGCGTCGTACACCAGTGACAGAAGTCGATGTCTTCGTCGAGTTCTTTGCCGCAGTTCGGACACGTCATGCCGGCTTCGACCTCCTGAGTCTGGTTCTCGTTGACCGCGAGCCAGTAGGCGTCGACAACGTTGAGCGTCGTAATCACGACCGAACCGATTGTCACCTCGGTGGGTCTGGACTGATACGACGACGAGATAGCCTCTAGGCTTAGCTGGGTGACAGGGTCGATAGCGCCAGTGACGACGAACACCACCGACAGCATGAACAGTAATCCGAGCCACAGTAGTCCCCGCACCCACTTACGGAGGTAGAAGTGTCCCAATCCAGGGAAGATGAACGCAAGCACCACGGCCAGCAACGGCCGCTTGCGTCCTGTGTCAGTCATACTCGGCGAATCTATCTCGCATACCCGTATATCTTCCGAAGGACCACTGTCCGGACGAAAGCCTCCTGACGGGCGGCTACCGGCTCAGGCGTCGCTCTGTAGCTGTCCGACCAGTGTCCGGAGCGTCGCGAGGTCGTACTGGCCCGGTGCGGTCGCGTCAGCAGGGTCGACCGGTGCGTAGCCGATGCGGGAGCCGTACACCGGGGCGACAGCCCTGGAGTGGCGGCCAGCCGCACCCATGCACATCGTGGCGACCTGTTCGCCTTCGGCGGTCAGTTCGCGGGTTGCCCCGAGCATCGCCAGCACGTCGTCCGGCGAGTGAGCTGTACTCGCCATCTTCCCAACGTCGCCGTGTGCACAGGCCCGTTCGAGCCGACTCACGATTGCCTCACGGTCGGGCGTCGACTCGAAGTTATGTGTCGAGACGACGACGGATGCTCCGCGGTCGCGGGCAGCGTCGGCGACGCGGCCAGCGTCGTGGTCGCCAGCACCCTCCAGCGCTGCGAGTTCGAGGTCGACAGCCGTCACGGCGTCGTGTTCGAGAGCGGTTTCGAGCGCATCAAGGCGACCCGCGGTGTCGGCGGCCTCGCCGCCCTCCCACGTCGGCCGGTTCGTGACGAGTATCGGGAGGTCGCCGTCGTAGGCGTCCAGCTGTGCCATCGGCTCGTCGGCGAAATCCATCCGTAGCTCCAGTCCGTCGGCATCGGCGCGGGCGGCCGGTTCCACCCCGAGGTCGTCGGTGGCGGCGAGCAGGGTGAACGACTCGAAGTCCATAGGTCAGCTTCGGCGGAGCCGCACAAAAAGCCGCGCTTACTCGACCGGCTCGTGGACGGCCCGGAAGCCGTCATCGGTCGCCGTAACGGCGTCGACTGCGTAGAACTGAATCCGTTGTTCCTGTTTCGTGTTGACGGCGAAGTCGTACTGCTCGGCCTCGTATCCCGGTTCTTTCCCGTCGGCGCGCCGTTGTGCCACCCATGAGCGATGCTCAGCGAGACGCTCCTGAGCGATGGTTCGAGAACGCTCCGGGGCGGTGGCGACCCGTTCTTCGAGCGCCGACAACAGGTCCGGGTCGCGGTCCACACCTATCGAGTTCCGGCCAGCAACCATCGCCGCCAGCGTCGTCGTCCCGGTGCCGAGAAACGGGTCCAGCACCGTATCGCCGTACACCGAGAACATTAAGATAAGTCGGTACGGCACGGTCAGCGGGAAGGCTCCAGAGCGGTCCCGAAGCCCGTCGTCGAGGTCCTGCGTCTCGCCGGGGAGTTCCCAGAGGTCGGAGAACCACTCGTTGCGCTCCTCCCAGAAGTAGGCGCTCTCGTAGCGGCGGTCTGCGCCGGGTTCGAGGCGGCGGCGCTCCCCATTGCGGAGCACGAGGATGTGTTCGTGCTCAAGCGTTGGATAGGCGTTCGGCGGGACCATCCCCGAGCCCATGAACTTCGCGCCGCTGTTGGTTGGCTTCCGCCACAGGATATCGGGCAACGCGCGAAGTCCGTGGTCGGTCAGCCGGTCAGTTATCTCCGCGTGGTTCGGGTAGGAACGGAACCCATCCTCCAGCGACCGTGTCGCGTCCCCGACGTTGATGCAGGCGATGCCGCCGGGAACCAGCACACGCTCTATCTCGGCCCACACCGCATCAAGCACGTCGTGCATCAGCGTGAACGCCCGGTCGCCGTCGCCACTGTCCAGCGCCGTCCCGATGTCGGGGTCCAGTTCAGTGAAGATGTCGTCCCACATCTCGATCATCGGGTACGGTGGGGATGTGACCACTAGCTCGACGCTGTCGTCAGGGCACGCAAGCGTGCGGGCGTCACCGGTTCGAACCCGGTGTGTCGTCTCCATACCGGTCCCAGCGGATGAGACGACTCTAGTCTTGCGGTTATCGGTCGGTATCTGTGGCTATCGTCTGGTGTTGAACTACCGACCATAGACAGCCAGAAAGCCCCCGACACGCTCCGGTCCCGCGGCTCGTTGCGCTCCTCAGTCGTTGCACTCCCTGTGGTGCTTACGTCGCCGGGGTTTCCGGGGCGTGGGTGGTCGGCTCTGTCGACCACCGCATAACGTGGCGGCGATGCCGCCACGCTGTCGACCCCTTTCAGTCCACCCGTTTTCGGATGCCCAATCAGTTATGAGGTGGGACTGAAAGGGGCGGGCGGCTGAACGACGGCGGACGAAGCAAGGACCGCAGTGAGCAAAGCGAACGAGGACCACAGCGAGTCCCCCGAGTTCAGCCGGCCGGGGCTTTCTGGCTGTTCAGACTGTCCGCTGCAGGAGCGGACACTACGCTTGAAAACAGCAGTCAAAACCCGGTTCTCAGAGCAATACCAGACGAGAGTGGAGCTTACGCGACAGGCAGGTCCTGCTCGGCTTCCAGCAGTTCGTGGTAACGGTTGCGGATAGTGACCTCGGAGATGTCGGCGACCTCAGACACGGCGGCCTGCGTCGTCTTCTCGTTGGTCAGCAGTGCGGCGGCGTACACCGCGGCGGCGGCGAGGCCGACCGGTGACTTCCCAGAGTGGACGCCCTGCTCTTTTGCGTTCTGGAGAAGCTGGCGGGCGCGGTGCTCGGCCTCGTCGGACAGTTCCAGCGAGGAAGCAAAGCGCGGAACGTAGCTCTCGGGGTCAGCAGGGCGCACTTCGAGCGAGAGTTCGCGGACGACGTAGCGGTACGTGCGGGCGATTTCGCTCTTTTCGACCCGGGAGACCTCCGTGATCTCGTCGAGCGAGCGCGGGACGCCGGCCTGCCGCGCGGCGGCGTAGACGGAAGCTGTCGAGACACCCTCGATGGAGCGGCCGGGCAGCAGGTCCTCGTCGAGCGCGCGGCGGTAGATGACGCTGGCCGTTTCGCGGACGTTTTCGGGGAGGCCGAGCGCAGAGGCCATCCGGTCAATCTCACCGAGGGCCTGCTTGAGGTTGCGTTCCTTGGAGTCTCGCGTTCTAAAGCGCTCGTTCCACTTGCGCAGGCGCTGCATCTTCTGGCGCTGCTTGCCCGACAGGGAGTTGCCGTAGGCGTCCTTGTCGCGCCAGTCGATGTTGGTCGACAGCCCCTTGTCGTGCATCATGTTCGTCGTCGGCGCACCGACGCGGGACTTCTCGTCTTTCTCGCTGGAGTCGAACGCGCGCCACTCGGGGCCGCGGTCGATTTCGTCGGACTCGACGACCAGGCCACAGTCCTCACAGACCGTTTCGCCGTGTTCGTCGTCGATAACGAGCGAGCCACTGCACTCCGGGCACGCTGTGCTCTCCGATTCCGTCGACTCCGTCGTCTGTTCTTCACGCTGCTGTCGTGTCCGTGTGTGTTCACTCATTGGTTGCGAAGGCGGGTGCTCACCGGGTGGGAGACATCACAGAACCCGGAGGCAGTCGGTAACACTGTATTCGAACGAAAGTCATTAAAACATTCCGGTATTGTCATGGAGACCGCCGATACACGTCACGAAACCCATGTTTGTGCATCGGTCGCATGACCATTCATATAATGGCTGTCGGGTATTTTGACTGATTTCCCACAACCCGGTTATAATCACAGACAATAGGTAGCGTCGTCCCCGTCGCTGTCACTTCCTATTGCTAGAGTAATCCCAGTAATAACAGAGCGCTGTTGCAGGGCGTGTCAAAACTGCGGTCAGTCGTTCGTTTCCGGTTCGATAGCGTCTGTAGACTGGGACTCTTCGACGGCCGTCGTCAGCGAGACGTTGAGCCAGCCCATCGACGCGACGCCGCCAATGATGGTGACGATGTTCTTTACCGCGTGGTCGACGATGGCGACGCCAATAGCCGCGGCGACGCCGACCGGCGTCAGTGACGCGACGATGACGGTGAACGCACCCTCGTAGAGCCCGACCCCACCGGGGGTCAACGGCAGGACCTTTGCGAGGTTCCCGACACTGACCGCGAAGAAGCCAACGGCCACCAGCGACGGCGTCAGGCTGTAGCCGAAGGCCGCAAAGACGATCAGGGCCGTTATCACGTCAAACGTCCAGATGAGGAGACTGCCGATGCCGACACGGGTGAAGGCCGACCCATCGGCGGCCACCGTCTGTACGTCGCCGACGAACCCCTCGATGATGCCAGCGACGTAGTCAGCATAGGAGTCGCTGCTTAGCCGGCCGATGCCCGCTCGGACGAGGTTCCGGTCGCTCCGCGCACTGGCGACGATGGCCACCACTGCACCAATTGCTGCAAGGCCGACACCGCCTGCCACGGCCACGGCGGTTCGCCCGCTGCTGGCCGCGTCGCCGCCGACGGCATCGCCCGTCAGCGCCGTCAGCAACTGTTCGGCCGACCCAGTCACGGCCAGCCCCATCATGACGACGCCGGCGAGGAGCGTTATCGTCAGCAGGTCGAACACGCGCTCGACGGCCAGCGACGCGAACCCAGAGGGGTATGGAATCGAGCGACGGGCCTTGATAACGTACGCCCGAACCGCGTCACCCGCTCGCGCTGGGAACACGAGGTTCCCGGTCTGGCTGATGAATATCGCGCCCGTCAGGAAGCCCCACCGCTCACGATACCCCATCGAAACGAGGATGTCCCGGTAGCGGATGCCACGGAGCGGCCATGAAACAGCATAAAACACGGCACTCAGCGCGACGATTTCCGGTGCCGCCCCGGCCATCTCCGCGAGGACGCGGTCGGGGTCAAGATACTGTGTCATCAACAGAAGGGCAATAACAACGAGCATCGTGCCCGCGCCGAGCGACACCTCACGGGTAATCCGGGGGCTGACCGACAGTTCCCAGAACGTCCGGAGTATCTGGCTCCCCATGCCAAACACGTCCCGGACGATGTCGACCTTCGAATCGCCCTTGGGCGTCCAGTCGACAGGGAATTCCTGCACCCGGTAGCCGTTGCGCTGAGCCTTGACGAGCAGTTCCGTGTCCCAGAACCAGTGCTCGTCCTGAACGATGGGTAACAGCGTTTCCAGTGCCTGCCGGTCGAACGCCTTGAACCCGCACTGATGGTCCTTAAGATCCGAGCGGAGGACTGCTCTGACGAGCGTGTTATAGCCGAAGCTCGGAATGCCACGCTTTGCGGGCCGGTCGGCTCGGTTTTCAGGCATCCACCGTGACCCCGTCGCCACGTCGTAGCCGTCGATTCGGACGGCGTTGACGAGCTCTTCGAGATGCGACATATCCGTCGCCAGGTCCGTATCAAAATACACCAGTGTGTCGCCGTCGGCCTGGTCGAAGGCGTACTCTAACGCGCCGCCGCGTCCGAGGCGGTCGTCGCTGTGGACGTGTCGGATCCGGCTGTCCTCGTTCGCGAGTCGCGTCGCGATTTCGGGCGTGCGGTCCGAGCAGCCGTCCTCCGCGACGATGACCTCATACGTGTCGTCGGGGAGAAACGAGGCGAGCGTCTCGAGCGTTGTCGACACTGTCTGCTCGATGGTGTCTGCTTCGTTGTAAGCGGGGAGAACGACGCTCACCTCGACCGCAGTCATACGCTCTTGGTCATCCCCGGAGTGAAAAGTACTTTCCGTTCGGTATGCTTTCGGGACCAAGCCGGCTGTTAGTCAGCGCCTTCCTGCGACTGGGTGGTTGCGAACCGCTCGATTGACGCGACGTCGATATCTCCGACCGATTCGTAGGGTCTGTTTACCACCACATCGCCGGCGGTGCTCCGGCCGATACCGGGAATCTCGGTGAGTTCGTTCATCGACGCGCTGTTGAGGTCCAGCGGGTAGGGGACGCCGGTGACCGACCGGTAGCCGTGGTCGGTGACCGCGATGTCGACGACACTGCCGAGTTCGCGTTCGCCCGGAATGCCCACAAGGAGCGGGTAGGTCCCCAGCTGCCGGCCGAACGTCTTGCCGTCCTGATGGTACTCTAGATGGACATCGGGCAGCACCGTTCCCGGCGGCGCGACCCGCTGGAGCATCGGGTTATCGATGGTCTCACGGACCTCCTGTTTGTACTGCTTGAACAGTTGTTTGTGGTCCTTAGCGATTTCTGCGCCGGTGTCGGCCATGTCGGTCCCCTCGAAGGCCATCACCTGCCGGATGTTCACCCGCCGGAGCATGAGCCCCTCGTCGTACACCCGCTGGAGGAACCGCTTGTTGTGCTCGAAGGTCTCCCGCGTCTCGCCTTTCAGCCCGTGGACGAGATTGATACCGGGCAGGAGTTTGGGGAGCCGCCGAGCGGCGTCGTCGCCAAAGTTGGGGGCAGTGTCTTTATCTCCTCCGGGTCGCCAGCCAGCCACCTCGTTGACGATTTTCACCGCCTCGAAACACTGGTCGGCGGTGACGTTGAGGTTGTTGTCGCTCATCACGTTCGGGTCGGCTGACTCCAGGCCGAAGGCGGCGGTATCGCCGGGCGTGTTGTGTTCGGCGATGATGCGAATCCCCTCGCGGGCCTTCTCGGGCCACTTCACAACCGTGATGGGATTCATATTGTCGAGATGCAGCGTCTCAAGGTCCGGCGCAACGTCGCGGATACCGCCGTAGAGCCGCCGCAGGGCGTCGGGATTCGGTGCTTCACCGTCACCGCCGTACGCGAGGATGTCGGCCTGCCGGCCCAGCCGGAAGTGCTTCACACCGCGGTCCGAGAGGGCATCGACTTCATCGACAACACTCTCGGGCGGCCGGAAGTCCGGGTTGCCGTACATCGGCTCCGTACAGAAGGAACACCGGTACGGACAGCCTCGGGAGGTCTCCATCTCGCAGATGAGGTAGTCAGGGTGGTTCGGATGCTGTTCGACGACGAACGCGCCAGCGCGGGCCCACCGTGTCTCCTCTTCGATGTCACGGTACCGGTCGTTGAACCCTTCCAAGCCGGAGTCCACGAGGTCGAACACTGCGGCCTCGACGTCCGCCATCGCCAGGAAGTCGAAATCGAGGTCGTCGCGGGCCGTCTCGCTCGCTCCCTCGTTTGCCTCGCCGACGCCGAATCGGACCGGACCGCCCATGATGGAAGTCCCGTCGGCTGTCCACGCGAGTTCCCGCACCTCGTCGGGTTCCGCCGGCGTCCCACCGACGTACTTGCCGGGAACGGTCATGCCGCCGACGTATACCATGAGGTCGGCGTCCTCAACGTCTCGCCAGACTGCGTTGTCCTCCCGGAGTTCGTCGATGGTGTGATACGTTATCTGCTCGCGGGGGACGCCGGCATCGACGAGCGCGCCGGCGGCGTACCGCGGATACGTCGAGATGTACGGCGGCACCCCGAAGTGCGCGGGCTCGTCGACGTAGCCGTCGACGATGGTCACGTCGAGCGTCTCGGGGTCAGTCATACCCGTCGCTTGACGTTCGATACCTAAAACCGTGTCTGGTCGGCCGTGGAAACAGGAACGGTCATGTGCGAGCTAAAGAGGGCGTAGTCAGCACCACGGCCACCCATGGTACAAAATCACTTTCTTTCAGCCCACGCCATGGCTTCGTATGGAACGGGTCGAATTTACGGTCCGTGGCGAAGGGGCCAGCACGCTGCCCAGCGCGTTCCACGATATCGCCGAAGATTCCCGCGAGCTGTATGACGGCAACGGGTTCGTTGTGGCGGTTACGGAGAACCACTACCGCATGGAACTCACTGAGGTACAGGCGACGACCGTGCTGGAGCTAATAGATGAGACAACTTGCGAGGTGACGATCATCGCTGGCGGCGGTGGATACGGATTGACAGCCGATGCGGGTGGCCGTGAATCCGAGGAGGTTCGAAAGGTCAGGCGTCGACTCGAAACGTTCTGTGAGGACCGCAATCTCACTGTCGAACGGATGTAGGCCAGCAGCACTTCCGGAGGGGATGATGCAGTGACAGAATCACCCGGGGGCAGACGAACTCAGTCGTCGGCGACAGCGGATGACGTAGCTGAATCAGCTTGCTCGGACCCGTCGTACCGTCCGCCAAACAGCGTTGTCGCAAACAGGATTAGCGGCGAGAGGAACGCGAAGAAGTAGTACGGGGCATAGGCAAGCGTTCCGACCCCAAAGACTGCGGACATGTAGACGGCACCGGCGTGCCACGGGAAGAGCGCGCCGGTCGGGGTTCCGGCGGACTCGATAGCCTGTGAGAGGTCGTCGCTGGACAGACCGTACTCGTCATAGAGGTTCCGGAGCGTGAGTCCGGGGACGACGATGCTCATGTACTGCTGGGCCGAGAAGGCGTTGACGAAGATGGCCGAAACGCCGGTCCCGACGACTAAGCTGCGCGGGCCGCGGACAGCAGTTGCGAGATGGTGTGCGAGCACGGCGAGGACGCCGGTCCGCTCAAGGAGTCCACCGAGACTGAGAGCCGCGACGACGACGGCAATCGTCCAGGCCGACCCTGAGATACCACCGCTTGCCAGTAGGTCGTTCACGAGGGCTGTCCCCGTCTCAGGGGCCGTCCCATCGAGAAAGACAGTCCAGGCGGCAGTGAACGACCGGCCCTGCACGAAGATGGT
Organism: Haloarcula sp. R1-2; assembly: GCF_011627385.1. Taxonomy (NCBI): domain Archaea; kingdom Methanobacteriati; phylum Methanobacteriota; class Halobacteria; order Halobacteriales; family Haloarculaceae; genus Haloarcula; species Haloarcula sp. R1-2. The sequence continues at coordinate 952,265 of NZ_JAANTG010000002.1, forward strand.
CGTGAAGGCCCCGGCAAAGACTCCGGCGACGAGCGTCGGGAGCGCCGGGATTCCGTACAGCGCCAGTCCGAAGGTGACAACGAGCGGGATAAGTACCAGCACTGAGAGGTCGTAGCTCCCGGCGAGTGCGCCCTGTATCTCGGCGACACGCCCGGTCGGGATTTCACCGACGGCACGCAGTCCCAGCACAGCGTAGAGCAGGACCGAGAGGCCAAACGCCAGCACAGTCCCGTTGCGCATCGCCCGGATGTGGTCGTAGAGGTCGGTGTTCGTCACGGCGGCCGCGAGGTTCGTCGTATCCGAGAGGGGAGACTGTTTGTCGCCCGCGTAGGCACCCGAGAGGATGGCACCAGCGGTCATCGGTGTTGGCACGCCGAGACCGGAGCCGATGCCGATGAAGGCCACGCCAAGAGTGCCAGCTGTCGTCCACGACGACCCAATAGAAAAGGCGACGACCATCGCAAGCAGCGCCGTCGCCGGCAGGAACACGTCCGGCGTCAGTATCGAGAGGCCATAGTACATCAGCCCGGGGATAGTCCCCGCGCTCACCCACGTCGCGATGAGTCCGTAGATGATGAACAGGATGAGAATGGCCTGCAGCCCCATCAGCAGACTGTCCGCGAGTCCCTCGTAGAGGTCGTCCCACGAGTACCCTAGCCAGTATTTGCCGACTGCGCCAGTCAGCACAATGCTCCAGAGCAGCGGCCCGTGTGGGGCCAGCTTCAGATATCCCGATCCGATGCCGAGGAACAGAACGACACCGAGTACGGGGACCAGCGCCTGCAGTACCCCCGGACGGCGCTCCGACGGGATGTCCTCGTACGTCAGCGGTTCGAGAGTGAGTGATGTCACGTCTACGCCGACCTAATAACTTGTGTGTATTAAAACGAGCGATAATATCTCTGTAGCGCATATGTGACACTGTCACTTTCAAGCCTATCGTTACCAAGCATCGATACAGCAGACCGGAAGCGGGGCTAACGTGCACCTGACTGGCGGCCATGCTGGCTGCTATCGAGGGACTTGAATGAGCAAATCAAGTATTTCTCGGCAGCAACTATTTCGAGACAGCGCAGTTGGTCGTGCCACTGGTACTACCTCCCTGCCGGAGACGTTTGGACAGCAGCAGTCTCAGTCGTCGGCGCTGACCGTTCGGTCGTCGGCTTGGGCATGCCAGAGGTCGGCGTAATTGCCGTCCGCCGCGAGCAGGTCGGTGTGGCTACCGCGTTCGACGATTTCGCCGTCGTCCATCACGACGATGCGGTCCGCGTCCTGAATCGTTGAGAGGCGATGGGCGATGACGAAGGCGGTGCGATCCGCGACCAGTTGCTCGATACTCTCCTGAATGCGGTCTTCTGTCTCCGTGTCTACGTCGCTGGTCGCCTCATCGAAGATGATGATTTCGGGGTCGTTCAGCAGAGCGCGGGCGATGGCGACCCGCTGCCGCTGGCCCCCCGAGAGTTTGATGCCCCGCTCGCCGATCTGCGTGTCGTACCCATCCGGCAAGTCTTGAATGAATTCGTGGGCCTGTGCGGCCTTCGCCGCGTCGCGGACGCGGTCGCGTGCGGTCTCCCAGCCGACCTCTTCGGTCTCCTCGTCCGACTGTTCGGCGTCGAGTACCTCGCGGTCGCCGTAGGCGATGTTCTCGGCGACTGTCCCCGAGAACAGGTACGGCTGCTGCTCGACGATTGCGATTTCGCTCCTGAGACTCTGGAGGCCGTATTCGCGCACGTCGACGCCATCCACTCGGACTGCACCGCTATCCACGTCGTGGAACCGCGGCACCAGTTTCAGCAGGGTTGATTTGCCGGCCCCGGTCGCCCCGGCGAGGCCGATGGTTGCGCCGTCTGGCACGTCCAGCGACACGTCGCGGACGACTGGCGGTTCGTCGCCGTAGCCGAACGTCACGTCGTCGAACTCGACTGACCCGTCGATGCTATCGGGTTCGTAGGTGTCCTCGGGGTCGGTGACTTCGGGTTCTTGGCCCAGCAGGCCGAACACGCGCTCGGCGCTGGATTTGGCGAGTTGGTACTTGTTGGCCGACTTGCCGACCCGCCGCATCGGGGAGTAGAGCCGGCGGATGTAGAGGAAGAAAGCGGTAAACGCCCCTGCCGACAGCGCCGTTTCGCCCTGTGGATTCGTGATGAAGTCCATCCCGGCGACGTACAGAATCAGCACGAACACGATGCCGGTCAATAGCCGCAGGCCGGCGAAGAAGGCCCGGCGGATGCGGAGCGCGGCGACCTTCTCATCGTGGTACTCCTGGCTCTGGTCGGTCACTCGCTTGCGCTCGAAGTCGTACCGGTCGAATGCCTTGATGACCGGCGCGCCGCTGAGGTTGTTCTCCAGCCGCGTGTTGAGCCGCGACACCGTCTGGCGAATCGAGCGATACCGCGGCTCAATCCACGTAAGGAAGAAGCCGCTGGCGACGCCGATGATCGGGACCGGTGCGAGCGCGATGAGCGCTAGCTTCGGCGAGTAAGTGTAGAGGATGACGGCGATACCGCCGACGGTCGCCACCACCCGTATCATCTGGCGGAACTCCGTGTTCAGAAACGACTCCAGCCGGTTGATGTCGCTGTTGAGTATCGACATCATCCCGCCGGTCTGGTGGTTCGCAAAGAAAGACAGCGAGAGATGCTGGAGGTGGTCGTACGTCTCGTTTCGGAGGTCCCGCTGTATCTTCTGGGCGCTCGATTGCAAGAGGTATCTCGATGCGAAACGCGCTGCCGACCGGATGAGATACGCGATGGCCGCGATGACGACGAGTCGCTGGAGGAAGGCGATACGGGCGGCTTCGCCCGTGATTTCGCCGGGCGGCAACAGACCGGCGTCGGTCAGCAACCCCGGTTCGCCGCTGTTGAGGACGACGCGGTCAATGGCCGCGGCGACGATTATCGGCGGCACGAGGCGGGCGAACCGGGTACAGAACGCCGCCAGAATGCCGACGAATAGCCGGAGCCAGTAGGGCGTAGCGTAGCCGACGAGGTTGACCATCGGGTGGCCGTCGACGTTCTCACGGACGCCTTCGAAGCCGCCCTGGTCGTCAGGCATAGACGGTAGTTGGGCCGGACGCTGATATATGCCGGGCTTCGACCCAGAGACACTGCCGCCACTGCGTCGTCAAACGTAGATACAGCCTTCGCTCTGTGGGCCTGCCGCGGGCGGTCTTGCACCGTCGGCCAGTCGGCCCGCAGAGACGACAGCAGCCAGCGAGTCCAGCGCGTCGTGGTTTCCGAGGTAGGTGTCGCGGTGGTCGCCGACGGTGACGCTACAGGCCTCAACCGCCGCGATGTTTGCTTCCCGACGCTGTCGGGGGTCGTCGACGTTCTTGTACCCCTCGCGGTAGCAGCCCAGCCAGCCGAACGTCGCAGCGGGGTACACCTCGGCGACGAGCGTCTCGGCGTCCCAGCCCTCCATCGGTACGACGGCTGTTTCCTCGTCGTCTCGCAGTTTTCCGAGCACGTCCCGGACGCCGTAGAAGGTCATACTGCGCGTCCGATTCGTGTAGGGACACAGCGCGCCGCGTCGGAAGTCCGTCTCCCGGCGCAGGTCACGGCTGCCGGTTGCCATCTCGGCGGTGTGCCGACAGGCCTCCGAAAGCGACCCCGGGTCAGTCGGGCCGCTACCGCTCGCAAGCCAGTCGACGAAGCCGTCCCAGGTTCCGCCGCATTGTGCGTCAAGTAGCGCCTGTGGCAGACTGAACGGGAAATCCAGCCCGACAGCGCCCACATCATTGTCGGTGATGCGGTCGAGGAGGCCGGCGTGGGCCGCCTCGCGGTCCCGGCCCCACTCGTCGGTCCCGCGGTAGCACCGTTGAATGGTCAGCCCGTCGTCCGTTGGTATCGCCTCGGTAACCCAGAGCGCGTCGCCAGCGCTTGCTGCGCCGCTGAAATCCGCCCCGAGGACGCGTTCACTCATACACCTGAGTACGCTGGTGACGGCATCAATGTTGGGACTGGCAAGACGGGGTAACCCCGGCCCCGTCCGTAAGGGGTTTGTCCCCGACGGACCAACGAAATACTATGCCAGCCACTATGGAGGTCGTCTGCACGGACGACAGCTGCGAACTCGACATGTTCGAGATGCACTACACGTACGATATGCCGGACGATGTCGAACTCGCGGCGTTCTCCTGCCCGTACTGTGGCGGAACGGACTGCCTCGACGAAGTGGAACTATGATGCGAGACATCGGCTCCTCTATCAGCGACGCGATATTCGAGAACATCGGGCGGGCCGCCGGCCGGGTCCAGGAGAACAAGCCGCTGGCCTCGGACCTGCTGGAGTCAGACGATGCCTACCTCGTCGTCTTCGACGCGCCCGGCACGACGGCGTCGGACATCCAGGTCCGGTACGTCGACGACCGCGTGGAGGTCCGTATCGACCGCTTCCGCGATTTCTACGATGGATTCGAAATGCGCTACCCGGGCCGCGGGCTCGCACTCGACGGGAGCGTCACGCTGCCGAGCGATGCCGCTGTCGACCCGGAGACAGCGCAGGCGACGCTCAAGAGTAACGGCACGCTCCACGTCCGCGTCCCGAAAGCCGACACGGACCACGACGAGGACGAAGCAACGGATGTCGGCGTTGCAACCGACGATAGCGGGACTGCTGAGGTGACTGACGCGGATGCAGACAGCGAAACGGCTGATGTCGAAGACGTGACCGACGCAGCTGACGAGGGCGAAGACGACGACGCCTGATCCTTCTGTATACTCCTTCTCACAGCGTATTCACTCGTTCCAGTCACGCGTCGGGTCGTCCAGCGCGGCGAATTCTTCGGAGCCGTCGAACCGTGTCGGGTCGACGCGACCAGGCAAGTGTTCTGAAAGCGGGTTCGGGCGATTGAGAACGTCTGCGGCGAGATAGTTGCCCATCGCCGGCGCGCGCATGAGTCCGTGGCCCTGCCAGCCAGTGGCTACCCAGAGTCCGTCGGCGACCTGCCCGGCCAGCGGCGCGCCGTCGGGTGTCGCCGTACACAGGCCGGCCCAGGCTCGGTCACAGGCTGGCGTGAGCGCCGCCGTCTGCTCGACCCGGTCGAGGCTCCGAGTGACGAACTCGGCGTCCGCGTCCGGGTTCCAGTCCGTCGGGTCGACCTCGTGTGCGCCGTTACCGACCAGCAGTGCGTCGGCTTTCGGCCGCCAGTAGAACTCTCGTGTCGCGTCGTAGAACGAGGGCAGGGCGGCGTCGAACGGGTCCGTCACGATGGCCTGCGCCCGGTAGGCTTTCAGCGCGAGCGAGACGCCGACATCGGCGACGAGTGGCTTCGTTTGCGGGCCAGCCGCGACAATCACTGCATCGAACGCCCGAGCCTCGTTCGCTGTTTCGACGGTCGCCGGCGAATCGAGGGAGACCGGGGTACCAGTCTCGATGGTTGCACCCGCTTCGCGGGCCTGCTCTGCCAGTGTCGCCACCACCTTGTCCGGGTCGAGTACGCCGGCGTCGCGGGCGAGGCCAGCCACCTCGATGCCGCTGGTCTCGAGTGCGGGGTAGCGGTCGCCGAGTGCCGCCGGCGTGAGCGCCTCGACCCTGACGCCGTTTTCCTGCATCTGCGTGATCTGCTCGCGGACGGCCGTGGCGTCGCTCTCCGTGCGCGCGACCCAGACGTAGGGCTGGGCCTCGAACAGGCCCATGTCACGGTAGCGAGCGAGTGCGTCCGCGGCCACGGCGGCGTCCACGTCGTCAGCGAACGCGTCGTAACAGAGGCCGGCCGCCCGGCCGCTCGCGCCGCTCCCGAGCGTATCACGTTCAAATACCGTGACCGATGCACCGCGGCGAACCAGTGCTAGCGCGGTCGACAGGCCAACGGCCCCACCGCCAACGACGGCGACGTTCATTTACGAGAGGAAGGGGTCGAGTCCACGCGCCGGGTAGCCGACAATCGTGTCGACACCGATGTCGTGGAGTCGCTTGGTTCGCTCGGCGACTGTCTCGACGGAGCCGACGAGCGCGTAATCGCGGATAGCCTGTTTGAGTACGTCTCTAGCCCGACCCGTCGCTCGGCTGTCCGTCGGCGCGCCGTCGGGCAGTGCGTTCCGAACCGGGCCGCGCCGGGCCGTGTAGTCGCCGACGGCGTCCAGCATCGCGTCCTCGCTGTTCGAGAGCACCAGCGGGGCGTACACGGCAATCGAACCGTCGAAGCCCGCCGTCCGGAGCGTCCGAACATCGCGGGCGGTCGTCCGCGAGAGAAGTTCGTACTGTGTGCCTCCGACTGCCAGCGCGAGTCGCTCGATGCCCTCGGTACCGACCCACGGATTGCTGGTATCGTCGACGGCCGCCCGTAACCGCGGTGCGACGGCCCGTGCGGCCTCATCATCTGAGAGATACGCGCTGTGGCCGGCAACCAGCACGTGTCTCGCATCTGCCGGCAGCGTGTCGAACCCGCTGTCATCGCCCAGCGGGTCGAAGCCGTTGGCCCGGACCGGCGTGGTGACGCGTACGTTGGCAGTCGATGCAAGTCGCTCGATAACGTCCGTCTCTGGGACGTGGGCCGCTCCCTCGTAGTCGATTGCGAGCGTCTCAACATCGAGGGCTGTCGCCTGCGACACGTCCACTTCTGTCGGCTTGAGTGCCACCGCGTCGATGCCGGCGGCCGCCAGTGTCGCACCGGTAAGCGTGGTCATCCAGTACGCCACCAATGCCTCGGGGTTGGAAAATTCTGTCGCTCTCGGCCCCGCTCCAGCCGGCTCTGTGTTACTCAGCTTCGTCGCGCACGCTCGGCGGCAAATCGTCGTCCGGCTCCATGTACCGGTCCGGTTCGGGCGGCACCCGCCAGTCGGTCGCGAGTTCGAGCAACTGGACGAGCATCCGTGCCGTCGCACCCCAGACAGTGTAGCCGTCGACGTAGAAGAAGTGGAGCCGAATCTCGCCGTAGTGGGGGTGGTCGCGGTGCTCTGACTCGTAGTTGTCCAGATCAGTCAGCTCCGACACCGGGAGGGTGACTATTTCCGCAACCTCCTCGTCCGAGGGTAGGTAGTCGCGGTCTGGAATCCGCCCGACGAATGGACGCACGGAGTAGCGCGTGATAGTTCTGATGTCGTCCAGCCGACCGACGACGTTGACCGCCAGCGGGTCGAGCCCGATTTCCTCGTTCGCTTCCCGGAGCGCAGTCCGCAGCAGGTCCTCGTCTTCGGGTTCGCGGCCGCCCCCGGGGAACGACATCTGTCCGGGGTGGTCCGACAGGTGGTCAGCACGTTTCGTGAACAGTATCGCCTCGCCCTCGGGTCGCGTGACGACCGGAGCGATGACGGCCGCCTCCTGTGGCTCGTCGTCCACGACGACTGGCTCGTGGGCCGCGACCCGGTCAAACTGCATAGCTTGTGATAGGTGATGGACTGTCTTAATTCGGGTGGCTCACTCGTGTGAACTAACTGATTTAATTATGTGGGATTTTGGAGCGTCGGGCTCACACGTCGTCCAGACGGTCGCGGAGGCCGTCCATTTCAACATTCTCCCAGGCTTCGATGTCGTAGCTCACGTCAAGCAGTGTCTCGACGCGGTCCTCGTCGCCGTTCTTGACGGCCATCACCGCATCCTCTCGGAAGCGGGCCTTGACGGCCTCAATGACGGCGTCGCGTGCGAGGTCGCGGGCCGGCACGTCCATAATGTGGGGGAGATCAGCCGCCCCGTCGGGCAGGGCCGGGAACGCGACCGGACCGACGACCAGCAGCGTCTCGTCGGTATCGGCGGCGTGGTCGTCAACGGCAACGAGGTGGTACGAGTCGATAGCGCCGTCGATGGCCGCAGCAACCGCGTCCGGGTCGGCGTCGATGCCCTGCTTGAATGCGAGTTCGCCGCAGGCATCGACGAGCTCCGCGCTGGTGAGCGAACCGAAGAGGTCGACGACGCCAGCCAGCTCGTCCGGTGGCAGGTCCATACAGGTGACGCGGTACCGAGTGGCTTCAGCCTTTAGGCTCGGGCGGCACTCGGCAGCCGGCCATTGAGGTGTAGCGACACCATCGCGACGAGGACGACGAGCAACGCGACGCCCATGCCGCGAAGCAGCGTCGGAAACGTGACGCCGGCGTCAAGTAGCCGTCCGACAAGCGCACTCCCGGGGGCCTGCATCACCATCATCCCCGCGCCGTATGTGGCGTAGGCGCTTGCGCGGTGACGGTCCGGGAGCGAGCCGAGCAGGTACGCGTCCACCGCCGGGAAGATGCTGTGGATGACGTAGCCGACGATAACGCTGAACGCGGCCAGCGACCAGAACCCGGTCAGCGACGGCAACACCAGCACGCAGCCGGTAAATGCCGCAAGTATCGTCAGCAGGTACGGAATCGACGGGAGCCGGTCGGCCAGCCGACCACTGACGTAGAAGGCCGGCACGCCGGCACCGAACGCGAGCAACAGGAGCGTCCGACCCGACCCCGCGGATAGGCCGACGCTCGTGGCGTATGTGACATAGAAATTGAACAGCCCGTTCCAGACCAGTCCCGCGACGCCGATAGTAGCGACGCTGGTGACAATGATGTGCCACTGGGCACGCGCCGCGCCGAGGAGGTCGCGGTCTTTGCTCCCGGCGTCTGGAAGCTGGGCGCGTCTCGCGATGATAGTGAACGCGACGGTTACCACTCCCGCGGCGACAGCTATCCCTTGCAGCGCGGTTCGCCATGTCCCGACGACGAGCACGAACGAGATCAGCGCCGGCGCGCCGACGGCGGCGAGCTGGGCGGCGACGCCGTGTTGCCCGAGCGCGCGACCGGGCCGCTCCGGGAACAGCTCACTGACCAGCGTGTTCGCTGCGGTCAGGTAGACGCCGCTTGCAAGCCCCATAGTGAACGCGCCGACGAGCAACAACGTCGGGTCGAACGCGAACGCGGTGAACGTCGTTCCAAGCGTCAACACGACCCCGGAGCCGAAGATGACCTTCGCCCGCGATATCCGGGTCAGCAGGACGCCGGTGGGGAGCCGTGGGAGGGCGCTCCCGGCCCAGGCCATCGTTGCGAGCAGTCCGAGTGTCGCATCGGATGCTCCCGTTGTCGCCCGAATCGGCTCGATAAGCGGTGCAAAGACGACTCTGCCGAGGTTGATGCAGAACACCATCCCAAGCAGCGAGCCAAAGATGCGGCGACGTGACACGACCGGCGATAGAGCGGAAAACCTGAACAACGTTCCGGAACGCCGCCACGGGGTTTTTACACGCGGGTAGCACACTGGCAGGTATGGACTCAGTGAGGAAGGCCCTCCGGGCCGGCGATGTCGAGAAGGACAACTACGGACGGCTCTCCTGTACTAGCTGTGACGAGCCGCTTGCGACGGAGAACGACCCGGACGAGGTCGGGAAAGTGCGCGTCTGCCCCGAGTGCGACGGCAAGTGGAAGGAACTCAGCTAGCTACTCGAAGACGGCGTCGAACGCGTCAGCACCGAGTGGCTCGTATCGGCCCGCATCGACGTTCTCCCGGGCGTGTTCGACCGACCCCGTGCCGACCAGCGAGCAGGTCACGCCCGGCGCACTGCGTGCGAAGTTAATCGCGCGCTGCGCGCTCGTTTCACCCGAGAGCTTCGCCGCTACGTCGTCCGGGAGTTCCGCGGCTAGCTGTCCCTGCATGATGGAGGCGCTGGTGAACACGTCTAACCCGGCCTCGTGCGCGAACCAGAGCGCCGACTGTGGCCCCTCCGCGCCGTCGTGAGACTCGACCGTGAACGCGTCGGCCATCGCAACGTTGAACGGCAACTGAATCGCGCGGAGATGCGTCGCCGCGTTGCCGACCGTCTCTGCCGCGGCGCGGGCGCGCTCAACGATTTCTGGAAGCGAGAGGTGGCTGTCGTGGTCGGCGGGCACGCGGAACGCCTCCCACGTCGCGACGCCGTACTGGTTGATATCGCCGGCCGCCGCCCGTTCCTCCAACTGTTCGAAGGTCGCCTCCAGCTGGTCGTACACCGCTTCACGGGAGTTCACTTTCAGTTGCGTCTCCGGATTGTGGACGTAGTAGAGGTCGATGGTATCCAGTCCAAGATTCGTCAGCGACCGGTCGATCTGATCGTCAATGTAGTCGGGCGCAATGCAGTGCTGGCCGGCAACGAGGTCGTCGCGGTCGACGATGCCGGTGTCGAGGTACTCCGACCGGACGAACGCGCCGGGGTCAGCCGGGCGCGCCCCGTCAAATGGGATGAACCCCCCTTTCGTCGCAACAGCGATTGCCTTACGGTCCACGTCGGCGTCCGCGACAGCGTCGCCGACGACACGCTCGGAGCGCTGGTGGCGGTAGTTTATTGCTGTGTCGACGACGTTGATGCCGGATTCGAGTGCCGTCACGATAGCGTCGTGGTAACTCGCGTCCCGCTCGTCGGTCGGGTCGCCGAGGTACGTTCCGATGCCGACGCTGGAGACGACGCCGTCGCCGAACCGCCGGTAGAACGTGCGCGCGAACTCGTCGTGGTCGTCCCGGTACGCCCAGGTCGCCTCCCGTGTGGCCATACCGGGTGTTGGTCGGGCAGTGACAAAAGGACAGAGATTCACTGGAGTCGGCGACAGCGCAGGAGTCGCCTGTCACAGTTCGCCGCTCATCGCATCGAACACCCGCTCGCGGAAATCTTCCCGGGAAACGCCGTTACTGGGGCCGAGGCCGGCCATGTGCTCGACCGGGACCTTGCCGCCGCCCATCCGAGCGTGGCCGCCGCCCTCGGCCATCGGGATATCGTCGACGACGGCCTCTATCGCCCGGCCGATGTGGACGCGGTCGTCCCGCGAGCGCCCGGCGATGCGCATGGTCCCTTTCTTCTCGCCGACAACGACGACCGCCGAGACGCCCTCTAACGTCTCCAGTTCGTCCGCCGCCTGCGGAATCGCGTCCGTGTTCGACACCTCGCCCACATCACTGAACGCGTAGGGCGCTCGCACCTCTCGTTTCCCGATGGCTCGGGATTTCACGTCGAGGACTTCGGCGTCGACCTGCGGGTTCGCGATGCGGTTGAGCAGGTCGCTGTCCATCCCATCGTAGAGGTACGCGGCAGCCGCGAAGTCCTCGGACTTACACCCGTTTGTCAGCGACCGGGTGTCCGACTGAATCCCGTACATCAGCCCCGTTGCCAGCGCACAGGGGACGGTTTCTGCCGGTGCTGCGTCGATATCGATACTCCCGGTCCCCTGTGTGTCGCTGAACTCAAATTCTAGCTGATTGAAATAGCTTGCGAAGATGGTCGCACAGGCCCCGTAGTCGGACCGGATGTCGGTGAACTCGTCGCCGCTGCCGTTGCCGGGGTGATGGTCGATGACGGCGACCGGTTCGACCTCCTCGGCACCGGGGAAGCCGCGTGCCGTGTTGTGGTCGACGAGGACGACGGCCTCTCCGTCGATGTCTTCGACAGTTTCGATGTGGTTGAAATCAAGATCCAGCACCGTCTGGAAGGCCCGGTTCTCCGGGCGGCGTATCTCCCCGGGGTACAGCAGCGACGCTGACGTCTCGGTGCCGGCGACGAGCTGGCTGACGGCCAGAGCCGAGGCCATCGCGTCCGGGTCCGGGTTCGGGTGCATCAACACTGCGATCTGGTCGTAGCCGGTCAGCGTCCGACGCAGTCGCTCGCCGGGCGTTCGGCTGAGATACCGACGCACCCAGATACCGGCACCGAGGAGGGCGAGGAGGACCACAGCGACACCAGCGATCAGCAGGGGGTTCTCGCTAGCGACCGCCGCGGCGGCGTCAACTTGGAGTCCGCCGACGGCAACGCGTGTCATACCACGCTGTTCGCCAGCCTATCAGTAATAAAGTTCGCCCCGATAGGGCTAATTTTGCCGGTATTCTCGGACGGCGTCGCGGTACCCTTCCCGGAATGTCGGGTACTCGAATTCATATCTCAGTTCGTGGAGCCGGTCGTTCGAGCATCGCTTGCTCGTCTGAATACGGCGCTTTGCGGTCTCTGAGAGGCTCTCGTCGGCGAGTCGTTCTTCGGTCGTCTGTTTCGGCGGGAACGAGACATCACACTGCTCGGCCAGCCAGTCGGCAAAGGCCCACTTTTCGACTGGTTTGTCGTCGACGACCAGCACGACTTCGTCACGGTGGTTCTCGGTCAGGAGGTGGCGCACGGCACCGGCTGCGTCGGCCCGGTGGACCATGTTCAGGTAGCCGGCCGTCACCGGCCCTTCCAGATACCGATCCAGTCGGTAGCGGTCCGGGCCATACAGGCCGGCGAAGCGAGCGACCGAGCCGTGGCCGCCGTTTTCCACGGGACGCTCGCGGGCGACCCGCTCCGCTTCGGCCAGCACTTCGGTCTTCTCGGTCTGTGGGTCCAGCGGCGTCTCCTCATCGACCCACGCGCCGCCGTGGTCGCCGTAGACACCGGTACTGGAAGTGTACACCAGTCGCTCGGGCGGGTCGGCCCGCGACCAGAAGTGGTCGATAGCTGTCCGGAGCCCCTCGACGTACACCTCGCGGGCGGCCTCGGCACCCCTGCCGCCGGAGCTTGCGGCGAAGACGAGCCAGTCGGCATCCGGCACCGCCGACAGCGACTCGGGATCGGTTACGTCGGCCCGGACCGCCTCGAAGCCGGCGTCCTCGATAGCCGCGATGCCGCCATCGGACCGGCGAACGCCAACGACCTCGTAGTCGTCTTGCAACTGCCGCCCGAGTTCGAGGCCGACGTAGCCACAGCCCAGAATGGCGACGCGCTCCGTCACCGCTTTTCCCCCTCGATGTGACTGTGCAAGAGGGCATACTCGGCCAGTGTCACCGGGTAGCGGCCCTCGATTTTCTGCTGTATTTCTTTTGGCTCCAGTTCGTCGTCGATACCGGAGGCGAGAGACTCAACGTCCATGACAGCCGTCGTCATCCCCATAAGGAGGATATCCTGTGCTTCGGCCTGTAGTGCGTCCGCGTCCGGCCGGTTCGGCCCGGTCGCCAGCACAGCGACCGCCTCATCAAGCGTCCGGTCGGCGATATCGCCGTCGGCGAACGCTGTCACTGTCGCTTGGTCGAGACCGGTCTCGGCGACGATTTCCTCAACGCCGACTGTCTCGACTGTCTCGGCCAGCACGGTGCCGTAGGCCGTCAGTAACTCCTCGGGGGACTGCTCGCCAGCGTCCGGAAACTCGCCTCGAAGCATGGGCATCGGTATGGCCCCGGGGTATTTTACTTCGGTTATGCGGCCCGGGGTCAGGAGCCTGCGTCCGGCCACCCACTCGATTCTTCCACACCGTTGCCGCCCTTGTCACCGACTCCGCGCGGTTTGGGTGGCACGACGACGACAACGCCCGTCTCGGCTCGGAACGAGACGCGGTCGGCGGTTCCCAATCGCTCGCCTGTGCCGTCGCCGTCCACGTCGAGCGTGACGTTGTGCCCATCACGCGCATAGGTGGTCTGTGCGCCGGGCTCGCTCGGCGGACCGTGACTCGCGGAGACGGCGAACCGTGCGTACTCGCCCTCCACAGTCACCCACCAGATGTTCGCCGTCGCGTACCAGGGGGTAACTGGCGGTGCCAGCGGGAGGCCCGCTGGGAGCCTGTCCGTTCCAAGCCGCTTCTTCGCGAGCTGCTGGACCTTCTGTTCGCCGGCATTCGCCAGAGCGCTGCTCAGTTCGTCTTTCGCAACGGACCGCACCGCCGAGGCCGTCCCGTTCGTCGACTCCAGCGTCGGTCTGGTCGCCGGCGTATCGACCGAAAGCAGTTGCAGGCGGAGGCGGTCGCGTTCGACCCGCGTGAGGTTCAGTCGGGCACCGGCGACGCGGGCGACCCGTTCCTGAGCGGAGCCGTTGGTCAGCGCCAGTGCTCTGGCCGCCGATGTTTCCCACGGCGACATCGCTTCAGTGACAATCGCCTTGCTCTCGTCCTGTTCAGCCTCAGTGTGCTGGGAGACTGCCAGCCAGAGCGTCGTCGTCATCTCCGTGTTGGCCGCCGCAACCTCCCGCTGGAGTGCGTCGCGTTCCGAAGCGAGCGTGGCGTTTGACCCCGCTTCGAGGGTTTCGTTTGCGGCCGCGAGTGTGTTCGCTGCCGTTGCGAGGCGTACCCTGTCACCACTCTCGAATGCACCGCCAACGACGGCGTCAGCGGCGTCGCCGTACGGGACCGTGAACACGTTCACGTTCCGCGCTACCAGCGGGTGCTCTCGTCCGTCGAGAGCGCGATATTGGCTCTCGTTTAGTTCGGCCAGCGTCAGATACGGCGTCTGTGTATTGACCCGTGTTCTGACGGGGCCGGCCGGACCGACTGGCACCGGGCGTGACCGCGGAACGGGCGTCTCGCGTGCTGTTAACCCTTTCCGGAGATCACGCAGCGACCCGTCGGTGCGTTCCGTTAGCTGTGTGGCGACTCGTTCCCGGTTGCCGTCACGAGCCGTGGCCTGCCTGTCCAACTCCGCCGACACTGCGTTCAGATAGGTCAGCCGGGCCGCGACGCGTGCCTTCTGGGCCGCGCTGTCGTAGGTGTCCGGCACGGCCGCAAGGGTAGCACGACGCTGTCCGACCCGTTCTCGGAGTTCCTGCGGAGGATTCGTCTCGAAGGTCCCGACACGTCCGCGCTCAACGGTGACGGTCGTGTTACGGACTGACGCCCGCAGACTCATCAGGTCCCGATACACCCAGTTCCGCAGCTCTGGCGGTCGGTCAGCCGTCACTGTCGCCTCTGTCCGGCTGAGGCTGTCGTCGACGACTCGCTCGGCCACTCCGTCCCGACCCCCGGCGTGACTGACGAGCACGTCCATTGCTTTCGGCTCCACGTCGGCAAGGTTCGACCCGTTCAGCGGACTCGGGCTGGCATCGTGCGCGGTCCGAATCGAGCGGTTCGGTGCCGGTGAACGGCCGTGATGGCGGCCGACGACGGCGACAGTCACGCGATAGCGCATGGTGCTTGACGTCGTTGTGCGCTGGCGAACGGACCCGTTCTGCCAGACGGCGGTCCGTGTGTACTGGCGCTCGACAGTCCGGCTGAACGTCTCCAAAGTATGCCAGCTGTCCGGCGTTGCAACGCGACCGCTGGCGTTCCCGACTGTCTTTGTAGCGGTGGTCGTCCGGTCGGCGACCAGTGTCCAGTCGGTGCCCGGCGACGACGGCGTCCCCGGCGGCCCCCCGCCCAGTCGATGTTTGTCGGTTTCCAGCGCTACCTCGACCGTGTATGCGTCTTCGAGCGTCTCGTTGAGCGCTGACGGCTTGGTGACGGACCGGAACGCGGTGTCGGCCGTCTCGTTGACGCCAACGGTCATCGAATCGGTCGAGCTTGGACCCGTTGTGGATTTCGGACGCGGCGGTGTCTCACTGATCGGCTTGTACTGGGCTTGGCCGACCACGTCGCTGGAGACAGCGGTTCCCCTGCTGCCCCGAATGATGTCTTTGATTCCGGTCACCGCTGTTGCCTCTTTCAGCGCACGGCGACCCGCCGGGTCACTCCGGCCGAAGGTCGACCGCTGGACGCCGAGCAGTGCGCCGTTCGCCGCCAGCGAGACGTGCCGGTTTGCGACGACGTTTTCGATGCCAGCGCCGCCGTATTGCGCGTACCCCCTCGCCCACGCCATCGGGTACAGCCGCGCTGTCATCCGCTGGCTCAGGCCCGGCTTGTCCAGACCGTTGTTCAACCGCGTCTGGTAGGTTGACACCTGGTCGTGGAGCATGAGCGCCTGCGTCGGAACGACAACAGTCGGCGAAACGCGCCGCGTCGAAACCACTGCGCCGTTGCGCCGAACCGTCAGGACGACATCCTCGACCGTTGCCCGCATCGCGGTTTTGTTCGGTCCAGCACGTTCGACCGAGACGCGGTGTTTCGCCGCCCGGAGGTCGCTCGCGTTAGAAATCGCCGGCAGGCTGGCGGTCACGGTCACGTCACCGCTTCGGCCGGAGACGCGCTCCAGTCGGTCCGCGACCCGGAGATAGGCGCGGATTCTGAGCGCGTCCCGAAACGCTGTCGAGTCGTTCAGGACCCGACCAGCGGGTGTGTTGGCCGGCGTGATGACTGGGTTCGCCGCTGCCTGCTGGCCAGCCGTCGAGACGCCGTCCCGCACGGCGACCTGTGTCTCCGCCGTGGCCTCGTCAAGTGCCCGCTCAACGGCTGTTTCGCTTGGAGCCGGTTCGCTGACGAACGTTGGGGCCAGCGTGAGACTGCTCACCAGCAGGAGAACGCCGAGCAACGCGAAGGGGACGCGGCCGCGAGTGTCGTCTCTCACGGTGACCACGTCCTGACAGTCACGCGGACACGACTCGTTCGGACGGCGCTGGCGGCGTCTGCTGGCGAGTCGTACCGCGACCGCATATCGGTCCGAAGCCGAGCGGCGAGGGCCGCGGTCAGGTCGCGGTTCATCTCGACCGTCGACTGTCGCTTAACGGCAACGTTTGTCCCTATCAGGTCGGCCATGCGCTCGTACCGCGTGGCCATCAGCACGTCTGCGGGGTAATCGCCGCGGAGGGCGTACCGCGACTGTGTCGGCGGGAACAGGCCGTCGACAACACTCCGGGCCACGACCGTCGCCACACCGTCGTAACCACCAGTCTTCGCCGCTTCCCAGGCCGGCTCCGAGACGTTCTCCATCCCGCTTGGGACCGTCACCGTCGCCGCTCGAACGTCTACAGTATCCGGCGGCCGGTCGCCGACGCGGTACTCCCCGCTGACTGGCGCACCGGGATACGGTGCCCAGGTGACGCGGGCGGACGTTCGATGCCCGCGGCTGTGGAGTCTGTCACGCGTCGCCGCAGCGACTCGTGACTCAAAGTCCATGCCGGCGCTCGATACCCGCTCGCCCCCCACGGTGACGCTGCTCATCGCCGCCTCACCGAGCAGTTCCGCGACGGTCCCGTGGCTCGTCCGTTGCCGTCGCGTGGCGTGGTCGGGCGGCCTGCGGTGCTCTGACGGTGGGACGAGCAAATCATACTCGACGCTCGCGGTACTCGTCGCCAGCGTCGACGCTTGCTCGGCCGCAGGGTTTGTGGTCGTCGCCGGGTTCTCGACCCCGACACCGCTCACAAGGGTCCCCGCGGCCGCACCGATGAGCAGGAGGAACACCGTCACGTCGGCGACGGCACTCATTGCTCGGGTCATCGCCACACTCGCACGGTGAGCGTTCCACGACGGACTGTCCCCGGCCCGACTTGTACGCTCACTGTTCTGGTTTCGGTGTCGGCGCTGGTCGGTGGCTCCCGGCCACCACTCCATCGCTCGCCGGTCATCGCCGTGATGGTCGCGTTCCCGTGGTAGTTCGCTGGCACCGCATTGAGCGCGTTGTCGAGCCCTTTGGGCCGAACGACACCGGCCGATGAGAGCCGTTGTTCCACAGCATCCGCGGTCGGCGTGGCGATGTTGCGGTCGTCGTCCAACGTTCCGAACGCATCGTCCAGCACGCCGGCATACAGCGATACGCCAAGCGTGACGGCGAAAACGGCAACGAGCACGGCGACAGGTTCGGTCGTCCCGCTATCCGACGATGGTGACATCGGTCCCTCCCCAGGCGACGTGCCTGACGGTCAGCCGGTCTGGAGCTGGTCGCCACCCGTCGTGCTTAGTCCGAGCCCGGCGGGTGTCCCGACGGAAAGCGTTGGGCGAATCGTACACCGCCTGTGGCCGCTCCCCGTTCACCACAGCCTGTAGTCGGTCGGTTCGCGCTGGGACAGCCGTTCGAATCAGTCGTGCGGTGGCTGTCCCGCCGTCGTTGCGAAGACGGACTTCACGGCCGTCGAACGCCCACTCCGTAGCGATGAGTCGTCGATGTGTGACGGACCCGGGCGGGCTAGTCGTGACTTCATCGATAGTTGCGGCCGCCGCCGTCGCGTCCGGCGGTGCGGTCGTCGGGAGACCGACAACGACCCCAAGGACGGCCACGCTTACCGTCCCCAGGCCGACCCAGAGGTACAGCGTATCGACGTGCGTCTCGAACATGGAACGGCTTGGCCGCGTTCTCCGATTTAAACACTCAGACCAGCAGCCCGGTGGCGACGACGGCGACAAAGAAAGTGGCCGTGGCCGACAGGAGCGCCAGGCCGGTTCGGTAGCCAACGAGCGCGCGGTCGAGACCCCGATGCAGGCCCGTCGATAGCGCCGTCAACAAAACAGCCAAAACGAGCACGTACCAGCCGATAACCGGGCCCAGCAACGCACTCGGAACGGTGGCGAACTGCTCGCCGCCGCCCATCGACCCAGCCAGCGCGACGGTCGCGCCGCCGACCAGTGGCCCGAACAACGCGGCGGTGTTCGATAGCGTCTCGGTAATCTGCGAAAGGTCGCGGCGCGTCTCACGCTCGATGGTCCGGAGTGCGTCCAGATGCTCACCCATCGTCGTCACGGACGCTCCCGCTAGTGGCCCGATTGCTGCGGCTGTATCCAGCAGCGTCGCCACCCGACAGGCTCGATGGCTCGGAACATCAGCGAGCGCGCCGCCGGGACCCAGAAACGCTCCCTCGACGCTGGTTCCGAGGTGCTCCTGTCGGGCGGCGGCGGCTTTGATGACGGCGCTGGTCGGTTTTGGAGTCTCGTCGACAGCCTCGACGAGCGCGGCTTCGACCGACTGGCCGCGGTCCAGCCGTCGACCGACAGCCGACAGCGCGTTCGGGAGGCCCGCTTCGATGTCGGTAATTCGATCACGGACCTCGGCGACGGGTCGGTAGTAGCTGACGAGCGCGCTCCCGACGCCGGCCCCGAGTGCCCCGATGGGAGACGCCCACGCAGCGACGAGCGCGCCGGCAAGGAGCCATCCCCCGATTCCGGCGACGATGCCGCCCGCGATTGACGGGAGCGCCGATGCCGGCACGTCCGGATGGCTCCGCGGGATTGTCGCCGGCGGGAACGCGACTGGTCGCTGTCCCAGGAGCCAGCAGCAAGCGACCAGCAGCGCGGCGGGCAAAATAACGCCGTAGGTCCCGACCAGCACGGGGGCGGTCACAGGCACACCCGCGGCAGCGGCGGCGGGCAACAGTGACGCCATCGCCAGCGGCAAGAGAACACCAAACGCGTACAGGCCAGTCGCCGGACCACGGAGTGAGGCCGCAAAGGCCGCCATCTCATCGCGCGTCCCATCAAGGATGCATCGTCGTGCGCGTTCGAGCACTTCGGGCCGCTCCTTGGCTGGAGCCGCTGTCGCGTTTTCGACCAGCCCGACCGAACGTTCCAGCGCCGGGAACCGGTCGCTCCATGACGCCGCGAACGTTCCCAGACCACTCTGTGGCGTACCTGCGGCTCGCTGTCGGTGGTAGTGCAGCCGTCTGGCAAGCAGGCTGTCTCCGGTCCGTCCAGCGAACGCCGCCGCCCGCTCAGCGCTGGGCCACAGCGTCGCGCCGAGCACTAAGGTCGTGACGAGCGACGGTGCGGCCCCCAGCGTTCGGATGCGCTTCGCCTCCGCGGCAAAGGGGACACCGTACCGTCCCAGCGCTCCGACACCCAGGGACAGGGCGAGGAACCCGAGACTGACAGTCGTCGCCAGCGGTCCGGTCACCGCCACAGCGACGAGCAATGCGAGCAGGGAGCCACACACCGCAACGGCGTAGCTCGCCGTCAGCAGTGTCTCAGGCGGAGCCGAAACCGAGAGCAACTGATACGCTCGTCGGTAGTCATCTGGCACCTCAACAGTGCCCGGGCAGGCCGCAACGAGCGCGGTTGTGAGCCGTGTGGCTGATGCCGTGTTCGCGTCATCATGGGCGTCGTCTGAACCGCTGGCGTGGCTCACGGCTGGACCTCGTCTGTGTATGGTTCGTTCCCACGCATCTTGACAGCCACCGACTCCTCGAATTGTTCGGTTCGCGTCTCGATAGCGTCGAGCACCTCTGCGTAGGACTCACCGGGCGCGGCGAGTGACTCCACCAGACGGCTGTTACCCCGCTCCAGACGACCAGTTGCTGTCGCTGTCGACCCGTTACGCTCGTAGAGCATCTCAAAAGTGACATCGTCACTGTGAGAGACGATTTCCGCGATAGAAGCGATACCGCGGCCGTGTTCCGACGTGGGCGGAGCCAGCGTCACGACGAGGTCCGTCACGGCAAACGACTGGACAGGGACACCGAGGTCCGACACCAGTCGTTCCTGAACGGCGTTGGGGCCGTTGCCGTGAATCGTTCCGAGGACGGCCCCGTCGCCGCCACCGACACGCATCGCCTCGTAGAGAACGCTGGCCTCCTCACCGCGGACCTCCCCAACGGCGAGCGCGCCTTCGCCGAGTCGGAGCGCGGTCCGCAGGGCCTCTGTCGCATTGACTGACGGGCCGTCCCCGCTGGCGGTCCGAAGTGCCTGCACGTCCCGTCCGTCGGACTGCAGTGACGCCGCCGGAAGTTCGGGCGTGTCTTCGATCAGGATGGTCCGGACCTCGTGGGGAAGCTCCCAGAGCAACGCCCCGAGTGTCGTCGTCTTGCCCGCGCCGCGAGGGCCGGCGACGAGGCAAGCCCCGCCCCGCTCCGCGACGACAGAGAGCAATCCAGCGACGGCGGCTGGCATCGTCCCGTTGTCGACGAAGTCGGCCAGCCGCCATACGTCGCTGTCGTGGGCGCGAAAGGCGAAGGCAAGGCCGTCACTGACCGGTTCGCTCACACCGGCGACGCGAATCTGCCGGTCAGCCACCGTTGCTGTCGCATCGAGCGTCGGATTCGCTCGCGAGAACGCCCGGCCGCTCGACCGTCTGAACGTCGACGCCAGTGTGTTCGCGCCCGACGGCGTCAGGCGGATATTCGTTCGCATGGTTTCACCGTCACAGCGCACTCGGAGCCGGGTGTCGCTCACCGGGGCAGTCGCGAACACGTCTGACACCCGCTGATCGGCGAAAATATCTTCGAGAATCCCGAGCCCGCCCGTGTGTTTCTCCAGTACTGCCCCGACAACGGTTGCCGTCGAGCCATCGTCGGCAACCGCGTTCGCTGCACTGTACGGGTGACAGCCGCCGTCGGCGGCAGCGGTCGCGACTCGCTCGTACGCCCTGACAAGCGTCTCCATCGTGTCCGCGTCGAACCGCTGTTCGCGGGGCTCGATATGATACATCGATAGTTGGTCACCGCCCGTGTTGTATCTCCGAACGACGGCCTCTGTCGTGAGCGTTTGCTGGTCCCGGAGAGTCGCATCGGCCGGCGGCGCTGCACCGACACGGGCGTCGCTAATCGTTGGCCCAGTGTAGGCAGTGAGTGCCTGTTCGCTGGTGTCGAAGCCTTCGGTGGCGACCGCCAGTCCAGTCTCCGCAGCCAGGTCAGCGACCGGTCCCGACCGACCGATTGCCTCCGACGCAGCAGCGACAGGGTCGCGGCGGGCGCGGTTTGCGAGGCGGTCGTCCAGCGAGGCAACTCTGGTTGCAAACCGGCCAGCCGCGGTGAGCACCGCCGCCGCCCGGTCGCTGTACATCCGCTCCTGTCCGGCTTGCTCCGTAACGACGGTATCGACACTAGCCGAAAAGAGCGAACCGATGACTGTCGCCCGGCAGTCAGCCGACGCGGCGAGGTCGCCACCGCCCGGACACTCGCCCGCTGTCATCACCAGCCGCCCGCCCTCGATAGCCGTTTCACAACGACACTCGGGCGCTGTCGATGATCCAAAGAGCCACTCACGCATGGCCACTCCTCGCCGCGGCTTCGGACTTAAACCGATGGACCGTTAGCACTCGCTGGCCATCCGACCGCGTCAGCACGAACACCAGCTGATGTGTGCCGGGTTCTTCCAGCCGGTCGGTCCCCGCTGTCGTTCGAACCGGGACTTCAACCAGCCGCTCGGTCTGTTTCCGGGACTCAACTGTCCAGGTCGCGACGCCGACACCGGCCCGCTCTGTGAACTGCAGCCGCCTGACACCGGCGTTCGTGTAGGTACGTGCGGGGAGTCGTAACTCCACCGCGCGTCGTGCGTCGCCGTTCGGCGTCGCGTCGTCAGTCTCGACCAGCATCGTCAATTCGGTTCCTAGTTCGTCCAGTTGTCGCTCCATCGTACCGCTGGCTGCGTCCGCTCGGGCCGTCGACAGTGCCGGCGCTGTTGCACCGATAAGTGCGGTCATGATCGCGACAGCGAGGACCAGCCGGTATATCACAGCAGCGCACGGATACGTCCGATAACGCCCGCGTCCAAGTCCTCACTTTCGTCCGAGTCGCCGCCGTCAGTGATGGCAGAGAAATCAGTCTGTGCCTCCGCCGTGAGGCCAGTTGTGGCGCTCGTCTCTGTGTGGTCGTCGGCTGGCGAACTCGAAGGGGCCTGTGTGCTTCCCGTCCGTCGCTGGTCGGTCCCCGCCGCCGGGTCAGCTACCGACGGCGATGCCAGTTCCTCGTCGAGTCGGACCTCCAGTCGGTCGGTCGCCGCCAGCGCCGCGTCAGCGCGCTGTTCGACATCTTCGTTGACCGAACGGATGTTCCCCACGTACCCGCGGAGGGCTTGCGTGGCTGCTTCGAGTTCCGCCGTCCGCTCGTCGATGTCGGCGAGACGCCCCTCGACGGTGTCCATGCGGTTCTCCAGTTCTGCGAGTTCCGTTACCTCCGGGAACTCCGTCGTTCCGTCCGTGACCGCGCGTTCGACCGTACGGAGCCGCTCCGCCAGCGTTTCGATATCTGTCATGCCCGGCGCTGGTCCCGTACTAGTATTTGAACGCTCGGACAGGGCACTACGGGAAACGCGTCGGCCACTGACTGACGGTACTCTTCCGCCTCACCCGCTCATGCCGAGGATGAACAGCGCGAGGACGACGGAGATGAGCAGGGTTGCAAGGATAAGCAACGCGACGACTGTGACTGACGAGAGCGCTTCCTCGTCGGAGCGGAATTTGCGCAGTGGCATGGTGGTGAAATCCGATAGTGGCTTTTCCTCAACTAGCACCGGCGCTGGGTCGGTAGCTGTATCAAACCAATCAGATTACTAAACTGTATGCGTTTTTACTCGGTTCGACTGAGTTGTGGTCTCGAACGCGCCAGTACCTGACCCGGAGCCAGTGAACGTTTATGTTGGATGCCGTGCCCACGCCGTCCTATGGCCGATAGCGACCAGGTGAAAGCGGCACTCTCGGCGCTCGCTGATGGAAATGGCGACAGCGACGACGGGGACAAATCGATCCGAGCGGCTGACCGAGAGGGCGATAGTAGCGCAGGCCGGATGGGGACCCACGAGACGGGCGGTAACGCTGACTACCGGACGGTCATTGAGCGAGCGACTCGGGCAACCGACGATCTAGACGAAGCGGTCGCCTTCGTCGAGACGCTCGGCGTCGGTCAACTCGAAGCGGCCGTCGCGCAGGCCGAACACGAGGTGAGCGGGTTGGCAGACGAGGGACGGGCGGCTTTGCGAGCGTTCCGGCGGTACCGGGACGCCGCGGCGGGACCCAGTGATGGGTCGTAGCCAGCGGATCGAACACAGCACAGTCAACCACTTTCACTCCGCTCACGATACCCCTTTAGGTGGCGCTGGCTTACGAGTGGGCAAATGACTCGGGTGATACACACCGGCGATACTCACGTCGGATATCAGCAGTACAACGTCCCCGACCGACGGGACGACTTCCTCGATGCGTTCCGGCAGGTGGTCCGGGACGCTATCGCGGACGACGCTGACGCCGTCGTCCACGCCGGTGACCTGTTCCACGACCGCCGCCCGGCCCTGACTGACATCATGGGTACGCTGACCGTTCTCGAAGAACTCTCTGAAGCCGGTATTCCATTCCTTGCTGTTGTGGGTAACCACGAAGCCAAGCGGGACGCCCAGTGGCTCGACCTGTACGAGTCACTCGGCCTGGCGACACGACTCGACGACGAACCGACCGTCATCGGCGATACTGCCTTCTACGGCCTCGACTTCGTCCCGCGCTCGCAACGCGACGACCTCGGATACGACTTCGGCCCCCACGATGCCGACAGTGCTGCGCTGGTCACTCACGGCCTGTTCCAGCCCTTCGACTACGGCGACTGGGATGCCGAAGAAATTCTGACCGAGTCGTCGGTCGAATTCGACGCGATGTTGCTCGGCGACAACCACGACCCCGGTAAACAGCAGGTCGAGGACGCCTGGGTCACCTACTGCGGGTCGACCGAGCGCGCGAGTGCAAGCGAGCGCGCGGACCGCGGCTACAACATCGTCACCTTCGACGACGAGGTCCAGATCACCCGCCGCGGTCTCGACACCCGCGAGTTCGTCTTTGTCGACGTAGACCTCGGGCCCAAGGAAGGTGTCGAGCGTGTCCGGAGCCGCGTCGGCCAGCACGACCTAGAGGATGCCGTCGTCATCGTCTCTATCAGCGGCGACGGCGACCCGGTCACCCCGGCCAGCGTCGAATCGTTCGCGCTCGATCGGGGGGCGCTCGTGGCTCGCGTCACTGACCACCGGGAAATCACGGCCGAGGAGCGAGAAACGGATATCAGCTTCGCCGACCCGGACGACGCCGTCACCGAACGTGTCCGCGACCTCGGACTGAGCGAGGCCGCCCACGACATCGACGAGACGATCCGGGCTTCGAAGGTCGCTGACGCGAACGTCAAAGACGAGGTCGAACGGCACGTTCGTGAGCTGCTCAGTGAGGATTCGGATGCGCTTGAAGCCGACACGGATGCGGCTGCGAGCGGCGGGACGGCCGATGCGGAAGCGAACACAGACACGGCTGAGGACGACACCGACGACGGAGCGGCAGTGAACGAGACCGACGACAAGGCACCGATAGACGGGGCCGATGACGACGGCCAGGCGAGCGTCGAGGAGTTCCTGTAATGGAGGGTCAACAATGAAATTCCAGCGCGTCAAGCTATCCAATTTCAAGTGTTACGACGATGCCGACCTGCGACTTGACAACGGCGTGACCGTCATCCACGGACTCAACGGGAGCGGGAAATCATCTTTGCTTGAAGCCTGCTTCTTCGCGCTGTACGGCTCGAAGGCACTGGATGAGAATCTCGGCGACGTGGTTACCATCGGAGCCGACGACTGTACCGTCGAACTGTGGTTCTCCCACGCCGGTGGCGACTATCATCTCACGCGCCGGGTCCGCGCGACCGGAGCACAACCGACGACGGCGAAGTGTGTGCTGGAGACACCTGAAGGAAACTATGAGGGGGCGCGCGACGTGCGCCGACGCATTACCGAACTCTTGCGGATGGACAGCGAGGCGTTCGTCAACTGCGCCTACGTCCGTCAGGGCGAGGTGAACAAGCTCATCAACGCCTCCCCCGGCGACCGCCAGGATATGCTCGACGACCTCCTGCAACTGGGGAAACTGGAGGCGTACCGCGAGCGGGCCAGCGACGCCCGCGTCGGCGTCGGTCGGGTACGCGATGACAAACAGGGGGCCCTCTCACAACTCGACGAGCAGATTCAGGAGAAAGAAGAAAAGGACCTCCACGAGCGCCTGAACGGCCTCGAAACGAAGGAATCAGAACTGCAAGACGAGATCGAACACATTGAGGACCAGAAGGCCACCGCCGAGGAGACGCTCACGCAGGCCGAGTCCGTCCTCGAAGAGTACGAAGAGAAACGCGACGAACTGTCGACCCTCGAAGCCGACATCGAGGATCTGGAAGCGACTATCACCGAGACGGAGACGGAACGAACCGAACTCAAAGAGCAGGTCAGCGACCTACAGGACCAGCGAGAGTCGTTGCGAGAGGACCTCTCGGAAACAGTGGCCGAAACCGACCTCGACAGTTCGGAGCCGGACCCCGAAACCGTCGATGCGCGGCTTGACGAACTGCAGTCCCGCGATGACGAACTGCAGAGCCGCATCGAGGACCAGCGGGTCGATGCGAAGGATCACAGCAGTACCGCCGACGCGCTGGCCGAGAGCGCTGCCGACCTCGAATCCCGGGCCGAGGACAAGCGTGAAGAAGCCGCCGAACTGGAAACAGACATCGAAGCTGCGCGGGAGACTATCGCCGAGCGCCGGGAGCAGATCAGCGACATCGACGACCAGATCGCCGATCTCGAAGCCAGGTTCGAGAACGCACCGACCGACCGTGACGGGTCGCAGTCGTACAAAGAATCCGTCGCCAGTGACCTCGATAACGCCCGACAGCAGGTGACCGAACTGGAGACGAAACTGGAGAGCGAGCGCGAGTCGCTCGCGGAGGCCGAGGCGCTGCTGGAGGCCGGCAAGTGCCCCGAGTGCGGGCAGGACGTGGCCGAGTCACCGCACGTCGACTCTATTGAGGACGACCGTGATCGGATTGCCGAGCTAGAGGAGTTGCTCGCGGACGCTCGTGAGGATGTCTCGGACCTGAAGTCTGAGCACGAGACCGCGACGGAACTGGTCGAGACAGCGGACGAGCTATCGACGCTTGAGAACAACCGTTCGAACATCGTCCAGCTCGTCGAAGAGAAAGAAGCGGGGCTGGATGCGGACCAGAAGCGCATCCAGACGCTCCGCGAAGAAGCAACAGCACATGAGTCCGAGGCTGAGACGAAACGCGAGAAAGCCGCCGAAGCCCGCGAACAGGCGGAAGACTGCCGCTCGGTCGTCGCCGAGTGCAATCAGGAGCGCCAGCAGGTCAAACAATCGATAGAGAACCTAGAGCGGGTCGAAGACCTGCTTGCGAAGATCGATGACTGCGACGACGACATCGAACGCCTGCGAGAGAAGCGCAGTCAGCAGGCCGAACTGAACGACCAGCGCCGCGACCAGCTCGCGGAGAAGCGCGAGCGCAAGCAGGATCTGGCTGAGTCGTTCGACGAGGACCGCATCGAAGCGGCTCGAAGCGAGAAGCAGCGGGCGAAAAAGTACATCGAACAGGCAGCGGAGGCACTGACGGAGAAACGCGAGAAACGCGACGAACTCCAGAACGCTATCGGTGGCGTCACGAACGAAATCGAGGAACTGGAGTCGCTGCGAGACCGGCGCGAAGACCTCGAAGCGACACTGGAGAGACTCGAAACGCTATACGAGGAAACCGAGGAGCTACAGGAGATGTACGGGACGCTCCGGGCAGAGCTGCGCCAGCGCAACGTCGAGACACTCGAACGGATGCTCAACCAGACGTTCGACCTGGTGTACCAGAACGACTCGTACTCCCACATCGAACTCGACGGGCAGTATCAGCTGACGGTGTACCAGAAGGACGGCGAGCCGCTGGAGCCCGAACAGCTCTCCGGCGGCGAACGGGCGCTATTCAACCTCAGCCTGCGGTGTGCCATCTACCGACTACTCGCCGAAGGCATCGAAGGGGCCGCGCCGATGCCGCCGCTCATCCTCGACGAACCGACAGTGTTCCTCGATTCAGGCCACGTCACGCAACTGCTTGACCTCGTGGAGTACATGCGCGATGAGGTCGGCGTTGAGCAGATTCTCGTGGTCAGTCACGACGAGGAACTGGTCGGTGCGGCGGACGACCTCGTCCGCGTCGAG
Source organism: Haloarcula sp. R1-2 (assembly GCF_011627385.1). NCBI lineage: Archaea > Methanobacteriati > Methanobacteriota > Halobacteria > Halobacteriales > Haloarculaceae > Haloarcula > Haloarcula sp. R1-2. The sequence continues at coordinate 979,435 of NZ_JAANTG010000002.1, forward strand.
AAAGACGCCACGACCAATCGCTCGCGGGTCGAACGGGTCGAAGCGACGGTCGCGGAACTGGCCTGACCGCAGTCACGACGCTGAACTGGCCTCAGTCGCGGAGATGTGCCAGTCCATCGCTGGCCGTTTCGGTCGTGTCGTAGCCTCGCTGGCCGTGGACCGTCGCCTCGGCGAGCAGGCCGGCGGCACGAAACTCGGCCAGCAGGCCGTGCAGGTCGCTCTCACAGAGGTCGTAGGCGGAAAGCAGCTCCGCCACGGAGAGCGGCCCGCGGTCGTCGAGTTCGACGAGCAGGCCCAGCGCACGCTCATCGTGAGCTGCTGTAATGACTTGGCGGGCGGCGTCGGGAACGCCCTCAGCGGCCGTGGCCAGCGGCGATTCGCCATCAACGGGTTCGAGATCAGCGTTTGGGAGGTGTTGCTGTTCGCCGGTTTCGGGGTCACGGACCAGACTCGACTCGGTGGACTCCTTCAGCAATAAGTATCGCGTGCCGTCGTCGTCCCGCACAGTACGCATATGGCTGTTTGTAGCCGACCGGGCCGGTTAGCCGTTGTGGTCGCTTGCCTCCGCGCCGTCTGGCTGGGTATCTGTTGTTTCGGTTGGTTCGTCCTCGTCGTCCGATTTGCGCTCCCGTTCGAACTGGACGTACCGAAACGTTCCGTAGCCGAAAGCGATGACGCCGACGAGGAAGATCCGGACCCCGAGGTCGACCTGTCCCTCGAAGTAGGCCAGCATCGGTCCGAGCGAGAGCGCCAGCAGCGCGACGTTGAAGACGATGACGAGTTTGACGAACAGTCCCGTGGCGTCACCGTCGTAAGCGCCGTCCGACGGCGATGGCACGTCCGGCCCGAGACTCTCCGGGTCGAACTCCTCGGGCTCGTACTCGCTCTTTTCGGAGAGGACGCCGCCGCTCTCGTTGGGGTCGTCCTCGCCGGGAATATCCATCACACTAGCTACGACGTGTGGACGCTAAAAGTACTTCCTGTCAGGCGATCTCCTGTAAGGTGAGTGCCGTATCAGTCTGTAGCCACGCGAGAGGGTTCTCTGCATCGTAAAACACTGTCCCCTCCTCGGTCTCGTAGGTCTCGGTCGTCTGGATGGCGTCCGGGAGCGCCGGCTCCGACCGCAGTTCTTCGGACCTATCCGCCTCGCCGTGGGGGGATGCGTGGTGCGACATTGGCCGTCAAACTTGGGTATGTTACTCGATGGCATATACTTTCTGCCTGTGGCAATACCCCGTCGACCGCCGGTGTTTTTATGCGGCATCTCGAAACAAGGCCAAGAATGAGTGACGGGACCCAGGGCACGCTGGGGGACTTCGAGCAAGATGCGGATGAGGATCGCCCGGTCGCCGACGAAGCGGCGGCCATCGCGGGCAACGGTGGGAGCGACGACGGTGACACGAGCGTCGTCGACCTCGACGAGCGCCAGTTCCCGCCGGTCGAGGAGACCGTCGAGTTCGTCGTCACGCAGGTCGACTACACCATCGAGGGGCAGGGCGATGATGAGTCACCGGTCGTCCACGTTTTCGGGCGCACTGACGACAATGAGTCGGTCCACGCGCGAGTCTTCGACTTCCAGCCCTACTTCTACGCACCGACTGACAGCGTCACCGAGGACGGACTCCGCCAGTACGACAGCATCGCCGGCTGGAAAGAAGCCGACGCGGACGGCGACCCCTACGAATCGATTCGCGGCGAGCGTCTGACGAAGATATTCGGCCAGACGCCACGCGATGTGGGACAGATCCGTGACGACTTCGACCACTACGAGGCGGACATCCTCTTTCCCAACCGCCTGCTCATCGACAAGGACATCACGAGCGGCGTGCGCGTCCCCGCCCGCGAACTCGACGACGGGAGTCTGAAGGTCCATCACGAGGAAATAACGCCGGTTGAAGCTCACGCTGACCCGCGGGTCAACACCTTCGACATCGAGGTCGACGACAGACAGGGGTTCCCCGAGGACGGCGAGGAACCGATCATTTGTCTCACCTCCCACGACTCCTACCGCGACGAGTACGTCGTCTGGCTGTACGAGTCCCCCGACGGCATCGACGGCCCCGAGGCGCTGGCCGGCTACGACCCGATTCGGGAGGACTTCGAGGCCGACGTGCGCGTCTTCGACGAAGAGGAGGCCATGCTGGAGGCGTTCGTCGACTACATCGTCGACACCGACCCAGACGTGCTGACTGGCTGGAATTTCGACGACTTCGACGCGCCGTACTTCCTTGACCGTCTGGAGGAACTCCAGAGTTACAACCACGACTTCGATCTCCAGATCGACCGACTCTCGCGGGTCGACGAGGTCTGGCGTTCGGGCTGGGGTGGCCCCGATATCAAAGGCCGTGTCGTCTTCGACCTCCTCTATGCCTACAAGCGAACGCAGTTCACTGAACTCGAATCCTACCGGCTTGACGCCGTCGGCGAGCAGGAACTCGGCGTCGGCAAGGAACGCTACACTGGCGACATCGGTGACCTCTGGGAGCAGGACCCCGAGCAGTTGCTGGAGTACAACCTCCGGGACGTGGAGCTCTGTGTCGAACTCGACCGCGAGCAGGACATCATCGACTTCTGGGACGAGGTCCGCACCTTCGTCGGCTGCAAACTGGAGGACGCGACGACGCCCGGCGACGCAGTGGACATGTACGTTCTCCACAAGCTCCACGGCGAGTTCGCGCTCCCCTCGAAAGGGCAACAGGAGAGCGAGGACTACGAGGGCGGCGCAGTGTTTGACCCCATTACGGGCGTCCGCGAGAACGTCACCGTGCTGGACCTGAAGTCGCTGTACCCGATGTGCATGGTGACGACCAACGCCAGCCCAGAGACGAAGGTTGACCCGGAGACCTACGACGGCGATACCTACCGCGCCCCCAACGGTACCCACTTCCGGAAGGAACCGGACGGCGTCATCCGAGAGATGGTCGACGAACTCCTGTCAGAACGCGAGGAAAAGAAAGCCGAGCGAAACAGCTTCGACCCGGACAACCCCGAGTACGAGCGCTTTGACAGGCAGCAGGCCGCCGTCAAGGTTATCATGAACTGCTTCACGCCGGATACCGACGTGCTGACACCGGAAGGCGTTCAGAACATTCGCGACCTTGATATCGGCGACGAGGTGTATTCGCTGGACCCCGAGACGGAGGAGATGGAGGTCAAACCGGTGGTCGAGACACAGTCGTATCCGGACTACCGCGGCGACCTCGTGGATATAGAGACGAGCAAGATGGACTTCCGTGTGACGCCGAACCACCGGATGCTCGTCCGAAAGAACGAGACCAACGGAATCACTGAAGACGGGTACAGTTTCGTCGAAGCTGGTGACCTCGACGATGCCACGAACTACGAACTCCCCCATGACTGGGACGGACCGGACGGCGACCCGCTGGACACGGTGGATCTGACCGAGTACGTCGACGACTACGAGGTGTGGGTCCGGCCGTCGGTCCACGGCCACACGTTCGCCGCCGAGATTGGCCACTATCCGGACACAGTGTTGAAAAACGATATCGGCGAGGAAGGGTACGTCTTCGGCCCCAAGGAGTTCGAGGCCAACCGCGAGTATATCGAATCCGTCGCCGAACGGACGTATATCCACGCCGAATCGGGCCGGAAGTGGATACCGCGAACCTTCGACGGCGACGACTTCCTCGAACTGCTCGCGTGGTACATCACCGAAGGGAACGTCTACACCTCCGAGACGAAACAGTTCGGGGAGAAGACCCGCGGAGCATCGACCACGGTCAAAATCGCTCAACAAGCCATCGCGGACGGCGGCGAGTCCGACCACGCGGCAATTGGTGACCTCCTCGACCGACTGGGGTTCGACTACTACGTCGACGACCGGAGTTACCAGTTCACGTCGGCGCTGCTGGGCGACCTGCTCTGTAACATCTGCGGCGAGGACAGTTTCGAGAAGCGGATTCCCGAGTTCGTCTTCGACCTGAGCCACCGACAGAAGCGGCGCTTCCTCGACACGCTTATCGCCGGTGACGGAGACCGACAGAAGAACTCCTGGCGGTACACCACCTCCAGTGACCAACTCCGTGACGACGTGCTCCGGCTCTGTGCGCATCTCGGACTGACTGCGAACTACAACCGTGACAGCGGCTCCTGGCGAATCTACGTCACGGAAGACAACAAGAACACGCTCCGGATGCATCGCAGCGGGTCACGGAGTACGGCCGACGACGGTGTCTACTGTGTCACCGTTGCGGACAACCACACGCTCATGGCCGGCCGCAACGGGAAATTCCAGTTCGTCGGTCAGTCGTTATACGGCGTTCTGGGGTGGGACCGGTTCCGTCTCTACGACAAGGAGATGGGCGCAGCGGTCACCGCCACCGGTCGCGAGGTCATCGACTACACCGACGAAGTCGTCGCAAACGAGGGGTACGAGGTCGTCTACGGGGACACCGACTCCGTCATGCTACAACTTGGCAATGTCGGTCCAGACGACGTCGAAGGCGACGTCGAAATCACCGACGAGATGCGCGAGAAACACCCCGAGATGGACGACGACGAGCTCGAACTCATCGCGACGACCATCCAGAAAGGGTTCGAACTGGAGGAGACGATTAACGCCTCCTACGACGAGTTCGCGATGGAGCGGCTTAACGCCCAGTTCCACCGCTTCGAAATCGAGTTCGAGAAGCTCTACCGCCGGTTCTTCCAGGCGGGCAAAAAGAAGCGCTACGCGGGCAACATCGTCTGGAAAGAGGGCAAGCACGTCGACGACATCGATATCACCGGGTTCGAATACCAGCGGTCCGATATCGCGCCGATCACCAAGCGGGTCCAGAAGGAGGTCATCGACCGCATCGTCCGCGGAGAGGACGCAGAGTCCATCAAGCAGTACGTCAGCGATGTTATCGAGGACTATCAGGACGGCAACGTCAACTACGACGACGTAGGTATTCCCGGTGGCATCGGGAAGAAACTCGACAACTACGACACCGACACCGCACAGGTCCGGGGCGCGAAGTACGCCAACATGCTTCTGGGAACGAACTTCCAGAGCGGGTCCAAGCCCAAGCGACTGTATCTCGACCGGGTCCACTCGGACTTCTTCCAGCGTATCGAGGAGGAAGAAGGACTGGACCCCCAGCGGGACCCGCTGTACGGCGAGTTCCGGCGGGACCCTGACGTAATCTGTTTCGAGTACGCAGACCAGATCCCCGAGGAGTTCGAGATCGACTGGGACAAGATGCTCGATAAGACGCTGAAAGGGCCGATTGCCCGCATTCTGGAGGCAATGGACATCTCCTGGGAAGAGGTCAAATCCGGGCAGGAACAGACAGGACTCGGGAGTTTCATGTAACCAACAGAAGGCGGGCGCTTACTGCTGTGGGAAATATTATTTCTATATACTGAATTTGAGTTCACGGCAATGCGAAAGCTTCATGGGTGAAACGTACCTTCTTTCGGTTGACCTAAGAGATACCTATGGCGAAACTCGAAATCAACAATCTCCACGCAGAAGTCGCAGAAGAGGACGGTGAAACGATTCTTCGCGGTGTCGACCTCGAAGTCGAGTCCGGTGAGATCCACGCGCTGATGGGTCCCAACGGCTCGGGTAAGTCCACAACGGCGAAGATAATTGCCGGCCATCCCGCCTACGAAGTAACTGACGGGGAAGTACTCATCCACCTCGAAGAGGACGAGTTCGGTGACGAGGAGATCCCGGAGGACCTCCGCACCTGGAACCTGCTCGACCTCGAACCGAACGAGCGCGCCGCGCTCGGCATCTTCCTCGGCTTCCAGTACCCGGCCGAGATCGAAGGTGTCACGATGGTGAACTTCCTCCGCACCGCGCTCAACGCCAAGCTCGAAGAGCGCGAGGAACTCTTCGAGGACGACGAGGAAGAAGAAGCCGAGACAGAGGGCGGCGACACCAACGAGGACGCCGCCGGCTACGACACCTCCCCGATGGAGGGCAACGTCGAAGAAGGCGAAATCGGCGTCGCCGAGTTCCAGGAAATCCTCCAGGAAAAGATGGAGCAACTGGACATGGACGAGAAGTTCGCGTCCCGGTATCTCAACGCTGGCTTCTCCGGCGGCGAGAAGAAGCAAAACGAAGTCCTCCAGGCCGCGATCCTCGAGCCCTCCGTTGCCGTGCTCGACGAGATCGACTCCGGGCTGGACATCGACCGACTGCAGGATGTCTCTAACGGCATCAACGCGCTCCGTGACGAGCAGGGCGCAGGTATCCTTCAGATCACGCACTACCAGCGCATCCTCGACTACGTCGAACCCGACCACGTCCACGTGATGCTTGACGGCCAGATCGCCACTTCCGGTGGCGCTGAACTCGCCGAAAAGCTCGAGGACGAAGGGTACGACTGGGTCCGAGAGGAAGCCTACGAAGCCGCGTAACGCCCTTCCGTATACAGCGATAACATAACACACACTATGAGTTCAGATCAAGACCACCTCAAGGAAACCGACACGGAGAAGCGCTTCGAGTTCAAGAAAGAGGAGAAGTCCGCCTTCGAAGCCGAGAAGGGCCTCACGGAGGAGACCATCCGGGTCATCTCCGAAGACAAGGACGAGCCGGAATGGATGCTCGAACGCCGCCTTCGCGCACTCGAGCAGTTCCACGAAATGCCGATGCCGGACGGCTGGCCGGGCGCACCCGACCTCTCCGAGGTCGACGTCGACGAGATCGTCCCGTACATCCGTCCCGACATCGAGACCCGTGGTGGGGTCGACGACTGGAACGACCTCCCCGAGGAGATTCAGGACACCTTCGACAAGCTCGGCATCCCGGAAGCCGAGAAGAACGCCCTCTCGGGCGTCGGTGCGCAGTACGAGTCCGAGATTGTCTACCAGAACATGCAGGAGCGCTGGGAAGACAAGGGTGTCATCTTCTGTGACATGGACAAGGCTGTCCAGGAACACGAAGACATCCTCAAGGAGTACTTCATGACCAAGGCCGTGCCGCCGAGCGACAACAAGTTCGCGGCGCTACACGGCGCTATCTGGTCCGGCGGGTCGTTCGTCTACGTCCCCGAGGACACCACGGTCGACATGCCCGTGCAGGCGTACTTCCGCATGAACTCCGACGGCATGGGCCAGTTCGAGCACACGCTCATCATCGCCGAGGAGAACTCCGAAGTCCACTACATCGAGGGCTGTTCCGCCCCGAAGTACTCTGAGTTCAATCTCCACTCCGGCGGCGTCGAAGTGTTCGTCAAGGAGAACGCTCACGTCCAGTACTCGACCGTCCAGAACTGGTCGAAGAACACGTACAACCTCAACACCAAGCGCGCCATCTGCGAGGCCGACGGCACGATGGAGTGGGTTTCAGGATCGATGGGCTCGAAGGCCACGATGCTGTACCCCTCGACCGTTCTCAAGGGGCCGGGCGCGACGGACAACCACATCACCATCGCCTTCGCCGGCGAGGGGCAGGACATCGACACGGGCGCGAAGGTCTATCATAACGCCCCCGAAACGAAGTCCACCATCGAATCCAAGTCCATCAGCAAGGACGGTGGCCGCACGAACTACCGTGGCCTCGTCCACATCGCTGACGGTGCCGAGGACTCTTCGACCTCCGTCGAGTGTGACGCGCTGATGTTCGACAACGAGTCGACATCGGACACGATGCCGTACATGGAGATTCAGGAGTCCAAGGTCGACGTTGCCCACGAGGCGACCGTCGGCAAGATCGGCGACGAGGACGTCTTCTACCTCCAGTCCCGTGGACTGGACGACGACGATGCAAAGCAGATGATCGTCGCCGGCTTCATCGAGCCGATTACGGAGGAACTGCCGATTGAGTACGCCGTTGAGCTGAACCGCCTCATTGAGCTTGAGATGGAGGGGTCGCTCGGATAACCATGAGTACGCAGGTACACGCCAATCTCACAGAGGCCCAGGTAGAACAGATTTCAGACGACCTCGGCGAGCCCGAGTGGCTGCTCGAGACGCGAAAGGACGCGCTCGCAGCGCTCGAAGAGCTCGACATGCCGGACGTCATCCGGACGCCGGGTCGCACCTGGACGAACCTCGACGCGCTCGAATACGAGTCGCTGGTCGACCCGCTCGACTACGCACAGGACAAGGACCGCGTCGATGCGGAGGGCGTCGAGGTCCTCTCTTGGAGCGAAGCGCTTGCGGACCACGAGGACCTCGTCAAGGAGCACTTCGGCAGTACCGTTGACCCGCAGCGGGACTACCTCACTGCGCTGTCGACGGCCCTGTTCTCTGCCGGAACGGTCGTCTACGTCCCTGAGGGCGTCGACGCCGAGGACGTGAAGATCCGGACGACGATGAACAGCCAGTCGCTGTTCAACTACACGCTCGTCCTCGCCGAGGAGTCCTCCTCGGTCACGATTCTGGAGCGCCAGCAGACGGGCGAGACGACCGACGCTGACCAGTACTACTCCGGCATCGTCGAGGTCGTCGCCGAAGAGAACGCCTACGTCCAGTACGGCGCGCTCCAGAACCTCTCGGAGGAGACCTACAACTTCCAGGTCAAGCGCGGCCACGCCGACACTTACGCCACGGTCAACTGGATCGACGGCAACATCGGCTCCCGCCTGACCAAGTCCAACGTCGAAACCCGACTGCTGGGTGACTCCTCCGAGTCACAGATTCTGGGTGCGTTCTTCGGCCACGAAGACCAGCACTTCGACATCGCGTCGCGGGTCTGGCACGAGGCCGAACACACCATCGCCGACCTCGTCACCCGTGGCGTCCTCGACGACGACGCCCGCTCGGTGTACGAAGGCGTTCAGGACGTCGGCCGCGAGGCCTGGGACACGTCGTCGTACCAGCGTGAGAACACGCTCATGCTCTCCGACGACTCCGAGGCCGACGCGTCGCCGAAGCTCATCATCAACAACCACGACACCGAGGCCTCCCACTCCGCGACGGTCGGGCAGGTCGACGCAGAGGACATGTTCTACATGACCTCCCGCGGTGTCGACCCCGAGAGCGCGAAGAATATGCTCGTCGAGGGCTTCTTCGTGCCAGTGCTGGAGGAGGTTGAGGTGGACGAACTCCGCGAGGACCTCGACCAGCTGATCTACGAGCGGCTCAGGCAGTAACCGCCCCCGTCCGCAGCCTTTCCCGTCTACTGCTTCTTGCTACCGGCTCGTTTTCACCAGACAGCCGCTGTGAAGCGTCTCACCGTCCATCAGGGTCAAACCGGACAAGACCGAAGAAGTCGCTGAGTTCCTCGAATCCGCACTTCCACAGGCTGAGGTCGAAGACCGACACGACGGCCACAGCCAATCGCAACAACAATGTCCGTATCGTGTGTTTCGGGGGTATGCCCTTCGAGACGCCGGACCTGCTCGGGCCGTCCGAACCCGTTCCAGACCGACTGTCGGCCAACGAATTCCTGCTCCGGCCGCTGACGCCCACCGACGCGGAAATAGATTACGAGGCCGTGACCGAGAGCGGTGACCGCCTCCACGGGATCTTCGGACCCGACGACGAGTGGCCGACGGGACTGACCCCCGAGCAGAACCGGATCGACGTGTGCTGGCACTATAAGGAACACCAGCGGCGTGACGCGTTCACATACGGTGTGTTCGACCCCGCCGAGACAACCGAACTGGGGTGTCTGTACGTCCAGCCGACACGGATAGAGGGGTACGACGCTGCGGTATATTACTGGACGGCGGCGGCCGCAGTCGAGCGTGGCCTTGCCGACGAGATCGAGACGGCCTGCAGGGAGTGGGTTGCGACCGAGTGGCCGTTCGGGCGGGTCGCCTATCCGGGGCGGGACGTGTCTTGGCAGGCGGTACCGGCGGCGGGGACCGAAGGCGACTGATAGTGACCTCTGTACGGTATCGACCGCAGTACGTCGGGCGGTCGTCTCGGGACGCAGGCACAGCAATCACGATACGTCGGAGCCGTCGGGTCGTTTCATACTGTCGGCTGTCCGCCCTGCAAGGCGCTTGCCATCACGGGGTGTATCGTGTCGCAGTGATAGCCGACAGTCTCAGTCCCAGTGGGGAGTTTGTCGCCGCGAAGCCAGACGCAGTCACACGGGTCCAACAGGAACGTGACGCCGCCGCTAGGGCGGCGACAGGGAACCGCTTAAGTCCGGCCCTCCCCGAACTACGTGTATGACTGCAGCACAGCGCCGAGTGGGGGTGTTACCGTGAGTCTTACACAGCCGGTGGCGTCTGACCATCAGCTCGCCCGGCTGCTACAGATCGGCATCGTCCTCGAAGAGGTCGTCGAGGCACGGTCGGCCAAGCACGCCGAAGAAACGAGCGGAGAGCACGAGCAGGCGGTCCTTGACCTCCTTGAGCACGCCGAGACAGAGTCTGCTGAGCACCGCCGGCAACTGGAGTCGCTCATCGACGACCTCGAAGCGGACACCGTCCCGTTCGAAGAAATCGAGATGCTGGTCGAAGCCCAGTACGAAGCCGACAAAGACTTCGATGGCGTGCTGTACGACCAGCTCTGTAACGAGGAGACGGCGTACAAGTTCTACGACGACCTCATCGAAGCGATCGAGGCGTCGGACGTGACATTCACAATCGACCGCGAGCGGTTGCTTGCCGTGCTATCGGACATCCGTGAGGACGAGGCGGAGGGCGTCGAAGACGTAACCGACCTGATGGAGGACTATCAATGAACACGCAGGCCCAGTATCTGAAAGCGATCTATCTCACGCAACAGCAAGAGGACGGTCCGGCATCTACCGGTGACGTGGCCGATATGCTCGATGTCAGCCCGGCGAGCGCAAACGAGATGATCGGGAAGCTCGAAAGCCGAGGACTGCTGAACCACGAGAAGTACAAAGGCGTCGACCTCACTGACGACGGCATCGCACAGGCTCGCGAGGCACTCCAGAACTACTGTATTATCGAGCGGTTCCTCATCGAAGTGCTCGAGGTCGAGGAGTTTCGGGCCGAGGCAAAGCAACTGGAGGGCGTTATCGACGAAACAGTCGCTGATCGCCTCGACACTATCATCAATCGCAAACCACAGTGTCCCGACTGTTTCGACTCCGAAGGAGATGTCTGTGGCCTGCTCGAAGTCGAGGCCGAAGTCACCAGCGACTGACCGCCCGCTCTCGAAGCGTTCAAGTGCGTTCCGTCGATTATTCCGAATACAGTGAGTGCAGTCCCGTGGTGGTGAGCAATTCCTTCGGAATTGCGACTCTCACGGGTCAAGCGAACAGAGTGAGTGCAGTCCCGTGGTGTAGTGGCCAATCATAAGGGCCTTTGGAGCCCTTGACGGCGGTTCGAATCCGCCCGGGACTATTTTCGCGCCAACAAGTTTGTGAGCGCGAAATATCTCAGCGGTTCGAGCCCAGAGGACGAGAGGATTCGAGTCCTCGCGGTTCGAATCCGCCCGGGACTATCTTCTCGCGAACGTAGGTGAGCGAGAGATATCGCTCCGGATTCGAAGCAGGGAGTGGAGCAACGCGGAGCGACCGCGGTTCGAATCCGTCCGAAGTATGCTGTGACAGAGTCTGAACAGCGACTGCACTTCTATAGGGGAGCAACGATAGCAGTGGGTAGCGAGCAGACACGTCCCAGTCGAGGCCACAAATCGTACGTCCGCACATGAATAGCTCAACGAGTGTCCCAAATTCTGACACCGAACTGTAGATTTATGATGTTCCGTGCCAACTAGTGTCATATGGAAATCAGGGAGGCAGTGCTGTCGGACCGGCCGGCTATCCGTGACGTGGCGCGTCGCTCGCTCGAGGCGTCGTACTCGCTGGGGCCGAAGGCGATTACAAGCGCTATCGAGGAGTGGTACGACGAAGCGCGTATTAACGAAATACTCAGTGAAGAGAGTAATCGGTTGCTTCTCGTCGGCGAGCAGGACGGGCAGGTGGTCGGTCTCTCAGAGAGTGTCCTGTCAGGTGATAGTATCGGGACGATTCTCTGGCTACACGTCGACCCGGCATACCGCGGCGAGGGGGTCGGATCAGCGTTGTTTGACGAGACCCACGGAGAACTCCATGACCGCGGTGCCGAGACGCTTCAGGGACGCGTGCTGGCCGATAACGTCGAAGGCAACAGCTTCTACGAGGACCGCGGCTTCGAACGCGCCGGCACGGGTGAAGTCGATATCGCTGGACGGACCTACGTCGAGAACCTCTACACCGATGCTGACGAACTCGGCCGCGAACGGATAACCGACGACGGCCGGACAGTCTACGTCGATCACAACAACCACGAGTCCGGGTCAATGGCGCCGTTCCATGTGGTCCACGTCACAGAGGAGGGAAGCGATCGTTATGGCTACTTCTGTAGTAACTGTGAGACGCTGGCGAACGCGATGGACTCAATGGGCCGCATCGAATGTAGCAGCTGCGGCAACGTTCGCAAGCCGATGCGCTGGGACGCCGCCTACCTGTAATTACGGCGGCGACTGGTCCCCCGTGCGCTGTGACGACTCCTGTCTGTTCGCCGGGAGCAGTATTAGCCTGTAGTACAGTCCGAACAGACACAGGGCGATACCAACGCCGACGAGCACGTCAGTCAGCACGTGTTCGTTCATCGCGTGGGTAACGATCGACACGTCGCCGACGGGCGTATGCAGTGGCTGGAGAGACATATGTACCGATTTATCTATTAGATGTAAAAAGCCGGACTAATGTTCCCAGCCGCTGAGAACCAGTCTCGGCTGTCGCCCGACAGAGACCTCGCCTGACACGGAATCGGGGACAGCGATGGCGGTTGTCCGCCGCGCGGACAACTGCTCCGAAGACCAGTTTTATGACGCTGTTTGCATCCAGAAACGCCGGGTGTGGCAGCCGTTCTCCCTGTCGTAACGCTAAAGAGTCGAACGTACGTCTATATGTGTAAGATGAATATCGAAATCCGTCTCCGGAGGTGGTGCTGTGGGCGTCGAGATTAGGGAGTCACCTGTCTCAGCCGACGCGTTTGAGGAAATGAAAGAATTCGTCCACGACTACCTCGCGGCGAGCGTCGAAAACGAAGAAGAGGGCGGTCGTATGCGCTGGTACCCGTGGCACTCCGCAGAGTACCGATTCAACCATATCCTCAACGTCGTCGACATCGCGACAAAAATCGCCCGCAAGGAAGGGGCAAACGTAGACGTGACTCGCGTGGCAGCGTTGTTTCACGACATCGCAAAACTGGAAGCCGAGCAGGATCTCCACGCGGAAGCCGGCGCTCGGATCGCACGCGAGTATCTGCGGGCACACGGTGACTACCCCGAATCGTTTATCGAACAGGTCTGCTCTGCCGTCGAGGTCCACTCATACCAGGGGTCACTGGACGACCTGCCCCTCGAAGTCCAGTGTCTCATCGAGGCGGATATCCTGGATAAGGTCGGTGCGAACGGGACTGCCCTGATGCTGTTGCGTATGGGGTATGAGTCCCGGACACACATGGACGCGGCCGAGATGGTCGACCGTGTCATCGAGCGCGGCGAGGACGCGCGCGAGCGTGTTCAGAGCGACACCGCCGAGTCTCTCGTCCACCAGCGGCTCAAGCGGACCCGCTGGTTTCAGGAGTGGCTGACGATGGAGGTCGCCGAAATGGCTGTCGAGGACGACCTCGACGACGTGGCGACCGGGATGGGCGACTCATAGCGCTCGCAGTAGGAACAGGACGCCAGTCCCGGCGAGAACAGCGGCACTGACCCACGCGATTAGCGGTGCGAGCCGTTCGATACGCGCTCTTGCGGCGACAATCGCCGCCGGGAACCCTGTAATCCAGAGACCGATACCGCCGAAAAACCCACCCAGCAGGACCGGATGCCCGGTCTGTACGGTTAGCGCGTCAGTCCCGACCGCGGGCACGTACGACGCCACGTCGACCACGCCGGGTTCAAGGAGGCCCACGCCGACGGTGAGCCAGAAGGCGACCTGATAGGGGTTTGTCAGCGCCAGAACGAGGGCCTTGCGGAAGCCGCGGCTGTCTCCAGACGTGACTGACGAGTCTCCCTCTGTAACTGCTGTATTGGCCTCCCGGACTGCTCCGTACGCGAACCAGAGCATCAGGAGCCCGCCGGCGCCGACCATTATGCGGCGGACTCCCGGCGTTTCGGTGATTACTGTGGCGGCGCCGAGTACGGCGAGCACGAGGAAACAGGCGTCAGCGGTCATCGCGCCGAGGCCGGCAAAGAAGCCGGCCCGCCAGCCCCGTAGGGCGCTCTCCTCGGCAATAACGGCGTTCATCGGGCCCGGCGGCGCAGCGAGTGCGAGGCCAAACAGGACCCCGCCGAGGGCTGTCGGGACAAGCGAGAGCGCACCGAGCTGGAGCAGGCCGAGTGAGTGATGCATCTATGTTCAGTGAAAACAGAGAGAAAATCCTGCAGACTTACAGCTTGCCGGCCTTCTGGAGCTTCATCAGGTCCTCGGTGTCGAGGGTCTCGCCTTCCTTGAACTTCTGATAAATCTCCTCTGCTTCCTCGCGAGCGGCTTCCTGCTTCTCCTCGCGCTGGGAGCGCTCCTGCTCTTCTTCCTTCTTGTCGAGTTCGCGGAGGCGCTTCTGGACGCGGACGAAGTCCTCGTGGTGCTGGTCGGCCGCTTCCTGAGCATCCACGAACTCCTCGTGCTTCTCGTCGGCCTCGTCACGGATCTCGTCGGCCTCGCGGTAGGCCTCGATCATCTCGTTGTGGTGCTTCTGGGCCTCGTCGGCCAGTTCCGTGACCTTCTGGTGGTGCTTTGAGGCTTCAGAGCGGACCTCTTCTGCTTCCTCTTTGAGCTCTTCGAGGTCGCCGCCCTGATCGAGCTTCTCCTGTTTCTCCTGGAGCTTTTCGCGCTTGGTCTCGATCTTCTCGATGAGCTCCTTCTCGTCTTCCGAGGAGAGCACTTCGGTCTGTTGCTTGAACTCGAGGTCCTCGATTTCCTCTTTGAGTTGTTCGACTGACGTCCCCTCATCGAGTTCGAGGTCGTTTTTCAGGTTGTCGACCTTGTCGAACAGCTCGTTTGCTTCCGCATTGAGCTCGTTACGCTGGTCTTTGTGCTCCTGAACCTGCTCGTTGAGTTCGTCGCGCTTCTCGCGGTGTTCCTGCGCTTCGTCGACCTTCTCGCGAGTCTTCGCGTTCAGGTCGTCCCGGGCGGAGGCCCGCTCGGACGCCATCTGGTTCAGCTCGTTCCGTCGGTCACGAAGCTGGCCGGCGAGTTTGATAAGCTCGCCTTTCGATTTGTTTTCAAGATCCTCTTCTGTTACTGTAACGTTCTTTGATTCGTCTATCGAGTCTGCCATTGTTGAATCCTCTATGCCATCACCGCTTCAGCACAGACAGTTGACCCACTACTGAGGGGCTGACACCAATAACAAGGGTTCCCTCTCATGTTGGGCTGAAAGCGATACTGCCTGAACGCGGAAGCGTTCTGGTGTCTACAAATAGAGGTGGATATTGTTTAAACATTCCGGTGCATTGAATACCGCGTCAACGTCTCACACGCCATAATTCAGGGGGTGTGACGGTCACTATCGCACCGAGCTTCCATGGTATATCACGCACCTGTATTACTCGATAATACGGTACTCATTCTTGACGACAGTCTGGCCGTCGGTGGCTGCAAGCGTCACATCGTCACCGGCTGAAAGGGTGAGTGTGTCGACGGTGACGCGGGCAAATGGGCCGACAGTGTGTTCGGCCTGTTCGCGGTCCCCGTTGCAGTCCCACTCCACAGTGAGGTCCGCTTTTTCTGGACGGTCGTGGAGGACAACAATATCTTGCTCGCCGGGCGCTGCATCCGAGAGTATCACCTGTGTGGGCTCGTAGCTGTCGGCAAGAACACTGAACGCCGCCTTTTCGGTCCCATCAGCGGTGAGCAGGCCCATGCCCGCATCACCGACATCTCGAAGGCTGTCAACGACAACGAGCGGCGCGTTGCGTCGCCGGAGCGACTCGGCAACCTCACGGACGACACCGGCCTGATACGCCTGCGATGCTTCGACTCCGCCGTCGACGTGGCGGTCGTGGCAGGCACTATCGAACCCAGGACTATCGCCTGAGCCCGGCGTTCCCAGCGCACCGGCGCCAAAGCCGGCAACGGCATCGCTGACGTTGAATCTGGAATAGAGCCACGGGAGGTCGGCTGCGTCGCCGTACCGCCACCCTGGGTACAGCGTGGTCGCGTCGGGGTCGATTCCGGGCGGGCCGACTACCGGGAACGTTGGGACGGAGTCAACAGCCGACGCCACCGATTCGGCGTCCGCGCTGTCGTAGCCGGCTCGCCAGGCACGCCACCGGAATCGAAGCCTGTCGAGGAACCCAGAGCCCAGTCCGTCAGCATACGGCGACACTGGCTCGTCGTGAACACCGACCGCTGCGAAACTGGGATGCTGTGCGTATGTCGCAGTGAGCCGCGCTGCGAGGGCAGTTCCTCGTTCGGTGTCGAACGAACCGGGGCCCGACAGGGGAAGGTCCTGCCAGAGCAGGACGCCGTGGTCGTCACAGGCGCGAGCCACCTCTGGCGACGTTCCCTGTGCTCGAACCCGGACGAGATTCGCGTTAGCGTCAACGGCCCGTGCGACATCCTCGACGGTCGGATCGCGCAGCGTCACACCGCGAACCGGCACGCTTTCGCCGTTGACCCGCAGGCCACCGTCGTACGAAACCGTCCGCAGTCCCGTCGTCACCGAGTGCTCGTCGTCCCCGAGCTTCGCCCTGAGAACGTAACGGGACTGCTCGCCGCGGTCGTGGGGCCACCACAGCGACGGGTCGCGCACGTCCATCGTGTAGGTCACTGTCGCCGTCTCCTCGTCGGTCGAGACGCGGGCTCGGTCCATCATCCCGCCCCCGCGAACGTCGCCCTCCGGCCGAAGCGAGAGCGTAATCCGGTCGTCGAGTGGCTCTTCAGTCAGGATGGTCGCCGACACGTCCACCGACGCGTCGATTACGTCTGCTTCGGATAGCTGTGGCTGGACCGAGAGCTCGCTCACACACGGGTCCGGTCGGGTTTCGAGGGTCGCGTCCCACCAGATGCCCGGGACACAGCGCTCCGACGGAAGCTGGTCAGTCGCGTGCAACCCGCCGAAGCGGTCCTCGGGCGCGCGACACTCCACGACGATCCGGTACTCTTCGCTCTCGGGGAGTCGGACCCGGAGCGGTTCGAAGTAGGCGTCGTGGCTGGTGAGCAACTCACCGTTGCACCACACGCGTGTGTGCGCGTAGGTTCCACTCAGTACAAGCAGGGTGTGTGCGTCGCTCTCGTCCCGTGGGTCCGAGAACGTCGTTTCGTAGGCCACGGCCTCGGCACCGGCGAACTGTCCGGGCCGGCTGGGAACCGATACTGGTTCCCACGCCTCCGGGGACGGCATCTCGTCGTCCGGCGCAACCGCCGCGCCGCGCCACTCCAGCGACATACCTTGTGGCCCGTTCCGTGGGGGCATATCCTTTGCCCCACGCCTTCACTTTCACTTTCACTCCGGGGATGGCTCGCTTTGACATAGGTAGCCACCTACTATCCAGATATGTTCACCGAATTGCACGAGGCGGCGACACCGACCTGTGAGGCCCAGCACTGCGAGCGCTCGCTCGGAGAGCCGGCGCTGGTGTTCGAGACCGAGGCCGGCCGCCGCGAAGCCCACGAGTGTGCCTGCGGTGCGGTGACGGTTACCGTCGTCAGGCCGGAGTCGTCCCGCTGAAGTACGCCCGGCAGTGACCGGGAAGTATGACACTCGAGGAAGTGGTCCGTGCACAGGGCCACGAGAACGTCTCCGGCGAGCACGCCAGCACGCTGGAAGTGACGAGCGACGACTTTCTAACCCCTGCAGGTGACTGCATCCTCGCTATCGAGGCCGACCGTGTTCCTGCCGACTTCGACAGCGAGTTCGTAACGGCCTGCCAAGACGCCGACGCGACGATTACAGCGACTATCGAAGCCGGCGAGCAGACCGTTACTGTGACCGGAACCGGCCATCCCGACCTCTCCTTCGAGAACGACCGGAGCCACGTCCTGCGGACGAGCGACTACGTCGATGACCGGACCGTGATGGTGAACGCCGACACGGCAGCCGGCGACGTGGACCGGGACCTCGTCGAAGCGCTCGCTGACGGCCATGATGCGACGCTGACGCTTTCTGTCGAACCCAGCGGCGACTGAGCGGTAGTTTCTACAGCGGTCGTGCCGCTCTCTGGCGCAGTCAAAAGAAAACAGATTGTGAACACTCGCGGCGATGCCGCTCGTGTCGAGGTCGCGTTGCGACCTCGCTTAGCTCGACGAGATAACGTCGTCGATACGGACGATCATCGTCGCCGCCTCGGTGGCGGAGTCGACCGCTTCGCGCTTGACCGCGGCGGGGTCGAGGATGCCGTACTCGACTGGGTCACCGACGACGCCAGTCTGGCCTTCGCTGATGATGCCAGCGATGCCCTCGCTCTCGTGTTCTGCGCGGAGGTCGACGAGCGCGTCGATGGCGTCGAGGCCCGTGTTCTCCGCGAGGGTTCGGGGCAGCACGTCGACGGCGTCGGCGAACGCTTCGACGGCGAGCTGCTTGCGGCCCTCGATGGACGCCGCTTCGGAGCGGATGTGGTCGGCGATGGCGATTTCCGTCGCGCCTGCGCCGGGGACCACACCGCCGGCGTCGAGCGCGGCGATGACGGTGTCGAGCGCGTCGTTGAGCGCGCGTTCGAGTTCGTCGACGACGTGTTCGGTGGAGCCGCGGGCGATGACCGTGACGGACTCGGCGGTCGCGCCGCCGGTGATGAACGTCACGTCGTCGTCGCCCTGCTTCTCGACGTCGACGCTGTCGGCGTGGCCGAGCGAGTCCTCGTCGAGGGCTTCCAGCGAGCCGACGCGCTTCGCGCCGGTGGCCTCGACGATGTCCTTGGCGGTCGAGGAGCCGATGCTGTCGGCGACGAAGACGCCTTCCTTGGCGAGCTGGGAGGCGACGCGGTCGGCGACATCCTCGGTGACGAACGCGACGTCAGCGCCGCTTTCGAGGACATCCTCGGCGTAGCCCTGCAGTTCGCCCTCTTCGGCGTCGAGCGCGGCGTTGAGCTGGTCGACGCTAGAGACGTTGTACTCGGCGTCGATGTTGCTTTCGCGGACGTCGAGTTCGGTGTCGATGACCGCGATGGACGCGTCCTCGACCGAGGTCGGCATGTTGTCGTGGACGGCCGTCTCGTCGACGATGACGCCCTCGACAAGCTTGGTCGCGGAGGAAGCCGCACCCGTCTGGGTGTGGACTTCGATGTTGTCCCGGCGGACGCCGTTGTCGCTCTTGGCGTGGCGGACAGCGTCGACGACGACCTCGGCGAGTTTCTCGGCCTCGACGTCACCGGTGCCCTTACCGGTCATCGAGGACTCGGCGACTTCGACGAGTGTCTCGTCGTCGAGGTCGACATCAAGGACGAGCTCGTTGATGGCGTCCTGTGCGAGTTCAGCCGCGGCAGAGTACCCCTCGACGATTGTTGTCGGGTGGACGTCGTCGTCGAGCAGGTCCTCGCCTTTCGTCAGCAGTTCCCCGGCCAGCACGGACGCCGTCGTCGTTCCGTCGCCCACTTCGTCCTCCTGAGTCTGGGCGACTTCGACGATCATCTGGGCCGCAGGGTGTTCGATGTCCATCTCGGAGAGGATGGTCGCCCCGTCGTTGGTGATGACCACATCACCGTCGTCGGAGACGAGCATCTTGTCCATGCCGCGGGGACCGAGCGTGGTCCGTACAGACTCGCTTACGGCCTTTCCGGCGGAGATGTTCGATGACTGTGCGTCCTTCCCGTGTGTGCGCTGGGCGTCCTCATCAAGGATGAAAAGAGGCTGGCCGCCCATGCGTCGCTGGCCAGATGACATATGTGTTGAACCTCACTTAAGACAAGGCAAGCGGTTCTATATAAAACTTTCTAACGGCGTAGACCGCTTGTCGGGCGACAGCGCCGTGCTGTCCCCGTAATCCGAGCCGGACCTGCACACCTTTTAATATGGGAGTATACACACCATATAGTAGATGTTGGAGCTGGAGCACGGGTTTCGGGTCGTTGACGTGCACGCACGGTTGGAACCCGACGAGCATCGCCGGCCCCGAGACGGCATGGGTGACCCGGAGCAACTGGAGCGGGAAATGCACCAGGCCGGTGTCGTCCGCTCCGTCGTCTTTCCCGGTGAGCGGGACGGTTCGTATCTGAAAGCGAACAACGCTGTCGCCCGGATGACCGTCGAGCGACCGATGGTCGCCTTCGCCAGAGTCAACGGCGCTCGGGACCCGGGAAGCGGCCCCGGGTCGACCCTTCGCAACCTCGCAAGTAGTCGCACGGACGACCACACGTCCCCGGAAGACATCGAGCAGTACGCATACGACGACCGGTTCTACGGCTTCAAACTCCATCCGCCGACCGACGGGCTGCCAGACGAGGACGTGCTCGCAGAACTAGAGTCGGTGTCGCTGCCTGTCATCGTCCACGGTGGCGAAGGGTTCCGACCCGAAGCTGTCGCTGAGTCGCTGCTGGCGTATGACTTCCCGGTTATCCTCTCACATTTCGGCGCGCACCCGCTCCGGAAGGACCTGATGGAACGGGCCATCGACCTGCTGGAGACCCACGATAATCTGTATCTCGACACCAGCGCAGTCCGCTACCGCGGGCCGATGGAACGGGCGGTGTTAGAACATCCCGACCGCGTTCTCTTCGGGAGCGGCGTCCCTGGCGTCCACCCGAACGTGGCCGTGATGGAGATTCTGACACTGGACGTTCCCGAAGACGCGATGCGAAAGGTGTTCTCGAACAATCCCAACCGCGTCATTGAGGCGCTGGCCCCCTGACCCCCGTACTCCTGCCCAGTCGAACGGTTGCGACCAGTACCAGTTATCGCCAGTCGTACACAGTCACCGCGCGGTTTGTGCGCGCAGAGCGACCGTTCGGATTCCGGCGAGCCGTCCGGTCGGTCACGCGTGCCCGGACGCCGTCGACGATTCCTGACCCGACGCCGCCGAACACGTCCTGCCCAGTGCCGAGCCACTGCGACGGCGTCGTCTCCCCCCGCACGACATCAAATAGCGCGTCCTTCGCGTCACCGACCGCGTGGCTGAGGATTCGCCGCACCACGGTCGGCCGGACGTTGTAGTTCTTCACCAGTCGGTAGGCGAGCGAGCGGTACTTCCAGTTCCAGTCGGTCTCTGCGATACCGCCGTCGGCCTCGAACTCGCGGCTGACGCACATTTCCGTGCTCCAGTCGACGCCGTACTCACCGGCGGCCATCCGGTGTGCGAAGTCCCGGGCGCTGCCGACGTTCAGGTACTCGTCGAACCCGTCGAGCGCTTCCACCACCTCGGCATCGAACGCGACGTTGCCGGGGTTGAAGTACGTCACGTCGCGGCCGGCGATTGTCCGCGTTTCCTCTGTTTCGGTCGTCATCCCGGCCCACAGTTGCTGGTGTGTGGGCCCGGTGATAGCCTGGGCAGCCCCCGAAAGCCCGTCTTTCACGGCGTCAGCCCAGCCGGACTCGACTGAGAGTGACTGATGAACGAGCGCGATAACGTCCCCTGTTGCCCGGTCGATCCCTGCGTTGCGGGCGACCGTAACGGAGCGGTCGGCGATTTCGACGAGAAGAGAAACGTCGTCCCGGTCGCGGACCATGCCAGTCGTGCCGTCAGCTGACGGGCCGTTGACGACAATCACTTCGGCATCGGGAACCTGCTCGGTGAGTGCGTCCAGACAGCCGGTCAGCTCTTCCCGGCCGTTCAACGTCGGGACCACTACCGAGATATCCATACCTCTGGGTAGGACGGCGAAGGCGCTTAAAAGTCGCGGGAGACGGACGGCGACGTTCCGATACAAAAAACGGGTCGTTCGAACAGCGCCACGCTAGACGTGAGTGTTCCAGTACGACACTGAGGCCAGCTTTTCGCCAAGTGGCGTGCCGCCAAGCGCCGTATCGAGCGACCGGAACGAGGCGGCCAGTTCGTTCGGAATCTTCCGGTAGAAGCCGTACGGAAGCAGCCAGTCGTGGTTCGCGTCAGTCAGTTCTAGTCCCGCTCCGTCTAACAGCCGGTCGATTTCCCAGCGCGAATAGAGCCGCGACCCCATCGGGAGCGCCCAGTTGTATATCGACCGGGTCGAAAACCGGTTGAACGTATCGAAGAAGACCTGTTCCTTCGAGACGCGGCGCATCTCCGCGAGAAACGCCGCCGGCGTGTCCGCCAGATGGAAAAAGCGCATCGCAAACACGGTGTCGAAATGGTCGTCCGGGAACGGGAGCCGGGCGGCGTCGCCCCGCATGAACTCGACGCGGTCGTCGACACCAGTCGCCTGTGCCTTCTCACGGCCCTGCTGGAGCATTGGTCCTGAGATGTCCAGCCCGGTGATGTTCGCGCCGCGCTCGGCCAGCATCACAGTGAACCGTCCAGTCCCGCAAGCTACCTCTAACACGTCCTTATCGGCCACAGGGCCGATTGCATTGAGGACGGCCTGTTTCTCACGTCGGTCGATCAGCCGCCCGCCACGGGAGAACCGCTTGGCCTCGTACTCTTCGGCCACGGTGTCGGCCTGATACCACTCCTGCCCTTTCACGGTCTATTGCTCACCCCGCGGGGGATAAAACGATACTGGAATCCCCTTTCGTCGGTCGGACTGTTTTCCCTACCAGACCGACTCCGGTCGTGCTCGCTGCCCTGATAGGTCTGGGCGTGGCTTCGTGATAGAGACAAGAACCACACGATGACGGCCATGTATAAGGACACATTAAACACTTCATAGAATCTGTATTGTTTGGTCATGCATATAGCCAAGTTTTACCAGTAAGTCTTGAATATCAGCCACTATGAGCGCATTAACTGAAAACGCTGCACCAGCACCTTTCACTGACGAGGAGTTCCGCGACACCCTGCGTGAACTCCCGCCGAGCGCGAAGCTCGTCGCGAAGGTACTGGAAGACGATGCCCCGTTGTCACAGGGCGACTTAGCCGAGAGTTCACTGCTCCCGGACCGCACTGTCAGATATGCACTGAACCGGCTGGAGGAGTCCGGTCTGGTCGATTCGCGGTACAGTTTCACCGACGCACGCAAACAGGTTTATTTCCTCACGGTCTGACCCATCGGCATGGACTGGCACCGGGCCGACGTGTCCGTCCCGACACGGGCACCGACCGGCAGCACGGCAGCATACGTTTACGGCGATGAGGCCGCTCTTCTTGTGGACCCTCCGGACGCCGGGGATGCGCTCGATTCGCTTCTCAGCGACCGTTCCCTCGCTCACATTGCACTCACGCACCACCACCCTGACCACGCTGGTGCTGTTGCACACTACGCCAGAGAGACAGGCGCGACGGTCTGGGCGCGCCGCGGTCGGGCGAGCGCGTTCGAAGCCGCGACCGGCATTACCCCGGATAGACTGTTCAGCGGCGGGACGACGATTCCGACCGGTGCCGGCCCAGTGACTGTCATCGATACACCGGGGCACGCGCCGGAACACGTCGCCTTCGCCACAGATGGAGCCGTTGTCTCCGGTGACCTCGCCGTTGCTGAGGGTAGCGTCGTCGTCGGCGCACCCGAGGGCGACGTTCGGGCCTATCTCGCGTCACTGCGGCGACTCCACGCCAGAAACCCCGACGTGCTGTTACCGGGCCATGGCCCGCGCATCGAGACGCCGCGGGAGACCTGTGCGCGCCTCATCAATCACCGACTGGCGCGCGAGCGGCGTGTTCGGGACGCTGTCCACGACGGGGCCGCCACGCTGGATGAAATCCTTGAGGCCGCCTACGAGAAGGACCTCACCGGCGTGCGCGATTTGGCCCGTGGGACAGTGCTGACCCATCTTGAAAAACTGGCTGTCGAGGGCGCTATTTCATGGGACAGCGAGCGGGCCGCACCGAATCCGGCGGAGTGACGCCTTTTTGCCCATCCGCCTGCTATCAGGGCTGTGGACTCTCTGGAAACCGAACTCGAACGGGCCCGTGCCCTTGAGGAGTCGGAACTGGCCGACGCAATCGAGACTATCGGGTTCGAATGCACCCGCTGTGGGGCCTGCTGCAAGGCCGAGTCGGCATGTAGCGAAGGCGGAGAGAGTGCTGACGACGCCGTCGATGCGCCCGACGAGAACGCTGACTCGGCCGAAACCGATGCCGAACCCCACACTGCGACGGTGTTTCCTGACGAGATTCGGCAGCTACAGGCGGCCGGGGAGTACGACTTCCGCGATGTCGCCCGGCCGATGCCGTACGGACTGGCCGACGGCCCTGAGGGCCCCGAAGGAGAGACCTTCGAGTGGGCGCTCCAGACCGACGACTGCGGCGACTGCACATTCTACGCTGAGGGCGATGACGGTACGGGTGCCTGCACGGTCCACGGCGACCGCCCGCTCATCTGTCAGACTTACCCCTTCAGCGTCGCGCTCGGCGGGACGAGCCAGCCGATGGGTGAAGCTGTCGACGAGGAAGGAGTCGTTCGGGCCCACGAGTGTGAGGGGCTCGGCCGAGATATCTCCAGAGCCGACGCCGAGGAGTTGGCTGCAGCGCTCAAAGAACGCGCCGTTCGAGAACTGACGGAAGCAATCGGCGTCCGCGACACCTATCGACCTGTCGACCCATCAGCCGGACAGGTCGTCGTCCACGACTCTGAAGGGGCAAAGCGCCCCGACGGCAGTCCCTATGAGTAGCGTCACACGTCGTCGATGATTTCGCCGACCGCGAAGTTCGACTTGACCTCTGTGACTTCGATCTTGACTCGTTCGTCGATTTCGGCTCCTGGGACAATAATGACGTAGCCGCGCTCGACCCGAGCGATGCCGTCACCCTGCTTCCCGATGTCTTCGATCTCGACGTAGCGCGTCTCACCCGGTTCGACCGGCGGCTGTGGCTGGTCCGGCGGCGTGTCTGACACCGTCTCCTCGCCCGTCTCTGTCTCCTCATCTGCGGAGATGAGCGCAACGCGATAGGTACTGCCTGAGTCGACTGCGCCCGTCTCGACCTCTCGACGCGGGACCTCCACGACGTACCGGTCCCCCTCGTCGCGGATATCGGCACTGAACAGACACAGCAGTTGATCCGAGATTTCCAATGTGATAGACCTCCGTTCGGCCACAAAACGGCCCATTATTAAAGAACTGCCGGAGCGAGCGATCGCTGTCGTTCAAACTGCGAGGCGACGACGAGCAGCGATGGTGTTTCCCGCCTGTACCAACCGGGCTCCGCGTGGCCCAACTCGCGGCAGTATCCCCGCTTCGAGTGAGGGAAAACCGCCAGAAGGCGAGCCGTTAACCGTCTGTACCAAATCCAATAAGGGTGTCTCGGTACTGTTGATAACTGTACAATGAGCGCCACCGCACAAACCCCCAACAGTCCGCTCTCGGACAAGCAGCGACGTATTCTGGAGTATCTCCGTTCCAATGCTGACGACCAGACGTATTTCAAATCGCGACTCATCGGCGACGAACTCGGCCTTTCGGCCAAAGAAGTGGGCACGAACATGACCGCCATCGCCGACGGCGACCACGATCTGGCCGTCGAGAAGTGGGGCTACTCTTCCTCGACGACATGGATGGTCGAGGCCTGAACCGGCGCTGACTCCGACGCGGATATATCGGGACTCCCACCTGACCGTCCCCACGGGCCCGTGATGTAGGGCTACGTAGAGAACAGTCGGTGTCGTCGCTCACTCTTCGTTTCAGCCCCTTCACGTTGATTTTTCAGGATATATTGGAAAAACCGAATGTCTATATTGATAACCGTTGAGGCCATAGTCAATCGCATCAATGGGCGAGGCTGGTTCCGCCATCCGGGTGCTTCACGTCGACGACGACCGGCAGTACGCAGAGACGACAGCGGCGTTCCTCAAGCGAGAGCGGGTTGCGTTCGATATCGAGATCGCAACGAGTGCCCGAAAGGGCTTGCGTCTGCTTGAAACGGCAGCAGTCGACTGTATCGTTTCTGACTACGAAATGCCCGGCCAGAACGGTATCGACTTCCTCGAATCTGTCCGCGAAGACTATCCTGACCTCCCGTTTATCCTGTACACAGGCCGTGGTAGCGAAGCTGTCGCCAGTGATGCTATCTCCGCAGGTGTCACTGACTATCTACAGAAAGCGCCCGACACCAGCCACTACGCCCTTCTTTCGAACCGAATCGTCAACGCCGTCAAACAGTACCGGTCACAGCGCGCCCTCGAAGCGAGTAAAGACCGGCTCTCGCTGTTTATCGACCAGTCGCCGCTCGGGTTCGTCGAATATAATCAGGACTTCGAGATCGTCCGCGTCAACGAAACTCTCACAGAGATATTCGGCTACACCGAAACGGAACTGCTCGGGGAAACGTGGGAGATATTCGTGAGCTCGGAGAGCTACGACGATGTCGATGCGGTTACGTCCGCTCTCAGCGAGGCCAGTGGCGGCTACCACAGCGTCAATGAGAACGTCCGGAAAGACGGCGAGCGAATCGTGGTCGAGTGGCACAACCGCCTCGTTACCGACGATTCGGGCGATGTTGTCACCATCTTCTCACACTGTCAGGACGTTACGGAGCGCATTGAGCACGAACAGAACCTTGCCCAGTTACGGGATTTCTTCGCCGAGGCGGAGGAACTCGGCGCCCTCGGCGCTTGGGAGTACGACGAGAGCGGAATGTCGACCTGGACAGCGGGTACCCGCCGCATCCACGAGGTCGACGACGACTTTGACCCGACAGTCGAGGACGGGCTGTCGTTCTACCATCCAGAGGACAGAGAGACAGTTTCGGACGCCGTCGACGCGGCCCTCAATGATGGAGATCCGTACGACCTCGAGGTCAGGCTCATCACCGCCAGAGGAAACCACCGGTGGGTCCGGACCCGCGGCAAACGCGTCGAGGGCGCGGAGAAGCCGACCGTTCGGGGGTTCATTCAGGACATCACCGAACAGAAGGAGCGTGAACGCAGGCTCCGCGTTCAGAACGAGCGGCTGGATTCCTTCGCCAGTGTCGTCAGCCACGACCTGCAGGGACCACTGACAGTCGCACAGGGGCATCTGGAACTGGCCCAGCAGGACGTGGCCAACGACCACCTCGACAGTATCGATGCCGCTCACGAGCGGATGCAGACGCTCATTGACGATATCCTGACGCTGGCACGAGAGGGACGCGAGGCAACGACTACCGAGCCCGTCAACCTACGGACCGCCGCGACTGCGTGCTGGGAGACTATCGAGACGGAGAGTGCGGCTCTGGAGACTGATACCGACAGCGTCGTTCTTGCTGACCCCGGCCGGTTGCAGCGCCTGCTTTCGAACCTGTTTCGGAACTGCGTGGCACACGGGTCAGAATCTGCGCCTTCTCAGGTGCAGCAAGACAGCATGGAGCATGGCCAGATGGGGCAGCCGGGACAGTCCGGCGAGGCTGTCGAGAACGGCGGCGGGGTAACGGTCACTCTCGGAGATATCGACGACGCAAGCGGCTTCTACGTCGCTGATGACGGTCCGGGCATCCCCGAAGACGAACGAAACACAGTGTTCGAGGCCGGCTACTCGACCGCATCCGAAGGCACCGGCTTCGGCCTCGCAATCGTGGCTGATATCGCCGCCGTCCACGGCTGGGATGTCAGTGTGACCGACAGCGAATCGGGTGGTGCCAGGTTTGAAATCACCGGTGTCGACAAAGAAATGTAACGGCGACACAGACCCAAGTGGACCAATAGCGAGCGATCACCGGCGCAAGCGTCACGGATCGTATCGCAGTAGCGAATCGGCCTCGCCGGCCAGCGCGGCAACATCGTCACCGAACGAGTCGGCATACCGGATCAGCAGGGTCAGCACTGTCTCTGGCTCAGTAACTGCGTACCCGTTTTCTCTTGACAGGAGCCCGGCTGACTCCAGGTCAGCGGCGTAGTTGCTCACTGTCGGTCGTGAAACATCAAGTTCGCTTGCCAGTTCCGACGCCGTCACCTCCGGGCGGCGGAGGAGCGTGACGAGCATCCCGCGGGCCGTCGAGCGCCGCAGGTAACCAAGCGCCACCTGTTCGAACTCGGAGAACTGGTCGGCCGGGAAGTACCGTCGGTAGTCGCCGTCTTTCTGTGACGTGACGACGGCCTCGTTTTCCAGTCGGTGGAGGTGGTGCTGGGCCTCACCGGTCCCGAGTTTGAGGTCGTCACGAAGCTTCGAGAAGTGCGTTCCGGGGTGTGCCGAGACGTACCCGGCGATGGCATCGGGTGCATCGCTCTCGCTCCCGCTGTCGCCGAAGCGGGCAAACGGGCTCGCTGCACCGAGGGCGGCAAAGCGACGGAGCGTCGCTCGCTTGTCCTCGTCCACGTCGCCCTCACGTGTCATTGCTACCGAAAAGGTGGGTTGGTAATAAAACGTCTTCGCCTGATTCTCAGTTAATTGTCCTTGTCGACTTCCGACGTTCGCGTCGTGTCGTCTGGACCGCCGGCCACGTCAGTCGTGCCCGGGTCGTCGTCTATCTCGGCGTCCATCTCTTCGATGACGTCGTCAGCGTTGTCGAGGCCACTGTCCTGCCCCTGTTTGATTTTCTGGGCCTCCTCTTCCATCGCCTCGACATCGACCTCAGCTTCTTCATCGATCTGTCCGAGAATCTTCTCAATGTCGTCCAGACCGAGCATTTCGCGGGTCTCGTCGTCGAAGTCAAGCGCTTCCAGCGAGTGGCCGTTCTCCTTGACGTCCGACCCCTGGAGGTGCTTGCCGTAGCGGCCCACCAGCGAGGTGAGTTCCTGCGGGAGGATGAACTTCGTCGACTCGCCCTGCCCGATCTCGGCGAGCGTCTCCATTCCTTTGTCGATAACGGCGCGTTCACCCATCGATTCGGCGGATTTCGCACGCAGGACGGTCGAGATTGCGTCACCCTGGGCTTCCAGAATCTGGCTCTGCTTTTCACCCTGTGCGCGGATGATGTTCGATTGCTTGTCACCTTCCGCCGTCTCGATGGCGGAGCGCCGCTCACCCTGGGCTTCCAGAATCATGGCACGGCGTTTCCGCTCGGCGGAGGTCTGTTGCTCCATGGCCTGCTGGACGTCCTTGGACGGGTTGACCTCGCGGACCTCGACGCTCTCGACGCGGACACCCCACTCGTCGGTGGGTTCGTCGAGCTCTTTTCGGATGCGGGCGTTGATTTCGCCCCGCTTGTTCAGCGTGTCGTCCAGTTCCATGTCACCCAGCACGGCACGGAGGGTCGTCTGGGCGAGGTTGGAGACGGCACGCTCGTAGTTGTCGACTTCAAGGAACGCCTTCTTCGGGTCCATCACCTTGATGTAGACGACGGCGTCGGCGGTCACCGGCGAGTTGTCGCGGGTGATAGCCTCTTGCCGCGGCACGTCAAGCGTCTGGGTACGCATATCGAACCGCGTCACGTCGGAGACGAAGGGATAGATGAAATGAATCCCCTGGTCGAGGACGCCGCGATAGGTACCGAGGACCGTGTAGGCACCTTTCTGGTACGGGCGGATGATCACGACGCTGGAATACACCAGCGCGATGGCGATCAGGAGGAAGATGACGGTAACGAAACCGACGAGTCCTCCCAGACCTTGCAGCGGTGCTGTCGCGGGGAACATGACAATGAGAACTCCGGAGCGCGCAAAGAAAAGGCTTCGGTGTCCCTGTCACAAACTACCGAATTACACACCTACGCCCGCTCGGACTCTCGTTCTGGTTCAGTGTCCGCATCGCTCCGGTTTCGGTCACGTTCGAGCGCGCGGTCGATTTCATCAGCACCCGACTCAACCGCTTCGACTTCCAGAACGTTCCCACCGCCGGGGTCGATGACGATGACCTCCGCTCCCTCTTCGATGGGGTCGCCGGAACTGCGAGCCTGATAGTACGGATTGAACCCGCCGTCTTCCAGTTTGACCTCGCCGTCGCTCCGGGTCACGCGCTCGGTAACGGTTCCGAACTGGCCCGTAAGCGAGTCAGAACTGAGCGTCTGGCCGCGGCCCGGCGCAGCGAAATCGAGCTTTCGATATCCCCAGAGCGTGACCGCTGTCGTTGCAAGCACGACGACAGTAAGGATGAGTGGCGCGAGGATACCCAGGCTTGCAGGGATGAACAGCCCGACTAGCCCCGCCGTCAGCAGGGCCACGCCGAGCACGAAAAAGTGGGTCCCGGGAGCGAGCGCTTCGCCCACGATGAGGCCCGCGCCGGCCAGAAACAGCAGGATGGAGAGCGACATACCTAACAGTGGTTCGGCCTGCAGTGGGGCAACCGTCGCCAGCGGGTTTACCATGCACGGACTTAGTGTCGGAGCAGGATTAAGTGTCGGGGTGGAGAGCGCACCGCTTCCGTCATCGGTACAGCCTCACACGTCGCTCGTCCGGACGAAGAACCCGTACAGAACTGCGGTGCCGAGCGCAACGGACAGGACCACGCCGCCGAGTGTAGACGGCGTGTACATCTCCGCCCCAAGGAACATCCGCCCGAGCGCGAGAATCGCGATGCAGACTCCCAGCGCAACGAAAATCACATTTTCGGGCTTTGGCGCGTCGGGTGTCACCTCAAGATCCGGAGCAAAGGAGCCGGCGACTGCGCCCTCCTCGTCGGCGGCGTCACCGTCGGGGTCGTCTTCGACCTGAATCACGTCGGCGTCCGTCGCCAGTTCGTACTCCTCAGTGAACGTATTACCCGTAGCGGCCGCATCGTCCTGTGCGGCCCCGTCGTCATCCATGTTTCGCGGTACGTGCCGTGACTACAAAAGCGCTGGCGACTGTGGTTACTTGATTCGCGTCCCCAGCGGAGCGTCCTCGTGGGTCGTCAGCAGGTCCGCCTCGTCGCCGGCGGCCAGCACCATCCCGTTGGATTCGATGCCGAACAGCTCGGCTTTCTCCATGTTTGCAAGGAGGATAACGCGCGTTCCGGGAAGCTTCTCGGCGTCGTGGAGCTGTCGCAGGCCGGCGACGACCTGTCGGACCTCGTGGCCGATATCGACTTCCAGGCGCAGGAGCTTGTCCGCGCCCTCGACCGGCTCGGCGCTGCGAATCTCGCCGACGCGCATGTCGACGCCCTCGAAGTCCTCGAAGCTGATGCGGTCCTCGACGAGTGGCTGGAGGTCGGCGGTGTCCACGTCGCCGTCGTCCACTTCGTCTCCGGCGGCTTCGCCGTCTTCATTCGAGGCTTCTGCCGAAGCCTCGCTGGCCTCCTCGACCCGTTCCTGCAGTTCCTCGTTCAGCGCCTCGATGTGGTCGTCTTCGACCTGTTCGAATAGCTCCGCGGGCTCGCCGAACTCGGCCGGCGGCGCTTCGAGCGCGCTGTCGAGGGTCACGTCAGCGACGGAGCCCTGTTCGCCGAGCTGGCCCCAGAGGCGCTCGGCCTTGCCCGGCAGGACGGGCTGCATGAGCACCGCAACGGCCTTTGTTAGCTGGACGCAGTCGCGGATGACCTGTTCGGCGCGGTCGGGGTCGTCGTCGACGAGGTTCCACGGCTCGTTGCGCTGGATGTACTCGTTGCCGTAGTTCGAAAGCTCGATAGCGATTTCGGCCAGTTCGCGGATGTCGTACTCTCGGACGGCTGCCTCGAAGTCCGCAATCGCGTCCTCGATTCGCCCGCGCACGTCGTCGCTGACGGCAGCGTCGGGCGTCCCGTCGTAGTTGCGCTCGGCGAACAGCAGTGATCGGTAGATGAAGTTCCCGACGTTACCGACGAGTTCGCCGTTGACCCGCTCCTGGAAGCGGTCCCACGAGAAGTCCACGTCGGTGTCGATCTGTGCGCCGGTGGCGATGTAGTACCGGAACAGGTCGGGATGGAACCCGGCGTCGAGGTACTCGTCGGCCCAGACGGCGCGGTTACGCGAGGTCGACAGCGCGTTGCCGTCGATGCCGACGAACCCGGTGGCCAGAATCGACCGGGGCTCGTTGTACCCCGCGCCGCGAAGCATCGCGGGCCAGAACACCGCGTGGTGCTGGATGATATCCCGGCCGATGACGTGGATTATCTCGCCGCTGTCGTCGGCCCACTCGTCGTCCCACTCGGTGCCGTGGCGCTCCTCACTGTCGATCTTCCAGACCGCTTCCCAGTCGTACTCGTCGTCACCGACGCGCTCGGTGTACTGTTTCGTCGAGGCGACGTACTCGATTGGCGCGTCGACCCAGACGTACAGCACCAGCTCGTCGCCGCCGTCAACGTCTTCGGGATAGTCCACGCCCCAGTCCATGTCCCGCGTGATACAGAGGTCCTGCAGTTCGCCCTCGATCCACTCGCGGGGCTGATTCTGGGCGTTGTCGGTCCCTTCTAGACGGTCAAGGAAGCCCTGAAGGTACTCCTGGAAGTCAGCAAGCCGGAGGAACTTGTGTTCGCGGGTGCGGTACTCCGCGGGGTTCCCGGTCAGCGTCGATACCGGGGCCTCGATTTCGCCGGGTTCGAGGTGGCGCTGGCACCCTTCGTCGCACTCGTCGCCGCGGGCTTGCTCCCCGCAGTAGGGACAGGTCCCCTCAACGTAGCGGTCGGGGAGGGGCTGGTCCTCCTCAGTGTCCCAGGCGACCTCTATCTCCTTCTCGTGGACGTGGTCGTTTTCGACCCACGAGCGGACGAACTCCTGGGTGAGTTCGACGTTGGTCTCATCGTCGGTGTGTCCGTAGTTGTCGAACTCGATGTTGAACTGCGGGAACGTCTCGGCGTAGGTTTCGTGGAAGTCGAGTGCGAACTCCCGCGGTGCGACGCCCTCTTCGGCGGCGTTGACCGCGACTGGCGTGCCGTGCATGTCCGACCCCGAAACGAACGCCGTCTGCTGGCCGATTCGTCGGAGGGCGCGCGACAGCGCGTCCCCGTCGACGTACGTCCGGAGGTGGCCGACGTGCAAGTCACCGTTCGCGTAAGGCAACCCACAGGTCACGACCGCCGGCTGGTCCGTCGGAAACTCGTCGTTGCTCATACCTGTTCGTGTGCCACCGACGGGTCAAAAGGGGGTTGGTTTCGGCGCGCTCGGCCACGCTCCGGGTTACAGCAATGCCAGCGTGCCACCGGCAAGCCCGAGTGTCACGACAAGCCGCCCGGCACTGCCGAAGAATGTCGCTGCGCCGAACCGATAGTAGTCGCGTTCGAGAACGGTAAACGCGTAAATAGAGATGGTGTCGGGGAAGAAGGGCACACAGAGCGCAAGCGCCAGTCCAACGTAGCCGTACTTCCGTGCAAGCTGTACCGTCTTTCTTTCAGACCACTCGATGAGATTGAACCGTGAGCGCTTGATCCAGCGCACGAGTGGGCCGTACTCCTTTGCCTCCTGACCGATATGGAAGGCAACAAGACTGCCGAACGCCTTCCCGAGACCACTGACGAGGATAATCGCCACCAGATTTCCGTTCGTTGATAGCCCGAGTCGAAGGGTTTCGGCCGGAACCAGTACGACTTCGCTCGGGAGTGGGAGAATAAACGCGATCAAAAACGAGTACACCGCGATAATACCCAGCCCGGTGGGACCGGTGGCCGTACAGACCCCCTCTTCCAGTGGTGACAGTGGTGTGCCGGCGGTTGTACAGTCGCCGAGGAAGGCAATGAACGATGCGGTCGGTACTACCAAGTCCACGCCTGCCTGTAGCAAACAGGCACTTCTAAACCTTCGTATGTCTTCTCGGGAGCGCTCAATACTAGTATGTTCGAGAGCGGAGACCGTGATTCAGTACTAACCGATATCTGCGACTCAGCGCCTGCCGAGGGCAGCGACTCAGTACCAGTCGAGATCCGCGACGAACGACCGTAGCATCGACCGCGTGACGTGGGGCATACACACGACGCGCATCTCGCCGGCACCGGTCTTTGAGACTCGCCAGCCGCGGTCCCTGAGTTCGTCTGTCATCGGCATCGAGAGGTCAGCCGCAACGAGGGGGAGTTCCGGGCCAACAACGTCGTGGCCCCGCGCAGATAGCTGGTCGGCCAGCCAGTCGGCGTTGGCCATTGACGTTTCGTACTGCTGTCTGTAGCCCGCCGGCCACAGCGACTCCATCGCCGCGACAGCCGAGGCCACGCCGGCACCCGACCGCGTGCCTGTCAGCGTAAGCTGGTCCGTCGATTCCAGATACGGCGTTTCGACAGCGAGCTCATCGAGCAGCGTGCGGTCACGAGCGAGTAGTCCGCCGGCAGGAACCGCCGCCTGCCCGACCTTGTGGGGGTCGATGGTCATCGTGTCGATGTCCGCGTGGCCGAAGTGCCAGTCGTGGTCGGTGAAGGGGAGGTAGAAGCCGCCCCACGCGGCGTCAACGTGACAGAGGGCGTCGACCGTCTCGGCGAGGTCGGCGATGGCCGGAATCGGGTCGACGTAGCCGTACTCGGTCGAGCCGGCGACGCCGACGACACACACCGTGTCCTCGTCGACGAGTTCGGCCATCGCCGCCATGTTGGCGCGGTAATCCGTCGCCGGCGCGGTCCGCAGTTCCACACCGAGTACGTCAGCGGCCTTGGTAAAGGAGAAGTGTGCGTGGACGGGCGCAACTATGTTCGGGTCGTCCGTATTGGCGCGGTTACGGGCAATACGTATCGCCTGGAGGTTGGCCTCTGTCCCACCCGAGGCGACGTAGCCCGCGGGGTCCGAGAGGCCGGTGATCTCGCCGAGATAGTCGACGGCCTCGCGTTCCAGATCGGCGATGGTCTCGTACGTGCCCGGGTCTCCGGGGTTCGTCGCGAGGAAGCGTTCCGCCGCTTCGCGTGCCGACGGATGTGGCACGGTACACATCGACGAGAGGACGCGCTCGAAGTCCTGTGGCTCTGCCCGCTGGAGCATCTATCGCGAGTATAGAGGGGGAGCGGTTTAGCCGTTGTGCTCGGGCGTGTCCGTTGTCTGCTGTTTATTCGTCCTGACGGCGAAACGGTGGCCAGAACGGGGGCAGCCATCCGTAGTCGGTCCTGTAGCACTCGTACCGACCGAATTACCAGTTCGACGGCCCGATCTTCTTCGTCGCCTTCGCGCGAAAGCCCGTGGGACCGATCAGCGACTCGAAGACGGTCTGGCGCTCGGTGTCGAGCGCGCCGCCAAAGGAGCCGACTCGCATCGTCCGATACGTCTCGAACCCTTTGTCGTTCGAGTAGAAGTAGACGCTGCCGTGCAGCAGGCCATGGATGAGTTCGTCCGAGCGGACATCGCCCGCGGGTCGATTGAGCTTGACGAAGGCCACGTTCCCCCAGTTGACGACCGCCTCCCGAAGCCCCAGCAGGAACGCGACCTCGTGGTTCTGGGGCAGACCGAACTCCGTCGCCCGTTCGAGGTCGGTCAGGGAATCGACGACGATGAGCGTCTCCGCGGCGTCGCTCACCCGGTCGCTGATATCGGCAAGTAACTTCTCGAACGTCTCCTCGGTGGTCTCTCGCTCCGGCGGCTCGGCGTCGGGCTGTTCGATTTCGTCGTCGCTCCGTCGCGCATCGAACAGCGGCTCCGGAACCGGCAACAGCTCCATGAAACGCTGGGAGAAGTCCGCGACGGTCATGTTGTCCGTGAGCGTGTCGAACTGGTAGCCGTCGAGCACGGCGTCGAGTTCGCTGTAGACGTGTTCGCGGTCGTGCGAGAGCGTGATGTAGGTCACCGAGTCGGGAATCGCCTCGCTGCGCCGGGCAATGCCGTTCGGGACCATCTCGGGGCGGTGTTTCGCGAGCATCAGCGTCGCGAGACTCGTGTAGGTGAACGCATCGCCGCCCGCGTCCGACGCCCCGGCCAGCAGGACCGTGCTCCCGGTCGGAATCCCGCGGACCTGTCCGTCCAGTCCGGGGATACCGAAGGGAATGTAGGAAACACCGGAACTGATACTCTTGGCTTCCGGTGTCGATTCGGGTGCCATACCGCAACGAAGCGAACGGTGCAAAAAAATCTGCTGGCTACGTCAGCCGGCCGCGGCCTCAGCGGACCGATTCGAGCAGCAGCCGCTGCTCGACGCGCTTGACCTCGTGCTGGACGTCGCGGACGGCGTCGATGTTCGGCGAGATGGACGTGACCCCCTCGTCGACGAGGAAGTCGACCATCCGCGGCTTCGAGGCGGCCTGCCCGCAGATGCTCGTGGCGACGTCGTACTCGCGGCAGGTCCCGATGACCTGGCTCATGAGTTCGAGGACGGCCGGGTGCAGTTCGTCGAAGCGGTCGGCGACGTTGCCGTTGTTGCGGTCGACGGCGAGCGTGTACTGGGTGAGGTCGTTCGTCCCGAAGGAGACGAAGTCGATGCCCGTCTCACAGATGTCCTCGATGGAGAGTGCGCTCGCCGGCGTCTCGACCATGACGCCCCAGTCGCGTTTCTCGGGGTCGATGCCGACCTCCTGCATCAGCGCCTTCGCCCGCAGGATGTCCTCGGCGTCGGTGACAAGCGGGAGCATCAGTTCGACGTTGTCGTAGCCGAGGTCGTACAGACGTTCGAACGCCCGGAGTTCGAGCTTGAACTCGCCGGGGCGGTCGAGCGACCGCCGGATGCCACGGTAGCCCAGCATCGGGTTGTGCTCGCTGGGTTCGTCCTCGCCGCCCTGTAACTGGCGGAACTCGTCGGATGGGGCATCGAGGGTCCGGACGCGGACCGGGCGCGGGTAGAACGCCTCGGCAACCGAGCGGACGCCCTCGACGATTTCGTCGACGTAGGCGCGCTCGCCGTGGTCCTCGACGTAGCGCGAGGGCGTCTTGTCCGTCGAGAGAATCATGTGCTCGATGCGCAGGAGGCCTACGCCGTCGGCACCGGTCGCAGCCGCTCGCTCCGCGGCCTCCGGAATGGAGACGTTGACCTTGACTTCCGTTCCGGTCATCGGCTTGACCGGCGAGTGTCCCTCGACCGCCGCGGTGTCGCCCTCGTCCTCGCTCGTCTTCGGGACCTTGGCCCCTTTCTCGACTGTGCCCTTGTCACCGTCGAGCGTGACCGTTTCGCCGTCCCGGAGCTTCTGTGTCGCGTCCTCCGCGCCGACGACGGCCGGGACGCCGAGTTCGCGGGAGACGATGGCCGCGTGGCTTGTCATCCCGCCTTCGTCGGTGATGATGCCGTTTGCCCGTTTCATCGCCGGGACCATGTCCGGCGTGGTCATCTCGGCGACGATAATGTCGCCGTCCTCGACCTTGTCGAGGTTGTCGAGCTTGTCGACGATGCGGACGACGCCGGTGACCCGGCCCGGTGCGGAGCCGATACCGGAGAGCCGAACCGCCTCCGACTGGCTCTCCATCGCTCCACCATCGGCGACACCCGATTTTGCCCCCGGCGGTTGACTCTCGGCTTCGTTGGCCGAGCCAGCGCTTTCTTCAGGGTCGTCGATAGTAGTAATCGGTCGGGACTGTAGCAGATACACCTCGCCCTCGTAGACTGCCCACTCCACGTCCTGTGGGGTGTCGTAGTGGTCCTCAACGCGTTCGCCGACTTCGATGAGGCGGTGAATTTCTTCGTCTGAGAGAACGCGCTCGTTGCGCTTCTCCTCGGGGACGGAGCGCTCGATTGTCTCGCCGTCCTCGCCCCGAACACACATCACCTTCTTGTCGGCGACGGTCACCTCGTCGATAGTGCCCGTTTCGCGGTCGATAATGTAGTTGTCGGGCGAAACCGCACCGGAGACGACCGCTTCACCCAGCCCCCACGCGGCCTCGATGATGGCCGTCGGGCCACCGGTCGAGGGATGACTGGTGAACATGACGCCGGATTTCTCCGCGTCGACCATCTGCTGGACGACGACGGCGATGTCCACGGCGTCGTGGGCGAAGTCGTTCTCGTTGCGGTAGTAGATGGCCCGCTGTGTGAACAGCGACGCCCAGCACTCCTTGACCCGCTGCAGGAGGTCCGCACGCGAGACGTTCAGGTACGTGTCCTGCTGGCCGGCGAAGGAGGCGTCCGGGAGGTCCTCGGCAGTTGCCGAGGACCGCACCGCAACGTCCTCGTCGCCCATCTCGTCGTATGCAGCCAGCAGGTCCTCGCGAACCGACGGCGGGGTGTCGGTTTCCAGAATCAACTCCTGGGCGCGCTCGGCCGCTTCGGCCAGCGCATGCGAGTCGTCGCTGTCGACATCGACGGCCTCAAACAGCGGCTCGTCGATTCCAGTTGCTTCGATGAACGACCGATACGTGTCGGCGGTAACGACGAACGCCGACGGAACGGGCAGGCCCGCTCCGGTCAGTTCTCCGAGAGACGCCGCCTTGCCGCCGACCCGCGCCAGGTCGTCGGCACCGATTTCGTCGAGCCACAGTGTTGGCATGGACTCATTCGTACCATCTTCAACGACAATTAAGGAAGTTCCGGTTGCCATCAGTGAAAAACCGCTCTTCACTCGATTTCGAGTGAATTAGGCAGTCACGC
Organism: Haloarcula sp. R1-2; assembly: GCF_011627385.1. NCBI lineage: Archaea > Methanobacteriati > Methanobacteriota > Halobacteria > Halobacteriales > Haloarculaceae > Haloarcula > Haloarcula sp. R1-2. Next base: position 1,017,472 of record NZ_JAANTG010000002.1, read on the forward strand.
CGCCGGTGCTGTTGTGCGGTCACGCCTCGATGATGTCGTCGTCGTCGACAGCAGGGACGGTCACTGTACCGTCCAGTGCAGTGACGGCGCGCCCGCCGACCCACACCTCGGTCCCGTCGGTATCAACTGACACCGTCCCGGGCCGGTCGCGGAAGTGCCCACCCTCGGCGATGATCTGTTCGATAGTGTCATCGAGCGCCCCGTAGCGACGAACGAACGCCGCGCAGGCCCCCGACGCCGTTGCTGTTACCGGCTCTTCTGCCCGACTCCCCACTCGGAAGGCGCGGCCGTGGAACGTCGACCGGCGCGTCGCGTCGGCACCGACGGTATCGAACGTGAACGGATATACGCCGGCCGCGTCCACGCGGTCACAGAGCGAGTCGACGGCAGCTACGTCCATGGTCAGCCCGCTCAGATGCTCGAAGTAGTTGACCGGGACCATGAGCCACGACTCGCCCACGCCGGCCGTCACGAGCGGGAGGTCAGCACCCACGTCTCTGAGCGTGGCCGCGTTGAGTCCGAGTGCGTCCGCAACATCGCTGTATGGGATATCTACTTCGGTGATGTCGGCCCGTCCTTGCTCGACCCAGACCATCCCGTTCTGTTTCGTCTCGACAGCGACGTCGCCCCTAGCGGTGGCGACCGTCCACTCGCTGTCGTCGATTTCACCACGCTCGTAGAGCGCCGCATGAGCCGCGACTGCGGCCGTCTCCGCCTGTGCCAGTTCCTTTGTTGGCGAGAAACAGCGAAGCCGGCGGTCGGCGTCTTCTGCCGGCAGGACGAACGCCGTCTCGGTGGCCCCCAGTTCGCTGGCGACAGCCTGCATCTGGTCGTCGGTCAGTCCGTCGGCTTCGGGCACGACGCCGGTCGGTGTGCCCGCCGTCGGCTCTGCGGCGAACGCGTCGACAAGCAACGCCTGTCGGGTATCCATGGCACGGAGTTGTGCTGACCCGCAGATAATCTTTTCCGGAGTCGTCGGTGGTGCCCGACGACGAGTTCCGATGAGATACGTGACGTTGACCGGGACACGCCCCTGACGGACGACTTTAGTACAGGGAGGTATCACTGGAACGTATGAGTGAGGACGTCGACCTCCCTGAAAGCCACCCCCGCTACGAGTCGCTTCTGACCCGCCACCGTATCGAAGCGGGCGTCGACCGCGGTATCACCTCCCGGCAGGGCCTCATCGCCCAGGGCCGCGGTGAGGCCTTCGACTACCTGCTGGGTGAGCGTACTATCGACAGCGCCGACGACGCCGAGCGCGCCGCTGCGGCACACCTTCTGTCCGCCGACCACGCCGTTGTCTCGGTCAACGGCAACGCTGCAGCCCTCGTCCCCAGGGAACTCGTCGAACTCGCCGAGGTGACCAGCGCTGACCTCGAAGTGAACCTGTTCAACCGGACCGAGGAGCGAATCGAGGCCATCGCCGAGTACCTCCGCGAGCACGGGGCGACAGACGTGAAGGGGCTCACCGCTGACGGACGCATCCCCGGCCTCGACCACGAGCGCGCCAAGGTCGACGCCGACGGCATCGGCGCGGCGGACGTGGTGCTCGTCCCGCTGGAGGACGGCGACCGCGCCGAGGCGCTGGGCGAGATGGGCAAGACCGAACTCGTCATCGACCTCAACCCTCGAAGCCGCTCGGCTGAGGTGGCAACAGTGCCCATCATCGACAACATCATTCGCGCGATACCGAACATTACCGAGCACGCCCGCGACCTCCGTGGCGACCCGGACGCCCAGCAGGATGCCATCGACACGTTCGACGCCGACAGCGCCCTGACCGCCGCCGAGCGGACGATTCGGGAGGGGGACCTCGAATGAGTCTGCCGCCGTACATCTACGCCGACCGCCGGGTACCCGACGAGGAAACCGTCAGAGAAACCCTTGACCAGCGGACGATGACGGCCTTCGGCGACACCGAGCAACTGGAACGCCTCCATCGGGTGTTCTATCCGGTGTTCAAGGTCGACTACGAGTACGAGACCGGGAAGGGGAAGCTGCTCGGGACGACGACGAAGTCTGAGACAGCGTTTCTCGACGGACTCTGGGCGGACAACGACCGGGCCGTCTCGCAGTACGTCGACGACACCGACGCGGTGGTTCGACGAGCGACCAGCGACTACGATTTCGGCCGCAGCGACCCGGTGCTTGGCCGCTCTGTCCTGCTGCAGTTTCAGGTCACTGACGACGACGCCCGGTCGCTACTGCCCCAGCGCGTTGCGGAGTACCGCGACCAGCAACAGGACGCCGCCTCTGGCACGGCCAACGTATTCCTCCGGAAACTGCGTGAGTCCTACGGCCTGCCCGGAGATTTCGACCCCGACGGGTTCGACGGCGTGACCGGTGTCGACCGCCTGTATCTCCCCTTCTGGCTCGCCGAGTACCACTCGCCCGACAGCACGGACGTCAAGCTCGTCACGTTCCGGGACCCAGACGCCTCGACCGAGGAGCTACAGCGCCACGGCTGGCTCGCGGAGTTTTTGAGCGCCGAACCCCGCCGGCTGGCCGAGTACGGCTACGAGGTCAACCCGGACCGCCTCGAACGGAACATCCGGGAGCGGATCGACCAGTCTGGCGAATCCGGCACGGCCGGGATGGGCGGCGATTCTGGCTCCGACAGCACCGACGGCGCGCCCTCGATAAACCGCGAGCGGCCCTCGGACGACGGGACGGTGGTCCAGCCCGACGGCGTCGACATGGAAGCCGACGGTCTGGTCGACCCGGACCCGTCCCGGAGCTTCGCCGACGTGGGCGGGATGTCCGAGCTACTGGAGACGCTCAACCACAAGGTCGTCCGGCCGTTGCAGGACCCGAGCGCCTTCGAGGAGTACGGCATCGGCGTCGTCAACGGCGTCCTGTTGCACGGCCCGCCCGGCTGTGGGAAGACCCACGTCGCCGGCGCGCTCGCGGGTGAGGTCGACCACGCCTTCATCGAGGTCACACCGGCCGACGTGACGAGCAAGTACATGGGCGAACCCGCACAGAAGGTCGAAGAACTGTTCCAGATTGCCCGCGCGAACGCGCCTTGTATCCTCTTTATCGACGAAATCGATGGCATCGCCGGCGCACGCGACGGTGACAGCAACATGAACAGCAGCGAGCAGCAGTTGGTCAATCAGTTGCTCACCGAACTCGAAGGAATCGCCGACGAGGACGTGGTGGTGCTGGGCGCGACGAACCTCGTCGAAGACGTGGACGACGCCATCCGCCGCTCGGGCCGGTTCGACGAGCGGGTGGAGGTGCCGCCGCCGGACCCGCAAGCTCGCAAGCAGATTCTGGAGATTCACCTCGCTGGCCGACCCACTGCGGACGACATCAACCTTGACCCCGCCGTCGAGGAGACGGCCGGCTTCGCGGCCAGCGACATCGAACTTCTCGCCGAGGACGCCGCCCGAAAGGCATTGCGGGCGGATGCCCCGATCGGGACGGACCATCTGCTGCAGGCTGCCACAGAGACCGACACCAGCATCCCGGACTGGGTGGACCCCGAGATGGTCGCCGAGAATGGCGTCGTCCAGCCCGACGGCGTCGACCTGCAGGCCAGTTCGCTGGTCGAGACTGACCCGGGACGCGACTTCGCCGACGTGGGCGGGATGGGCGAACTGAAGGACCGACTCGAAGACACGGTCCTCGACCCACTGGAGAACGCCGACGCCTACGCCGAGTACGGTATCGACGTGCTCTCCGGGCTGTTGCTGTATGGCCCGCCCGGCTGTGGGAAGACCCATCTCGCCGGCGCGCTCGCGGGTGAACTCGGGCATAGCTTCGTCGAAATCAGCCCCGCGGACGTGACGAGCAAGTGGATGGGCGAGCCGGCCCGCAACGTCGCCGAGGTGTTCGAGGTGGCCCGCGCGAACGCCCCCTGCGTGCTGTTCATCGACGAGATCGACGGTATCGCCGGCTCTCGGCGCGGCTCGATGAACACAAGCGAGCAACAGTTGGTCAATCAGCTGCTCACCGAACTCGAAGGCGCGGCGGCCGACGACATCGTCGTGGTTGCGGCGACGAACTTCGTCGAGGACATCGACACGGCACTACGGCGCTCGGGCCGCTTCGACGAGCGCGTGGAGGTCCCGCCGCCGGATGCCAAGGCTCGCAGGCAGATACTAGAGATCCACCTGCAGGACCGGCCCGTCGCCGGCGACATCGACTGGGATGCCATCGTCGAGCCGACGGCTGGCTACGCCGCCAGCGACCTCGAACTCGTCGCCGAGGACGCGGCTCGCCACGCCTTGCGAGACGGCTCGGAAATCACGCAGGAGCACCTCGAAATCGCCGTCTGGGAGACCCATTCGAGCATTGCCGACTGGGACGACCGCGACCGCTATCAGGGGGCTGAGGGCACCGCGGACCTGGGGCTTGGGTCCTGAGGACGGCTCACTCTAGCTCCTCGTCGAGGGCCACAGCAACCCGCTCGGTGAAGGCCGGTGACTCGACAAGCGCGCCCGCGGCCTCTATGTCCTCGTGGACCGGGCGGTCAGCCGTCAGCTTTGGGACCACCGCGCGGACAGCGTCGTAGGCCTCGGTAGACCCGACGCCCAGTTCGAGGTCGTTGTCGACGAAGTCGGCGGCCTGCGCCCCACAGCACAGCTCGACGCCGAGAATCGCGGCGGCGTTTCGCGCCGTTTTCCGGGCCAGATAGGCCGACTGCGCGCTCATGCTGACGTGGTCCTCCTGATTGCCGCTGACAGGGGTGTTGTCCATCGAGGGCCGGCCGAAGGACCGACATTCGTTCAACAGCGCCGCAGCGGTATACTGGGCAATCATGTAGCCCGAGCGGACGCCGCTTCGCTCGGTGAGAAACGGTGGGAGGTGTGGCTCCTGCAGAGTGGGGTTGAGCATCCGGTCGGTCCGGCGCTCCGAGATGGCTGCGAGTTCGGTGAGCGCGTTCGTCAGATAGTCGAGACGCATAGCGAGTACCGCGCCGTGGAAGTTCCCACCGGACAGCACGCCCGCGCTATCGGAGCCGGAGGCCCGGTCGTCGACGCTCACAACGCCTGCCTCGCGGCCCGCCTCTCGTCGGTCGCTCCCGCTCGCTTGGTTCGAGGACTCACTACGCTCGGCCTCGCGGGGGAACACCAGCGGATTGTCGGTCGCGCTGTTGAGTTCCACCTCGACGGCCTCCCGGAGGTGGGCGACGGCGTCACGGACTGCGCCGTGGACCTGTGGCAGGCAGCGCATCGCATAGGCGTCTTGCACGCGGTCGCAGTTGCAGTGGGACTCGACCACATCGGAGTCGGCCGTCAGCCGCCGGATGTTTCGCGCGCTCGCGGCCTGGCCGGCGTGGGGCCGGACGGCGGTGATGGCTTCGTGGGATGGTGCTGTTGAGGAGAGGGTCACCTCCGTCGTGAGCGCGCCGGCGATGTCGGCGGCAGTGACCAGTCGCTCAGCGTCGTTGAGCAGGAGCGCGGCGACGCCGACGGTCAGTTGCGTCCCGTTGATGAGCGCCAACCCCTCCTTGGCCCGGAGCGTCACCGGTTCGAGGCCGGCCGCGTCGAGCGCCTCGTCGCCGGGGAGTCGGTCCCCTTCGACCTCGGCTTCCCCCTCCCCGATGAGCACCAGCGACATATGTGCGAGCGGGGCGAGGTCACCGCTCGCACCGAGGCTGCCCCGCGACGGGACGACCGGGTGGACACCCGCGTCGAGCATCGCCACTAGCAGATTGACGACGGACTCACGGATGCCTGAATACCCCTTCGCCAGCGTGTTCGCCCGGGTGACCATCATCGCCCGGACTTCCTCGGTCGTCAACTCCCGTCCGACCGCGGCGGCGTGGCTCCGGAGGAGGTTCCGCTGGAGGTCGTCGAGGTCCTCGCGCGGGATGCGCTCGTCGACGAGGTCGCCGAAACCGGTGGTGACGCCGTACACCGCCTCGCCGCTGTCCAGCACGCTCTCGACGCGCTCGCGGGACTCGCGGATTCGCTCGCGGGCGGTGTCGGCAACGGTGACGGTCGCGCCGTTCCGGGCGACGGCGACCACGTCAGCGGGTGTGAGAGATTCGCCGTTGAGGACGACTTCGGCGGTCATGGTTGCACCTCCCGGTCGTATGACTCATGTGTTGGGGTGCTGACGACCGAGCCGTCTTTCAGGACGGCGTCGACGACGTTGGTCCCGTACTGGTAGGGAATGTGGACGTGACTCGGCGCGGCAAGGACTACGGCGTCTCCGGGCGCGCCCTCCCGGAGCGTCCCCAGTCCGTCGGTCCTGTCCAGCGCAAGCGCGGCGTGTTTCGTTCCAGCGATTAGCGCTTCGGCCGGCGTCAGTCCCATCTCGACGCAGGCCAGCGACAGCGCAAAGCCCATGCTGTGGCTGTGGCAGTTCGGATTGAAATCCGTCGCTACCGCGACGGGCGCACCCCGGTCGCGGAACGCCGTCGCGTCCGCGTACGCTGCGCCGAGACCGAAGGCCGTTCCGGGGAGCAACACCGGCGTTACGGCAGCGTCGACAAGCGCGTCAATGTCTTCGCCGGTCGCGTGCAGGAGGTGGTCGGCACTGGCCGCGCCCACGTCCGCCGCCAGCTGCGTCCCGCCGATGTGGGCCAGTTCTTCGGCGTGGACCTTCGGCGTCAGCCCGGCGGCTGCGCCTGCTTCGAGGACCCGTCGGGACTGCGCGACCGAGAAGACCCCCTCCTCACAGAACACGTCGCAGAACTCGGCGATGCCCTGTGACTCGACCGCTGGAACCTGCTCGTCGACGACCGCCGCGGTGTAGTCGTCGGTGTCCCACCCCTCGGGGACCGCGTGTGCGCCCATGAACGTCGGGACCACGTCGACGGGATGGACCGCGTCAGCGCTGTCGATAACTCGGAGCATCTGTAGCTCTGTCTCCGTGTCGAGCCCGTAGCCGGACTTCACCTCGACTGTCGTCGTCCCGTGAGCGAGCATGGTGTCGAGATGGGCCAGCAGGTTCGACAGCAGCGTTTCCTCGTCGGCGTCCCTGACCGCTCGGACCGTTCTGAGAATGCCGCCGCCTTCGGCGAGGATGTCCTGATAGGACTTCCCGCGCAGTTTGGCGGCGAACTCGTCCGAGCGGTCGCCGGCGAACAGCGCGTGGGTGTGGGGGTCGACGAAGCCCGGAACGACGGCCTGACCGCCGGCGTCGACAGCGTGGTTGGCGCTCTCCGGCGGGTATTCGGCAGTCACCTCAGTGGTCGGACCGACAGCGGCGACCGTGCCGTCCACGATGGCGACTGCGCCGTCCTCATAGGTTTCTAGGCGGCGGCCGTCCGCCGCCGGGCCTGCGACGAGTTCGGCCGCGCCGTAGACCACGGCATCGGGGGCTGTCATCGGTCACCTCCCAGGCCGCTGAGGAAGTGCGCGATGGCGCGGGCCCCGACACGCGCGGTCCGGTTCTCAGCGTCAAGCGGCGGCGCGCACTCGACCACCTCAAACCCGGCGACACGGTCGTCGGACGCGATGCGGCCCAGCATCCGGAACAGGTCTCGCGTCGAGAGGCCGCCCGGTGTCGGTGCGCTCACGCCCGGTGCGGCCGCGGCACTGAGCACGTCGAGGTCCAGACTGACATAGACGGCGTCGATGTCGCCGAGCGTGGCAAGCGCATCGTCCACCGCGCCGGCAGGGTCGCCGGCCACCGACGCCGGCGGCAGGACCGTCCCGCCCTGCTCGGCGAGGTAGTCGTGGTACGCTGTCGAGGTTTCGAAGTGGCGCGCGCCGACGACGGCCAGTGCGTCGAGGCCTGCATCGTGGAGCTGTCGGTACGGCGTCCCGCTCGTCGGCTCGTCCCGAACGGCGCGGCAATCGAGGTGGGCGTCGAAGCTGACTGCGCCGACCGTTTCGTGAGCCAACAGTGGCGCGGCGTTCGGGAACGTCAGCGAGTTATCGCCACCGAGAAACACCGGTACTGCGCCCGTTGCGTGAATCTCGGCAGTCATCGAGCGGACAGCGCTCTGGACCCGTTCGACGCCGCCGGCCGGAATCTCGATGTCGCCGAGGTCGGCGACCGAGCGGACCGGTCCGCGTTCGATGTGATGGGTCTTCGTTCCGCCGAGTTCGCGCCGGAGGGCCGTCGGGCCGGCACGCGCGCCCGGCCGTCCGATGACGGCTCCGTCGTACGGCTCGCCCACCAGCACGACGTCGTACTCGTCAGCGGTCACGAGTGTGGCCGTTTCGACGACGTCACCGAACTGCTCGTCGTTCGGGTCGCCGGACGGCCCGGTCCACGGCGACGGGTCTGTCAGGTCGGTCATTGGTTGCGGTTGCGGTCACGCATCGGGACCGCGAGGTCGTTCTCGTCGGCCATCTCCCGTGCGATTTCGTAACCGGCGTCGGCGTGGCGAATGACGCCCATCCCGGGGTCGGTCGTGAACACGCGTCGTGCCTTCTCAGCCGCGAGGTCCGACCCGTCGAGGACGACGTGGTTGTTCGTGTGGAGGGAGTTGCCGATGCCGACGCCGCCGCCGTCGTGGACGCTGACGATGTCCGCGCCGGCGGCGCAGTTCAGCAGGGCGTTCAGAATCGGCCAGTCGGCGACGGCGTCGGTCCCGTCTTTCATCGCCTCGGTTTCGCGGTTCGGCGAGGCCACGCTCCCGGCGTCTAGGTGGTCTCGCGTGACGACGACCGGCGCGGAAATCTCGCCGTCGGCGACGAGTTCGTTGATGCGGAGCGCGAGGCGGGCGCGCTCGGTCAGCCCGTCTTCTGTCGCGTACCCAAGCCAGCACACTCGCGAGGGAAGCCCCTGGAAGGATACCTGCTCCTGGGCGAGGTCTATCCAGCGATGGAGGTCGTCTTTCTCCGGGAACAGCTCCTTGACCGCGTCGTCTGTCCGGTGGATGTCCGCGGGGTCGCCCGAGAGCGCGGCCCAGCGGAACGGTCCTTTGCCCTCACAGAACAGCGGGCGGATGTACGCGGGAACGAACCCCGGGAAGTCGAATGCTGTGTCGAGGTCGCGCTGGTCCTCGACCTGCCCCCGGATGTTGTTGCCGTACTCGAAGGCGATAGCACCCCTCTCCTGCAGTTCGAGAATGCCTTCGACGTGGCGCTTCATCGTATCAAGACTCTCTGCGACGTACGTCTCAGGGTCGCGTTCGCGGAGCCGGTCGGCTTCCTCGACGGTGTAGCCAGCGGGGTAGTACCCTTCGAGTTCGTCGTGCGCACTCGTCTGGTCGGTCACTACATCGGGAACGAACCCCATCTCAAGCATCTCTGCAAGCATATCCGCGGCGTTCATGTGGACGCCGACGCCGTAGGGCTCACCGTTCGCCGCGGCCTCCTGTGCCCGCTCGATAGCCGCTGCGAGGTCGTCGGCCTTCTCCTGACAGTACCCCGTTTCGATACGGCGGTCGATGCGCTCCTCGTCGACTTCGGCCGCGATGCAGACGCCGTGGTTCATGGTCACCGCGAGCGGTTGCGCACCGCCCATTCCCCCGAGGCCGCCGGTGACGACAATCTTCCCGCGGAGGCCGTCGTTGTCGGGGTAGTGTTTCCGGGCAAGCGCGGCCAGCGTCTCGTAGGTCCCCTGGATGATGCCCTGTGTGCCGATGTAGGCCCACGAGCCGGCAGTCATCTGGCCGTACATAATCTTCCCTTTCGCTTCGAGTTCGTGGAAGTGCTCCCAGGTGTCCCACTTGCCGACGAGGTTCGAGTTCGCGATGAGGACGCGCGGGGCCTTCTCGTGGGTCTCGAACCGACCGACTGGCTTGCCGCTCTGGACGAGGAGGGTTTCGGTGTCGCCGAGTTCACGGAGTTCGTCGACGATAGTATCGTAGGCGTCCCACGACCGGGCCGCACGCCCGGTCCCGCCGTACACGACCAGCTCCTCCGGCTTTTCGGCGACTTCGGGGTCGAGGTTGTTGTTCAGCATCCGCAGCGCGGCCTCCTGTCGCCACCCTTCACATTCGATGTCGGTGCCGGTGGGCGCACCCTGGTATTCGCGCCACTGTTCCGAGGGCGTCCCGACGTCGTGGTCGGTGTCTGGGGCAGACTGCTGTGCCATACCCCCCTGTTCGCCCCCCGGCGTGATAGCGGAGACTTTCCGTGCGGAACTGTTTTTATATATGCATGTGAATTGGTTGCTATGTACGAGGCGGTGTTCCGGGTGGCCGGTGACGGGGCCTATGAGGCGGCGACCGACGGAACCGGCACGCGCATCGAACTGTGGTGTACCGACCACAGCGACCTCCTTCACCTCCGCGGTGGGGATGTCGAGCCGGTCATCGAACAGGTCTGCGGGACTGTCGGCGTCGCCGAGCGCCTCGAAACGAATGACGGGCAGGTTCTGGTCACCGAGGCGTGTCTGAAGGCCCACATAGCGGACACCGTCGAGCGCTATTTGGCCGACGAGGGGTGTCTGCTCGTGCCGCCACTTCGGTACGCGGAGGGGCACAAACTCGTTCGGGCGCTGGGGCTCAGTTCCGACGCGCTGTCGGCAGTGTACCGGTCGTTAGCGTCGGATTTCGACGTCACTGTCGAGTCGAAACGCGAGGTTGGGTCAGTGACGCCCGACGCGCCGCTGGTGACTGTTGGAGACGTGGTACCGTCTCTCTCGCCACGCCAGCGCGAGGTGTTCCTGACAGCGCACGAGGAAGGGTACTACGAACTGCCGCGCGGGACGACGACGGCGGCTATCGCGGACCGCGTTGGTGTCCAGCGCCGAACCGCGGAGGACCACCTGCGGCGCGCCGAAAAGAAACTGGCTGACGCGCTGGTAGCGTACCTGTAGCTGCGGTGGTCGTGACTGGTACGCTGCCCTAACAGCACCCAGTTCGGGGCTGGTGTCGATGCCCGCAGTCCGGACACGTCGCACTGAACGCCGTCGCATCATACTCGAACCCGGTGTCACACTGCTGGCAGACGAGTAGCTGTGCCATAGCGAGGACACAGGACTGCGCCCATATGAGTGTCCCGCCGCCGCTGGCGGGGTGTACTTCCGTGTCCGGGCTAAGGGCCGGGTATGGACCTCGACCGCTTTACCGACGAAACACCGGCCGACGACGCACCCGGTGGGGCCCGGGTCTGTGTCGTCGCCGCACAGACGGAGACGTTTGAACGTTGTCGACAGGGCTTCTATCCGTCGCCGGAGTCGTATGACCGAACGACAGAACCGTTCGACTACATGGCGTTCTACCGGACTGCGCCGGTGTCGGCAGTCACGCACTACGCCCCGGTGACTGCCCGAACGGACCAGACCCGTGGCGGTCCGGGGCCGATGGACGCGGATGACTGGGCGGCCCTCATTGACCCGTTCTCGGAGACAGACAACGTCGTGGTGTTCGAACTGGACGACCTCGTGCCGCTCGAAGCTCCTGTCGAAAACGACCAGCACGGCCTCCGAGGCGCGTGGTACTGCGCTATCGACGACCTTCGGACCGCCGATACGCTCTCGGCACTGGCCGCGACCGCGACTACCTGAACAGGGGCCGATAGCCCACGCAGCGTCCCGGTATCGGTGCCGAGGGTTCAAACGGGAAGCGCCCGTACAGATGACGAATGCCGATCTACCCCTCGGTCCGAGATCACGGCGTCTCGCTGTGCGAGCGGGCCGGCTACGATGTGGCGGTACATGACGACAGCGGCGGACCGTCTGCGCTCGCGACGCCGAACGACGACGCGGTCGGCCTCGTAGATGCGACAGACCCGCGGCCAGTCGCTGTCGAACCGCTGACCGAAGCCAACGTCGGCCCCGATGGACTCATCCCCCGGTTTGTCAACGCGGTTCGAGAGGGCCGGGACTGCCTGTTCGTGGTCCCGTCGACGGAGGCGATGGGAACGACACTGACCCAGATGGTCGCCACCGTTCTGGGTGAGCCCGCCTGTCTGGCCGCCGACGGCCCCGACGGGCGACAGTTCTACAACGGCCCCGACCGCGTCCCGCTCTCTGATGGTACATACGCCTGTGCGCGAGCACCGGCAAGTGACCTCCAGTGGCGCGAGGTCAGAGTCGACCAGGGCCGACCCAGACTCGAACTCGGTGTCGGGACGGAGGTGGTCGCCGTTCTCGAACACGTCGACTCGCTCGCCGATGCCGGCCGCCACGCCTTCCAGCACGCCTATCGCCGAGCGGATAACGGGCAGTTCGAGGTGACAGCCGGCGGCGACGTAATCGAACGGTTCCCCGGCCCGACGGCCATGCGGCGCGGCGGCTACCCACCCGTGCCGATGCCGCTGGTCCCTGAGCACCTGTTTCCCGAAGACGCGGACCACTCCCGGTGGGCTGTCTGCCAACCCGATGGCGGCACGGACGTACTGACCGCCAATGGACTGAGCGCCTGGGGCTGACGGCCGTCATTTCTCTGTGATACTGTGCGAACAGCGACTGGTCTCTGCATCAGAACGACTATGTACCACCAGGAGATATTACTAGGTGGTATGAGCGATTCCGATTCATTCGAACAGTTCAGTGATGTCGGCGAAGCAGAGGTCACACGCGCAATCGGACAGGAATGGACCGAGGAGTTCATGGATTTCTCGGACTCCGATGTCATCATCGTCGGCGGTGGCCCATCGGGGCTGATGGCCGCGAAGGAACTCGCCGAGCGCGGTGTGCAGGTGATGGTCGTCGAGAAGAACAACTACCTCGGCGGCGGCTTCTGGCTTGGCGGCTTCCTGATGAACAAGGTTACCGTCCGCGACCCAGCACAGCAGGTGCTGGACGAACTCGAAGTCGACCACAAGCGGTCCAAAGACAGCGAGGGCCTCTACGTCGCTAACGGGCCGGAGGCCTGTTCCGGGCTCATCAAGGCCGCCTGCGACGCCGGCGCGAAGATGCAGAACATGACCGAGTTCACGGATATCGTCATCCGCGAGGACCACCGCGTCGGCGGCATCGTCATGAACTGGACGCCGGTCCATGCGCTACCCCGCGAAATCACCTGCGTCGACCCGATTGCCGTCGAGGCCGACCTCGTCATCGACGCGACGGGCCACGACGCGATGGCGGTCAAGAAACTCGACGAGCGCGGCGTTCTCAATGCGCCGGGCCTCGAAGACGAAGCCAGCGGCATGGACCAGACCGACGACGACACCTACGGCGCGCCCGGCCACGACTCGCCCGGCCACGACTCCATGTGGGTCGGCGAGAGCGAGGACGCTGTCGTCGAACACACCGGTCTCGCCCACGACGGCCTCGTCGTCACCGGCATGGCGACGGCGACCACCTACGGCCTCCCGCGCATGGGCCCGACGTTCGGTGCCATGCTCGTCTCCGGCAAGCGCGCCGCGCAGGTCGCGCTGGATGAACTCGAGGTCGACGCCGAGCCGGTCGACGTCACGAGTCGCGACGCAACCCCCGCTGACGACTGAACTCCTCCCCACATCCCTCTGGTTTTAGTCAACCGCTTTTTACCGCTTTAGCTGCTCATTCAGGCTAGAATATCGCACTAATACAAACAATTATACAAGAGTATGGTGGATATGTTAGTGATTGCCAAACAATGTCCGAAGAGATGCAGCGGAGCGACAACCACAAGTCCGACGAGTCAGTTGGCGGTGAAATTGCGGTCCACCTCTGGAGTCGGCGGCCGGTCTGTGGCCCCCGAACAACAGCCATTGACCGGTTCACCGAACTCGCCGCAACGGGCGTTATCGATGACTTTGATATCCAGACGTGGCCCGAGGAAATTCCCGTGTCCCAGCGAAGCGAGCACGGCGAGGTGCTGGCGACTGTCGACCGGTACGAACAGTGGGCAACGGAGCGCGGGCTGAGTCTCCGACCGCCGTTCGAGACGCGGACCTCGTCGCTACTCGTCGGCGGCAGTACGGAGGTGCTGCGACTCCCGATGATAGCCGTCGCCGTCTACGCGGACGACGACTTGGTCGGGGTGTACCCGTGTACAGACGGCACCACGACGTGGTCCGTCACCGATTGTATCGACGCACTCACGACGGAACCGGCTGGGCTTCCCCACCAGTCCGAGTCCTGACACACCCCTTCGGAAAACACACTCTGTCGCCGATGGCAGCCGATATCGCACTGCTTTGCCGATACCGTCCCTGATTCTGGAGCGCCAGATTGACCCGTCTGTTTTGATTCTCTACTCCGGCGACCTCTCAACAGGGAAGAGTCCCCGAGACACAAATTGTATTACCTGCCGATACCACTGACGAATACAATGGAGTCCGTGACGCTGTACCGCGCTCCGACAGCGGTCGCCGACACCGACGCCATCGCCGACTGGCTCGACGCGCGGATTGAGGCTACCGTCTCCGTCCGGGACCGGTTTCTCTCGCTGCACGGCGACTCGGAACTGGCGGAGTCGTTCGCCGAAGCGCGGGTACTCTCGCCGTACGACCGCGAGACCGGGAACACGATGCTGGGTATCGTCCGGTACGAGGAACGAGCGCTGGAGTCGCCCGAGCGGGCCGGCGGCGTCATCTACGACGGGCTGGCGGTCCAGCAGGCGCTCCACGAGCGAATCCCCGAATCCGAGCGGTCGCTGGACCACCTTCACGTCCCACTGCTGGACCGCGTCGTCGGAACCTGGGGCGACCACGACGGTCGCTGGCACAAGCGCGTGAACGTCCTCGGCCAGCCCGCTATCGTCTCGGTCCCGGGGCTGTACGAAGCGCCTGCAAAGCCCGAACAGTACTACAAGGAACAGCAGAAACACGCCCTGCTCGGCGGCGGCGCACCGCCCCGGGAAGTGCTAGAAAACGAGGTCGAAGGCGAGTTCCTCGTTGAGGACGACCCGCGGACGACCGAGGCTATCAAGGGGTATGTCCTGCAGGCCTACCACTACCTCGACACCGGCGAGGCGTTCTGCGACGAGGACACCTGTAGGCTCCACAATCCGCACCGCCAGCCCGGCGTGGTCGCCGCGCAGCTACGAGCGCCCGAATTCTGTCCTGAGCACGCCGAACGGTATTGCCCATAGCAGCCCGACGCACCACTCCCGTTACCGCACAGTTCCACTCAGCAGGCCGACGAACCCGCCGGCCATCGTCTCGTAGCGCCGCGCGACCGTCCGCTCTGTGAGTCGCTCGCGGGCCGCCCGAACCCGCTGCTTGAACGCGCTGGCGTGTGACCGTCTGGACAGGCGCGTCCCCGGCGCGGAGAGGCGGACGAACCCCTCGAACGCGAGGTTCAGCGGTGCGGCGAGGGCGCTGGGGCTCCGCTGGAAGTTCAGCAGGGCGACGCGGCCGCCGGGGCCGACGCTGTCACACCACGCGTCGACCGCCGCCGCAGGGTCCTCGAAGATGCCGGCGACGAACGTCGCCAGAACGGCATCGGCCTCTCGAATCGGCGGACGGGCGGCATCGGCCTGCACGTAGTGTACGGCTCCCCCGGTTCTGGCGGGCCGTTCGCGTGCACGATCGAGCATCTCCCGTGTCACGTCGACGCCGACCACTCGGCCTGCCGGCCCGACGCGCTCGCGGAGGGCCGGCACGTTCGCCCCGGTCCCACAGCCCATTTCGACGACGGTATCGCCGGGCGCGAGCGCCAGCGAGTCCGCCGTCCGGTCGCGCCAGGACGCCACGCCGGGGGCATTCGCTACCCAGTCGTACACTCGCGCCCACCGGCCGTAGAATGATTGCGCGTCGGTCACAGGATTTCGCGCGCCGTTTCAGCGACCGACACAGCGTCGTCCCCGAGCAGGTACACCACCGGCTCGATACCCATCGCGCCGGTGTGGTAGAGCACGTCGGCCGCTGGGTCGTCAGCCAGCGCGGCCGCGACGGCGGGCTCGACGCTCTCCTCGGCGTCGAACTCGACCACGGTCCGACCGGCATCTCGTAGCGCGGTCACGACGCCGTCGTCGTACCGGACGTTCAACACTGCGCGGGCGTCGCTCCCGGCGGCCCGCGCCGCCAGCAACAGCGACGCGACGTGCTCGCTGACGCCGAACTCCGGGTCCGCCGGAATCGTTGCCCGTCCTTTCACGTCGAGAATCCGCCCCGGGACGGCGGCCACGTCCTCGATGCTATCGGCCTCGGGGAGACACTGGACGAGGTTCGACCCGACCGCCGGAATGAGCGTCGCGAACCCACTAGTGTTTTCCAGCACGCTGAGTCCGCGCCGCACCGACGCGAGCGTCCGTTCGGCCGACCGGAGCTGTGAGTCCGGGTCGTGGACAGCGAACTCGTCGTCGTAGTCGCCCAGCTCTGGGACCGCGTCCTCGTGTAACTGCGCGAGGACGCCGCCCTGTTCGAGTTCGCGGATGAACACTTCCGTTTCGACCAGCGCCTGAACGGAACTCATATCGCCGTCGGCCAGCCCGTCAGCCAGTCGCTCGACCAGTTCCTCCAGCCCGCGGTGGGCCAGCAGGTCCTCCTGACGCGCCACGTCGCCGTGGACGTACTTCGAGACCGCACTCTGGCTGATGCCCAGCAGGTCAGCGACTTCAGACTGTGTCAGCCCGCGCTCCCTGAGGGCGTCGGCCAGCAGCGAGCGAAACGTCGGCAGGAAGTCGTCGACGACGATTTCCTCGATGAACCGCATCTATTGGTCGCCTCCAAATTCTCTGTCTCCCTGTATCTTGCTCGCCTGCGGCCCGGACTGACCCTGGTACTTCGAGCCGCGCTCGGCCCCGTACGGGCGGTCAGCAGGTGTCTTGAGTTCCGTGAACGTAAGCTGTGAGATTCGCATTCCGGGTGTGAGTGCAACGGGTGCGGTGCCGAGGTTCGACAGTTCGAGCGTGATCTGCCCCTCGTAACCGGGGTCACACAGGCCGGCTGTCGCGTGTACCACAATCGCCAGGCGGCCCAGCGATGAGCGGCCTTCGACGTGGGCGATGAGGTCGTCGGGGATGGCGACGCGCTCGTGGGTCGTTCCCAGCACGAAGTCGCCGGGGTGGAGGATGAACTCGCCGCCTTCCTCGATGACCGTCTCCTCGACGTAGTCGGCGACTTCGTCCTCGGAGTTCGGGTGGATACAGGGGATGTTGGCGTGCTGGAACTCCAGAAACTCACGGCCGAGACGGAGATCAACGCTGGCCGGCTGAATCTGGATGTCCGGGTCGTCAAGCGGTTCGACGACGAGGTCACCCTGCTCCAGCCGTCGGAGAATATCCGCATCTGAGAGTATCATGAGAGTGGCGTGTGCGGCCGGAAGCCTAAACTCCCCGATTCTCAGGAGGCAATCACGGGGAGCGTCGCGGCGATAACAGCGATGGCGACCGCCGCATACCTGCTAATCTCGTGGACGACCCGGAGGCCGCCAGCCCAGACGTACGCCTGCCAGGCTGCGGTTCCGACCTGTATTGCGAGAAAGACGAATCCTGAAAGCCCATTCTGTAGACGCCGAACCTGTTCGAGCAGCAGTTCCGGAGAGGACGCGGAGAGGTCTGTGCTGGCCGCGAAAAAGACGAGCGCAGCACCGCCGGCGACAACGCCGACAACAGACGGGAGCAGTCCCCAGGCGGTGATTTCCGCTGTCTCGCCGAACCGACCAGATCCACCGGCTAGCTTCGCACCCACGTACAGACCGAGCATCAATCCGACCCAGACGATGATGAAGCCGATAAACAGCCCTGGAAGGATCTCAGTCGCATAGTCCCAGATGAGCGAGCCGACTTCGACAGTTCTCGTCGCCGGTTCGTCACAGCCGGAGACGGTTATGCCGCCGACACCGCCGTCTTCGCACATCTGTTCCGAGGGTCGAGCGGGATTGTCTCTCTCAACAGTGCCGGTGAACTGCACGGCGAACAGCCGGAGCGCGAGTCCGAGAACCACTGTGACGACGATGGCGATGCCGAAAGCGAGGCCGCCGCCGCGGTATCCGTTCAGTTGGTCACGTCGCTGTTCGAAGAACGCGCCCGGTCGCAGGAGTAGCGTTCGGATGGTGGAGGGCATCTCCGGGGTGTGCTCGGCCACGGCGTATGTACTCTGTGGTATGTGCAACCGTGGAGGGAGTCCGACGGGAGTTTAAGTACGGGTGGCCATGTAATCGTATGAAGCAGGCTATCGTCGCGCGGGCCGACATCGGTATGGGCGAGGGCAAACTCGCCGCCCAGGTTGCCCACGCCTCGCTGTCGGCCTACGAGGACGCCGGCCCGAAACCCCGCAAAGCCTGGAAGGGTGCGGGGCAGAAGAAAGTCGTCCTGAAGGCCACCAGCGAGTCCGAGCTGTTCGAACTCGCGGATGTGGCCGAGCGCGAAGGCCTGCCGCATGCGGTCGTCCGAGACGCCGGCCACACACAGCTCGACCCGGGAACCGTCACGGCCCTCGCCGTCGGCCCCGCCGAGGACGAGCTGGTGGACCGCGTCACCGGCGACCTGCCGCTGTTCTGAGGGCAGCGGCCCGCGATACGGTTATATAAGAGCAACCCTAACCTCAGGTGAACAACAACACGATACATTATGCAAGGAAACGAACAACAGGCCTACGACCGCGGGATTACCATCTTCTCCCCGGACGGACGCCTCTATCAGGTCGAGTACGCACGAGAAGCCGTCAAGCGCGGAACCGCCAGCGTGGGGGTCCGCACCGAGGACGGCGTGGTCATCGCCGCCGACCGCCACGCCCGGTCGCCGCTCATCGAGCGCGACAGCATCGAGAAGATCCACGAGATCGACTCTCACGTCGGCGTCGCCAGTGCGGGTCACGTAGCCGACGCGCGCCAGCTTATCGACGTGGCGCGCCGGCAGTCACAGGTCAACCGCCTGCGCTACGACGAGCCCGCCTCCGTCGAGTCCCTGACAAAGGAGATCACGGACTACATCCAGCAGTACACGCAGACCGGCGGCGCACGCCCGTTCGGTGTCGCGCTGCTGGTCGCCGGTATCGAGGACGGCGAACCGCGCCTCTTCGAGACGGACCCCTCGGGGACGCCCTACGAGTGGCAGGCAGTCGCCATCGGCGGCTCCCGCGAGGACATCCAGTCGTTCCTCGAAGAGGAGTACGCCGAGGGGATGGACCTCGAAGGCGGCATCGAACTCGCGCTCCGGGCGCTGGCCTCGGTCAACGAGGAGGGCCTCGACGCGACCGGTGTCGACATCGCCACCATCGACGTGGAAAGCGAGCAGTTCGAAAAGCTCGCCGAGGACGACATCGCCGAGCGACTTGAAGAGTTCGAACTCGGAGGTGAGGAATAATGTACGACCCTGAGAACCGACTGACTGACGCCTACCAACCCGAGGTCGGCACGCTCCCGAACGAGGACAACGGCCGCGACGAGGAGAACGTCGTCAAGACCGGCACGACGACCGTCGGCCTCTCGACGGAGGACGGCGTCATCATCGCGACAGACCGGCGCGCCTCCCTCGGTGGCCGCTTCGTCTCGAATAAGCAGGTCCAGAAGGTTGAGCAGATTCACCCGACAGCCGCGATGACGCTGGTCGGCAGCGTCGGCGGGGCGCAGTCGTTCATCCGCTCGCTACGCGCCGAGGCTGACCTCTACGAGGTCCGCCGCGACGAACCGCTCTCGATTCACGCGCTGGCGACGCTTGCGGGCAACTTCGCCCGCGGTGGCCCGTACTTCGCGATCAACCCCATCGTGGGCGGCGTCGACGAAGAGGGCAGCCACGTCTACAGCGTCGACCCCGCTGGCGGCGTGCTTGAAGACGACTACACCGTCACCGGCTCCGGGACGATGGTCGCAACAGGGACCATCGAAGGCCAGTACGACCACGGGATGAGCCTCTCCGAGGCCCGTGACCTGGCGATCCGCGCGGTCAACGCCGCGGCCGAACGCGACACCGGGTCCGGTAACGGCGTCGTGCTCGCCGAAATCACTGACGAGGGCGTCGAAATCGACGCCTTCGACGACTACGAGTCGGCCGAATAACCCGGCTGTCTCGGTTTTCGCTTTCTTTGCGGTTTGTTGTCCCCGGTCAGTTGCTGCTCAGTCTCGCGGCACGACCCGCATCGGATAGTCGGACTGCCGCATGATATCTTGGGCGACGCTGCCGAAGATGAGCCGGTCGGTCTGGCTCCGCTTGCGGACGCCGATGACGAGTTCGTCCGCATCGACCTCTTCGGCGATGTCGAAGATATCTTCAGCCGGGCTGTTCCCCCGGATTATCTGGTAGGTCTCGACGGACACCTGGTCGCCCAGACGGTCCGAGACGACTTCGAGTGCGGCCTTCCCGTCGGCAACCGCATCCGGTGGCGTCCTGTCTCCACCCGGCTGTGAATTAACTGCGTACACACTGTCTTCCGGGTCGAGAACGCCTTCGAGGTACGAACACAGTGTCTGTCTGACTGTCTCGGAGTTCGTCGCGAGCACGAAGGTCTGCATATAAGATGTCCGTCACCCATCATGATAAGTATGTGTACTGTTACCACGAACCATTTTATATTCACATTCTCAGGCCGTCGGGTTACTCGGTCAGGACCAGCCAGCCGACGGCGAGAAAGACGGCGAGCACGAGCAGAATCGACCCCCAGGCCAGCGCCGCGAACGCGGTTGACCCGAGCGCGGCGAGGGGGAGGACGGCTGGTAGAGTCATTGCTCGGACCCCCCATCAGCCACCGGATCGTCAAGCGCGCGGACCTCCCGCCCGAGGCTGTCGAGGTCGGCGTCGGCTCCACCGAGAACGGTCGCCGCGACGGTGAGAGCGGCCGAGACGAGCGTCGCGCCGGCGAAGGCGAGCAGGAACGACGGGGTCGGCAACAGACTCCCGACGCCTGGCACGGCGGCGACGAGGCCACGCAGCGACGGGAAGTAGGCGAAGCCGACGAGGAGCCCTGCAATGCCCGAGACTACCGCGCCCGGACCGGTGAGGCGCTCAGTGTAGAGACCGGCGAGGAAGGGCACGAAGACGCCAGCGGCCAGCAGGTCGGCAGTCAGGAACAACTGGAGGACGCTGTACCCCTGCGCGCCGATGAACATCGCGGCGAGCGCGACAGCGACTGTCAGCCCGCGGCCGCCGAGCCACAGGGTCCGCTGGTCGGGGTCGTCGAGCAGTCGAGCGAGGTCGGCGGTGACGACGCTGGCGATGGCGTTGAACATCGTGTCGGCCGAACTCATCACCAGCAGGACGGCGAGGACGACGACAGCGAGGGTCACCCACGTCGGGAACGCCTCTGCAAGCACGAGGAAGAAGGCAATACTTGCGGACCCAGACTCAGTGAGTCCTAGCCCCGCGGCGGCGATGCCGAACAGGCCTGACAGCAGAAGCATTGGGACGACGACGAGGGCAGCGATGCCCATTCCGCGCCGCAAGGTGCGCTCGCCGTCGGCGGCGTACACCCGCTGCCAGACGCCCTGATTCAGCATATTCGCGCCCAGAAGCGCGAAGGCCACGTACAGCCCGAACTGCAGGCCGGGACCGAACGTCGGGTCGAGCAGCGTCGGGTCGGCCGACACCACTGTCGCGTGGAACTCGCTTGTGCCACCAAGCGAGAGGAGTGCGCCGCCGAAGCCGACGGCTAGCAGTGGGAGGATGACCAGCGTCTGGACGGTGTCGGTGACGATGCTGGCGAGCAGCCCACCGTAGGTCGTGTAGACGAGGACGAAGCCGCCGATGAGTAGCGAGGTCTGCCAGAGCGGCACATCTGCGACGAGCGCGAGCGCGCCGGCGATTCCGGTCATCTCCGCGGCGAGGAAGATGAACATGTAGAACACCGAGACGAGCAGGACGAGCAGGTACATCCCGGAGCCAAAGCGAGCGTAGGCGAACTCCGTCAGCGAGTGGCCGGCGGGCATCACCTCGCGGATGCGAGCGCCGACCGGGATAAAGAGGACGAGCGGAATCGCGCTGCCGATGGCGTAGCCCAGCACGGCGGGGAGTCCGCCGAACGCGGCCCCGGCCTCGGCCGGGCTCAGCAGAATCCAGACGCCCATCATCGACGCGATGACCGTCGCAGCGAGGGTTCCGCTGCCGGCTGAGTCGCGGGCCGAGATGTACGTCTCCACCGAGTCGATGCGGCCCCGGGCGGCGAAGAGGCCAATGCCGGTGAACACGAGCACGGTCGCCGCGGTCAGGCCGAGGACCACAGCCGAGGAAACCATCTACGGACTCACCTCGTGGTCGGGCGTCTCGGTGGTTTCTCCGTAGGCCGCCTCGAAGAACTGTCGTTCGAGCGCGACCGTGCGGTCGAACAGCGACGCGACGCGGGCTTCCCGGCGGGGCGAGAGCGACGGCCCGATGGCGTCGAGTTCGCCCCGGAGCCAGTCGACGAACGCGACGAAGGAGTCGACGGCGTGGAGGTCGACCCACTCGGCGAAGTAGAACGGCAGGCCCATCCCCGCGCTGGGAAGCCCATCGCTGTCCGGGTCGCCGTGGGCCGCGGCAACCGCCGTCGCCCACGACTCGTATATCCACTCTGCCGGAACGAGGACCGCCAGCGTTTCGGCATACCCCCCCTCTCGGGCGGCACGACCCAGCAGGTCGATGAACGCCGCCGTCGCGTCCGTCGGCTCGGGGTCTTGCCAGCGTGAATCTTCGACGCCGAGTGCGGCAAAGGAGCGCTCGAAGTAGTCGTCTTCCTCGTCGGTCACGGTATCGAGGAACTCCACAAGCCGTTGTTTGGCGGCCATATCCGGTGCCTGTCCGACCGCGTGGCCGAACGTCCCGACGAGTTCGTCGACGAACGCGTAGTCCTGTACCAGATACTCGGCGAACGCGTCTTCGTCGAGCGTGCCGACCCCGAGTTCCTCGACAAACCGGTGTTCGACAGCGGCGTCCCAGTCCGGCTGACTCTGCTCCCGGAGCCAGTCGGTGAATCGGGGTTCGTCGGTTCGCTCGGCGTACGCAGAGTATGTTTCGGCCGTCGTCATAGCTCCCACCCCTCCTGCGTGTAGGCCATCTCCCAGAACCGGTGTTCGAGTTTCGCGCTCGTGCGGAACGCGTCTTCCATGGCGTCGTGCTGGCCGGAATAGCGCTCGCCACAGCGGTCGACGTACGCCCGACACCAGCCCGTCGCCTCGCGGAAGTCGTCGCTGGTGTACATCTCGATAAAGGGCGTGTACCGGTGCTCACCGTCGGCCAGGTCGGCCATGTGTTCGGCCACGTCGAGATAGCCCTGCATACAGGGGTACAGCGCCGCGGCAATCTCGGCCTCATGTCCCTCGTAGGCCGTCCGAACGAGGAAGTTCGTGTACGCCAGACACGTCGGTGCCTTCTCGGTCGACTCCAGCTCACGCTCTGAGATGCCGTAGTCCGATGCGAACTCCCGATGCAGGTCCATCTCGGTGTCGAGCACTTGGTGGGCGACCCCGAGCAGGTGCGTCATCGTCGACTCGTCGCCGGCCGTCGCCCCAGCGAGCGCGAACAACCGTGCGTAGTCTTGCAGGTATCGGTAGTCCTGTTTCACCCAGTGTTTGAACGCCGCCTCATCGAGCGTCCCGTCGGCCAGTTCGCGGACGAACGGGTGGTCCTTCTGTGCGTCCCAGATGTCCTCGCCGATGTCGAGCAGGTGGTCGCTGAATGCCATTGGTAGCCAAGACAACAAACTCCGACGTATTATATCCTGCTAATACAACTTGGTTGTATCTGGTCTGACGGTCGGGACCGAGCGAACGCCCCGGCCATGCATGACGCCATCACAATCTCATGCCTGTCGAACAGTCCAAACTGCTAAGCGCACTACGGCCCACATTCTCGGCAATGACACTGCAGTTACCGAGCGAAATCGTGGTCGAGCGGTTTCTCCCGACAGCCCGGGCGATGCTTGCCACGAGACTCGACGAGGAGGGATGGACGCAGCAGGAAATCGCCGACCAACTCGGCGTGACACAGGCTGCAGTAAGCAAGTACGGCAGCGGCTCGGTCAACATCGAGGAGCGGTTCCGCGCGGACGCCCGGATGCAACAGACCATCGAGCGGATCGCCGACGGGCTGGCTTCGGGTGAGATGGACGAGTACGCAGTGCTGGACGAACTGCTCGCTCTGGTGCGGGAATTCGAGGACCGGGGGCCCATCTGTGCGGTCCACGAGGAGGAAATGCCGGCGCTACAGGGGATGGGCTGTGACCTCTGTGTTCGGGGGACAGACACCGCGGTTCAGGCGGAACGGACCGTCCTGTCGTCGGTCCGGAGAGCCACGCGACTTCTAGCCGACAGCGACTTTGTCGCCGACGCCATCCCGAACGTGGGGATGAACGTCGGCATGGCACTGCCGGACGCCGAAGACGCGCTCGATGTGGCCGCAGTCCCCGGCCGGATTCACGACCTGCGGGGGCGGGTCAACGTCCCGTCGAACCCCGAGTTCGGCGCGTCGGAACACGTCGCGGGGACGATATTGGCTGCGATAGCGGTCGATTCCTCGCGCCGAGCGGCGCTCAATCTGACGACCGACGAGGCATTTCTCGATGCTGCTCAGGAACAGGGTATCGAGCCGCTGGAGTTCGACGCCGGCTACGAGGACCGGGACGAACGGCTCGAAGCCACCTTCCGCGAACGCGGCGAGGTCCCTCGCGTCATCTACCACAGCGGCGCGTTCGGCATCGAGCCGATAACCTATGTTTTCGGTGAATCGGCGGTCGAAGCTGCTGACCTCGCGATCGAACTCCTCGACGCAGCCGACACGTAAGGCCTCTCGGCCGCCGAGACCGTCAGAACCAGCCGGTCTCGGGGTCGATGGGATTCTCGGGCTCCTCGCCCCGCAGTACCCGGATGACATCTTCGGCCACGGTCTGTGTCAGCTCGACCCGGGACTCCTCGGAATACCACGCGACGTGGGGACTACAGACAACGCTGTCGAGGTCGTGTAGCGGTGAGTCTCCCGGCGGCTCTGGCTTGCGCACGTCCAGCCCGGCCCCGCCGAGATCGCCGCTGATGAGCGCGTCGTACAGCGCTGCTTCGTCGACGAGCCCGCCCCGGGCCGTGTTCACGAGCAGTGCGTCGTCGTGCATTCGGTCAAGCGCGTCGGCGTCGATCATCCCCCGCGTCTCATCGGTCAACGGGGCGTGCAGCGAGACGATATCGGAATCGCCCAGCAGCGTCTCGAGCGTGACCGATTCGACGCCGAGGTCACCCATCCGGTACTCGGGCGCGTACGGGTCGTAGGCGATAACATCGATATCGAACCCACGAAGCTTCGCGGCGAACCGGCTGGCGAGCTTGCCGAAGGCGACGAGGCCGACGGTGCTGCCGGCGAGGCGACGGATCGGCTGTCCGACAGCCCACTTCCACTCGCCACGCTTGACCGAGCGGTCGAACGTGGGTATCCTCCGCAGGCAAGCGAGCATGAGTGCGAACGTGTGGGTCGACACCTCCTCGACAGAGTAGTCCGGAACGTTGACGACCGTTACGCCGGCCGCAACCGCCGCCCGAACGGCGATGTTGTCCATGCCGATGCCGGCCCGGCCCACCACTTTGAGCGAGTCGGCGGCCTCGATGACCTCGGCCGTGACCTGCGTGCCGGCGTCGACGATCAATGCGTCCGCACCGTCTACTGCGCGTGCGACGGCCTCCGGCTCTTTCGCCGCTATCGTTTCGACGGTCGCATCAACCGCATCCAACACCGCCGCCCGTGTCTCCCCGTCCATCACTTTGGTGTCAGAGACGACGACTTTGTATGACATACGCTGGCTTGCCTCGGGCTCGAAATAAAATCATCCGTCAGGGTCGGTGCAGTCATCGGAACCGCGTCACAGGCCCGTGGCTGTGTAACGGTGACCGGCACAGAACTGACAAAATAATAGCAAACTTTTATGATATATTCGCGAGGAGGTGGCAACAGCATGTCAGCTAATAACACAGGCGAAACTGCCCTCGAACGTATCGGCTATCGACTCTCTGCGTGGGTGGAACGGTGGATGCCAAGCCCGTTCCTGTTCGCGCTCATCCTCAGTTACGTCGTATTTCTGGCCGGCGTCGGCCTCACCGGGGCCGGTCCCGTGGAGATGGTCGGGTTCTGGTACGACGGCTTCTGGGCCTTCCTGACGTTCTCGATGCAGATGGTCCTCATCCTGATGACGGGCTTCGTCGTCGCGTACCACCCGCGTGTCAACGCCGGCATCCGGCGGCTGACAGAGATTCCCAGCACCGGAAAACAGGCGGTTGTCCTCGTCGGCCTGTTGACGATGCTGCTTGGCTGGGTCCACTGGGGACTGAGCCTCATCCTCGGCGCGATTTTCGCCCGGGAGATGGGCAAGACCGCCCACGAGAACGGCATCGATGTCCACTATCCGGTCCTCTGCGTGGCGGGCTATCTCGGCCTCGGTCTCACCTGGCACTGGGGGCTGTCCGGGTCCGCGCCGCTCCTGCTTGCGACAGAGGGCAACGAGTTCATCCAGCAGGGCGTCATCGACGTCGTCGTCTCCGCCTCGGAGACCATCTTCCACCCCTACGGCCTCATTCTGACCGGCCTGTCGATAGCCTACGCGCTCGTCGTCCTCTACGTCATCACGCCGACTGGTGACCAGGCGCGGGGCATCACGCACTACATCCCCGAAGACGATTTGTTCGAGTCCGCGAGTGACGGCGGTGTTGAGACGACTGCGACCACCAAGCAGGTCCCGGCCGAGCGTCTCAACCACAGCCGCGTTCTCGGCGGGATTATCGGTCTGACCGGTATCGCGCTGGTCGCCTCGCAGTTCGTTCAGTCCGGCATCGACGCGCTCGGACTGAACATCGTCAATTTCGGCTTCCTGACGATTGGGATCTTCATCTACATGGACCCACAGACCTACCGGGAGAAGTTCGGCGAGGCGGCGACCGCCGCGTCGGGCATCGTGTTGCTCTTTCCGTTCTTCGCTGGCATTCAGGGGATGATGGCTACCTCCGGGCTGGCGCAGCTGATGGCCAACGCGCTCATCTCGGTCTCGACACCACAGACGTTCCCGGTCATCGCCTGGCTCACTGGTGCCACGGTCAACATTTTCGCACCGTCCGGCGGCGGTGAGTGGATCATCCTCGGGCCGCCGATTCTCGAAGCCGCGCAGAACCTCGGCGTCCCGGCCGGGCAGGCGACGATGGCCTACGCCGTCGGTGACGCCCACACGAACCTCCTGAACCCCTTCTGGGCGCTGCCGCTGCTCGCGATCACCCGCATCAAGGCCCGGGAGATGTTCGGCTACGCCATCGCAATGTTGCTCGCGCTCACGCCATTCCTGGCTGTCGTGCTGTTCGTCCTGCCGTACTGAACAGGGACTCGGGCGAGACAGTACGGCCGATTGCCCCTTCTTCGAGCGTTAAGTTGGTGGGGAAACTGCACTCCGATAATGGCAACTGAGACAGGGGTCGACGAGGACGTAGACCTGCTCGATTCCTTCCGGCAGTTCTTCGCGCTGGAGCGGGACGTACTCGTCCTGTCGCTGTCGATGTTGGCGTTCAGCCTCGCGTTCCAGATGACCAGCCGATATATTCCCGAGTATATGCGGATTCTGGGTGCCAGCGCCGGTGTTATCGGTCTCTACGGGAGTGTCGGGAACCTCATCAGCGCGGTGTACCCCTATCCCGGCGGCGCGGTGTCGGACCGCATCGGCTCGCGGCTGGCGCTGACCGCCTTCGCGACGCTGGCGACGGTCGGCTTCGGCATCTGGTATCTCGCCTCGGTCGTCGGCGACATCACGCTCGGCGCGACGACGCTGCCGGCCTGGACGCTCGTGTTCGTCGGCCTCTTTCTCGCACAGGCCTGGAAGTCCTTCGGGCTTGGCGCGACCTTCGCCATCGTCAAGCAGAGCGTCCCGCCACAGCGGCTGGCGATGGGGTTCGCCAGCACGGAGATGTTCCGCCGCATCGGCTTCCTGCTCGGACCGCTCGCCGCCGCGGCGTTGCTCGCGACGACCGCGACCTTCGTCGACGGCTTCCAGCGCGTGCTGCTGGTCGCCCTGGCCTGTGGTCTCGTCGCCACCGTTGCACAGCACTTCCTCTACGACGCCAGCGAGGACACGCTCGGAAAGTCCTTCGAGGGCATCGACCAGATACTCGCCGACCTGCGGACGATGCCGGCGACACTCCGCCCCCTTCTGGTCGCCGATACGTTCGTCCGCTTCGCCAACGGCATGGTGTACGTCTTCTTCGTCATCGTCGTCACCGAGTTCCTCTCTGTTGGGTTCACCGGCTTCGGTTTGCAACTGCGGCCCGACGCCTTCTTCGGCGTCCTGCTCGGCGTCGAGATGGTCGTCGCTATCCTTTCGATGGCTCCCGTCGCAAAGCTCACCGAGTGGGCCGGCCTCAAGCCCGCCGTCGCGCTCGGCTTTCTGGTCTACGCCGTGTTCCCGCTCTTGCTCATCTTCGCGCCGGGCAACCAGTGGGTGCTGGTGCTCCTGTTCGCGTTCTCCGGCCTGCGCTTTGCCGGCCTGCCCGCCCACAAGGCGCTCATCGTCGGCCCGGCAGAACAGGACGCTGGCGGCCGCGTCACCGGGACGTACTACCTGCTTCGGAACACGCTCGTCATCCCGAGCGCCGCGCTCGGTGGCTGGCTCTATGGCAGCGAGTGGGCAGTGGCTATCGGCGATGTCGTCATACAGGCCGGTCCGGAACTGGCCTTCGGCGTCGCGACGGTGGTCGGCCTCATCGGCGTCGTTTACTTCATCGTCTTCGGCCGGGAGTTCGAGGCGTACGAATGAACCGCTGTGCCGGCCTACCACTCCTCGCGTGGCGGGAACTCTTCGCCACAGCGCGGGCAGTACCGCATCGGTGCGCGGGACTCCTGGCCGTCCCTGTCGAACGTAATCTCTCGTCCGCAGCTCTTACATGCTAGCTTTGGCATCGTGGTGCTCTCCGGTCGCCCGCATAGCCACGACCTGTGGCTAAATAGAGTATGTCCCGTGATAACACTAGGTATCGGCTGAGAGACGGACCCACGCCGAGTCCGCAAACGCCAATCATAAGCGCCGAGCCGCGAACAGTCGACCAATGCAAGCGGCCCACCCAATCGAGCAGGCGGTCGGTATGGAGTATTACGTCAGCGACGCCGACGGGGTGGGCGGCCGCCTCCGCTCGTCGCCCGCGGACTTCCGGGTTCGGGAACTGGAGGCGTTCGACACCGAACCGGTCGACGCCGACACCGGCGCGTACCCGCATCTCGTCTTCCGGGCGGAGCTACGGAACTGGGAAACCAACGACTTCGCCAGCAAGCTCTCCGACCGCCTGGGCATCTCCCGCGAACGGGTGTCGTGGGCGGGGACGAAAGACAAGCGCGCGGTCACGACCCAGCTATTCTCGGTGAAAGGGGTCGCAGCCGGGGACCTGCCGGAAATCGGCGGCACGGACATCGAGGTCATCGGTCGCGCCGGCCGCCCGATTCTCTTCGGCGACCTGGCGGGCAACGCCTTCGAGATAGTCGTCAGAGACACGGAAAACACCGACAATGCCGCCAGCGTCGTAGCGGACCTCCGGGCGTTCGCCAACGGGGACGACTCAGTGACGAGCGAAGGCTGGTCCAGCGACGCCACGCTGCCTGACGGCGACACGACGGTCGGCGTGCCCAACTACTTCGGCCAGCAGCGGTTCGGGTCGCGCCGACCGGTCACCCACGAGGTCGGGCTAGCCATCGCCCGTGGCGAGTGGAAAGACGCGGTTCTCGCCTACGTCGGAAACCCGAACGAGCGCGAACCAGAGTCAACGCAGGAGGCGCGGGGATACGTCGACGAAACCCACGACTGGGCCGGCGCGCTGGACAGGCTGCCCGGCGCGCTGGGCTACGAGCGCTCTATCTGTCACCGGCTGGTCGAGAACGGGGCCAGCGAGCCGGCAGACTTCCGCGAGGCGCTGGAGGCGCTGCCGTCGAACCTCCAGTCGCTGTTCGTCAACGCCGCCCAGTCGTACGTCTTCAACCGCATCCTTTCCGAGCGGCTGGAACGGGGCCTCCCCTTCGACCGGCCCGTGGAAGGCGACGTAGTCTGTTTCCGTGACAGCGACGCGCCCGAGGACTTCCCGATTCCGGACGCCGACCGCACCCAGGAAGTCACTGCCAAGCGGCTGTCGACCGTTGAGCGCCACTGCGAGCGCGGGAGAGCGTTTGTCACCGCGCCGCTGGTCGGGACCGATACCGAGCTGGGCAGTGGCGAACCGGGCGATATCGCTCGTGAAGTCCTTGACGACGTGGGCCTCGAACAGGGCGACTTCGACCTCCCCGGCGCGTTCGACAGCGACGGGACGCGGCGGGCCATCCTGCTTCGGACTGAACTCGGTGTTGAGCGCGATAGCGCCGACCTGACGTTCTCGTTCTCCCTGCCAAAGGGGAGCTACGCGACGGTCCTCCTCCGGGAGTTCCGGAAAGGCGACCCGGACGCGTAGCGGTTCAACCGTGCTCGGCAACTGATGCGGAATATGCAACGGTTAAGTCCGGCCACACACGCCATCTCGTATGGGCGAGCTACCGGATGAGTTCTCGTGTACCATCACCGACTGGGAATACATCTACGGCCTCTGTCGAGACGTGGCTGACGACGTGAAGGCCGCCGAGTTCGAACCCGATGTGGTCGTCGCGCTGGCACGGGGCGGCTGGTTCGGCGGGCGCTGTCTCTGTGACTTCCTCGGGCTGGACGACCTGGCGAGCCTGAAAGTCGAACACTATGTCGGGACCGCGGCGAAAGGCGAGGAGGCACAGGTGAAATATCCGCTGGCCGACGGCGCGGTCGAGGGGAAGGACGTGCTGGTCGTCGATGACATCGCCGACACCGGCCAGTCCATCGAGACGGCTGCCGAGTGCGTGCGTGACCGAAACCCCAGCAGCGTCCGAACGGCGACGCTCCAGTTACTCCAGACCAGCGACCACGAACCGGAGTTCGTCGGCGAGTCCCTCGATGAGTGGACCTGGGTCGTCTACCCTTGGAACTTCGTCGAGGACATGGTCGAACTTGTGGCGGGCGTGATGGCAAAGAGCGACCAGCAGACCCACACCGAGGACGACATCCGCCGTTTGCTCCGGGAGTACCACGGCGTCAGCCGCACGAACCTAGAGATCGCACAGCCGAACCGACTGGGCGAGGTCACGACCGAGATGGAACGGCGGGGTGTCGTTGAATCGGCCGGCGACGGGTGGCAACTCACTGACGACTAAGCATGTCAACGGGAGTGCTCAACAGGTATCGCACAAATCCGCTAGTCTCGCCGCTCACCATCGCTAGACCCAGTACGCTCAGCCGCTAGCCACGATAAAAATGGGGTTAGCGACGCGTGCGACCGTCGTCCCGGACGTACTCTAACGCGCTGACGAACAGCTCTGTGTCGACCCGGTCCTCTGACTCTTCGAGTCGTTCACGAATTTTCGTTGGAGTCATGTGTATTGGTAACATTGTCCTACGCCGATATAACTCTTTCTCACCTGCTAACAGGTTCGGTGTGGGGTGGGTCTGAAATGAGCGGTAGGCTGCCCAGTAGACCGTTCAAACCGCTGTACCGGAGCGACACCCCCGTCGAGGGAATATATTTAAAACCCTGCTTACCCAATAGAAACTATGGCCGCTTACGGCCGGCCGTCACTTCGAGACCTGTTCGATGAATCACCGACGCCGCACATCGCGCATCCGCCGCGGAGTCACCATCGAGACTTCTACATCGCCACAGACGGGTCGTTCAGACCCCACAACGGCACGACATCACCCGGCAGCGAGTCGGATAGCCCGACGGGCGGGCTGGGTGTCGTCGTCGAAACGCTCGACGGTGAGCGCGTTGTCAGGCTCTCAGTCCCAGACACCTGCCCCGACAACAACGTCGCGGAGTATCGGGCGCTCCATCTGGGACTCGACGTGCTTGCGAGACGGGCCCCGCCCAATGCCCGCGTCGGCTTACTCATCGACCACGACCAGCTCGCTGAGAACGTGAACGCGGAGGTCCTTGCCTCGCACGGCTCCGCCTACGACCCGCCACACTCTGTGTCGGTTCCGGCGGCGACAGGGCTGCACTGGCGCGGGATTCAGGCACGCATCAATGGGTTCGGCGAGGTCCGTGCCGCGCGGATCTCCGGCGACCGCAACCCCGCTCACCCACTGGCAAACGCCCCTGACCAGTACGCACACGTCAACGGCGAGCCGGACCGGTGCGTTCTCCCTGACGCGCCGACCGTAAACGAACGCGTTCCACCGCCGTCACGCGCAGAGCGTGGCGGGGCGTCGGACTGACGGAACCCGTCCAGCAATCGGCGACCGGCGACATCATATTCTCTCACATCGCTGTCAGCAGTGGTACGTAGCTGTTGTAACGCCTTGCTCAGTACACGGCTATCGTGCTTGAAATATCACATACGACTGCGGTTCTGAGAGAATACTTGACTACAGATAGAAATACCTGTAGCCGGGGGCTACAAGGCTCTCCGTCAGTCGTCTTTCACAGGTAATAATCTCCATAAGTTATGAAAATAGTTGCACCTATTATCACGTACGTTTGGGCAACGTCACACAGACCAAATTTTATGTATTAGAAATAGGATAGTATACAGTGGGAGGTGAGCTACGTTGAGTACCAGAACTGACGGACCGGACGGTTTCAGCGGACAGTACGCCGAGCAACTGTTGCCGCATCAGTCGCCGACGCGGCACGACCTCGTACTCGCCGTTATCCCCGCGGTGTTCATCTTCACACTCGCCGCCGCGGTTGTTCTGGGCCTCTCGCTTCAGGCGGCAATCGCTGGCGGCGCACTCGTCGGCGCTGTGGCGGTCATCGATGCGCTCTTTATCCACCCACCGACTCGTGGTCGACGGCGAGACGGTACGTGACATCGCGTTCCGGCGACGGGCCCGAACGCTGGTTTTTCGAACTGGTTTCAGTGCGAAGCGCGCTCTCCGCGTTCCGCAGTAAACGCGTAAAAAAGACAGCTATATCGGTTACTCTTGCTGTGCGTCGACGACGGCGACGCCCGCAAGGTTCACGATATCTTTGACCTCGTCGCCACGCTGGAGGACGTGGACCGGCTTGTCCATGCCAACGAGCATCGGTCCGATGGCCTCAGCGCCGCCAAGTCGCTGGAGGAGTTTGTAGCCGATGTTCCCGGCTTCGAGGTTGGGGAACACGAGGACGTTCGCGGGGTCATCGAGTTCAGAGAACTCGTAGGTATCTTGCAGGATATCCTCGACGACGGCGGTGTCGGCCTGCATCTCGCCGTCGACGGGGAAGTCCACACGGTCGTCGTCCTGCAGGCGCGAAACCGCCCGGCGGATCTTCTTCGTTCCGGGGTTGTCGACGCTGCCGAAGTTTGAGTACGACAGCATCGCCGCTCGCGGTTCGACGTTGAACCGACGGGCCAGTTCCCCGGTGTGCCGGGTAACCTCCTCCAGCACGTCCGTGTCGGGGTCCTGATTAACCGTGGTGTCCGCACAGAAGATGACGCGGTTCTTGAACGTCAGCATGTACACGCCGGCCGCGTAGTCGGCGTCGTCGGCCGTCCCGATGACCTGCAGCGGCGGGCGCAGGGCCGAAGGGTAGTGATGGGTCAGGCCGGTCAGCATCGCGTCGGCATCGCCCATTTCGACCATCACGCTGCCGAGATAGTTCCCGTCCCGAATGAGTTCGTCGGCCTCGCGGCGTGTGACGCCTTTCCGCTGGCGGAGTTCGTACAACCGGTCGGCGTAGTCGGCCACGTCGGCTGTCTCGGGATCGAC
Organism: Haloarcula sp. R1-2; assembly: GCF_011627385.1. Lineage (NCBI taxonomy): Archaea > Methanobacteriati > Methanobacteriota > Halobacteria > Halobacteriales > Haloarculaceae > Haloarcula > Haloarcula sp. R1-2. The sequence continues at coordinate 1,050,801 of NZ_JAANTG010000002.1, forward strand.
GACGACGGGGTCGAATTCCAGCCCGAACTTCCGACGCGTGGACTCGATGCGGTCGGCGTCGCCGATGAGTATTGGCTCGGCGATGCCCTGTTCGACCAGCTGGTAGGCCGCCCGGATCATCTTTTCGTCGTGACCCTCGGCGAGCACGACCCGCTGGGGGTCGCTCTTGGCCTTGTTGAGCACGACACGCATCATCTCGCGGGACTTGCCCAGCCGCGCTTCGAGTTCTTCGACGTAGGCCGCCGTGTCGAGTTCCGTCCGTGCCGCGCCGCTCTCGATGGCGGCTTCGGCGACTGCAGGCGTCACCTCGAACAGGACCCGCGGGTCTAGCGGTTTCGGAATGATGTAGTTGGGGCCGAACTGCAGCGGCTGGTCGCCGTAGGCCTTGACGACCTCGTCAGGCACGTCCTGCCTTGCGAGGTCGGCCAGTGCGCGGGCCGCTGCCACTTTCATCTCTTCGTTGATTTCGGTCGCCCGCACGTCGAGCGCACCACGGAAGATGAACGGGAACCCGAGGACGTTGTTGACCTGATTCGGATAGTCCGAACGGCCGGTCGCCATAATCACCGTGTCGTCGCGGGCGGCCTTGGCGTCCTCGTATGCGATTTCGGGGTCCGGGTTCGCCATCGCGAAGATGATGGGGTCGCTGGCCATCGACCGCACCATCTCCTGGTCGACGATGCCGCCGACTGAAAGGCCGACGAACACGTCCGCCCCGTCCATCGCGTCGGCGAGGCCACCCTCCGGGATGTCTCGGGCGAACTCCTGTTTGAATCGGTTGAGTTCCTCGTGGTTGGCTCGTTCCTCGGTGATAATGCCCGAGGAGTCACACATCGTGATGTTGTCCTTCGAGACGCCAAGGGAGACGTAGAACTTCGCCGAGGCGATAGCTGAGGCCCCGGCCCCGGAAAAGACAACCTCCAGTTCATCCAGCTCCTTGTCGGCGATGTCGGCCGCGTTGACGAGCGCCGCACCGGAGATTATTGCGGTCCCGTGTTGGTCATCGTGGAACACCGGGATGTCGAGTTTCTCGCTGAGTCGGCGCTCGACCTCGAAACACTCCGGAGCGGCGATATCTTCGAGGTTGATACCGCCGAAGGTCGGCTCCATCGCCTCCACTGTCTGTATCATCGCCTCGGCGTTGTCCGTGTCCAGTTCCACGTCGAACACGTCGATGTCGGCGAACCGCTTGAACAGCACGCCTTTTCCTTCCATGACCGGCTTCCCGGCTTCCGGACCGATGTCGCCGAGGCCGAGCACGGCGGACCCGTCGGAGACGACGCCCACGAGATTCCCTTTCGCGGTGTACTCGAAGGCCTTCTCAGGGTCTTTGTCGATCTCCTCACACGGCGCGGCCACGCCGGGCGAGTACGCCAGCGAAAGGTCCCGCTGTGTGTTTGTCGGCTTCGTTGTCGCAATCTCTATCTTCCCCGGCGGCTTGCTCCGGTGGTACTCCAGTGCATCCTCGTCAAGTCCCATACCCGGACGTCGAACCCAACTGTAAAAAAGACAAGTTTACCGTCAACGGACGAGCGGTACAACGACGGTTGTCGAACACTGCCCGGTTGCAGCGGGTTTTGCCCCGATCATATCCACTCAATTGGAAGACAGTCATCGCCGGGCACCTACCCGGATGGACTGGCCGCGGGCCTCAGTTCACGTCGGTGAGCTCGCCGACTCGGTCGGTCAGTTCGGTGACTGCCTCTTCCTGTCTGTCGGTGGCCTTGACAATTTCTTTCGTTGCCGTTTCAGCCTCTTGGGCGTGGTTCTGTGCGTCTTCGACCATCGAAGTCACGTTCTCGATAGCGCTCGCCTGGTCGTCGTTGGCGTCGGCGACCTCCTGGATGCCCCGTGTCGCTTCCTCGACGGCGTCGGAAATCTCGTCCAGTGCATCCAGCGCATCTGCGGTCTCGGTCTCCGCACGCTCGACCTGTTCGTGGGAGGTTTCGACCATTTCGGCCGTCTCGGTCGCCTGATCCTGAATCGTAGTGATGCTCGTCGAGATCTCGGAGGCGTACTCACTCGTCTCGTTAGCGAGTGTCTTCACCTCGTCGGCCACGACAGCGAACCCGCTCCCGCTTTCGCCGGCTCTGGCCGCCTCGATGTTGGCGTTCAGCGCGAGCATATTCGTCTGCTCCGCCACGTCAGCGATTATCTCAACGATCTCGCTCACCTCGTCCATCTGGTCGTCAAGGTCAGTGACAGTGTCCACGAGGTCTTCGCTCGTCTCGGCGAGCCCGTCGGTAACGTCCATAACTGCTTCACCGGCGTCTGACCCATCTTCTGCGGCCGCCTTCGCGCGCTGGGCCGCTGACGCCACTTCGCTAGACGTCGCGGCGACCTCCTCCATCCCGGCCCCGATTTCTTGGATGTTGTCGGCCGCCTCTGTGAGGGAGTCCGTCTGCTCGGTGACCCGGGTCTCGACATCCTCTGCGGACGAATTCGCTTGCTCGATAGTGACTGCGAGTTGCTGTGCCTGCTCGTCCACCTGATCCGCCAACTGCTCGACCTGTTCGGCCATATCGTTGAGCGAGCCGACGACCTCGTACAGCTGGTCATCAACGTACTGGCCACCGTCGGTCCGGTCGAACGACGCCCGGGCATCGAGGCGCCCGTTCTTGAGTGCAGCCATAGTCGATTTAACCTCATCAACCAGGCTCGTCACGGCCTCGTGACGGTTGGCCTCGTCAGTTCGGTCCTGAACCATTTCGACAACCGCGATGAGTTCGCCGTCGTCATCGTAAATCGGGGCAGCGCTGAACGAGATGTGGCGTTCGTTCCCGTGCTGGTCGGCCATCACGCTCGTGTCGCGATACAGTGTGAAGTCCTCGTCCTCGACTTTCGGCACATCGTACTCTGTGTGGGTCGTCTCAGGGGCGTCGAGAACCTTGTCAGCGAGCGTCTGTCCGCGCCGGCCGTCCGGATAGAACGCCATGCTCGCCATCTCCATCTCCTTTGCTTCGGCCTCGGAGACGCCCGTGAGGTTTTCGATCGAACTGTTCCAGCTGAGGATATCGCCGTCCGGATCCAGAACAAAGAGCGGCGTTCCAATATGCTGCAGTATGTCGTGATAATCGAATCCACCGCTGGAGTTGCTATCTGCCGTAGAATCGGTGAATGCGCTGACGCCAGCCTGAGAGACAGACTGCGTCGTTTGCAGCCCGTCGTGAAGCTCCGCCTCGACAGCGTCGATAGCGGCCTGTGCGTCCGGGCCGAGTTCGTCCCGGAGCTGGTCGAACGCACCTTCGACGAGTGATTCGGTAACAAAGCTCTGTGTTGCGACGAACTCGCGTTGGCTGATCCCGGCGGCTTCGTAGTCGCCGATCAGCGCCTGAAGTTCGTCAGGGCCGAGTTCGAACTGCCGCTCGACGTGCTGGGTCCCAATAGCGGCCTTATCTGGGTCCTCAAAGCAATCGTCGAGATGTGGCGAGTCTGGGTCAATGGCGTCGGTCAAAAAGCGAGTCCGTCCGTCACTCGCGACGAATCCCCCGTCCACCCGCCGGGCCGTAGCGTCCGAAGAACGGGACCCCTGGCCGTAGATGTAGGTGCGGATCTGTTCGAACATAAGCTAGCTATGTTCCATTCCAACACACCTGTAGATAAAGATGACTCCGGGAGTATCAGCAAAGATAATTGTACTCGTGGGTAGAGCGGGAAAAGAGAGCATAAGTACGTGCAACCGAAGTGCTAGATATGACCACCCGTTTCCGCCGACTGGTGGCGACGACGACGGTGCTGACGTTCGCACTCATCCTGCTCGGCGTGTACACCGGCGCTATTGGTGCCGGGCTGACCTGTGAGGCACGCTGGCCGTTCTGTGACGGCTGGATGGGGCTATTCCCCGCAAACTGGGCGAGTTTCGTCGAGTGGTTCCACCGTTTAGTCGCAATGGTTACCGGTTTCGGCATTCTCGGTTCGACGGTCGCCGCGTGGCGTGGTGAGTACAGCCGGCGGATCAAGCTCGCAACAGGCGTCGCCACGGTCGTGCTTCCGATGCAGATTCTCCTCGGCGCAAACACCATCTTCAACTTCGGTGCCACGGCGCAGGTGCTCCACCACGGTGCTGCACAGCTCATTTTCGGCGCGATGGTCGCGGCGACGGCGTGGGCCTACACCGATACGGCGGAGTCGCCGTCGGTGCAATCGGCCGATACCCAGCACACAGCACGCGCTGACGATTGAATACGAGTACCACCCCCGTGGTTAACACGTAAGATATATTCCGGTCTGTCGTGTGGTGAGGACTATGTCAGACGACGGCCTTTCACGACGCCAGTATCTCTCCACGGTCGGTGGAACCGCAGTAACCGTCTCACTTGCCGGCTGTTTCGGCGGCGGTGGGGGTAACGGCGGCGACGGCAGTACCGAAATCACTGCCGGAACTGCACCGGGGTTCCCCCCGTTCGAGATGAAGCAGGACGGCGAACTCGTCGGATTCGACATCGACCTGCTCGAAGCGGTCATCGACGAAACCGACTACACCCTGGCCGGCTGGGAAGAGTTCGAGTTCAAGTCCCTGATTCCGGCGCTGACGAACGAGAACATCGACGTAGTCGCCGCAGGGATGACGATCAACGACGAGCGCGACGAGACCATCGACTTCACTGACCCGTACTACAGCTCGAATCAGGCGATTGTCGTCCGCGAGGACGGCGACTTCTCGCCGGCGTCTCTGTCGGACCTCTCCGGACGCCCTATCGGCGCACAGAAGGGGACAACTGGCGAGACGACGGTACAGGACGAACTCATCTCGCCGGGGAACCTTGATGAGTCGAACTACAACTCCTATGGCAACTACGTGCTGGCTGTCGAGGACCTCCAGAACGGCAACATCGACGCCGTCGTCATCGACGAGCCGGTCGCACAGACATTCGCCGCCCAGCGCCCGGTCACCATCGCCTTCACCTACGAGACGGGCGAGAACTTCGGCTTTGGCGTCCGCGATGGCGACGACGAGTTCACGCAGGCACTCAACGACGGCCTGTCCACCGTCAGGGATGGCAGCACCTACCAGGACCTGACGAACAAGTGGTTCGGCCAGCAGTAACCGATGCCACCCCTCCCGTTGCAGAGTGACTGGGCGTTCGTCATCGGGAACCTCGACCTGCTACTCGTCGGCACGGGTGTCACGGTCGCCCTGACAGCGACGAGCATCCTGCTTGGCTTTCTGCTCGGGTTTCCGGCGGGAGCCGTTGAGGTCTACGGGCGCGGCCCGCTCAAACGCGCCGTCGAGACGGCCGGCGTCGTCCTCCGCGGGACGCCGCTGCTCGTCATCATCATCCTGCTGTTCTTCGGCCTCTCGGTGTCGAGTAGCGCCTTCGTGACGGCGACTATCGCGCTCGGCCTCCGGAGCGCCGCCTATCAGTCACAGATATTCCGTGGCGCGCTCCAGAGCGTCGACGAGGGACAGCTGGAAGCCGCTCGTGCCGTCGGCATGGGCCGGCTTCAGGCGATCCGCAGCGTTGTTGTCCCGCAGGCGCTCCGCCGAAGCGTGCCCGGCTTCCAGAACGAGTTCACGATCGTCCTCAAAGACACGAGTATCGCCATCGTCATCGGCCTCGGCGAACTGCTGACCATCGGCCAGAACCTCTACCAGGGCGGCCAGAGCACGGCCGCGCTTGAGATTTTCCTGACTGTGAGCCTCATCTACTTCGTTCTCACGTTCGTGACGAACCGTTCGCTCGACTACGTCGACGACCACTTCAGCATTCCCGGTGGTGAGCGAGCGTGAGCGACCCGCTGCTGGAACTCGACGACGTGTACAAGTCATACGGTGAAGAGCAGGTGCTCTCCGGCGTCAGTTTCGAGATGGACGCCGGGGACGTGGACGTGGTTATCGGCCCCAGCGGGAGCGGCAAGTCAACGATGCTGCGCTGTGTGAACCGCCTCACCGAGATCAACGGCGGCGACATCTACCTCGACGGCGACTGTGTTACCGACGCCGACACCGACGTGAACGAACTCCGAAAACAGGTCGGGATGGTGTTCCAGGATTTCAACCTCTTTGCCCATCTCACGGCACTCGGAAACATCACGCTCGGCCTGCGGAAAGTCCGCGGCATGGACAAAGCGGCGGCACAGGAGAAGGGGTACGAACACCTCGAACAGGTCGGGCTTCTGGACCAGGCTGACTCTTACCCCGCCGAACTCTCAGGCGGCCAGAAGCAGCGCGTCGGTATCGCTCGCGCGCTCGCCATGGACCCGAAACTCCTCCTGTTCGACGAGCCGACCAGCGCGCTTGACCCCGAACTCGTCGGCGAAGTCGTCGAGGTGATGCGCGACCTCGCCGCCGAAGGCATCACGATGCTCGTCGTCAGCCACGAGATGGGGTTCGCGCGGTCGGCGGCATCGGACATCATTTTCCTCGACGACGGGCGTATTGTCGAACACGGCCCGCCGGAACAGCTGTTCGAGAACCCTCAGGCGGCCCGGACCGGGGAATTCCTCAGCCGCCTCGAGACGGCCCACGAGGAGGAGTGACCGATGGGGACGCCGGAGTCCACGACTGCCGGACGAACGCTCCGTGCCCGTGCCGCCGGGCTGACCGACCAGCCGCTGACGCTGCTGACTGTCGGGGCCTTCTGGACGTGGCTCGTCGTGCGCTGGACGAACGACTTCCTGCTAGACGGCGCGCTCATCGAGCGCAACACGTCGTTTTTCCCGACGGCACCGTTCGAGGCGGCCGCGTCGACACTTGGCGGTCTCGCGGCGAGTCTCGGTCCGGTCGGGGTCCCCGTCGGCTGGGTCGCCGGCTTCTTCGAGTTCCTGGCGGCGTCGATTCCGTACCTGCCGCCACTGGCGACCGGCGTGTGGGCGACCATACTGCTGACGCTGCTGGGTATCGCGCTCGGGTTCTTTATCGCCGTCCCACTCAGTGTGGCTCGGGTGTACGGCGGGACGCTCACCCGCTCGCTTGCACTGGGATACACCGAACTGTTCCGCGGGACGCCGCTGCTCGCCCAGTTATTCGTCCTCTACTTCGCGACGCCGCTGACGACGATTATCCGTGAACTGCCCACGGTCGGGGCTGGATTCATTCCCGCACAGGCGTTCTGGGTGGCCGTCATCGCGTTCACGCTTAACAGCGCCGCCTACCAGTCGGAGTACATTCGGTCAGCGCTGAACTCCGTCCCGGAAGGGCAACTCACCGCCGCCCGTTCAATTGGGCTCTCGAAAGTCGATGGGATACGGCACGTGGTCCTGCCGCAGGGCCTGCGCTACGCGATTCCGGGCTGGTCGAACGAACTGGTGTACCTCATCAAGTACTCGTCGCTGGCGAGTTTCATCACCGTCCGCGAACTGTTCGAGCGAACCGACGCGATCGCTAGCGAGACCTACCGGTACACGGAACTGTTCGTCCTCGCCGGCCTGCTGTACCTTGCGCTTGTTATCTCGGCGTCACTGGTGATGGAATACGTCGAAGACCGGGTCGCGATTCCCGGTCTCGGCACGACCAGCCGATGACTACATAAAGTCAGAAAGACCGGACTGCTGGTCGTCGTCTTCGGCGGCTTCGCTCGCTGTTTCCGTCTCGTCGTCGGTAGTGGTGCCGTCACTGGTGGCGTCGGATTCAGCGCCGTCGTCCGCCGCAAGGGTCACCTGCTGGTCACCGCTCTCCTCGCCAGCATCGGTATCTGGAGCATCGCCATCTGCATCGCTGTCCCCGTCGCCGCCGTTGGCACTCGCACCCTCGAAAACCCCGCCGGAGTGTTCGACGGCGGCTTCCTCCTTGAGTGCCTCGGCGTCGGCGACGATGTCCTGCACCTTGTTCGTGTCCTTCCCCGACCCGGTGACGAAGGACACGTGCTCGGCGTCCATATCGTAGGTCGCCGCCATTGCCACCGTTAGCTCTCGGTTCCGGCAGTGGTGCGTCATCGTTGCGAGGAACGGCATGATCTCCCGGCGGGCGGTCCGCATCGAGACGCCGTCGATAGCGGCTATCTGCTGGGCGACGTAGTCTCGTGTGTTCCGGGTCCCTTTCGACCGGCCGAGTTTCGACCAGTAGCTCGGCGGGCCGTAGCGGGTCCAGCCGCCCTTCGTTCCGTCTCGGGCCGCAGCGACGCCAGCGGTCATGTTGTCGCCAGCGTACCGCCAGAAGGAGTAGTTCTGCGTCTCGCGCACGCGGCCGAGCCACTGGTCAGCGTTCGAGAGGAACTCGTAGGCACGGACCAGTTCGGTCCCCTCGTAGTCCTTGGGCATATTGTCCTCGATCCAGTTGATGAGGTCGTCCGGCGTCTCGTCCACGTCGTAGCTGGCCTCAAGCGCGTCCTGCGCGCCGGCCTCCTTGAGCACCACGTCGAGGTACTCGAAGATGCCCTCGGTCGTATCCCGCTCGCCGGTCACCACGTCGTCGGCGGTCAGGCGCTCCGTCGTCTCGGCGATGGCCTGGAGGTCCTTGACCGCGCCCCGCAGGTCGCCGCTGTTTTGCTCGGCGAGTTCCTGTAGCGCGTCGGACTCGTACTCGACGCCTTCCTGGCGACAGAGGTCACGCAGGACGGGGACGATAGAGCGGGGCGAGACATCCCGGAACTCGATGTCCTGACAGTTGTTCCGCAGGCCGTTTGACATCTCGTAGTACTCGTTGGCGATGAGAATCATCGGCTGGCTGGCCTCCTTCACGAGGGCCGTTATCGCTCGTGCGCCCCCGCGGTCGGCGTTGCCGTGGATGTTGTCCGCCTCGTCCATGATGACGAGGCGACGGCCACCACCGCCAGCGGTCAGCGTCCCGGATTTGGCGGCTTCGCCGGCCACCCGATTGATTACGTCCTTGGTCCGGGAGTCGCTGGCGTTGAGTTCGATGGTCGGCCACTCCATGTCGTTTGCCAGCGCGTGGGCGGCCGAGGTCTTCCCGATGCCCGGGGACCCATAGAGGATGACCGCCTCGCGGTGGTCGTCCCACGTCTCCGCCCACTTTTTGAGTGCGTCGCGGGCCTTGTCGTTGCCCCGCACCTCCGACAGCGTCGTCGGGCGGTACTTCTCCGTCCAATCCATTTGATTGTGGTTGGCGCGACCGGCGTTTAGTGATTGCGGAGCAGTACCGGTCTACTGCTGAGGTTTTTATCGGAAGCAACGGGCAGTGTGTTCCACCAGTGGCCGGACGAGATCTCTCTCGTGACCCTCGTGGCGTCAGTCCCGTCATCGGCGTGGTCCTCATGCTCTCGATTACTGTCTTTCTGGCCGCGGCAGTCGGCGGATTTGTGGTCACTGCGAGCAACGACCTGAACAAGCGGACACCCACCATCGCCCGCTCAACCGGAGAGTTCGTGACTGGTCCATCGGGTGGATGCGGCGTCAACACGGTGTCGATTCGACACGCCGGCGGTGATCCGGTTCCGGCCGACGAACTGGAAGTCGCTGTTGCACTCCCCGACAGCGACGCTCGCATCGTCGACCTGCCAGTCTCCGGGACGGCGCTGGCAGCGAGCAACACTGACGACCCGGACAACCTCATCTACGACTACTGTGTCGGCGGTGTCATCGCCAATGGCGGTCAGCGGTGGTCAGCGGGCCGGGCCATCACGTTCCAGTTGAACGCCGGTGGCGGGACTGTCGGACCGGGCGACACCATCGAGGTACGCGTCGTTCACGTCCCCACAAACGGTGTCCTTGCTACGGTTGAACTGACCGCCCGCCGGTAAGCGCCCGTGGTTCCGATACCCTTTTATTCGCGACCCTCCAGCGTGTGAACTAATGGCAGGGGGCGCACGCGATGACCTCGCGGAAAAAATGGCGGGTGAGGTGGCACTGAGCGACGACCCAGGGGCGACCCTGCGGAAGTGGCGCACTGACTTCGACGTTGCACAGACCGAACTCGCCGACGAACTCGACGTATCCCCGTCCGTGGTCTCGGACTACGAGAGCGGCCGGCGTGACAACCCCGGTATCGGCGTGGTCCGGCGACTCGTCGTCGCACTGCTTGATATCGACGAGAACCGCGGCGGTGACCACATCCGCCAGCACGCCCGCGTGCTCTCGGCCGGGTTCGACAGCGACGTGGTCCACGACCTCCGTGAATACTCCGCAAATGTGGGCGTCGAGCGCGTCTACGACGCTATCGACGCTGAAGAACTGTTCCGGGGCAGTCAAGACACCGTCGCCGGCCACACCGTTATCAACTCCATCGCCGCCATCACGCGCCTCTCCTCGGACGAGTTCTACCAGCTGTACGGCCAGTCGACGAACCGCGCGCTCGTGTTCACGAACGTGACCCGCGGCGAGTCCCCGCTGGTCGCGCTCCGGGTCGTCTCGCCGACGCCCAACGCGGTTATCCTCCACGGGCTTGAGGACGAGGCTGTCTGGGAGCACGCACAGGACCTCGCCCGCATTGATGACTTTTCGCTTGCAATCACTGATATCGAACTGGAAGACCTGCTGGGCGGCCTGCGAGAGCTTCCCTGAGCGCGTCGGCTCTGGCCGTGCTGGTTCGCGCCTGTCGACACACATTCTGGAAAACGACTGTTGTCGTGAATGCGATCTCTCTGTTCACCACGCAGCGTGACAATTACTCTGTAGGGCTGTGAAGTTGTCAATGGGTACTACTTTGATATCGGGGGAGTCATGTCTGTGCATGGTGCAATTTGGCTTCCTTCTCGTATTGGCGCTCGCCAGTTTCGGATTTGTTGTTGCTGCCTCGTTTGTCGGTACGATGCTTGCGCTTCACTACTACGACAGTGGTGGGACTCTCTCTGTTTCTCTCGATAGCATCATTAGCCGCCTCAACAACGATACCCGATGGTAGGCTGCCAGATACTGTTCACCACGGCATCAATAGGACTCTGCGTATTCACGACACCTGACAGCGCGCTTTTTATTACTCCCTGCGGTCGTGCCCCTCGCTAGTCTCCACGGCCCCTCTCGCCGCTCCGATTCGAGGGCCGCGTTTCCTGCGCCCCTCGCTTACTCCACGTACCGATATTTCCGCTCACCCATCCGGCCCCAGCCGTCGAAGGCGAATTCCTTTTCGGGCGCGGTGAACTCCTCGACATCGGCCTCGGTATCGTGATTGTGGACGTCGTGGACCTGTTCGTACTCCGCAAAGGTGAGCTCGTGGCGGTTCTGGATCTGCTCGTCGATATCGAGCGCGCCGATCTCCTCCTCCCAGCCGGGGACAACGGTTTCAGCGTGGACTTCCGCCTGTGCGCCGGACCCGTAGGAGGCAACTAACAATTTCGCCTCGTCCAGATCCAGTCCGCTCTCGCGGGCGTGTTTCAGCCCAGAGGCACGGGCGATGTGGACAGAACCGGTGTACCAGTTCCCGACCTCCCGGGAAATTTCGAGCGTCGGCTCGATGGTATTGGCGTACCAGTCCTGATAGCGCTCGGTTTCGGTGAGTGCGTCCGTGTACTCCTTGATGGCCGCGTGGAACTCGTCGTCGGTCTCGAAGTCCGAACGCATGGGCTGGTGGCCGATTTCCTCGGCGAGCAGGTCGCCGACGTCTGTGCCGCGAACGATGTGTCGGTAGCCAAGCGCTGCGGCCTTCCGGACCATGCCCGGGAACGGCGTATGGAAGGGAATCATCTCGTAGTCGCCCGGGTGGATGTCGCCGGCTACCTCAGCGAAGTCCTCCAGCGCCTCGCGCATACGGGCGAGGTAGACGTTCACCGAGCGCTTTCCGTCGACGGACGGGAACTGCTGATTTGGTTTGAGGAAGTCGGTTTCGTCGGCGCTGCCGTACCCCTGTTCGGTCGAGAGTTCGACCAGATTGGGGTCTTCGTCGACGAGCATCGCCACCGCGCCGGCCCCCTGTGTGGCCTCGCCGGGGTCGTCGCGGGCATACAGTGCAGTGTCAGTTGCGATGACGAGCGCGGCCCGACCGCGGTTTCGTCCGGCGCGGATCCAGTTGTAGGCGTCGTCGAGGCTTTGTGTCCCGGAGATACAGGCGAACTTCCGTTCACCCTTGTTGGCGTGGTGGAAGTTTTCGTCGTACACCTGTTCGAGACAGCCTGCGATGTACGTCGAAACGGGCTTCGAGTTGTCGAAGGCGCTCTCGGTCGCCACATCGATACGGCCGATATCCTCGGGCGTCAGCCCCTTGCGCTCCATCAGACGATGGGCCGCGTTCGCCCCCATTGTGACAATATCCTCGTACACATCTGGGAACGATGATGCACGCAGGCCGAGCCCCTTCGTATACTTCCCCGGATCGTCCCCCTGAGCCGGCGCGAACGTCTCAGCGAGGTCGAGTTTGAGCTTTCCGGTCCAGATCTCCATGGCGTCGATACCGACTGCAGTCATGAGTCTAACGTCAGCGTGGATGTATATGGGCTTGTCGACTGGTATTTCGACGGTTGACTAGTATTGCGCCGATAGGACGCGAACCTGCTGTGAGACAGTTATCCGCTGGTTGCTGGTTCCGTGCTGAAAGAGAAATCGACGATGCATTCGCCTTCGAGAACGTCGTACGGCTCATCCGGTGACGGAACAGCACGCGACCAGTCGGTGTTGTTGACCACGAGCCGATACGTTCCCGGCCCGATGGTAATCTGGTTGTCGCGGATGTTCGTCTGATGAAACCGCGACACTTCACCGGCGTACCGGGCCCGATAGCGGCTCTGGAACGCCCGATATTCTTCTTCGGTGAACAGAATGACATCCACGGCCGGGCCACGCCGAACGATGAGGTCGTAGGTGAGCGTTGTCTGGTCAGTCGCTTCGACCGTGTAGTCCTGGTATTCGTTTTCCTCCAGCCGGAACGACGTATCGACAGACCGGTGGTTCGGTTCGGGTGTCGGCGTCGGCGTCTCGGTTTCGACCTGGAGACGTGCCGACGTTTCCGTAGAGTTGTTCGTCTGCGACGCCTCGGCGCGCTGTGCTGTTGACGTGTTTGCCGGAGCAGCACTATTCGCCGCTGGCGTCGAAGCAGTCCCGACGCGATCAGTTGTAACAGTCTGCTGTGACGCTGCCGGCTCCGGGACGGGCGTCGTCTCGGACTCTTGATCAGGTCGACTCCCAAGACAGCCAGCGGAGAGCGCGGCGAGCACCGAGGCCCCGAAGCCGCGCCGCGACAGGTCACCCATACCTCAGGACACTCACCCACAGTAAAGATGTTTACGGGCGGGTTTTCGCCGCTGGTAATCGGAGCGTCGATACTGTCCAAACATATTTGTGGAGAGAGAGCCGAATCTACGCCGTTCGAGCCGGTTCCGAGATAACTGTATTGCAGATATCATTTCTCGGAACGGTACAGGAACGTATCATATGAACAGATCGGTCATCACACTCGGTTTGGTAGTTCTGGCGGCACTCAGTGTCTCGGCACTCGCGGGAGTAGCGGTCGAGGGAACGCTTGGTGCAGACGCGACCCAGTCAACGCCGACGGAGTTCACGGACGCGCCGCCAGTAGCGACTCCCCAGACGAACAGCTCGGCGGCGGCGACGCCGAGTCGTGTCGGGGCTGCGAGTACCATGACGCAGCCCGAAGAACCCACTTCAACGCCGGATTCGGCGCAGGCCACCTCAGCAGATGCACAGACGACCATCGATACGGACCGCCTCGAAAACCGGCTCATAGCGGCAATCAACGACCGACGTGGCAACCCGATTGCTAACGACGCCGTCGACGGCTCCCTCTCGGATGGGACCAAGACCGGCCAGACACTGTCAGCCATGGCCGGCAACCACAGTGAGCGAATGGCTGAACAGGGGTTGGCCTCCCCGATTGCGAACGGGTCAGACACGACAGACCGGTATGCGGCCGCCGGACTGTCCGAGCAGTGTCGCCTCCGCCACGAAGGCAATGCGTATATCCGCCCGGTGACCGACCTCGAACTGGTCACGAGTATCGACCCGAACGGGGCGAACGCGACCCGGACGGCCAACGCCGTCGCCGACCACTGGTTCGACCTCTCCGGCCCTCGTGACACGTTGTACGTGGCGAACGCGAACCACATCGGCGTCGGCGCGGCGACTGCCGATGGTGTCGTCTACATTACCGTGAATCTCTGCTGAACTGAAGCAGGGTTGGTTCACCCAGAATTGTTCATCAGGGGGTGCGACAGCGCAGTCCTCTCTCGTCTATCAGGTCTGTGTCGGCGTTCCTGATAGTCCCTTCACAAATGTGTGTATTCCCGCTATTGTCCACTAGCGTGATTTCTACGTTCACTCGGCTATTGCTACCGCTGAGAACATTCTTTGCCCCCAGATTGAGCTTATAATCAACCAGTGAACCACTCGATGGGTTTCTCGTTACCGAATTCAATTCTGTGCCACTCTCATCCGTTGCAGTCAACTCCACGCTATCGATTCCAGATTTGTCTGCAACGCGGAACTCGAACTGAACGTCGTCGTTGTTGTTCCCCGTGTTGTCGTTGTGTTTCACCGACCCGAAATCGGCCACGGGAGGTCTAATATCCGGGTCGGACTCGCTATAGTCACCAGTCACAGTGAACGCGGATGCCCGGGTTTCTCCGTTTGGGAACGTGTATGTAATTGTCTGTGTAACGCTCTTGCCGCTCATATCGACTGCGTCGTTGTTGCCCGGCCGGAATTCATAGAGATAGACCTCCCCGTCGGACTGTCCAGATACTTCTGGGTTGCCGTCTCTCTCAAACCCATCAGTGTCGATATCTATGTCCACCGGAAGATCAGTGCCACCGTCGATATCAGTGTAGCCGTCACGGATATCGCCATCAATGTATAGTTCGGTGCGTTCCCGCTGGTCGTTGGGTGTCACCTGATCCGAAATGCGGTTAACATTCGTGCTCTGACTCGTCAGACTAATGTCTGTGATCTCGACCTGCTGATCGTGTGTGTTGGTGAAGCTGTACTGAATGCCACCGGGAATCGTATCAGGGTCGTCGTTGTCCAGTGCCAGGGCATCATAATTGTAAGCCAGCCCGATTTCTTCGTTATTACCGTTGGTCCCGCCATTCCCGGACCCGGCAGTCACCTCTACACTGACGCTCACGTTCTTCGGTGTCTCTCCGTCGAAGGATGAGTCAAGGCTCTGTAAGCTGAAGTTCACCTGGTTCGTGGCGACCGGTGTGTTTGAATCGGTGTTGTACTCGAACGTTACCTGCCCGTCGCTGTCGGAGGACTCCGTGTTTGTCGCGAGCGCCCCCGCGTCGTCCGAGCCGTTAACTTCGATACCGCTTACGGGGTTGTTATACGCGTCCCGGACCTCCAGCACGATCTCCTTGCTGTTACCCCTCGCGACAGTAATCTCCTCGCTGCCGACGGTCGTGAGGTACGCTTCATTTTCGTCGGTGTCGCCCGATCCGACGCCCGCTTTCGCCATCTTCAGGCGATACGTGGTGTCTCGTTCGAAAACGATAGTGATGTTATAGAGCGAGCCCGGTCCCTCGGCTCCGGTGACGCTTGCGACGTACTGTTCATTGCCCTTGTCGCCTGGATTCGGGTCGATTTCGTTGTCGAGAAGCGCTCTCCATTCCGACGCCGGAAGTCGAGAAAGGAACGATACCGAGACGTTCGATGTCGACGTCGTATTTGTTACGCGGACCGTCCGGGAGGACTGGGACTTTGGCTCTACGTCGACCGTGACCGAATCGCTCGTCGAGCGGCTCATCGACCCGTTGAGTGTGACGAGCGTGATGTCCCGCCCGTCGACCATCGTCTGTTCCGAGAGCGTGATGTTCCCCTCGCGGAACTGGTTGTAGACGACCGAGTGCTCGTAGACAGTCTCCGGCGCCTCCCCGTAGACGTTGTATTCCGGCTTGTAGGCGATAGCCCCCGTGTTGTAGTGCCGCGGTGTGGTTCCGTCCCAGTAATCTGCCGTTTCGGGGGTGCGTGCCTCGGCGTTGCGAATCGTGAGGTTTTGGGACTCGTTGCTGGTCCCATCTGTGTACAGCAACCCTGACGGTGGCCCGGGATTCGTTGCCACTAGCCGACTCGGGTATCGCGTCCCCAGCTGGACCGAGACGGCTTGCTGGCTCGGCTGTCCCGGGACAGAGACGATGGCGTTCCGCAGGTCCTGCAGCTGCGTCTGTACCCGTTGATTGTGGTTGAACTCCACCTCCCGGTTTTGCTCCGGCACGGCAAACGCCTGGTACGAGGAGAAGGCGATGATAAGCACGCCGAACAGCAGTACAGCCCCGACCTGTACTGACTGCGCACGCTCATCGCCCATGAAAGTCATGGCGATGAGTTGCGGAGACGGCGATAAAAACCTGACTGCCGAATTATCAACTCTCGTCTTCTTCGACGACTTCCGGGTCGCTCATTGCGGTCTGGAGACTGTCAAGTCCGTTGACCCACTCGGAGACGAGTCCGTATTCGAGGTCCTCAGCGACCTCCATCGGGAGCTCCGACCCGCCAATGATCTGCGTGCCGGCCTGCACACAGTAGCCCAGTGCCGCGTCGAGGTCCTCTTCGGCTTCCGCGTCCGCGGCGGCTTCGATGTAGTCCGTGATGGTCGCATCGTCCGCAGCGCCTTCTGCGACGAACTCCTCGGCCGCATAGAACACGCACAGCAGCGATGTCTGGACGCCGTCGATCAGCATCACGGTCTCCTCGTCGTCGATGTCGATGTCGTCGAGAACGATCTCTCGGACGCCGGTAAGCTCGTCGAGCGTCGCCTCTTCGTCGAGCGGTCCGTCCTCGTAATCGGTGAGAATCTTCGCGACCGCGATCGCGGCGTCGTCCTGAAGGTTCAACAGGAGCCGCGCTGAATCCTCATCTTCAGGGTCGACGTCTTCTTCCTCGATGCGGTCTAGCCAGTTCTGCCAGCGTTCTTCGGTGTAATACTCCCCCGGCGGAGTGCTCATACCAGTCCGTTCGTGCCGTTGGGGATAGTAGTTTCGACCGGCGGCCGCTCTGTCGTGGAGTCCCTACCGCCAGGACGAAACAGCGAGCCACTATTTTAACGCTTGAAACAGCTTTTCTGTGGGTTTCTTGGATCGTCTGTGCACTCCGAGCACATATCACGGTCCCCGTCGACGAATGGACTTTTATGTCAGTCTCTCATGTTATGTATTGGCATGTCACAGCGACGGCCAGTTCCGACCTACGTCGGCCCGCTCGACCCGGCTGCAGTCGCCACGCTGGCCAAGCGTGTCGGTCTGGCGCTTGTCGCCGCGACGCTGCCGGTCGCCGTTGGCACATTCGCCGGTATGGTTCTCATGGCCGGGTCGCTCCCGGCCGCGACTGATGCCGCAGCCGCCGCGATGAGCGGACTGCTGACAACAGAGCAGGGACTGTCCTGGCTGTTCTACGTCAGCACGCTCGGGACCGCACTGGGATGCTGGATTCTCGGCCTGGGGCTCCTTCTCGACGGCCTCGACCTGTAGGTCAGCCGTCGCCGTCCGGACGCATCTCCACGCCGCCTTCCAGCGACTTTTCGTCCGCCGCGTCCACGCGGTTCGAGAGGGTCCGCTGTGGGAACGGGATCGCGATGTCTTCTTCGTCGAAAGTGGCTTTCACACCCCGGACGACCGCCGAGATGGCGCGCCACTTCCGCGGTGGCGTCGGGTGATCGATCCAGAACCGGAGTTCCATCACCACAGCGGAGTCCCCGAAGTCCTTCGGAACGACGTCCGGCGTCGGTGAATCGACGACGTGCTCGATGTCTGTCATCGCTTCGCGGGCGAGGTCCATCGCCCGGTCAACGTCGGTGTCGTAGTCCACACCGATGTCGACCGTGAGGCGCAACAGCCCCTTTCGGCTGCGGTTTGTCACTGCGCGGTCGCTCACGCGGTCGTTCGGAATGATGACGAACTCGCCATCGAAGTTCTCCAGCCGCGTATTGAAAACAGTGATGTCCGTTACGATGCCCTCCTGCTCGCCAATGAGCACCCAGTCGCCGATAGTGAACGGGCGAGAGAACATCAGGACGAAACCGGCGATGAGCGAGCCGAGCGTCTGTCTGGCAGCCAGACCGACAACGATACCGAGGAACCCGGCCCCGACGAGCAAGCCACTGAGGTCGATGCCCCAGACGGCGAAGATCGTCGCACCGATGGTGACGAACACAGTGACCTGCCCCAGTCGGAGAAGGATCTCCTCCTGGTGTTCGGTGAAGCCGGTAACAGCTTTGCTGAACCGGCCGATCCACCGCTGCATCTGGTCGGACAGGACAAAGGCCAGCATGACGAGAACGATCGTCTGTATCGTCGCCAGCACTGACTGATCGCTCCCGTCGAGGTACGGCCCGACTGTCTGGACGATATCGAGAACGCCCCAGACGATGAGAAACGAGACGACAACGAGAACGACCATCGAGAACTGGGCGATCCGGAGAAACACGCCTCGGATGGTCGTCGGCGTGTAGTCGGCCATGACCTGCAGCCAGTCGCCGGCTCGGTCCGACGTGACAGACCGAAGCCGGGAGAGGGCTGCTGGAACGATGACGACGCTGAGAAGGAGGACGACGAGAAGGATGAGCGTCGCGACGAGTCGCCCCTGTGTCGCGACCAACTGGTCCAGCGACCGCTGTAACACAGTAAATAGTTCCAGAAGGCCTTCACCGGTGTCGTTGGCCGCTGGCGTCGGCGTGGCCGTCCCCTGCACAGCCACCTATCGCCGCCGTAGGAACTTGTGTCTTCGTCTTTGAGCGTTCGTCTGTAAAAGCGGTGATAGCGACGCCGAAAACTGACTGGTCGCGGTTCCCGTTAGACGCCGCGACCCTGCAGCTGCTCTTCTTCGTCCAAGTCCGCGTTCGCCTGGCCTTTCATCCCCTTGCCGGGGTTCTTCGCGATCTCCTTAAGCTGTTCGGGGTCGTCGTAGTTGTTGACCGCCGCGACGACGGACTCGCCCATCGCCTGCGGGTTCTCCGCCCCGAAGATGCCCGAGCCGACGAAGATGCCGTCACAGCCGTGTTGCATCATCAGTGCGGCGTCGGCAGGCGTCGCGATGCCGCCGGCCGCGAAGTTGACGACGGGGAGCCGGCCGCGGTCCGCCGTCTCGTGGACGAGCCGCCGAGGCGCACCGTGTTCGCGGGCCCATTCGTCGCGCTCCTCGTAGGCCATCCCTTCGAGCTTGCCGATGGAGCGCTGGATGTTCCGCTGGTGCGTGACGGCTTGGTTCACGTCACCAGTGCCCGCCTCGCCCTTCGTGCGAATCATCGCTGCGCCCTCGTCGATACGGCGCAGCGCCTCGGCGAGGTTCCGCGCCCCGCAGACGAACGGCGCGGTGAACTCGCGCTTGTCGATGTGATAGCGGTCGTCGGCCTGCGTCAGCACTTCTGACTCGTCGACCATATCCGCGCCAGCGGCTTCCAGAATCTGGGCCTCGGCAGTGTGGCCGATACGGGCCTTACCCATCACCGGAATCGACACTTCCTCGATGATCTCTTCGAGTTTGCTGGGGTCAGCCATCCGGGCGACACCGCCCCGCTTGCGGATGTCGGCCGGGACCGACTCCAGGTGCATCACGGCGACCGCGCCGGCGTCCTCGGCGATTCGGGCTTGCTCACGGTTGACGACATCCATGATGACGCCGCCTTTCTGCATCTTCGCGAAGCCGCGCTTGACGAGGTCAGTCCCGCGACGGAGGTCCTCGAGGTCGGTCTCTTCAGTCATTACCCAGACTTAGGACTGGATTTACTTAACGCGTGTCCTTTTGCAGGACAGAACACCGTTTGACCCGCCCGAGGGAGACCCGATATCGGGCCAGCAGCAGCGATATTCTCCAGAGGACGGGGCTGAGACCACTACCGTTTTCATCGCGTCTCCCCACTGCATCGACATGGCTCCGGACGAGGGTGTCGGCGGGCGCATCGACGCGGTTGTCGCGCGGGTGTTCAGCCGGCGGCTCCCCGACGCCGAAGGGCTTCCGCAGTACGTTGCGCCGTTACCGGCGTGGTTGGAGAACGTCGGGCTCAGACTTGCCTGGCCGATCGCGCTCGTCAATCTGGTCGGCACGCTGTTTGGCTTCTGGTACTACGCCGGCCGGCCGCTGAACACAGCGCCGCCGCTCGTTGAGGGTCAGCTGGGCGCGGCCCCACTCGCCGCGTACCCGCTGATTCCGGACTCGCCCGTGGCAACGATGTTCATCGGACTTTCACTGGTGGCCTGGCGGCTCGACTGGGACACGCAGTGGCTCCACATGCTCGGCTTCTTCGGCTGCATCAAGCTCGGCCTGTGGACGCCGTACGTCCAGCTCGCTCTCAACGGCCCCGGCGGGATTCCGCTGTGGCTCTACTGGTTTCTGATTCTGAGCCATCTGGCGATGGCCGCCGAGGCATTTCTCATTCACCGCTATGCGAGCTTTTCGGTCATGTCCGTTGCCGTTGCGGTGTTCTGGTACGGCTTCAACGACGTGGTCGATTACTTCGTCCCGATTCTGGATGGTCCCCACCACACCTGGCTCCGGGCCGAGCCGATTGTCGCTGCCGGCGGGTTCGACCACACGGTGCTTGCCCACGACCTCGCGGCGGGCTGGGCGGTCGTGTTGACGCTCATAGCGACGTTTCTCGCACTGGCGACGCGTGTAGAGAAGGTAAAACGGCAAGCCTGACCGGCGCTGTCCTTTGCTTGCGGTTCTGGTGGCGTCTCAGGTCGTAAATCCGTCCTCTGCCTCGCGCTCGTCGAGGACCCACTCCAGTTCCTCGATAGCGCGCAGGATGGCGACCTCGGCCTCGTCTTCTAGCTCGGTCGACGGCGGGTCGTGCTTGTCGTACTCGTCCTGCAGCGCCTCGATTCGGTCCCGAATCGTTTCCTCTGTTCGCATGGTTTCAATGACCGGACCCGCAGGTCTTGATGCTACTGGTCCCGGCGATGGGTGCGAACGCAGTGAGTCTGTGACAGAAAAAACGCAGCGATCCTACCGAACCACGACGACGGCGCTCTCGGTTTCGGTCATCTCGCCCTCGCCGGAGTAGGTCCGGGACTCCTCGACAGCGAACATCTCGTCGTCGAGTTCGACGCCAGCGACCTGCAGCGTGTCGCCGTCGATCTCGTAGTCACCGTCCTCGATAGCGGCGTCAATCGCGCCGACTTCGCTGCCGAACTCGGGACCGACGAGCGAGTAATCGAGGTCGATGCCGCTGATTTCCGTCGTGATGTCCGGGGCCTCGTCGTAGGTGTCCAGTTGCGCCACGTGCATCGCCTCGGCGACGGCGTCCTCGAAGCCGGCGATGTGGCCGAACACCTCGACGTGGTCGAGGTCGGCGTTCAGCGGCAGGCCGTTCTCGGTCTTATACCGCCGGAGCGCGGAGACGACCTCCATCGCCGTCTCGCCCGCTTCGAGGTCGGCGTCGTAGCCGCCCGAGGTCGGCCAGTCCGTCGTGTGGATTGAGCTATCTTCCTCGTAGCACCGCTCCCACAGTTCCTCCGTGATGTGCGGGAGGAACGGCGCGAACAGTTGCAGGAAGGTCCGGTGGGCCTGCAGGAGCGTGAACTCGGTCGACGCGTCGTCACCCTCGTCTCGTGGGCCCTGCCCGCTCGACTGTTCCGAGGCGCTCCGCGCCTCGCCAGACAGCCGTTGCTTGGCGATTTCGAGGTAGTCGTCACAGAACGTGTTCCAGAAAAAGGACCGGAGTTCGTTCCGGGCCTTCGAGAACTCGTAGTCCTCGAACTTCGTCGTGACTGACTCGACGGTCGCGTCCAGTTCGGCCAGCAGCCACTCGTCGACTGCGGCGAAGTCGTCTGGCTCGTCTGGCTGACTCGCAGGCGTGAGCTGGTCGACCAGCCGGGAGGCGTTCCAGAGCTTCTGGAGGAGCCGTTCACCAGCTTCGAGGTCTCCCTCCTTGTACGGGAAGTCGTCGCCGATGGAGGTGCCGGCGGCCCAGTAGCGGGTGGCGTCGACCGGGAACTCTTCAAGCACCTCGCTGGGCGGGATGACGTTGCCCTTGGACTTGGACATCGCCTCGCGGTTCTCGTCCAGCACCATCCCGTTTATCATCACGTTCTCGAATGGCACCTCGCCGGTGTGCTCGTAGCACTTGACGACGGTGTGGAACAGCCAGAACGAGATAATGTCGTGACCCTGCGGGCGCAGGTCGAAGGGGTACAGCTCGGGCAGTTCCATGGTGAACGACTCACTGTCCGCGTCCCAGTCCCAGCCGGCGTTCACGAGCGGCGTCAGCGACGAGGTTGCCCACGTGTCGAAGACGTCCTCCTCGGGCGTCAGCGAGTCGTGGCCACACTCGGGGCAGCTATCGACCGGCGGGGCGTCCGACAGCGGGTCAACCGGCAGCTGCTCGCACTCGGCCATCACGGGCTCGCCGCAGTCGTCACAGTACCACACCGGGATCGGGATGCCCGAATCGCGCTGGCGGGAGATGCACCAGTCCCATTCGAGCCCCTCAATCCAGTGCTCGTAGCGGGTGGCCATCTTTTCAGGGTACCACTCCATCTGGCGGCCGGCCTCGATATACTCCTCTTTCTTGTCGAGCAGCTCGATGTACCACTGCTCGGTGACGAGATACTCGACCTCCTCTTCACAGCGCTCGTGGACCTGCACGGTGTGGTCGTGGTCGCGGCTCTCGAGCAGCGACCCCTCCTCGCGCAGGTCCTCGATGATGGCCTCACGGGCCTCGGTGGTGTGCATTCCCTCGTACTCGCCGGCCACGTCCGTCATCGTCGCCGATTCGTCGATTGCGAGCCGCAGCGGCAGGTCGTGGGCCTGGTACCACTCTATGTCGTTCTGGTCGCCGAACGTACAGCACATGACGATGCCGCTGCCGGTTTCCATGTCGACGCGCTCGTCGGCGATGACGGGAACCTCCTGCTCGAAAAGGGGCACTCGCGCACTGCCACCGACGAGGTGCTGGTTCTCGTCGTCGTCGGGATGGACGAAGACGGCGACACACGCCGGCAGTAGCTCGGGGCGGGTCGTCGAAATCGTAAACGTCGCGTCCTCGTCGGCCGGTCCCTCGCCCGTCTCGACGAGGTCGAAGGCAATGTCGTTGAACAGCGTCGACTTGTCCTTATCCTCCTGCTCGACCTGTGAGATGGCCGTTTCACAGTCCGGACACCAGATGGTCGGCGCGCGCTGACGGTACTCCCGACCCTGTTCGTAGAGGTCGAGGAAGGATAGCTGCGAGACCCGCTGGACGTCCGGCGCGATGGTCTTGTAGGTGTTGTCCCAGTCGATGGAGATCGCCAGTGACTGGACGTCCTGCGTGAACTCGTCCTCGAACTGCGTACACACGTCGCGGCACTTCTCCTGGAACTCCCGGCGCGGGTAATCCTGATGTCGGATGTCGAGTTCGCGCTCTGTCAGTCGCTCCGAGGCGATGCCGTTGTCGTCGTAGCCGAAGGGGAAGTAGACGGTGTCGTCGCGCATCCGGCGGAAGCGAGCGACGAAGTCCTGCAGCGTGAACTGGTAGAGGTGGCCCATGTGGAGGTTCCCCGACACCGTCGGCGGCGGCGTGTCAATGGTGAAGCGGGTGTCAGCGTCCTCGTCGTAGGCGTAGGTCTTGTCCGCGACCCACTGGTCCTGCCACTCCGGCTCTATCTCGCGGGGGTCGTACTCCCCGTCGAGGGCGTCTGCTGATTCGTCTGCGGTCGATTCGTCCTGCGGTGGGTCCTGTGTATCACTCATATTCAAGCGGTGGGTGTAACACCCGGGTAGCATCTGACTGCGGCGTGGTTATCAGCGGTGCGTACGTCGATTTGGAGCGGTGATGTGGGGCGTGGGGACCCCTACACCGACGGGCGCGAGAACCAGCGTTCGGGAGAGTCGACGCACCATCTGTACAATACTCGACCTACGGCAGGATTAATGACTTCGGTTTTCGCCAGCGTCCCGACGGGCTCATACCAGCGACCAGCTCACGGCAGGTCGGACTCGCGGTGCTCGCGGTCCTCGGCGGAGTGGGCGCGGACCCACAGCTGTCCGATGCGGGAGAGCGTCGTCCGGTAGGATTTCCCGTGTTCCTCCTGCTCGATGTACCCCTTCCCGCCGGGGCCGAGCCGGTCGACGTTGTAGATGACCTTCGAACGGAAGGAGTCGGTGTACTCCTCACCGAGGTCCCGGGCCAACTGCTGTGCTAGCTCGGAGACGGACTCGAACTCGCCGTGTTCGCCCAGCGTGAAGAGGATGACCTCCTCGAAGGGCTTGACGTTCGAGAAGGAGGCGACGGGAAGCTCAACCACGTGGGAGCCGTCGATCTCCTTCGCGCCGATGGTTGTCCCCCGCTCGTCGAACTCCGATAGCAGGTCCCGCGCGGTTTCGAGTCGGTCGTCAATTCGCTCGTCGACTTCTTCGCCCGTGCGCATGTCCTCTAGCATGTCGATCTGCTTGCGCAGTTCCTCGGCGAGTTCCGTCTCCAGATACTTCTCGGGGACCGTGTAGTAGGTGTGGATGCGGTCCCGGTCGCCCTCGCGTTCGACCATAATCGAGTGGGCCGCGGTCGCAAAGGCAAAGGAGACAGTCCGGGGCATCGCGGAGACGTTGACCCACACCTCGCTGCCCGCGTCGAGTTCCGCGTTGATGAGTTCGAAGGCCTGCTCGAAGGCCTCGTCGTAGTCGTACACGTCGGCGACGACGAACCGCTCGGTTTCCGCTCCGAGCAGGTTCTGGTAGTCCTTTTCCAGCTTCTCGGCGAGATTGCGCGAGTACTCGACGTTGGCCTCGCTGCCGACCGCCCCCTCAAGCAGGATGACGCGGTCAACGTCGAGTTGCTCGCGCACCAGCGGCGCGATGAGCCGGTCGTAGTCGAAGCCGACCGGGACGATGTGGGTCTGCATATGTGAAAGACTGGGACGGTGATTATAAAAAGAACCAGACTCGGGCTGCTGAGCGTTTATCCCGGCGCGTTACTCGCAGGTCTCGTGGACGATAGCGCCTTCATCGTTCGGCCCACGGCGCTCCCCGGGAACAATAGGGTCCTCGCAGACGGCACAGGTCAGCTCGCCGCTGGCGTGGCCGTTCGCGGTTTCGGTGTCATCAGCGGACGTAAAGTCTACGCTCACGTCCGTCGACTCGTCGGCTGCCGGCTCGTCGTCCGCGCCGCTCGGTGCAAACACGTCGTCGTCGCTCCCGCTCGTCGTGTCGATGTCGAGCGTGTCGTTGAATCCGCAGTAGCCCGTCGAGGCGTTGAAGCCCAGGCCGAGCGCGCCGATTCCAGCGAGCAGGCCGCGCTTGCGCTTCCCGCTGCGAAGCCAGCGCAGGGAGACAATTGTCAGGACGACTGCCAGCACCGCTCGGATCAGGCGGTCGCGACCGCCGACGTTCTTATCGGAGTCCATACCTGTGTATTGGACTGGATGCTTTTGTAGGTTTACATGTCCGACGGTGGCCGCCGTCCGGTGGTTGTCACGGTGAACGGTCGGTACCGGACCGAACGCGTCTCAGTCGCTTTCGACGCCGGAGACGGCGTATGCGGTGCGGTCTTCGGTTGCCGCGGGGGCAGTCATCAGCGAGACAGTGACCGTCAACACGAGACCAACCAAGATGCCCACGATGCCCGGCGTCCAGCCTAAGTACGCCGTCGGCAGGGCAACGTCGAGACCGAACAGTCCTCCAACCGTCGCAAGCACGGGGAAGACGTGCAGGCCGTAGAACACCTGACTCCCGACCACGCCGGCGTACATCCCCGAGCGCGTCGTTCCCTGCCAGTACAGCGCGAGTGCGACGGGAACCGTAAGCTGTGCGAAGCCGCTGAAAGCCGTGTCGCCAATCTGGACCAGCGTCCCCGGCGTGTAGAGGCTCGCAACGAACGAGAGGGTGGCAAACACGACAACGCCGATGCGGGCGACGAGTGCCTCGCGGCGGTCAGTCTCTTCGTCGCTGGCGTCGCCGCGGCCGGTCAGCGGCCGGTAGAGGTCCCGTGTGAGGTACGACGAGCCCGACAGCAGCATCGAGTCGCTTGAGGACATCATCGCGGCCATCGCGCCGGCGATGACCAGCGCGGTGAACCACGTCGGCGTGTACTCGCCCAGCAGCGCCGGGATGACGTTGCCGCCTTCCGGGACAGTGACGCCGAGGCCGGCCGCCCACGCCCCCAGCATGAACGCCGGAACGAACAGGAGCAGGACCAGCACCGGCCAGAGCGCGAACGTGCGCTTGAGCACCTTCTTCGACCCGGCGGCGAAGAAGCGCTGATTGATTTGCGGGAACATCGTCACGCCGAAGGCGATGCTGACCGCGGTCGAGATGATGTACTGCGGCGTGTAGAGCCCGCCACCGAGGCCGACGAACGCGGGCTCTTCGGACGCCAGCAAGGCCGTCGCTTCGCCCGCACCGCCGACAGCGGAGAGGACCCAGGCGACAGCGACCCAGATCAGCGAGAGCATGAACAGCCCCTGAAGCGTGTCGGTCCAGGCGACGCCACGCATTCCCGAGAGCGCGACGTAGAGAATCATGAACAGCGTGATGCCGCCGGCTCCGACCCAGAACGGGACCGCGCCGTTCGTGAGACCGACGATGGCTTGCCCGGCCCCCTTCTGTTGGAGCATCACGTACGGGAACAGCCAGACGAGGCTCACAGCGGCGACGACAACCCGGAGCGCCGTCGACCCGAACCGGTCGCCAAGCATCTCACCAAGCGTCACGTAGCCGTGGCGCTTGCCGACCAGCCACTGCTTGTATCCCAGCACGTACCAGAGGACGGCGAAAATGATACCATCCATCAGTCCCATCACGAGAATCCACTCGGGGCCGGCGCTAAACGCGAGGTTCGGGCCGCCGAAGAAGGTAAACGCCGACAGTAGCGTCGCGAAGGTGGTAAACAACAGCACGACCGTGCCGAGCGTCCGGCTTGCGAGGTAGTAGTCCTCGGCGGTGCGCTCGGTGAGCCGGTAGGCGACTGCGCCCACCGCGAGCGCGACGACCATGTACGCGCCGACGATACCCAACTGGAGCGCAGTATCGGCCACGTCAGTTCACCTCCTCGACGCCGAGGCCCCAGTCGGTGCGCGCAAAGACAGCAAAGACGACGCTCGCAAGCGCCATCCATCCAACGTGCCACCACAGCCATACGGGCAGTCCGGCCGCGACCGTGCTGGTGTCCCAGAGGAACCACGGCACTGCCAGCGCCATCAACACGAGCGCGACGACTGTCCACCCAGCGGCCCTGACTGTACTCATATTACGACAGGCTAGCCGCTGGCGGTACTAATGGGTAACGAACCTTCACCGACAGCCGTTGAAGAACTATATTCTTCAATACACGCGGGTCCCGGGTTCGACGTCCCGTTCGGGCGTCAGGTGGACGACGCCGTCCTCGCTGTCGACCCCGGTCACCAGACACTCGCTCTCGAAGCCGGCGATTGAGACCGTCCCGAGGTTGACGACGGCAACGACCTGCGACCCGAGCAAGTCCTCCGGATCGTACACGTCTGTCAGCCCTGCGGCGGACTGGCGCGTTTCGTCGCCAAACGCCACGTCGAGCTTGTACACGTCCTTGCGTGCTTCGGGGAACGGTTCGACGTCGACGACTTCGCCGATACGCATCTCTACGTCTTCGAGGAATCGTGCGGGATCGATCTCGGTTTCAGTGAATCCCATGCGTCCCGGTAGTCCGTCCAGTTATTTTATGACAGCGTTCGCAACAACGGTATGGAGACAGCGATCCAGCTCTGGACGCTCCGCGAACTCCGGGAACCGCTATCGGACGTACTCGACCGCATCAGCGCCGCGGGCTACGACGGCGTGGAGTTCGCCGGCATCGGCGACCCGGGCGCGTCCCGACACGCGCTCGACGAGGCGGGACTCGGCGTTGCCGGCGTCCACGTTCAACTGGAAGACCTGCAGTCCGACACCCGCACCGTTGGCAATCAGGTCCGGACACTTGACGCGCCGTATTTCGTTCTCCCGTATCTCGATGACGATCACTTCGCAAGTGAGAGCGCAGTCGAGTCGACGGCGACGCTACTCGAAATGCTTGCGGCGGAGTTTGACCGACCGCTCCTGTACCACAACCACGACCACGAGTTCGTCCCGCTCGGCGACGGGACCGCCTTCGACGCGCTCGTCGACCAGACGACGATCGGGTTCGAGTTCGACGCCGGCTGGGCGCACGCGGCGGGACAGGACCCCGTCGAACTGATTCGGCGACTCGACGGGCGCGTTCCTGTCGTCCACCTCAAAGACATGACCGCGGACGGAGAGCCGACGGCTCTCGGTGACGGCGTGGTGCCGCTTCAGGGGGTGGTTGATGCAGCCCGCGAGGCGGGGACTGAGTGGCTGGTCTTCGAGCACGACAACCCCGAGGACCCGGTTGACGCCATTCAGGCCGGTATCGACGGCATGACTCCGCTACTGAGGTGAGTGGCCGACCTTTCGGGAATAGAATGGTATACAGAGGCAGTGTCGGAGCGCCGCGTACCTGCGGGACGGTTTGACTTCGACTCGCGTGCGCAAGGTTATTCCGCTGTACTACCCAACATCAGTATAGTGACAGCAGTCCGTCGGAACACCGGTTGACGGGCTGGAAAACAGGACAATCATGCAAGATACGGCGAAATATCTGATACATGCCGACATCACGGCGGCGGGAGTCGTCGAGCGGAGCGATGTCGTCGGCGCGGTGTTCGGCCAGACGGAAGGATTACTCGGCGACGAACTGGATCTGCGGGACCTGCAGGACTCGAAGAAGGTCGGCCGCATCGACGTGGAGATACGCTCCGAGGGCGGACAGTCTTTTGGAGAGATTACCGTCGCGAGCGGCCTCGACAGGGTCGAAACAGCGATCCTCGCTGCGGCACTGGAGACCATCGAACAGGTGGGGCCGTGTCGTGCCGAGATCGAAGTTTCCGAGATCGAGGACGTACGGAGCGCCAAGCGGCGCGAAGTCGTTGAGCGCGCGACGGAACTCCTGAACGACTTCGAGGAGAAGTCCATCCAGACCGCGGACATCGTCGAGACGGTCAGACAGCAGGTCCGAGTCGCCGATGTGACCGACTATGAAGGACTCCCAGCTGGACCACGCGTGGCTGACTCCGACGCGATTGTCGTTGTCGAGGGGCGCTCGGACGTGATGCAACTGCTCAAATACGGCATCAAGAACGCTGTCGCAGTCGAGGGAACTGATGTCCCCGACGCTATTGCGGATCTGACGGCCGGTCGAACGGTCACGTCGTTCCTCGACGGTGACCGCGGTGGGGACCTCATCCTGAAGGAACTCGCGCAGGTCGGCGACGTGGACTACGTCGCCGTCACTCCCAGCGACAAGTCCGTTGAGGACCTCTCACGCAGCGAGGTGATGTCGGCACTACGGGACAAAGTTCCGTACGAAACGGTCGCAAGCGCCAAGAGCCTCGACAGCATCCGCGAGGAGATGTCTCAGGCAGGGGAGTCGACCACTGCCGACGGCGGTGCCGTGGCGGCCGCGACATCGGATGACGCCGCTGACAACCAGCCATCGCCCAGCGCACAGACAGGGTCGGCGAAGGTCGAGACAACCGATGGGACGACGAGCGTCGTGGACAACTCAAACGCAACCGCTGTGGCGGATGCCACGACCGACGAGGAGACGACTGAAAACGGCGACGGACCGACTATCCCCTCGCTTTCGGACCACATCGAAGCCGTTATTCAGACCCACAGCGGAACCGCCAGGCTGGTCGACGAGGATGCGACGCTGCTTGCGGAGGGTGACGCAGATGCCGTTGTTTCATTGCTTGAATCCACCGAGGACGTTCCCAAAACTGTCGTCATCGATGCCGACTGCTCGCAGAAGCTCCTCGACGTTGCCGCCCAGCGCGGCGTCGATGTCGTCGTCGCTGCCGGCCACGGCGAGTACGTCAAACAGCCGACGGCCGTGCAGGTCCGTATCGAGAGTTAGAGGTCCCGAACGAACAGCACCCCGTCGCCGTCGTCGTAGTGGTCGGGGAGCTCGTCGGCGACCGAGAATCCGAACCCGTCGTAGAATGAGCGTGCCCGGTTGTCGTCTGCGCGTGCGGTGAGTCTCACTGTTTCGAACCCACTAGTCCGGAGCCTGTCCAGCAGCCCGTTCATCAGTGTCGTCCCGAGGCCCTGCCCCTGTTTGCCGGGCGCGATGGCGAACTCCGCTAAGTATGCGACCGGATGATCCGGCACGACCAAGGCGTAGCCGAGCGGTTCGCCGATATCGAGAACTAGCACGAGCGGCGGGCCATCGATTCCGACGCCGAGGAGTTCCGGCCACGGCTCATCGAGCGCGTTCGTCTGAATAGCCCGGAGTCGAACCTCGTCTTCGGAACGAGCCTCCCGGATCATAGGAGGCCGGCGGTCAGCACGACGCCAGCGCCGGTCAGCGCGGCCGCCAGGGTTGCGAGCATATTGACGCCCTGATTGCCGACGACCGAGCCCTCGACAGTCGCACCCAGCAGGCTGTCGACGGTCATGCCGACCAGCCCACAGAGGAGGATGACGCCGCTGCCGACTGTGCTGATGTCCTGCGTGAGCGCGGCGATGCCGGCGATGATGCCCGCGCCGGCGGCCCCGGCGGCAACGCCCTGCCAGGTCACGCCGCCGTCAGTACCCGGTTCGACGGGCCTGAGCGTCGTGATGAGCCGCGGGTTGTCGTAGAGCCCGCCGAACTCGCTGGAGAACGTATCTGTCATCGCGGCGGCGACGGCTCCGGCGAAGGCATAGAAGAACAGGAGCGGGTCGACGGCGATATGGCTTGGACTCGCCGCCGCCGCGACGACGGCGAACAGCGCGACGATGGAGTTCGCGAGCACGTTCCCGCTCCCGCGTGCGCCCTCGTTCTCCTCGGCGATGCCGCGGTCGAGTTTCTCGTCATAGCGATACTTCGTCGAGAGGCCACCGAGCCCGAAAAAGGTTATTAGCATGGCGAACCAGCCGAAGCCGCCGAGCACGATGGTCAAAAAAGAGAGGAGAACGCCAGTGAGCATCCCCGGCAGGGATGCGGTGTCAAGCGCGTACGAGAGATAGCCGAGCAGTACTGTCACGGCGAGTGCGATGACGACGCGCCGTGCCGTCACCGACGGGTCGAGTTCGAAAAACAGCCACAGCAGCAGTCCCACGGTGAGCATCACCAGCGGGTCGTCCCGCTCGAACAGGACCGAGCGAAGCAGCGCAGCGACGAACGCGCCGCTGGCGGCAAGAAACAGCACGAGCGGGAGGTCGACGGCGGCCGCTCCCTCACCGACGGCGGCCTGAATCCGCGTTCCGAGCACCTGCCCCGCGACGCCGGCGACGAAGCCGACGAGGACGAAGCCCGCGGTTGCGACCACTTCGTCGGAGCGGACGGTGTATGCGAGCCGCTGGCCGAGGTTTCCGTAGGCGACGATGACAACGACGCCGACGAACATCGGCACCGGCAGACTGAAGCGGACGGCAAGTAGCGCGAGGCCGGCGGCGGCAAGCGAGAAGGCTGCCAGCCCGTACAGTTTCCCGTCCTCGTAGTCACCGGGGCGCGCGAACAGGTCGAACAGCCGCGAGTCCTGCCCGATGACCGTCACGCCGAGCGCGGCGACGAGGACGAAGGGGGCGATAGCGGCGACAGTCGCGAGTTCGAGCGAGCGAAAGCCCGTTGCGGCCGGAACGGCGACCGCGAGGGTCCCCACGGCGGCGAACGCACCTGCCCGACGGACTGTGCCAGTCACGTCCCACCGGTATCCCCGAGAGGCACTTACCCTTTCCGAACTGTCGAAGGGACCGTGGGATTTACTGGGGCTGTCAGCATACCGGCGGACGTGGGACTATACGACCGATATCTCGCAACGCGCGTTCGGCGCAGCGACGCCGACCTGCCCGAGACGGTCGCGCTGGTGATTACGGAGCGGGATCTGCTTGGAGACGGCGCGTACCGGACCTTAGAGCGTTTTTTCGACTGGGCCGTCCAGTACGGCACCGACACCGTCGTCGTCTACGTGAGTGTCCTCGACGAGGAAGCGATCCCGACGCTGCAGCGTGAACTCGAAAGTGTCACCGCGCCACGGGAGATAGCGGTCAGAGTACCGGACGACGAGACGACGGCCGACGCCCCGATTCAGATTTCAATCGGACTCGGCGGCCAGTCAGAGTTCGCGACGGCCGTCCAGAAACTGGCAGAAGACGTCGATACGGGCTCACTCGACCCGAGCGACATCGACGAGGCCGCGGTCGAGGAGCATCTCGTCTTTCCGACTGACCCGGATCTGGTGATCAAGACCGGGGCCGAGCGGCTCTCCGATTTCATGATCTGGCAGTCCGTGTATTCGGAGCTGTATTTCACTGACGTGAACTGGCAGAACTTCCGGCTTCGGGATTACTTGCGGGCGTTGCGGGATTATCAGGAGCGACAGCGGCGCTTTGGCCGCTAGGAGGTCAGTCCGCGAGGTCGTACTCTTCGTCGAGTTGCTCGCGTTCGGTACTCGGGAGCGCGTCACGGAATCGCCCGAGCATCCGCTTGGCCGTCGGTAGCTCCGATTGCTCGATGGCACGAACCAGTGCCAGCGACCGCTCGGCACGGGTCGTCCGCCAGGAATCCTCGCGGTTCTGGTACGTTCGGATCGCTCGCAGGAAGTCGACCTTCCGGAATTCGGGCCAGTAGGGCGTACAGAAGAACGTGGCGGCCTCGTTGCCGTTGGCATGCCACGGCAGGAAGTTCGAGGTGCGTTCGTCACCGCCGGTTCGAACGATGAGATCAACGTCGCGGGTCGGCCCCTCGTAAAGCCGCTCTTCGATGGTTTCCGCAGAGACGTCCGTCGGGTCAAGGGTCTCGTTCTCGACAGCCGTGGCGACGTCACGAGCCGCGCCGAGCAGTTCGGCCCGGCCGCCGTAGGCCAGCGCGACGTTGAGGTTGAGCTGGTCGTACTGGGCGGTTCGCCCCTCGGCGTAGTCGATGGCGTCCTGGACCCGTTCGGGGAGCATCCCCGTCTCGCCGATGGCGCGGATACACACGCCGGCCTCGTGGACCCGGTCGGCGTCGGCGAATGTTCGGAGCTTCTGTTCGACGAGGTCGAAGATGTGCTCGCGCTCCTCGGGGTCGCGGTCGAAGTTCTCCGTCGAGAACGCGTACAGGGTCACCTCCCGAACGTCGAGTTCGTCACACCAGTTCAGGAGCGCCTCCGTCGTCTCGGCTCCTTCCGTGTGGCCCGCCTGTTTCTCCGTCCCCTGCTTCTCGGCGTAGCGCCGGTTCCCGTCCTGAATGACGGCGACGTGGTCGGGCGTTCCAGACAGTTCCCACTGGAGCAATCGCTCGTAGGCTGCATATCCCAGTCGCTTCCCCCTCGATAGCATCGTTGTATACATTTCAACCACTCAATAAGGGCTTTGTGGAAGGGACCGGGTACAGTTATTTCCCGCCTAATCTGTCGAAATATATGCGCATAGTTTTAATATACCACGGCGTCACGTTCGAATTGCAATGGCGACCGGTACGGTAGACTTCTTCAACGACACAGGCGGTTACGGTTTCATCGATACCGAAGACTCCGACGAGGACGTCTTCTTCCACATGGAGGACATCGACGGTCCTGACCTCGAGGAGGGGCAAGAAGTGGAATTCGAGATTGAGCAGGCCGACAAAGGCCCGCGCGCGAAAAACCTCACGCGGCTGTAACCATGGCGACAGGCACTGTAGACTTCTTCAACGATACGGGTGGCTACGGTTTCATCGAAACCGACGATGCCGACGAAGACGTGTTCTTCCACATGGAAGACGTCGGCGGCCCGGACTTAGAAGAAGGGCAAGAAGTCGAATTCGACATCGAACAGGCAGACAAAGGCCCGCGGGCGAAGAACCTCGAGCGACTGTAAGCGAGGGCGGCTCGCTTTTCAACGGGTTCGGGACCGACTGAGCGGTGCGACTCGGCAGCGTGTGGGTTCCCACCACTGTCGCTGCACCGCCTCTCGAACCGAATATCTTCGGGTAGACCTATCAGCACTCTGAATCCGAAGTGCCTTAGGGACAGCAACACCGACCGCATGGTATGAGCGAGGCCGACGCACTTGACGATGACCTTTACCGCCGGACCAAACAGCTACTTGAGCCGGGCGAGATTCAGCTCAATGGCGCTGTCGTCCACACGGAGTACGACGGTAGCGACGAGATAGAGATGATGCAGGCCACCATCGAGGTCGGTGAGTTCATTGCCGAGGGCGCCGGTCTGGACCCGACGGATACGTTCGTCTACTCCGGCAGCGACGACCCCGAGTTCGCGTCGAACCAGCATCAGGGCCTCACGCTGGACGACGAGGAGTTCGTCTGGGAGTGTCAGCAGCTCCTTCGCAACGGTTCCTTCGATCTAGTGTTCTACTACGAGGCGAGCGCCGACCACGACGGGATTCTCGAAGCGGTCGAGAACGCTGGCTACGCAGTCACCGGCGTCGAAGGTGAGTAAGCCCGTCAATCGCCGGTCGACAGCCGCTCTTGGCAATTGTGACAGTACGTGTAGTCGGGGCCGTTCGCTGCGCCACAGATACGACAGCTCCTTGCGTCGACTGCAGCCTGTTCGAAGTAGGCGTTGAGCTGGCCGGTGTCGCGACCGTTGCGTTGGCCGCTGAACTGCTCGACCAGCGTATCATGTGCGGCGTAATCCATGAGCCGGAACATGAGGACAAACCACAGCGGCACCCCTATCAGGACGAACAGGTAGACCAGCAGCCGGACTGTCAGTTCGGCTGTCGAGATTGCCACACGTGAACTAGGGGCGCAAAGGGGTAAAACGCTCCGGCAACCCGGATATGCGGGCCGCGTTCGCTCGCCTGTCCCGGGCTATTTTTATTCGCAGAACTCCCAGCTTTCGGTATGAGCGAAGACCTCGGGACGGTAGACCGGGCGGTGTTGAACGCCTTCCAGGGCGGCTTCCCGGTCGTCGAACGGCCGTTCGAACCGGCCGCGGCGGCCCTCGCCGACCACGGCGTCGACATCGACGCGGACGAGCTGCTAGCGCGCGTACAGGACCTCGACGACGCGGGCGTGCTCACGCGGTTCGGGGCACTCATCAATGCTGAAGCGATCGGTGGCACCGCCACGCTTGTCGCAACTCACGCCCCCGAGGACAGCTACGACGAGCACGCCGAGATAATAAACGCGTACCCGGAGGTCGCGCACAATTACGAGCGCGAACATCCCCATCTAAATATGTGGTTCGTGGTCTCGGTGGCCGAGGAAAGTCGAGTCAAGGAGGTACTAGCCGAAATCGAGGCCGAAACCGGTGAGGAGACGTACAACCTCCCGAAACAGCAGGAGTTCCACGTCGGCGCGAAGTTCCCCGTCGAGGGGCCACAGACCCAGGACATCGACTGTTCGGCTCTGGGGCCGGACGTGACCCCGACCGACAGCCAGTCTCTGACCGCCGACGAACTGGACCTCGTGCTGGAAATTCAGGACGGGCTCCCGGTCACTGCCACGCCGTACGCTGACGTGGCTGCTGAAATTGACGCCGACGTTGATTGGGTACTGGAGACAATACAGCGGTTCAACATGGAAGGAAAGGTCCGCCGGGTCGGCGTTATCCCGAACCACTACGCGCTTGGCTACAGCGAGAACGGGATGACTGTCTGGGACGTGCCCGACGAGGTCATCGACGAGGTTGGCCCGGCTATCGCCGAGTTCGACTTCGTGACACACTGCTACGAGCGGCCTCGCCACGACGGCGTCTGGCCGTACAACTTCTTCGCGATGACTCACGGGCGAAGCGAGGCGGAGAGTCAGGAGCGCATCCAGCAGGTCCGCGACCGGATGGCTGAACACTGGGACGTGTCCGAGGACGACTGGGACACGCTGTTCTCGACGCGCATTCTGAAAAAGACGGGTATCAGGCTGGACGAACGAGCGCGACAGAACACAGAAACGGCGTGACCGTGCGTATGCAGGACCGTAGTGCTGAATCAGGGAGTTCCAACCGATGATTCCACTCATGCACGACTTCGAGGGCGAGACGGTGCTCGTCGTCGGCGGCGGTTCAGTCGGCGCGCGCAAGGCTCGCACATTCGCTACGGAGGCGAGCGTCGTCGTCCTCAGCCCTGAGTTCGGCGACCGGACGTTCGCTGACGCCGAAAAAGTCCGAGCCGCACCGACCCCAGAGGACGCCACAGACTGGGTCGAGCGGACCGACCCGGCGCTGGTCGTTGCCGCGACAGACGACTCGGACCTGAACGGCGCTTTTAGCACAGCTGCCGCGGAACACGGCGCGCTTGTCAACCGCACCGACGACCATGGCGACCAGTCGTTCGGCAACATTGTCGTGCCTGCCACGGTACGAGACGACCCTGTGACGCTGGCGATTGCGACCGGCGGACGCGCGCCAGCGCTGTCGAAGCACCTTCGCGAGCGGTTCGAAGACGAGTTCGGAAACGCTGGCCTGATGGCGGACCTTGTTGGCGACCTCCGTGAGGACCTGCGCGACCGGGGGGTCCCGCCGGCCAAACGGCGTGACGCCGTTAGGTTCGTTGTCAGGTCACGGGAAGTTTGGAAGGCTTTAGATAGTGGCAGGTCCAAGGGAGAGCAAGTAGCTAGAGACGTGATCGGAGAGTTACCTGGTGATCAAACGTGAGAGGGGACACTGGTGCAATTGTTGGGGTCTGTATCTCCCATGAGCGCGCAAGCGTCGACCAATTAGAAACCGCTGCGGCGGACAGCGAGCGCCACGCCGTCGAATCCTTGCTCGCGAACCCCGCGGTCGAAGAAGCGATTGCACTGCAGACGTGTAACCGTACCGAGGGGTACGTTGTCGTCTCTGATCACGAGGACGGGCTCGAGGCCCTCGAACTGTTTACCCGAGCCGTGCCCGACGATGTCGTCGTCGAGATGGGTCACGAGGAGAGCCTCCGTCACTTGCTCCGGGTGGCCGCCGGCCTCGAATCGATTGTGCTGGGCGAAGACCAGATCCTCGGCCAGCTTCGGACCGCCTACGAGACCGCCCGCGGCGTTGGCGGCATCGGGCCAATGCTTGAAGACGGCGTCACGAAAGCGATCCACGTCGGCGAGCGCGCCCGCACGGAGACGAAAATCAACGAAGGAGTCGTCTCGATTGCCTCCGCCGCGGTTCGCTTGCTCAAACAGGAGAGTTCGCTGACTGACGGGACAGCGCTCGTTGTTGGGGCTGGCGAGATGGGCCAACTCGCTGCGGAGGCGCTTAGCGAGGAGGTAGACCGACTGCTCGTGGCTAACCGGACGGTCCCACACGCGGAACATATCGCTGAGTCGGTCGATATCGACGCCAGCGCACTCGCACTTGACAGTATCGAAGCGGCCGTCTCCGAGGCCAGTGCCGTCATTTCGGCAACGGGAAGCGGCGATCAGGTGTTCGATATCGGGACCTTCAGCGATTCCGGCGACGTATCCATTGTCGATATTGCCCAGCCGCGTGATGTCCCGGCGGGTGCGGACCGCCTCCCGTCGGTGACAGTGTATGATCTTGACGCGCTGGAGTCGGTGACTGCCGAAACACGGAACAAGCGGCAGCGAGCCGCCGAAGCGGTCGAGCGTATCGTCGACGAGGAGTTCGACCGCCTGCTCACGCAGTACAAGCGCAAACGCGCCGACAGGGTCATCTCGACGATGTACGAAAGCGCCGAACAGGTCAAGGCAGCAGAAATAAACAGTGCGCTTTCGGCAGCTGACTTCGATGATGAACAGGCCGAAGTCGTTGAAGCAATGGCCGACGCTATCGTCTCGCAGATCCTCGCCGCACCGACCAAGAGCCTGCGCGACGCCGCGGAGGAGGATGACTGGTCGACGATTCATACGGCGCTCCAGCTGTTCGACCCGGACTTCGGCGGCCCCGACCAGGCTACCCCGCCCGAGTTCACCAAGGGCATGTCGGTCGAGGACATCCCTGACGGTATGCGCGACGAGATCCCGAACGCGATGCTCGACCGGCTCTCCGACGACTGACCACGCCCACCTTTTTGCCTACGCCGTCCGACGTATCCGATATGGCAGACCTGCTCTCTGATGCAGAGATTAGCGACCGGCTACCCGAGAAATGGACCCGCGAAGACGACGAAATCGTTCGTGTCTTTGAGTTCGACGGCTATCTGGACGCGTCGGGATTTTTGAGCGCCGCGGCCGGCCTCGCCGAGGACGCGTGGCATCACCCGGAGATGACCATCCGCTGGGGTGAGGTCGAAGTCCGACTCACGACCCACGACGCCGGCGGCATCACGGAAAACGACATTGACCTTGCCGAGCGGCTGAACGGCATCCACGACTGACGGTGTGACAGTGGATACGACAGGCGGACTCACGTCGCTCCAGCCGACTGATCCAGACGGCGCGACCGCCCGGTACGTGTTCCGTGTGGAAATCGGGCTGGAACCGGCCGCTGATGGGCTATGGACCGACCCCGACCGGTTCGAGACGACGCTGTATCGGGCAGCTGACGACCCGGGGGAACGCGGTTGGCTGTTCTTCCGGGACACGCTCTGGCGGGGCAAACTCGCTGACGAACCGCATTTCCGTCGGCTCGTCGAAGACGAACTCGGCTGTCCAGTTGTTTCGGCGTCGTTCAGTGAACTCAGGACCGACGAGGCGTATTTCGACGCGCTGAAGAGCGAAATCGCGGACGACCTGTCCCTGTTCAATGCCGGGTCGGTCAGCGAAGTCGTCACCAAGTACCTCGGTAGCTCGATTCGGGTGGGGTGAAACGAGACGCGACTGTGTAGTCAGTGGCTACAGAGAGGTTATACACAGCAAAACCGGTCGTAGGGCCCGAAAGACTTTATTAGAGAATCGCTAAGTAATCTATCCTCATGACCACCGACTACGACTTCTGGCTGTTTGATCTCGACGGGACGCTCGTCGATATCGAGCCAGCGTACCCCCGGAAAGTGATGGGTGCCGTCGGCGACCGCCTCGGCGTCGAGTTCACGGACCGGGAGCGGGATGCACTCTGGTACGGCTTCGGTGGGACACGGTCACGGACGCTTGCGGAGCGCAACGTCGACCAGCAGGAGTTCTGGCGGCTGTTCCACGAGGAGGAAGACCCTATTGCGCGGGCCGAGGCGACGTATCTCTACGACGATGCCGAGCAGTTCCTCGCGACCCTCGATACACCGGTCGGACTGGTCACGCACTGCCAGCAGTACCTCACCGAACCAGTGCTTGACCATCTGGATATCACCGACTGGTTCGAAACGGTCGTCTGCTGTGACGATGACATCGGCTGGAAGCCCGACCCGAAGCCGGTGGAACTGGCGATGCGGGAGATGGATGTCTGGTACAACGGCCACCACGGTGTGCTGGCTGGAGACAATCCGTCAGACATCGGTGCGGCGTGGAACGCGGGCCTCGACGGCGTTCACGTTGGTCGTCGGTCCCCCACGGAGACGGGCCGGTGCGTGCGCGGCGATAGACGGGTCGCCTCGCTGCTGGACCTGTCGTCGTCTCAGGGGAGATAGTCCCAGTTTTCAACAGTGACGGTCGTTCCGGTATCGATACCAGCCTCGGCGGCGGGCACGGACACCCAGCCATCGGCCCGGGTCGCCGTCGCGAGGTCAACGCCGGGCAACGGCGTCGCTGTGCCGTCGCCCACAGCGACCGGAGTAAACGTCCTGACACCGTTTTGACTGTCGACGTGCGCTGTCAGCGTCGCTCGTGTCTCTGGATGGGCGGGCAGTGGGGCGTGGGCGAACGTCTTCAGGAGTGGACGAACGAGCTGGACAGCGCCGACGCGGGCCGCGCCTGGCGACTCCGGCAGGAGCACTACCGGTCGGTTCTCGACGACGGCTATCCCGGTCCGATGGCCGGGGTCGATCGCGAGACGGTCCGCGAGCACCTCGCCAAGTTCGGCGACGATTTCTCGGAGCGCGTCACCCGGTTCCGTCCCGGTAATGACGATCAGTTCCCGGGTGAGGTCACGCTGGACCGCCATCCGGAGTGCCGGCGCGTCGTCGGCGACTGGGTCCCGGTACGTTACCTTGCCGCCCCAGCGGTCGACGTACTGTGCCAGCGTGAACCCCGCCGTCTCGACCTGCTGGCTCTCGCCCGCGTCCCGCTGGGCCAGTTCATCGCCAGTCGGTAGAATACCTACCTGCGGTCGCTGGCGGACGAGGAGTTCGGAAACTCCAGCGGCTCTCAGCAGTCCCACGTCGCCGGGTCGTATCTGATGGCCTTGCTCGAAAACGGCGTCCCCGACGCTGATTTCGGCTCCCTCGATAGGGTCATTCGCCGTCGCAGGTGTCGCCAGAACACGTCCGACGGCGACGGAGAGCGGAATCCTGTCTGTTCGGTCGATGGGCGCAGCGACGCTGCCGATTCGTCGGCGTGCGGTTTCCAG
This sequence comes from Haloarcula sp. R1-2, assembly GCF_011627385.1. Lineage (NCBI taxonomy): Archaea > Methanobacteriati > Methanobacteriota > Halobacteria > Halobacteriales > Haloarculaceae > Haloarcula > Haloarcula sp. R1-2. Next base: position 1,090,799 of record NZ_JAANTG010000002.1, read on the forward strand.
CGGGAGCGACTCAGCGTCCGACGGCGAGGGGCCAGCCATACCCGTACTAGCGGCCGCTGTAGCAAAAGTACCCTGCGTGGCGGCAGTGTCTCCGCGTATCGCTGTCTTCAGCCATCCGGTGACGTTGCTTTCAGCCATCTGCCGCGTGCGGGGACGTTGCTCTGATCCACCCGCCGCGTCCCGGCTGTGGAACGGCGTAACTGGGAATATTTTTTCTCGGTCGGGTCCGGCATCGACGTATGGTCCTCCCGCAACTGGTCGGCATCGTGTTCCTGACTATCGGCGGTTTCGTCCTCCTCCGCGGCGGCCGGGAACTCAAAACGGTGTTCCACATCCTCCGGAACGATCCGGTTCCGGTGCGCTCACTCGACGGGCACACTGGTCCTGTCGAAATCACTGGCACAGCTGTCGCCAACGAGGGTGCCGGGACCGTCACGGCCCCCTTTACCGGTAGCGAGTGTCTGGTATACACCTACGAAGTCGAGGAGTACCGCTCGTCAGGCAAACACTCAAACTGGGAGACGCTAGACGAGGGGCAGGACGGCGTCGACTTCATCGTGGACGACGGTAACGCGCGCGTTCGCGTAAACCCAGACGGAGCGGACGTACGGTTCGAATCCCAGTCGGTGACAGTCTCTCCCGGAACTGAACTCCCTGAGCGCTTGGCTGCGTACGTCGAGCGAACGGAGGGCGTCGAGGCACAGGATGGGTCCGTGAACCTGCTCGTGACAGAAATCAGCCTGGGGAACAAACAGCGCTTTACCGAGCGTCGGCTGGACGTTGGCGAGGATGTGTACGTCTACGGCCAGGCGATGCGCGGCCCCGCAACGGCGTGGGGCAGCAATCTGGTCGATGCTATTGTCGGGGACAGCAACGCGACGCCGGTGTTCGTCATTTCCGACACCAGCGAGCGTGGCACCGCCCGACGGATTGTTCGGGGCGCTATCGCTGAAACTGTGTTCGGTCTCGTCGCTGTTATCGTCGGCAGCGTCGCCCTCTTCTCCACACTCCTGTAGTAGCAGAGACCGTCGGGTTTACCACAGCGTACCACCTAGACGGGCGTATGTCTGCCCTGCGTGAAGCGCTTCGGGACCTTCCCGACGCCGTGTTCGCGGACGTGCTCGAATCCGAGGACGAATATCTGCTCGTGCTCGACCTGCCGGGCGTGACCGCGGAGACAATCGACGTGACCGTTGAAGGGGGCCGCCTTCGTATCGACGGGCAACGGACCAAGGACGTGCCCGGGGAGTTTACTTTCGTCCGCGAGGACCGTTCCGTGTTCCTTGACGCTGAGCTTCCGCTCCCGCCGGACACGACCGGGCAGGGCGGGGAGGGGACCGTGGAAAACGGCGTCCTCGAACTCCGACTGCCGAAGGCGACGGCCGCACCGAGCACCACAATCCCGATCGACGGGGACTGATTCAGAGGTGGCAAGCCGGTGAATCTTCGCGCGTACTGGCGGTTCCTCGTCGTTGCACGCCACTTCCTGCCCCTGTTGGTCGCGTACGCACGAGACCGAAAGCGGTTCTTCGTGATCGGCTCATCGCGCCGCGTCACGCCTGAACAGCGTCGCAAACGTGCACAGCAGCTGCTCGACTCGTTGCTAACGCTCGGCCCGACGTTCATCAAACTCGGACAGATCCTCTCGACGCGACCGGACGTCCTGCCGCCGGAGTACATCGAGGAGTTCTCCAAGCTCCAGGACCGCGTGCCACCGGCGGACTGGGACGAGGCACGGGTTGTCATCGAGGACGAACTGGGGTCTGTCGATGACCGCTTCGATGAATTCGAGAGAGAGGCGATAAGCGGCGCGTCGCTCGGTCAGGTGTATCTGGCGGAGGTCGACGGTGAAAAGGTCGCCGTCAAGATCCGACGTCCCGGCATCGAAGCGCTCGTCGAGGCCGACCTGCGGGTCGTCCGTTGGTCGCTCCCGCTGTTGATGTATTTCATCGACGACTCTCGGTCGTTCTCGCTGGAGACACTCGCCGACGAGTTCTCGAAGACCATCCGCGAGGAGATGGACTACCAGCGAGAGGGGCGGATGCTCACCGAAATTCGGGAGAACTTCAGGGACAACGACCGCATCTGCATTCCCGAAGTCAAGGAGTCTCACTCCACCCGGCGCGTCCTGACGATGGAGTACGTCCCCGGCACGAAGATCAACGACATCGACAGCCTCGACGCGGGCGGTATCAACCGGACGGAGCTGGCCGAGACGCTCCAGCGGGCGTACCTGCAGATGATTATCGACGATGGCGTGTTCCACGCCGACCCACATCCCGGGAACCTCGCCGTGCAAGACGACGGGACGCTCGTCTTCTACGACTTCGGGATGTCCGGTCGAGTCGACCCGTTCGTGCAGGACAAGATCATCGACTTCTACGCCGCCGTCGCCGATCAGGACATCGGCGCCATCCTCGATGCCCTCATCGAGATGGGGACGCTCTCGCCGGAGGCCGACCGGCAGGTGATGGGCGACGTGATGGAACTGGCCATCGCCGACGCCCGTGGCGAGGACATCGAGCAGTACCGCGTCCAGCAGATCATCCAGCAAGTCGAAGACACCATCTACGAGTTCCCGCTTCGCCTGCCGGCGAATCTGGCGCTCGTGTTGCGTGTCGCCACGGTCGTCGAAGGCGTCTGTGTCACCCTCGACGAGGACTTCGACTTCATCGGCGTCGCGACAGACTATCTCCGCGAGGAGGGGTATCTCGCCGAGGGCGTTCGGAACTTCGTCGAGGACCGAGCGACCGAAGTGTCCGACGCCGCTCGGTCGGCCGTCCGTATCCCGCCGAAACTGGAGTCCGCCCTCGACAGAGTCGAGCGGGAGGACTTCCGCGTACAGGCCGACATTGAGGACTCCGATGGCTTGCTCGCGACGATGACCAAGCGGCTCATCCTCGGGATGTTGCTCGCGAGCACGCTGTTTTCGACAGCGTTCCTGTACACGCAGGCGTCGCTGCCGGCCACTGGTGTCGGTATCACTGGAACTGTCGGCCTGTCACTGGCGCTGTGGTGGTCGTTCCGCTCGAAAAAGGCCGTCCGCGCCAAGCCGCAGTTCACGCGACAGAGTATGCGTGAGCAAGACAGGGAGAGCCCGGGCGGGCTCAACACCTCCTTCGGCGAGGACACCGACGACGCCTACAGCGGTGACTGAACGCCGCGTCCGATTGTTGGGTCAGAGCCGTTTCTCGAAGTGGACGAGTTCGTACTCGCCCTGTGTTGACTGGTCTACCTCCTGGTATCCTTCGTCGCGGTAGAACGCGACCGCGGCGGGCTGGCTCTGTGATGTCGTCGCAAGCAGGACCTCGTATCCCTGCTCGACCACTTGCTGTTCGAGTTTGTGGAGGAGGCTACGACCGTAGCCACGTCGTTGCCGGGACGGAGCCACCCGCATCCGGTGGAGTTCGGCCGCGCCGGGGACGGTTCGCTCGTCCGCGTGCCCGACTTCATTCGGGAGGAACCCGCCCATCGCGGCCAGGCCACCGTCGAACGTCTCCGGGAGTTCGTCGTCGACGGCGGGCACGACGCCGACGAGAAACGCGCCGCCGGTGTCGAAATACCGGGTCTCGATGTTTTTCAGGTCCGACGTTCCGGGGATGTCGCTGGGGTCGTTGCCGGTCGCTCGCATCGCCCACTCGTGGAGGCGCCAGACGGCGTCGGCATCCCGGCTGTCGTAGGCTCGAAACTGAATCCGGTCGGTCATCGAATATGTTCTGAAGCGCACATTATCGCAGAAGGGGTTTAATTCTACCTTATTAGCGTATGGTTCTATTATACCGCTCTGAATTTATCCGGAACGTTCAGTATTCAGTGTCTGGTATAGGGGGTATGAGAAAATACGGTGGCACGCATTGGGTGCAACCCCCGGTCTGTGGACGCGATACGTCGGTAACATTGCGAGTGAGGGGGAAGGTGGGTCGGTTATGACGGCTTCAGAACCCCAGAACGTGGTGCTAGTCACGGTTGACTCGCTGCGGGCCGACGCACTGGGTGGTACTGACAGCGTCTCCCCAGTCATGGATTCCCTCGCCGACTCGGGCGTCGTCTTCGAAAACGCCGTGGCACAGGGGAACTGGACGCCGTTTTCGTTCCCTAGCATTCACGGGTCGCGACCGGTGTTCACCGAAAGCGAAGACATCGGTCTGGCGTCAACACCGACGCTGGCCGAGCAGGTGTCCGATGCCGGTGTCGAGACGGCAGGGTTCAACGCCGCCAACGGCTTTCTCACCGACCACTGGGGGTACGACCGCGGATTCGACGAGTTCGAGCCGTTCGTCGACAGCGGCGGCTACAGCAAGTATCTGGCGGCCCATCCGACGATTCAGGCATGGGTCCAGCTGGGAACCTCGCCGTTCCGGCGCGCCGCAACCGTTCTCAGCGGCGGGTCCGACGAACGCCCCTTCGCCGACGTGTCCCGGATGGGTGACCTCGAAGACCACGCTACTGAGTTCTTGGAGACGACCGACGGACCGTTCTTCCTGTGGGTCCACTACATGGATACGCACACGCCGTACGTCCCGGCACCACGGCACATCCGTGAAGTGTCGGACAACCACTTCGGCGTCCTCCGGATGCTCACGTCCCACCTCCGAACCGGGCTGGGCTGGGAAGTCGACGACCGGACGCTGGAGACGCTCCGGACGCTGTACGAGGCGACGGTCCGGCAGGTTGACGCCAGCGTCGGTCGGCTCCTCGACACTCTCGAAACTGAAGGCCACCGCGACGACACTACCATCATCGTCGCCGGCGACCACGGCGAAGAGTTCCTTGAACACGGCCATCTCGCTCATTACCCCAAGCTCTACCGAGAACTCATCGACGTTCCATACATCGTCTCGACGCCGGACAGCGAGCACCAGTCGGTCGAGACGCCGGTCGGCCTCGACACAATTGCGCCGACAGTGTGCGACCTGCTGTCGCTCACGCCGGCGGCGGAGTGGGACGGGGCGTCTGTCGCTCCAGCGGTCCACGGCGAGGCCATCGAGGACCGCGGTCCCATCGTCTCCGCAGCGGTCCGGGGCGAGAGCGTGACCAGTCAGCCGATTCCGCGGAACCGTGCGGATGGGGAACTCCTCCTCAGCGCACGCGACGAGCGCTACACGTACATCGAATTCACAGAATCGGGCCACCAGGAACTGTACGACCGGACGAACGACCCCGAGGAACAGGTCGATCTGTGTTCGGGCTCGACGGATGCCGACCCGCCTGCAACCGTCCTCGACCGCCTGTCGGATGCCGTCGCCGACCACCTCGCCACACTCGACAGCGACGGGACGGAGGCTGGAAACACCGAGGCATCCGACGAGATAACAGCACGATTAAAGGCACTCGGTTATCAGTAAGGCTGTATGGCGTCCGCTGTCGTCACACCGGCCCGGCGACAGCAACTCGTCCGGTTTTTCGTCGTCGGTGTGTTTGCTGCATCGGTCCAGCAGGCGCTCCTATGGCTGTTTACTGATATCGGTGGCCTGAATTACATTTTCGCAGCCGCTATCGCCATCGAATGTACGATCCTGCTACAGTACGCTCTGAACAACGCCTGGACGTTCCACCGGTCGCAGCATTCGAGCCTGCGGGAGTACGTACTCGGGCTAGGGAAGACGAACCTCGTCCGCGGGACAGCTATCCCACTTCAGTTAGGCCTTCTCTACGCCTTTGTCACCTGGGGCGGCGTCGTGCCGTTGGTCGGGAATGCCGGGGCCATCGTTATCACAGGTGTGTATCGCTACGCGCTTGATGCCCACTGGACGTGGGGTTAGACGGTCGGGACGGGGACCTCGTCGAGCACGCTCTGGATGACGGTTCCCTTGTCGACTTGCTCGACGCGGGCATCGGGCGTTAACACGAGCCTATGGGCCAGCACCGGCTGTGCGACCCGCTTGATGTCGTCCGGTGCAACGTACTCCCGGCCGGCGATTGTTGCCATCGCCCGCGTTGCCTCGAACAATCGCTGGGTCCCGCGCGGTGAGACCCCCACATCTACGCGGTAGTCGTCTCTGGTCGCCCGGACGAGGTCAGCCATGTACTGCAGCAGGTCGTCGTCGACCGTAACTGTCTCCGGAACGCTCCGGAGTTCTTTGACTGACTCCGCGTCAAGCACCGGTTCCACGGTCGGACTCTGTGTCGTTCGACCGGCACGCCGCCGGAGGAGTTCGACCTCGCCCTCGCCGTCAGGATAGCCGAGTGATGTCTTGGCCAGAAACCGGTCGACCTGTGCTTCGGGGAGTTCGAAGGTCCCCTCCATATCGACGGGGTTCTGCGTGGCGATGACAAAGAACGGTTCCGGCAGCTCGTACGTGTCCCCGTCGACGGTGACCTGTCCTTCTTCCATCGCTTCGAGCAGCGCGGACTGGGTCTTTGGCGGTGCGCGGTTGATCTCGTCGGCCAACAGGACGTTGGCGAACACCGGTCCTTCGGTGAATTCGAAGCTCCGGGACTCCTCGTTGAAGATGTGTGTCCCCGTGATATCGGCCGGCAGGAGGTCCGGCGTGAACTGGATGCGGGAGAAGGACAGTCCCAGCGCGGTCGCGACGCTGCGGGCGGTCAGCGTCTTCCCTGTGCCGGGAACGTCCTCAAGCAGGACGTGGCCCTTCGCGACGACCCCCAGCAGCACCGTCTCGAAGAAGCCGCGGTCAGCGATGACGGCACTCCCGATCTCATCGAGGATCTGACTCGACACCTCGCTTGCCTCGGTAGCGTCCATAGCCTGTCATGTTACGGGTCCGATAAAGGGGTGTCGAGTCCGAAATCGAAACCCCTAAAGAGCAAACGGCGGTACTGATTGATGAGCCGAGGTAGCCTAGCCTGGCCAAGGCGGTTGCTTCGAGAGCAACTGTCCTCACGGACTCAGGAGTTCAAATCTCCTCCTCGGCGCTTTCTGACGGAACAGTTCGCTGAGCGACAGCGCTGTATCTCTGACGGAGCATATCCGGTCGACCGCCCGTCAGGTCAGCAGGAAAATCAGCACGCTGACCGTCATGACGATGAGAATAAACGCTGCGGCCAGCGCACCGCCCATCGACACCATCGCGTTGGCAGTCGAGGCCAGCGTCTCGGTCCGGTCGTTGCCGAACACCGTTACCGTCGCCTGTTCGCTCGCCATCCCGGCCTCGACGGGTTCAAGATCGGCGATGGCCCTGTCGACGAGGTCCCCAATGAGCGCAACGATCTCCTTCTCAGAGATAACCTGTCCGACCTGATTCTCGGCTTCGACTGTGTTGACGATATGGGTGTCGCTGGTCATCACCTCCATCGTATCCACGCCTTCAGCGGCGTCGATGATGCGCTGGCGGAGGCCCGGCTCCATGTTGTTGCCGTCGATGAGTACGTACGCCGTCCGCTGGTCGTTGACCTCGAAGACACAGACCCGGATTCCGAGCGGGCCGATACCCTCCTCGGGCTCCCAGGGGGTTTCATCCCAGGCGACGCCACAGCGGAGTTGGCCAGTTTCGGCGTCCGTGAGCAGGCTTCCAAGCTGTCCAGCGCCGTGAAGCATATCGAAGGACCGCTGACTGCCGGGAACGACGTGGCCGAGGTCGTCGCCTTCGAGCCCGTCGTTGCAGTTGTGTGCGTCGACTAGAAGCACGTCGTCGAGCCCGTCGGCCCGCGCTTCCGACATCGCAGAGAGTCCCACGGCGTACTCCACGTCGTCGGCACAGCCCGGCGCGTACGTGTTCACGACGAGCGCGTCGGAGCCAAACGCCTGTCCCGTCAGCGTGGCCTCTCCCTCGGTGACCCGGTGTCCTGCCGTCGCTTGGCTGTCGTATTCGATGTTCTGGTACGCAGTCTCGGCCGTCGACAGGATCTTGTCGACTTCCCGTTCGGTGACGAGGTTGAAGTCGTGGCCGGCGGTCGCGTGTGGCGGGAAAGCAAGGCCGTCAGCCGACTCGGCGACGCGTCTGGGGAGGTTGCCACCACCGATTTCACCCATCGGACCAGGGTGAATCATCGGCAGGACGAACCGGGCTTTCTCCTCGCCGTCCGGCCGGCGGACCGACAGCAAAGTGACTGGGACGACGGCTTCTTCGCCGATCTCCTCGAAGAACTCCTCCAGTTCGCGCGTGCCCTCGGCAATGTGGCCAATGAAGCCCCGGAGGAAATCGAGTGCGGAAACACCCAGTGAGGAGCGCCACGGTTGGTCGATAACGACGAGGAATAGCCAGACTGCCAGCGCATAGATGACACAGATAACCGCGAGAATGATGAAATCCTCCGGGATGAACCCCTGTACCTGCGGGGGGACCTCTTCCGGGCGGGAGAGGTACTCCCGGAGCATCGGGTCTTCGAGGATGAACGCGGTTGCGCCGCTGTATATCGCCAGCAACACGGCGGCAGTGACTGTCTGGACGCTCGCCGGAATCGTCGCTTTCAGCAGCGAGTGCCGCGAGACGGCCATCAGTATCAGCAGCCGGAAGGCGAATATCGACGCCAGCGCGACTAACAGCACGTCGAAGACGAAGTTCTGCCCGAGGCGGACGGTAAAGATGGCGATAACGCCGGCGACAGTCAGCATCGCGATAGTGATCAACTCACAGATGACCGCAAGCAGCGTGGCCCGGTTCGGGGTTAATTGTCCGCCCAGCTGCCGGTCGACCCACGGCGTCACGGCACTGGCGATTGAGGTCGGCAGGCCGATGAGAAACACGCCCTGCCAGGCGTCGTCGAGGATGAACCGCGAATCGAACGCAACGATACCAGTCATCGCCGCGATGACCAGTGCAAAGGCCAGGCTCGTATACCAGGTCGGAGCCCTGAAAATAAACCGCGAAAGACTAGCGAGATTTCCCTGAGTCGCCGTCATTTATCTATCACATCCTACGCGTGAATATAAAACCAGTTACATCACGCTTCAGCGACTACTGGCGAGCGACAGACTGCTGGTCACAGACCGACAGGAAGTTCTCGAACACTTCCTCGCCCTCTTCGGTGTGAGCGACCTCTGGATGCCACTGGACGCCGTATATCGCTTCGTCTGTGTTGCTCATCGCCTCGACGCCACAGACATCGGAGGTCGCGGTCCGCTCGAATCCGGGCGGGACTTCCTTCACTTCGTCAGCGTGGCTGGCCCACACACGCGTTTCGGGATACAGCGAGCCGAGCAGCGGGTCGTCATCATCGAGGATGTCCACCGTCACGTCCGCGTAGCCGCCGTACTCACCGCCGCCGACCCGACCGCCGAGTTCGTCAGCGATGAGTTGCATCCCCAGACAGATGCCGAGCACGGGCACGTCGAGATCGAGATACTCGGGGCAGTTTCCGATATCGTCCATGTCGGGGCCGCCGGAGAGAACAATGCCGTCGGCGTCGATCTCCTCTGGCGGAGTCGTGTTGTCCCTGAGCGAGACATCGACACCCATGTCACGGAGCGCGCGCTGCTCCAGATGTGTGAACTGTCCGTGATTGTCGATAACGTCGATTCGGGTCATTACTGACGCGAAGGCTGCGAAGGCGTATATATCTCCTGATGCGGTCGACGGTTCCCTTTGCGACTGGCTTCAGGGCCACTCTCGAAGTGTTTGGCGGATCTCGTCGAGAACTGTCGGGCCACACAGTTCCAGCGTCACGGTGTTGCCGTCGTCCGAGGTCGTGAGGTGCACTGCCCCGCCGTAACTCTCGACGATCCACGTCGTCAGCCACAGTCCGACTCCTTTTGAGTGGCACAGTTGCGTCTCCACGCCGCTATTGAGGACATCCCGTTCGTGCTGTGGAATCGACGGACAGTTATCCCCGATGTGGACGAATACGGTTCGACCGTGTTCTTCGACTGAGATATACAGTGTCGGGGTCTCTTCGCAGTGGACGACTGCGTTCTCCATAACGTTCCGGAGCACGGTGTCGAGCATCCAGTCGGCGTACACCCGCGACTGTTCAGGGAGGTCGAGTTCAACAGTTGCCTCCGGAGTCGACTGCGTGATCTTTTTTGCCTGTTCTCTGACGCATGGCACGAGGTCAATCGGCTCCTGCGCACGGCGGTCCGCATCGAACGCGAACTCTATCTGTCTCGCCTTCTCTGTGGTAGCGATGATGCCATCGATAGTTCCGTTCAACTGCTCGACATGTGCGCGTGACTCGGGCCTGCCGCGCTCTGCCGTCTCCCGCTGCAATTCACCGAGGTGTCCGAGTGCGACATTGAGGTCGTTCCGCAGGTCATGCCTGAGGACTCGAAACAACACTTCGTTGCTCTGGGCGAGGCGGCGTCGAGACCGCCGGAGTTCCAGCAGCCACCCGAACAAAATCCCGCCGAACCCGCCGACTGCGACCCCGCTTGCAAGTATCGACGGGATCATCGAGGACTGCGGTACCGGGGCGAGCAATACGACGATTTTGATAACGGTAAAGAGCGCGACACCCAGCCCGCACCACTCCGCGGCAGTCCATATCTGGTCGCCAGACAGTCCACTCACCGGTAGCCAGTAGTTCGCTGCTACCAGGGCTAGCGCCGGTGTCAGCCCCACGCCGAGGATGACCACGTCTACCGGGGACGGCCGGACGATAGACATGCCGTGGGCGAGTAATGCGCCGGAAATCACGACGCCCGTTGCGACGACATATCCCGTCCCCAGCGACTGTTTCGTGAGCGCTGGAGAGGTCACTTTAGTAACTGGTTACTACGTGACTACTTATCTGTGCGGCAGTAATTATCAAATAAGATATTTAGAATTACTCCGAGTCGTCATAGCGGTCGGCCGCCGATTCGAAGCCCAGTTCGGACTGCTCCTTAGAACGGCGCTGTTCACGCTGTGCGATGGCTTCGGGGTCCGGGTTCGCGTCATCGTTGATTCGCGCCCACGACTGATGAATCTTCGCGTGACACCACCGGCAGAGAAATACCGTTATTTCGTGAGATAGCTTGTCGCCGCCGTCGCGGTACGAGAGATGGTGTTCCTCCAGCAGCGGTCGGTCCGCAGAGTGGGCCATCCGTCGCTCTTCAAGTCCACAACGAACACACTCCCGGTCGTGGTTTCGGGAGCGGAAATGCGGGCAGTCGGCCCAGTCCCATTCCGGCTCCGTGTCCGCGTCATCTGGCGCAATTGCTGCCGGACAGCGAAAGTCATCAGCACTCCGGGCATTGGCGAATTCGGGGTCGTGACGGCCGTGTTCGCGCGCCCAGCGACACTTCCCCTCGCTGGTGACGAAGTCACACCGCTTTACGTGGTCGTACGGGTCGTCAACGCCGACGGATGTCCCCCCGGGAGCCTTTTCCATGCGAGGTAATGAGTGTCCGTGCCCCCTCAAATCCACCGTTCCGACAGAAGACTTTTTGCCTGCCTACGACTTCGGCGGTGGTATGCGGCTCGTTCACGACCCCGACGGCGCGGCACACCCCCTCGCAACGGAGGTGGAGTACGCCGAGTCGATACTCGAACAGGGACGGGGGCTGATGTTCCGGTCATCAATTCCCGACGACTACGCGCTCGTCTTTCCCTTCGACCACGCGAGCCGACAGTTCATCCACATGCTGTTCGTCCGGTTTCCGCTTGATGTGCTCTGGCTCGTTGACGAGGAGGTCCAGGCTGTCGACACCCTGCAACCCTGGCGCTCAATTGGCTACGCGACCGCAGACACTGTCATCGAACTACCCGGTGGCGCGGCGTCGGACGTTTCCGAAGGTGACACGGTCCGTCTGGAATCCTGAACGCGGCAGGCGTGTGGCGTGGTAGTCAGTTCCGTCACCTTTTAGACCGTGAAGATTAGAGTAGACACCACTATGTCGGAACACCCGACGGAGGATAGAGGAAGTCGCCGCGAGGCGGCTGGCCGCGAAATTCGTGGCGCGTGATGGAGCATCTTCTGTGAGTCAGAACACATTGTTCGAGGGGCACCCAGCGATGCGTGCGCTCTCAGATGTCGGTGAGGTACAGTTTCTCGACACGACGCTGCGTGATGGCGAGCAAGCCCCCGGCGTGTCGCTGACGCCGGACGACAAGGCTGATATCGCCCGCTCGCTCGATGCGGCGCGTATCGACGTCATCGAAGCCGGGAGCGCCTGTACCGGCCCCGGCGAGCGCGAGACGATTTCCCGCGTTGCGGGGCTTGACCTCGACAGCACTGTCACCAGCTTCTGTCGTGGTATCCAGAACGATATCGACCTCGCGCTTGACTGTGGTGTCGACGGCATCAACCTCGTCGTCCCGGCCAGTGACAAGCACGTAGAGCAGAAGGTCGGGACCTCCAAGAGCGAAAACGTCGACAACACCGTCGAACTGGTGGAGTACGCCGTCGACCACGGGCTCTGGGTCGAGGTCATCGGCGAGGACGGCTCGCGGGCCGATCTGGACTACCTCGAAGAATTACTCGGAGCCGCCGTCGAGGCCGGCGCAGACCGCATCTGCTGGGCCGACACCGTTGGCCACGCGACGCCGGACCGCGCACTCGAATGCGTCTCCCGGCTCTCGGACCTGGGTCCGGTGAGCACACACACCCACGATGATCTGGGGCTCGCAGTGACGAACGCTCTGGTCTCCATCGCAGCGGGTGCGGACCTCGTCCACGGGACGATAAACGGCATTGGCGAGCGCGCCGGCAATGTCGCCCTTGAAGAGGTCGCCATTGCGCTCGACCATGGCTACGGCGTCGAATCGATGGCCCTCACCGAGGTGTACGACCTCGCTCAGCTCATCGCCAACCGGACCGGCATTCCGCTGGCTCCCAACAAGGCGGTTGTCGGGGAGAACGCCTTCACGCACGAGTCCGGCATCCACACCGACGGGACGCTCAAAGACGACTCGATGTATGAGCCGTACCCGCCGGAGAAGGTGGGCCGCGAACGCCGACTCGCGCTCGGTAAACACGCGGGCCGAGCCGGTGTCGAGGCGGCACTCGACGAGCATGATGTCGAGGTCACCGATGACCAGCTCTCGGAGATCGTCAGTCGCGTCAAGGAGATCGGCGACCGCGGCAAGCGCGTCACCGACGCCGACCTGCTGACCATCGCCGACGAGGTGACCGGCGACGCGCGCGACCGCCGGGTCGAACTACTCGGCCTGACCGCCGTTTCCGGCTCCGACACGCCGACAGCGAGCGTCCGACTCTCGGTCGACGGCGAGGAACGCAAGGAGGCAGCGGTCGGCTCCGGACCGGTCGATGCAGCGATGAACGCTGCCGAGGTAGCACTGTCCCACACCGCCGATGCGACACTCGAAGACTACCACGTGGACGCCATCACCGGCGGGACGGACGCGCTCGTTACGGTCGAAATCGAGATGTCACGCGGCGATGACCACGTCGTTGTCTCCGCCAGCGACTCAGACATCACGCGGGCGTCTGTGCGCGCAATGGTCGATGCGATGGACCGCCTTGTCGCCGACGACGAGGAACCGCTCGTCGCCGACGACTGACGGTACGACAGTTCTGTTTTAAATACGTAGAATCAGTTCGCACCTGTCCGCGGACCACGGAACGTCGTTTTGTTACTTGTGTCCGCGGCTGGCTTCGTGGTACTGGAACACTGTTTCCATGCCCTGCACCAGCGCGTCAAGGTCGACACTATCCGTATCGAACTCGCGGTCACGCACGGACTGATAGATGTCGGCCCACCGGTCCCGGAACCGTGCCTCGAACTGCTCGGTTTTGATTTTGTCGATGAGTTCGGCTTTCCGGTCAGGGTTTTCGAGTTCTTCGGGTGTAACGAACCCTTCTTGAAGGGCCAACACGACGATTCCCGCAGTGTAGTCTCCTTCCTTGACCTCTCGCTCCCAGGTCGTGAGCCAGTTGCCGATTCGGGCCATCTCCTGCAGGTCCCAGATGAGGTCCCGGACCGTGCCGTAGTCCGCGAGTTCGAATTCCGGCGAGTACATCAGGTCAACGGCCGCGTAGGGGAACATTACCATGTTATGTGCCCCATAGGTTTCGGCCCCGCTGAGGTTCGCAATCCGTGGGTTCTCGTTGACGACGGCGCTGTAATCCATCGCGTTTAGCGTCTGTCGCATATCGTAGGTGAACACGTCGTAGAACTCCTCAACACGCGGTGCGTCAGTCAGGCCCCCCTCAAACTCCCGCCATACACGCTCGATAAAGGAGAAATATTCCTCGCTTACCGCTGCACGACTCGGGTCCACGGCTGACGGGTCCTGAATGAGGCGTCGGGCCTCTTCGAAGGTGTCTCGGTCCCCGTCGTTCTCGACGATGTCGTCCAGAATCGTGACGTACATCGTGAGTATCGTCTTCTGTGTCCGGACGTGGTCGGCGTGATCCGGGTGGACAGAGGAGAGCGTAAACTCAGGGAACAGCGAGTAGATCCACTGCCAGAGGAACCGATCACGCTCGCCACAGACCCGTTCGTACTCGTCTGCCAGTTCTGCAACCTGGTCCGGGAGACTGGTTGTCCGAACCTCTTCAAGAAGGTCCTGTGCATCAACCGCCGGTGACTCAACACTCATTGTGACTGCCTCCCGATAGTTGCACCCTGAATATCGACACAGGCGGTAGAATAATGTTCAATTAACTGGTGTTTGGGTGCTTCTACTTCTTCAGATTGAACGGTCACTGCCTTGGCGCTCTTGCCCGACTGCGAGTCGGTTCCGATCAGTTGGTGTCCACGGTCCATACATTTGAGAGGCAAAGTTGCGCTTATAGTGGTACTGACGTGTATGCTGCTAGTAGTATATTATTAACAAAGTAGTTGGTCAGCTTTACTCCGAGTTACGTACCAGTTTTTCAATTGCTACCACAAAAGAAATATCTACTTACTGAAATATAGCAGCGATCTGTGGGTGATATGTAAAAATAAGGTGATAATAATATGTTTGCTGGCGGCAATATCCCTCTAAATAAGATCACACAGCGCCAGCAGAACAGTCGCGCGAGTTATGCCTCGAGTTCAGTTGCCACCGAGCCGCCGCGGGACGGTGTCACCAGCACCGAACGGTTCCCTTCGACTTCGATACGACAGCCAGCCATACTGAACACGACCAGCCCGTCAGGACTCGGGGTGCCGTCCGTCTCGGGACGGAACAGTCGGTCCAGCGCATCAGGGTCGATACAGTCACTGATTCGGTCATCGAGGTCGACAGGGTCGATACCCAGGGTGTCGGCTACGGCGTGGACGATGGTTTCGCTCAGCGGTTCATTGGGTGTCGGTCTGTAGACCAGTTTTGCCTGGGACATGATTCGTCGCTGTTTGTCTCTTGATCAGTGGTTCAAAAGGTGATTGTGGCTATACAGATACCGCCCGCCGGACTGGTCACTAGTAGTATAGCGCCGCTATCAGCTATCGCCGAACACGAGTTCGAGCAACTTTCGCTCGCTGACGCGGAGGTGCCGATTGACCGTCGGCTGTGACACGTCTAAACTGGCCGCGATTTCCTGCCCAGTCGTCTCCCGGGGCCAGTCGAAAAAGCCACTCAGATACGCCGTCTGAAGGACTTCGAACTGTCTGTCGGTGAGTTGCTCCTCCAGTGCCGACCGGACCGTCTCGTCTCGTTGACCGTCGGACTGTGCGCCGTCACGGCGCGCGATCAGTGTGACGTTCGCGTAGCGCTCGCCGAGCTGCTCGACGAACTGCCGGACATCGGTTTCGCCCGAGACGACAACTGTCACAGTGAGTCCATCCGTTGACGTTCGGATCGATTTCAACCGCCCGCCCTGCTCCAGTACCGTCTCTGCAACGGTCTGACCAGTCACGACGACCTCGTAAAACCCGTCCAACTGGTCGGTCGAGATCGACCGCGCAGTGTCGACACGAGCCATCGAGACTATCTGCTCCTCAACGACAGCGGGGTCACAGTCCGAGATAGCGAGGAAGAGACGGGTCGCACCGTCGCTGCGCTGTACGGCCCCTTCACAGATGACCGGGGCGCCGACCTGGTCTGAGAGGTGGGTCAAGAAGGACTGTGGGGCCGACAGCGATAGTTCGAGCTCGACGGTCCCGTCGCCGGCCCGCCGCTGTCGGGACTCCACCTCCTGTATCGCATTCGCGATGGTCTCGCCGAGTTCGGCAAACACCTCCTGAAGCATCTCGTCGAACCCGTCTTCCTGCTGGGCGTACACAGTCAAGACACCGTAGACGAAATCGTCGTATTCGAGCGGAATGCTGAGTGCTGACTGGAATTCTCGGGAAAGTGCCTCCGTCCGCCAGTGGTCACCTCGAAGGTTATCCGCCACTGATGGGACGATAGTCATCGCTTCGGACTGTGCAGTCTGGATGGCCGGCGGCCCGCCCTCGCGTTCCAGCGACAGCGAAATGGCGTCCAGATAACTGGCGGTGTCACCCGCCCACGCTCTGGGGACGAGTTCCGTCGCGTCCTGTCGGCCGATCCAGGCGAAGGAGAACCACTGTGAGTCGGCCAACTGGTCACACACAGCCTGCTCAATCTCCTCGGTAGTCTCCGCTTCGACGAGCACCTGGTCGATCCGGCGGATGATTGCGTTGACCTGCTTGAGCCGTCGCAGTTCACGGTTCTGTTCGCGGCGCTCGGCCTCGCGTTCGCGGAGCGTCGTCTCGCGGTCGACACGAGCGAGCGCGGCTTCGGCGCTGGCGGCGAGCAGGTCCACCATCTCCCGGGTCCTGGCGTCTATGTGTTGCTCGCCCAGTTCGGTGCAGAACACGCCGTGGTCTTCGAGCGGGAGGCAGAGCCGCGTTGCGTCTGCCGTGACCGGCCCCGCACCGAGGTCGATGCTCTCGCCGGGGGGAACTTCGACAGCGCTGTCCTGCACGAACACATCCCACGCTGTACTCTCGCCCGGGCCGATCGACGCGCTTCGGTCCGCGTCGACGTCGCCGACGCTGCGAAGGGTGTTGTCGCTTCGGTCGAACAGGTAGATCGCCACGTCGGGGAGCTCCAGTACGTCGACGGCCGTGTCGAGTATCTGCTCGGCCACGGCCGTCTTGGTTTCCGTGTGTAGCAGTTTTCTGGTTGACTCGTGCAGCGCCGCGAGCGTCTCCTCGAACCGCTTCCGGTCAGAGATATCTCGAACGACGCCGACCTGCCGGTAGCTCCCGTCCTTGCGGTCGTACGTCGTGAATTTGGTTTCGATCGGCAGCGTGTCCCCGTCAGCGGTTCTGAGGTCCGTCGTCAGCGTGCCCACATCGCGCTCGCCCTCGATGAACTGCCGCGACATCTCTGCGGCCTCCTCGATGACGGATTCATCTGCCAGCAGCGTCGCGTTCGACCCGACCAGCGTGTCCTTATCATAGCCGGTCATCGACTCGACGGCACTGTTGACCGTCTGCATCGTGAACGCCTCGTCAAGTGTGTAGATGCCGTCCTCGATGGTCTCGACGATCCGTTCGTACTGTTCGAGCATCTCCGTCCGCTCGTGGCGCTCGGTGATATCGTGGACGATTCCCAGATACAATTCCTCGCCGTCCCACTGCTGGGGCTCGAAGGCGATTTCGACCCACCGCTCCGTGCCACCAGCAGAGCACGACGACGTTAGCGGTGTTCCCGGTGACTGACTACAGTGGGCTCTAAGGTCAACGTCATCCAGACCTGGGAAGAACGTACCTATCTGGCTTCCAAACACGTCCGATGGGTCCGAGTCGAGGAGGTCACAGAGGTGGTCGTTCCCGGTCCGTATCTCCCCGTCAGCGGCAGAAACGACCACTGGCTCGGGCATTCGCGCGGCGAGCGTCTCCAACAGCACAGGAGGGGACTGCTGTGCCGGTGTGTCGCGTGCCGCTTGTTCGTTCTCATCCGTTCCACCGACCGGCTTCTCCATACCGTTTCACGGCACTTGCCATGGGAAAGGTTGCTTTCAGTATACGTACCAGAACACGAAGAGTGCGTGTCCGTTAGGTCCGGATACGTCTCAGTCGCTCCCGCTGCGTCGACTGGCGAGGTGAACCACGTCTTCGAGGCCAGACACATCGTGGTCCGGTGTCACGTCGAGTTGCGTGTCGACCCGATGTGGGCGACGAATAAACGCCGAGTCGATCCCGGACCGATGTGCTGCCTCGATGTCGGATTCGTTGTCGCCGACGAACAGGGCATTACTGACGTTGAGGTCGTCCATCGCCCGCTCGATGTAGTACGGCCGCGGTTTCTTCCGGCGGAGGCTCTCGACTGTCGGCTCGCGTGCCCAGACGGTGTCGAAGTAGTGGCCGATATCGAAGTGCTCAAAGGCGAACGCGACGGTGTCGCGCTGATTCGAGGAAACCACACCCAGCGGGCAGTCTAGCCGGTCGAGCACAGATACATCGGCGTATGGCTGTTTCTCTCCGGCCCGGATAAGCGCCCGCTGGACCGCGGTCAGGGCCTCGTCACGAGCCCGGAAGAACCGCTCGGGGTCGATATCGTACTGCGTACAGATGTCGGTGAGCTCGGGCACTGTCACACCGATGCTCATCGCCTCGACGTGGGCTGTCGACGGCGAGACCACGCCCAGTTCCTCGAATGCCTGGCGCGCGCCGACGTAGTGTGCATCCATGTCCGTCAGCGTCAGCAACACGCCGTCGTTGTCGAAGATAACCGATTCGTACCCCATCACGTACTTTCAGGGCGGACAGACGCAGAAAGGTTTCGCGTCCTCACAGCCCGAGATCCTCACTGCCACTCCCGCTCTGGTCGAACTGCTCCGGCGATCGTCCGGCCTCGTCGATAACATCGTCTGTCACGACGACCGGACAGTCTACCCGGAGGGCAATCGCGATGGCATCCGAGGGGCGAGCGTCAAACACCATGTCCTTGCGCCGGTCGTCGGTGTACTGTTCCGCGTCGATCTTCCCGTAGAAGGTCCCGTCGGCGAGGTCGTCGATACGGACCCGGTCGATAGCTCCCCCGAACTCCGTCACCATCTCGACCAACAGGTCGTGAGTGAGCGGGCGCTCGAAGGGTTCGCCGTCGATAGCCAGTTGCATCGACTGGGCCTGGTCCGTGCTGACAAAGATTGGGACGATCTCCTCACGTGCACGGAGTAGAACGACCGGCGTGCCGCTCCCTTCCTCGCTGACACCGACGCCGACCCCTTCGACCGTGGCATCGTGTTCCATGAACCAGTGTTGGGCTCGCTGGTATGAAAAGCTACCCCGGCGGCGGTTTCAGGGGCCTGTCCCGTGCGCTATCATCTGACCGACTCCAACTATGTCTTCGTCGGCCGGGCCGGCCCCGCGACGCGCACGCCAACCATCTCACCCAGCGGTCCGATCTCGGCGCGATGACGTGGTGAGTGGGCTTTGAAGCGGGATTAAATCGAATTAAAACAGACGACAGAACGCTCAAATCGGGCAAATCCGACTTAATTCGCCTTTTCGGCTTGCCCCCTTCATATGCCATCCGACCAGAGAGCCAAGCGGAGGCAACGACCACAATGAAACTCACTACGATTGCCGGCGGCCTGCTTGCCGTGCTCGTCATCACGGGCTCGGCGGCGGCACTTCCCGGCGCAGCAGGCGCACAGGCTGATGACCACGCGGACAACGCACAGGCAGACAACGCTGCTGAGCAAGCAGCGAACGACACTGAACAGGCAGCGAACAAAACAGCGAGCGCTGACGAGAACACGTCGGACGGCGCCGCCTCGGCGTCTGACCGTCGCGGCCCACCTGCTGACGCCGGCCAGGCAGGCGACCAGCGTGGCCCGCCGTCGGACCTCCCCGAACAGGTCCCTGATTTCGTCAGCGAGATTCACACGCTCATCGGACAGAAGCAGGCCGGCGAACTCACGGGTGATCTGGGCGCACAGATCAGCGACCTGACCCCCGGTGACGAGAGCGACGCGGCCGAGAACGAAACCGAATCGCCGTCTGAGAGCGGTGGCGCGGACGACGCTGCTGCGGAGTCGACTGAGGACGCGGCTGGAGACGATGAGCAGTCCACTGACGAGACGGATTCGGATGAAGAACAGGCCACTGACGACGACAGCGACGCGTAATCCCCCTGACCTGACGGCTCTTCACCTGCCGAGTAATCAAGCGCGGTTTTTTTGCTTGCTGAACTCTGAGTGATGGGTATGGATGACACCGCCGAGTCCAGCGTCCACGCTGGCGACGGAACCCGTGACCGCACGACGGCAGACCTACTTGCGGGTGACGAGGACTCGTCGGCGTCGGAATCGTCGGGTGAGATGAACCGGAAGCGGGCTCTCCTGTTCGTCTCGCCGTTTCTCGCTATCGGGCTGTTTGATCTGGCCCTGCTACTTGGCTGGGGACTGGACCCGCTGTGGGGGTTCATGATTCTCCCGCCGATACTGTTCGTCTCAGTGCTTGGCTGGATCGCGTTCCGAACCGGGTTCGCGAGCGACCGGACCGGGGACCCAGCCGCCGATAGCCACGACTGACCGTTCGCGGTGTCGGTAGAACACCGAGTGACTGCCCGCTTGGTTGCGGGTGCCTATTCTTCGAACAGGTCGTCGACGGCGGCCCGTGCGGCAAGGGCAGCGTCGTCCGCGACCTGTGCCTCGTCCTGACGACTGTCGGGCGCGTTGACGTACACGTCGACGTCCAGTACGCCGTCTTCGAAGGTGACAGTCACGTCGAGGTCCTCGACCGCGCCGACGTCGTACCGAGAGAAGACAACGTCTTCGGCGGCGGCTGAGGCTGTTTCGACGACCTCATCGTCTGTCGGCATCGCCTTATGCGCCGCCAGCGCCGGGGCCGCCGGCCGGACCCGCGCCGCCTGCGCCGCCGAGCATCTGCTGGAGCTCGCTCTGGAGCTCTTCGAACTGCTCCTGAACGCGCTCTTCCTGCTTTTCGAGCGTCTCAACGCGGACTTCGAGGCTGTTGACCTTCTCTTCGAGGTCGTCCTGTGCCTCGTCGAACTCGGTCTTCACGAGGAGTTCGCCGACCTCGCGGTACATGGTCGAGTCCTCGTCGATGTCGTCAAGCTCGTCGAGCGCCGTCTGGGACTCCTGGAGCTCCGTCTCGGCCTGCTGTTTCTGTGCGGCGACCTGCTGTGCTGTCTGCTGAAGGTCCTGCAGTTCCTCGAGCTTCTCCTGTGCTTCAGGCGGAAGATTACCCTGCATACCTCCAGAGTTGGGAGCCGGAGTGTTAAACCCATGCATCTAGCTCCGAACGCGGGTGCTGGCACCCCGGCCCGTTCAGGGCCCAGAATGTCCGATATCGGCGTATACCGTCCAAATTGACGGGGAGGTCAGCTCCACGCACCGATAGTAGAATGACGGGACAGTCGGCGTAACACGTTTGCGTCTCACAGCCCTTACTACAGTATGTCCCACCCGTCACCGGAGACAGCCGCTGACCCGGAGGAGTTGGTCGCTGCGCTACCGGACCCGCCGGCACCGTGGCAGCGAAGCGACGCCAACGGCGGCATCGTCGAGTATCGGATTCCGGACGACGACGGCGTCTGTGCTGCAGCCAAACTTGTTGTTCGCCCTGAGCTCTTCGACGATAGCGCGGTCCGAATCGACAGAAAACAGGGCTGCAAGGATGTCGGAACAGGGAGACATCCAGACGTTGAGAGCGCTGTCGACGTTGTTTCCACAGAGCTCTCCACTGCGGTCGGTGAATAGCTGCCGCGGCTGTCTACGCTGGCCCGTCGGCCAGCCCGGCGACCGTGACGTACAGTCCGAACGTTGAGATGACTGTTCCGGCGAGCTGTGTTCCTGCGGTCGCGAGAAAGCCGACATCAGTGTACAACAACGGGGCGAGCATGAACCAGCCGCCGAAAATCGTTGTCAGGACGGCCGGCGGTAAACTCGGCTCGCCGGTCACGCGGAGCAGTTGGAGGTTTCGCACGGTGAAGACGAGTCCGAGAAGCCCGCTTGAAGTCACGCTGCCGGTAAACGCGGCTGATGACCCGACGACAATCGGGAGCAGTGCTCCGACGAGACAGCCCAGCACGCAAACGGCGGCCGAGGCCACAAGAAACTGAGGCGCGGGTTGTTCTGACACGGCACGGAGTACGGACGATGTTTATTAGTTCCTTATCCCAGCACAGATGGGGTTACTCCGGCGCCTTCTCAATCGGCGCTATGCGACCTCGCCAACCGCCCGCTCGCGCAACTCCCCTGTCAGGTGCATCCCATGCTGGTCGATGCGCCTGACGATCCGCTTTGCCTGTGTCGGCTTGAGGTATTTGTCCTCGATGGCGGCCCGGACCACGACGCCGAAACTGCTCGTCACTTCTGCCCCCAACCCCTGCGCCATCCGACGGACGGTGCGGTCCTCGGAGACGACAGCCACGGCTGAGCGGTCGTCGCTGTCGCGGTGGGCTAACACGCCAGCGAGTACCGTCACAGCAGCGCCAAGGTCGGCATCGCCCAGCAGGGACTTGGCCTGGTCGATGTGGTCTTCGTCGACGCCAGTGTCGATGCCGTTCTCGCGGTACTCGGTCAGGTTCGTCGCGGTCGGTTCGACCTGCACCTCGTCGAGGACTGGTTCCGGGATGACGATATCGCCGTCGAACGCGTCCAGCAGCGACAGCTCTCCCACCTGCCCCAGCGAGTACAGCGCCGTCGGCCCGACGTAGATGCGGGTCATAGCTCCGCGGCTGTGTCAGCATCGAGCTCCAGATCAGAGAGTTCGAGCTGTGTCGTCAGGTTTCGCTCGCGGGCCACGTCAAGCCACTCTGCGATGGAGAGGTCCGCGAGCTGTGCGGCTTCGGCCGCCGACACGTCGCCAGACTGGTACTGCTCGACGGCGACGCGAAGTCGGAGCGTCTCCAGTCCCTCCCGGAGCGCCTTTCGAATCGTTGTCGACCGGTCCTCGGAGAGCAACTCGGCGACGTCGTCCAGTTCCGCTTTCTCTTCGCTCGGGAGCCGCGCGCTTATCGTCGGCATGTTTGCACAGTCATCCGCCGTAAACACACATCAAACTACGGGTCGGAGAACCGCCTGTCGGTTTTCTGAAACCCTGCGTGGAGCGAACGTCCGCCAGCCAGCGTGGCCGGAGCGGGCGACCACCAATCCTTAACGCTACCGGGTCCCACGGGGAGGCAATGAGCGACGAAGCACACGCGTTCGTTCCCGGCCACATCACGGGCTTTTTTACCGTCGACCGGGGCGATGACCCGATTGAGACCGGTTCTCGCGGGGGCGGACTGGCCCTGTCTGACGGCGTTTCTGTTACCGTCAGCCGCGGGGCTGAGACCAAGGTAACGCTGAACGGCGAGCCGATTGAGGTGGAGGCCGTCGAGCGAGTGCTGGACGCCCTTCGAACCACGGCGACTGTCACTGCCGAAACGCCGCTCCCGCTCGGGTCCGGCTTCGGCGTCTCCGGCGGACTGGCGCTTGGTACTGCGCTGGCGGCCAACGCCGTCTTTGGCCACGGGCTCTCGTACAACGAACTGGTGACTATTGCCCACGGCGCGGAAGTCCAGTCCGGTTCGGGCCTTGGCGATGTCGTCGCGCAGGCTCGCGGCGGCGTGCCGCTCCGCCTCGAACCCGGCGGGCCGCAGTTCAACTACCTCGACGCCATCCCGGCCCGCAGCCGCGTCGAGTACGTCACGCTCGGCGAGCTGTCGACAGCGGACGTGGTCGGCGGCGACACGGAAACGCTGACGGCCGCCGGCGAACGTGCACTCTCGACCGTCGTCAAAGAGCCGAAGCTATCGACGTTTATGAAGGCCTCCCGGCAGTTCTCCCGCGAGGCTGACCTCCTGACGCCGGAGGTGAAAGGCGTCATCGACGACGTGGCCGAAGCCGGCGGGGACGCCGCGATGGCGATGCTCGGCGAGACGGTGTTCGCGCTCGGGACTGGCCTCTCCGACGCCGGCTACGACGCTGCTGTCTGTGCCATCTACCCGCCCGGCGCGACCATCGAAGACGAGCGCTGAGTTTATGATTGCGTAAGATGTGAACCGTCTCCCTTATCCGCGCGGACCCGTAGCCACAGCTATGGACTGTCGGCAGTGTGCCACGCCGCTTGACCGACCGGGCGATTACTGCCTGGTCTGTCACACTGCCAATACGGACGCCGTCGTCCTCGAACTCGACCGCGAGCGGGCGACGGTGACCTCGCTGCTGGACGGGTCGGTCGTCGGCCAGCGGACGGTGACGACGACGCCGGAAGGCGAAGGGAGCGACGAAACGGTCGTCGTCGAACTGCGGAACTTCGCCGGCCTCGTCGCGGACGAGGTACGACGAAAACGGCCCGAGGAAGTGTACGTCACCGGCGACCGCGACGTTATCGCCGCCGTTCGCCCCCAACTGCACTACGAGTTCTTCCGCGTCGAGGGCGACGACCCCGTCCAGCGGGTCATCGACCGTCAGGGCGAGCCCGCACTCGAAGTCGTCGACGCCGCGCCGGCGGAGAAACTGGGCGGGAGCCACTCGACGCTCATCGGCGGCCGGTCGGGCCAGCGAGTCATCCAGACCGTCGCCGGCCACCCTCACGTCAAGAAGGTCATCCCCGGCCCCATCGACGCTGGCGGCGCGAGTTCGCCGACGGGCGTCCGGGCGAAGGCGACCCGCGCCGACGCCAACGGTAACGTCCGGGTGCTCATCCGCGACGGCTCCAGCGTGCAGGAGAACCGCGTCGTCACGACGGCCGGCGACCGCGAACTCGGCGAACACGTCCGGGCAGATCTGAACGAGGCACTCAGGGAAGCCGAACTGCAGGAGTAGCACCCGCGCCAGGACCGGTGGTCACGCCATGACAACACCAGCAACAAGCACGGCGGCCACCGCGACTCCGACGACACCGGTCCGGTGAACGGCCGGTAACGACGTTCGAACGTCGAGGGCCATCGGGAGCGCATGGAGCGCGGCGAGTGCCAGATAACCGACTGGGGAGACAAGCGGAAACGCTACCGCCCCGACGGTCAACAGACCGAGTCCGACGACGCCCGAACCCAGATAGCCACGTCCGCGCACAGGCTGTCCAGCCCCTTCGAGGACCCCACCGGTCCAGCAGTAGCCGATAGCCGTTGCGCCGACCCACGCGTGCCAGAACGCCGCTTGTGCGGGTATGACACCGAGGAGGCCACCGATAGTCACCGCTGTCGCAGTAGTATTGACCGTTCCCCAGGCGAACATCGCGTCCGAGAAGCGGACCGAATCCGGTGCGTGGAGGACTGTCAGGCCGACGAAGCCACTGATTAAGACAGCCCACAGCGCCGTGGCGAACAGCGCGCCGTTAGCGCGGCTCGACCACGTAATCGCCTGCGTGCCACCCCAGCCAAACAGACCCGCCGCCGCGCCCGATAGCAAGAACTCCGAGGCGGTAAGCCGCCCGCTCGTGGCCGGCGCGACCCGCTGGAGGCGATTGCGAACTCCGTCGAACGCTGCCATCGAGCGACGGTTTGCCCGCCTCCCCCTTGAGTTATGTCGCCGCGGGCTCGCCGGGAACCGAATCTCGAAGGCCTTATGTGGCCGCTCGGCGGACAACAGACCACTATGGCTAGCAAGAGCGGAAAGACCGGCAGCTCGGGCCGTTTCGGCGCTCGCTACGGTCGCGTGTCCCGACGCCGCGTTGCGGAGATCGAATCGGAGATGAACGAGGACCACGCCTGTCCGAACTGCGGCGAAGACCGCGTTGACCGTCAGGGCACGGGCATCTGGCAGTGCAGCTACTGTGACTACAAGTTCACCGGCGGCAGCTACAAGCCGGAAACGCCTGGCGGCAAGACTGTTCGACGCTCCATTCGGGCCGCACTGTCCGAAGACGAGGAGTAAAGGACCTTCATCCCTATCTCTCAGCTATGAGCTACAAGTGTTCACGCTGTAAGCGCGACGTGACGCTGGACGAGTACGGCGGCGTCCGCTGCCCGTACTGCGGACACCGCGTCCTGCTGAAGGAGCGGTCGCCCGACGTCAAAGAGATCAACGTCAACTGAGACTGTCGGTGACGCGGTTGATAGTCGACGGCCGGCTGCGCCACGTTGCGAACGGCTTTTCTGGGGCAGCCCTGTGACCGATACGAGGACGCCCCATCCCGAACAGTATGACTGCACCACATCAGACCCGCCTGACCGCCGAGTACAGCAGCGCCGACCGGGCTCGCGCCATTGAGCAGAGCATCCGTCCCGAAATCAACGATATCGAGGGCGACCGGACGACGGCGCGGCTCAGTCGGGACGGACAGCGGGTCGAACTCACTGTTGCAGCGTCTGACCTCGTTGCACTGCGGGCGGGTATCAACACGTGGCTGACGCTTCGCGGCGTTGCTGAGAACGCTCTGGTGGGACGGAAGTGACGAGAGCGGCAGTGAAATAGCGAAAGCGTCGCGGCAGCCAAGCGTTACTGCCGGTAGCGGTCCGGAACGTGGGCTGCAATCGAGTCGGGAACGTTCCCGAACACGACCGGGGCCAGGGCTGCCAGTCGACGACGCAGGAGCCCGTAGGTCGCGCCAGTGAGGAGGGCTGCGGCGACGACCCACCGGAACGGCCCGTCAAGCACGACGAATAGTGGTGCACCTGCAAGTACCATCAGTCCCACGTCGGCGGGCGCACCGTCGTACTGTATCCATCGCTTCGGCGGCCGCCACCGCCCACGAACGTGGTCGTACACGGCACGTTCGGATGTGGCCTCCCACGGACGGAGTTCGAGGCCGCCGCCGTACCGGTCCATCCGGCAGTGGAGTGCAGCGCCCATCAGAACGAAGGTGAGCGCAATGAGCAGCGGTGTCTGGAGGATGGCGGCGAACCCAGCAGCCGGGACAACCGCGAGTGTGTACCCGCTGGGGTAATGCAGCGTGCGCCGATGGCCCGAGTACAGGTCGAGGTCGGGAAGAACGCCACCGACGAGGCCGCCAGCGAGCGCTACAGCGGCGTGGTCTGGCGCAAGGACGAGCAGCGGTGTCGCAATGGCGAGCCCCGCTATCGCATGCGTCGGCAGCATCATATACCTGTAGAAGGGGCTGTAGCCGGTATAAACACGTCGCCGGGTTTATTCGCTGTCGTACCACAGTTCACTGCAATGAGCGATGGGTCCGGCCGTTCCGACAGTCGTCCCGGGACTATCGGCCTCGAGGACACGTTCAAGAAGCTCTTTCGTGACGGGCGAACCAACGCGGTCATCGCGTGGGCGCTCGTTGCGATTCTCACGGCCGTGTTCGTTGAAGGCGTCTTGGAAGCTGATTACCGGTGGATACTGTTCGTCAGTGTCGTCGGCTTCGTCGTCCTCGTCCCGCCGGTGGCGTTCCGCGAGTGGCGCGTGATGCTCCCCTGGGAGTTACTCGTTCTCGCGTTGCTCCCAATCTTAGCCCGCGGGCTCGTCGGCGGCACTGTCGGAACCTTCGCCAGCTACCTCTCACTTGCTGCACTGGCCCTGCTCGTCATCGTTGAGCTTCACATGTTTACCGATCTCGCGCTCACGCACTGGTTCGCCATCGGGCTCGTCGTCCTGACGACGCTTGCCGCGGTGGCGGTCTGGACGGTCTTCCGGTGGAACGCCGACCGGTTTCTCGGGACGTCGTATCTCACGACCAACGAGGCGCTGATGACCGAGTGGCTGTACGTCACCCTTGCCGGACTCGCCGCGGGTGTGCTGTTCGATGG
Source organism: Haloarcula sp. R1-2 (assembly GCF_011627385.1). Classification (NCBI taxonomy): domain Archaea; kingdom Methanobacteriati; phylum Methanobacteriota; class Halobacteria; order Halobacteriales; family Haloarculaceae; genus Haloarcula; species Haloarcula sp. R1-2. The sequence goes on from NZ_JAANTG010000002.1 coordinate 1,118,134, forward strand.
CTACTTCAGACGGCGGGACCGCCGTCTCTGGCGTGGCATCCGACGGATGGTGCAGCGATGAGGCTGCCCCGACCGTCGATGCGGAACCAGCGACGGACCACCCGCGCGATGCAACTCGTCTTGCTTGGACTGGTCGGCTACGGCATTGTCGCCGGTCAGCCAAAGCCGATCACGAACGGCGGTATCGGTCTGCTCGTCACGTTCCTCCCCGCGGTGATGCGGCGAAACTACAATCTCGCGCTTGACCCGTGGCTCGCCCTCTGGATCACGACCGCGGTGTTCCTCCATACGCTCGGTTCAGCCGGGCTCTACGGGCAGATCGGTTGGTGGGACCACCTCACCCACGCGATGTCAGCCTCACTCATTGCCGCGTTCGGATATACGACAGCCCGGACCATCGACCTTCACAACGACGCGATTCACATCCCCAGACGCGTCTTTTTCGTGTACATCTTCGTCGTGGTGCTCTCCTTTGGCGTGATCTGGGAACTGTTCGAGTTCGCGCTCGATATCGTTGCCACCGAAACGGGTGTCACGATGCCGCTGGCGCAACACGGCCTTGATGATACGGTCCGGGATACGATGTTCAATTCGCTCGGGGCGCTTCTGGTCGCGGCGTTCGGACAGGCGCACCTCACTGATGTTGCCGAGGCCCTTCGGGAGCGGTTGTTCGTTGTCGACTGACGCCGGGTGTGTCACCGGATTCGATGGCCAGGAGGCTCCGAGAGAAGCCGTGTGCCATCCGCAACGTTTCGCCACTGTGGTCGTTGAACGTGTGCGTTCGCTGTCTGGCAACCACTGTCGCCACAGAACAGTTATTACGCCGCAGTAACGTGATTGAACAGCATACCAGGGTGATGATTAGAAACGACCTCGACGACATCGCGTTTGCGGGAGCGAGACAGACCGGCGCTGCCAACCGGGAAATCGAAGTCGTGTATCTCGATTCCGACGCGACGGCACGAAAGCAGATACACGAGAGGCTGACGGACCACCACACCGAAATAACGGTGACGAGCGTGGCAACGACAGATGCCGCGCTCGAAGCCGCCGCATCGACGGATGTCTCCTGTCTCGTCCTCGACCCGGCTGGGCTGGGTGATATCCCGGCCGCACTGGTGTCGAACGACCGCTACCCGGTCGTCCTCTACACCGACGCCACTGCGCCGGACAGCGTTGCGCCTGTCTTCGACGACGCGGAGACGGTCGTCACGAAACAGGCGGACGGACAGCCGCTGCTGCTGGCGGAGAAGATCGTTAGCGTCGTCTCAGCCCCAGTCGACCGGACCGAGTCCGCGCTGCGGGATGCAGTGTCCGGAATTGAATCGCGTGCTGAAGCGAACGAAATCGCTGTTCTGCTGGCGGATGATGGGACAGTACAGTGGTCAAGCGAAGCGGTGTCGGCATTTGTCTCCGGCCTCGACGAGACCTGCCGGGTCGAGGACTTCTACGACGCCATGGATAGGGCACTGCCCGACACGCCCAGCGGCCGTCGGCAGCTACAGCTGCTCCGGGATTCCCCGACCGAGCCGGTTGCCCTCGGGGTCTCCGGCACGGACCACGACCAGTATCTCCTCCGGCACGGGTACGAACTGCCGGACGCCACGGGTGGGCTCACGCTCGTTCTGCTACGAGACATCACCGAGACCGCTCGGCGTGACGCTCGCATGGCGCTCCTTGATATCCTCGTCGAACGGGCACAGGACGGGCTCTACACGATCGATGAACGTGGTGTCATCGACTTCTGTAACGATTCGTTCGCGGCGACTCTCGGGTACGAGCCGGGCAAACTGTGCGGGACACACATTTTGGAAGTCCTCGCACCTGGTGAATTCCCGAAGGGACAGGCGGCCGTCGAAGAGTTACTCGAAGCACCTGACCAGGAGAGCACGACCGTCGACCTGACATTTCGACGAAAGGATGGCGCCGAGCGAGAACTCTCGTTCAACCACACGTTGACTCACGACGAAGCCGGCAACTACAACGGAGTCATCGGCGTCGCCCGAGACGTTACGGAGCGAAAGCGCCGTGAGCGAGAGTATCAGGAGATGATGGAGCGATTTAACTTTGCGCTCAAGGGTGCCGAACTCGGCGTCTGGGACTGGAACCCGAAAACGAACGAGGTCACCTTCGATGAGCGCTGGACCGGAATGCTCGGCTACAGCAAGGATGAACTGGAGCCACACTACGAGTCGTGGGCCGATCTCGTCCATCCGGACGACCTCGACCGAGCGGAACAGGCGCTCGGGAAGCTGAAGACTGGCGAAACCGAGCTGTACCAGTGTGAATTCAGAATGCGGACGAAAGACGGGGACTGGCGATGGATTCGTGACCTCGGCAAGGTGTTTGAGTGGAACGACGACGGCGAGGCGATCCGGGCTGTCGGAATTCACCAAGATATCACCCAAGAGCGGAAACGTCAGCACGCAATCGAACGACAGCGTGACGAGCTGGTAACGCTTGACCGAGTTAACGTTCTGGTTCAGGATCTCATCCGTGCGCTGGGAACGACAACGACTCAGGACGAACTCGCCGAGACAGTGTGTGACCGGATTGTCGAGTCTGAGCTGTGGGATCTGGCCTGGATCGGTGAGCGATCTGGAGGCAACGGCAATCTCACTCCACAAGCGGTCGCCGGCGACGACGAGGAGTGTCTCGATAGCATTACCAGTGCCGATCAGACCGACCCTGGTCCGGGTGAAACGGCGCTTCGGACGGGAACGATTCAGACGACGACCGTCGAAAGCGGGACCGAATCCACGTCGTGGGAAGATACCGAGGGTGACCGGGGAACCCGCTCTATTGCGGCGATTCCAATCGTTCATGGCGACATCGTCCACGGAGTCCTGTGCGTGTGTACCGACCAGCAGGATGGATTCACGGCACGTGTCGCAGAGAGTTTCGCCGTCCTCGGCGAGATGCTCGGCTTCGCGTTTATGGCTGTTCAGAACCGGCGGCTGCTCTCCCACGACAGGATCCTCGAACTGACATTCGAATCGCGAAACGCTGATACGCCCCTCATCTCGGTAGCGAACGCATACGGGTGCCGAATCGAGGCTGTCGGGTCCGTCGATATCGACCCGACCCACCTCCTGTACCTTTCTGTCGATGGGGGGCCGGCTGATGCAGTCTCAGAGCAACTTCGCTCTCACGAGGACATTCTCGACTCGCGGGTTGTTCGCACAGATGACGACGGTGGTATTCTCGAACTGCAGGTGACGGAAACCATCCAGTCGCTCCTGCTTGATGTCGGCGCTCGCCGCCGAACGCTGGTCGCAGAGGGTGGGACGCTTTCGATAACTGTCGAGGCACCACTGGGCGCTGATTCTCGCACGATACAGGAGGCACTCGCTGTCTGTACACCTGATTTTGCGCTGACGGCAAAACAAGAGTGTAAACAGCCAAACGACATACTCAACGCTGAATCGGACCCGCGTGACCACTTGACTGATCGCCAGCAAGAAGTCCTTCGCACGGCATTTCTGGCCGGGTACTACGCCTGGCCACGAGACACGAACGCTGAGCAACTTGCGGCCACGCTCGATATCGCTTCATCGACACTCCTCCAGCATCTCCGGCGAGCAGAACGGAACCTCATTGACGCTATTTTTGATGGCTAGTAGTGAGTACAATTATACTGGTAAGTAATTCACATACGCTTCTTGGTCATTACCTAGTAATCTAGGCGTGTGGTTGATTATTCTGGCAGTAGTTAATTTAGTGCGCACAAATGAGCAACCAAAGGAATGCTGGGCCACGAAGTGACCAGTGGAGTGGGATGACGCCGTCGGACAGGTCGCTGTCTACAGCGGATGTAGATGATGTGTTTGAGGTCTTGGCTGACTGGCGGCGTCGTGCCGTCTGTCACTACTTCGCGAGCGGTGACCAGACGACCGCTGACGTTGCGGTGCTAGCATCGGCAATATCGGAGCAGGAGGGCACGAGCACGGTCGATGCAACAGACACGTCGCCCTCGACTATCCGAACACAGCTCGAAGAGGAGCACTTGCCAGTGCTTCACCGGATTGGACTCATCGACTACGACGAGCGAAGCGGCGCAGTGAAGTACTGGGGGTCGCCCACCGTCGAAAAGTGGGCTGATCACGCTCAGGCAGTCACACAGCGGACCGACTTCTAACGAAGAGCCCGTATCTGGGGGGATACGGACTAGTGGAGACGGGCTATTTTTTACCACAGCGTTCAACTGGAATGCATGGACCTTCCACCGGTCGGACTCGGTACGATGGGTATCGAGGACGAAGCCGTTGTTCGGGCAGCCATTGACTGTGGCTACCGCCACCTCGATACCGCTCAAATCTACGACAACGAGAGCACTGTGGGCGCGGGCATCGCCGCCGCCGACACCGACCGGGCCGATCTGACTGTCGCGACGAAGCTCTGGATCGACGCGCTTGAAGCAACTGCTGTCCGCCCAGCGACGGAAGCGAGCCTCGACCGGCTCGGCCTCGACGCCGTCGACCTGCTGTACGTCCACCGTCCACGTGGCGACTACAACCCCGAAACGACCCTGCCCGCTGTCGAGGCTGTGCGCGAGGCGGGACTGACAGCGCACGTTGGGCTCTCGAACTTCGACCCGGACCAGTTGGTTGACGCGCGCGAGTTCCTCGATAAGATTGCTGCACATCAGGTCGAGTTCCATCCGCTGTTCTGGCGCGAATCACTGCTCACTGACGCACAGAAACACGACTACCCACTGGTCGCGTACGCACCACTGGCCGGCGGTCGCGTGTTCGAGGAACCGACCATCCTCAACATCGCTGCCCAGCACGAGACGACGCCGGCCGCCGTCAGCATCGCCTGGGTGACCAGCTACGAGAACGTCGTCACGATTCCAAAGGCGTCCTCACAGTCCCACCTCGAAGCCAACCTCGCCGCTGCCGACCTGGAACTGACCGACGCCGAAATTGCGCGCATCGAAGCCATCGAGCGTGAAGAAGAGCTGTTCCCGGAGTGAGCCGCCCGCCGCTGACGCGAGTGGATAGGCATAGTATGAGACAGTTTAACACAGTAATTCCACCTCGTGTCCGGGACTGGTCTTGTCCTTCCGAAACCCGAATCTAACAGCGGATACCGATACCGTTTGGGTACGCGTCTTTAAGTGTTCTCTTCGTAATTAGTGTACATGACAGCTGCCAGTACCACTGCAACGACAGTGCTTCAGGCGACACAGTCAGACGTGTTACAGGAGATACAGTCGAATTTCCTCCTGAATTCATCGATCTGGGTGAACATCGCGCTGGCGGGCGTCGTCATCCTCCTGTTCGTCGCGATGGGTCGAGACCTCGAGTCGCCCCGTGCGAAACTCATCTGGGTCGCGACGATGCTGGTGCCGCTGGTCTCGATTTCCAGCTATGCCGGTCTAGCCTCCGGGCTGACAGTCGGGTTTCTGCAGATGCCGCCGGGCCACGCCCTCGCCGGACAGGAGGTCCTATCACCGTGGGGCCGCTACCTGACGTGGACGTTCTCGACACCGATGATTCTCCTGGCGCTGGGCCTGCTGGCTGACACTGACATTGCGTCGCTGTTCACCGCAATCACGATGGACATCGGGATGTGTGTGACCGGCCTCGCCGCCGCGCTCATCACCTCTTCGCACCTGCTGCGCTGGGTGTTTTACGGCATCAGCTGTGCGTTCTTCGTCGCAGTGCTGTACGTCCTGCTCGTCCAGTGGCCGGCCGACGCAGAGGCCGCCGGAACAAGCGAGATATTCGGGACGCTCAAGATTCTCACTGTGGTGCTCTGGCTCGGCTACCCGATTCTGTGGGCGCTGGGCTCCGAGGGCGTTGCCCTCCTGAGCGTCGGCGTCACCTCGTGGGGCTACTCTGGGCTGGATATCCTCGCAAAGTACGTCTTCGCCTTCCTACTCCTGCGCTGGGTCGCCACCAACGAAGGCACCGTCTCAGGGTCCGGGATGGGCATTGGCTCCGGCGGCGCTGCGCCCGCAGACGACTGAGTAGCGCATCGAGCCGTGGGCAGTATCCTCCTGCTGGCGTATCCTTGGCCGTATTCTGGCCGTTCTCTATCCCTGCCCGTACAGTAGCAGATGCAGAAAAGATAAGTTATGTTGCCCAAGTGACTAGTCTGTATGCCCTCCCCATTCGAAAACCCAGCCATTCGCTACGGTATCCCATTGGTCAGCGCCGCGGTCGTCGCGGCTGTCGCGTTCCTCCTCCTTGAAGGAACGATACGGTATGTTGCACTCGGTATCGCTGTCCTCGAAGCTGTGGTCGCTCCTCAGATTCTGAAGCAGGCGGCGGCAAACGCATAGTCAGGGGCAGGTCGGCCCCCGCCCTCGTGCTAACTCGGTGTGCAGCCCTGCGGTTGTCCGCGTTTAACACCCTACGCTTGGCAAAGTTGAATCACTGCGAGACAGGGCGAGGGTCTTCCTCGGGGACAGCCCCTCGATTTCTACGGAGAGAGTCGCTGTCGGTCCTGCGGGACTCACTACGCTCGTCCCGCTGGCTCTCAGGTCTTCGCCGCTCGCGGGTCGTTTCTCCCCGTCGTCGGGCGGTGGTACCGCCCGACTGCCTGCGGGACCTTCGGTCCCGCTCTGCTCGCGTTACCGAGGTTCTTTCCTGCGGTCAAAACCTCGCTTCCTACGGGCTCAGACGCTGCCGGTCTCGCGGGAACGGGGCGATTCCTACGGAACCGCCTGCAGTTGGCTCGCCACGGCGAGCCGACGACACTGTGAGACTCGCTCCGCTCGCCTCACAAGCTCCCGCTCGGCAGTCACATCGTCGCCTACGGCGACAGACGCTGCCGGTCTCGCGGGAACAGCACCGCTTCCCGGATGTTCTCCAGCCCGAGCATCGTCATGATGAGGCGCTCGCCGCCGAGGCCCCAGCCGGCGTGTGGCGGCATCCCGTACTTGAACATCTTGGTGTAGTACTCGAAGGCTTCCGGGTCCAGCCCTTGCTGTTCGAATCCTTCGACGAGGTGGTCGAAGCGGTGCTCACGCTGGCCGCCTGAGACCAGTTCCATCGACGGGTGCATCATGTCGAAGCCGGTCGAGACCTCTTCATCGTCGTCGTGGTCCTTGATGTAGAACGGCTTGATCTCGCTGGGCCAGTCCGTGATGAAGTAGTGCTCGCCGACTTCCTGCCCGAGGACGTGCTCGGCCTCCGTCGAGAGGTCGTCGCCCCACACCAGCGGCTCGTCGAGTTCGCCGGTGGCGTTGATTTTGTCGAGCGCCTCTTCGTAGGTGAGCCGTGGGAAGTCGCCCTCGGGGGCCGCGAACTCGTCTTCGAGCCCGAGCGCTTCCAGTTCGTCCTGACAGTTCTCGGCGACGCCCTCGTAGGCGGACTGGACGACGTGCTCGCAGGCGTCCATCGCCTCGGTGTGGTCGTAGAAGGCCGACTCGAAGTCGATGGAGGTCGCCTCGTTGAGATGCCGTGGCGTGTTGTGCTCCTCGGCGCGGAAGATCGGGCCGATTTCGAAGACGCGTTCGAGGCCGGAGCCGACCATCAGCTGCTTGAACAGCTGCGGGCTCTGGTTCATGAACGCTTCCTGGCCGAAGTACGTGATCGGGAACAGCTCGGTACCGCCCTCGGTCCCCGTGGCGACGATCTTCGGCGTGTTGATCTCCGTGCAGTTGAGCTCTCGGAACGCCTCGCGGACCGACCGGAGGACCTCAGCGCGGATCTCGAAGATGGCCTTCACCTCGTCCTTGCGGAGGTCAAGCGTCCGGTTGTCGAGGCGGGTCGGCAGTTCGGCGTCGACCTTCCCTGACGGGTCGAGCGGCAGTTCGGGGTCGGCTTCCGAAATCACGTCGACGGACTCCGGTGTGACCTCGACACCGGTCGGCGCGCGTGGCTCCTCTTCGACAGCACCGGTCACCGAAATGACCGATTCACGCTGGACGTTCAGCCCCGTCTCCACGAGGTCGTCGTCCATCTCGTCTTTCTCGAATTTGACCTGTATCTTTCCGCTGGTGTCTCGAAGGATAAGGAAGGCAATACCACCGAGGTCTCGGATCTCGTGGACCCAGCCGGCGACGGTGACCGTGTCACCCGGCGTTGCGTCCGCCGTGTAAGTTCGGTTTTCCATGGCTGTTCGTTCTTGTGGCCACAACTTAAGAACAGTCTTTCGAGGCGAGGGTAGGGCACTCTCAGAACACGGTTGGTCTTAAGCAGGGACGCCAGTGCCTTTCAGGCCCAACCGGAGCGATAGCTCGTTTTCGTTTAAACATAGTAGCAGTTGACAGTGTGTTTTATATACTACACTTTCAAACCCGACCACATGGCCCTCCCCCGATGGTTTCCCCTTGCACGGAAAGAGGCAGTTGCGTTGCTCAAATCGAAAGGAATCTGGATACTTGCACCCCTGCTCGTCGTCTGGGGATACGGTCCCACCTACATCAGTTGGGATCTGCTTGGCCCGGACGTTACGGTCGGGTTCGTGCAGGTAGCCGGGTCGATCCTCCTTCCGCTCTGTGTGCTGTTACTGACGTATCGGTCGATTATTCAGGAGCGCACATCGGGCAGTCTGAAATTCCTGCTTGGATTGCCCCTCACACGGACTGATATCCTCATCGGCAAAGTCGTCGGTCGGAGCGTCGGCGCTGTGCTGCCATTTGCCCTTTCAGCAGTTGTTCTTGGGGTTATTGGTGGTGTGAAGTTTGGTCTGTTCTCCCCGTTACGTTTCATCGGCGTGTTTCTGGTGACGGTGCTGTACATCGCTGTGCTCGTGTCGATCGCAACAGCGGCATCGGCAGTGACGACCAGCACAGTCCGTGTAACCGCCGTGCTCTTTGGTGGGTTCTTTCTGCTGCTGACACTGGGGTGGAAAATCGTTGGTGGCCGTCTCTACTCGGCTGTGACCGGGAACGCAGTGAATCCGCTCAGCCCGCCGGCTGACGGCCTGTTGTTCGCTATCCTTCGGTTTTCGCCGGGTCGAGCGTACCGAACTGTCACGAACTGGATACTCGGACTGGCGAACTCCGGTGGCCAGTACACGTCAGTCGCCACGGTACTGTATCCCGGGCACTCGGTCAACGAGTACGTTGTCGACGCAGCGTTCAGTGGACAGCCAGTCCCGGCCTATCTCCATGAATCGATCGCTCTCGTCGTATTGCTTCTCTGGGGAGTCATCCCGCTGGCACTGGCCCGGTATCGATTCAACCGAGGTGACCTCGCGTGACGCCACCGGCAATCGAGACCGATGGGCTTTCGAAACAGTACGGCGAGACTGTTGCGCTTGATGCGCTGAACATGACTGTTGCACAGGGCGAGGTGTACGGTTTCCTCGGCCCGAACGGCGCTGGCAAGTCGACCACGATCAATCTGCTGATGGACTACATCAAACCAACGTCGGGGACAGCGCGCGTTCTCGGCCACGACCCGTGGAACGATGTCGTCGCCTGTCATCAGCGCGTTGGTATCTGTCCCGACCGTTTCGAGACCTACGAGTCGCTGTCCGCGCGGCGGCATCTCGAACTGGTGATTGATACGAAGCGTGCGGACGACGACCCGCGAGCACTGCTTGAGCGCGTCGGACTGGTGGATGCTATTGAAAGACCCGCTGGCGAGTTCTCACAGGGGATGGAACAGCGGTTGGCACTCGCGATGAGTCTTGTCGGGCAGCCGGATCTGTTGATTCTTGATGAGCCGTTCACCGGGCTTGACCCCCACGGTGTCGCGCTGGTGCGGGATGTCGTCGAAGCCGAGTCTGAACGTGGTGCAACAGTATTCTTCTCCAGCCACGTCCTCGGTCAGGTCGATCTGGTCTGTGACCGCGTCGGGATTCTCTACGAGGGGGACCTCATTGTGGAAGGAACCCTGCCGGCGCTCCGAGACACCTGTGACCTGTCCTCAGACGCGACAGTTGAGGACATCTTCATGACACTGACCGATGGCTCCGCCCGCGCTACGGAGGTGGACGCATGAACCGCCGCCGGTATCTGACCGTGTCGACAGCGGCGCTGTCCGGACTCGCCGGCTGCCTGGGCGATCCTGAGTACACTATCTCCAGCGTGGAAACCGAGGATGATTCGCACCCGCTGGGACTCGATGTGACACCGGTCGACCGAGAAATAACAATCGAGAGTCCCGGGCAGCTGAACATAGCGCTCCGAAACACTGGGACACAGGACGTTATCATCAAGAACACCGGCGTCTGGCCACTCGGGGTGTTAGGACTGGCTCTAGCGGGAGAGTCGGTGTCTGCTGACATTCTACTGCTGGCTGACGAGTATACGGAGGCAGATACCGTCGAGGTACGGCCAAGCGGGGCGAGTAAAGACGGCGCCCCACTCACTGGAACGCTAGCGGCTGCTGAATCGATTGAGCGGCAGTACGAACTCATTGGGCGGCGGGTTTCAGGGGCCGGCACGTACACGCTGCAGGGCTACTTTGACGAAGTTCCCCTCTCCTATCGCACAGGCGAGGATGCCGACTGGGTCGCATACCACCCATCGGTAACCGTGACACTCACCGAACAGTCGGTGCTTCCCTGAGACACAGCGGCGTCTGCCTCGAACCCACGTAGCGACTCCCTCCGCGCTGCTGGCGAGGCACAGATGAGTGTCGAAAACAGCCGGACGAGACCACAGCGTCCGGTCCAATATCCTGAACCTTTGTACTGGTAGCCGCCGAAACAATCGACATGGCCGACGCGGAGTACCCTATCGACGACTTGGACCGGAACATCATCTACGCGCTCCAGCAGGATGCGAGACACACGTCAGCGAGTGAGATAGCCGAATCGCTTGACGTCTCCGCACGAACTGTTCGGAATCGCATCACGAAGCTCGAAGACGCTGGCGTCATCGCCGGCTACGATGTCGATGTCGATTACGAGGCCGCGGGGTATCAACTCCATACGCTCATTGTCTGTACGGCTCCAATCCACGAGCGTGAGGAGGTCGCACAGCGGGCACTCGACGTGTCCGGTGTCGTCGCCATCAGGGAAGTCATGACTGGGGCCGACAACGTCCACGTCGAGGTTGTCGGAACTGATGGAAACGACCTGAGCCGCATCGGAAGGGACCTCAACGATATCGGACTGGAAGTCGTCGACGAGGACCTCATTCGGAACGAGTACACCCGGCCGTTCCACCAGTTCGGGCACGACGATGCCGATGCAGACACTAGCTAATATAACCTTCCGAATATTGATTATATAATCATAATAGTCCGGAATCGGAATTTCATCCTAGATATTTATCGGCTATCGGAACCAATGGGTGCGTGTCGGCCGGGTCGCTCCGGCCGCTACGAACCCAATGATATCTCTTACCGCACTCCGCGAGCGAGTGGACGACGACATCGACCCTCCGTCGGTACTGGTCATCAGCGACCGGCACGTCGGGTCTGAGGTAGTAACGACGTTAGACCGAAAGACCAATGTCTGTCTCGTCACCGACCACGACGGCGTTGCCGGGCAAACGCCCGACGACACCCGCGTGGTAGTCGGTGACGGGCGGGAGCGCGCTGTTCTCCGGGACGCTGGGGCCCAGACGACCGATATCGCCCTGATATCGATGCAGGCGGACCACGGGGCGTTCCTTGTGACACAACTGCTTCGGACGCAGTTCGATGTCGAAACCGTGGTCGTCGTGCTCAACGACCCGCAGCATCGACCAGCGTTCGAGTCGGTCGCTTCCGAAGTGGTCTGTAGCTCGCAGGTCTTGGCGACCGAACTGGAACGCGCTGTTGCAACGACACTTCAGACGCCTGAAACCGCGTAACAATGGCCAAGGACCTGGAACGCGACCTCGGACTGCTGTCAGTAGTAGCGATATCTATCGGCGCGATGGTCGGCAGTGGCATCTTCATTTTGCCGGCGCTGGCGGTGAAAGACGCCGGAGCCGGCATCATTGCCGCCTACCTGCTCGCGGGCGTGCTTGTGCTTCCTGCCGCACTCAGCAAGGCCGAAATGGCGACAGCCATGCCGGAGGCCGGCGGCACATACGTCTATATCGAGCGGTCAATGGGGCCGCTGCTTGGCACCGTCTCCGGCCTCGGCACATGGTTCTCGCTCTCGTTTAAGGGCGCGCTCGCACTCGTCGGTGGCGTGCCGTACCTCGTTCTTCTCTTCGACCTGCCGATCCGCCCGGTTGCAATCACGCTCGCCGCCGTCCTCATCCTCGTCAACATCCTCGGCGCGGAACAGACCGGACGACTCCAGATCGGCATCGTCGCAGTCATGCTCGTGGCGATCGGCTGGTTCGTCGCCGGCGGCGGGCCGGCAGTCAACACCGCGACGTACGGCGGGATGTGGGAGTACGGCGTCGAAGGCATCTTCGCCGCGACCGGCCTCGTGTTTGTCTCCTTCGCTGGCGTGACGAAAATCGCCTCTATCGCCGAGGAGGTTGAGGACCCGGACCGCGTCATTCCGCTCGGGATGCTGGGCTCGCTCGCCTTCACCACGCTGCTGTACGTACTCGTCGTCGCCGTCGTCGTCGGCGTCATTCCGCTCGACCAGCTCGCCGGGAGCACGACGCCCATCGCTGATGCAGCCGAGGCAACGCTCGGTACCGCTGGCGTCGCGGCCGTCGTTCTGGCGGCGATTCTGGCGCTGGTCAGCACGGCCAACGCCGGTATCCTCTCCTCGTCGCGCTACCCGTTCGCCATGAGTCGTGACGGGCTCGCGCCCGACCTGCTCAGTACGGTCAGCGACCGCTTCGGCACGCCGGTGACTGCCATCACGCTGACCGGCGGCGTCATGTTGCTCCTCATCCTCTTCGTTCCGATTCTGGAAATCGCCAAGCTCGCGAGCGCGTTCAAGATCCTTGTGTTCGCGCTCATCAACGTCGCGCTCATCGGCTTCCGTGAGAGCGACGCTCCCGACTACGACCCCTCCTTCGAGGTTCCGCTGTACCCGTGGACGCCGATATTCGGCACCCTGACCGGTTTCGCCCTGCTAACGCAGATGGGCCTTATCGCGATTGTCGGGGCCGTCGGCATTGTCATCGCCAGTGTCGTCTGGTATCTGGGCTACGTCCGACCGCGAGTCACCAGAGAGGGCGCGATCAAGGAATCCGTCCGCCGGAGTATCGGCGACCGCGCGCTCGACCGGACCGAGGAGACGCTCGATGAGACAGCAGAGACCTCCGTCCTTGTCGCACTCCCCGAGGGCGCTTCGCGGCAGAGCGAAGCCACACTGCTTGAAGTCGGGGCCGCGCTTTCGCCCACTGACAGCAGCCTCTCTGTCGTCCAGTTCGACGAAGTGCCTGACCAGCAGCCCCTCGATTATGCCTCCGGCGTGCAGTCCCCAGACGACCTCGAATTCGAGTGTCGGACCGATACGCTGGCGGCTGCCCTCGATACCCCTGTCGAGTACGGCGAACTCGTCAGCCACCATCCTGAGCGGGCCGTCGCCAACGCTGTCGAAGAGCGCGGCGTCGATGTGCTTCTGGTGGAACGTGGCGCGTCGTTCGAGGACTCGCTGCTGGGCGACAGTATCGACCGCATTCGGAAACAGACCGACTGCGACACCATCGCCGTCGACGCACAGCCGCTTGACGCACTGGAAACGATCACGCTGGTCACGACCCATGGCCCGTACGACCCACTGAAAGTCCGCGTCGGGAACGCTGTCGCGACAGCGACCGGGGCCGACCTCCAGTTCCTCTACCCGCTCGACGAGCGCCAGTCGGCCGAGGAACGCCAGCAACTCGAAGCGTACCACGACGACCTGCTGGACCTCTGTGACATCCCGACAGATCGAAGCTTCGTCGACCGAGGCGACCTTCCAGCGGCGATAGACGCGGCTGACAGTGACAGAACGCTCCTGATCCACGCAAGCAACGGTGGGCTTTCGGCCCGTACGTCAAACGGCACCGGGACCACGCAGTCAGCAATTCAGGACAGCGACCACGCGTCGATGGAAGTAGACACAAAACGCCACCCCGGCGGCGTCGTCGGTCGGCTGCTCGAACGGCTGGCGTTCTAGCTACCGGACTGTCGCCGTCGCGTCTTTCGCGCCCTTCACCGTCTCTCGCACCGCATCGACGCCTTCATCGTGGACGAGGTCACCGACGACGATGGTATCCGCGTGCTGTGCCATCGTGCGGGCGGATTCGTAGTCGTGGATGCCACCGCCATAGAACAGCGTCGCGTCGTCAAGGATGTCCGCGGCGGCGGCGACGATATCGGGGTCGCCGAGCATCCCCGAATACTCCACGTAGACGATTTCCTGTCCCAGCAAGTGTTCTGCGGCTTCGGCGTAGGCGGCCACGTCGTCCGCGTCGAGGTCGCAGTTGGCCTGCGTGTAGGATGCCACCGACGCCTCCGGGTTCATGACGATGTAGGCCTCGGTGAATGTTCGTGACCAGTCAATCTCGTCGTCGATACGTATCCACTCCTTGTGCGCGCCGGTGATCCAGGTTACGTCGCCAGCGTTCATCACGACCGGCACGAGATAGCCGTCGTGACGGTCGCTGTGGACGACAGACGCGGGGTTGGACGGCTCGATATACACGGGAATGTCGTGTTTCCCGCAGGCGTCGACGACCCGCTTCATCTTCTCCTCTGTCATCCCGGTGGTCCCGCCGACTTCGATGGCGTCAGTCCCCGTCGCCGCGACGTCTTCGAACGTCTCTCCATCGACCAGCGTCTTGTCGGGGTCTATCTTCACGATGTGGTCCCAGTCCGCCCAGTCGCTCATACCAGCCAGACTTGCGCGTGGCCGTATAACCGCTTCGGATACACCCATCACAGTGGGTCGCGCTGACAGTCCTGCCCGGCCGGTATTGGCTCCGGATATATACGTCTCCGAAGATTTATGATGGCTATGTTACAATCGTCAGACGATGACCGCGGACAAACGCCGGTACGTCGTCACTGCCATCCGGGGTGTGCTCGTTCTTACGGGTGCTGTCGTGACGGTGGCAGTGCTGTACTCGTTTTCGACGATGCCGACAGCGTCGGCGTCCGACGACGGCTTCGTCCGCGGACTCTCGTATCTGTTCGGCAGCGTCTTCTTCATCCTCGCGCTGGGCGGTGCCGGGCTCGGTCTCGCCTTACCATCGCTGTTGGGGGCTGATGACGCGCTGGCGTTTGACCGCTGGCAACGCCGCTGTCTCCAGGCTTCCGGCGGCCTCTTCGTCGGCGGGTTCGTCGCCGGACTGGTGGCGGGACTGCTCACTGCGTTGCAGTACGGCCTTCTCCTCTGGCTGGTCGCCATCGTCCTTGCCGTGCTCGTCGTCAGCTGTGTGCTGGTCTGGCGACTGTTCGAGGTATTCGTCACTGCGCTGGTGCGTCTCATCGCCGCGGAGACCGGCGAGTGAACTCATAGCTCTACTCCCACGGTAACGCTGATACTGGCGGCAACCTAACGCGCCAGTCGTGCAGCGATTAACGACAGTCGAGACGGTCCACGAGGACGGGTCGTGGCTGTTCACCGCCGAAGACCCCTACGGCGACCTCGAAGAAGTCGTTCTCGTTCCCTGCGAGGACGGCGTCGAGGCGTGGGTGAACCGATGTACGCACGAGGCACAGCGGTTCGACACCGGGCGGGGCGTCCCGATGCGGGACGACCAGCTCATCTGTCCCCGACACGGCTCACTGTTCGACGCCTGTGACGGCGGCTGCGACAACGGCGACGCCGCAGGGACGACGCTCCCAGGTATCGAAGTCTCGGAAACCCACGGTGACGTGTTCCTCACGGACGACGACTATACGTTCGCCCACGAGGGCGGTATTGATGACGACGACGGCCCGAGTTCCACGTCCCACCTTCAGTTATGACTCCTGGCCACAGCATCGAACGAGACCGACTGCGAGCCGGCGTCGTTGAGTGCCCGCTCTGTGAGCGCCAGATACCCGAGCCGCTAACGCACGCAGTCGTCTACGGTGCTGTCGACACAGTCACAGCCGATAACGCGGACGCCGTCGAGTGTCCGGTCTGTGACGGCGTGACGTTCGTCGCTGACTGACCGGCGGCCCTCTCAGGCTTCCAGTTCGTCCTGCCAGTCCCGGACCTGTGTGGCGCTGACGCCCTGTACCTCGGTCGCGACGATGTCGGGGTCGGCCTCCCGCAGCGCCGCCAGCGAGTCGACGCCGGCGTCGCCGAGCTTTTCGGCGGTCGCCGAGCCGATACCGTTCAGGTCTTCCAGATCTTCGATGGCGGTGCGGGCCTGATACTCCTCGTAGTTACAGATGGGACAGCCAAGCTCCCAGGGGTCGTCACTGTCGGCGTCGATGACCAGCTCCGGCAGGTCGTGTTCCTCGCAGAACGCCTCGGTCACCGAGATGTCGCCGTTGCGTGGCAGCGGCAGCGAGTAGTCACAGTCGGGGTAGCGCGTACAGCCGACCAGCCGGGAGCCCGAGCGGAGGTGTTTGATTGCGAGGTCGCCGTCGTGTTCCGAGCCACACTCCGGGCATGGCCCGATGACCTCGTCCTCGCTCTCGTCGGCCTTCTCGGCCTTACAGCGGGGACAGCCGTGGACAAACGTGTCCCGGCCGGCGAGCATCTTGACGTGGTGCATGTCGTGTTCCTCGCAGTGGTCTTCGAGCACCTGCGGCTCGCCCGTCGACGGGAGCGGGAGCGTGTTACGGCACTCGGGGAAGCCGTCACAGCCGACGAAGTACGACCCCTGGCGCGAGCGCCGGACCAGCATGTCCTCGCCGCATTTCGGACAGGGACCGAGCGTTTTGTCGGCTTTCAGCGACTCTTGGAGGTGCTCGCCGATCTCCTCGCGGGAATCGCGCAGTTCGTCGAACACTCGCTTGAGCATCTCGCGGGACTCGTCGGCCACCTCGTCAAGCGTGGCCTCGCCGTTGGCGATGGCGGTCATGTCCGCCTCTAGCTGGGCGGTCATCTCGTCGCTGACGACGTGGTCAGCGAACTCCTCGGCGGCTTCGACGACGGCCATCGCCAGCGTCGTCGGCCGGGGCGGGTCGCCCTCGATGTAGCCGCGGTCGTACAGTTTCTCGATGGAGTTGTGGCGGGTTGAGTTGTGAACTACTGCACCGCCATTGACGGCGAAGTTTGGCGCGTTCTCGCTGACAGTGAGGTCGTACACCGGACCGTCGTACTCGCGGCGCTCGACATCTTCAACGGTGACCGACGACGGTTCGCCGCGGAGTGTCGCGTATACGGACCCTTCGAAATCGGCTGCAACATACTGAACAGTTCTGTTCTCGTCTAGACTTCGATTGCTCCCCTCAATTTGTTTTTCGATGTGACCGCTCTCGCGCAGTTCGCGGAGATACTTGTTTACGCTGCCCCGGGTGACGCCGAGAGTCTGGGCGAGCGCGGCACTCGTCTTCGGCTCCTGCCGAATCGCTTCCAGTAGCTCCGCTTTCCTCGTAGTTACGTCGTACGCGTCGAGCGCGTCGAGTCCTCGATAGAACTTCTCGTCAGACGCAATGGGTATTCTATCGAGGAACTGCTCGAGGTTCCGCCGCCCCCGAATGTGGAGTTTGTGCTGGTCGGGGGCCAGTTTCGTTTCAATACCCATCTCCGCGAGCATTTCTCCAACGCCTGTCAGAAGCGTGTGGTCCGTGTTTGAAATAAAGGCCTTCCCTTCTCGGGAAATGTGACCCTCATCGTCGAACAGTGCACCAACGAACGCTGGCCGAACTGCGTCCGGAAGCACCGGCGTTCCGTTCTCAGTTACGGCCTCCAACACGCACACGAGGACACGCCCGACCGCTGATGGAACATCGACCTGATACTTTCGCTTGTGATGTGACTCTCGTCCCGGACGGTCGGTGACGGTCGGCTCGATATCGAATAGTCGTTCAATATCCCGAGCGAATCGCTCTATCAATGCCTCATCCGTGTTGTGATACCGCACGTCAACGACGTTCTCATCGTCGTTGCGGTGTATCGAGCCGTCACCCAAGAGGCAGCCAATGACCTGCGCCAGTTCCGGTGACCACTCCAAGGGGAATGGATTCTCGAAGCTCGTCTCGTAATTCAGCCCGTGAATTCTGTCCGGCCTGATATCCAACTCGCCAAGCAACCAGACGGGGACATCCTTTTCACCGCGTTCGTATTTGCCAACCGCAGAGCCGTAGGAACCGTATCGCTCGGCAAACGCAGTCTGGCTCTCGTCACGCGCCGCTCGTTGTGCCGCGAGTTCTGTTCCGCAATCGACGCCGTAGAGCTTCGAGTGCTTGTCGCAGTCCGCAGCGAACGTTTCCCACGAAAGCACCGTTTCGTCGGATGGTTCGACCATCGTGTCCGGCGGTCTACGAGCCGCGACGAGGTCGGTTCCCGCCTCGATATCCGACGCTGGACGGACTGTGACTTCGCCGTCCTGCCGGATGTACATCGGGTGGTCGTCGGTAACTGTAACCGCTCCGCGACTGGTTTCGATTGTTCGAACGCTCTCATCGTCTCTCAACGGCCGCTCACTGACGAGCGTTGATTCCTGTTCGGAGACACGTTCAGTCGCTTCGTCAAGCGAAAGGACCGTCGGTGTCTCCTTACTGACCGCAATATCTGTGTCTCCGTCAGCGAGGACGACCTGTCCGTCGCTAAAGAGCGAGTCGACTGTCTGTCGCTCGATATCTCCGTTTTCAGACCTGACAAGTACGTCACTGTCCGCTGTGAGGCATTTCGTCCCAAGCCCTTTGTCCTCCATCGTCTGGATGAGCCGCGACTGGCCGTAGCGACGCGGCGGCTGGGTCTGCTTGGCCTCCATCCGCACCTCGGAGATGGCCAGTTCTTCGCCTTCCTCCACGTCAGGGACGTGGTTCTCGCTGGCGCTGGAGTAGGGGTACACCTCGTGGTAGCCCGGCTCGACGAGGCGCTTGCCGTTGGCTTTCAGCGAGCGGCCGCCGGCGTCGGCGACGACACGGAGGTGCTCCCACGTGGCGGCCTCGGCGACCGTCGCGAAGAAGCGCCGGACGACCAGTTCGTAGATTTCCCACTCGTCGTCCGAGAGGTCGGCCTTCGGCGGAATCTCGCCGGTTGGGTGGATGGGTGGGTGGTCGGTGGTCTCCTCGTCGCCCTTGGTGGCGGTGATGTCGTCTTGCTCCAGCAGCTTCTCGGCGTCCTCGCCGAAGTGTCCGGCCCCGACGAACTCATCGAGCAGGGCATCTTCTTCGAGGTCGTCCGGGTAGACCGTGTTGTCCGTTCGGGGGTAGGTGATGTAACCGGTGGTGTACAGCTCCTCGGCGATTGACATCGCCTGCTGGGCGGAGTAGCCCAGTGAACTCGCAGCGGAGATGAAGGCGGTGGTGTTGAACGGCGTCGGCGGGCTGTCGGTGCGGGTCCGGCGGCGGACGCTCGTCACCGTCGCCGCGTCGACGTTCGTCAGGTCGGCGTAGGCGTCGTCGGCGTCGTCCTCGACCCAGACCCGTTCTGCCTCTTTCCCGTCGTCATCGTAGAAGTACTGGGCCTCGAACCCCGAGCCGTTCTTCTGGAGGTCGGCGAAGATCTCCCAGTAGTCCTCTGGGTCGAAAGCCTGAATCTCGCGCTCGCGGTCGACAATGAGTTTCAGCGTCGGCGACTGGACTCGGCCCACAGAGATGAAGTCGTCGCCCAGTTGCCGGGCCGACAGCGAGAGAAAACGAGTGAGTGCTGCGCCCCACACGAGGTCGATAATCTGACGCGCCTCGCCTGCAGCCGCCAGGTCGAAGTCGATGTCGTCGGGGTTTGCGAAGGCGTCGCGGACCTCTCGCTCGGTGATCGAAGAGAAGCGCACGCGGTCGACGGGCGCGTCGGTTTCCTCACGGATGAGCTCGTAGGCCTCCTTGCCGATGAGTTCCCCCTCGCGGTCGTAGTCAGTCGCAATGGTGGCCTCGTCGGCCTCGCGTGCCAGTTGCTTCAGCGTGGTGACGATGTTCTCTTGCGTGGGTTCTTTCGTCACGTCGGCGTCGATGAGTTCGACTGGCTCTACGTCGCGCCAGTCGTTGTACTCCTCGGGGAAGTCGACGCCGACAACGTGCCCGGAGAGACCAACGACGCGGGTGTTTCCCCACCGATAGACGTTGACGCCGTTTCGCCGATTCGCGGACGCGCCCCCTTCTGAGAGGATCTCCGCGATGCGGCGAGCGGCGTTGTCCTTCTCGGTGATAATCAGCCTCATCGGACACCACCTGTCTCTGTCATTACCCGTCGGTACGGAGTCAGTTGTTCTAAAGGCTTTCGGGAAAATCAGGCGACAGCGCGGGTGTGCGGGCGCTTGCGGGGCCGCTCGCGCTCGCGCGGAGGTAGCCCCATTATCAATTCGGCAGCGGTCCAACGCAAGTGGGCAGCTGTGGCACCACTCATCACTTCGACGCACTCTTGCCACTGCCTCCCCGACTGCCGGTATGGATCGCCGGACGACCAAACTCCTCCGCGGAACCGCCGCCGCACTCGTCTTTGCGACGGCGGCGTTTCACCTCTGGTGGGGACTCCCGCGAAGTATCATCTACGCGCAAGCGATAGAGGGACTGTTCGGCCGGGGGCTCCCGCCGGACCCTCGCCCCTTCCTGTTCGTCGCCTTCGCCGCGGTGTTGCTCGCCGGCCCGTATCTCATTACACGGGGCGTCATCGGCCTGCGGAACGCCTATATCGCCGGGACGCTCCTCATGGTCGCATCCATTGCCGCGTGGGTGTTCTGGCACGCCACCGGCCACGGTGCCTTCCTCGTGGATGGGTTCTCCGCGCCGTCGTCCGGGAGCGGCGGCCACCACGGCGGGAGCACTGCCCTGCTGATACTGGACCATTTCAACACCGAGCCGACCGAGTCCGCGGTCAAAACCCTCGAAGCGCTCGCCGCTGCGATACTCGTCACACTGCTGTGGAAAGACCCTGCGATTATGCCGGGCGAGCGACGTGACAGCGTCGAGTCAAGCACGTCGAGCGAATCGTAGCGCGCAGCTCAGCGTACTGGACAGTAGGATAGCCTTATACGGTAACCACGCCTATAGAGTTCAGGACCGACTCGGCAAGGGAACGGCGGTACCCTGACATTTATTATCAGTAGTGTGTCTCTTGTTATTGGATGGAAACTTCTATCCCGGACGTGATATGGGACACAGGGATGGACCGGGTGTTTGAGGCATTGTTTACCCGCCGTCGTCGAATGATTCTGTTCATGCTGAAGCAGGATAGTCCACGGCAGATTGTCGACTTTCTGCCAAGAAGTGTCGGCGCTCAGAGTACTGAAACTGAACTCCGTCACGATGACTTACCCCGTCTGGCCAGTTTAGCGTACATCAACTGGGACCGAGCGGCCGATGAGGTATCACGAGGCCAGCGATTCGACGAAATAGAACCGATGCTCGAGCTGCTTGAGAACCACGCCGATGAACTGCCGGACAACTGGCCACAGCGATGACTGCAGCAATTCAGGCTCGCCACTGCACCACCAGGCCGAGTAGGACGCTATCTTAGCTCTCCAGTTCCTCGCGCAGCAACCCATTCACGTCACCGGGGTCAGCGCTCCCGCCGGTTTTTTGCATGACCTGTCCGACGAGGAAGTTGATTGCGCCGCCCTCGCCGCTGTGGTAGTCTTCAACGGCGTCGGGATTCTCGTCGATAGCTTCCACGACAGCCTGTTGGACCTCGTCGCCGGAGGTCTTGCCCAGTCCCTCGCGGTCAACGACGGTGTCGGGGTCGTCACCCGTATCGAGCATCTCTCGGAGCACAGTCTCATGGGCGTTTTTGGCCGTAATTTCGTCCTCGGCGACGAGTGCCACGAGCTGGGTCACCTCATCGAAGCGGTCGTCAATGTCGGTGATGGCCATGTCGCGGTAGTTCAGTTCGCCAAGCAGGTTGTCGGCGACCCACGTCGCGGCCAGGTTGGCGTCGAATCGCTCGGCCACGTCCTCGAAGAAGTCCGCGACCTGTTTCGTGCTCGTGAGCTTCGAGGCGGCTTCCTCGCTGAGCCCGTACTCCTCGACGAACCGCTCGCGGCGGGCGTCGGGGAGTTCCGGAATCGGCACCTCGTCTTTCCAGTGGCTAACTCGAAGCGGCGGCAGGTCGGCCTCCCGGAAGTATCGGTAGTCCTTCTCCTCCTCCTTCGAGCGCATCGACACCGTGTTGCCGTGCGTTTCGTTGAAGTGACGGGTCTCCTGTTCGACGGCGCGCCCTGACTGGATGAGTTTTCGCTGGCGCGACGCTTCGAAGGAGAGCGCCTGTTCCGCGCCCTTGTGACTGGAGATGTTCTTGACCTCGGTGCGGTTGGCGTCTTCGAGGACGGACTTGTCGATGTCGCCGTCTTCGCCAACTTCGCTGGCGTCGACCATTGAGAGATTCGCGTCGATGCGGAGACTGCCATCCCGCGTCGCGTCGAACACGCCCAGATACTCAAGCACTTCTTCGAGTTTTTCGAGGAACGACCGGACCTCGCCCGGCGCACGGAAGTCCGGTTCCGTGACGATCTCCATCAGTGGCGTCCCGGCGCGGTTGTAGTCGATGAGCGTGTAATCCGCGCGTTCAATGGAGCAGGTCCGGGACTCAAGCGGGCCCGACCCCTCACGGACGTGTTTGATCGAGCCGGGGTCCTCTTCGAGGTGTGCCCGGCGGATGTCGACGCTGCGGCGCTCGCTCTCGACGGAGAATTCGAGTTCCCCGTCCTGACAGATCGGCGAGTCGTACTGCGTTATCTGGAAGTTTTTCGGGAGGTCGGGGTAGTAGTAGTTCTTCCGGTGGAAGGTGGTCTCCGCCGGGATGTCGGCATCGATAGCCTTGCCGACCTTCACGGCGGCCTCGACCGCTCCCTCGTTGACCACCGGGAGCGCGCCGGGAAGGCCCAGACACACCGGGCAGGTGTGGGTGTTGGGTTCGGCATCGGCCACGTCGGTCGAACAGCCACAGAATATCTTCGTCTCCGTCTCAAGCTGGACGTGGACCTCCAGCCCGATGACGGCCGCGAGTTCGCGGGCTTCGGACGCTTGCGCAGTCATTGTCCGGGATTCGGTGGCGCGTGGCTAAAGGCTAACGACCCCATCCGCAGCAACTCCCCAGCCAGACCTGTATTCACTCTCGATAACGGCCCCGCCAGTTTCAATACGGAGAATCAAATGTGTGGCAGTGTGACGATATCGGCGTTCATCGATACGGCTCCGCTAGCTCGGCGGACGCTCACGGTGTTTAACGACGATGAACCCGAGCCGCTAGTGCGGATGCTCAGGCGGATGGTTGATTCGCCGGCCGTCGAGGTTCAGGCTGGCGAGATGTCGCCAGAATCCCCCGAAAACGCCGTCGTCGTCAAGGACGCCGACGGCACGGAGCTGGCCGTCTCGTCGATCAGTGCGGTCGGCGCGTGCGTGTTGCTCGTCAACTCCGACCTGTATGTCACGGGAACGCGGTCTCTGGACGAGGTCGACACGCCGGCGGCGCTGTTGCACCTCGACGAGGTCCCCTTTACTGTCACGGGCAAGCGGAAGATGCTGCTCATCGAACTCTCGCGGTACATCGAGTCGCTTGGGTGGCAATCCGACGATAACACGCTCCACGCGGGGTTTCAGTACCTCTCCCGGATCGACGACGAGCGCGGGACCCGACGCGTGTATGACCGACTGGCCGACAGCGATACCGACCTGCACCTGTACGGCCTTCCGGACCGTGTCCCCGAACTATCCGAGGACCCTACTATCCATACTGAACCGCGTGACGAGCTCCGGGAGTCCTGGTTCGTCGTCAACACTGACTGTACCGCCGATATGAAGGGAGTCCTCCTCGCTGAACGGACCGGACCGAGCCAGTGGCGCGGCTACTGGTCGTTCGGCGCCGACCACGTCGACGAAATTTCGGCGTACCTCCGGAAGCGCTACTCAACGTGACACAGGCGTACTGTCCGTGCCCTGCGTCTCCCGTCAACTCTGCATAATGTATCACTCGGACTGCCAATGTCTGACGTAGGTATAAGTGTCCACAATGGCTGGGTTACGGATATGTGCGGCAACCGAGTCGAGGAACTCGAAACGCGCGTCAGAGAACTGGAAGCGTCGGTCGAGGGACTGACCGACGAACTCGTCGAATGTAAGGTCCGTATCCGGGAACTCGAAGCCAGCGTCGATGAGGACAACGGATTCAGCGCTGACGAGCCCGACTCGGAGGAATCGGCCGCCACCTCGACGGAGGCCGACACACCTAACACTGAGGATACCAACGAGATTGATAACAGGGAGGAGGCCGAGGCCGCGTCGGAGACCGAGACCGAAGAGGACTCGGAGTCCGACATCATCGTCGCGTAGGGCTGTCGGCTACATCACCGCATGCATATTAAAGAGCTCGTCCTCGACAATTTCAAGAGCTTCGGACGGAAGACCCGAATCCCGTTCTACGAAGATTTTACCACTATCAGCGGCCCGAACGGCTCGGGCAAGTCCAACATCATCGACGCGATTCTGTTTGCACTTGGACTCGCTCGCACCTCGGGTATCCGCGCCGAGAAACTCACTGACCTCATCTACAACCCCGGCCACGCCGACGAAGATGCCGAGTACGACGGCGAACGGCAGGCCAGCGTCGAGGTGATTCTGGCCAACGACGACCGGACGCTGTCCCGTTCACAGGTCGTCAACGCCGCCGGCACTGAAGATGTGGGTGACGTGGACGAGATCGCCATCAAACGCCGGGTCAAGGAGACCGAGGAAAACTACTACTCCTACTACTACATCAACGGTCGCTCGGTCAATCTTTCGGACATTCAGGACCTGCTCGCTCAGGCCGGCGTCACGCCTGAAGGCTACAACGTCGTCATGCAGGGCGACGTGACCGAGATCATCAACATGACCGCCGGCTCCCGCCGGGAGATCATCGACGAGATCGCCGGCGTCGCCCAGTTCGACGCAAAGAAGGCCGACGCCTTCGACGAACTGGAGGTCGTGCAAGAGCGCATCGACGAGGCCGAGCTCCGCATCGAGGAGAAACAGGAGCGTCTTGATCAACTTGAAGACGAACGGGAGACGGCGCTCAAGTATCAGGACCTCCGTGACGAGAAAGAGGAGTACGAGGGGTACCGCAAGGCTGCCGAACTCGAAGACAAGCGCGAGGAACTGACAGCCGTTGAGGAGGCCATCGACGAACTCGAAAGCGAACTCACCGAACTCCAGACGGAACTCGACGAGCGCCAGGGTGCGGTCATCCGACTGGAAGACGAGCTCCACGAACTCAACCAGGAAATCGAGCGCAAAGGCGAGGACGAACAGCTCGCCATCAAGCGCGAGATCGAGGAGATCAAAGGCGACATCTCCCGGCTGGAGGACAAGATCGAGTCCGCCGAGGAAACAGTCGAGGCCGCCGAGAACGAGCGCCGGCAGGCGTTCGTCCAGATCGACCGCAAGCAGGAGACCATCGACGATCTTGAAAGCGACATCCGCGAGACGAAAGTCGCCAAATCCAACGTCAAGGCCGACATCGCGGAGAAGGAATCCGAACTCGCGGAGGTCCAGCAACGAATCGACGAGGTCGGCGAGGAGTTCCAAGAGGTCAAAGACGAACTGGAGGAGAAACGCTCGCGACTGGAGACGCTCAAAAGCGAGAAGAACGACCTCCAGCGCGAGCAGGACCGTCTGCTTGACGAGGCCCGCCGGCGCTCGAACGCCGAGGACGAGAAGCGAGCGGCTATTGAGGAAGCCGAAGCCGAGATCCCCGACCTCGAAGCCGACATCGAGGACCTGCAGACGGAACTGGAGAAAGCGAAACAGAACAAGGCGACTATCGGCGAAGTCGTCGACGACCTCCGGGCCGAAAAGCGGGAGCTCCAGTCTGATCTGGACGACCTCGAAGACGAGATCAGCGCGAAACAGCAGGAGTACGCCCAGCTAGAGGCGAAGGCCGGCGAAGACGGCGACTCCTCGTACGGCCGGGCGGTGACGGCGATTCTCAACGCCGGCCAAGACGGCGTCCACGGCACCGTCGGCCAACTCGGCGGCGTCGACCCCGAGTACGCCACGGCCTGTGAGACGGCGGCCGGCGGGCGTCTCGCCCACGTGGTCGTCGATGACGATAGCGTCGGCCAGCGCTGTATCGAGTACCTCAAATCCCGTAGCGCCGGCCGGGCGACGTTCCTCCCTATCACGCAGATGCAGAACCGCTCGCTGGGGTCTCTGCCCAGCGCCGACGGGGTTATCGACTTCGCGTATAATCTCGTAGACTTCGACCGCGAGTACGCAGGTATCTTCTCGTACGTGCTGGGCGACACCGTCGTCGTCGACAGTATGGACACCGCCCGCGAGCTGATGGGCGACTACCGGATGGTCACGCTTGAGGGCGACCTCGTCGAGAAGTCCGGCGCAATGACCGGCGGCTCCTCCTCGGGCACGCGCTACTCCTTCTCGGGCGGCGCTGGCAAGCTCGAACGGGTCGCCACGCGCATCAACGAACTCGAAGACGAGCGCGCCGACGTGCGCGATGACCTCCGTGATGTCGAGGAGCGCCTTGACGACGCCCGCGACCGCGAGTCCGATGCGACCGAACAGGTCCGGGATATCGAGACGAGCATCGAGCGCAAGCAGACCGCGCTCGAAGACACCCGCGAGCGCATCGAGCAACTGGAAGCGGACCTCGAAGAAATCGCTGACGAGCGCGAGGACGTGGCCGACCAGATGGACGAACTGGAGGCCGACATCGAAGCAAAGACCGAAGAGATAGACGCGCTCCAGCGCGATATCGACGAGCTAGAAGCCGAGGTCGAGGATTCGGAACTACCGGACCTGACCGACCAGCGCGAGTCGATCAAGGACGACATAGACACGCTCGAAGACCGTCAGGGCGAACTCGACGCCGAACTCAACGAGTACCAGTTAGAGAAGCAGTACGCCGAGGAGGCCATCGAGGACCTCCACGACGACATTGAGGCGGCCCAGAACCGCAAGGCCGACCACGAGGAACGCATCGACGACCTCGAAGCGACGGTCGCGGAGAAGCAGGAGCTGAAAGGCGAGAAGGAACAGGCCGTCGCTGACCTCGAAGAGGAACTGGCCGAACTCAAGTCCGAGCGCGAAGACCTGAAAGCCGACCTGCAGGAAGCCAAGGAAGCCCGCGACGAGCAACAGGCCGCGGTCTCCGAAATCGAGCGCGACCTCGAATCTGAGCAGGAAACTCAGGAGCGTCTGGAGTGGGAAATCGATGAACTCGAAGCGCAGGTCGGCGACTACGACCCCGAGGACGTGCCCGACCACGAGACGGTCGAGCAGGAGATTGACCGGCTGGAAACGGAGATGGAGAAACTGGAGCCGGTCAACATGCGGGCTATCGAGGAGTACGACCGGGTCAACGACGACCTGCAGGAACTCGAAGATAAGAAAGCGACGCTGGTCGAAGAGGCCGACGGCATCCGCGACCGCATCGATACCTATGAGGCCCGCAAGAAGGAGACGTTCATGGCGTCGTTCACGGAGATCAACGACCAGTTCCAGAACATCTTCGAGCGGCTCTCGAACGGCACCGGCCATCTCCACCTCGAAGACGAGGACGACCCCTTCGAGGGCGGGCTGACGATGAAGGCCCAGCCCGGCGACAAGCCGATTCAGCGGCTGAACGCGATGTCGGGCGGCGAGAAGTCCCTGACAGCGCTGGCGTTTATTTTCGCCATCCAGCGACACAACCCCGCGCCGTTCTACGCGCTGGACGAGGTCGACGCTTTCCTCGACGCGGCTAACGCCGACCTCGTCGGCGAACTGGTGGACGAACTCGCCGGCGACGCCCAGTTCGTCGTCGTCTCACACCGCTCGGCCATGCTGGAGCGGTCCGAGCGCGCTATCGGCGTGATGATGCAGGGCGACAACGTGAGCGCCGTGACCGGGATCGACCTCAGCGGTGAGGGCGACGGTGATGAGGAGGTTCCGGCTGATGACTAGCGAGGAGCCGACGGAGCAGCGCAACGGAGACTCCTCGGCACAGTCGAGCGGGGAGGGCGAGGCGCGCCCGGAGGAAGCGCCTCGGGGTAGCGAGCGGGGAGCGAATGTGACCCGCGAGCGCAGTGACCCGCGAGACGATGCCGATGACATCCCGCTCAACATCACCGGGCACGAGGACCGCGAGCCGCCAGGTGGCTCGGACGACGCGGCGGCGCTGCTGGGCG
Source organism: Haloarcula sp. R1-2 (assembly GCF_011627385.1). Taxonomy (NCBI): domain Archaea; kingdom Methanobacteriati; phylum Methanobacteriota; class Halobacteria; order Halobacteriales; family Haloarculaceae; genus Haloarcula; species Haloarcula sp. R1-2. The sequence goes on from NZ_JAANTG010000002.1 coordinate 1,146,074, forward strand.
ACTCCCCCGACCCAGACGACGAGACAACTGCACAGGACAGCCCCGAAAGCGACCGGACGACCGACGAGGACGAGGACGAAGACGTCGAACCGGTCGAAGTGCTGGTCCAGCTCGCGGACGACGGCGAAATCGACCCGTGGGATATCGACGTGGTGCGGGTCACCGACAAGTTCCTCCAGCGTATCGACGACGCGGACCTGCGCACGTCGGGGCGGGCGCTGTTCTACGCGAGCGTCTTGATTCGGATGAAAAGCGACGCGATGCTCGGCGAGGGCGAGACGGAAGAGGAGCCGGCCGAGCCGTGGGAGCAGGCAATGCACGAGGACGCCCCCATCGAGGACCCGGACCCCTTCGCTGCGCTGGAGTCGGAGATGGACCGACGGCTCGAACGCCGCCGCGCCCGCGGGATGCCACAGACGCTCGATGAACTTGTCCGGGATCTCCGCGACGCCGAACGGGAATCGTGGTGGAAGGAGTCCCGCGAGTACGACACCAGCGACTCGCCGAGCGGGTACGACCGCGGGACGCAGGAACTGGACTACCGCGGGGCCGACGACATGCGACTGGACGAGGAACCGTCGGCCGCCGATGTGACTGGAACAGCCCACGCCGAGAACATCGATGACATCATCGCCGACGTGCACGACGCCGTCCGCGAGCAGTACGACCAGGGCCGCGAAGAGGTGCTGTACCGCGAGGTCGACACGGCCGGTGGGTCTCGCGTTGAGACGTTCCTCGGATTGCTCTTTTTAGCTCACCGCGGTCAGGTCCGCCTCCAGCAGGACGACCTCTTTGGGGACCTCTGGATTCAGGACCCCAGCGCCGCGACCGGGTCGGACGAAGCCATCGCAGACTGAGCGAGCCAGTTGGGCGGCTCTACTGTATCCAGTGGGGCCAGCAAACAGGTTCAAACGGGTCGAACCCTAAACGTTGGTAATGGCGACTCAGTCCTCGCCGCCGAAGTTACCTGACCCGGAAGCGCTCGCAGACACGTTCCACGTGTACGAGATCGACAGGACCGCCGAGGACGGCGTCCGGTATTACGGCGAGCCACTGACCGAGTCCGAACAGGTCATCCACCGCATCGCGCCGGCGTTCCGTCAGCGCGGGTACCGCGTCGCGCTCAAGCGGGAGATGGGCGAATGGGTGCTGATTGCCCACGAGCGGTCGCTCGGCGTCGACGGCATCCCGTGGTTGAACGTCGGGCTCGCCGTCCTGACGCTGTTGTCGACGCTGTACGCCGGGACCCGCTGGTACGGGCTGTCCGTGCTCGAAGACCCGACAGCCATGCTCGCGGCGTGGCCCTTCGCCGCGGCCGCACTGGGTATCCTCGCAATTCACGAGTTCGGCCACTACGTCATGAGCCGGTACCACGAGGTTGAGGCGAGCCTGCCGTACTTCCTGCCGTTTCCGAACGTGCTCGGGACGCTGGGTGCGGTCATCAGCATGAACGACCACATCCCCGACCGGAAGGCGCTGTTCGATATCGGCGTCGCCGGCCCGCTGGCGGGTCTCGTTGCGACAGTCGTCGTGACTGCCATCGGTGTGACGCTCCCACCAGTGGAGGTAACTCGCGGCATCGTCACGAACATCGAACTTGGTTACCCGCTGTTGTTGCAGGGTATCGCCGCAGTCATGGGTGAACAGCTTGAGTACGCGAACCCGCAGCTCCTCCCGAACCCGGTCGTCATCGGCGGCTGGGTGGGAGCGTTCGTGACCTTCCTGAACCTCCTGCCAGTCGGCCAACTCGACGGTTCACACGTCGCCCGGTCGCTGTTTGGCGACCGACTGTCCCTGGTCCAGCTCGCCGTCCCCGTCGCCCTGTTTGGACTCGCTGGCTACCTTGTCGCCTTCGAGGGGGGCCGAGCGGCCGGGCTGTGGGCGTTCTGGGGGATTCTGGCGCTGGTGTTCGGCCGGCTCGGGTCGGCAACGCCGCTGGACGAGACGCCGCTGGGACCGGGCCGCTGGGCTGTCGGCCTGCTTACCTTCGTTCTGGGGATGCTCTGTTTCGTCCCGGTGCCGCTCGTCATCACGATGTAGCGCCCGCCGCTCGTTCTCGCCGCAGACGACTCACAGCCCGTACGGGTCGTATTCGGGTCTGTTGTCCGCGTCGGCAGAGAGGTCATATCGCTCCCGGAACTCCGTGAGTAGGTCATCAGCGCCAGCAGTGAACAACACAGCGACGCCATACGGCCGGGAGTACGAGTCAGCATCGGGCGGATCGGGGTCGATGAAAATAGCGTCTGTCGGCGGGTCGCCGATACCGGGGAGTTCGGTCAGCAGTGATTCCATCGGCACGAGCCCGGTGAGCACGCTCGGGACGAACGTGCCGCCGGGCAGCGGCGCGCGCGGCTGCACGAAACACTCCGCGACCGGCTTGCCGTCTTCTTCGAGTACGGCGCTCGCCGGGCGTTCCAGCCCCGGTTCCCAGAGGTCAGCCGCGACTTCGGGGACTTCGGCGTCAACGACGAAATCCATCGCGACGCGGTCACGACGGTCGAACGAAAGCAGCGACCAGGCTTCCTCCGAGTCGTCGGGATCGCCGCCGAGCGTAGCCTCGACGAGATCACCTGTTCGGAGGTCGTCAACTGCCGGCTGTCGTTCGCCGTAGCCGGACTGGTACACGGTGTAGAGCCGCGTTGCATCGGTGTCGAACAGATTGATGTGCGGGACCGCATCGACGACCCGGTAGACCCTGAACACGCCCGTGCGCTCGTCCATACTTTCCCGATGCGCTCCATCGTCAAGACTCCGCGGACTCACCGGCGCTCAGGCAGCCGTCATGAGTTTGAGCCACTTGGTCAGGCAGTCGTCGCTACAGTGGTGGTGGCGCTGTCGTCCGCTGCCTGTATCCAGAACTCCGACGACGAGATGCCAGTCGTCGGCGTACACGTGGCCGCCACAGACCACGCAATCGCGCACCGTCTCGTCGTCCGTCCGTTTCCCGACCGACACGGTCTCGACGTAGTAGGTCCCTCCGAGGGCGTACGGCGTTTCCAGCTCCATCGGCACAGTCTGGGGACTACACACCCCTAAATGACGGGGCAAACCGCCTCGGTCGACACAACATGGAGGTAGCTCCGGCTCCAAGCAACAGGTATGAGTCAATCCACGGATCTCCCGGACCCGGACCCTGAACAGCTCCGCCTGGCCGTCGAACGGTTACTCGACGAGACGGTCGATCGCGACGAGGCACTCCATGTGACGGCCGACGATCTGTCGATTGCCATTCCGATGCGGTTCGGTTCGGACTCCCAACAGGCGACGTGGCGGTTCGACGGCGACGTGACGATATCAGCCGACGGTGTTCGTGGGCCGCTCAGAGAGTGGGTCGACCTCCTCGAAGAATAGCCGGCATCGGAGCCGAAGCGCTCAGAATGCCGCGACGTGGGGCAAAGATCAAATTATAGTGTCCACGCCGAGCGGTCCTGTTCGACGAGGTGCCAGTATGACCGGCGATTTCGGTCGGATCGAGCGAGGACTGTGCGTCGCAGTTACTGTGTCCGCGGCAGTTAGCGGGAGAATCTGGCCAGCGATTCGCCGAGGCCCGGACCGACACCTGCGGTGACTGCTGTTCGGGACGTGTGCACGCGAACGACTACTGGGAGAATGAACGTATGGCCACAGCGGTAATACGGAGTAGCAGGGCACGATATCCACGCTGGTGACCGAAATTGAAGCGTTCCGTTTCAGGCATCTCCTCTGTGTGCGTGGCCGATAAACAGTGTCACGGCGTTGCAGACGACGAGTGCGACGAACGCGACCCGCGTTGCCCCGGAGTTCAGGCCAGTAATTAGCAGCGGGAGATACAGAAACGGGAGCGCAATCGCTGTCCAGAACGCGAAGCCTCGAACGGCGGAGACGAAAGGCTCGTCGAACTCCGGTATAGAGTCATCAAACTGGGCGAGTAATTCGTATGCGGACGAACTTGACATATGGAGGGAACCTATCCACGGCTTCTACTGGAGATAGCTTATAACCTCTAGAGGTTTCCGGCCGTTTCGCTTCGTTTCACGTACAGCGGTCCCCCAATAGTTCATTTTACTACAGGCAGAGCGGCGCGGAGACGTTTTATTAGCTGCGGAGATCTGGTATGACACCTGTGGCACTTCTGATCTCTATGACATTCTCGGTGGACGTGCACGACCGATCACGGTCCGAGTAGTGACACGGTTACGTCGTGTTCTGTATCCGTTAGTGTGGTGCTATCAACGACGTGGTCCGGCAGCGACTCCCGCCACTCGGCGAGTCGTTGCTCGTGGTAGGTCCGATGGCGCTCCACCGAGTACGTCTCGTCGTCCGCGTCCCGGAGCTCGTCAGCGGTGTCGTCAGGCGTTGGATACGACGGTGCGTCTGTAGCCAGTAGCGAGCCGGGCTCGATGAGAATCGGTTCATCGTCGTCGTCGGGCTGGACGACGTGGAGACGCGCCCGCATCCGGCCGCTAAACGGCGGTGTGACGCGCAACACCGTCTCTGACCCGTCCGCAGCCGCTTCGATGGCTGCAACGAGGTCGGTGGCGCTTATCGCGAGTGATTTGATATCTGTCGGGTCGCTGTCCATGGTTGAGTCTGTATGTTCCATTGGTTCAGGCTGTTACATCCGATTGCTGTAGTCCCAGGTGTGGAGTCGGTCGGGCGTAATCGTAATCCGTACCTCGCGGCGGTCGGGTGCAAGCAGTTGGTCGGCCAGTGGTGAGTCGGTCCCGCCGAGATAGCGGTGCAACAACTCGGTGAGAACTGTCTTATCCTCGTCCGCTGTCATCGTCGCTGTTCCGTTGCCTCTGACGCCGCAGTACGGCGGCTCGTTCGTCGAGATTTCGAAGGAGACGCTGGCGTCATAGTTGAGGTAGTCGACAACTGCCGCATCCGCCCCAGTCGCACACTCGAAGACACCGTCAACGAACCGATACCAGAGCGAGAGCATCCAAGGCTTGTCTGCTGGAGTTCGACACCCGAGACGGAGTGGCACAGTTTTGGCGCTGAGAAACTGTTCCATCTCCTCGCTCGTCCACGGTCCGGAGACGGTCACCATACACACAGCCTACGGTCGCCGCTATGTTAACATCTCTGGGATGAGTCACTACATTGTGACAGCACAGTTTCACGAGAATCGACAATAGGACAACCATAGCATTCTCAAAATAGATAATCTGCTGGGTAGCTTTATTTTGCTGTTCAGGAAAGTCACCGAGAGAGCAGTGCGTGAGTCGACAGGAGGGACAACAAGTGCAAAAGCGTGGTGAGACCGAGGAGGCAACGGTGCTCGTCGTTGACGATGAGCAAGATATCGCGGACCTGTATTCGACGTGGCTGCTGACCGCACACGACGTTCGGACCGCACACAGCGGTACTGAGGCGCTCCAGTTAGCCGACGCGTCCGTCGACGTCGTCTTTCTGGACCGACAGATGCCCGACATGAGTGGTGACGAGGTCCTCGACACCATCGCAGAACGGGGTATCGACCCCGCAGTAGTGATGGTGACGGCCGTCGACCCGGACTTCGACATTGTCGAGATGCCCTTCGACGAGTATCTGACCAAGCCGGTCAGCCGCGAGGACCTCCTCGACACCGTCTCGGAGATGCTTATCCGAACCACGTACGACGACCGGGTTCAGGAGTACTTCGCCGTAGCTTCGAAGAAGGCGACACTAGAAACCCAGAAGAACACACCACAACTCGAAGCAAGCGATGAATACCAGACCGTCAACGAGCGGTTCGAAGAACTCCGCCAAAGGGCCGATGCCACGGCCGCAGAGATTGACGATTTCGAGTCCGTATTTCAGCAGTTCCCCGGTAACGGGCTCTCATCTGGCTAATTGCTGGCGATTCTTTTCTCACGGAGCGACAGTAATGCGTCGAGCAGTCGGAGCAAACGTACTGGCGTTTGAGAACAACTCGTTGACGACGCAGTCTGCTTGCTCGGCACACCGCCGCTCGGACTGGTGTAGTGCTGTTCCCGAATCCGAGATAGAGACGCTACTGGCTGCTTGTCGATGTGATCTGGAAAATGCCCGGGGAGGGCTCCGAACCCTCGATCTCCGCATGGCCCAGGTCTGGGGCGTGACGAGCGCCCCGGGGTCATGACGGGTGCACTGCCGCATGAGTCGAAAGACCCTATGAGTGCGGCGCTATGTCCAGCTAAGCCACCCGGGCGCGGGTGCATTCAGCCGTTGGCCGTTAGCCGTCTTGAAGGTTCTCATCTCTGTCGAGACTGTGGTACAGTCCCACGCCGCGAGCGCCTCACCGGCGTTGCTACTCGACCCGCGGATTTAAGCCACCACGCAGGTATGCAGGCAGTATGGAGATACCAGACCTCGTCCAGCAGGAACTCGGGGACGAGGAGATCCGGGGCGGTGTCAACCTCGGCGACGAAGACGCGGCCTGTTTCACACCGACCCGGACGCTCGTCTACCGCGGTGAGGGCCTTCTCAGCGACGAGAAGGTCGCCAGCTATCCGCACGACTTCGAACGGCTCACGGTTTCGGAAGGCCGACGCAAGACCAAATTCTCGCTCATCTACACCAGTGAGAAGCTCGAACTGTCTGTCCCCGGGAGCCGCGCTGATGCCGTCCTCGAACGGTTGCTCGAAGGGAAGCTCACTGTCTCGGGCGGCATCGCCCCCGACGAGAGTCTCGTCGGCGTGTTCCGGTTCAGCGAACTCACGCTGGTGGTTACCGACCGCCAACTGCTCAAGCACATCGGCAACGTCACGTGGGACGCCGACTACGAGGCGTTCTCCTTCGACGACGTGACTGGTCTAGAGTTCGAAGAGGGGAGCGTCGCTACGGCCGTCGTCCTCTCGTTTAACGAGCGGCCAGAACGCATCAAAGCGCCGTCCGAGGAAGCACCAATGGTCCGGAAAGCGCTGGAAGAGGCCCTCTTCGCGTACCACGAAGTCGATTCACTTGCCGACCTCAACGCCAAGGTTGGAGCCGACCCCGACAAGAGTGCTGACGAAGCCGGCAACGGTCTCGGCCTTGAATCTGGCATCGACCCGCTTGTGAGCAACGACGAGGAGGGCGGTGACGATTCCGAGAGTGAGTCCACGAGCGCCAGTACACAGGCTGCGACCGCATCGACCAATGAGCAGGGACCCACCACTGAAGCCCCGACGGAGACACGATCCAGTGACACAGCTGGCATAGACACCGGATCAGTCGAGTCGGACACCACCACAGACCCCGATATCGCTGAACTCGAGGCACAGGTCGCCGAACTGACCGCCGCTGTCGAGGCTCAGAACGAACAGCTCCAGAGACAGGAGCGAACGATCAAACAGCTCATCAAGGAACTCCGGCAGGGTCGCTAAGCCGCCGCGTTCCGCCTTGATGCCCGTCTCGGGAGGCTCGCTATTCTCTGGCCGTTGTCCTCAATGACACGCTGAGACCGTCGCTGCGACAGCAACCGCGCTTTCGCTGCTTGCGGCTCGTTTCGGTCGCCGCTCGCCCACCGAGGGCCACACCCTGGTCACGGGTCGCGCCGCTCCCCGTTCTCAAACCGAGGACCACCCCCTTCTGTCGTGCCCCTCGCTACTCTCTCCCCAACACTTTCCGAATGCACGTCGACCCGAACGGGCCCAGTTCGCCGTCGTCAAACTGGACGAAGTGGGCCGTACTGATAGCTGCACCACAGCGCTGACACGAGAACTCCCCGTCACGGACGACGACATCGCTGTCGAAGTTCACGTACGACCCCTGTGATCGCGGGCGGATAACGCCGTTCTCGCGTTCGATGAGCCCTCGCATCACTGCAGTGTCGAGTATCTCGCGCTGGACCTGTGGGTTGGTCGTCACCGTCTCGATACGGTCGAGGGCGTCGGCGACGGACAGCTCCCCGTGTTCCAGATGGGCGAGTAGTTCGACACCGAGCTCGACCGGGTCTCGCGTCTCGGACACAATCGCCGATTCAACCCCGAGCAACGTAAAAGATACCACAAAGCGTTTGTCGATTGCTACCGCCCACTTGGGTAGATGGACCGCCTCGCGAAGCGACAGCTGATCGGGACCGCCGGACTGGTGGCAGTCGTCGCTATTGTGACGACGCTGCTTACACCCGAGCGGGTGGTGGCCCAGCTGCTGCACCTCGCTGACCACCCTGTCTACCTCGCGGGTGTCATCGTCGGCCTGTATCTGGTCCGCCCGTTCTTCGCGTGGCCGACGATGCCGTTATCTGCGTTCGTCGGGTTCGTCCTCGGGGTCAAGTACGGCTTCCCGGTCGCGCTGATGGGCGCACTCGTCACCTGCCTCATTCCCTACCGATTCGCACTCCGGGCCGGTGAGCAAGGCGGGATGTTCGGCTGGCTTGGGGACTCCGGCCGGCGGATCATCGAGGTGACCGGCGAGACGCGGGGCGTCCTCGCGGCGCGACTCTCACCGGTGCCCGCGGACCCCGTTTCCTATGGAGCCGGGTTCGCTCGCGTCTCGCCGCGTTCGTTCGCTGTCGGGACGTTCCTCGGTGAGATTCCGTGGGTCGCCGTCGAGGTCACCGCCGGCGCGTCACTGCGGTCGCTAACGCTCACTGGCCTCACCGTCGACGCACTCCCGCACGTGCTGCTGTTCTCCGCGGCGCTGGCCGTGCTGGTACTTGCGGGGCCGGCCTACCGCCACGTCAACGCTCCGAACTCGTCGTGAACTCGAACCGCGCGCCGCCGCCGTCGCTCTCTGTCACCGACACTGACCAGCCGTGCGCCTGTGCGACCTCCCCGACGATTGCCAGCCCGAACCCGGTTCCGGTATCGCTTGTGGTGTAGCCCCGTTCGAACACGTCATCTCGCTCTTCCGGCGGAATACCAGCGCCGTCGTCGTCGACATAAAATCCGGTATCCATTGTCCCGACAGAGACTGTGATCGGGGTTGAGGTCGCCGCGCGACACTCCCGCTCCACCGCGTCGTCAGGCTGCGGCTGGTCACTCGCGGACCCATGTTCCACACTGTTTCGGAACAGGTTCTCGAACACCGCACGGAGCCGTGCCGCGTCAGCTTCGACCGTCGCTGTCCCGTGTTTTTCGAGCGTGGCTTCACCGGTTTCGACATCGGCCCAGGCCTGCCCTGCAAGGGCAGCGAGGTCAACCATCGTCGTCTCGCCAACCCTATCGCCCTGTCTGGCAAGTGTCAACAGGTCGTTGATAAGTTCGTCCATCCGGTCGGCCGCGGACTCAGCCGCCTCAAGATGTGAGACATCGCCCGACGTCCGGGCAACCGATATTCGCCCTTTGACCACGTTCAGCGGGTTTCGGAGGTCATGGCTAACGACAGATGCGAACTCCGCGAGCTGTCGTTCCCTGTCTTTCCGGTCGCTGATATCGCGGATGACGCCCGCTGTACCGTTGAACTCCCCGTCTACGGCTGGAAGCAACGCGATATGGATCTCGATAGGGGTGTGATCCCCATTCTGATCGACGATATCCGTTTCGAAGGTCACGTTCTGCCGGGTCGGGTCGGACAGCATGGTCCGGATGAGGTCGCTGCCGCGGTCGATGTCCTCGCCAGCCATAATCGTAGAGATGTGCTCGCCGATGAGAGCGTCCGGTTCGAACCCAGTCAGTCGCTCGATCGCCTCGTTCACGTAGGTGAACACGCCCTCCTCGTCAAGGGTGTACACCGGGTCGCCGACGGCCTCGATAATCGTCTCATAGCGTTCGAGTTCTCGCTTGCGCTGTTTTCGCTCTGTTGTCTCACGCATCACACCGACTGACCCGTCGAAGTTCCCGTCCTTATCGAACAGTGGTGCGATCCTGTCTTCGTTGATCCGGACCGTCCCGTCAGCCGATATCGTCCGCACCTCGTAGGCAGCCCACGTTCGCTCGTCGTCAAGTAGGTCATGGATGAGTTCTGTCGCCTTCTCGACATCCGCGTCGGGCATGAACCGGGCTGGCTCCGAGCCGACGATTTCCGAGCGGTCGTATCCCAGATGGGCTGCCATCGCCTCGTTCACCATCTCTACTGTCCCGTCCCTGTCGAGGACGTACATCGGGTCCCCAACGTTTTCGACCAGCGTTCGGTATTCTCTGAGTTCCCGCTCCCGGCGCTTCCGCTCGGTGATGTCCCGACCGATGCCGGCAATCCCGAACAGGTCGCCGCGCTCGTCTTCGATGAGCGTCCCTCGAAATTCGTACTGGAGCCGCTCGCCGTCAGCCGTTTCAATGCCTGCCTCGATTGTTCCGTATCCGCTTTCCAACGTCTCGTTGAATATCCGCCATAGTTTTTCGTGGTCAGAATCCACAATGAGGTCGTCAATTCCCATCGACGCTAATTTCTCGTTGGTGTAGCCGGTCACTGACTGGACAGTGTCGTTCCACCGGACCAGACTCCCGTCGGTGCCAACCACGTAGAACATATCGTCGACAGAGTCGATGAGCTTCTCGGTAAATGCCCGTTGATCCGCGAGCTCCCGTTCACGCTCCTCGCGCGCAGTCACGTCGGTGATGAACCCTTCGAGGATTTCGACGCCATTGTCGTCAGTGTCAACGACACGCCCACGCTCCCACATCCAGCGGGTCTCACCGTCGGCCGTCTCGATCTGGTAGGAGACCTCGAACGGTTCGCCGGCGGCAATACAGGTCTGGACCGTTTCCCAGAGACGCTCCGTTTCGGAGTCCTTGATCAGCGCACCCCAGGAGACATCGCCACGTTCGAACGCCTCCGAACTGTAGCCGACTAGCTCCGCTGCACCGTCGCTAACGAACTCCATCGGCCAATCAGGCTCGTTCCGGGCGCGATACACCATCCCCGGCAGATTCGAAATGAGCGTCGACAGCATTCGCTCGGACTCTTCGAGCGCGGTCTTGGCCCGTCGTTCCTCGACAGCCCGCTCGATACGGTTGGCAAGCACGGCGTACTGGTCTGTCCCCATCCCTTTCTGGAGGTATTCGGTGACACCGGCTGAGATAGCATCACTCGCGATTTCCTCGTTTCCTTTGCCAGTAAAGAGAATAAACGGGAGTTCCTCGTACTCCTCGCGAACGACCTTCAGAAATTCGAGCCCGCCCATGCCCGGCATATCGTGATCGCTAACGACACAGTCGAACGTGTGCTCAGACAATCGTTCTAACCCAGCGGCCGCACTTCGCTCGGTACAGACAGAGAGGTTGCCGTGCGTTCGTTCCAGGTGGACCGCAACGAGATCGCCAAGGTCGGGGTCATCGTCGACGTGCAGCACCGAAATCTCTTCCCCGTGACCACTCATACCACTTCTTTCGTTGTTCCAAGCTAATAAACCCGCGAGCGTATCGTCAGTAGAACGTGTCAGCGCAGTCATACACGACGCCGTGCTCCGGACAGACGTACTTGCAGTGTCGGTGGTACATTGCCCGCTCACAGCGCGGACACGGCCGACCGCCGGGCTGCTCGTCCATGATTCTGTAGAGCAGCCCCGCTCGCTTGTGTCTTCCGGAGTTTCGGAACGGATTCTAGCCGAAATTGGAACAATCCCTTTTGCGGGGTAGGCCGTCGGTTCAGCCATGACTGACGACCTCCTCGACTCGCCCGGCGGTCGGCTGCTGGTCAGCGTCGCCGCAGCTATCGCGGGCCTGGCCGGGTCCTACGCGGTGACCGGCTACGCGCCTGCGTTCATCGCCTCACCCGTTGAGCGGGCACTCGCGCGGTCGATGCCCGGCATCATCGTCTCGACTGCCATCTCGACGCTCGGCAGTCTCGGCCAACAGCTCAATCTCCTGCTCGCCATCGGACTTGCGGGGCTGTTCATCGCACTGGCGGCCAGGGCAGCCATCCTCACCGGCCAGCTGGCGAACAATCGTGCCCTCCCGGTCGTCGGAACGGCTGTCGTAACGTGGGCTGTCAGCATCGTTCTCACCGGCGAAGTCGTCCTTGCCGCTGGCCCGGCGGTCCCCGCCGCCGCCGTCGTCGGCCTTGCGCAACTCCTCGACGGATTCGGTGGCTCGGTGTCACCGATATCCTCGAAACGACGGCGAGCGCTCTCGACGGTCGGCGCGGCCATCGGCGCGGCGACGGTCGGCTACGCGGCTGGCAACCAGCGGTCGGTCGTCGCGACGGGTGACGATGCGCCCGTGCTGAATGCGCCGGGGGCGGACCTCGACGATGTCGACGAGAAGCTCGCCGTCGCAGCGGAGTCATCGCTGGGCTTTGGCGACATAGACCCGCTGGTCAGCGAGAACTTCTACGAGGTCGACATCAACTCCATCGACCCGCAGATCTCGGCCGCGGACTGGTCGCTCTCTATCACCGGCGCTGTCGAAGAGGAGGTCACGCTCGACTATGAGGATATCATAGAGATGGATGCCGAAAACCGGTTTGTTACGCTTCGTTGCGTGGGGGAGAGCCTCAACGGCTACAAGACGGATAACGCGCTATGGACCGGCGTTCCCGTCGACAGCCTGCTCGAAGAAGCCGGCGTCCAGAGCGGCTGTGAGTGCGTCATGCTCCGGGCCGAAGACGACTACTACGAGGAGTTCCCCATCGACGCGCTCCGGGGCGGGATGCTCGCCTACGGGATGAACGGAAAGATACTCCCGCGCGGCCACGGCTACCCCGTCCGAGCGCTGGTCCCCGGCCACTGGGGCGAGGTCAACGTCAAGTGGCTCTCGGAAATCGAGGTGCTGGACGAGGAGGCCGACGGCTACTGGGAGAAACGCGGTTGGCAGGGGACCGGACCGGTGAATCCGGTCGCTAAACTCCACCACGAATCGATGCTTTCGGACGGCCGCCGACGTATCGGCGGCCCTGCTTACGCCGGCCTGCGCGGTGTCAAGCGCGTCGAAGTCTCCACCGACGGCGGCGAGACGTGGGCGGACGCGACGCTCTCGGACCAACTGCCCGCAGCCAGCGGCGACGGCCCCGCCGCGGACGCCTGGCGGCAGTGGGAGTACACTTACGACCCACCGTCCAGCGGCCACACCGTCGTCGTCCGAATGGTCGACCAGCGCGGCGAGGTGCAGCCGGAAACAGAGACCGACTCGTATCCCAGCGGTGCCTCGGGCTGGGTCTCCAAACAGTACTCATAGTGCAAAGCGAGCGGCACATACCGCTGTAGTCGCTACTGTGCGTATGGACGAGACGATTGCGGGCGAGGTCATTCACGTCGTGGAGCCGGCCGACCACGAGGACTACGACTTCGAGCCCAAGATGGCGTCGCTCGCGGACTCACGCTACGTCATCGTCTGCCGCAAGGGCGGGAAGCCGTCGTGGCTCGAACGGATTGCGGCATTTCTCCGCCGCCAACCCATCGAGCCAGTGACGCTTGTCGCAGACTCGGCAGCCGAAGAAGGGACAGAAATCACCGCGACTGTCGAGGAAACGACGATTACCGGCGTGTACGACGTGACGGAATTCCGGTAGCCGGCTCTCAGCGAGTCAGCGCACAGCGAAAAAACGGGCTTCAGGCGCGGCGAAATCCGAATCCGCGTCTCAGGCGGCGGCGTTCAGCACTCGGACCAGCCACAGGACTCGCAGGTCTTGCAACCCTCTGAGTAGTACAGCGACAGCGAGCCACAGTCAGGACACTCCGGGCTCTCGCCGGCGTCGATGATGTCCTGCTGGTCGCCACCCGCGTCGGCTGCGGCGGCCGCGCCGCCGTCGGTCTGGGTCTGCGTGGCGGCCTCGCCTTCAGCTTTTTCGGCGGTTTCCTCTAGTGTGGTCTGGTCGGGGTAGGCCTTGTCGACGTCGCCGTCGAGGTAGCGACGCAGGGCCGTGCCGATGGCGTCCGGGATGGACTGGATCTGCTCGCCCTTGTCCCAGGCGACCTTCGGCGACCGGATACCCTGCAGTTCGTCGGCGATCTCTTCGGGGTCGACGCCCGAGCGCAGCGCCGTCGAGATGGTCTTGGCCAGCGCCTCGGTGAAGGAGGCGGTGAAGCCACCGGAGTTGCCGATGTTGGCGAACAGCTCGAACGGCCGGTCGGCTTCGGGATCCTCGTTGATGTTGACGTAGAGCTTCCCGTAGCCGGTGTCGATGCGCTGTGTCACGCCGTGGAGCACGTCCGGCCGGGTCTGCTTCTCAGCGTACTCGGCGTCCCCGTCGGCGACACCCAGCACCTGCTGGATGGAGTCGTCGATGGCGGCCTGAACGGCCTCGTCCTCGAGGAAGCCTTCGATGCCGCCGAAGACCTCCTCGATCTGGGCGACGATCTCGTCGGCGTCCATGTCCGAGAACTCCGTGTTCTGGGCGCGCGTGGTCAGCACCTGCTTGCTGCGGGTACCGTCGCGGTAGTAGGTGACGCCCTTGCCGCCGTGGTCGTAGATGTACTCGAACACTTCGGCGGCGTCCTCTGTCGTGGAGTCGTTCGGGGCGTTGACCGTCTTCGAGATGGCGGAGTCGACGCCCTCCTGACAGGCTACCTGAATACCCGCGTGCTGCTTCGCCGAGAGGTCGCCGGTGGTGACGAACAGCTCGCCGATGGCGTCGGGCACGGTCGTCAGCCCGTCGACGCCGTCGAACTCGTTGTTGGCCATCTGCTCCTGAGCCTCCTGCTTGACGGCCTCGACGTCGATGTCGTTGTCCTCCAGCGCGCGGAGGAAGTAGTCGTCGAACTCAACGAGCATCTCGTCGCCCTGCACGTCGTCGGAGACGTTCTTGTAGTAGGCGACGTTGTAGATGGGCTCACACCCGCCGGTGGTGTTGCCAATCATCGAGGTCGTCCCGGTCGGGGCGATGGTCGTCGTGTTGTGGTTGCGGATCGGGTAGCCGTCTTCCCAGTCCGCCGCGTCCTCGCCGGTCTGCTTCTCAAACCAGTCGGAGTAGTCTGTCGGGTTCGCGTACTTGGAGTTCTCCCACTCAGTGAAGACGCCCCGTTCCTCGGCGAGTTCGTGGCTCGCGGCCTTGGACCCGTGGTTGATATGGCGCATCGTCTGGCGGGCGATCTCGTTGGCCTCCTCGGTCCCGTAGGCGACGCCGAGCTGGATGTACAGCTGGGCCAGCCCCATGATACCGAGGCCGATTTTGCGCATCTCCCGGACCTTCTGTTCGATCTTCTCGACCGGGAAGTCCGACATCGTGACAACGTTTTCGAGGAAGCGGGTCCCGAGTTCGATGCGTCGGTCGAACTCGTCCCAGTCGATCGCTTCTTCGAGGAACGCGTCGATAGCCGCGTCAATCGAGTCGTACTCGTCCGCGTGGGCCTCCGACCAGACGCGCCAGTCCGGCGCGTCCGTGGCGGCCAGCGTCGAGAGGTTGATGTGGCCAAGGTTGCAGGCCTCGTACTCTTCGAGTGGCTGTTCGCCACACGGATTCGTGGCGAGGATCTCGTGGTCGGGGTGCTCCTCCACGTCGAAGGAGTGCTGCTTGTTCACCCGTTCGAGGTAGATAACGCCGGGTTCGCCGTTCTCGTGCGCGCCCTCAACGATATCATCCCAGAGTTCCTCGGCCGGGATCGAGAGTTCCTCGCCGACCTCGACGTGCTCGCCGAGGCCGAACATATCGTACAGCTCTTTCGTCTCCTCAGTGACGATGTGGGCGTCACCCGTTCGAGGGTTCGTGAAGGTGAATTCCTCGCCGGCCTTCAACGCCTCCATGAAGTCGTCGGTGACGCCGACGGAGATGTTGAAGTTCGACAGGTGACCCTCGACGGCGTTGCGGAGGTGCTTTGGCACCTGTCCGTCGTCGTCGATGAGTTCCCGTGCTTCCTCCAGCGCCTCTGCGAAGGAGTTGTGCGTGAAGTCGTCCGGGTCGTTCAGGCGCAGCGTCTCGGCGAGTGAGACGTCCTTGTTCTTGGCGTGGATAAACTGGATGACATCCGGGTGGGAGACGCGCATGACACCCATCTGTGCGCCACGGCGGGCGCCGCCCTGCGCGATGGTCTCGCACATCTGGTCGTAGGTCCGCATGAACGTGATGGGACCGGAGGCGATGCCGCCGGTCGAGCCGACGGGGTCGCCGTACGGGCGAAGCTTCCAGAACGCATAGCCCATGCCACCGCCGGACTGGAAGACCTGCGCGGCCTCCTTGGCGGTCTGGTGGATGTCGTCGATGTCGTCACCCGGTGAGTCGACGAAACAAGCAGACAGCTGCTGGAGTTCGTCGCCGGCGTTCATCAGCGTCGGCGAGTTCGGCATGAAGGAGAGCTGCTCCATCTGCTCTTGGAAGGCGTTGGCGGTCGATTTGACGTGGTCGCGGACACCTTCGGGCAGTTCCGGCACGACCGTCTCGTAGGCAAACTTGTTGACGTTGTAGACAGAGAGTTCGGTCTCGACGTCGTCGTCGACGGACGTTCCTTTGCCGAACACCTCGTCGGCGAGTTCGTCGCGGCGCGGGTGGTCGGGCTTCAGCTGGTCCGGCGAGACGTGTACGTCGACGTCCTGCTTGTTGGCCTCGAACACAGCTTCAGCGAGCGCGATGTTCTTTGCGACACGGTCAAAGAGGTCTTCGGGTCCCTCGATGAGGTCCCCGTTGGCATCCTTCCGGAGGTAGCGAGCCGGGAGGATGTTGTGGTAGGCATTGCCTGTGAGTCGCTCTTCGATAGTGTCACCGTCGGTACGTTTGATCGGGAGCGTAATCTCGTCAGCGGAAAGGTCGCTGTTACTCATCGCCCGCTCCTCCTCCCGACAGCGGCCGTCTGTCGGTCGATACCCCTCGTCGTAGCTACCCGTGATCCTGTCATTTCTGGCGGCGAATACGTAGTCATCGATAGCGTTTAATCCTTCTTGTCTGCGATTCGGCGGCGGCCGTAGCAATCTCCGGAGTCGTGGCTACGGTGCTCGACGAACTGTGCTGGTGACGCGTGAAACGATAGCCGCGTACAACGGAATAGATGCCGTCGGTTCTTCTTAATACTGTCTAGACCGAGGTGAAAGTGAAAATCCGACCCCGTGAATCACCAGACGTGAGCGAGATATCCAGTAGAAACTGGTGGGGGTTTGCGTGTGGTGATAAACACCTACTAACAGTGCGTAGGGAGGTACTGAGGCTGTGTCAGACACGCTGCCGTGGTGCGGTTTTGGCAAAACAGGTCTGTCAGTCCGTTGGTGTCGATATCGTGTGGTTCCGTTCTGTTCCGGTCCTGTATCATCCGGGAATGTGCCCGCTATCTAGTTCGAAAACGGACTGGATGGACGGCGAGAGGCGGGACGCTTACAGGTCTGTGGACCGAAGGAACGTGCGTGCAGTACGATGGGCTCACCAAGGGAATCGCGGTGGTGTTCGGAGGCCTGACAGTCGTCCTGACGGCGGTGGGTCTCGTGATCAATCCTGCGGTGCTCTTCCTGGCGCTCATGTTCGGGGTGTCGACGTATTTCATGTACTACCACCTCAGCGGGAAGATGGCTGCGAGCCTCTACGAGCGGGTTGAGCGACAGGCGGCACAGAACACGGGGAACGCCCGCCGTGGGGGGTTCGAGGCTGGCCCGCGGGAGGAATGGGAACCACCGCGGGACGGCCGCCGGGCGCGCCGTTCGCAAGCGACCCAGGGCGGCCAACGCCGTGGGCAGGGGCGGCAACGGCAGCGCCGCCAGCAAGCGGGTGGCCGGCAGCGCCGACAGCGCGTCCAGTCGTCGGGACCGAGTCCGGCGGAGGCCTACAAGCGGTTAGGCCTCGACCCGGACGCCGACCAGAGTACTATCAAACGAGCCTACCGCGAGAAAGTCAAAGAGGTCCATCCCGACACCGACAGCGGGAGCGAGAGGGAATTCAAGCAGGTGCAAGCGGCCTACGAGACGCTAACTGACGACTGACCGCAACCCACATATCCGACGCTCCGAACCCGAACGTATGGACAGCGACACACCTCCCCTTATCGTGGATATCGATGGGACACTGACCGACGAGAGCCGCGCGCTTGACCCTCATGTCATACCGGTCCTCCGCGAGTGGCCCGCACGTGTCGTCATCGCGACTGGGAAAGCGATGCCGTTCCCGATTGCGCTCTGTGAGTTTCTCGGCCTCGAGCGGACAGTCGTTGCCGAGAACGGCGGCGTCGTGTTCGTCGAAGCCACCGATGAACTCAGATTGGAAGGCGACCATGAGGCGGCGCTGGCGGTCGGCGAATCCTATCGCGACCTAGGTCACGACCTCGGCTTCGGACAGATAGACCTTGCAAACCGTTGGCGCGAAACGGAACTCGTTGTCTCGCTCGACCAGCCGCTCGAACCGCTGGAAGAACTGGCCGCGGCACGCGGGCTCGTCGTCCTCGATACCGGCTTCGCCTACCACGTCACAGACCCTGTCGTCGACAAGGGGACTGGGCTCGAAGCGGTGTGTTCGGAGTTGGATCTGGACCCGGCAGAGTTCCTGGCGGTCGGCGACTCGGTGAACGACGCACAGATGTTCGACTTGGCCGGTGAAGCCGTAGCCGTCGCCAATGCCGATGAAACGGCGCTCGAACGGGCCGACCGGGTGACTGATGCGAGCTATGGCGATGGCTTCCTCGAAGCGGTCGCGCCGTATCGAGACTGAGGCACTGGTTTCGAAAAGCACGGTACGCGGTCGCCGGTCTGCTGATACCACGTACCGGGTTGGCTTCGCTGCGTAAGTCAACGACCACTCTACGCAGTATGTCGTGACGGTGTCTCTCTTTTTGACCGGCCCGTCTGTACTGACCCTCGGTATCGCGTATGCAGACCACACACTGCACGAGTGGCTTTCGTGAGCAGCCAGATGTCACGCTGACCAGTGGTTAGCCAAATTGGCGGACAGGTGACGCCGTCGACAGCAGTCGGCTATCTACGGGGCGGCGCCACACGACCGCAAACCCCGTATAGTGGTTCAGTCCATGAGCCGGTCTGGCTGCGCCCTCACGTATAAATATCCGTCCGGCTGTTATTGTGAGAGAGAGACTCATTCACTGGATTCAGGAGGGCTCTGGAGGCCTAAATCCGGGGAAGGCTTATGTCTGCCCCACGGTAACGAGGGGATATGAGCCCCGACCGGGCTGTCCTCCGGCGCGCGCTTGACCGCGGTGAACGGGAGGGCGGCAGCGTCGAGTTCAAAGAACGGCTCACCGAAGATCTCCACCTATCCGAGGGGCGACTCGAATCCCTCGCGGCGCAACTCCGCCACCGTGTTCTCTCCGGAGATGGGGAGGCGACGTACGTCGTCGGCGTCACCGACGACGGCGGTCTCGCCGGCATCTCGCCGGCAGAGTTCTCCGAGTCGATGGACGTGCTTAGCCTGCTGGCAGAGGAAGCCGGCGCGCACATCGAGGAGGTCAAAACGTGGGGCGTTGACGGCGTTTCAGAGAACGGATCGACAGACACAGACGGTATCGTGGGTGTCGCGACAGTCTCCGAGGGGTCGGTCCTTGCAGACGATGACCACATTGTCGTGGGAACTGCCGGGCACGTCGACCACGGCAAATCCACGCTCGTGGGGTCGCTAGTCACCGGTGACGCCGACGACGGCGAAGGTGGGACACGCGGCTTCCTTGACGTGCAGCCACACGAGGTCGAACGGGGCCTCTCGGCGGACCTCTCATACGGCGTCTACGGCTTCGACGCGGACGGCGAGCCAATTCGCATGGACAACCCGCACCGGAAGGACGACCGCGCGCGGGTCGTCGAAGAATCCGACAGGCTCGTCTCCTTCGTCGACACCGTCGGCCACGAGCCGTGGCTCCGGACGACCATCCGCGGCCTCGTCGGCCAGAAACTCGACTACGGCCTCCTGACCGTCGCGGCCGACGACGGGGTGACAGAGACGACGCGCGAGCATCTCGGCATCCTGCTGGCGACGGACCTCCCGACGATTGTCGCGCTCACCAAAACCGACCTCGTCGACGGTGAACGGGTCGCCGAAGTCGAACGCTCAGTCGAGCAAGCACTGCGAGAGGTCGACAAGACGCCGCTCCGGGTAGAGCGCCACGGCGTCGACACGGCTATCGACGAAATATCTGAGACTGTCGTTCCCGTCGTCACCACCAGCGCCGTCACCAAGGCGGGGCTGGACGCCCTCGACGAGATGTTCGAGGCGCTACCAAAGACTGCCGGCGAGGTGGGCGATTTCCGGATGTACGTCGACCGGACGTACAACGTTCAGGGGGTCGGTGCGGTCGCCTCCGGCACCATCAAATCCGGCGAGGTCGAGGCTGGCGACGAACTGTTACTTGGACCGATGCAAGACGGGAGTTTTCAGGAGGTCGAAGTGCGGTCCATCGAGATGCACTACCACCGGGTTGACGAAGCCAAGGCCGGCCGTATCGTCGGCATCGCGCTGAAGGGCGTCCGCGAGGCGGATATCGAGCGCGGGATGGTCCTGCTACCGAGCGATGCCGACCCGTCGCCGGTACAGGAGTTTGAGGCTGAGGTAATGGTGTTGAACCACCCAACCCGCATCGGCGACGGCTATGAGCCCGTGGTCCACCTCGAAACAGTCAGCGAGGCCGCGGCGTTCTATCCGGAAGGCGGGCAGTTGCTCCCGGGCGACGCCGGCAAGACCGGTGTCCGATTCAAATTCCGCTCCTATCTCGTTGAAGCGGGCCAGAAGTTCGTTTTCCGCGAGGGGAGTTCGAAGGGCGTCGGGACCGTCACCGACACCGACCCGGCGGAGTAGCGGCCCGTCATTTCACTCATTTTCGTTGTTTTCGGTTGGCTGTCTGTAGCCGTCATCCGTTTTTTGAGCGAGTCCGAACACTACGGCCCATTCCAGCAGGTTCGCCGTGCGCTCCTGCCAGACCGATTCCCAGTCGGTGTGGCGTTCGCGTTCCCAGCGGGGAATCTCAGCCCGGAGCGCGTCGAACGCAGTGTCACCGTCTACCGACTCCGAATCGAGAGCAGCGAGGAGCACATCGACGCCGAAGACCGATTCCTCGAAGGCCGTCGCTAGGTCCGCCCGGTCGAGGTCAGTCCTCGTCCGGTAGTAACCCCGCTCGCTCTCGGCGACCAGTCCCAGCGCCTGCAAGAGCACGAGGTACTTCTGGGCCGTTTCGCGGTCGGACACGTCAGTTGCCGTCTGAATCGCGCGACAACAGTCCGCCTCGCTGTCAGGGACAAGCGGAAGCGCCTCTCTTGCGGTCTCCAGAAACGGGCGCGAGCGGGCCGGCGGCGCGACTTTGTAGCGCATCCCCGATTACAGGCCGAAGCTTTCGGCTAACACGTTCTCGCTTGTCTCACCGACGACGTGCGTGTCGCCGCCGACGACATCGATGGTGACCGCCGCGGGGCCGAACAGTTCGACAGGAAGCTCCGTAAAGTCCCAGTCCACGTCCTCGAAGACGCCCTCTAGCGGCTCGCCGTATTCTCGGGCCGCGACGGAGGGGACCTCGTCGAACCGGTCGAAGGACTCGTCGACGGTGAGGTGGACCTCGCTGCCGTAGGCGAGTGCGTCTGTGGTCCGAGCCATCGCAGTTGCTTCGTCATCGGCGACCGGCGCGACCGGCGCGCGGCCGCTGGCCGACAGCACCGACACCGGGTCGAAGCCGAGTTCGGCCAGCCGGAACACGGCCAGTTCGGCGGCCCGGGCCGCGGCGACGACGCTCCCGGTGACACTCGCAGTCGCGAACGACGGCAGGAACACGCCCGTCTCGGGGACGCCTGTGCGCTCAGCGACTTGGCTCGCAACGTCCTCGTCCGGCAGTTCGTCGGTCTCTACGGCCAGCACGGCGAAGTCGGCGTCCTCGCGGTAGCCGATACGCTGGAAGGCTTCCTCCTCGGCAACGAGCGCGCGTGCGGGGCCGCTCCCGAGCGCCTGAAAGTCATCGACGGCCAGCTCCCAGCCGCCCTTTTGTGAGCACAGCAGGGCCAGCGCCGGGTGGTCTGTCGACAGTTCGACGTGGTTCAGCGGCGCGCCCCCGACGGTGGCCATCGTGGACTGGACCGTCGCCAGCCCGGCCGTCTGGATTTCCGCGAGTAGCATGCCGGCCTCGACAGCGCCGGGGACCTCGACGCCGAAGTCCAGCACCGCGGCGTCGCCCTCCAGCGCGTGTACGTCTATCGTGAGTTCGTCGGCGAAGTCGATGGCCTCGTCAACGAGTTCCGTGGCCATCCGATTGAGACTATCCATACGCCGTCTTTGGCACCCTTCCCTTTAATCTCCGCCTTCGGCCGCGTCGCTTCTGGCCGCCCGACCTAGATGCTCCTCGACGGCGTCGACCTTGTCTCGCGCCTGCTGGTCAACGGTCCGCTTGTCGTCGATTTTCAGGAACGTGCTCACGCGGTCAGCCTGCTCGCCGACAGCCTCGTGAGCGGCGTGGGTGGCCGCGAACAGTTCCTTGCTGTCCTCCGCTTCGATGATCGTCCCCATCGGCGTCGTCTCGTACTCGACATCGAACGCCTCCAGCGCCGCGACGGCGTCAGCGACGTACGACGACATGCTGCCTTCGATGACCGGTGCGACCGAGAGAAACCCTATGCAGGTCATACTGGTTTCTCACGCGCGCTCGAAACCTAACCGCTATGATACTCGCGTAACGCTATCGGTGTCTGACTGGAGGAACGAAACTACCGCTGTTCGGAACGCTTACTCGCCTTCTTCGACCGGTGCCCCGCGAGCGTTCGTCTTGACGCTCTGGAGCCCCTGCTTCGCTTTCTGCTTGGAGGCATAGCCCTGCCCGCAGTCGGCGATGATCTCTCCGTTGTCGTGGCGGAGCCGCCAGCGCGCCTTCCCTTCGCTGTCTTTGAACAGTTCGAATGTCGCCTTGCTGCCCCCTTCTTCGACAACACTGTCATCTTTCGACTCATCGACGACGTACGCCCCGGGAGCGTTGGATTTGACGCTCTCAAGACCCTGCTCGGCCTTCTGCTTGGAGGCGTAGCCCTCCCCGCTGTCGGCGATGATGTTCCCGTTGTCGTGGCGGAGCCGCCAGCGGTACTGCTCGGCGCTGTCCTCGTACACCTTGAACGTGGCCTTGCTCGCAGCCACATCGGTCGCCACCTCTCCCTCATCCTCGTTCCACTCCATATCGATTTCAAGGGTGACAGTGCCGTCCTCTCGCTCGACCTCAACCTCGAACTCGGATTCGGCCGGCGGCGTGACCGTTACAGTCTGTTCCTCATCCGCTGGGGCTGGCTCACCGCGGCTGAGCCTGTTTGCCAATCGCCGGAAGTACGATGCGATTCCTCTGCGACTCCGTGTTTCCTGTGACTCGTGGACCGTCTCGTCCGTCATACACTCTCATTGTCGATAGGGCAACAAATAATGGTACTCCCCGGTTTCCGGGTGGCGCTCCGACGACTCAGATGAGTACATGACAGCGGTACTATATGACTGGGCGACGCGATAAGACGCATCGCTTGCCGATTTGGAATCAGAGAAATGCGCCGGCTGGGAGTGAGCAATCACGACGCGATTGCGAATCACGACGGACGAAGTCCGTCGGTGTTTGAACCTGATGCAAATCCAGTGCGATTGCACGACTCACGGATACCGAGCACACGCGACGCGGTGCTCACTGGAATAGTTCGTCGTAGAAATGCGCTGGCTGGGATTTGAACCGGAGCCAGACGTTCCCGCTCGCTCCCAGTGGTCGCTCGCGGGCTGCGACTGGCAGGGCTCAAATCCAGTGCGATTACACAGCATCCAGTACGCGGCGCGATAAAACGCGCCGCTCGAGAGTTTGGATGAAGAGAAATGCGCTGGCTGGGATTTGAACCCAGGTTGTGACCATGGCAAGGTCACGTGATACCAACTACACTACCAGCGCTTGCTTCGTTTGCCCTGACATTCACGACCGGTGGTCGCTCAGTGCCAGCGCGCAACGCCTCGTTGCAATCAAATCTGGCGGGGGTGAGAGTAAAAAGCCTTCCGTTTTCCGGGGAAAATCGTGGGAAGTGAGGGCAATCATCTCCCCGTCTGAGCGCCGGATCATGTGATGGCGTCACGAGACATGACCTTTCGGAAGCGGCAAAACAGTGAATGCGTGCATCGGTTCCGAACCGGCATGACGGACCATGTGAACGCGACGCATCGCGTGCGTGAAACGGGGGCTTTTTAAGCCCTGGAAAGGGAGATATCGGCACAGTCTAGTGGCGCGACGTGGAAGCGTCACGGCATGACGACCAGCGTACTCGTGCCGTCTTCCCTTGCACGGGAAGCCGAAGACAGACGCGAGGCAACTCGCAAGCTCGGTTACGTGGCCCGCGCGGCCGCGGTCTACCGGGTTGATCGGCTGACAGTGTACCCCGACCCTGACGGGGCGGGCAAATGGGAAGACGGGTTCGTCGAAACCGTGCTGCGGTACGCCGCGACGCCCCCGCACCTCCGAAAGGAGATGTGGGGTAAGCGGGACGAACTGGAGTACGTCGGCGTCCTGCCGCCGCTCCGCGTGCGTTCACAGACCGGCTCCGGATCTGAGGGTTCGGGGTCGTTAAGACAGGGAATCGTGACCGAGGTCGGAGCTGATGGGCGCGTCCGGGTCAATTGCGGCATGCAACACCCGATCTCCCTTCCCGTCCCAGCGGATATGGACGTGGAACAGGGAGAGCGCGTGACCGTCAGGGTCTCTTCGCGACGGCCGGTCCGGGCGAAACTCGTCGACGCCCCCACAACGGGATTCGACGTTGTCGCCGCGGACCTCGATGCGGCACTCTCGCGCGACGATGCCGGGCTCACTATCGCGTCCTCGCGATACGGCGAGCCGGTAACGTCGACCCGTCTCGGCCAGTTGGCCGAGCGGCGCGACGCCGAGGGCGGCATGACCGTCGCCTTCGGGGCACCCGAGCGCGGGTTACCGTCGATACTCGACGTTGCCCCGGACGCCGTCGGGGGAGACCAGACGAGCGACGAACCAGAAGGGTTCGACCTCTGGCTGAATACGGTTCCGAACCAGGGCAGTGAGGTTGTGCGAACGGAAGAAGCTCTGTTCGCCTCCCTCACCTGTCTAACCCTCACGGAGTAAACGAATGCCACAACCAAGCAGACCACGCAAAGGCTCGCTGGGCTTCGGCCCGCGCAAGCGCTCGACGAGCGAGACGCCTCGCTTCAACAGCTGGCCGTCTGACGACGGGCAGCCGGGCGTCCAAGGGTTCGCCGGCTACAAGGCAGGCATGACTCACGTTGTGCTTGTCAACGACGAACCTAACTCCCCCCGCGAAGGGATGGAGGAGACTGTCCCGGTGACAGTCATCGAGACGCCGCCGATGCGCGCCGTCGCCCTGCGAGCGTACGAAGACACGCCGTACGGTCAGCGTCCGCTGACGGAAGTCTGGACCGACGAGTTCCACTCGGAGCTCGACCGGACCCTGGACGTTCCGGAGGACCACGACCCGGACGCTGCTGAGGAACAGATACGCGACGCACACGAGGCCGGTGACCTCGGGGACCTGCGACTCATTACGCACACCGTCCCCGACGCCGTCCCGAGCGTCCCGAAGAAAAAGCCCGACGTGATGGAGACTCGCGTCGGCGGTGGGTCCGTTTCGGACCGCCTCGACCACGCCCTTGACATTGTCGAGGACGGCGGCGAACACGCCATGAACGACATCTTCCGCGCCGGCGAGTACGCCGACGTGGCCGGTGTCACGAAAGGCAAAGGGACGCAGGGTCCCGTCAAGCGGTGGGGCGTCCAGAAACGGAAAGGCAAGCACGCCCGCCAGGGATGGCGCCGACGGATCGGCAACCTCGGTCCGTGGAACCCGTCCCGCGTGCGCTCGACGGTCCCCCAGCAGGGGCAGACCGGCTACCACCAGCGCACCGAGCTCAACAAGCGCCTCATCGACATCGGCGAGGGCGACGAGCCCACCGTCGATGGCGGCTTCGTCAACTACGGCGAAGTCGATGGGCCGTACACGCTCGTGAAGGGCTCCGTGCCCGGTCCGGACAAGCGCCTGGTGCGCTTCCGGCCCGCGGTGCGTCCGAACGACCAGCCGCGCCTCGACCCCGAGGTGCGCTACGTCTCCAACGAATCGAACCAGGGATAACCTATGCAGGCAACAATCTACGACCTGGACGGCAACACAGACGGCGAGGTCGACCTGCCGGACGTCTTCGAGACGCCGGTTCGGTCCGACCTCATCGGCAAAGCTGTACGTGCCGCACAGGCCAACCGAAAGCAGGACTACGGGTCCGACGAGTACGCCGGCCTCCGAACGCCGGCCGAGTCCTTCGGTAGCGGCCGCGGCCAGGCACACGTCCCGAAGCAGGACGGCCGTGCCCGCCGCGTCCCGCAGGCGGTCAAAGGGCGAAGCGCCCACCCGCCGAAAACCGAGAAGGACCGCTCGCTCGACCTCAACGACAAGGAACGGCAGCTGGCCGTTCGCTCGGCGCTGGCCGCGACGGCCGACGCCGACCTCGTCGCCGACCGCGGCCACGAGTTCGACCGTGACGAAGTGCCCGTCGTCGTTTCCGACGACTTCGAGGACCTCGTCAAGACGCAGGAAGTCGTCTCGCTGCTGGAGGCGCTCGACGTCCACGCGGACATCGACCGCGCCGACGAGACGAAGATCAAGGCTGGACAGGGTTCGGCCCGTGGACGGAAGTACCGTCGTCCCGCCTCGATCCTCTTCGTGACCAGCGACGAGCCGTCGACGGCCGCCCGCAACCTCGCGGGGGCCGACGTGGCGACCGCCAGCGAGGTCAACACGGAAGACCTCGCGCCCGGCGGCGCGCCCGGTCGACTCACCATCTTCACGGAATCCGCACTCGCGGAGGTGGCCGAGCGATGAGCTGGGATGTCATCAAACACCCACACGTCACGGAGAAGGCCATGAACGACATGGACTTCCAGAACAAGCTCCAGTTCGCCGTCGACGACCGCGCCTCCAAGGGCGAGGTCGCCGACGCCGTCGAGGAGCAGTACGACGTGACAGTCGAACAGGTCAACACGCAGAACACGATGGACGGCGAAAAGAAGGCCGTCGTTCGCCTCTCTGAGGACGACGACGCCCAGGAAGTCGCCTCCAGAATTGGGGTGTTCTAACGATGGGACGACGAATCCAAGGACAACGGCGCGGCCGCGGGACCTCCACGTTCCGTGCTCCGTCGCACCGTTACAAGGCTGATCTGGAGCACCGCAAGGTCGAGGACGGCGACGTCATCGCCGGCACGGTCGTCGACATTGAGCACGACCCTGCCCGCTCGGCTCCGGTCGCTGCCGTCGAGTTCGAAGACGGCGACCGACGACTTATCCTCGCGCCGGAAGGCGTCGGGGTAGGCGACGAGCTACAGGTCGGCGTCAGCGCCGAGATCGCACCCGGGAACACGCTCCCGCTGGCCGAGATCCCAGAGGGGGTCCCGGTGTGCAACGTCGAATCCAGCCCCGGTGACGGTGGGAAGTTCGCCCGCGCGTCGGGTGTCAACGCCCAGCTGCTCACCCACGACCGCAACGTCGCGGTCGTCAAGCTCCCCTCCGGGGAGATGAAGCGGCTTGACCCGCAGTGTCGTGCTACCATCGGCGTCGTCGCCGGTGGCGGCCGAACTGACAAGCCGTTCGTGAAGGCTGGCAACAAGCATCACAAGATGAAAGCGCGAGGGACGAAGTGGCCCAACGTCCGCGGTGTGGCGATGAACGCCGTCGACCACCCGTTCGGTGGTGGCGGACGCCAGCACCCCGGCAAGCCCAAGTCCATCTCGCGGAACGCCCCGCCTGGCCGTAAGGTCGGGGACATCGCCTCGAAGCGAACAGGTCGAGGTGGCAACGAATGAGCTCAGAATATCAAATCGGCCACGAAGGAGAGTTCTCCTTCCGCGGCCACACGCTCGACGAGCTGCAGGAGATGGAGCTCGAGGAAGTCGCGGAACTGCTCCCCGCTCGACAGCGGCGAAGTATCGTACGCGGCCTGACCGAGGAGAAACACAAGCTCCTCGAGAAGGCCCGCGAGGCCGGCGAAGAGGAGACAGCCAACGACCCGATCCGGACACACCTGCGCGACATGCCGGTGGTCCCGGAGATGGTCGGGCTGACCTTCGCCGTCCACGACGGCCAGAACTTCGAGCGTGTCAAAGTCGAGCCCGAGATGCTCGGCCACTACCTCGGTGAGTTCCAGCTCACCCGGAGTAGTGTCGAACACGGTCAGGCCGGTATCGGAGCGACACGCTCCTCGAAGTTCGTACCGCTCAAATAATCATGGGAATCAGTTACTCAGTCGAAGCCGACCCGGACACGACGGCCAAAGCGATGCTCCGGGAGCGGCAGATGAGCTTCAAGCACAGCAAGGCCATCGCCCGCGAGGTCAAGGGCAAAACGGCCGGCGAGGCTGTCGACTACCTCGAGGCAGTTATCGAGGGCGACCAGCCCGTTCCGTTCAAACAGCACAACTCGGGCGTCGGCCACAAAAGCAAGGTCGACGGCTGGGACGCCGGGCGCTACCCGGAGAAGGCCAGCAAGGCCTTCCTCGACCTGCTCGAGAACGCGGTCGGCAACGCCGACCACCAGGGCTTCGACGGTGAGGCCATGACGATCAAGCACGTCGCCGCCCACAAGGTCGGCGAGCAGCAGGGTCGCAAGCCCCGCGCGATGGGGCGTGCCTCGGCGTGGAATAGCCCGCAGGTCGACGTCGAACTCATCCTCGAAGAGCCGGAGGTCGAAGACTAATGGCCGACGAACAACAGTTCATCGAGGACGGACTCCAGCGGACCCAGATCGACGAGTTCTTCGCAGAGGAACTCGGTCGAGCCGGCTACGGCGGCATGGATGTCGCCAAGACGCCGATGGGGACCCAGATCGTGCTCAAAGCCGAGAAGCCAGGGATGGTCATCGGCAAGGGCGGGAAGAACATCCGGAAGATCACGACGGAACTCGAGGACCGATTCAACCTCGACGACCCGCAGGTCGACGTGCAGGAAGTCGACGAGCCGGACCTCAACGCCCGCATCGTCGCGGACCGACTGGCCAACGCACTCGAGCGTGGCTGGTACTTCCGCAAAGCGGGCCACACCACCATCGACCGCATCATGGAGTCGGGCGCACTCGGCGCAGAGATCGTCCTCTCCGGCAAGGTCACTGGTGCACGCTCGCGCGTTGAGAAGTTCAACCGCGGCTACGTCAAGCACAACGGCGAACCCGCAGAGGAGATCGTCGACAGCGGCGTCGGCGTCGCCGTGATGAAGCTCGGGACCATCGGGGTCCGAGTCAAGATTATCCCGCCGAACGCGGAGCTCCCCGACGACTTCGAGATCTACGAGGATGTCGACGTCGAGGACTACGTGGCCGACACCGACGGCGAGTCCGTCGAGGAACTCCTCGAAGGCGAGCCCGAAGACAGCGAAACCGCCGAAGAACTCGACGAGGACGTGGCCGCCGGGGCCGACGACGACTCCGAGGCTGACGAGGAGTTCGTCGACGAGGAAATCGTCGAGGAAGACGTCGAAGTCCCGACTGACGACGATGTCGAGGATGTCGACGTTGACGAACTCGAAGAGGCTGTCGACGAGGAACTCGACGAGGACGTCGAGGCGGAAGCCGAAGAGCTGATGGATGAAATGGACGAGGAGGGTGACGACGAATGACCGTCCTCCACGTCCAGGAAATTCGGGACATGACGCCCGCCGAACGCGAGGCGGAACTCGACGACCTGAAGACCGAACTACTGAACGCCCGGGCCGTCCAGGCCGCGGGTGGTGCGCCGGAGAACCCCGGTCGCATCAAGGAGCTGCGGAAGGCCATCGCCCGCATCAAGACGATTCAGGGCGAAGAAGGCGACCTGCAGGAGAACGAATAATGCCACTAACACCCGAGACGCTCCCACGACACGAACTCGTCGGCCTCGACTGCGAGGTCGTCGCGGCGTCCAATCCGGACGTCATCGGTATCAGCGGAACTGTCGTCATGGAGACGACACAGATGCTGACACTCGAGGGGGCCGACCGGGTGTGGCACGTGCCGAAGGACAGCGCGACGTTCGCGTTCGACCTGTCGACCGAGACGGTTCTCGTCGACGGCGACCGCCTCGTTGCCCGTCCCGCTCGTCGCACAGAGAACACAGGAGATTCACTATGGCGCTAGGACTGAACGTACAGGAACCGGAGGAGACCTGTGCCGATCAGAACTGCCCGTTCCACGGAGAGCTCTCCGTGCGCGGACAGACACTGAACGGCGAGGTAGCCTCCACTGACATGGAGAAGACCGTTGTCGTCGAGCGCGAGTACGACGTGAAGGTGCCGAAATACGACCGCTTTATGAAGCGGCGGAGCCGCGTTCCGGCTCACGCACCGGACTGTCTCGACCTTGCGGTCGGTGACACGGTCACGATAGCAGAGTGTCGACCGCTCTCGAAAACGAAAAGCCACGTCGTTGTCGGCGTGGTCGCCGACGAACAGGACGGTGATGCCTGATGGAAGCACTCGGTGCTGACGTCACGCAAGGCCTGGAGAAGGGCTCGCTCATCACGTGTGCGGACAACACGGGAGCGCGCGAACTCAAGGTCATTTCCGTCCACGGCTACTCGGGAACGAAGAACCGCCACCCCAAAGCTGGGCTGGGCGACAAGATCACGGTCTCGGTCACCAAGGGGACGCCCGAAATGCGTCGTCAGGTGCTCGAAGCCGTCGTCGTCCGCCAGCGAAAGCCGATCCGTCGACCCGACGGCACCCGCGTCAAGTTCGAAGACAACGCGGCCGTCATCGTCGACGAAAACGAGGACCCGCGCGGGACCGAGCTGAAAGGTCCAATCGCACGGGAAGTCGCACAGCGATTCGGCAGTGTGGCATCAGCAGCGACGATGATCGTATAGAACCATGAGCAAGCAACCAGACAAACAACGCAAGAGTCAACGACGTGCCCCGCTTCACGAGCGGCACAAGCAGGTCCGGGCGACGCTGAGCGCTGACCTCCGCGAGGAGTACGGCCAGCGGAACGTCCGCGTCAACGCTGGTGACACCGTTGAGGTGCTCCGTGGTGACTTCGCCGGCGAAGAAGGCGAAGTCATCAACGTGGACCTCGACAAGGCTGTCATCCACGTCGAAGACGTCACGCTCGAAAAGACAGACGGCGAGGAAGTCCCGCGACCGCTTGACACCTCGAACGTCCGCGTGACGGACCTGGACCTCGAAGACGAGAAGCGCGAGGCGCGTCTCGAATCGGAGGATGATTCCGCATGAGTAACCACCAGAAGCGACTCTCGGTGCCAAACAGTTGGCCCGTAGAGCGCAAAACCGCGACGTTTACGGTGAAAGCCGGTGCCGGCCCACACGGTGAGTCGGGGGTTCCCCTGCTCATCGTCCTTCGGGACGTGCTCGGCTACGCCGACAACCGCAAAGAAGCCCGCTACGCTCTCAACGAGGACAACGTCCTCATCAACGGGAAGGCCATTTCCGACGAGGAACGCCCCGTCGGGATGTTCGACATCCTGGCCTTCACCGAGCGCGAGGAGTACTACCGCGTGTTCCCCGGCGAGGGTGGTCGGCTGGCGCTGACCGCAATCGACCCGGACGCGGCCGAATCCAAGCTCGGCAAAATCGTCACCAAGACGCACGTCTCCGGTGGCGACGTCCAGCTGGGTCTCCACGACGGTGAGACGCTCATCGTCGAGGACGACCAGACCTACGACGCTGGCGACTCCATCGTCGTCGGCAACGAGGACGGCGAAGTCGTTGCCCACTTCGAATACGAAGAGGGCGCACTCGTCACGGCCGTCGACGGTGCCCACGCGGGCGAAGTCGGCGAAGTCGAGGAGATTCAGGTGACGCCGGGTTCGGCCCAGAACAACGTGATCGTCTCGCAGGACGAGGGCGAAGGCTTCGAGACAGTCGAAGAGTACGTCGTCGTCATCGACGAGAACTTCACGGGTGATGATGAATGAGCTCCGAGAGTGAGTCCGGCGGCGACTTCCACGAGATGCGCGAACCGCGTATCGAGAAGGTCGTCGTTCACATGGGTATCGGCCACGGTGGCCGTGACCTCGCCAACGCAGAGGACATCCTCGGGGAGATCACCGGGCAGATGCCGGTTCGAACGAAGGCCAAGCGGACTGTCGGCGAGTTCGACATCCGCGAGGGCGACCCCATCGGTGCGAAGGTCACCCTCCGCGACGAGATGGCCGAGGAATTCCTCCAGACGGCGCTGCCGCTCGCTGAACTGGCGACAAGTCAGTTCGACGACACCGGCAACTTCAGCTTCGGCGTCGAGGAACACACCGAGTTCCCGAGCCAGGAGTACGACCCGAGCATCGGAATCTACGGGCTGGACGTGACGGTTAACCTCGTCCGTCCCGGCTACCGCGTCGCCAAGCGCGATAAGGCGTCGCGCTCGATTCCGACGAAGCATCGACTCAACCCGGCGGACGCCGTCGCCTTCATCGAGTCGACCTACGACGTGGAGGTGAGCGAATGAGCGAAAGTGAAACCACAGACGAGCCCGATTCCGAGACGGCATCCAGTGAGCGAACTGGCCAGCTCGAGTCCTGTCAGCGCTGCGGTCGCGAACAGGGACTCGTCGGCAAGTACGACATCTGGCTGTGCCGCCAGTGCTTCCGCGAGATTTCGCGAGGCATGGGCTTCAGGAAGTACAGCTAACAATGACAGGGAACGACCCATTTGCCAACGCACTGTCGGCGCTTAACAACGCCGAAAGCGTCGGGCACCTAGAGCAGACAGTATCGCCAGCTTCGAACGAGATCGGCAGCGTCCTCGAGGTCTTCTACGACCGCGGATACATCGACGGATTCAGTTTCGTCGACGACGGCAAAGCCGGCGAGTTCGAAGTTGAACTGAAAGGAGCCATCAACGAGTGTGGCCCGGTCAAGCCCCGCTACTCTGCGGGCGCAGACGAGTTCGAGAAGTGGGAGAAGCGGTTCCTCCCCGCCCGTGACTACGGGACCCTCGTCGTGACGACCAGCCACGGCATCATGAGCCACTACGAGGCTCGTGAGCAGGGCGTCGGTGGCCAAGTCATCGCGTACGTATACTAACAATGCCACGAGTAGAACTGGAGATTCCGGAGGACGTGGACGCCGAGCAGGACCACCTTGACATCACTGTCGAGGGGGACAACGGCAGCGTCACACGTCGGCTCTGGTACCCTGACATCGACGTGTCTGTCGACGGCGACACGGTCGTCATCGAATCCGATGAAGACAACGCCAAGACGATGTCGACGATCGGTACCTTCCAGAGCCACATCGAGAACATGTTCCACGGCGTGACCGAGGGCTGGGAGTACGGTATGGAGGTCTTTTACTCTCACTTCCCAATGCAGGTCAACGTCGAGGGTGACGAAGTTGTCATCGAGAACTTCCTGGGCGAGAAAGCCCCCCGCCGCACGACGATCCACGGCGACACGGACGTCGAGATCGACGGTGAGGAGCTGACCATCAGCGGTCCCGACATCGAAGCTGTCGGCCAGACCGCTGCTGACATCGAGCAGCTTACGCGCATCAACGACAAGGACGTGCGCGTGTTCCAAGACGGGGTGTACATCACCCGCAAACCAAACCGAGGTGACGCCTGATGGCGGACAACGAAGAAGACGTTGAGGAAGAGTACACCGAACTGACCGACATCAGCGGCGTCGGCCCGTCCAAGGCGGAGTCACTCCGCGAGGCCGGCTTCGAATCGGTCGAAGACGTTCGTGGTGCCGACCAGTCCGCGCTCGCCGATGTCAGCGGTATCGGGAACGCGCTGGCGGCCCGAATCAAGGCCGACGTTGGCGGACTCGAAGTTGAGTCCGAGACCGAAGCCGAAGTCGAAGAGGAAGGCGGCGAAGAAGTGCCCGACGAGGACGTGGAGACGGAACTCCAGGCCCGCGGGCTCACCGAGAAGACGCCAGACCTCTCCGATGAGGACGCGCGGCTACTGACCCAGCGACACCGGGTCGGCAAGCCGCAGTTCAACCGTCAGGACCACCACAAGAAAAAGCGCGTCTCGACCTCGTGGCGCAAGCCCCGCGGCCAGCTCTCGAAGCAGCGCCGCGGTATCAAGGGCAAGGGCGACACGGTCGAGGCGGGCTTCCGCTCGCCGACCGCGGTTCGCGGCAAGCATCCGTCCGGCTTCGAGGAGGTTCGCGTGCACAACGTGGACGACCTCGAAGGCGTCGACGGCGACACAGAGGCTGTCCGGATCGCCTCGAAGGTCGGTGCTCGCAAGCGCGAGCGAATCGAAGAGGAAGCCGAGGACGCGGGCATCCGCGTGCTCAACCCCACCTACGTCGAAGTCGAGGTGAGTGAGTGATGACTGATCTCTCCGCACAGAAGCGACTCGCGGCTGACGTCCTCGACGTCGGGAAGAACCGCGTCTGGTTCAACCCCGAGCGACAGGGCGACATCGCCGACGCGATTACCCGCGAGGACGTTCGCGAGCTGGTCGATGAGGGCGCCATTCAGGCGAAAGACAAGAAAGGCAACTCCCGTGGACGCGCCCGGGAGCGCCAGAAGAAGCGTGCGTACGGCCACCAGAAGGGAGCCGGTTCCCGGAAAGGGAAGGCAGGCGCACGGCAGAACTCCAAGGAGGACTGGGAGTCACGCATCCGCGCACAGCGGACGAAGCTGCGCGAACTGCGTGACGAGGGAACGCTTTCGAGTTCGCAGTACCGCGACCTGTACGACAAGGCCGGCGGTGGCGAGTTCGACAGCGTTGCCGATCTCGAACGTTACATCGACGCAAACCACGGTGACGCATAATGGCGACAGGACCACGATATAAAGTACCGATGCGGCGACGCCGCGAGGCCAGAACCGATTACCATCAGCGGTTGCGCCTGTTGAAATCCGGTAAGCCACGTCTCGTTGCTCGAAAGAGCAATAAACACGTCAGGGCGCAGCTGGTGACGCTTGGCCCCAACGGCGATGACACCCTCGCGTCCGCTCACTCGAGCGATCTCGCCGAGTACGGCTGGGAGGCCCCGACGGGCAACATGCCCTCGGCATACCTCACCGGTCTGCTCGCCGGGCTTCGCGCGCAGGAAGCGGGCATCGAGGAGGCAGTGCTCGACATCGGACTCAACAGCCCGACCCCCGGAAGCAAAGTATTCGCAATACAGGAAGGCGCAATCGACGCCGGCCTGGACATTCCGCACAACGACGACGTACTCGCCGACTGGCAGCGCACGCGCGGTGCCCACATCGCCGAGTACGACGAGCAGCTCGAGGAGCCGCTGTACAGCGGCGACTTCGACGCTGCAGACCTCCCGGAGCACTTCGACGAGCTCCGAGAGACCCTACTGGACGGTGACATCGAACTATGAGTGCTAACAACGGATGGGAGCCACGGACACGCCTCGGCAAGCAGGTCGTCGAGGGCGAAATCGACTCCATGCAGGAGGCGCTGAACTCCGGGCTCCCGCTGAAAGAATCGGAAGTCGTCGACCAGCTCGTTCCCGATCTGGAAGACGAAGTGCTGGACATCAACATGGTCCAGCGGATGACAGACTCCGGCCGCCGCGTGAAGTTCCGCTGCGTGGTCGCCGTTGGCAATCGCGACGGCCTCATCGGCTACGCCGAAGGGCGTGACGACCAGGTCGGCGGTGCCATCCAGAAAGCCATCGACATCGCGAAGCTGAACATCATCGACGTCTCCCGCGGCTGCGGGTCCTGGGAGTGTGGCTGTGGCCGTCCGCACACGGTCGCGCTGCGCACCGAGGGCAAGGCCGGGAGCGTCGAGGTTGAGCTGCAGCCGGCCCCGCGAGGGCTGGGCCTCGCGGGCGGAGAGACCGTCCGCAAGGTGCTCGAACTCGCCGGTATCGAGGATATCTGGACACGCAGTAGCGGGAACACGCGCACGACGGTCAACTTCGCAAAGGCGACGTTCAACGCCCTGCAGAACACGGCCGAGGCGCGCGTCCCCGAACGAACCTTCGAGAAACGAGAGGTGATCGAGTGATGCACGCACTCGTCCAGCTCCGTGGCGAAGTCAACATGCACACTGACATCCAGGACACGCTGGAGATGCTCAACATCCACCACGTGAACCACTGCACGCTCGTCCCTGAGACGGACGCCTACCGCGGCATGGTGGCGAAGGTCAACGACTTCGTCGCCTTTGGTGAGCCGAGCCAGGAGACGCTGGAGACGGTTCTGGCGACGCGCGCTGAGCCGCTCGAAGGCGACGCCGACGTCGACGACGAGTGGGTCGCCGAGCACACGGATTACGACGATATCTCCGGGCTCGCGTTCGCGCTCCTCTCCGAGGAGACGACACTGCGCGAGCAGGGCCTGTCCCCGACGCTCCGTCTCCACCCGCCCCGTGGTGGTCACGACGGCGTCAAACACCCCGTCAAGGAGGGCGGGCAGCTCGGGAAACACGACACCGAGGGAATCGACGACCTCCTGGAGGCGATGCGATAATGACGAGTAAAAAGAAACGACAGCGCGGCTCACGCACGCACGGCGGCGGCTCACACAAGAACCGACGTGGTGCCGGCCACCGCGGTGGTCGCGGTGACGCAGGCCGTGACAAGCACGAGTTCCACAACCACGAGCCGCTCGGCAAGAGTGGCTTCAAGCGCCCGCAGAAGGTGCAGGAAGAGGCCGCAACCATCGACGTTCGCGAGATCGACGAGAACGTCACGCTGCTGGCCGCCGATGACGTCGCCGAAGTCGAAGACGGTGGCTTCCGCGTCGATGTCCGTGATGTGGTCGAAGAGGCCGACGACGCCGATTACGTGAAGGTACTCGGTGCGGGCCAAGTGCGCCACGAACTCACGCTCATCGCCGACGACTTCTCCGAGGGCGCTCGCGAGAAGGTTGAGGGCGCAGGCGGGAGTGTCGAACTGACCGACCTCGGCGAGGAGCGCCAGGCCGAGGCCGAAGAAACCGAAGACGCGGACGCGGACGAGGAATAACGAACGATGAGCTGGAAGGACACCGCCGAACCACTGCTTGTCCGGATGCCCGCAGTCCAGCGGCCGGACGGACACGTCCCGTTCAAGCGCAAGCTCACTTGGACAGGTGGCGTGCTCCTGCTGTATTTCTTCCTGACGAACGTGAAGCTGTTCGGGCTGGACATCGACGCCAGCCAGCAGGTGTTCGGGCGCTTCTCGTCGATTCTGGCCTCTGGTCAGGGGAGCATCATGCAGCTGGGTATCGGTCCGATCGTCACGGCGTCCATCGTGTTACAGCTCCTCGGTGGGGCGGACCTGCTCGGGCTGAACACCCAAGACGACCCGCGTGACCAGATCCTCTATCAGGGGCTCCAGAAGCTGCTGGTACTCGTGATGATCTGTCTCACCGGGCTCCCGATGGTGTTCGCTGGTGGGTTCCTGCCGGCTGACACGGCGGTCGCGAACTCACTGGGTATCGGCACGGCCGGTGTCCAGTGGCTCATCTTCGCCCAGATGTTCGTCGGCGGTGTCCTCATCCTGTTCATGGACGAGGTCATCTCCAAATGGGGCGTTGGCTCCGGTATCGGCCTGTTCATTGTCGCCGGCGTGAGCCAACGGCTTGTCGGTGGCCTCTTGACGGCCCCGTTCCTCGGGAACAGCGAGGGCATCATCTACACCTGGTACCTGTTCATCACCGGCGAGCGCGGCACCGGGCCAGTGTTGGCCGCTGATGGCCTCCAGACCGTGTTGCTCCAAGGCGAACTGCTGGGGCTGTTCACGACGGTCCTCATCTTCGCAGTGGTCGTCTACGCCGAATCGGTCCGTGTCGAGATCCCGCTGTCGAACGCCCGCGTGAAAGGAGCCCGTGGCCGATTCCCGGTCAAGCTCATCTACGCGAGCGTCCTGCCGATGATCCTTGTCCGGGCGCTGCAGGCGAACATCCAGTTCCTGGGCCGGATTCTGGACGCCCAGCTGGGTTCGATGCCGGCGTTCCTCGGCACGTACGCCAACGGCCAGCCGACCGGCGGCCTGTTCTACTTCCTTGCCCCAATTCAGAGCCGTGGCGACTGGATGTGGTGGCTCGAAGGCACGGCCCAGCCAGTCTGGCAGATCCTGACCCGAGTCGGCATCGACCTGTTCGTCATGCTGGTCGGCGGCGCAGTCTTCGCCGTGTTCTGGGTCGAGACCACCGACATGGGCCCGGAAGCGACGGCCAAGCAGATCCACAACTCCGGGATGCAGATCCCCGGCTTCCGACAGAACGTCGGCGTCATCGAGAAAGTCCTTGAGCGGTACATCCCGCAGGTGACTGTCATCGGTGGGGCCTTGGTTGGGCTGCTGGCTGTCATGGCCAACATGCTGGGCACCATTGGCGGCGTCTCCGGTACCGGGCTGCTGCTGACGGTCTCCATTACGTACAAACTGTACGAGGAGATCGCCGAAGAGCAGCTCATGGAGATGCATCCGATGATGCGCCAGATGTTTGGCTGACTGTGAACACTCTGTGAACACAGTTTTCTACCCCCGATAATTCTTTCAGACCCTTCGTTGAAAAGGGGTGTATGGGTTCGGTCTTCCGGTGCTTTATAAATAGTCTGTACAAGATTCCCCCAAAGTGCCGTACTACTCAGTTGGACCAAGCCGGGTAAAAACTAAACGCTCTTGGGTAGGAGATTGTTGGTCAGGTCCTAGCTGTAGCTAGAAGTCGTAGCGGGCAAGGGTGGCACGAACGCGCCACCCGACGAAGCATGATTCCACTCAAGACGTTCGTCTCGGAGCGTCGGGCCGCGAATCTGCTGTCACAGATTCGCTGGCGCGACAGCGTCTATTGCCCGTGCTGCCGTACCGAATCACTAGTGCCTAGTGGAAGTTATGAAGGTAGAGTTTGATGTGTGGATATGTCTGGAGATCGCCGCAAAGAGATCGTCCGTCACCTCAGTGAGGACGATCTCGATCGACTCCTCGCAGAGTCTACGGATGA